>NZ_JAFCJJ010000051.1 GCF_018131015.1 Bradyrhizobium diazoefficiens
AGCCATGAAGCGCGGCACCAATCTGATGATGCGCCACTCGCAGCAGAACAATACCGATGTGTGAATCGGATAGCCCCTTGTGGGGGAGGGGCAGGGAGGGGGTGCCACGCGGGGATTCTGTCGATTAAGCACCGAAGTCATCGGATCATCAATCAGCACCTTTTCCTGGGCTACCCCCCTCCCTAGCCCTCCCCCACAAGGGGGAAGGGAACGGAGCACGGCTGGAGGTTGGTCGAGCCTCCTCATCATCATCGTCAGATCTGATTGCTCTCCGGCCCAATCTCCAGCCGCCGGACGATTTCGGCCCCCACGGCGCGGGCCTCGACCCGCGAGCCGATGCGGGGGCTGCGAAAGCGTTGGCCGGATTTGAGCCGGATCACCACGATGCAGTGCTCGTCCTCGGACCGGCCGCGGCGCTCGACCGTGATCGATTTCACCTCGTGCCCTTCGATATGGTCCGTGCGCGGCGTGCCATTGCCCCACAGGCGTTCGACGCGGATATCGCCCTGGCGGATCACCCAGAAGGCGCCGGTCACGAGGTTGGCGTATCTGTGGACGGCGAACGCGGCGATCGCGCCGAGCGGCAGCAGCATGATGTCGACATGGCTGGGCGGCAGCCCGCGCCAGAGCCTCCAGGCGTAGGGAACGGCGCAGAGTGCGACCACGACCAGGGCAACGATCCGGATGTCGCGCGCGGGAAACGGCTCGACGGGTTCGCCGAGATGCATCTCGGGATTAGAGGCATCGAGCGGATTGCTGGGTGCCTCGACATTGGGGACGTCGAACTGCGTCGCGATCCGCGCCACGGTGTCGCGAACATGGGTGACGTCGGCGATCGGCGGCGACGTCAGGCGCTCCCCCGATGCCAGCGTGAAGACGAGCTGGAAGCGGGCCTTCACCCGCTTGCTGCCGGGGACCTGGAGTGCGCTGATGTCGTCTTTCGTGACGATCCGCGTCCGGAGCTTTCCGAAGGGACGCTGATGCCCGATCAGGATTTCATCGGGCGTGATGATCCACACCACCGCCGGCGCCAGCATGATGCCGCCGACGAACGCCGCGCCTACGAGCAGCGCGACCACGGAGATGATGATTTCCAGCGTGTCATGGGTGAACAGGCCCGGCGTGAAGCACAGCGCGACGGCCGCCGCAAAGCCGGACATGACCAGCCGCTGCGCGATCGAGGCGCCCTCGCGAAGGCGAATGTCAATGGGGGGCGCGTCGTCCATCGCGGGCGGCTGATTTCGATGGAGCGAAACTCCACGGACGGGTCCGTGGAGTCAAGCGACAACCGGCGCTCGCGCATGCGGCGTCAGCTATTGGCGTTCAGCAGCCGCGCCACCGTGCGGTCGATCTCGTCGTAACGGCCTTCGCCATCGTGCTGGAACACGATCTTGCCGTTCTGGTCGATGATGTACTGCGCCGGCCAGTAGCGGTTGCTGTAGGCGTTCCAGGTCCTGGAATCATTGTCCTGCGCCACCGGGTAGGTGATGCCGTGGCGCTTCAGCGCGGCCTGCACGTTGGAGGCCGAGCGCTCGAACGGGAATTCCGGCGTATGCACGCCGACCACGACGAGGCCCTTGTCCCTGTATTTCGCATAGAGCCCGGTGACATGCGGCAGGGTGTTGACGCAGTTGACGCAGCCATAGGTCCAGAAGTCCACCAGCACGACCTTGCCGCGGAGGTCGGCGATGGTCAGCGGCTTCGAGTTGAACCAACTGGTGACGCCGGCGAAATCGGGCGCGGTCTGCTGGGTTGCCGCGGCGGTGACCACGGGGGTTGCGCGCGCGGCCTCGTCGCAGATGCCGGGAATGACGGCGCCGGTCACGGCCATGCCGATCAGGGCGGCGGCCACAGTGAGCAGTTTGAAAGTCATCGAAGCGTCCTCCAGTGCAGATGAGGGGATGGTCACAGGCCGATCTGGCCGGTGGGATAGAAGCCGGTGAGCCACGCCACGATCAGCGTGTCGTACTGGAAGTAGGCGGCGAGCGCGAAGGCGATCACGACGACGCCAAAACCCTGCTGCAGCCGCGGCGAGATCCGGGCGAGGCTGCGCACGCGCGTGGTCGCGGCCTGGCCGCCATAGGCGATTGCCAGCATCGGGATCGCAGCGCCGACCGCGTAGGCGATCAGCAGCGTGCCGGCCCAGGCCAGATTTTTCGATGTGGCAACCAGGGTCAGGATCGAGCCGAGCACGGGGCCGGCGCAGGGCGTCCAGACCAGGCCGAGCGTGGTGCCGAGGATGAGCCCGCCGAGTGCGCCTTCGCGCTGCGTGCCGCTCGCGGCGCCGAGATCGAGCCAGCCATTGAGCCGGATCGACAGCCATTCGAACGGCGCCGGCCACAGCATCAGCAGGCCGAAGCCGAGCAGCAGGATCGATGCGGCCTCGCGCAGCACGTTCGGATCGAAGTCGAACAGGCGCGTGATCGCGCCGAGCAGCAGCGCGGCCGCCGAGAACGAGACGACGAAGCCGAGCGCGATCATCGCCGGCCGCAGATGCCCCGCGCGCCCGATCGAGGCGCCGAGCAGGATCGGCAGCATCGGCAGCGTGCAGGGCGCCGCGATGGTGAGAATGCCGGCAAGCAAAGCGAAGACGAGTTCGAGCATCGTGCCACTCGTGGATGGGGTCACGAGGGCTGTTCGGAATGGCGGCGAGGCTCGTTACGCGATGTCACGCGCTCGTGACGCCGAGGCGCCAGCCGCGAACATCAGTGCGTTCCCTCCCCCCTTGTGGGGGAGGGTTAGGGAGGGGGGTAGCCCAGGAAATGGTCTATCCGTTTGCGATTCGCCCGCGCGCGTAAATCGAGAGAGTCCCCGTGTGGACCCCCCTCCCTGCCCCCACAAGGGGGGAGGGGGAATGAGAGAGCGTTACCCGCCTCACTCAAACGCCGAGTTCGCGGCACCCACCCCCCAGACACAAAACGACCCGGAGGGGGGCATCCCGTCCGGGCCGTTGGAGGTCCTTGGGAGGTTTAAGCGAAACCGTATGTGAGCTTTATAGGGGGGAAGTTTTTCCGCCTGATGTTGTGGTTTGTTTCAATTGTTTCGTCGGCGGTAACGCTTCCGTGTCCGGGGAGAAGGGCCTGAAACTTGGCCATATCCCCTTGAAATCCTTGTTAAATCCTTGGCCTCAGGCGGCGAAACGGTCGACGCCGCAACCCTTAAGCAGGTCGGCGAGCTGCTTGCGGGCATAGAACATGCGGGTCTTCACCGTGCTCTGCGGGATGCCGATGATCTGGCCGACCTCCTCCACCGACTTCTCGTGGTAGTAGACGAGGTTGATGATCTCGCGATGCGCGGGCGACAGTTTTGCGACGCAGGCGCGCAGGATGGCGCTGGTGTCGCTGCGGTCGAGCGAGGTCTCCGGCGTGTCGCTGTCGTCCGGGATCTGGCGCACGTCCTCCTGGTCGATGTCCTCGAAGCGGCGCTGGCGCATCGCGGTCAGCGCCTTGAAACGGGCGATCGAGAGCAGCCAGGTCGATACCTGCGAGCGGCCCTGGAACTGGCTGGCGGTCCGCCACACGTCCAGAAACACCTGGCTGACCAAATCCTCGGCCGTGGTCGCGTCGCGCACGATGCGCAGGATGAAGCGGTAGACGCGCACATTGTGCCGGCAATAGAGGATGTGCATGGCCGTCCGGTTGCCGTCGGCAATGCTTTCGAGAAGCATGTCGTCCGAGGTCGCCTGAGCGGCAATGATGCCCTGGCTGGCTTGGGCGTTGATGGCGATGACGTTCGGCATTGACTACACTCCCCGGTGCGCCGCAACCGAGCGGCGTTTCCCTTGGGCGAAAGTGTTAGTCAGCCAACGTTTCGGGACGTCTGCACGCCAAGCGGAAAATGGTTTCGTGCGCCGCCAAATTGTTTCGTCAGGAGGCGCGCGACGAAACATTCGGCACAAAAATGCGTGGAATTTCAAAGTGCGGAAATAGGAGAGCGGCGATTTTGGTCGCGGGCCGCAGGCCCGGGAACGGATTTGCGGTCTTTGCGTTCGGTGCTGCTGCAAGCGTCGTCCTGGCGAAAGCCAGGACCCATAGCCACAGGGCGTGGTTTGGCGAAGATTCGGGGTGACCAGCCTGCCCGCAAGGACCATTTGGGGTAATGGGTCCTGGCTTTCGCCAGGCCGACGGCGAAGGATTCCGCTGACCCCTACGCCTTCTCGCCCTGAGGCGAGAACAGATAGCCGCCGCCGCGGATGGTGCGAATCACGGCGGGCTTGGTCGGATCGGGCTCGATCTTGCGGCGGATGCGCATGATGCGCAGGTCGACGGCGCGATCGAAGGCTTCGGCGTCGCGGGCATTGGCGAGCTCGAGCAGGCGCTCGCGCGATAGCACGCGCTTCGGATTGGCGGCGAACACTTTCAGCAAGCCGAATTCGGATGCGGTCAGCGGGTGCTCGTTGCCCTCGTCGTCGCGCAGCGCCTGGGCCTCTAAGTCGAGCCATTTTGTCCCGAAGCGCACCAGCTGGTCCTTGCCGGATTTCGCGGGCGCAGCGTCCGCCGCGGCGGTTTTCGCCGGCGTGCTCCGCCGCAGCACCGAGCGGATGCGCGCCATCAGCTCGCGCAGCTCGCAGGGTTTTGCCACGTAATCGTCGGCGCCGAGCTCGAGGCCGACGACGCGGTCGATCGGGCTCGCGGTCGCCGTGAGCATGATCACCGGAACGTTGATGCGGCTCTTGAGGTCGCGGATGATCGACAGCCCGTCCTCCTCGGGCATGTTGAGGTCGAGCACGACGAGGTCGGGCACGCTGCCCTCGATCGCGGCGCGCATTGACTTGCCGCCGTCGCACAGCGTCACGGCGAAGCCGTGCATCTTGAGGTAATCGCCGACCATCTCGCGGGCCGGAGCCTCGTCGTCGACGATCATGATGTGCTGGCTTTGGGTCATGTCACTCTGATCTCGGCACTCGAATCACGGCATTTCGGTCGCAGGCAGGATGATGGTGAAGGTCGAGCCCTTGCCGGGGCCGTCGCTCTCGGCGGTCACCTCGCCGCCATGCATGTCGATAATACGCTTGACGATGGAAAGCCCAAGCCCCGTCGAGCTCTCGCCTGCGGTCGGCTTCGCCGACAGCCGCTGGAATCGGCCGAACAGCCGGCCGAGATCCTCCGGCGACAGGCCCGCGCCCTCGTCGCTGACGCGCACGATGGTGTCGTTGCCCTCATGGGAGACCGCCACGTTGATCCTGCCGCCGATCGGCGAGTATTTGATGGCGTTGCTGATCAGATTGTCGATCGCCTCGCGGATGCGGTCGGTGTCGCACATGGTGACGATGTTGGCCGGCGCGGTGACGCTGATCGCCTGCTGCTTGTTGACGGCGAGCGGCTGGTTGGCCTCGGCGACCTCCTTGACCAGGGCGGCGACGTCGACCGGCTCGCGGCGGATGGTGATGTCGAAGGCGTCCGCCATCGCATCCGAGATCAGGTGGTCGACCATCGTGGTCAGGCGCTTGGTGGCGTCGCGGATGTGGTCGACCTGGGAGACCACGCCGCTCGCCGAGGCGCCGGTCGAGATCAGCTCCTTCAGCATCTCGGTGCGGCCGAGGATGACGCCGAGCGGGTTCTTGAGGTCGTGGGCGACCGTGCCGAGAATCTCGTTCTTGAAGCCGTTGGCGCGCTGCAGCCGCAGCCATTGCGCCGACAGGCGGCGGTTGGCCTGCATAAGTGCGCGGGTGCGCTGGGCGACGCGGTCCTCGAGCTGTGTGTTGGCGGCCTGGAGCTGCTGGTAGAGGATGACGTTGTCGAACGCGATCGAGAGCCTGGAGGAGAAGATCTCGACCAGCGAGCGGTCGGTCTCGGACAGCTCGCGCTCGGCCTGCAGCAGCACCACGACCTCGCGGCCGGAGCCGGTGCGCAAATAGATCACGCTGCGGTGGTCGGCGAATTCGTTCTTGCGGCGCTGGAACGCGGCCTCGACCATCTCGCGCAGGTCGGGGTCGAGCGCCTTCGACGTGGTGCTGCCGATGAAGCGCGAGTAGCAGCCGCTGCCGGCGAGCACCGCAAGCTCGGCATCCGATCCGCCATTGTCGCGCAGCACCAGAATGCCGGCGCACTCGGCGTTGAGCAGCGAGGCGAGCTGGGTCAGCACGCCCTCGGCGAGCCGCTGCATCGACTTGAAGTCGTAGAGCGTGGAGGCGGCATCGATGATGATCTCGAGGCCGCGCCGCGTCTGCACCATGCGCTCGAGCTGCTGGTAGGAGCGCAGCGCCGCGGTCAGCGAGGTGAACAGCTTGTCGGCGGTGAGCTCGGTCTTGGCCTTGTAGTCGTTGATGTCGTACTGCACGATCACGCGCCGCTCCGGCGCCTGGCCGGGCTGGCCGGTGCGCAGGATGATGCGCACGGTCTCGTTCTTGATCTCGTTGCGGATGTATTCGACGAGCTCGAGGCCGGCGACGTCGGTCTCCATGATGACATCGAGCAGCACGGCGGCGATGTCACTGTGCGCGGCCATCAGCTTGCGGCCTTCCGCCGCGGAATGGGCCGAGAGGATCTCCAGGCCCTGGCCGTTGAGGCTGTAGTCGGACAACGCAAAACGCGTGCCGTCATGCACGGCCGGATCGTCGTCGATGACGGCGATCTTCCATTTCCTGGTGTCCGTGTCCTCCGACGCGGTACCGGTGTCGTCGATCAGGTGGAGGACATCGTCCTGTTCGGCCATTGAGAAGTCCCGTCAGTCTCTGTGCTTTGCGCGCCGCCCTTGGCGACCCGGGGCATGATAATGCGAAAAGTGGTGCCTTGTCCCAGCTTGGATTCCAGCATCATCCGGCCGCCGAGCTGCTGGGTGACGAGGTTATAGACGATATGAAGGCCGAGGCCCGTGCCGCCTTCATTGCGCCGGGTGGTAAAGAAAGGGTCAAAGGCCTGGCGCTGCACGTCCGGGGTCATGCCGGCGCCGTCGTCGGCGAAGATGATCTCGATGTCCTCGGCCCCGCGCGGCCGCGCGGAGATCGTGATGGTGCCGGCGCGGCCGTCGGCGAAAGCATGGTTGGCCGCGTTGAGGAACAGGTTGGTCAGGATCTGGCCGTAGGAGCCGGGATAACCGTCGAGCAGCAGCCCCTCCGGCACGTCGACCTTGAGCGTGATTGGCGAGCGCTTCAGGACGGGCCTAAGGCTCGCGATGATCTGGTCGGTGGCCTCGCTCAAGGAGAACTGCCGCCGCTCGGCATGCGAGCGGTCGACCGCGACCTGCTTGAACGACTGGATCAGCTCGCCGGCGCGCGTGAGGTTGCTGACGAGCTGCTGCGAGGCGTCGCGCGAGGCCTGCACGAATTCCTCGAGCTGCGAGCGGCGCAAGGCCCCGTCGCCCTTGAGCTGGGCCTCGAAGATGTCGCTGCGCCGGGCAAAGCTCGAGGCGACCGTCAGGCTGATGCCGATCGGGTTGTTGACCTCGTGCGCGACGCCGGCGACGAGGCCGCCGAGCGCTGCGAGCCGCTCGGCGTCGATCAGGTTCTGCTGTGCGGCACGGAGCTCGAGCAGCGCGCTCTCGGCCTTTTCCTTGGCGGCGCGCAGCTCGTCCTCGGCCTGGCGCTTGGCGATCGCGTTGTCGCGAAACACCTCCACCGCCCGTGCCATGGCGCCGACCTCGTCGCGCGCGCGCGTGCCCTGCACCTCGCGGTCGAGATCGCCGAGCGTGATCGCGCGCATCGCCGCCATGATCTGCTGCAGCGGCAGCCGGATCGACAGCGCGATCAGCACGCCGGCGGTGAGGATGATGCCGAGGAAGATCACCGCGATGGAGAGCACGCGGCGGGAAATGTCGGCGAGGGTGCGGTCGAAGGTTTCCTGCGCCTTCTGCTCGCGCTGGCGCATCTTGGTCGAGAGCTCGTCGATGGCGCCGATCGCCTCGGCCTGGCTGGCGTCGATGGTGCTGCGCAACAGCTCGGTGCGGCTCGCAAGCTGCTCGGAGAGCTTTGCAAAGCCTTCGCGCAACGCGACCGTGCGGGTGGCGAGCCGTTGCAGCGCCATGCGCTGCAAATCGTTGTCGGCGAGGTCGATCATGACCGGAATGGTCTTCTCGATCGTCTCGGTGTTGCGGCGGGCGTCGTCGGCGGCGGTCGGCGACTGCGACAGATAGTAGGAGTTGGCGGCGACCAGCATCGCGGTGAAGGCTTCGCGGGATTTGCCGAGCGAGGGCCAGATCAGCGCGTCGCGATGGCCGGTGGCGCCTTCGATGATGGAATAGAGGCCCGCCATGTCCCTGGCCGGCCCCTGCACCTGGTCCTCATAGGTCTTGGCGATGGTCGCCTGCACGCCGCGCAGATCGCCGAAGCCGTTGAGGAAGCGGTCGGTGGTGCGTTCGAGCTCCTCGACCGAGCCTGATAGCATCGGGTCCTTGGCGGCGCGGTTGGTCAGCGTGCCGAGCACCGCCTCGCGCAGCAGCAGGATCTCGGCGAACAGGTCCGGGCTCGGCTGGTTGATGTAGCGGTGGATCAGGTTCTGCAGCCGCCCGGTTTCGCTTTCGAGCAGCGCCAGGATCTTGTCGGAGTCGCGCACCTGGCGCACGTCGTCCCAGGCCGAGCCCAGCACCGCGGCGCCGTTCCAGATCATCGCCACCAGCACCACCACCACGGCGGAGTTCAGCGCGGCGATCGACAGGATGCGCCAGCGGATCGGCACCGCCCGCAGCACCCCGACGAGGCGCGCGCGCAGCCGGCCGGCCGGGCCGGGCGGCCTGCTTGCGTGCTCGTTGTGTCCAAGCCCGGCCAAGACGCCTCACTCCACCTTGCGGATGCGTTCGATCAGCGCGGCGGCTGCGGGATCGTCGCCGGCCCTGGTGTAGATCGCCGCCATCGCAGCCTCGAACGGCCTGCGGTCGATGTCCCTGACGATGGTGACGCCGGCGGCCTCGGCCTTGCGCTGCGACTGCTCCTCGAGCTCGCGCCATGTCTCGCGCATGAAGCGGCTCGAGCGGATCGCGGCCTCCTTGAAGATGGCCTGGTCCTCCGCCGAGAGGCTGTTCCAGGCCTTCAGCGACATCACCAGCACCTCCGGGCTCATCGTGTGCTCGGTCAGCGTGTAGTAGCCGGCATATTTGTAATGGTCCGTGGTCACGAAGGATGGCCAGTTGTTCTCGGCGCCGTCGATCAGGTGGTTGGCAAGGCCCGTTAGCACCTGCCCATAGGGCAACTCGACCGGCTCGGCGCCGAGCGCGCGGATCATGTCGCGCATCAACTCGGACTGCTGCACCCGGATCCTCAATCCCTTGAGGTCGGCGAGCTCCTTCACCGGGCGCACGGCGTTGTAGATCGACCGCGCCCCGGAATCGTAGAAGGCGAGCCCGACGAAGCCAAAGGGCTCGAAGCTGCCGAGGATCTCGCCGCCGATCGGCCCGTCCAGCACCTTCTGCATGTGTTCGATGGACCGGAACAGGAACGGCATCGCCAGCACGTTCATGGCCGGAACGAAATTGCCGATCAGCGCCACATTGCTCCGGTTGAGGTCGATCGCGCCGGCCCGGGTCTGCTCGATGGTCTCCTTCTCCTCGCCGAGCTGGCGGGAGTGAAACACCCTGATCTCGTGCCGGCCGCCGGTGCGCTCGGCGACCAGCGCGCCCATGTAGCGCAGCGCCTGGACAGTCGGGTAATCGGCGGCCTGGGTGTCGGCGGCGCGGAATTCGCGCGCAATGGAGCATGTCGCGCCCATGCCCGTCGCGACCATGACGAGCAGAAACGCGACGAAGATCACCCCGGTCCGCAAGCGTTCGGCACGGTCTAACACTGGCTCACTCAACCCCTCAGAGATGGAGTCTATGGCGGGAACGAAAGGTTCAATGCAATCTAGCAGATGGTTGCGGGAAGGCCATCCCGTGGCGGGCGCCCCGGAGGATTGTGCGGCGGCAGGCGGCCTCATTCCCGGTTGAAACCGGCAATGCCGCGCCGTAAGCAGGGGATCGGCCGTCCTTTGCCACCCGACACGGAGCCAGCGTGACCTCAGCCTTGGTGACTTCAGCCTTGCGGATTTCAGGCTTGCGGATTTCAGGCTTGCGCCGTTTGCAGATCGCCGCCGCCGCATTGGCCCTGATCCTTGTCTCCGAGGCACGGGCTGCGACCGACATCGCGCTGTGGCACGCCATGTCGGGCGAGCTCGGCCGGCAGCTGGACAAGCTCGCCTCCGACTTCAACGCCTCGCAGGGCGATTATCGCATCGTCCCGACTTACAAGGGCAACTACACCGAGACCGTGACGGCGGCGATCTTCGCCTTCCGCTCGCGCAGCCAGCCCGCGATCGTCCAGGTCAACGAGGTCGCCACCGCCACCATGACTGCGGCCAAGGGCGCGATCTATCCGGTGTTCAGCCTGATGCGGGACATGGGCGAGCCGTTCTCGCTCAACGACTACCTTCCCGCGGTCTCCGGCTATTACAGCGATGCCTCCGGCAATTTGCTGTCGTTTCCGTTCAACTCGTCGACACCGATCCTCTATTACAACAAGACCATGTTCCGCGATGCCGGCCTCGATCCGGAAGTCCCGCCGAAGACCTGGCCGGAGCTGGGTGCTGCCGCCAAACGCCTGCGCGACCGCGGCGCCGCGTGCGGCTTCACCACGTCATGGCCGTCCTGGATCCACATCGAGAATTTTTCCGCCTTCCACAATCTGCCGGTGGCGACGCGGGCCAACGGCTTTGCGGGGCTGGACGCCGAGCTGACCATCAACAATCCGGTTGTCGTCAAGCACGTCGCGCAGCTCGCCGAATGGCAAAAGACAAAACTGTTCGACTATGGCGGCCGCGGGCAGTCGGCCGAGCCGCGCTTTCAGAGCGGCGAATGCGCGATCTTCATTGGCTCCTCGGCGACGCGTGCCGACTTCCTGGCGAATTCGAAATTCGAGATCGGCTACGGCATGATGCCGTACTGGCCCGAGGTGAAGGGCGCGCCGCAGAACTCCCTCATCGGCGGCGCCACGCTGTGGGTGTTGCGCGACCGGCCGCGCGCGGAATACAAGGGCGTGGCGCGGTTCTTCGCCTATCTGTCGCAGCCCGGCGTGCAGGCCGCCTGGCACCAGAACACCGGCTATCTGCCGATCACCCGCGCCGCCTTCGAGATCACGCGCGCGCAAGGTTTTTACGAGCGCAATCCGGGCTCGGCGATCTCGTTCGAAGCGATCACGCTGCATCCGCCGACGGAGAATTCGAAGGGCATAAGGCTCGGCTCCTTCGTGCTGATCCGCGGCGCGATCGAGGACGAGCTGGAGCAGGCCTTTGCCGGCCGGAAGAGCGCACGCATCGCGCTCGATTCGGCGGTCGAGCGCGGCAACAAGCTCTTGCGCCAGTTCGAGCGCGCGAGCCCCGAGCGCTAGGGCGCGGGCCGCTCGCGGCCCTTCGCTCGCCGGCCGGTCCCGCCGGACCTTTTGCACTCTCAAGATGTGTGCGAGCTCACACGCGCCGGGCCGCGTGCCTGCGATAATGCCGCGCGCGCCACGCCTGTCGCCGCTCGCCGGCTGCGACGATTGCGCGATTGTTCAAAGGTCATTTCTCTGAAGATCAGCAACGGAGGCTATTGATGCCGTGCTCATGTTTCATCATCCCCAATGACGTTCTGACCAGGCTCTCCCAGGACAAGAAGCTGTCCGCGCCGCAGCGCAAGCGCATGGTCGACACGGTCGAGATCAGTCACGAATTGCGCGAATTGCGGACGCAGGCGACGAGATTGACCCGCGTGGCGGCGACGCGTGCCGGCGGGCTCGTCACGCTTGCGGCGGCGCCGGCCATCACGGTCTACGATTGCAGGCATACGCAGACGCTGCCGGGCACGCCCGTGCCGAGGCCGAAGACGTCCTCGGACGGCTCCGTCAAGCGCGCCTTCAACGAGACCGCCAGGGTGGCCAAGTTCTATCAGCAAATCTTCAACCGCAATTCGATCGACGATCACGGCATGACCATGATGTCGTCGGCCCACTTCGGCGAGAAGTACAACAACGCGATGTGGAACGGGTCGCAGATGGTCTATGGTGACGGCGACGGCAGCATCTTCGTCGATTTCACCAGGGGCAGCGACGTCATCGGCCACGAGCTCACCCATGGCGTGACCCAGCACAGTCTGCAGCTCGCCTATAGCGGCGACGCCGGCGGTCTCAATGAGAGCATGTCGGACTGTTTCGGTTCGATGTTCCGGCAGTGGGAAAAGAAGCAGACCGTCAACAAGGCGGACTGGCTGATCGGGCGTGACATCATGGGACCGGCTGCCAGGAAGCGGGGGCTCACCTGCCTGCGCGACATGGCCAATCCCGCCGCCAAGCACTGCCTGGCGCCGCAGCCGACCAAATATTCGCAGGTGACGCCCGGCATGGATCCGCATTATTCCAGCGGGCCGCCGAATCTTGCCTTCTGCACCGCCTGCGTGACGCTCGGCGGATACAGTTGGGCCAAGATCGGCCAGGTGTGGTATCATTCGCTCACCGGTTTCGGGGCGTCGCCGAACATGACGATGCCGGCGTTCGCGGCGAGGACCCGGCAGGGCGCCCGCACGTTGTATCCGGGCGACGCTGCGGTCTTCTCAGCCGTCGATGCCGGATGGAAGAAGGTCGGGCTATAGGGCGTTTTTACGCGAACCGAACCCGGGTTCGCGCGCCAACGCGTCACGAAAGGAAGGAAGCGTGGATCGCCTGAAGATCGAGCGCGTCGGAGGGATCGCCGGCTTCGGCGGTCCTCACCTCAAGAGCCGCGGTGAAGTGGCGTTGTCGGATCTGTCGTCTGCCGACCGCAAGGCGGTGGAGTCGCTGTTTGCCGATCCGAAGACGCCCGAAGCGCGTCGGGGCGCGGCCGACGCGTTCAGCTACCGGATCACGCGCGGTGCCAAGACCATCGAAGTCCCCGAGCATGCCGTTCCCTCGACGATCAGGAACAGCGTCAAGGACGTGCTGGAATAGAGTGCGGGCGCTTTGATGGCGGAGACGCTGCCGCAGGATGCGGCGACAAACCTTGATGCCTACCGCGTCCTGCGTGCCGACCGGCCACGATGGTTGCCGGTCGCGCTCGACATCGCGCGCGGCCATGGCCTGGATGTCAGTTCGCCGCTTGTGTTTGCGACCGGCACCAATCTCGTCGTCGGTCTCGGTGAGACGCTGATCCTGAAGATGTTCCCGCCCTTGCTGCGCGCGCAATTCGTTTCCGAACGCGGCGCGCTGGCGCAGCTCGCTGGCCGTCTCCATTTGCCGATTCCCGAGATCGTCGCCGAAGGGATGCGCGACGGCTGGCCCTATCTGATCATCACGCGTCTTGCAGGCACGCTCGGCTCCGAGGTCTGGCCATCACTGCCGGAAGACCAGAAGGAGCGCCTGCTGCGCCAGATCGGCGAGACCATCGCGGCCGTGCAGCGCGTGCCGCCGGGCGGGCTCGCGCACACCGCGCCGCGCTGGGACGAATTCATGCGGGGACAGATGCAGGGCTGCCGCGCGCGGCACACCCGTCTTGGCCTCGCGCCAAAATTCCTCGCAGGCCTCGACGATCTCCTGCGCGATGCGGCAAGCCTGATCCCGATGGATGCGCCGGCGGTGATCCTGACCGGCGAATTCATTCCGGAGAATTTTCTGCTCGCCCGTCAGGACGATCAATGGTCGCTCGCCGGCCTGTTCGATTTCGGCGACGTGCGAACAGGATGGCGCGACTACGATCTGCTCGGTCCCAGCGCGTTCATGGCTGCGGGCCGGCCGGGGAGGGTGCGCAGCCTACTCGAAGGCTTCGGCTATGCGCGCACTGACGTGACGTTCGCGCTGAAACGGCGGCTGATGGCCCTGATGCTGCTGCATCAGGCCAGCGACCTCAATAGCCATATCTGCATCGAGGGCTGGCAGCAGCAGGCGAACGATCTCGTCGAGCTGCAGGAACTGATCTGGACGGAGTGAGCGTCGGTGGACCCTCGTGCCTACCCAAAATCCTGATTTTTCACGTCATTCAATCAGGCAACGGAGGGATAAGGCCTCGCTAGGGTTGCGAATCTCGCTCCAACCAGAAGCTTCCGAGTTGGAGCAGGAGCCATGAAGCGCCGCGATTTCCTCAAGTCCCCTTCGGATTGGCCGCTGGCCCGATCAGAACACCTCATAAGCAACACCGACAAGTTGACGATTGCGGGAGGAACTACACCCTGTTGATGCGTAACCGGAGCAGCCCTACAAGGATGATCTGAGCTATGGAACACGGGGCTGGGACATGACGCCGGAGGAGATCCGCAACGAGCACGCCAAGCTCATCGCCACCTGGTTCAACACCGTCGGCGCCGCCATCATAGCCGCCGGAACCTTCGTTCCGGCCGCCCAAGCTATCTTCAGCATCCTGCCGCCCAGCGTCGATAACGGCCTCGTGGTTGGGATCGGCGGGGTTTGCGTTGCGGCCGGTATAGCCTTACATTTGATGGGACATCTGGTCCTGGGAGCCCTTCTGCGATGACCAACCACCAGTTGATAGCGCTCCTATTCCCGCTGGCCACCGTCGCGGCGACAGGCCTGACCGGCCTTGGCATCGTGACTTGGCTCAAGCGCAGGCCTGTCCATCGCCCGCAGGCGACTGACGTGGTCGAGGCCGAGTTCACGGTTGGCGACTGGCCGGAAAGGAGCATGGCGCACGCAGCCAAGGCCGCCCACGACCTTGAGCAGATGATCACCAAGATCAGCCGCGACCTCGCGAAGCACACCTAGCTCCCAACCAAGAGGCTAGCATTCGCTGCAGAACGAATGCTCCAATCTGGGCTCCGCCAGACACGCGCAGATCGAGACGCGCTCGGATGCGTTCATTCGCGGGCAGATGCAGGAGCTGATCTGGGCGGAGTGAGTGGTCGCAAGCGATCGCCTATCCGATAAGCTCTGATCGCATTTAGTCTATTTCGTAGGCAAAAGAGCATCTTTGTATGCAATGTCGGCGCAGCCGTTCGGACGCCAGAATCGTATATTCTACTTTAAATTCAATGAGATGGGCGAGTGGCAAGGCTTCGTTAAGCTTTGGCACGAACCTTGCGAATCCGGCTCCAACCAGAAGCTTTTCGAGTTGGAGCATTGCCATGAAGCGCCGCGATTTTCTCAAGTCCGTCTCCGGTCTGGCCGCTGGCGCGGCGCTTCCGGCGATGCCGTCCGTGCTCTCCTCCGCGAAGGCCGACGCGCGCTCGGAGACGCTGCTGATCGTCTCGGAAGGCGGCCCCAACAATCTCGACATCCACGGCGTCGGCACCAACGTGCCCGGCTATGAAGTGTCCTGGAATT
The DNA here is from genome assembly GCF_018131015.1 of Bradyrhizobium diazoefficiens. Lineage (GTDB taxonomy): Bacteria > Pseudomonadota > Alphaproteobacteria > Rhizobiales > Xanthobacteraceae > Bradyrhizobium > Bradyrhizobium diazoefficiens_B. The sequence goes on from NZ_JAFCJJ010000051.1 coordinate 15,182, forward strand.
GCTACGACCGCCTGATCAGCCACGAGATGAAGAGCGGCCCCGGCGGCGTGCCCTATTACGATCGCGACAAGTTCAAGGGCGAGCTCGCCGAGGACATGAAGATCGACGACATGTCGGTCACCTTCAAGCTGAAGAAGAACGCCAAATTCCACGACGGTACGCCGGTCACCGCCAAGGACGTGAAGTGGTCGCTCGACCGCGCCGTCACCGTCGGTGGCTTCCCGACCTTCCAGATGAGCGCGGGCTCGCTGACCAAGGCCGAGCAGTTCGTCGTGGTGGACGACGCCACCGTGCGGGTCGATTTTGCCAAAAAGGATCGTCTCACGATTCCTGACCTCGCGGTGATCGTGCCTTGCATCGTCAATTCCGAGCTCGTGAAGAAGAACGCGAGCGAAAAGGATCCCTGGGGTCTCGAGTTCACGAAACAGCAGACCGCGGGCTCCGGCGCCTACAAGGTGGTGAAGTGGACCGCCGGCACCGAGGTGGTGATGGAGCGCAACGAGGATTGGGTCGGTGGCCCCCTGCCCAAGATCAAGCGCGTGATCTGGCGCATGGTGCCGCAGGCCGGCAACCGCCGTGCGCTGCTCGAGCGCGGCGACGCCGACATCTCCTACGAGCTGCCGTTCAAGGATTTTCAGGAGATGAAGGCGAACGGCAAGCTCAACGTGGTGTCATTGCCGTTCTCCAACGGCATCCAGTATATCGGCATGAACGTGACCAAGCCGCCCTTCGACAATCCGAAGGTGCGGCAGGCCATGGCCTATGCAATGCCGTACCAGAAGATCATGGACGCCGTGCTGTTCGGGCTCGGCAATCCCATGTTCGGCGCGGCCGCGGACAAGGCCACCGAGGTCGCCTGGCCGCAGCCGCACAAATACAACACCGACATGGAGAAGGCGAAGGCGCTGCTGGCAGAAGCCGGCTACGCCAACGGTTTCGAGACCACGATCTCGTTCGACCTCAACTTCGCCGGCGTCAACGAGCCGCTCTGCGTGCTGGTGCAGGAGAGCCTCGCCCAGCTCGGCATCAAGACCACCATCAACAAGGTGCCCGGCGCCAACTGGCGCACCGAGCTGAACAAGAAGGAGATGCCGCTCTTCACCAACGTGTTCTCGGGCTGGCTCGATTACCCCGAATATTTCTTCTACTGGTGCTATCACGGCAACAATTCGGTCTTCAACACCATGAGCTACAAGTCGGCGGAGATGGACAGACTGATCGACGGCGCGCGCACGGCCGCGGCGACCGGCGACATGGCGGCCTACGACAAGGACGTGAAAGGCTTCGTCGATCTCGCCTATGCCGACGTCCCGCGCATCCCGCTGTACCAGCCCTTCGTCAACGTCGCGATGCAGAAGAACATCAGCGGATATCAGTATTGGTTCCACCGCCGCCTGGATTATCGCGCGATGGCGAAGGGGTGAGGGGATATGGTTGAGGTGAGCACGGCTCTCTCATACCCTCTCCCTTTGTGGGGGAGCGTCATCGCAGATGACATGCACGATGCTCCAGCACTGACGGTCGGCTCCCTCTCCCGCTTGCGGGGGAGGGTTGGGGTGGGGGTATCTCCGCGTCGGGATTGTCGAGGATCGCGGAGGATGTCCCTGGGCGGAGAGAGCCCTCACCCGCCGCGCTCTGCGAGCGCGTCGGCCTCTCCCGCAAGCGGGAGAGGCGAAGCAAGCCAGCGGAGCGCGCCATGCTGACCATGATCGGCAAGCGCCTGATGTTCGCTGTCCCCTCGCTGATCGGCGTCGTCATCGTCACCTTCCTGCTGACGCGCGCGCTGCCCGGTGATCCCGCCGCCTATTTCGCCGGTCCCGCGGCGACCAAGGAGGCGGTCGAGCAGATCCGCAAGAAGCTCGGCTTCGACAAGCCGCTGATCGAGCAGTTCTTCCGCTACACCAATGATCTTGCGCATGGCGATTTCGGCAACTCGCTCACGACTGGCCAGCCGGTCGCGACCGAGATCCGCAACCGCCTGCCGGCCTCGGCGGAATTGACGCTGCTCGGCCTCATTGTCTCCGTCGTCATCGCCATCCCGCTCGGCGTGCTGGCGGCGACGCGGCCGGGTTCGTGGATCGACCATCTCTGCCGGGTGACGACGACGGCCGGCGTGTCGCTGCCGGTGTTCTTCACCGGCCTCGTGCTGGTCTACGTCTTCTACTTCCGGCTCGGCTGGTCGCCGGCGCCGCTCGGCCGTCTCGACGTGTTCTACAGCGCGCCGCCGACGGTGACCGGGTTCTACCTGATCGACACATTGATCGCGCGCGACGTCGAGGCGTTCCGCTCGGCGCTAAGCCAGCTCATCCTGCCGGCGACCACGCTTGCGGTCTTCTCGCTGGCGCCGATCGCACGCATGACGCGCGCCTCGATGCTGGCGGTGCTGGCGTCCGATTTCGTCCGCACCGCGCGCGCCAGCGGCCTGTCGCCGTCCACCGTCATCGTCACCTACGCCTTCCGCAACGCGATGTTGCCGGTCATCACCACGCTCAGCATGGTGTTCTCGTTCCTGCTCGGCGCCAACGTGCTGGTCGAAAAAGTGTTCGCCTGGCCCGGCATCGGCTCCTATGCGGTCGAGGCGCTGATCTCGTCGGACTTCGCGCCCGTGCAGGGTTTTGTGCTGACCATGGCGGTCATGTACGTGCTGCTCAATCTCGTGATCGATATTTTGTACGGCGTGATCGATCCGCGCGTGCGGCTGGAGGGCTGAACCATGAGCTCCGTTGCGCCTGCTGTTGAACCCGTCGGTCCCGCGCGCACCTCGGGCCTGATCGCCATCCTCGAACAGACCCGCTATGTGCTGGGCGAGAACAAGGTCACGGGCTTTGCCTTTGCGCTGCTCCTGGTCATCGTCTTCGCCGCGCTGCTCGGCCCCTATGTGGTGCCGTACGATCCGCTCGCCTCCGACACCGCGTCCGCGCTGAAGGCACCGTCGTCGGCGCACTGGTTCGGCACCGACCAGTTGGGACGCGACATCTTCAGCCGCGTCATCGTCGCCACCCGCCTCGATTTCTTCATCGCGATCGCATCCGTCGTGCTGGTGTTCTTGATGGGCGGGCTTGCCGGCATCGCGGCGGGCTATTTCGGCGGCTGGACCGACCGCATCGTCGGCCGCATCGCCGACACCATCATGGCGTTTCCGCTGTTCGTGCTCGCCATGGGCATCGTGGCCGCGCTCGGCAACACCGTGCAGAACATCATCCTGGCCACGGCCATCGTGAACTTTCCGCTCTACGCCCGCGTCGCGCGCGCTGAAGCCAATGTCCGCCGCAATGCCGGCTTCGTGCAGGCGGCGCGGCTCTCCGGCAACGGCGAATTCCGCATCCTGCTGGTGCACATCCTGCCCAACATCATGCCGATCATGATCGTGCAGATGTCGCTGACCATGGGCTACGCCATTCTCAACGCCGCCGGCCTCTCCTTCATCGGCCTCGGCGTCCGCCCGCCGACCGCCGAATGGGGCATCATGGTCGCCGAGGGCGCGGGCTTCATGGTCTCGGGCGAATGGTGGATCGCGCTGTTCCCGGGCCTTGTGCTGATGACCGCGGTGTTCTGCTTCAACCTCCTCGGCGACGGCCTGCGCGACATCGTCGACCCGCAGCGGAGGACGTGATGGCTCATTTCCAGGGCGGCGCGAGGCTCGCATGTGAGGGGGGCGCCGCTCTCTCATTCCCTCCCCCCTTGTGGGGGAGGGGCAGGGAGGGGGGCAGCCACGAACTCGGACCTCGCTTGGGGCTACCCCCCTCCCCAACCCTCCCCCACAAGGGGCTATCCGATTCACACATCGGTATTGTTCTGCTGCGAGTGGCGCATCATCAGATTGGTGCCGCGCTTCATGGCT
>NZ_JAFCJJ010000052.1 GCF_018131015.1 Bradyrhizobium diazoefficiens
CTATCATCGACTTGGCGAGCGGGAAAAGTGTCGGCTATGTCCCCGAACACCCGTCGGTCATGTCCCCGGGCTGAACAGCTGGCTGGCCAGTGTGCCGACGGTCCCGGAGATCGCAACGATGACGGCAATGAGGATGTCGCAGCGACACGATGATCGCTCAACCACTGTGCGTGAACAAGCCGGATCATCGGCATCTCGGCGCCGTCGTCGCCATGATCCGGAAGAGTGCGAAGCGGTTTTCCCTCATGCTCAAAACATGATGATTTATCCCTTCCCACTGTGTTTCGGCCCTGTCCGGCGTGAACGGGCCCGCCGCACCCCTTGATCTGGATCAATCGGAGTCTTGCCAAGCTCTCTTGAGTGCTGAACGCACCCGCAGGCCGCGCTGAATTCGAGGCAGGCATCGTTATCGGAATACCAAGCTGTTCCGGGGCCGTAGGGTGTTTGCTGCGAGGAGAGCCGGATGCATCCCACGGGCCGCACTGCCGCTTCGCTGCGTGTCGCGACGGCCGTGCTGATGGCGCTGGCCTGCTGTTCGTGCACGTCGCGTCCCCTGCAGGGCATGCTGGTGCCGACCAGCGAGGCGGTCGATGCCGGCTCGCAAGTGGCGGTTCTCGTCGCGACCACGCGGATGCGCTCGAGCGGCGATCCCGGCGAGATGTTCAGCCGGGAACCGTCGAGCGAGATGGCCTTCGGCCAGGTCACGGTTTCGATCCCGCCGGACAATGCGCGCAACGTCGGCGAGATCCAGTGGCCGTCGTCGCCCCCGGGCGATCCGCGCCGCGACTTCGTGACGGCGTCGGCGGGCTATCTGGATCGCGCCGGATTCATCGCCGCCGTCGGCAACGCGGCCAAGGCCAGGCGCCGCAACAAGGCGATGATCTTCGTGCACGGATTCAACAATCGCTTCGACGACGCGGTCTACCGCTTCGCCCAGTTCGTGCAGGATGGCCGGCTTCCCGTCGTTCCCGTGCTCTATTCATGGCCGTCGCAGGGCGCGGGAAACCTCGGCTCCTATGAGCACGACCGCAAGGTCGCGGCGCAATCGAGTGCGGCGCTGGTCGAGGTGCTCGACACCGTCAACGCCAATCCCGCCATCAGGGAGATCACGCTGGTCTGCCATTCCATGGGCTGCATGGTCGCGCTCGATGCGCTCCACATGAAGGCCTCGCGCGGCGGCACGGCCTCGAAGCTCAAGAACGTGGCCTTCGTCGCGCCCGACGTCGCGTTCGAACAGTTCATCGGCAGGGTCGGCGAGCTCGGTCCGCGGCGTCCGCGGATCGCCCTGTTCGTGTCTCAGGATGATGCCGCCCTCAAGATCTCGAAATCCCTTGCGGGAGGGCAGATCCGTGCCGGCGACATCAATCCGGAGCAGGACCCCTACAAGGGCGCGCTCGCGCAGCAGAAGATTTTCGCGTTCGACCTCACCCGCCTCGGCGGCGAGGACTCCCACTCCAGGGCTTTCGACGAGGTCGGCTCCGTCATGGGCATGCTGGAGCGCAGGCTCGCGCAGGGCCAGCAGCTCGGGGATGATGCGGCAAGAACCGCCGTGGCGAGGTGACGCGCGCGGGAATCTGGGTTCGGTCGCGAGACGGCGTCACGGGTCCTGAGCCGACCGCGTCACCATCCCGGTCGGCGTGGCAAATCCCTGCATCGTCCTGATCCGCTTCTCCAGCCACCAGCCATATTCCGGCGACCAGTCCTCGAAGCGGCTGTTGATGCCGAGATCGTGGGCCCAGTGATGGGCGATGTTGGGATCATATTGCGACTGGCGGCCGACGGCGATGAGATCGGCCTGGCCGTTCTCGAGAATGGCTTCCGCCTGCTGTGCCTCGAGAATGAGGCCGACCGCCATGGAAGGGATGCCTGCTTCCTTGCGCACCCGCTCGGCGAACGGGACCTGAAAGCCGAGGCTGCGCGTCACCTGCGCCGCGGTGGCCGCGCCTGCGATCCCGCCCGAGGAGCAGTCGATCAAATCGGCGCCGCTCGCCTTCAGCTCGCGCGCGAGCGCCACGGTGTCATCCATGTTTCAGCCTTCTCTGGTGCCGTCCACGGACGAGACCCGCACGAACAGCGGCATCGTCTCGGGCATCTCGCGCCGTACCGCCCGCACGATCTCCAGCGGCAGGCGCATGCGCCCGGCTCGGTCGCCGCCATATTCGTCGTTGCGGGTGTTGGAGACCGGCGAGAGGAAGGACGCCAGCAGATAGCCGTGCGCCATGTGCACCTCGATGACGTCGAAGCCGGCCTTCACCGCGTTGCGCGCGGCATTGGCCCAGGTCGCGGGCATCGCGCGGCACTCCTCCGTCGTCAGTTGCCGCGGCGTCAGCCAGCCGGAAGCGACCGGCTCGGCCGTCGGTCCCACCGGCTGCCAGAGCTTTGCGCCGGCCCTGATGTTGTCCTCGGTCAGCGGTCCCATGCCCTGCATGGCGGTCTGCGAGGACGACTTTCGCCCGCCATGGGCGAGTTGGATCCCGATCGCGGTGTCCTGGCGCCGCATGAACGCGATGAGCGGCTTGAAGCTTTCGGTCTGCGCGTCATTCCAGATGCCGAGATCGTGCTCGTTGATCAGCCCGACCTCCTCGACCGCGGTGGCCTCGACGAACACCAGGGCGAAGCCGCCCAGCGCATAGCGGCCGAGATGCACGAGATGGAAGGTGCCGCAGGTGTGGCCGGGATCGCACCTGTAATGCACCATCGGCGGCACGACGAGACGGTTCTTCAAGGTCAGGTCCCGGATCGTCAGCGGCTGGAAAAGTTTTGGCCGCGCCGCTTCGCTGCCGCCATTTCCGTCTGTCACGTCAGTGCCTCCCGCGTGTTGTGCCGGCCGCGCGGCTCAGGGCCACGCCGCGCCGGGGCCGGACCGGATGTCGCCAGAACATTTCGCGGCGACGTACTCGATCTCGCCGCGCGTCATGCCGAAATCCCTGAGCTCGCAGTCGCTCAGCGCCTGCAGCTCCATCCGTATTCTGTTGCGTTCCCGCCGCCTACGCAACGCCGCGCGGCACCGTGCCAGCAGGCTCCATAGTTCCAGCGTCGGCAGATGGTGGCCCTGCCAGGGCGTGTGGCTGATCGTCCTCATGCTGCACCTCCTGATTGGCACGTTGCATGCGAGTCTTCGCCGGCCGGCACTTGCGGAAGCGTCGTGGACTGGATCCAGCCCGCTCCGTCCCGGATCAGGACGGCCGCCCAAAGGCCGCGCACGGGGTCGGGCACGACCTCTTTCGCCACGCTCCACAGTTCGATGCGCTCGGCGAACAGCTCGACATGGACGACGTTGGGATCGGTCGGCCCGCCCGGAAACCACTTGCTTGCAAGCGGGCCCCAGCCCGCGAGCTTGGCGGCGATGTCTTCACCGACTGCCGCACGGCCGATCAGCGACACATAGGCCTTGTCGGCGTCGTTCTGATAGGCGAGCGTCAACCGGCCCGATCGTTCGATCTCCGCCACCTTGCGCGAGCGCCGGTCGGTCGCAAATCGCACCGTCCAGATATCGGACAACGGCGCCGGGTTCACGACCCGGGCGTTCGCATCGCCGTGACTGTCGACCGTGATGGCGAGGCACGCCGGAACGCCGGCGATGATCTCGCGGGCAATTTGCAACAATTTCTCGGTCTGCATCATTGCCTCCGTTTGCTGGCGGAAGTCAGATTGCTCCTCAGGCGCCGCCGGCCTCATGGCGGGCGCGGTAGTCGGCGACGATCGCCGCATAGGTCGTGACGATGATGTGATCGACGATCGGCGGCGGCGGCTCGCGGCGCTCCAGGTGCTGGCGCACGGCCGCGACCGGTAGCTCCGCGATCAGGAATTGCGCAAGGCGCCGCTCCTCAGTGCCGTCGCGGCCGAACACGGCACGGGCCCGCAGCGCGGCCGCGTTCTGCATGCGTCGTGACATGTCGGCGACGCGCTCGCGCAATTCCTCCGGCCATTCCCCGGCGACGAAATCCTTGCGATGAAACATCAGGAGCAGGCGCGCCTCATCGGGATGCTCGCGGGCCCATCTGGGCGTGTGCAGGGTTGCGGCCAGGCCATCGCCGGCGGCCAGCGCAACGGCGACGCCCTTCTGGAAGTCGAGGATCGTCTGAAGCCAGAGACTGCCGAGCAGCACGTCGCGCGATGAGAAGCGGTGGTAGAACGAGCCCGTCGGGGCCTTGAGGCGTTCGCTGATGGACGCGACCGTGGCGGCCGCCGGCCCGTGTTCAACGGCAATGGCCAGTGCTGCGGAATAGAAATCGCTCTCGGCAAACTTCGCTCGCATGCAATTAGAATATATATTCTAGAATAGATAGTCAAGTTCGCTTCCCGCGATTTGCCAGCGAAAATACGGCCCCGCCGACACATCGACGCGTACCTGAGAATCGGATAGCGATCCGGTCGGATTCCCGACCATTTCCAGCCGTTTATGAATCGCAAACAGCGCCGGGCCGCGACCAAGCAATCGTCGAACGTCACGCCTGCGGCGCTTTGCCAGGCGGGATTTGCGCATTTCCGGTCGGGACGAATGGCCGAGGCCGAGCAGTGCTACCGGCAGGCGCTGGCGCAGGACGCGCAAGACGCGGATGCGCTCCATTTGATGGGCGTGCTTCTCTTCCAGACCGGCAAGCATGCCGCCGCCGTGGAATGGATCGCGCGTGCGATCACGCAGGCACCGAAGGCGGAATATCTCCTGAGTCTCGGCACGATCCTGGAGCGGTTGGGCCGGCTCGAGGAGGCTCAGCAGTGTTTCGCCAAGGCCTTGACCCTCAAGCCGGAGGATGCCGGCCTCTGGAATTATGTCGGCGATCTGCTCTGGCGCCTCGCGCGCAACGACGAGGCCGTGCAGCATTTCCGCCAGGCGCTAAAACTCAATCCGCAATTCCTGGACGCCGCGACCAATTGCGGCCGGCTGCTGCTCGATCTCGGCCGGCACGCCGAAGCCCTGGAATGTCTCGACCTCGCCGTGCGGCTCAATCCAAATTCCGCAGCGCTGTATCAGATGCGCGGCGTTTGCCTGTCGGCGGTGAAGCGGTTCGAGGACGCCGGCGCCGACTACGAGAAGTCAATTGCGCTCGATCCGAGCCAGGCGGAGACCCACAACAATCTCGGCCTGCTGCACTGGAAATTCGACCGGCTGGAGCAGGCCTTTGCCTGTTTCGATGCCGCGCTTGCACTTCGGCCGGATTTTCAGGCCGTGCTGACCAACAAGGCGCTGGTCCTGCTGGATCTGCAGATGCTGGACGAGGCCTTTGCGACCTTCCGAAAATCGCTCGCGCTCAACCCGAACGATCCGTTGACGAGCTTCAGCCTCGCGACGCTCGAGCTTTTGACCGGAGATTTCGAGCGCGGCTGGCCGCGCCGCGAAGCGCGCTGGAAGCTTGCGGCAGCCGCCCTGGTCAATCGCGGCTTCGCCCAGCCGCTCTGGCTCGGTGACCAGCCGCTCGACGGCAAGACCATCCTGATCCACTCCGACGAGGGATTGGGCGACGCCATCCAGTTCGCCCGCTATGTGCCCATGGTAGCCGCGCTCGGCGCGCGCGTGATCCTCGAGGTCGAGCCTCCGATCCAGGAGCTGCTCGGCGGCATCGCCGGCGTCTCGACCTGTGTCGGCCGGTCGGTCTCTCCCGAGTTTGATCTGCACTGTCCGCTCGCCACCCTGCCATTGGCGTTCAGGACGCGGCTCGACACCATCCCGTCGGCGGCGCCGTACATTCCCGCGCCCGCGGCGGCGCGCGTAAAGGCTTGGGAAGAGCGGCTTGGTCCGCGCAATCGCTTCCGCGTCGGCCTCGTCTGGTCGGGCAATCCGGATCACAGGAACGACCACAACCGGTCGATCGCGCTGCGCACGCTGGCGCCGCTCCTGGATCGCGACGTCCAGATCGTCAGCCTGCAAAAAGGCGTCCGCGAGCAGGACCGCGCCTTCCTTGGCGAACGGCCTGATATCGTCGACCTGACGGAGCACCTGATCGATTTCAGCGAAACGGCGGCGCTGATGTCCTGCCTCGACCTGGTGATCTCGGTTGACACCAGCGTCGTTCACCTCGCCGGCGCGGTGGGCACGCCGGTCTGGACCATGCTGCCTTTCAACCCGGACTGGCGCTGGCTGCTCAATCGCGACGACAGCCCGTGGTATTCGTCCATGACGCTGTTCAGGCAGCCGGAGCGCGGCGACTGGACAAGCGTGATAGACCGCATGGGCCGCGAGCTCGACGGCCTGGCGTCCGCATGGCGGTCAGGCCGGGATCAGCTGCTGCCGGCCTGATCGACACATATTCATGGCCTCTTGGCCGGATCAGGCTGGAGACGCGAGCGGCTTGCCCTTCTCGACGACATAGGTGCTCGCGATCCTGGTCTTCTTGTCACCGTTCTTGCCGCCTGCATGCGGCGTATTGGGCGGCACCACGAAACCGTCACCCGGCTTCAGGCTGCGGGTGGGCTGACCCTCGATCGGCAGCTCAAGACCCCCTTCGACGACATACGCGGATTCGATCCCCGGATGGGTATGCCGCGCGACCGTCACGCCTGCCTCGATTTCCGCTTCCACGATGATCGTCACATATCCCGGTGTCGGACCATCGGTCTGTGACAGGATCTTTCGCGTGACGCCGGGCGTCGCGGCAGGCGGCGTGCCCTGCGCGGACGCATCGGTGGCCATGAACCCCGTTACCGCGCAGAGCGCGCAAGAGGCGATACCTGCAAAGTCGCGCCGTGTCAGCATGACTGACCTCCCATGTTGCGTAAGTCCGATGATGAGCAGAGCGGAAGCGAAGCCATCAAACGTCATCCGCACGATCGGATCAAGCCAATAAGAATTGTTGCGTGCGTGCCCGCGCCGGCGCCGGATGCATTGCCCGCTCAGGCCGCGGCGCGGCCGAGGTCGAGCGGCAGCCTTCGTTTCGACGGGAAGCTCAGCGCCACCGCGACGGCGGCAAGTCCGATGGCGAACGAGCCGGCGTGCAGCCAGGTGTAGCGCTGGAAATTGTCGAACACGAGCCCGCCGGCCCAGGGCCCCAGCGCCATGCCGAGGCTGGCGAAGGCCGACACCGCGCCGAACACCGTGCCCATGATGCGTGCGCCGAAAAATTCGCGCACCAGCACCGCATAGAGCGGCATCACCCCGCCATAGGCGAGGCCGAACGCGACCGAGAGCGCGTAGAATTCGCCGAGCTGCGCCACCGCGAGATAAGTCGCGATGCACATCGCCTGCACGAGCAGGCCGCCGACCAGCACGGGCTTTGCGCCGATGCGGTCCGCCATCGCGCCGAGCAGCAGGCGGCCGCCGAGCCCGGAGAGGCCGGCGACGCTGTAGACCGTCACCGCCGCGAGCGGGGCGATGCCGCAGACCATCGCATAGGACACCATGTGGAAGATCGGGCCGGAATGCGCCGCGCAGCAGGCGAAATGCGCGCCTGCGAGCGCGATGAACTGCGGGGTGCGCAGCGCCTGCGCCGCGGTCAGCTCCGCTTCCGGCGCCGCATCCGTCGTCGCGGGGCCGGCCGCGACCGGCGCCTGACGCACCAGGAAGCAGGCCGGGATCAGCAGCGCCCAGGCCGCACAGCCGATCACCAGCATCGCGGTGCGCCAGTCATAGGTCGAGATCAGCCAGCTCGCGGTCGGCGCGACCGTCACCGGCGACACGCCCATGCCGGCGGAGACCAGCGCTACCGCGAGGCTGCGGTGCTGGTCGATCCAGGCGCTCGCAAGCGCCATCATCGGCGCGTAGAAGCTGCCGGCGGCCATCCCGATCAGCACGCCGAAGCAGAGCTGAAACTGCCACAGCTCTGCGGCCTGGCTCGCGGTGACGAGGCCGAGCCCCAGCAGGAGACTTCCCGAGAGCACGACGATGCGGGTGCCAAGGCGGTCCGACAGCGTGCCCCAGAAGAACGCCGCGCCCGCCATCACGACGAAATCGAGCGTCGCCGCCGCCGACACGCCGGCGCGCGACCAGCCCATCGCTTCCGAGATCGGCTGCAGGAACACCGCAAGCGACAGCATCGTGCCGAAGCCGACACAGGTCATCAGCGCGCCCGCGGCGACGATCACCCAGCCATAGTCGAAGCGTGACGGCTTGCTCATGCGTTTCCTCTGCGCTTTTGGTTTTGTTGATGCTGCGCGGGGGAATGGTGGCCCATCCGCCCGCGAAGGGCAAGGCGGGGCTGCTATGCGTGGATGCTCGCGATCCACCACGTGCCGGGATGGAGCAGCCCGCATTCCCTTGAATGCGGACATTCGCAAAATGAAAGAGGCCGCCTGCTGCGGCGGCCTCCTGGCATGTCTTGTCGCAAGAGGTCAGTTCTTCAGCGCGAGACTTGAACAGTACCACCAGATGTCATTGCCTCTCCAACCCCGCTTGAACCCGTCCGCGTGGCAATCGGAATAGTTCTTGTAGTTGAGCACGTTTTTACAAGCTGCAAAAGCCGGCCAGACTCCGCCGGTGCATCCCGGAACGTTAGCGGCAGTGGCAGCGGCAGCGAGGTGAGTCGGCCGCCGATTATCAGCATTGGCGGATGGAATCGATGAGGCAGCGATAGCCAGGCTCACAGCAAAGACCAACGAGACCTTCATGGCCATCTCCTCTGGTTTGATGCAACTAACAAGCGCATCTTATCACAGACTCTACCAACTGAAACCGGTGCATTCCCAAATCCGAGGGGATATCTCATCGGGCTGCAGGCAGGGAGGCGTGCGTTTGGCCGGGAAGCCTCCGCAGTTCAGAGCGATCACCGATCAGCCAGCAGTCGCGTCGCGTTGGTCACGGCGGTTTTGCCGGCGTTCCTTGAGCGCTGCAGTATAGCGATGCGTCCTGCATCATCCGGCGAGACCTCTGAAAGGAGTCTGGCCGACATATCGAGTCTCAAGGTGCGCGCCCATTTGCTCAAATCCTGCTGGGACGACCAGCGCTTCTCGTTTCTCGCCGTTGTTATGAACGTGCCCAGCCAGTCAGCGGGCGTTCGCGGCGGTGACATCGGCTGGCAAAGGTCGTTCTTGAGATCGTCGCCATCGACGGTCGCCTCGACATAGCCCAGCACGGCGGCGCTAAGAGATGTTCTTCCCCATTTCACCCATTGCAAGGTGATTTTTTCCGGCTCGAAGATTGCCTTCGCCTCGCGCGGCGGAATGCCGGCAGCCGTGCAATCGACGTAGAGCCAGTCATCATCGGCGGAGACCGTTCCTCCTTCAAGAACGATGCGGTCGCGATGGATTGCCTTAACGTGCCCCTTGCGAACCACGTCGTCGATCGATCGCAATTTTTCCATTTCACGATGCGACATCGTCGAGCCATGGAACATCGTCGGAGTGATCGAACGGTCGAGACGAAGCCACAGATCATGCCGCTCGAATTGCAGGAACAGATCGTCGAGCGATGCGGCCTCGCTGATCGCTTCCAGCTGCTCGGCGACGCGCGTGAAGGACGTTTCGAAGGAGTCACTGCTGAACTGGACGTTCGATCGGTTGATCCACCAGGCGTCGCGAGGGACGATCCATCTGATGCAGCCGGCATCGGCGCCGTTCTCGAACAGCCACAGGCACGCGTCAACGGCGGTCTTTCCTCCACCAATGACGCAATAGCGGTTGGTCTCGCCGGAAATCCTGGTCACCTCGTTGACGGGGATACACCGCACGCCTTCGTCTGCCCCGAACTTGCGTTGATGCCGGCTTGGCACCTCGACCGCGGCATAGGTTGCATCGACAAGTTTCTTGCGCGCCTTGACCTGATGCCGTCTTCCGCTGACGAGGGAAACGGCATGCCCGCACCAGTCAAACCGGGTCATGGGATGGTAGGTGACCCGGCCGGTCGGCAGGAACACGCGCTCCATCACGTCCCGATAATATGAAACGATCTCGGTCCCGGAGGCCATGGACATGAGACCATCATTCAAGCCCCCGCGAATGATCGAGCTGTCCCCCAGCACGCGGGATTCCACGCCATAGTGTTGTGAAGGAAGGTGAAGCTTGACGAAGGGATATGAATCGATCCAGTGCCCGCCCGGCCCGTGACCGGCGTCGATGATCGCGACCGTGGACGCGCCGTGATGCAGCAGCGTGTCGGAGAAGGCCATGCCGGCGGCGCCGGCGCCGATGACGACATAATCCGCCTCGATGACACTCTCCGGCATGGCTCCGCCCCCGCAGACTGCGGCAAACTGCCAGGCACACGAGCAAGGCAGCGCGCAAGAGTTGCTTCCCTGGACTTCCGAGTACCGGGTCTATTACCACGCGGGCCGGGAGTCCGCTCTGGTCATCGCGCTTTAGTTGACACTTACCGGCGGTGCCGGCAGTCGAACGTGAAAGGCGCTTCCGCGTCCGGTGTCCGAGATAGCCCAAAGCTTTCCGCCGTGCGCTTCCACGATGGATCGGCTGATCGAAAGCCCCATCCCCATTCCCTGCGGTTTCGTCGTGAAGAACGGCTCGAAGATGCGGCTCATGGTCTTTGGATCGATCCCGGTCCCCGAGTCCGCAACCGTGATCAAGACATCATTCGGCGCATGGATCTGGGATTTGACCGACAGCAGGCGGTCGTGGTGCTTGATCGAGCTCATCGCTTCCAGGGCATTCAGCGTCAGGTTGAGGAGAACCTGTTGCAGCGGCACGCGCTCGACCATGATCCGCGGAATCTCGTCGCACAATTCGACCTGCACGGATGCTCGCTGTCTCTCGATCTCACCGTGCGCGAGCGAAAGAACGTCGCGGATGAGATCGTTGGCGCTGAGCAGGTGCTTCTGATGGTCTCTCTGGAACATCGCCCGGATATTCACGATGATTTCGGTGGCGCGGCGGCCGTCGTCGGCGATGTCCTTCAGCGCAGCCAGCGCTTCGTCTATGTCGGGATCCGCCTGCGAAAGTGCTGCAACTCCGACCTGGCCGTTCAACGTAATTGCAGCCAAGGGCTGATTGATCTCATGAGCGATGGAAGCCGTCATCGCGGCCAGGGTCGTCTGACGGCTTACCCTTGCAAGCTCTCGCCGGGCTTCGTCCAGTGCCTGTTCGGCCTGCTTGAGCTCCGTGATGTCCCGGGCCATCGCATAGATCCGGCCCTGGTCCAGCACCGCTTTCCACGCCAGCCAGTGAAAAGACCCATCCTTGTGCCGGTAGCGGTTCTCGAACCTCTGCGATCGTCGAGCCACTCCAAGGGCTTTCATCTGGGCGCGAGTTCTCTCCAGGTCATCTGAATGAAGCAACCATCGCGCGGTCCTGCCGAGCAACTCGGCCTCCGACCAGCCGAGCGTGGCGGTCCAGGCCGGGTTGACGCTCAGATACCTGCCGTCCTGGTCGGTAATCACCAGCAAATCCTGCGAGACGCTCCAGAGTTTCGTTCGCTCGTGCGTCCGGGCGCTTTGCATTCGCGCGCGCGACAGATCGATGTTGACCGCGACGCGCGCCCGCAGCTCGCTCGCACTGAATGGCTTGACGAGATAATCGTCGGCGCCGCTCTGCAGGCCTTCGACCTTGGCTTCGTCGCCGGCGCGCGCCGACAGGAAGATCACAGGCACGTTGCGCAGCTCGGGGTCATCGCGCAGCCTCTGGATCAGCCCAAACCCGTCGAGTCTTGGCATCATCACGTCGGACAGGATCAGATCGGGATGGACCCGCCGGGCGGCTGCAAACGCTTCCTCGCCGTCGGCTGTGGCGGTGACCTCGTAGCCGGTGCCGAGCA
Source organism: Bradyrhizobium diazoefficiens (assembly GCF_018131015.1). Classification (GTDB taxonomy): domain Bacteria; phylum Pseudomonadota; class Alphaproteobacteria; order Rhizobiales; family Xanthobacteraceae; genus Bradyrhizobium; species Bradyrhizobium diazoefficiens_B. The sequence goes on from NZ_JAFCJJ010000052.1 coordinate 11,633, forward strand.
CGCGGCCCAGATACTCCCGCATGTCGGCATTGTCGTCGGCGAGCAGAACGTGGGCGCGGGCGCCGGGAAGCGACTCCTCCGACTCGAGAATTGGTTCGCTCTGCCTATCCAAATCCTCTGCCATGGTGCCGTCCGGGAGCCAGCGCAGCGCTTCGCTGACAAAGGCCTCGGCATGGGTTGCCGTGGAGGCCTGGAGTCGGGCCGCACCAACCCTGTCCTGTGGAAGGTGGCCGCTGCCAAACGGCACCCTGACGGTAAACGTGGAGCCCTTGCCCAGCACGCTCTCCACCGACACGGCGCCCTTGTGCAGCTCGACGAGCTCCTTCACGAGTGCAAGCCCGATGCCCGTGCCCTCATGCGTGCGTCCGCGGGCGCCTTCCACGCGATGAAACCGCTCGAAAATCCGCGGAAGCTCGGAGTCGGCAATGCCCGTGCCGGAATCGGTCACGCGCAGGACGGCGCTGTTGCCTTCTGCGGCAATGTCGACCCTGATTGCGCCATCGAATGTGAACTTGAAAGCGTTGGAGATGAGGTTGAGGACAATCTTCTCCCACATCTCACGATCGACGAAGACCTGCCCGGCCAGGGGAGGCGCGTTGACCGTGAGCAGGAGGCCTGCCTTCTCGCAAGCCGAACGGAAGCTGCTGGCAAGATCGTGCGTCAGCAAGGCGATATCGGTGGGTTGGTAGACCGCTTGAATTCGTCCCGCTTCGACGCGTGAAAAATCGAGCAGCGTATTGACGAGTTTGTGCAGGCGCAGGGCGTTGCGCTGGACGACGTCGATCCGCTCCCGCTGCCGGGCCCCGAGCGGCTGTTCGCGGTCGCCCAGGGCGTCCTCGATCGGGCCAAGCAGGAGCGTGAGGGGCGTTCTGAATTCGTGGCTTACATTGGAGAAGAAAGCGGTCTTGGTGCGGTCGATCTCGGCGAGGGCCTCCGCCCGCTGGCGCTGCTCCTCGTATGCGCGCCGGTCCCGTTCACCTTGCAGGCGTTCCGTGATGTCCATGCCGGTCACGACAACGAAGGTGACGCTCCCGGCGTCGTCCTTGATCGGAATGCTGGTCCAGTCCACCACGCGTTCGGTCCCGTCCGCCAGGAAGTAGGGCGTATCGCTGCGGTAGGTCTCGCCCGCTACGGTTCTTTCGACCGCGGTCCGAACCCATGCCTGCAACGCGCTCGAAGGGGTCCACCAGCCGCATTCCCAGAACAGCTTTCCGATGACCTCTTCGCGCTTGAAGCCACATCCGTCGACGGCGGCGCGGTTGATGTCGATGATGGTGCCGTCGAGGCCGAGGCGGGTGGCGTACAAGCCCTGTTCCCAGATCGCCTGGAATTGCGCGTTCGCTTCGCGCAGCCGTCGATTGGCTTCGTCGAGATCGCGAGACATTGCGCCTGTGCCTGGCATCACTCGCCTCCCCATTCCGGCAATCGAAGGTGTCATCGGGCGGACCAACGGTCAAAATCTAGCATACTGAACGTCAGATGGCACATCAGCATCGCGTTCGGCTCACGCGCGGCGCAGGCGCGAATGGCGGCGGCCATAGCTGAAATAGATCACGAGGCCGATGACGAGCCAGGCCCCGAGCCGCAGCCAGGTCACCAGCGGCAGGCCCAGCATCAGCGCGAGGCACAAGAGGATGCCGACGATCGGCACCCAGGGCGCGCCCGGCGCGCGGAACGGCCGCGCGACGTCGGCGTCGCTGCGGCGGAGATAGATCACCGCGCCGCAGACCAGCACGAAGGCGAACAGCGTGCCGATGCTCACCATCTCGCCAAGAATCTCGATCGGCGTGAGCGCCGCGACCAGGGCCACGATCGCGCCGATGAGGAGCTGGCTGCGATACGGCGTCTTCAGCGTCGGATGCACCTGCGAGAACATGGTCGGCATCAGGCCGTCGGCAGCCATGGTGAAGAAGATGCGGCTCTGGCCGTAGAGCAGCACCAGGATCACGGTCGTCAGCCCGACGAGCGCGCCGAGCTTGATGAGCACGGAGAACCAGGGCTGGCCGATGACGTCGACGCCCTTGGCGATCGGATCGGGCACGGCGAGCTCGGTATAGGGCACGAGCCCGGTCAGCACGGCCGAGACGGCGATGTAGAGGATGGTGCAGATGACCAGCGATCCCAGAATGCCGATCGGCATGTCGCGCTGCGGCCGCCTTGCTTCCTGCGCGCAGGTCGAGACCGCGTCGAAGCCGATGAAGGCGAAGAACACGACCGAGCCACCCCGCAATATGCCGCTCCAGCCGAATTCGCCGAACGTGCCGGTGTTGTCCGGAATGAAGGGATGCCAGTTCGCGCTGTGAACATGGCCGGCGCCGAGCAGGATGAAGGCGACCACGACCGCGAGCTTGACCGCCACCATGACGTTGTTGAAGCGCGCCGATTCCCTGGTGCCGAGCACCAGCATGAAGGTCAGGATGCCGACGATCAGGGCCGCCGGGATGTTGACGATGCCCGACACCGTGCGTCCATCCGGGAGCTTGACGATGGTGCCGGGCGCCGCCGCGTAGGCCGCCGGCACGTCGAGCCCGAGATTGTGCAGCAGGCTCACGACATAGCCGGACCAGCCGACCGCGACGGTCGCCGCGCCCATGGCATATTCGAGCACCAGGTCCCAGCCGATGATCCAGGCCGCGAGCTCGCCGAGGGTCGCGTAGGCGTAGCTGTAGCTGCTGCCGGCCACCGGCAGCAGCGCCGCGAGCTCGGCATAGCACAGCCCGACGAAGGCGCAGGCGATGCCGGCGAAGACGAAGGACAGCATGATGCTTGGCCCGGCGTAGTGCGCCGCGGCGGTTCCGGTGAGGACGAAGATACCGGCGCCGACGATGGCGCCGACGCCCATCGCCGTGATGCTCAGCGGTCCAAGCGCCCGCGCCAGGCCGTGCTCCGCGGCATCGCCGCTCGCGATGATCGCCGCAAGCGGCTTGCGGGCCGTCACTCCGAGGTCGCTCATGGGTACTCCCCGATTTCTTTGGGCGTTCGAGCGGAGCTTAAGTGTAGGCGAAGGTTCTGACGATTTCAGGCCGAAAGTGTCGACGGATCGATTCGATGGCCGATTGGGCGGCGGGCTGCACCGGACATGCTGTCGCGCGCGCAGGCGTTGTGGTCGCCAGCGTGCATATCCTCGCCGCGGCTCCCGACGGTTTGCTCAGGCGTTTCTTTCGCGCCTGGGCATCAGGTCAATGAGGCCCAGATCCACGAGGGTGCGATGGAATCGAGGTTTCCGTTCGCAGGCTGATGCGAAGTAGCCGTCTCCGCAATCATCCAGCAAGCTCGCGCGCGTGGCAAATATCGGATCAAGCGCAATGCCCGCCCGCTGCAAGGCCACGGTTCCGAGAAAGGCGATGTCGAGGTCGGCACCCCTTCCGGGGCGGAAGTGGGGGATATTCAAGGCCTCTATCGCATAAAACGTGCGGAACGGGCGCCGCCCGTCTTCCGGCCGCTTCAGGTGTCGATCGATCCGCTTCGTCAATACGGGTTGATGGTCCCCATAGTGCAGTATCAGAACCGGGCGTCCGGGAAAGCTGTTTGCAAGCCTGGCTCTGAGTGTTTTCCAGGCAGACGCGGTCTCGACAAGTCGCGCGTAGTATTCGGCATATCCAGCATCGGGGAGGCTGGCCATGGCAAAGGCGCGCTCCCTCTCAAATTGGCCGGGCGGCACGAGCTGGCGATCATGCGGACCGTGATTGAAGTTGGTCAGTGCGTAAAGAAATCTCGGTGTTGGGTCGTCAGCGATCCTCCTGGTATGCGCATCGATGACCGCATCAAGAAACATTGCATCGGAATTTGTCGTCTCGAAGCGCCGGACATCGAATGGCGGCGGAAGTTCGTCGACGAAGACGCGGTCGTCGATGCCGATCGAACTGTAAAACTCATCGTAACTGAGAAACCCGCGGCGACAGCTGGATATGAGGGTGGTGTTGTAGCCGAGCGACGCCAGCGAACGTGGCAGGCTGCTGTGGAACCGGCCGGCGCCTTTCTTGAAGAGGTAGTAGGCGCTTGAACCGAAGCTTGCACTTGAAAGACCGGTTAGCAGGCTGAATTCCGATTGCCACGACCCTCCGCCAAAGATGTCGACGTTGAGGTGTCCGAATTCCCCGTCTGGCGGTGACAGGAATGCTTCGACGACCGGCTCGACCGGCAGGCCGAAAATGCGCGGGTCGAAGACAGACTCGTGCTGGATGACGATGATGTCCGGAGTTACGGCGGAGCGTGCAGACATAGCCTCCATCAATGGCAACGGTTCATCTGCGATATCGCTCAGGGCCAGCGCGCCGAACTGTCGCCAGGAAGCGGGGTCGACCAGCGAGACCATGAAGGTCGAGTAGAAGCACCGGCCTTGCGTCAGCGTCTGCCGCAACGACGCGGCACCCTTCGCCGCGGAAGCCGCTGCAAAGCCAATGAGTGCCAGAAGGAACAGGAGAATTCGATACGGGATGGAAAGGGGAGATCCCGCCGCGCAGAACACGACCGCGCCCGAAGCAAAGGCGAATAGGACGGCGCCTGTCAGCACACCCAGCATCATGCGAGGGTATTGCAGCACGAAAAATGGGACCGTGCCCGCAAACGCCAGAGGCAGATCGGAAACGGTCAGCTTGAGTGCGCTGTGATTGAACTTTACGATTGAGATGCCGGCGATTGCGACGGCCAGCAGGCCGGACAGCAGGATCGCTCTCTCGACATCGCCAACAAACACCAGCAGCAGAGCAGCGTTGAAGAGAAGCGCTGCGACTGCAAGGAGGAGATGTTCGGCGCTCCGTTCCGTCAGCGCAACAGCGACGATGGCCGCCGCAAGTGTCAGAATCGAAGTCATGCGAGCAAGTTGCACTGAGCGTTCGAGCTTTTCAATTTGGTTCTCGGACTGCACACAGCCGATTCTGCACCGCGGCAAGGCCCGCAGCGCAGCACGAGGCGGTACCCTCCCATCGTGCCTGCATCATCATGCGGCGAACGCGGCTAGCTGGAGCGACGTCGAGTTCGACGCCAGCAACGAGATGCCGAGGACGCGAAAGGCGATGGATAAGGCGTTCGTGAGATTGCGGGCAGGCACCAAAAGGGACCTCGCTGAAGCTCCGAACCGGGCCACAGCAGAACAGTGCCATGATGACATCATGCCACTGTTTTGCCCGACGAGGCTGGGCAAGAACTCGTCATTTTGGGGAGTTGATGTACGATTCTGCTCATGACGAATCGCACATTCAAGACCG
>NZ_JAFCJJ010000053.1 GCF_018131015.1 Bradyrhizobium diazoefficiens
GCACGCCGCGGCGCGAATTCCTCTATGTCGACGACATGGCCGATGCCTGCGTGCACCTGATGAAGACCTATTCGGGTGCGGAGCTCGTCAACATCGGCACCGGCAAGGACATCACCATCGCCGAATTCGCCCGCGTCGTCGCCGAGGTCGTGGGCTATGGCGGCGCGATCTCGTTCGACACCTCGCGTCCCGATGGCACGCCGCGCAAGCTACTCGATGTCGGCCGGCTGACAAAGCTCGGCTGGCGCGCGACGACGTCGCTGGAAGACGGAATCCGGCGGGCCTACCAGGCCTATCTCGAAAGCGCGCTGGTTGCCGCGCAGTAGCGCTGCAGCGGCGGACGCTGCAAGGTCGCGATTTCAGTGCCTCGGCTGTGCCTGAAAGGGGACCCAAGTCGGTTCAGCTATTTGGTTGAGTCGCCTGTACCGGCTGGCGGAGCTCGGTTTGGTCTGGGAGCTGACGTTGAGAACAAATCTCCTGGCGAAGAGTGCGATACTTAGCGACCGCCGACTTCGACCATTTCATTGCAGTCCCCTATAGATTGTGCAATGAACGATATGCAATCACGACGCGAATGGCACGATCCGCGACGAGACATTGGCCAGTGACACCGCGTCTCCCAATTGTCACGGAACAGCAGGATGGCAACCGTACACTTGATCCACGGATACATCGGTGCGGGAAAGACGACCTTTGCGCGGCGCTTGGAGCAGGAGCTGCCAGCCGTTCGCTTCAGTCACGACGAATGGATGACGAGCTTGTATGGCGATGATCCGCCCATGGATCAGTTTCCCGAATTTCATCAACGGGTATCCAGGCTGATCGACATACACTGGACACGATGTCTGAGGCTCGGCCTGGATGTCGTGCTCGATCTCGGTTTCTGGTCGCGAAGCCAGCGCGATGAGATAAGAGCGACCGCTGTGGCGTTGGGGGCCGGTGCACGGCTCTATCGTCTTGAGTGCCCGGAAGACGAAGCGTGGCGCCGGGTTGAGAAACGTAACGCGCATCTCGACGGAAGCTTACTCATCGTCCGAAACACTTTCGATATGCTTAAGATCCGCTTTGAACCGCTGGGAGACGATGAGGACCGAACTGAAGTCAGTCAATGCTGACAACGTTCTGTCCAGGGCTGCCACTCGATGCCGCAGCCCCGGACCCATAGCAGACAATCCACTAGCGCGAAGCCCGTCCTTCAGGCTTATTTCCCGGCTCAATCGGACGCTGAAGGTCTGATGACGTTGAGCACGGAGTTCTCATGTCGCTTAAGATTGTTCGCCGATCTCTGCCAAACTTCGGTTGGGGTTACAGCCCAGCCGGCGATGGTCCGTTTCCCGCCATTCTGCTCTTGCACGGTTCAGAAGGAAGCTGGTCGGGATGGAACTATCGAAGCGCTGCAATTCTCGCGGCACATGGTTTTCTAGCGATATCTCTTGGTTACTCGAAAGGAGGAAATAGCTGGAACGCTGGCAATATCATCGACGTGCCACTTGATAGAACTGCCGAGGCATTGGCCGCTCTCCGCGAATTTGATCTGTCTGGGCCCAAGATCGGGCTTTATGGGGCCTCGCGCGGTGCCGAACACGCGCTTTTGTTGACATCACTGATGACCAGGGACGGTTTGGCCGATCTTCCGGATGCAGTCGCAGCGCATTCTCCGCCCGACGTTATCTGCGGGGCGTTCAATGCGAAGATGTGGCGAGATGCCGGCGATCCGGGGTGGCAACCATGGGATCCCGCAAGTCGCGCGTGGACTTGGCGCGGATCGTCCGATCAACTCCTCCCAACAACTAAGATCGAGATAGAACGGTTCGGCGGCCCGCTTTTTCTTAGCCACGGTACAAGGGACGCAACCTGGTCCGTCGATATGACGCGCCGACTATGGGAGCGATTGAAGCATCATGGCCGGACTCCGGAAGTACATCTCTACGAAGGGGAGGGGCACGGGTTCAGCGACGACGCGGAAAATCAACATTACGAACGCCTCATTGATTTCTTCACACGCCATCTGAGCTAAACACCCCATCAGCGCGGGACGCGCAGTCCGATCCATAGGAACCATCACTTCACACATGAGTTGGCCGCTCGGGCAGGGTGACAAGTCACACGAGGCCAACCGTGCAAGAAGCTGTGCGCGTGCGCTCCACCGCGCAAATCGCGGGCCATCCGATTCATCCGATGCTGGTGCCGATACCGATCGCGTGCTTCATCGGAGCATTGCTCACCGACATCGCCTATGTCGCCTCCGCCGAGATCATGTGGGCGGATTTCTCCGCCTGGCTCCTGCTGGTCGGCGTCATCTTCGGCGTGCTGGCGGCGATTGCGGGCTTGACCGACTTCCTCGGCAACCGCCTGGTGCGGGCGACGCCGCCGGCGTGGCCGCATCTGCTCGGGAACGCGGTGGCGATGATCCTGGCGATCTGCAATGCGGCCATCCACACGCGTGATGCCTGGACCTCGGTGTGGCCGTGGGGGCTCGTGCTTTCGGTGATCACTGTGCTGATCCTGCCGGTCACCGGCTGGCTCGGCTGGGCCATGGTGTATCGCCATGGTGTGGGAGTTGAGCGATGACGTCCAGGCTGACCCGCGCGGTGTTATGCGCTTCGCTGTTGTGTCTCGCCGGCTGCAACGACGGCAGCGGTGATCCCAAGGCGCAAATCGGCGCCAACCCGGTGCTCCCGGACATCCAGCAATACTGGCTGCCGCCGATGCACATCGCCCGTATCGTCGGCTGGAAGAAGGACGAGACGCCGACGGTCGCGCAGGGCCTGCAGGCCAAGGCGTTCGCCACCGGCCTGCAGCATCCGCGCTTCCTCTACGTGCTTCCCGACGGTGACGTGCTGGTGGTGGAGTCCAAGGCGCCGAAGGCCGCCGCGATCAAGCGGCCGAAGGAGATCGTGATGGGCTACATCGAGTCCTGGGCGACCTCCGGCGGCGACACCGGGCCGAGCAACCGCATCACGCTGCTGCGGGACACCAATGGCGACGGCGTGCCGGACGTGAGAAGCGTCTTCCTTGACCATCTCAACTCGCCGTTCGGCGTCGCGCTGGTGGGCAAGGACCTCTATGTCGCCAACACCGACGCGATCGTCAGATATCCCTACGCCGAGGGCGACACCAAGATCACCGCGCCCGGCACGGTGCTGACGGAGCTTCCGGGCGGGCCGATCGACCATCACTGGACCAAGAGCCTTGTCGCGAGCCCCGACGGCTCGAAGCTCTATGCCGGCGTCGGCTCCAACAGCAACATCACCGAGAACGGGATGGAAGCCGAGCACAACCGCGCCGCCATCCTGGAGGTCGACCGCGCCAGCGGCCGCTGGCGCATCTTTGCCAGCGGCCTGCGTAATCCGAACGGCCTCAGCTTCGAGCCCCAGAGCGGCGCGCTGTGGACGGTGGTGAACGAGCGCGACGAGCTCGGCCCCGATCTCGTGCCCGACTACATGACCTCGGTAAAGGACGGCGGCTTCTACGGCTGGCCCTACAGCTATTACGGCCAGCACGTCGATCCCCGCGTCAAGCCGGAGCGGCCCGATCTTGTCGAGAAGGCGCTCGTGCCGGACTACGCACTGAGCTCGCATGTCGCGCCGCTCGGGCTCGCCTTCTCGACCGGCTCGAGCCTGCCGCAGGCCTATCGCAATGGCGCCTTCGTCGGCGAGCACGGCAGCTGGAACAGGCAGGTGCTCAACGGTTACAGGGTGGTGTACGTGCCGTTCACCGACGGCAAGCCCAGCGGCCCGGCGCAGGACGTCGTCACCGGCTTCCTGAACAGCGACAACCAGGCGCGCGGCCGTCCCGTCGGCGTCGCTATCGACAAGACCGGCGCGCTGCTCGTCGCCGACGACAGCGGCAACACGGTGTGGCGCGTGACCGCCGCGCATCCGCAAGTGACGCAGCGATAGAGCATGATCCGGAAAAGTGCGAAGCGGTTTTCCGAAAAGATCATGCTCAAACAACAACCTAAGGAGTCGAACAATGGGGCTTGCTCAATACGCCATCGTGCCGGTCCAGGACGAATGGGGCGTGCTGCACGACGGCAACGTCAACGGCAAATATGCCACCAAGGAAGCGGCGTTCGAATCGGCCGTGGCTGCCGCCTCGCTGGCGCTGCGCCAGGGGCACGAGGTTCATGTCAGCGTGCCCGGCCGCGAAGCAGGCGAGAACGCGCTCGGGAGCTAAATCGGCCGCTGACTAGATTGCCGTTCCAATATCCGTCTTGGCAAAATCGTCGCCGACATAGAGCAGCGCGCAGTCGTGCTGGCGGGCGACGTCGTAGGCGAAGCAATCGCCGAGGTTGAGGCCGGCCGGACGCAGGCCCTTGCCCCAACGCGAATACGCCTGCGCCACTCGTTCGGCCGCTGCGTGCGTCAGCGGGATCACATTCAGGCCGAGGCCGTCGACCAGGCTCGTCATCTCATCGCCGACACCGCGTCGTGCTGCGACGATGAGGCTTTCGGCAACGGTGCCGGCGGAAATCAGAATCTCGTCGGCGGCTTCCAGCGCTGCAATGCAGGCATCGGCCTGCGGCTCGTCGAGGACGATCGCCATCAGCGCTGACGTGTCCACTGCGATCATTCGGGCAGGCCGTCGTCACCAAAGAGAAAATCCTGGCTCCGTGCCGCGCCTGGTCCAGGAGTGGCCTTGGTCGCGCCGCTCTGGCGCGCCGCTTCCAGCAATGACCGGCGCGTGGCCCGGTCCGGCGGCAGCCGGATCGGAACGAGTCGCACCGTCGCATGTCCATGCCGCGTCAGGATCACCTCATCACCGGCTTCGGCGCGGCGCACGAGTTCCGTCAGTTGTCCCTTCGCATCGGTGACGGAGACGCGCATCCTGTTTCTCTCTTTCTTCTTTCCGAAATGGACCATAAAGTGGTCCAAAAATCAAGGACGAAAGCGGCGGAAGAGGGGGGTGCCACAGCCGGCGCCAGGGCTTGTGTCGCCTTGGCTTGCTTGGCGTTTGCGCGGCATGGTCCGCGCGACGCGATGGTGATCGGCACCGTCATTATCGATCGGCCAAGCCGCCGTCCGGCGGAGATGGCGGCATGCTGCCAGTGCAGGGCTCAGGCGCCCAAAATAGTGTATCCGCAAGAGGCGCGCCCGCGATCACGCCGCCGCGCCAACATCCAGTTCCCCCGGAGGAAATCGATATGTCGGCCTTGCCGCTCTCAGGCATCAAGATCCTTGACCTTACGCGCGTGCTCGCCGGGCCCCTGTCGGCCCAGATGCTGGGCGATCTCGGCGCCGAGGTGATCAAGATCGAGCGGCCGGGCACCGGCGACGACGCGCGCGCCTTCGGCCCACCCTATCTGACTGATCCCGAGGGCAAGGCGAACAACAACAACTCGTTCTATCTCTGCGCCAACCGCAACAAGAAGTCGGTCACCGTCAATATCGCCAAGCCCGAGGGGCAGGCGATCATCCGCGAGCTCGCCAAGGACGTCGACGTGTTCATGGAGAACTACAAGGTTGGCGATCTCAAGCGCTACGGCCTCGACTACGAGACCATCAAGGCGATCAACCCCCGCATCATCTATTGCTCGGTGACCGGTTTCGGCCAGACCGGCCCATACGCGCCGCGCGCCGGCTATGACGCCATCCTGCAGGCGATGGGCGGCCTGATGAGCGTCACCGGCCACATGGACGGCGAGCCGGGCGAGGGCCCGATGAAGGTCGGCCCCTCCATCGTCGACTACATGACCGGCATGAACACCTCGATCGGGATTCTCTCGGCGCTCTACAATCGCGACGCCAATGGCGGCACGGGGCAGCATCTCGACGTCTGCCTGCTCGACACGGTGATCGCCTCGCTCAGCCACTGGCTGCAGATCTACCTCGTCAACGGCAAGACCCCGCCGCGGCGCGGCACCTGGGGCAATGGTGGCATGCCGGCCGGCGTGTTCCGCTGCACCGACGGCGAGCTGATGCTGGTGGTCGGCAATGACGGCCAGTTCCAGCGCACCTGCGCCGTGCTCGGCGCGCCGGAGCTTGCCACCGACAAGCGCTTCCTCAAGAACAATGACCGCGTCGTGCACGGCAAGGAGATCATGGCGATCTTCGCCGGCCTGTTCCTCAAGCAGCCGGTGGCCTACTGGCTGGACAGGCTGGAGGAGGCCGGCGTGCCGTCAGGTCCGATCAACAATTTCGGGCAGGTGTTCAACGATCCCCACGTCCAGGCGCGCGGCATGCGGGTGAAGACCGAACACAAGTTCGAGCCGGAGCTGTCGCTGATCCGCAACGCGCTGACCTTCTCGGAGACCCCGATCAAGGACTACCGCGCCCCGCCGCTGCTCGGCGAACACACCAAGGAAGTCCTCGGCGGCAAGCTCGGCTATGATGCCGAAAAGATCGAGACGCTGAAGCAGCAGGGGATCATCTGATTCATGACCGGCAAGACCATCATCACCTGCGCCATCACCGGCAACCTGACAAAGCCCGAGCAGTCGCCATACCTGCCGATCACGCCCGAGCAGATCGCAACCTCCGCGCTGGAGGCGGCCGAAGCCGGGGCCGCGATTGCCCACATCCATGTGCGCGATCCCGCCACGGGGCGGCCCTCGATGTCGATCGATCTCTACCGCGACGTCGTCGACCGCATCCGCGCCCGGAACAAGAGCCTGGTCATCAATCTCACGACGGGCCCCGGCGGACGTTTTGTTCCATCCGTCGAAGACCCCCGCGTCGCCGGTCCCGGCACCACGCTGCTCCAGCCCGAAAAGCGCGTCGAGCACATCGAGCTGCTGAAGCCCGACATCTGCACGCTTGATCTGAACACCATGAATTCGGGCGGCGAGGTCGTGATCAACACGCCGCGCAACGTCCGCATCATGGCCGAGCGGATGAAGGCGGCCGGCGTGCTGCCGGAGATCGAGCTGTTCGATTCCGGCGACTGCCATCTCGCGCGCGACATGTTCGCCGACGGCTCGCTGAAGGGGCCGGGCCTGTTCTCGCTCGTGCTCGGCGTCAAGTACGGCTTCTCCGCGACATCCGAGACGATGTTGTACGCGCGCAGCCTGCTGCCGCCGGGTGCGATCTGGTCCGGCTTCGGCATCGGCCGCGCCGAATTCCCGATGGTGGCGCAGGCCTGGTTGCTCGGCGGCCACGTCCGCGTCGGCATGGAGGACAATCTCTATATGTCGAAGGGCGTGCTGGCGAAGACCAATGCCGAGCTGGTCGCGCATGCCGCGTCCATCCTCAGGAGCCTCGGCGCGGGCGTCGCGACCGCGCAGGACGCGCGTGCGATGCTGGGACTTGCGTGAGGCTTGCCCGCCATCCCCAATTTAATCCCATCCGTAGTCGGACAGTCTTCCGCCGCGGGCCCGACTCAGATTCGATCACTCTCCTGGGTTGGGAGGGAATTGAATGGCCTATACGATCGGGTTTCAGACGAGGAACCAGAAAGCGGTTCTGGCGACCGAGGCGGCAACCGCCAATCAGGCCGTGGCGATCATCGCCGCGCTGCGGCAGAGCTCCGACGAAATAAAGTTCATCCGCTCGCCGCAGGAAGGCGAGATGGGCATCGAGATGCTGCTGCTGCTCGCCAAGGAAGAAGCCGAGGAGATGCCGCAGCGGGCCTGATCCCGCCCGCGCGATCTCGTCGATCAGTTACGGCACAATAGAGCGGGGCGTTCGAAGCGCTTCGCTGTACATCACGATCGGTTGCATCGCCATGATGTGAGTGCGCGTCACGCGCCGGCGCGAGCGCGCGCCGCTCTCGACTCGGTCCGGCCGGCCGTCAGCGCCATCGTCGCGACGCTGACGACGCGCGCAACCACGTCCTCGACATCGTCGAGGTCGCACTGGCCCTCCGACAATTTTGTCAGGCGCTCGCTCTCGCGGATGGTGTGGTGCGCCATCGCCAGCGCGAAATTCAGCCCCCAGTAGATGTCGACATCGTTGCGGTCGGGCAGCGACCGGCGCATCGCCGCGACGAATTTCCGCAAATGGTCGATCTCGCGGTTCTTGATGCGGCGGATCGGCGGCACGCTTTCGATCGAGGCGCGGATCATGAAGCGCGCCGCTGTGGAGCGCTGGTTCTCCGGCCCCAGGCAGCCGCGCAAAGTCGGCCCGACCAGGGCGCGCAAAATCACCTCGATCGGTGCGCGGCCGCCGCCTTGCTCCTCCGCAGCCTTCAATTCGCGCAGGCGCTCGCGGTTGGTCGCGATCGAGCGGGTGACGAATAATTCCGCGATCAGCTCGTCCTTCGAGCCGAAATGATAGTTCACAGCCGCGAGGTTGACGTTCGCCTCGGCGACGATGTCGCGCAGCGTGACGTCGCCGAAACCGCGATCGGCATAGAGCCGTTCGGCGGCGGCGAGAATGGCAGACCGGGTATGATCGCTGGCCATGGATGCCCTCATTGGAGGGAGTTGCAATTCAAACACTTGTATGAAACTATCGTTTGAAGGCCCGGAAATGTCAATCCGCCTGATGGAATTGCGTCGCCCCGAACGCGATGCGGGTTCCACGGCCCGTGAAGTCGCCGAATGGCGCTTGCGGGCTGCGCATGGCGGGAGGACAGTCCGGCGCAAAACAGGCTTTCAAAGCGAGACCGAGGAGCGTCCCATGGATTTCGATCTGTCCCCGAAGCAGAAGGAATGGCTCGACCGCGTGCAGTCGTTCATGAACAAGCACGTGCGTCCGGCGGTGCCTGTCTACAACGAGCAGGACAAGAGTGGCGACCGCTGGAAGGTGATCCCGGTCCTGGAGGACCTCAAGAAGAAGGCGAAGGCCGAAGGCCTCTGGAACATGTTCATGCCGCCCAACGAGCATGAGGATGACGAATTCCGCGGCGCGGGTTTGACCAATCTCGAATACGCGCTGCTGTCGGAGCAGATGGGCCACATCTCCTGGGCCTCGGAGGTGTTCAATTGCTCGGCGCCCGACACCGGCAACATGGAAGTGTTCATGCGCTATGGCTCGAAGGAGCAGAAGCGCAAATGGCTGCGCCCGCTGATGGACGGCGAGATCCGCTCGGCCTTCCTGATGACGGAACCGGCGGTCGCCTCGTCGGACGCCACCAACATCGAGACCCGTATCGACAAGGACGGTGACCACTACGTCATCAACGGCCGCAAATGGTGGTCGTCCGGCGTCGGCGATCCCCGCTGCAAGATCGCGATCCTGATGGGCAAGACCGACTTCAACGCGGCAAAGCATCAGCAGCAGTCGCAGATCCTGGTTCCGCTCGACACCCCCGGCATCAAGGTCGAGAAGATGCTGCCCGTGTTCGGCTTCGACGACGCGCCGCACGGCCACGCCCAGGTGCTGCTCGAGAACGTGCGCGTGCCGAAGGAGAACATCCTGCTCGGCGAAGGCCGCGGCTTCGAGATCGCGCAGGGCCGCCTCGGACCCGGCCGCATCCATCACTGCATGCGCACCATCGGCAAGGCCGAGGAGGCGCTGGAGAAGATGGTGAAGCGGCTGATGTCGCGCACCGCCTTCGGCAAGAAGATCGTCGAGCACAGCGTGTGGGAGCAGCGCATTGGCGAGGCCCGCACCAATATCGAGATGACACGCCTTCTCTGCCTCAAGGCCGCCGAAATGATGGACAAGGTCGGCAACAAGACCGCGCAGGCCGAGATCGCCATGATCAAGGTCGCGGCGCCCAACATGGCGCTGAAGATCATCGACGAGGCGATCCAGGCTTTTGGCGGCGCCGGCGTCTCCGACGAGGCGGGGCTCGCCAAGGACTATGCCGGCATCCGCACGCTGCGGCTCGCCGACGGTCCGGACGAGGTGCACAACCGCGCCATTGCAAGGCTCGAAGTTCGGAAGTATGCCAATTCTCCCAAGCATTAAGGGGGAGAGCCAAGGGGCGCTCCTGACTTGAAGAAACGGCAGGGCACGATTGCGGTGACCGCTTGACGCAAGTGCGTCGGCGGTTACCCGATAGGATCGTGCTCCGATCAATAAGGGAGCGTCACCGTGGCTGACGGCGTCAGGAAAGACGAAGAGTTCTCGGGCACCAAGCCGGTCGAGGAGCGGCATCGTTTCGACGAGCTGCGGCTCGACGCCTGGATGCGCGAGAACGTCGAAGGCTATGAAGGGCCGCTGGTCGTGCTCCAATTCAAGGGCGGCCAGTCCAATCCGACCTACCGGCTCAACACGCCGAAGCGCTCCTACGTGATGCGCCGAAAGCCGTTCGGCAAATTGCTGCCGTCGGCGCATGCGGTCGATCGCGAGTATCGCGTCATCGCAGCCCTCGGAAAGCAGGGCTTTCCGGTCGCGCGCGCCTATGCGCTGTGCCAGGACGACAGCATCATCGGCGCGGCCTTCTACATCATGTCGATGGAGGAGGGTCGGGTGTTCTGGGATCCGACGCTGCCGAGCCAGGACAACGACGCGCGGCGAAAGATATTCACCAGCAAGATCGAGACGCTGGCAAAGCTCCACATGTACGATCCCGTCGCGATCGGCCTTGGCGACTTCGGCAAGCCCGGCAATTATTTCGCGCGGCAGATCGACCGCTGGACCAAGCAGTACCGGGCGTCCGAGACCCAGCACATTGCCGAGTTCGAGAAGGTCGCCGAATGGCTGCCCAAAACCGTGCCGGAGCAGGCGCGGGTCTCGATCGTCCATGGCGACTATCGCCTCGACAACATGATTTTCCACGCAACAGAACCGCGCGTGCAGGCCGTGCTGGACTGGGAGCTGTCGACGCTCGGCGATCCCATGGCCGACTTCACCTATCTCCTGATGCAGTGGATCATGCCGGGCCTGCACGGCGCGGACCTCAAGGCGCTCAACATCCCGAGCGTGGACGAAGCCGCGCAGATCTATTGCAACGTCACCAAGATGACGGTGCCGGATCTCAACTGGTATTTCGCCTACAATTTGTTCCGCCTGGCCGGCATCACCCAGGGCATCGCCGGCCGCGTCCGCGACGGCACCGCGGCGAACGCCAAGGCGATCGAATCCGCCAAGCGCACCGTGCCGCTGTCACAGGCCTCATGGGAATACGCGCAGAAGGCGGGCGCGGTGTAGGTAACGCGGCGCTGCAGGGACGACAAAGGCGCGGCTACTGGCTGCGCCTTTTTTGCTGCGTGCACCACGCTCGTGTCCCGGACGCGGTGCAGCACGCAGTGCTGCGCTCCGCAGAGCCGGGACCCAGTCATGTAGCCAGAGTATTCAGGTCATCCGTAAGATCGTGCCAGTCTGGATTGAGCCCTTCGATCAGCTTGAGCTTCCATGCCCGCCGCCATCGCTTCAGCGAATGTTCGCGCGCCCGCGCCTCCAGCACCGACTCGAAGGTTTCGAAATAGACGAGCAGTGTCACATCATACTGCTGCGTGAAGCCAGCTATGAGCTTTGCCTTGTGCTCGGCTATTCGGCGAGCAAGGTCGTTAGTCACTCCGATATAGAGCGTGCCGTTTCGCTTGCTCGCGAGGATGTAAACGAAGAAGGGCATGGCTGTGCCACCAGCGTCGATTGCGATGCGCCCTAGCGTTGCATGACTTGAGATTGCTGCCAAGCGCTCTGGGTCCCGGCTCTGCGCAGCAGCGTTTCACGCTGCAGCGCGTCCGGGACACGAGAGAAATCGCGGAAACCCGGTCTCGTGTCCCGGACGCGGTGCGGCACGAAGTGACGCACTGCAGAGCCGGGACCCAGTCAAGTCGCGGAGGCAGCTAACCCTTCGCGCAATGCGCGATCAGCCTCTCGACGAATCCCGCGCACTTCTCCAGCTCGGCCATCTCCACGAACTCGTCCGGCGTATGCGCCTGCGCGATCGAGCCGGGGCCGATCACGACGGAGGGGATGTCGGCCATGCCAGTGAACAGGCTGGCCTCGGTGCCGAACGCGACCTTGGCATGGTCGTTGCGGCCCGCGAGGCTTTTTGCCAGCGTGACGATGGCGGCGTCGGCTGCGGTGTCGAGCGCGGGGTAATCGAGAATCTCCTCGAAATCGATCCCGCACGCCGGATCTCGCGCCTTCATCGCCGGTTCGAGCTCGCGCTTCGCCCAGGCGATGATCGCGTCCGTCACTTCCCGGGACTCGGTGATGCCGATGCCGCGGCATTCGAAATCCACCGTGCAATTGTCCGGCACGATGTTGAGCGCGGCGCCGCCATGCACGATGCTGGTCAGCAGCGTCGAATGCGGAACGTCATAGAGGCTGCCCTCCGCTCGCTGAGCCGCGAGCTTCTCCGCGCGGCGGCGGATCTCGGTGATCAGCTCGGCCGCATATTCGATCGCGTTGACGCCCTCGGGCGCGATCGAGGAGTGGCGGGCAAGGCCCCGGAAGGTCGCGCGCACGCCGTGCTTTCCCTTGTGGCCGATGATGACCTTCATCTCGGTCGGCTCGCCGATGAAGGCGCCGAGCGGTCTGACCCGCTTCTTCGCGACCTCGCCGAGCATCGGCCGCACCCCGACGCAGCCGATCTCCTCGTCATAGGAGATGGCGAGATGAATGGGCGTTGCCAGTTTCGCCTCTAGCATCTCCGGCACCATGGCAAGGCACACCGCCACAAATCCCTTCATGTCGGTGGCGCCGCGGCCGTAGAGCCTGCCGTCGCGCTCGACCAGCTTGAACGGATCCTGGCTCCAGTCCTGGCCTGCGACCGGCACCACGTCCGTGTGGCCCGACAGCACGAGGCCCGGCCGGTCCGCCGGTCCGATCGTGACCCAGAGCGAGGCCTTCTCGCCGGTCGCATCGACAATGCGCTCGCCCTTGACGCCGTGCGAGGCGAGATAGTTTTCGATATGGGCGATCAGGGGCAGGTTGGTGCGGTCGCTGACGGTGTCGAAGCCCACGAGGTCGGCGAGAAGTTTTCGGATACGGTCTGGTCTTGAATTTTGCATCAGAGGTCACGGATACGAGAGGTTTGCTGGCGGTGCAGCATAGCCACAGCTCGTCCGAACGGGCAAATGTCAGGCAGGAGCAGCGTTGATCTAAATCAAGCACGAGCGCTGCAGACCCCGGAACCTTTGCTCGTGTTGGCCTGTTTAGGCATCGCATCGATGTCGAGCCTTCGGATCAACGACGCTCCGAACGGGAGGGACGAGCGACATGCGCATTTTTACAACAGCCTGCTGGATATTCGCTCTCGGTTTGCTGTGCACCAACACACCGGCACAAGCCCAGACGGGCGACCAGCCCCAGGCGCAAAGCAGCACGCCCGCGCCGAGCAGCACACCAGCGCCAGGCAGCACACCGGCGCCGAGTAACGCAGCAGCGCCGGCTCCGGAGCAGGCGGCGCTCAAGCCGGGCGAGCTCGATGCGCTGGTTGCGCCGGTTGCTCTCTATCCGGACACATTGCTGTCGAACCTGCTGATGGCATCGACCTATCCGCTCGAGGTGGTGCGCGCCGATCGCTGGCTGGACCAGAACAAGAAGCTGAAGGGCGATGCGCTGAAGGCCGCCGCCGAGAAGCAGGATTGGGACGGCAGCGTCAAGGCGCTGGTCGCAACGCCCGCGGTTCTGAAGATGATGAACGACCACATCGAGTGGACGCAAAAGCTCGGCGAGGCGTTTCTGGCACAGCAGCAGGACGTGATGGACGCCGTGCAGCGGCTGCGCGCCAAGGCCTATGACCGGCAGAAGCTGGCGACCACGAAAGAGCAGAAGGTCACGGTGAAGGAGGAGCAAAGCCGGCGCTACATCTATATCGAGCCCGCCGTGACCGACAGCATCTACGTTCCCTATTACGAACCTCAGGTCGTTTACGGTGACTGGCCTTACTCCGACTATCCTGCCTATCCCTATTACTGGGGTTATCCCGACTACATCGGCGCCGGAATCATCGCGACCGGCGTTGTCTTCGGCGCGGCCTACGCGCTGGGGCGATGGGCGAGGGGCGGCTACTGGGGCGGCGGTGGATGGTGGGGCGGCAGCCGCGTCAACTGGGGCGGCGGAGGAATCAACATCAACCGTGGCCCGCGCGTCGAGCACTGGCAGCACGATATCAGGCATCGGGGCGGTGCGCGCTACAACAATGCGAACCTGCAGCAGAAATTCGGCAACGCCGGTCAGCGGCCGGGCGGCAATCGGCAAGGCGCCGGGGCCGGTGCAAATCGTCCGGGCGTCGCCGACCGCGCCCAGCGCGGCAACAGGCAGGCAGGCGCGGGCAATCGCGCCGGCAATCGCCAAGTGAGCAACCGTGCGGGCAACCGCGCGTCCGGCGCAAGGCAGGCGTCGCGGTCTCGCGGCGGCGGTGCGGGCAGGGCTGCCCATGTCAGGCCGGCCGCCGGGCGCGGCGGCGCGGCACGCTTCGCGGGTGGCGGCGGACGAGCCGCAGCATTCCGCGGCGGCGGCGGTGGACATGCTTTCCGCGGTGGCGGTGGTGGCGGATTCCGCGGCGGCGGAGGCGGCGGTTTTCGCGGCGGCGGTGGTGGTCGCGGTGGCGGCGGACGCCGATCGGACATCAACCTCAAGCACGACGTCGTGCTGCTCGGCCGGCTCGACGATGGCCTCGGCTACTATCGCTTCGCCTACAATGGCAGCGACAAGGCCTATGTCGGGGTGATCGCCCAGGAGGTGCAGGCGATCAGGCCCGACGCCGTCACGCGCGGCAGCGACGGCTATCTGCGCGTCTATTATGAGCGGCTCGGCCTCAAGTTCCGGTCCTATGGCGACTGGGCTGCCGCCGGAGGCCGCTTGCCACGGACGAGATGACGCGTAGCGGGCTACAAGGCCTTGCGTTGCTCGACGGGCAGAACACCCAATCCGCCGGTCAACGCGCCTGCGCGAAAATATTCTCCTTTCCAGAAATTCGGAAACGGCGTATGTTGCGCGCACTCCGGCCCAAGGAAGAGGGGCGTATCGCGATCGTCACGAACGCGGGCCGGACGGCGGTGGACGCAAGTTGCATCGGCGCGAAGGGCAATCGCAGGGCGGGCAACCGTGAGCGGAGGCGTCGCGCACACGACCGGTGCGGTTCGCGTACGGCAAAATCGTGTGGTCCTGGTGCCCGGAGCCTGTGCGCCAAGCCTTGCGGTGATGTGGCGGCCCGACCGGGCCCGCGCATCAGCTATCCGCAAGGCGACGGGGGCAATAGTGCATCGCTCCCCGGGGAGAGCGCGACATAAGCCGTTCCAACCACTGCGCAGGGAAGGCCGGTTGTTAGGCTTCACCTGTATGCCGCTGTGCAGATTCTTGTTGCCACCCTTCGCACAGTGGACCGTGGGTGCCCGGCCGGCACCCGGTCTTCCCTGCGCCCTTTTCCATTGGGCG
>NZ_JAFCJJ010000054.1 GCF_018131015.1 Bradyrhizobium diazoefficiens
ATCTCTTCTCGAAGGAGGAATGTGCGAACTACTTCAGAAACTCAGGATATGTTTCCGTATAAAAACAGCACGCTCTAAAGGTGCTTACGAAACATCAGATTGCGAAGGGCGCGCCATCGGCGCGCCCTTGTCGTTTCAGGCGAGCTTCCGCGGCAACTCGCCACCCCCGGTGAAGGCGTCGATCGCCTCGACCATCTGTTCGTAGTGGATGCGCAGGCCATCCTTGGTGGCGTAGCCGAGATGCGGCGTCAGCACCAGGTTGTCGAGCTTGCGGAAGGGATGGTCGACCGGCAGCGGCTCGACCGAGAACACGTCTAGCCCGGCGCCCGCGATCTTCCTCTGTTGCAACACCTCGAGCAGCGCCTGCTCGTCCACGATCGGCCCGCGCGCGGTGTTGACGAGGAAGGCGGTCGGCTTCATCCGCGCAAGGTCCGCAGCGCTAACCAGCCCGCGCGAGCGGTCGCTGAGCACGACATGGATGGTGATGATGTCGGCCTTGGCGAACAGCTCCTCCTTGGTGGCGTAGCCGACGCCGGCCGCCGCGCACTTCTCGGGCGTCAGGTTCGGGCTCCAGGCGATCACGTTCATGCCGAACGCCTTCGCGATGCCCGCCATCTTGCTGCCGAGCTTTCCGAGCCCGACGATGCCGAGCGTCAGCCCCTCGATCTCGACGCCGGCAAAGGTCTGCCAGGGCTCGCCGGCATGCATGCGCGCATTCTCGCGGCCGATGCCGCGGGTCAGTTCCAGGATCAGGCTCATGGCGAGCGGCGCGGTCGGGTCGCGGGAATATTGCGTGCCGCCGAGGGCTATGCCGCGCGCCTTCGCGGCCTCCATATCGATCGCGGCGTTGCGCATGCCGGAGGTCAACAGCAGCTTCAGTTTCGGCAGCTTGTCGAACAGGCTCTTGGGGAACGCGGTGCGCTCGCGCATCGCGCAGATGATCTCGAAGTCGGCGAGCGCGCTGGCCGCGGCCTGCTCCGAGGCGAAGGGATGGCTGAACACGGTGACGTCGACGCGGTCCGACAGTTTCGGCCAGTCGGCGACGCCGAGGGCGAGGTCAAAATAGTCGTCGAGAATTGCACAGCGCAGCCGCGTCATCAGCGTTCATCCAGAGCCAGGGTTGATGGCGAGAGGTGAGGGCGCATGCGGGCGCGCCATCGTCGGAACCGGGCCATGGTTGCGCGCAATCAGCCTCGCGCGCAAGCCGCTCGCGTCTTCAAAAATCCGATAGGGTCGAGCTCAGAGGTCGCGGGGCTTCAGCCGGACCGGCGCATCCATGCCGTGCTTGGCGCGCCAGGCCGGGCCGGGGCCGCGCATGTAGTGCAGTTCGGGGCGGTAAGGACTGAAGGCGGTGGCGAAGAAGCGCTTGAAGAAGCCCTTGATCTCCGAGCCGAGCCCGGACGCGTGGCCGGCGCCTGCCGGAACGGGAACGGAATTGGTCTCGATCAGTGCCATGGTGTGGCCTCGCCCTGCTCCCGCCTCGTTCTGAGCCGGTGACGCCGTTCTCGGCGCAAAAGCGAGCTTTGGCCTGATTTGTTAAAAGATGGTTTCAATTGCCCGGTTCGAGGGCCGGATGGTGACCTTCCCGTATTCAGCCGTGGTGAACGGAGGGAAAACATTGCCCTTTGGGGGCGGGATCGCTACATCGGCGGCAAGCAAATCTCCTCAAATCGAAGGTTTCACGGGACCGATGGCGCGCCAGTTCATCTATTTCATGCAGGGCCTGACCAAGAGCTACCCGACCCGCAAGGTGCTCGATAACATTCATCTGTCGTTCTACCCGGACGCCAAGATCGGCGTGCTCGGCGTCAACGGCTCGGGCAAGTCGACGCTGCTCAAGATCATGGCCGGCCTCGACAAGGAATATTCGGGCGAAGCCTGGGTCGCCGAGGGCGCCCGCGTCGGCTACCTCGAGCAGGAGCCGCAGCTCGATCCGAAGCTCTCGGTGCGCGAGAACGTCATGCAGGGCGTTGCCAAGCAGAAGGCGATCCTCGACCGCTACAACGAACTGGCGGTCAACTATTCCGACGAGACCGCCGATGAAATGACGAAACTGCAGGACGAGATCGAGGCCCAGGGCCTGTGGGATCTCGACAGCAAGGTCGATCAGGCCATGGACGCGCTGCGCTGTCCGCCTGACGATGCCGATGTCACGAAACTCTCCGGCGGTGAACGCCGTCGCGTCGCGCTGTGCCGGCTGCTGCTCGACCAGCCCGAGCTCTTGCTGCTGGACGAGCCGACCAACCATCTCGATGCCGAATCCGTGTCGTGGCTGGAAGGGCACTTGCGCAACTATCCCGGCGCGATCCTGATCGTCACCCACGACCGCTACTTCCTCGACAACGTCACGGGCTGGATCCTCGAGCTCGACCGCGGCCGCGGCATTCCCTACGAGGGCAACTACTCGTCCTGGCTGGTGCAGAAGCAGAAGCGCCTGGAGCAGGAAGGCCGCGAGGACGCCGCGCACCAGAAGACGCTCGCCCGCGAGCAGGAATGGGTCGCGTCCTCGCCGAAGGCCCGCCAGGCAAAATCCAAGGCGCGCTACCAGCGCTATGAGGAGCTGCTCAAGCAGGCCAGCGAGAAGCAAACCCAGACCGCCCAGATCATCATTCCCGTCGCCGAGCGCTTAGGTGCCAACGTCGTCGACTTCGAAGGCATCAGCAAGGGTTTTGGCGATCGTCTCCTGATCGACGATCTCACCTTCAAGCTGCCGCCCGGCGGCATCGTCGGCGTGATTGGCCCGAACGGCGCCGGCAAGACCACGCTGTTCAAGATGATCACCAAGCAGGAGCAGCCCGACAAGGGCACCATCACGGTCGGCGAGACCGTGCATCTCGGCTATGTCGACCAGTCGCGCGATGCGCTCGAAGGCAACAAGACCGTCTGGGAGGAGATCTCCGGCGGCAACGAGCTGATCCTGCTCGGCAAGAAGGAAGTGAACTCGCGCGGCTATTGCTCATCGTTCAATTTCAAGGGCGCCGACCAGCAGAAGAAGGTCGGTGCGCTCTCCGGCGGTGAGCGCAATCGCGTGCATCTGGCGAAGATGCTGAAGTCCGGCGCCAACGTGCTGCTGCTCGACGAGCCGACCAACGATCTCGACGTCGACACGCTGCGCGCGCTGGAAGAGGCGCTGGAGGATTTTGCCGGCTGCGCCGTCATCATCAGCCACGATCGCTGGTTCCTCGACCGCATCGCGACCCACATCCTGGCCTTCGAAGGCGACAGCCACGTCGAATGGTTCGAAGGCAATTTCCAGGATTACGAGAAGGACAAGATGCGCCGTCTCGGCCAGGACAGCATCATTCCGCACCGCGTGAAGTACAAGAAGCTGACGCGGTGATTCCGGCATGATGCGGCGGGCGTTCATAGCTGCGGTGATCGTCGTCACCTGCGGCCTGTCGCCCGCCCGCGCCGCCGATGCCGCCTTCACCCAGTTCATCGCCTCGCTCTGGCCGGAGGCGCAGGCGGCCGGCGTTTCGCGCGCGACGTTCGATCAACAGACGCGCGGGCTCGAGCCCGACTACAAGCTGCCCGACCTGATCCTGCCCGGGCGGCCCGCGACCGGCGCGCCGTCGCAGGCCGAGTTCGTGCAGGTGCCGGCCGACTACGTCAGAGAAGCCGCGATCGCAAATCTTGCGCGCGAGGGGCAGCGCCTGCTGCAGAAATATCGCCCGGCGCTCGACAAGATCGAGCAGAGCTCAGGCGTGCCGGCGACCGTCATGCTCGCGATCTGGGGACGCGAGACCGACTACGGCCGCTACACGCTGCCCTATGATCTGGTTCGCGTGCTGGCGACGCAGGCCTATGTCGGCCGGCGCAAGGACACCTATCGCAACGAGTTCATCCTCGCGCTGAAGATCCTCGGCGAGGGCGTGGTGACGCGCAAGGACATGCGCTCGTCCTGGGCCGGCGCGACCGGGCTCACACAGTTCCTTCCGTCGGAGTATTACAAGCACGGCGTCGATTTCGACGGCGATGGCCGCATCGACATCTGGCACTCGGTGCCGGATGCGCTCGCCTCCGCCGCGCAGCAGCTTGTCAACAAGGGCTGGCAGAGCGGGCTGCGCTGGGCCTACGAGGTGCAGGCACCGGCGAAGGTCGACTGCACGGCCGGGGTGCCGGAGGTGACCAAGCCGATCGGCCAGTGGCTGCGCGACGGTTTTGTGCCGGTGCGTGGCGCGAGGCTTAGCGCCGCCGAGCAGGCCCAGCCGGCCTCGCTGCTGCAGCCGGAAGGGATCTACGGCCCGTCGTTCCTGACCACGAAGAACTACTTCGTCATAAAGGAATACAATTTCTCCGACCTCTACGTGCTCTATGTCGGCCACCTCAGCGACCGCATGTCGAGCCCGTTGCCGTTCGCGACCGCCTGGTCTGCCTCGAAGCAGCTTCGCACGACCGATGTCGAGGCCATGCAGCGCGGGCTGACGCGGATCGGGCTCTACAAGGACAAGATCGACGGCAAGGCCGGCATGCAGACCCGCGCCGCGCTCGGCGCCTATCAGAAGTCGGCAGGCCTGAAGGTCGACTGCTGGCCGAGCGAAGCGGTGCTGCGCTCGATCCAGGCGGCGCGGTAGGACCCAATGAAAAAGCCCGGCCGATGCTCTCGGCCGGGCTTCGATCGCGGCGCGGATGCGCCTTGCGATCAGATCTTGCGATCAGCTCAGTAGCAGACGCGAACTGGGCGAACGACCCAGCCGTAACCGTCCCAGTAGCGCTGGCGCTGCCAGTAGCAGGGCGGGGGCGGCGGGCCGGGCTCGGCGACGTACACGGGTCCGCCATAGGCCGGACGGCTGGCCGCGATGGCGCCGCCGACGATGGCGCCGCCGATCAGGCCGGCAGCGAGGCCGGCGCCGACGCCGTCATGCGCTTGGGCCGACGGAGTGGCGGTCACCAGCGAACCGGCGACCGTCGCAACCGTGAGGGCGGCAACTAAAGTCTTCTTCATGCTCTTGGCTCTCCTGGGAGATGGACGCTCCTTGTGAGGAGCGTCCGGGGTTCAAAGGTTTCACGCGAACTCTCGTGGAATTGGGTCTTGCAGCTAGGAAGCGCGCAAATGGTCAATCCACGGTAAACGCACACGGAGCTGTGACGAGAAAAAGCGGTCTTTTTCAGGCCCCTGGATGAACGGCGCGTCCGCAATGAACCGGAAGAAGGTGCGCCTCAGCCGCAGACCCTGACGCGACGGAAGCGCCAGGCGTAGCCGTCCCAGAAGCGCTGCCTCTGCCAGACGCAGCCGCCGCCATAATAGTCGTCGGCGACATAGCCGGGGCCGGGCGCGTAGTAGCGGGGCGGGTAGTAGCCAGGGCCATAGCCCGGTCCATAGGCGTAGCCGGGCCCGTAATAATAGGGGGAGGCCAGTGCGCCGCCGACAATGGCGCCGCCGATGATGCCGGCGGCTACGCCTGCGGCGACGCCGCGCTGGGCGTGGGCCGGGGTTCCAGCCGTCAGGGCCAGGGTGGCGGCGGCGGCAACCGCCAGGAGCGACTTCTTCATTGGCTTACCTTTCAACACACGGGAACTTTGGTGAGGTAGGTTCCATACCTCGTTTGAACGATCGATGAACGGCAACTTTGCCAGAGGCGACAAATTGGTATGAACGGCAGAGTCCGTCAAAGGGAGATCCCGATGGGCAACCCGGCCATTAATGCTCTGA
Organism: Bradyrhizobium diazoefficiens; assembly: GCF_018131015.1. Classification (GTDB taxonomy): domain Bacteria; phylum Pseudomonadota; class Alphaproteobacteria; order Rhizobiales; family Xanthobacteraceae; genus Bradyrhizobium; species Bradyrhizobium diazoefficiens_B. The sequence goes on from NZ_JAFCJJ010000054.1 coordinate 5,654, forward strand.
TCGTGGCGGCAATCATCGGCGGGGTCAGCTACGGCTGGATCAGCTATCTCCTGAACCGCGGACGACGCCCGCGCGCGGCGGCCGACGGCAACGGGGGCACCGACAGCTATTCGGGGTCGGGCGGCGGCTTGTGGTTTTCCAGCGACAGTTCAGCCAGTTCGACCGACAGCGGCAGTTGTTCCGGCGGCGATAGCGGCAGCGGCGGCGGGGATTGCGGAGGCGGCGGCGACGGTGGGGGAGGTGGTGGCGGCGACTAGGCCCACCGGCAATCTTGATCCAGCGCAACGCCGAATCTTAGAGTCGTTCTAGGCTCTTACCAGGCCAGTTTGGAATAGCTTCAAATACCGGTTTTTCCCTTTGCATCCGGCCGGCCGCTTAAATATCGATGATGACGCATCACCGAAGGGTCTGCCGCTTCCATGATCGTTTGTTCCTGTAACGTGCTGAGCGACGACGACATTCGCGCTGCCGTCGCCGAGTCCGACGACGCCGTGCGCCATGCCAAGCAAGTCTATGGATGCCTCGGCTGCAGCGCCGAATGCGGCCGTTGCGCGCGCACGATCAAGACCATCATCGACGAAGCGCTGGGCCCCTGTGCCAAATCCTGCTGCTCGGGTTGTCCGCACTCCCACACGGTGGCCGCCAACGACGAGACGGCCGCGCAAGCCCAGTTCGCCCTCGCGGCCTGCTGAATTTCCATCCTCATCGGCCGAGCTATCCCCCGGCTGCGTCGCCGTGGCTGGTTGCCCTCGTCCCCAAACTCACTTAGAAGAATTCTAAATTCGGCTTGGGTCCGATCCGGACGCAAAGGCTGGCAAGAGCTGGAGTGAACCATGCAAGGCGACGCAAAGGTTATCGACTATCTCAACAAGGCGCTGCGTCACGAGCTGACTGCGATCAACCAGTACTGGCTGCACTACCGCTTCCTGAACAACTGGGGCCTCCTCGAAATGGCGAAGGTCTGGCGCAAGGAATCCATCGAGGAGATGGAGCACGCCGACAAGCTCACCGATCGCATCATCTTCTTCGACGGCTTCCCGAACATGCAGGTGCTCGATCCCCTGCGCATCGGCCAGAACGTCAAGGAGATCATCGAGTGCGATCTCGCCGCGGAGATGAGCGCGCGCGCGCTCTACCAGGAAGCGGCGACCTACTGCCACAGCGTCAAGGACTACGTCACGCGCGACCTGTTCGAGAAGCTGATGAGCGACGAGGAGCACCACATCGACTTCCTCGAAACCCAGCTCGACCTGATCGGCCGCATCGGCCTCGAACTCTACACCCAGAAGCACGTCGGCGGGCTCGAGGGCGAGGGGCACTAGGCTGGCGCACTAGCTTCGCCACACACTCCACTGTCGTCCCGGCGAAGGCCGGGACCCATTACCACAGGGAGTAGTTGTGGTGCGGGGCTGGTAACCTCGAGTCTTCGTCAAACGATGTTCGTGGTTATGGGTCCCGGATCGGCGCTTCGCTTGTCCGGGACGACACTGAGATTTGTCGCGCCTGCACCGTCTTACAATTGCGTCTTGTAACGCTCCACCACGGCCTCCTGGCTCTCGGGCTCGCCGAGGCCGGTCTGATCGTGGATCACCTGGGCGACGCTCGGCATCACCGAGCGCTCCACTTTCTCCGGCGACCACAGCTTTGAGCGCATCAGCGCCTTGCCGCAGTGGAAATAGACTTCGCTGACGGCGACGCTCAGCACCGCGCGTGGCGGTTTGCCGAATTCCACCATCGAAGCCAGCAGATCCGGATCGGCCGACAGCGTGCCGCGGCCGCCGACGCGCAAGGTCTCGTCGATGCCTGGGACGAAGAACAGCAGATGCACAAAGCCCGAGCCTTCGACGACATTCCGGAAACTGTCGATCCGGTTGTTGCCGGAGCGGTCGGGCATCAGCAACCGGTTGGGACCGGCGACATGGACGAAGCCAATGCTTCCGCCGCGCGGCGAGGCGTCGACGCTGCCGTCGGTGCCCGATGTCGCGAGCACGCAGAACGGCGACATCTCGATGAATTTCTTCGCATGAGCATCAATTGCGGGACGGGCCTTTGCGATCACGCGCGGCGTCGGCTTGGCATAGATGGTGGCGAGGTCTTCGGCGCAGAGGTCGGTCACGAAGGTCTCCCTGTTTGAGGGCTTGAGAATACCATCCTCCGGTCTGCCCGCTATCCCTTTGTCACGCCTCGGTGCATTGCGCCAATGGCCGGCAGCAGGCGCGCCGGATGGCGCAGGTAGCCTGGAGCAACGATCTCGCTTATAACGGGTGCATACTTTAGCTTTTTCGAGAAGGGGATTTGTCATGGCCTCAACGCAGGCAATGCGGGTCGCCGGCGATCGGCCGCGCCGTCGCAAGCATGTTCCGGGACAGCTCATCATCCGGTTGAAGCCGGCCGTCGCGCGTCATGTCGCGGCGGTTTCGCTTCAGGCGACGACGGCACGCGCGCTGGCAGCCGCGATGCCCGATGACGTCACAGGTCCGTTCGGTTTCCTGCGCGACAATTTCGGGCTTCAATCGATGAAGCCGCTGTTCGTTGTCGGTGACGGCGATGCACCCGCGCAGCCGCGGGCCCTTGCCGCTGTTCACCGCTCGATCGCGCGCTCCGCAACGGCGGCACCACGGGAGGCGCTGGCCGGATTTCAGATCGTGCAAGTCAAGGACGGAAAGATCGATGCCTCGGTCCTGAAGCGCCTGAGGGCCTCCAGGGCGATGGATCTGGTCGAACCTGTCCCCAACCGGTGGCTCGCCGCCGCTGCCGATCCCATGAAGATCAGGCAGTGGGGCCTTCGCGCCATCAGGTGGTTCGACAGACCGCGGCCGGGTGCGGGACGGGTTCATGTCGCCGTGCTCGATAGCGGGGTCGACGCCGGACACCCCGATCTCGCTGATGCGATCGAGGAGTACCGCCACGACGGCAACGGGGAGCGTGATTTTCTCGGCCATGGCACCCATGTCAGCGGCACGATCGCCGCCGTGGTCAACAATTCGGTCGGTGTCGCGGGCCTGGCCAATTGCCGGCTGCACTGCTGGAAGGTCTTCGACGATCCCAAGCGCAAAGGCGACGACGAGAATTTCAACTTCGACTTCTACAGCCAGGCGCTCACGGCCGCGCTCGATTCCAACATCAAGGTCATCAACCTCAGCATTGGTGGTGTCGAGCATTCGAAGACCGAAGCGACGGCCTTCGCCGAACTCATCAATGCCGGCGTCGTCATCTCGACCGCGATGGGTAACGAGTTCGAGGAGAACAATCCGAAGGAGTATCCAGCGGGCTATCCCGACACGATCGGCGTCGGCGCCGTCGACGAGTCGCACCGGCGTGCTTCGTTTTCCAACACCGGAAGGCACATCAAGCTGGTCGCGCCGGGTGTCAACATCCTGTCGACGGTGCCGCGGGTGAAGGCAAGCTTCGCCGATCATACCAGCTACGATTCCTGGCCGGGGACGTCGATGGCAACGCCACATGTGACGGGCGCCGCCGCACTCGTCTACATCCACAAGCCGAAATCCAGGGCGGCCGGGCTTGCAGTTGCGAGGCGCTTGATCGCGACCGCGACCAAACTGCCGGCAATGGGGGCCAAGGATTTCACGCCGCAATACGGCGCCGGCCTGCTGGATGTTGCTGCCGCGCTCGGCCGCGTGAAACCGGTAAGGAAGTCGGGCAGGAAGACTGCCAAGGCAAAGAAGAGAAAGGGACGAAAATAGATTCCGCGACCTTGATCGGGCGCCGCGAACGGCTAGCTTTCGGGCATGTCCGTGCAGTTCAAATTTCACGATCATGTCGATCAGCGCCGGCGGCGCATGATCATCAAGACGCTCGGCGATGCCGGCTACGCCGCCAAGAGCCTGTTTCCGGGACAGAAGCGGCAAAACCTCGCCGCGATCTTCACCATCGCGGCGGCCGACGCCAAATCCGTCCGCGGCGCGCTCGACGATTTCAGCGATGACATCGAATATGTCGAGGCCTCGCCGAAACGAGGCCTCAAGGCCTGAGCGTCCTACACGGCGGCAAGCAATGATTTGCGCGCGACGTTGCGCCATGCCATCGTGAGCGCGCTCTTGAGCGTGACCTGGTCGGCCTTGGCCAGCCTCACATTGGTGCTGCCGTTCCTGCCCCAGGCGCCGGGCACCGGACGGAACATCTCCGGCTCGGTCTCGACCAGCAGGGTCTGCTGCTCCGGCGTCAGCTTGACCATGCCCCATGCGTCATCGGGATAGCCGAGCGAGGCGAACACGCGCTTGCCGACCCGGAAGTCGGCGTGGCCGTGATGTGCGCCTTCGATGACGCCGGGAAGCGCGAGCGCGGCCCGGCGAAAACGGACTGTCGACATCGCGTTTGCCGTTCGCCTCACATCGTCCGTTGCGGCGCGGTCTGCAGCAATTGCCGGACCTGCTCGCTGTAGAATTTTGCATTGCCGGTGGTGCCGTGGCCGCGCGTCTCGGTGCTCGCGGGAATGAGGAACAGCTTGCCGCTTTTGACCCGCTTCATCGCTTCTTCGGTGAGCCCCGTCTCGGGCGGATTGCGCTCGTCGTCGGCGGAATTGATCAGCAGCAGCGAGGCCTCGATCTGCTCCAGCTTCTCGGCGGCATTGTAGTCCTGGGAGGAGCCCCACTGGTAGAGGAAGTCGTTGGCATCCGCCGTGATCGGCGCCGCCAGCCGGTCGTCGATGATCTTGTCGGCCTTGGCCGCGGTCGGCGCCTGCTGCTGATAGGCGAGCGTGCCGCCGATGCTGGCGATGCCGTAGGCGGTGATGGCGTATTTCATCATGCGCGGCTGGCTGGTGTAGTTGCCGCCATTGTAGTCGGGGTCGTTGCGGATGGTGTCGAGCATGATCCGCCGCATCATCCAGTTGCGCGAGGCCATCTCGGTCGGCTGCGAGGCCATCGGCACCAGCGCGTCCATCTCCTTCGGATATTTCTCGCCCCACAGCCAGGTCTGCATGCCGCCCATCGAATTGCCGATCACAAGGCGCAGATGCTTTATGCCAAGTCCCTCCTTCACGAGGCGATGCTGCGCCTCGACCATGTCGTCGTAATTGTATTTCGGGAAGCTCGTCTTCATGCCGTCGGACGGCTTTGAGGATTTGCCGTGGCCGATCGCGTCGGGAAGGATGATGTAATATTTGGACGCGTCGAGCGGCTGGCCTGCGCCGAACATTTCCCCGGCGAAGGCGGGCGACAGCATACTCGCGCCCGAGCCGCCCGTTCCGTGCAGCACCAGCACGGGTTGGCCTGAGGGGTCGCCGACGGTGGTGTAGTGCAGCTTCAGCTCCGCCATGGTTTCGCCGGTGTGGAACTTGAAATCCCTGGCGGTCCAGTCGCCCTGTTTCGGCGCCGGATAGTCGGCGGCCAGGACCGATGTCGAGACGGACAGCAGGATGGCCGACAGCGCTGCGCAAGAAGCCTTCATGTTTCTCTCCCCATGCGGCTCATACACGGCGGCCGCGTTGCCGCGGACCTTAGCAGAAGCGCCCGGAAGGATGTAGGATTTCGGCGCCGCCGATCGTCCTTGAGGGAAACAGACCGGAGAGAGTGCATGTGCCGCAATATCAAGACGCTGTTCAACTTCGAGCCGCCGGCCACGGAGGACGAGATCCATGCCAGCGCGCTCCAGTTCGTGCGAAAACTCTCCGGCTTCAACAAGCCGTCGCAGGCCAACGAGGAGGCCTTCGACCGCGCGGTGGCGGAGGTGTCGGACGCCGCGCGCCGGCTGCTGACCTTGCTCCACACCCACGCGCCGGCGCGCGACCGCGAGATCGAGGCGGAGAAGGCGCGGGAGCGCTCGCGGCAGCGCTTCGGGTAGCGCCGGCGGAAGGCTGCTCCGTGATCTGGCTCACGGTCCTGCGCGATGCGCTGCGCGACGATGTCCGCCGGGATTTTGACAGCCCGGAGCCGATCATGAGCCGCCGCCTCATTTTTCTGAAGGCAGGTGCCATTGTCTTCACGCTGCTGTGGACCGCCTGGATGATGTGGTGGAGCGGCTCTTTCAGCCGCGCCGACGTCGTTGTGCTGGCCTTGTGCGGCGCGGGGGTCGGCTATCTCTGGTATCGCGCCATGCGCTGGCAATTCGAGCGCATGGGCATGTTGCCGGACAAGGACGAGGCGCGCGGGCGCCGCTAGTCGTCCTTGCGGCCGTGCTTCTTCTTTTTCTTCTTCTTCCTGGGCTCGTCGCTATCGGCGTCGTCGTCCTCTGCATCGAAGGACGGATAGGCATCCTCCTGCACGGCAGCGTCCAGCGCCGCGCGTTCGGCGGCTTCGTGCTCGCGCTGGCGGCGGCGTTCGTCCCAGGCGTCGAAGAGCTGTTCCAGCCACGGCAGCACCTGCTCGATCGACGGCAACTGGCCGGGCGGGCCTGGCTCGCCGCGCGGGCCTTGCGCACCGGCGGGCCCTTGCGGTCCGGCGGGGCCTTGCGGTCCTGCAGCACCTCGCGCCCCGGCCTCGCCCGGCTTACCCGGCAACCCCGCCTTGCCCGGCGCGCCGGCCTTGCCGGCCGGCCCCGGTCTGCCCTGCGGACCCGGCTTGCCGCGTGCGCCATCCGGTCCCCGCTTGCCAGGATGACCCTGCGGTCCCGGCCGTCCCGGCTCGCCCTGCCGTCCGCGCGGACCCGGAGGTCCCTGCCGTCGTCCCTGATCGTCTGCCACGCCACTACTCCCTCTGCGGAGGGGAAAGTTAGCGGCGTTTGACGACAGCAGCAATTCCGCCGAGGCGCCGCGCCGGGCGCGATCAACATCAATCGACCGTTTGCGGCCTTGCGGCTAGTCGTGACTGGCGGGCACGTCGATGCCGGAGGCGGCGTAGAGCCTGATCTTGTTGCGCAGCGTCCGCACCGACAGGCCGAGCACGCGGGCCGCGCGCGTGCGGTTGCCGTCGCAGCGCGCGAGCGTCTGCAGCACGAGCTCGCGCTCGACCTCGTCGACGGTCGCGCCGATCAGCAGCAGGACGATCTCGTTGGGGGCAAGGAATTGCGCGCCCGGCACTGGCGCAGCGACATGAACAGTGGTCATCGACACAACCTCCCGATCAACGCCCGCCTCCATCATTGGAGGCGGATCGAGAACAAACGACCCCCAAGCCGCAGGTTCACGGTGTGCGGCTTTGGTTAACGGAAAGTTAACGGCGGGCGCGGCGCACCAATTGACCTCTAGAATGCCGCGAAGCCGCCGCGATCGGGCAAAGGGCAAGTTGTGAAGCTGTCGCGCCCTCGCTCATACCGTGCGGTAACCGCCGTCCACCATCAGAATCGTCCCGGTGACGTAGGCAGACAGGTCCGAGGCGAGGAAGATCGCGGGGCCGACGATGTCCTCGGGCTTGCCGGTGCGCGCCAGCGGGGTGTGGTCGACGAAGGCCTGCACCAACGCCGGATTGCTCGCCCGCACATTGGCGTTGATGTTGGTCTCGATGAAGCCCGGGCCGATCGCGTTGACCCGCACGCCTTCCTTGCCGAGTTCGACCGCGAGCGCCTTGGTGAAACCGAGCACGCCGTGCTTCGAGGTGGTGTAGGCCGCCGAGCTCGGCGTGCGCAGATGCACGAAGGACTGGATCGAGCCGATATTGACGATGCGGCCCTTGCTCGCGCGCAGCGGCGCGAGGAAGGCCTGCGTCATGTTGAAGACGCCGTTGAGGTTGAGCGCGATGATGTCGTTCCAGTCCTTGGCCACCGTCTCGGTCTCGGCGGTGAAGGCGTTGCGACGGGTAATGCCGGCATTGTTGACGAGGATCGAGGCCGGCCCGACCTCGTCGGCGACCCGCTTTGCGAGTGCAAAACAGTCGTCGCGCCGGGTCACGTCGAGCGCAAAGCTTTCGGCCTTGCCGCCCGCTTTCCGGATCTCCTCGGCAGCTTCCGCGACCGTCCCGGCATTGACGTCGAGCAGTACGACTTGCGCGCCTTCACGGGCATAGCCGGCCGCGATCGCCTGGCCGATGCCGGACCCGGCGCCGGTGACGACGGCGATGTGGTTTGCGAGCAATGCCATGCGATTTTCCTCCCGGATTCGTTTCGAAGTTTCATGAAAGGCTAACTCGAAATTAAGGGGCCGGAAACGCCGGGCTTGGCATACTGCTCGGTGTTGCTAAACGTTACGCGCATGATGGACCGGCTCGACCCCTGGAAACTCGCTCTCGAACGTCTGCGGTCGGCGCAATCCGCCGACTGGGCGGAGGCGGGCCGGATCGTGGCCGAGATCGCGCGGACCAGCGGCGATGCGACGTTGCGGCAGGCGGCAGAGCAGGGGCTTCCGGTGCTGCGCCAGGCGGCCGACAACGACGACCAGGGTGTCGCGGTGGCGGCCCGGCGCCGTCTCGGTGTGATCCTCGAGGTCATCCATGACCTGACCGCGCCGCGCTTCGGCCGCCGCAGCGCCAAGCCGAAGAAGCTGTCGAGCGAGGACCGCGCCCGCAAGGTGCTCGGCCTGCCGCTCGCGGTCCAGCTCACCTGCGAGGACATCAACCAGGCCTATCGCCGCGCCGCCAAGGGCATGCATCCCGACCAGGGCGGCAGCGCGGAGGCCTTCATGGACCTCGCCGCCGCGCGCGATATTTTGATTCATCCCGGCGCCCACAAGGACGCGTGAGGCGGTCTGTGTTATCCTGTAGATGGAGTAACGGGCCGGCCGCCCGCTCGCTACGGCGCGATTTGGAAGCGCGCTCGCGAGCGGCCTGTTGGTTA
>NZ_JAFCJJ010000055.1 GCF_018131015.1 Bradyrhizobium diazoefficiens
AGCCATGAAGCGCGGCACCAATCTGATGATGCGCCACTCGCAGCAGAACAATACCGATGTGTGAATCGGATAGCCCCGCAAGCTGCCGGCCGGGAGAGGGATCACGATCTCAGGCAGCCTCGCGGCGCTGCCCCGTGACTGCGAGTTGTTGCGCCAACTCCCCTGACCATTCCATGCCCACCCAGTGCTCCCTCAGGAGCGCGATGGTGTGACAGGTTGACCCATGCCGTACGGCAGCCTTCTTGCAAGGGTGCGTTCGCTCCCACGCCGGGATGCAACAAAGTGCATGTTTGGTGTCGAATCGCTCTTGCCTCGGAACGATACTGCCATTACCCATTTTTCGGCCTTGAAGAGGCAGGGGGAGCTCTTTCACTGATGGCGACCGTGTTCGAACATCGGCGCGACGCTGCGCGCGCCTGAAAGAGTCTTGATGCTGCTCGTCGTCGAACAGTTCTTGAACGGATTGCAGTTCGGCCTGCTCCTGTTCCTGCTCGCCGCCGGCCTGACGCTGGTGTTCGGGATCATGGATCTCGTCAACCTCGCGCACAGCTCGCTCTACATGATGGGCGCCTATTTCGCCGCGACCTTCGCGGCCTGGACCGGCAGCTTCCTGATCGGTGCGCTGCTGGCGCTCGGTGCGACGCTCGTGCTCGGCATCGTGCTCGAGATGGGAGCGCTGCGGCATCTCTACGGGCGCGACCATCTCGACCATGTGCTCGCGACCTTCGGCCTGATCCTGTTCTTCAACGAGGCGGTGCGGCTGATCTGGGGCCCGGCCGGCCTCGCGCTGCCGCTGCCGGCCTGGCTCACCGTGCCGGTGCCGATCCTGCCCGGCATTCACTATCCCGCCTATCGCCTCGCCATCATCGCGGTCGCGCTGCTGGTGGCGCTGCTGCTCTATCTCGGCGTGATGCGCACCCGCATCGGCATGCTGATCCGCGCCGGCGCCTCCAACCGCGAGATGATCGGCGCGCTCGGCATCAACATCAAGCTGCTCTACACGCTGGTGTTCGGCCTCGGCGCCGCGCTCGCCGGCCTTGCGGGCCTGATGCAGGCGCCGATCCTCACCGTGCAGATCGGCATGGGCGAGAACATCCTGATCCTCGCTTTCGTCATCATCGTGATCGGCGGCATCGGCTCGATCCGCGGCGCGTTCCTCGCCGCGATCTTCGTCGGCATGATCGACACGCTCGGCCGCGCCTTCCTGCCCAACCTGCTGCGCCAGGTGCTGAGCGGCGCCGCCGCCTCCACCGCCGCGCCCGCGCTGTCGTCCATGCTGATCTACCTCTTGATGGCGATCGTGCTGGTGGTGCGGCCGGAGGGGCTGTTTCCGGCCAACCGTCGATGAAGGCTTTCACCGTGAGCAAGGCCGTCACGGCCCTGATGCTGGCGGGCCTCGTGCTGCTGCCGCTCTATTCGCATCTGTCCGGCAACATCTTCATCCTGACGCTGTTCACCCGCATAGTCATCCTGGCGCTGGCGGCCGCGAGCCTCAATCTCATCATGGGCTATGGCGGCATGACGAGCTTCGGCCACGCGGCCTATCTCGGTATCGGCGGCTACGCGGTCGGCATGCTCGCGCAGGAAGGCGTCGGCTCCGGCTGGATTCAGTTTCCGGTCGCGCTCGCCGCCTCCGCAATCTATGCGCTGGTGATCGGCGCGCTCTCCTTGCGCACCCGCGGCGTCTATTTCATCATGATCACGCTCGCCTTCGCGCAGATGGCGTATTACGTCGCCTCCGGGCTCGCCCGTTACGGCGGCGATGACGGCCTGACCGTCTACAAGCGCAGCGACTTCTCCGGGCTGGTCAACCTGTCGAACCGCACGCAGTTCTACTATCTCTGCCTCGCCTGCCTGTTCGGTGTGCTGCTCCTGATCTGGCGCATCGTCAATTCGCGCTTCGGCCTCGTCGTGCAGGGCCTGCGCTCCAACGAGCAGCGCATGCAGGCGATCGGCTTTCCGGCCAAGCGCTACCAGCTCGTCTGCTTCGTCATCTCGGGCACGATGTGCGGCCTTGCCGGCGCGCTGCTCGCCAACAACACCGATTTCGTCAGCCCGGCCGTGATGTACTGGACTCGCTCCGGCGACCTGATGGTGATGGTCATTCTCGGCGGCATGGGCACGCTGTTCGGCCCCGTCATGGGCGCGGTGGTGTTCCTGCTGCTGGAGGAGTTCTTGTCGCAGGTCACCGAATATTGGGCGCTGATCCTCGGCCCATTGCTGCTGCTGATCGTGCTGTTCGGCCGCGGCGGCATCATGGGCCTGATCGGGAGGGCCGGCCGTGGCTGAACCGCTGCTCCGCGTCGAAAACCTGGTGCGCCGCTTCGGCGGCATCATCGCGACCGACAACGTCTCGCTCGACGTCGCCGGCGGAGAGCTGCACGCGATCATCGGCCCGAATGGCGCCGGCAAGACCACGCTGATCAGCCAGCTCACCGGACATCTCGCGCCGCATGCGGGCAGCGTCTTGCTCGGCGGCCTCGACATCACGTACCTGCCGGCCTATCGCCGCTGCGCGCTGGGCCTCGCGCGGTCGTTCCAGATCACCTCGCTGCTGCTCGACTTCACCGCCGCCGACAACGTCGCGCTCGCCGCTCAGGCGCATGCAGGACACTCGTTCCGCTTCTTCGCCAATGCGCGCAAGGAACGGGGCCTGCGCGACGCCGCCCATGCCGCGCTCGACCGCGTCGGACTTGCGCATCGCGCCGACGTCGTCGTGAGCAGGCTCAGCCATGGCGAGCGGCGCGAGCTCGAGCTTGCGGTGGCGCTGGCAAGCAAGCCGAAGCTCCTGCTGCTCGACGAGCCGATGGCGGGCCTGGGTGCCACCGAATCCCAGCGCATGGTCAAGCTGCTGCAGGAGCTGCGCAAGGAGGTCTCGATCGTGCTGGTGGAGCACGACATGGAAGCGGTGTTCGCGCTCGCCGACCGCATCTCGGTGCTGGTCTATGGCCGCGTCATCGCCTCGGGCGATCCAGCCGCGATCCGCCAGAACGAGGACGTCAAGCGCGCCTATCTCGGCGACCAGCACGTGGTGACGCGGCATGGCTGAAAAAGTCATGGCTGAGGAAATGACGCTGCTCGACGTCGACGGCATCGAGACCTGCTACGGCCTTTCCCAGGTGCTGTTCGGCCTGTCGCTGTCGATCAGGCCGGGCGAGATGGTCTCGCTGATGGGCCGCAACGGCATGGGCAAGACCACCACCATCCGCTCCATCATGGGCCTGACCCCGGCACGCTCGGGCAGCATTCGCTTCGCCGGCACCGAAGTGCGGCAGCTTCCGTCCTACCGGATCGCAAAACTCGGCGTCGGCCTCGTGCCCGAAGGGCGCCAGATCTTCCCGAACCTCACCGTGCGCGAAAATCTCGTCGCGGCCGCCGCCGATCGTTTCGACAGCGCCAATCCCTGGACGCTCGCCGCGATCTACGTGCTGTTTCCGCGGCTGGCCGAACGCGCCGCCAACATGGGCAATCAGCTTTCCGGCGGCGAGCAGCAGATGCTCGCGATCGGCCGCGCGCTGATGACCAATCCAAAGCTCCTGATCCTGGACGAGGCCACCGAGGGCCTGGCGCCGCTGATCCGCGAGGAGATCTGGCACTGCTTGTCGATGCTCAAGAATCGCGGACAGTCGATCCTCGTCGTCGACAAGAACGTCGATCATCTCGCCCGCATCTGCGACCGCCACTACATCATCGAGCGCGGCAGGACGGTGTGGAGCGGCACGTCGGATCAGCTCATGGCCGAGCCGGATCTGCAGCATAAGTATCTGGGGATTTGAGGCGGTGAGGGGCCGGCGTGCCGGTGCCTCACACTCGGCGTCGTCCCGGCGAAAGCCGGGACCCATACCGCGTGATCTTTCGATTGTGAGCGATAGAAGTCCCGAATGACCAGTCTTCGCCAAAGGTCTCCCTGTGGGTATGGGTCGCGGCCTTCGCCGGGACGACGTTGGGGCTTAAAACATCTCAAAGTATTCCCGGTGCTCCCAGTCCGTCACCTCGGACAGGAAGCGGTCGATCTCGGCGTTCTTGATGTGGGTGTAGTAGTCCACGAACTCGGCACCGAATTTTTCCCGGAAGAACGGGTCGTCCTTCAGCGCGGAGACCGCATCGCGCAAGCTCTTTGGCAACAGTGGCGCCCTGGTCTCGTAGGGCGTATCGGCAGAAGGGCCGGGATCGAGCCTGCGGTCGACGCCGTCGAGCCCGGAAAGGATCTGCGCGGCCATGTAGAGATAGGGGTTGGCGGCGGGCTCGCCGACGCGGTTCTCTAGCCGCGTCGCGGCGTCGTTTGCGCCGCCGAGCACACGGATCATGACGCCGCGATTGTCGCGGCCCCAGATCGCGCGGTCGGGCGCCAGCGAATAGGAACGGTAGCGCTTGTAGCCGTTGATGGTCGGCGTGGTGAACATTGTGGCCGCGCGGGCATGGTCGAGCAGTCCCGCGAGCCAGGCCCGGCCGAACTCGCTGAGCGGCTGGGCGGCCTCCTTCGCCATGAACAGATTTTCGCCGCTGGCGCGCGACACGACCGACTGGTGCAGATGCCAGCCGCTCGCGAACAAATTGGCGAGCTTCGGCCTGCACATGAAGGTGGCGTGATAGCCGTGCCTACGCGCGATCTGCTTCACGGCGGAGCGGAACAGCACCATGTTGTCGGCAGGCTCCAGGCCCTTCCTCGGCGCGAAGGTGAATTCGCACTGGCTCGGCCCGAACTCGACCTCGACCGAACGCAGGGGCAGCCCGAGCGCGACGATGTCGCGACGCAGGATCTCCAGCACCGGCTCCATCTGGTCGAAGCGCTGCTCGGTGAGGTACTGGTAGCCCTGGCTGAGCAGGCTCACTGAGGGCGGTGTGCCCGGTTGCCCCGCGTCCTCCGCGCGCAGATGCGGATCGTCGAGCTTGAAGATGTGGAATTCGACCTCGAGCCCCGCGACGAAGTCGTGGCCGCGGCTGGCGAGATCGTCGAGCACCTTGCGATAGAGCCCGCGCGTTGCGAACGGCACCGGACGGCCGTCATTGAAGTAGAGGTCGCACAGCACCCAGCCGGTCGCAGGGGCCCATGGCAGGATGCGGAAGGTGGCGGGGTCGGCGACCATCAGCACGTCGGCCGCGCCTTCCATCTCCTTCATGCCGAACCCGCCGCCCGACGTGAATACCGGAAACACCGTGCGGTGCGAGGTGTCCTTGGCGAGCATGGTCGTGGTGATGGAGCAGCCGCTTTCCAGCGCGGCGATCGCCTCGGACGCGATGATGGTCTTGCCGCGCAAAATGCCGTGCTGGTCGGGGAAGGCGAGGCGGACGACCTCGAGATTTTGCTCCTCGACGAGACGCCGCATGCGCTGAGCGGCGTCCTTCTGCTCGTCCGACCACAGCGCGTGACGCGCGACGAAAGTCACGTGGATGGTTCCTTCTCGTTCGGTGAGAATATAAGGCACACTGTCATCGTCCGCGAAAGCGGACGATCCAGTATTCCAGAGGCAGTCGTGTGTCCATGAGGGGCCGCGGCGTACTGGATGCCCCGCCTTCGCGGGGCATGACAGCGCAGAGTGTGGAGGCTTCGTTCCAACTCACGCGTACTCGCGGCGAACAGCATCCTCACTCCGCCGCCGTCAGCCGGTGCACGTTGTCGGCGATCTCCTTCGGCACCGGCGCGGTCCAGGGCGCGCCGCGGCGGCGCTTGACGTCGACTTCCATCCAGTAGGTCTCCCAGCCCCTCGTCGGGCCGATACCGTCCATGGTCGCCGGGCCCTGGATGCTGCGCGCATTGCTGTCGTCGAGATGCAGCATCGGCCTCTCGCCGCCCACCACCTTCTCGATCTCCTGCCGCAGCAGGCGGCGATACTGCACGATCGCCTTGTCGCTCGAACCGAGATGCTCTTTCGTGCGGTCCTGGATCGCGCCCATCGATTCCACCGCCCACTGGTCATGGACGTTGATGTCACTGCCCATGCCGGTATAGGTCGCGGTCTGCTGCTCGTGCGGGTCAAACCCGTAATCGTTGCTCCTGTTCTTGCGCGACTTGTAGTCGGGCAGCTCGTAGAGCTCGAGCCGCTGATCGCGCATCTTCTGCTTGTCCACCGGCGCGGTGTAGCTGGTGAAGATCGCGTACCAATAGCAGTTCTCGTCGTCGACCGGCACGTGCCACTGCGTGATCGTCATCTCCTGGCTCATGGGAATGACGAAGCCGTGCGGAAAGAGCTGGTTGGTGACGCGGACATGGGTGCGCTCCTCGTCGATCTCGCGCAGCGCGATCAGCCGCAGGCCGTATTCGGTGTGCTCGACATTGATGATCGGGCGATCGTATTCGCGCAGGATTTTTGTCATCGGCAGGTCGCTGCCTGCGGAGGCGCCGCGGAACTGCTTGCCGTAGGCGGTGGACGTGTCCTCGTCCTCGAAGAAGCGGTGCAGGTAGGAAGCGTGCGCGGGATCGATGCCGACCTCGAGCGCCTGCAGCCAGTTGCAGGCCATGTGCCCTTTGAACGCGAAGGTGTGCGTACCGGGCGCCACAAAGCAGTCGATCTCCGGAAATGCCGGCGGCGCACCCTCGCCGAGCCAGGCCCAGAGGATGCCGCTCTTCTCCACCACCGGATAGGAGCGCTGGCGGATGTTCTGGCAGAGTTTTGAATCCTTCGGCTCCGCCGGGGTCTCGATGCACTGGCCGGTGGCGTCGAACAGCCAGCCGTGGAAGGCGCAGCGCAGGCCGCCATGCTCCAGCCGTCCGAAGGCGAGGTCGGCGCCGCGATGCGCGCAGTGGCGGTCGATCAGGCCGTAGCGTCCGCTCTCGTCGCGGAACAGCACGAGGTTCTCGCCCAACAGCCTGACGGGCCGGATCGGCCGCTCGCCCTGGAGCTCATCGACCAGCGCCGCCGGTTGCCAATAGCTCCGCATCAGCTTGCCGCACGGATCCTTCGGCCCGGTGCGGGTGATCAGGTCGTTCTGCTCCTGGCTCATCATGGCAGTAGCATCCTTGTGGAGTGGCGTTTGTTCGCCTATTGAACGAATGGGCGAATTATGGCATGCCGGGGACAAGCAGCAAGCATTATTTTGCAGATCGTCAGAGGCTCATGCCCAAGCTGAAGCGGAGCGAGATTGGGGAGCGCGCGACGGATTTCGTCGAGAGCCTCGATCGCGGCCTGCGGTTGCTTCAGTGCTTCGGCACGAATGCGGGCCCGATGACGCTCAGCGATCTTGCGCGTGCCGCCGATCTGCCGCGCGCGACCGCGCGGCGCATGCTGTTCACGCTCCAGCGTGGCGGCTTCGTCAGTGGCGACGGAAAGCTGTTCTCGCTGACCCCGCATGTGCTGACGCTGGCGGCATCCTATCTGCGGTCGAGCCAGCTCGTCGCCGTGCTGCAGCCCGTGCTCGACCGCATCGCGACGGCGGCGCAGGAAATCTCGTCGCTCGCCGTGCTCGATGGCGATGACGTCGTGTTCATCGCGCGCGGCGGTCCCGCGCGCGTCTTCTCCGGAGGGCTGGAGATCGGGTATCGGCTGCCGGCCTTCTGCACCTCGGTCGGACGCGCCATACTGGGCCAGTTCGGCGATGCGGAACTCGCCGCGCGCCTGAAGGCGATGACGCGCGCGGCGCTGACGCCACAGACCGAGACGGAGGTGAAGGCGCTGCTCGCGCGCATCACGGCCGACCGCGCGCAGGGCTACTCGCTGGTCGACCGCGAGGCCGAAGCGCATTTCCGCTCGATCTCGGTTCCCGTGCGCCGTTACGATGGCGTCATCGTCGCCGCCATCAACATGGGCGCCCATGTCGACCGTGTGCCGGCGCAGGAGTTGATCGACCGCTTCCTGCCGCTGCTGCGCGAGGGTGCGGAATCGGTGCGGTCGCAGCTGCTGTAGCAACGGCCGTTGGCGCCTCGCGTCCGCGGGCCTATAATCCGCCCCACGCAAGATAACAGGGAGGAGGCCATGCAGCACACCATGGTTCCCAGTGATCGCGTGGAGCACGTCGGCGTCTATGGGCGCGATGGCACGAAGCTCGGCACGATCGAGCGGCTGATGCTCGACAAGGTGACCGGCACGGTCGCCTACGCCGTGATCAAGACCGGCGGGCTGATCGGCACGCGCCACCATTATCCGATCCAGTGGAGCGCGCTGAAATTCGATCCCGCGCGACAGGCTTTTCGTATCGAGGTGACGCTGGACGAATTGGCCAGCGGACCGTGCGAGTTCGACGGCGACGAATTCGACTGGGGCGATCGTTCGCGGCCCTACGCGCACGCAAACTACTGGTCGATCTGACCGCGCGATTGCGACAAGGCGTCGCGCGCCGAGCCGCCTCACTTGGTCGCGGTGCGCGCGCCTGCATGCTGTGCCAAAAGGCAAAAATGCCGCATGACACACCTCTCATCGCCACCATCGTCGTTGGACTTGGACTAGCCTTCGTACTGGGAACGCTCGCGCAGCGGTTCCGCATACCGCCGCTGGTCGGATATCTCCTCGCCGGTGTCGCCGTCGGTCCGTTCACGCCGGGCTTCGTCGCCGACCAGGCGCTCGCGACCGAGCTGTCGGAGCTCGGAATTATCCTGCTGATGTTCGGCGTCGGCCTGCATTTCTCGCTGCAGGATCTGCTCAGCGTCCGCAACATCGCCGTGCCCGGCGCCGTCGTGCAGATCGCGGTCGCAACCCTGATGGGCCTCGGCCTTGCGATGCTGATGGGCTGGGGCGCCAGCGCCGGACTCGTGTTCGGGCTGGCCCTGTCGGTCGCAAGCACCGTTGTCCTGCTTCGTGCGCTCGGGGAGAAACGCCTGATGGAGACCGACCGCGGCCGCATCGCCGTCGGCTGGCTCATCGTCGAGGACCTCGCGATGGTGCTCGTGCTGGTGCTGTTCCCGGCGATCGCGAGCCTTCAGGGCGGTGGCGACGGCAAGCCCGCCTTCGAGCCGCTGGCCGCGCAGCTCGGCCTCGGCCTCGCCGGCGTGGTGATGCTGACCGTCGTCAAGATCGTGGTCTTCATCGGCTTGATGCTGGTGGTGGGGCGGCGGGTGATCCCCTGGATCCTGCATTACATCGCCCATACCGGCTCGCGCGAATTGTTCCGGCTCGCCGTGCTCGCGATCGCGCTCTGCGTCGCGTTCGGGGCGACCAAGCTGTTCGGCGTCTCGCTGGCGCTCGGCGCGTTCTTCGCCGGCATGATGCTGCGGGAGTCGCCCCTCAGCGCGCGCGCCGCGCAGGAATCGCTGCCGCTGCGCGATGCCTTCGCCGTGCTGTTCTTCATCTCGGTCGGCATGATGTTCGATCCCTTGAGCGTGGTCCGCGAACCCTGGCCGCTGCTCGCCACGCTCGCGATCATCCTGCTCGGCAAGTCGGTCGCCGCGTTCCTGATCGTGGTCCTGTTCCGGCATCCGGTCGCAACCGCGCTGACGATTTCCGCAAGCCTGTCGCAGATCGGCGAGTTCTCCTTCATCCTGGCCGATCTCGGCGTCGCATCGCAGATGCTGCCGAGGGAAGGGCGCGACCTCATCATGGCCGGCGCGATCCTCTCCATCATGCTCAACCCGTTGATGTTCGCGGCCGCCACCTGGCTTGCGCCACGCCTCGATTCACGCAAGGAGTCGCCGCAAGTCCCCACCGTCGTGCCCGAGCCGATCCGCGCCACCGAACTCACCGGCCATACGATCGTGATCGGCTATGGCCGCGTCGGTGCGCTGGTCGGCGATGCCCTGAAGCAGCGGCAATTGCCGTTCCTGGTCGCCGAGGTCGGCGACAGCGCGCTTCAGAAGCTGAAGCAGGGCGGCATCGAGGCTGTCATGGGCAATGCCGCGCAGCCCGAAATCCTCGACGCCACCAATCCGGCGCGGGCGCGCAACCTCGTAGTCGCGATCCCCGAAGCGTTCGAGGCCGGGCAGATCGTGCAGCAGGCGCGCGCGGCCAATCCGGACATCCGCATCATCGCGCGGGCGCATGCGGATACCGAAGTCGATCACCTCATGGGCCTGGGGGCGGACGTCGTCATCATGGGCGAGCGGGAAATCGCGCGCGGCATGATCGAGGAGCTGGAAAGGAGACATCCGGATGCTGCCCAGCAAGAGTCGCCCAAGCTCGCGGTCGGTTCGGTCGTTTGACCTGATCACTCCGACCGGGCGGATCTACCGCTTTCCGCCGCCAACCTTGTTGCAGCGCCTGTTGCGATGGGGGCTCGCCCATGCGGAGACGGTCGCGATCTCCGCGGCGATCCTGGCCTTAATCTATGTCGCGGGCTTTGCCGCCGAGGTGCTGGACCGCCCGTTGTTCGATGCGTGCAGCGATGGAATGGGGCGCGCGATGGGCTAGGCGGCGACCTCGTAGCCCGGGTGAGCGAAGCGATACCCGGGAAAGTCATCGCGAGGAATCCCGGATGTCGCTTCGCTCATCCGGGCTTCTGTAACGGGCCTTGGTTAGTCAATCCCTTTTTGCGTCGTCCACTCGCTGGGCACTTGCTTC
>NZ_JAFCJJ010000056.1 GCF_018131015.1 Bradyrhizobium diazoefficiens
GGGGCTCGCTCGCGCGCGCAGCCTGGGTCTGCGCGCGTCTCGGCGGATGGACCGGCTATTACGGCAAGCCGGGCCCTCTCGTTATGCTTCAGGGATGGATCGAGTTCCAAGCCATGAAGCGCGGCACCAATCTGATGATGCGCCATTCGCAGCAGAACAATACCGATGTGTGAATCGGATAGCCCACAAGGGGGGAGGGAGCGCAGTGCGCTCCACGGCACCCATCGAGGACTTATTGAGATCGCTGCGCCCCTGCCGCGCTAGCTGCCATGCGCCTGCGTTCATGGACAAATAACCGCTCTCCCCGATAGTTTGCGCTGCCTCGAAGGGAGTGAAACCGAAACTGCAATGGTCGACGTTCTCGCCGCACCGCAACAAGGCAAGGCGGACAGCGCGCTGCGCACGCTGACCGGGATTTCGATCGCGCATTGGGTCAGCCATTTTCACATGCTGGTCCTGCCGATGCTGTTCCCGTTCCTCAAGAGCCAGCTCGGCGTCGGCTATATCGAGCTCGGCTTCGCGCTCACGGTGTTCGCGGTGGTCTCGGGCCTGACGCAGGCGCCGACCGGCTATCTCGTCGACCATTTTGGCGCGCGAAAAATCCTGCTGGCCGGGCTCGTGCTCGGCGGCCTGGCGCTGGCCCTGCTCGGCCTGCATCTGAGCTACGCCGCGCTGATCGCCTGCGCGGTGCTGCTCGGGCTCGCCAACAGCGTCTATCATCCCGCCAATTACGCGATCCTCGCCGAGCACATGGACGAGGCGCGGATGGGCCGCGCCTTCTCCGTTCACACCTTCGCCGGCTTTCTCGGCGGCGCTGTGGCGCCGGCGATCGTCGCCGCGCTGGTCACGGTATCAGGCGGAACCGGCGCACTGATCGCCTCGGGTGCGATCGGCGTGCTGATCGCATTGCTGCTGATCGCGATGAACATTCCCGATGCCGGCGCGCACAAGAAGAAACCGGGCGCAGCGGATGCACCGAAGCAGGCCGTCATCACGCCGGCGCTGATGATGCTGACCGCGCTGTTCATGCTGCTGAGCCTGTCGGTGGCCGGCATCAGCAATTTCGGCGTCGTGGCGCTGATGAGCGGGTATGGCGCGTCTTATTCGGCTGCGAACGTCGCGCTGACCGCGTTCCTCGGCGCCAGCGCCGCGGGCGTGCTCGCGGGCGGCTTCCTCGCCGACCATACCGAGCGCCACGGCTTCGTCGCCGCCGCCTGCTTTGCCGCCAATGCGGGAATCGTACTGCTGATTGCGCTTCTCACCCTGCCCGGCTGGGCACTGACCGCCATGATGACCGTCGCCGGCTTCCTGTCCGGCGTGATCGCTCCCTCGCGCGACATGCTGGTGCGCAACGCCGCGCCTGCCGGCGCAGCGGGCCGCGCCTTCGGCATCGTCTCCACCGGCTTCAATCTCGGCGGCATCGTCTCACCGCTGCTGTTCGGCTGGATCATGGACCAGAGCGCGCCGCACTGGGTGTTCGGCGCCTCCGTGATCTTCATGGTCGCAACGGTGGTGCTGTCGCCGTTCACGGAGCGGAAGGCACAGGGCAAGTCGTAGCTACAGGTTCAACTGTCGTCCCGGCGAAGGCCGGGACGACAGCAACAACACAACAACAACGGGACGAAACCCATGAGCAACCCTGATCTCGTGATCCGCGGCGGCACTGTTGCGGACGGCCACGGCGGCGAATTGTTCGAGGCCGACGTCGCGATTACCGGCGGCAGGATCAGCGAGGTTGGGAAAGTCGCTTCCAGGGGCAGGGAAGAGATCGACGCGCGCAGCAAGCTCGTGACACCGGGCTTCGTCGACGTGCACACCCATTACGACGGCCAGGTCACCTGGAGCCAGGACATCACGCCGTCCTCGCAGAACGGCGTCACCACCGCGATCATGGGCAATTGCGGCGTCGGCTTTGCGCCCTGCAAGCCCTCCGACCACACCCGCCTGATCCAGCTCATGGAGGGCGTCGAGGATATTCCCGAGCCGGTCTTGAGCGCCGGCATTCCCTGGGCGTGGGAAAGCTTCCCGGACTACATGGACTGGCTGTCGAAGCGCGACTTCGACATCGATGTCGGAGCGCAACTGCCGCACGCGGCGCTGCGCGTCTATGTCATGGGTGAGCGCGGCGCGCGCCGCGATCCCTCGACGGCGGAGGACAACGCCGCGATGGCCAGGCTCGCGGGCGAGGCGGTGCGTTCCGGCGCGCTCGGCTTCTCGACCTCGCGCACGCTCAACCACCGCACCTCCACCGGCGATTTCACGCCGACGCTGAAAGCGGGCGAGGACGAGCTCACCGCGATCGCCGGCGCGATGCACCGCGAGGGCCGCAGCGTGCTGCAATTCGTGCTCGATCTCTCCACCATCAACGAAGACCTGCCGATGATGCTGCGGGTCGCGGACAACACGAAATGCCCGATCTCGTTCTCGATCACGCAGAACGACAGGGCGCCAAACCGCTGGCGCCAGACCCTGGACGAGATCAACGCGGCCGCCAGGCGCGGCCTCTCCATCACCGCCCAGATCGCGGCGCGGCCCGTCGGCCTCCTGCTCGGGTTAGAGCTGTCGCGCAATCCGTTCCAGACCCATCCGAGCTACAAGGCGATCGCGCATCTGCCGCTTGGGGAGAGGCTGGCGCGGCTGCGCCAGAGCGACGTGCGCAAGGCGATTTTGAGCGAGGCGACGACCGCGACCGACGATCCGCTGTTCTTCCGGCCCAACTACGACAAGATGTTCCTGCTTGGCGATCCCCCCGATTACGAGCAGCCGCCGGAGAACGCGCTGAGCCCGCAGGCGCGCAAACAGGGCCGGCAGCCGGAAGAGCTCGCCTATGACGCCATGCTGTCGGACGAGGGCCGCGGCATGCTCTACGTGCCGTTCCTCAACTATGCCGACGGCAATCTCGACGCGACGCGCGCGATGCTGACCGATCCGCAATCGGTGCCCGGCCTCTCCGACGGCGGCGCGCATTGCGGCATCATCTGCGATGCGAGTTTTCCGACCTACCTGCTGACGCACTGGACGCGCGACCGCACGCGCGGCGAAAAGCTGTCGATCCCGTTCGTGGTCGCCGCGCAGTCACGCAAGACCGCGCTCTCGGTCGGCCTCACCGATCGCGGATTGATCGCGCCCGGCTACAAGGCCGACGTCAACGTGATCGACTACGACCGCCTGCATCTGCACCCGCCGAAGGTGCATTACGATCTACCGGTCGGCGGGCGGCGGCTGTTGCAGGACGTCGACGGCTATGACGCGACCATCGTGTCCGGCGTGGTGACGCGCCGGCAGGGCGCGGCCACGGGACAGCGGCCGGGCAAGCTGATCCGCGGCGCGCAGGGGATGAATTAGCGGAGGCTGGTTCTGAGGCGCGAAGACCGCGCCTCGATCTCAGTGTCGTCCCGGCGAAGGCCGGGACCCATACCCCCAGGGAGCGGTTTGGCGAAGACTCGGAGTGGGAGCTTTGCACTCCAACTAACTTTCGTGGGTATGGGTCCCGGCCTTCGCCGGGACGACGATTGTGATTTGGGTTGGTAGCCCCCTACGTCGGCGACACCGCCCGCTTCAGCGCGCTCGCCTGCACGGCTGCGCCGCGCGTCAGCTTGGCCTTCTCACTGTTCGGCCACAGCAGCAGCAGGCCGATCACGCCGGAGCCGATCATCACCGCCGCGTTGATGGCGAAGCCCGTCATGTAGCCGTCGAGCATCGAGCCGGCGCGCTGGATCACCGAGCCCATCACGCTCGGCGCAATGATGCCGGAGAGCGTGTAGAGCGCGCCGTAGATCGCGATGATCGCGCCGCGCTGCGAGGCCGGGGTGAACTCGGAGAGCATCGGCGGGCAGACGACGTAGATGGCGGCGCACAGGCCGGAGCCGATCACCAGAAGCGCGATCTGCAAGCCGGCTCCCTGCACATGCGGCATCGACGCCAGGATCAGGCCGCCGATGATCAGCGGCACCGAGCCGAGCACGCCACGGGAGATCCGCGTGGTGTAGCCGCGCGCCGTCATCGCCTGCGAGATCCAGCCCGTGAGCAGGACGATGCTTGCGCCGAACACCCAGGGCAGGATCGAAACGAAGCCGGCCTCGCTCTGCGAGAAGCCGAGCCCCTTGACGATGAAGGGCGTGAACCAGGTCAGGCCCAGCGACAATGCCCAATAGGCGCCGAAGGTCGCGAGCACGCAGCCGATGAAGGTGCGCGAGGTGAGAAGCTGAAGATAGGGAATCTTCGGCTCGGTGGCGGCGAGAACCTGCGTGTTCTCGAGCGGGCCTTCCTTGCCGAGCGCGAGCCAGGCTGCGACCCAGATCAGGCCGACGATGCCGAGCGCGCCGAAGGCGTAATGCCAGGAATGATTGACGATGATCCAGTTCAGCGCCGGCACGGCCAGGATCACGCCGAAGGCCGAACCCTGCGACAGGATCGCGGTCGGCAGCGTGCGCTTCTCGTCGGGGAACCATTTGTAGATCGCATGCGCGGCGACCGAGAAGGCCGGGCCTTCGCCGGCGCCGAGCGCGATGCGGCAGATCAGCAGCGTGGTGAACGAGACGGTACCGACCATCGGAAATTGCGCCAGCGCCCAGATCACCGCGAGCGTCAGCAGCACCCAGCGTGTCGGCACCTTGTTGACGACGAAGCCGACCACGATGGCCGAGATCGAGAACAGGAAGAAGAAACTGGAGCCGAGCAGGCCGAACTGCTCCGGCTCGAGCCTCAGCTCGGTCATGATCGGCACGCCGGCGAGACCAACGACGATCTTGTCCGCGAAGTTAACCACCATGAACAGAAACAGGAGGAAGGTGATGGTCCAGGCGCCCTTGGGTGTTTGCTTGGGCGTTTGCTTGGGCGTTTGCTTGGGTGTTTCCTTCGTTCCCCTGGACGTCTCGATCGTCTTGCCCGCCGCCATCTTTGCCGCTTTGGGCATTCCCTGAGCGCTCATCAATCCCCCGAATGTCTTTTCTTGGCACTTTTTTGATTTGGCCGTCTTGGGAGCTAACAACGGCTTCAAGACCAACGCAACCCCGGCATTTCCACGGCAAGTGTGCTACGCAACATTTCCGTTAATTCCGTCTGGCGCCCAAATCGTGCTTGTTATCCGCAACCTCTCGAAGACTTTCGCCTCGGCCGGCGAAGCCGTCCACGTGCTGCGCGGCGTCGATCTCGACCTCGCGGCCGGCGAGCGCGTCGCGCTGACGGGAGAATCCGGCAGCGGCAAGAGCACGCTCCTGCACCTGATCGCCGGGCTCGACGCCGCCGACGCCGGCACGATCCGGCTCGGGGACACGGAAGTCACCAAGCTGTCAGACGCCGGGCGCGCAGGCTTGCGGCGCGACCGCATCGGCCTCGTCTTCCAGCAGTACAATTTGATCCCGAGCCTGTCGGTCGCGGACAATCTCGCCTTCCAGGCGCGCATCGCCGGCCGGCATGATGCCGCCTGGACCAGGGAGCTGGTCGAGCGGCTCGGGCTCGGCGGCCTGCTCAAGCGCTACCCCGAGCAATTGTCCGGCGGTCAGCAGCAACGCGTCGCGATCGGGCGGGCGCTCGCGACAAAACCCTCGCTGCTGCTCGCGGACGAGCCGACCGGCAATCTCGACGAGGCCACCGCCGACGACGTGCTGGCGCTGGCACGCGACCTCGTTGCGCGCACCGGCTGCGGCTTCCTGATGGTGACGCACAGCCTGCATCTCGCCGGCACGCTCGATCGCCATCTCACCTTGCATTCGGGACGCATCGCATGACGCGCGCGCTCTGGGTTCTCGCGGTGCTCCTGAGCCACTGGCGGCGGCACAAGATGCAGTTCGCGACGCTGCTGATCGGCCTGATCGCGGCGACGGCGCTGTGGAGCGGCGTGCAGGCGATCAACCAGCAGGCCCGCAACGCCTATGACCGCGCAGCGGCGACCTTCGGCGGCGCGCGCACGGCGATGCTGGTCGCCCCGGATAAGGCGACCTTTTCGCAGGACCTGTTCGTAAAACTCCGGCGCGCGGGTTGGCCGGTCTCGCCGATGCTGGAGGGGCGCGTCCAGATCAACGGGCGATCAATGCGGTTGCTCGGCATCGAGCCGGTGACGCTGCCGGCCGATGTGGGTAACGCGCCGCGCCTCGGTGCTGCGGACCTGACGGCCTTCGTCGCGCCGCCCGGGCAGACATTGGTGGCGCGAGAGACGCTGGCCGATCTCGGGGAGCAGGAGGGCGCGGCGCCACCGATCAGCAATGGCGCAAAACTGCCGCCGCTGCGCGTGCTGCCGCAGCTCGTGCCCGACGTGCTGGTGGTCGACATCGGGCTGGCGCAGCTTCTGCTGAACAAGCCGGACCAAATGTCGCGCCTCCTGATCGGCAAGCCCAGGGGCAAGCCTGCGCCGCTGCAAAGCGTTGTCGGCGAGCAGTTGCTGCGGGTCGAGCCGACCGCGGAGACGGAGCTGGAGCGTCTCACCGACAGCTTCCATCTCAACCTCACGGCATTCGGCCTGTTGTCGTTCTTCGTCGGGCTCTTCATCGTCAACTCGGCCGTCGGCCTCGCCTTCGAGCAGCGGCTGCCGATGCTGCGCACGCTGCGGGCCTGCGGCGCCTCGGCGCGCCTCGTCAACACGGTGCTGGTGGTGGAGCTGGTGGCGCTGGCGCTGGTCGCCGGCCTGATCGGGCTCGTCTGCGGCTATTTCATCGCCGCCGCATTGCTGCCCGACGTCGCCGCTTCGCTGCGCGGGCTCTATGGCGCACAGATTCCGGGGCAACTGACGCTGCGCGGCGAATGGTGGCTCGGCGGCATCGGCATCAGCATCGCCGGCGCGCTGGTGGCGGCCGCGACCAGCCTGATCAAGGCGGTGCGGATGCCGGTGCTGGCGACGGCGCAGCCGCGCGCCTGGCAGCAGCGGCAGCGCCGCTGGCTGGTGCTGCAAGGCGCAGCCGCCTGCGCCACCTTCGCGGTCGCGCTGCTGCTGCTTCATTACGGGCAATCGCTGATCGCCGGTTTCGGCGTGCTGGCGGCACTGATGCTCGGCGCTGCCTTGATCCTGCCGGCGCTGCTCGAAATCATCCTGCTGATCGGCCAGCGCAGCGCGCGGAAGCCGCTCGCGCTGTGGTTCTGGGCGGACAGCCGGCAGCAGCTCTCCGGATTGTCGCTGGCGCTGATGGCGCTGCTGCTCGCGCTCGCCGTCAATGTCGGCGTCTCCACCATGGTCGGAACGTTCAGCCGCACCTTCGTCGGCTGGCTCAGCGGACGTCTCGCCGCCGACGTCTACATCAGCGCCTCCGACAATGCGCAAGGCCTTGCGATCCGGAGCTGGCTGAAGCAGCGCAGCGACGTGCAGGCGATCCTGTCGGGCGGCCGCGCCGAGACGCTAGTTCGGGGCGAGCCCGTGGAGGTGCTTGGCCTGCCCGATCACGCGCTCTATCGCGAGCGCTGGCCGCTGCTGGAGGCCACGCCGCGCGCCTGGACTGAGCTCGTGCCCGGCAATGCCGCCTTCATCAGCGAGCAATTGAGCCGCCGCCTCAACGTCCGCGTCGGCGACGTCATCGAGGTGCCCGCGCCGGGCGGGAGCTGGGAGCTCGACATCGTCGGCATCTATGCCGACTACGGCAATCCGAAGGGACAGCTCGCCGTCAATGTCGCGGCGCTGATCCGGCATTTTCCGCAGACGCCGCAGACCCGCATGGGCCTGATCGTGGCGAAGCAGAACATCCCCGGCCTGATTGCCGACTTGCGCCGGCAGTTTGCGCTCGACGACCGCAGCGTCGCCGACCAGGCGACGATGCGGGCGGAATCGATCCGCATCTTCAACCGCACCTTTGCGGTGACCTCGGCCCTGAACGCCTTCACGCTCGGCGTCGCCGGGATCGCGCTGCTGACCAGCCTCCTGACCCTGGCGAACTCCCGCCTGCCGCAGCTCGCGCCGCTCTGGGCGATCGGCCTGACGCGGCCGCGCCTTGCCGCGATCGAGCTGACCAAGACGCTGTCGGTCGCGCTGCTCACCGCGCTGCTGGCGGTACCGCTAGGCCTCCTGGTGGCATGGTGCCTGATCGCGATCGTCAACGTGAAGGCGTTCGGCTGGCGGCTGCCCTTCCACGTGTTTCCGCTAGAGATCATCGAGCTGGTTGTGGTGGCACTGTTCGCCTCGCTGCTCGCCGCGATCCTGCCGGTCGCGCGGCTGGCGCGCATGCAGCCGGCAAACCTCGTCAAGGTGTTCGCCAATGAGCGTTGAGAGGATATCGCGGCGCGTCTTTGCCGGCGGCATCGCCGCACTCGCGCTTGCGCGCCGCGCGGCCGCGCAAGGCTATGCCGGACTGGGCGAAAGCGCCGACGGTTTTGCGAGGGTGACGCCGGGCAAAACGTTCGCCTTCCCTGCCGACCACGGCCCGCATCCGGAGTTTCGGATCGAATGGTGGTATCTCACGGCCAACCTCATCGACAGCAGCGGCGCCGCTTGCGGCCTGCAATGGACGCTGTTCCGGCAGGCGACGCAGCCGGGGCCGCAAAGCGAGGGCTGGGCCAATCAGCAGGTCTGGATGGCACATGCGGCGGTGACGCGCGCCGACACCCACCGCTTCACGGAGGCGTTTTCACGCGGCGGGATCGGGCAGGCCGGCGTCACGGCAAAACCTTTTGCGGCGTGGATCGACGATTGGGAGATGAAGGGATCGGAACGCACCGACGATCGCAGTCTGTCGCCGCTGACGCTGAAGGGCGCGGGTGCAGACTTCAGCTATGCGCTCACGCTGGACGCCGACCGCTCCGTGGTGTTGCAGGGCGACGGCGGCTACAGCCGCAAGTCGGAGCGCGGGCAGGCCTCCTATTACTATAGCCAGCCGTTTTTTCGCGCCCGCGGCAGCCTCACCATCGACGACAAGCCTATCGAGGTCTCCGGCCAGGCCTGGATGGATCGCGAATGGAGCAGCCAGCCGCTCGATGCCGACCAGACCGGCTGGGACTGGCTGTCGCTGCATCTTTCTTCCGGCGACAAGCTGATGCTGTACCGGCTGCGGCAGAAGGACGGCAGGGATTATCCCTTCGGCAACTGGATCAGCGCCGCGGGCGACACGCAGATGATCGCGGGCAGCGATATCCGGATGACTCCCAAGGCGACTACCGAGATTGCGGGCCGCAAGCTCCCGGTGGAATGGCAAATCGCGATTCCGTCGCGATCGTTCTCGATCCTCTGCAAGCCGCTCAATCCGAAGGCCTGGATGGGGACCGGCTTTGCCTATTGGGAAGGGCCGATCAGCTTTGCCGGCACCCATGACGGCGTTGGCTATCTCGAGCTGACCGGCTATTGAAGCGCCACTTCTGCGAAAGGACCGGCCATGCACCACCTCACCGCCCTCGTCACGCTGCTGGCGATCGGCTTCTACCTCTTCGCCACCATCAACGTCTCGCGGACGCGGTCCAGGACCGGCGTCAAGGTGCCGGCGACATCGGGCCATCCGGATTTCGAGCGCGCCTTCCGCATCCAGGCGAACACGCTGGAATGGATGCCGGTCTTCCTGCCCTCGCTCTGGCTGTTCTCGATCTATATCGGCGACGCCATCGCAGCCGGCATCGGCGCGGTCTGGATCATCGGCCGCATCGTCTATTTCATCGGCTATTCCAGGGCGGCGGCCAAGCGCGGCCCCGGCTTTGCGATCCAGGCCCTCGCCGCCATCGCGCTATGGGTCGGCGCGCTGGGCGCGGTGGTGTTGCGGCTGGTGTGAGGGCGGGCTGCCGGCTATCCTATCGGTGTCGTCCTGGCGAAAGCCAGGACCCATATGTGGACGGCCCCCGTGGCACAAGAGCTTTGAGAGATTTGATCGGATCGCTTGCATCCATATGTGCGG
>NZ_JAFCJJ010000057.1 GCF_018131015.1 Bradyrhizobium diazoefficiens
ACGGCTCCTGTGAATGGGTGTGTGACAACCTCATTCTGGCACACTTGATGCCGTAGGGGGCCGTCCACCCCATCACCACGGGATGTGGTTGTAGCGCGAAGTGCCCACTCCGAGTCTTCGCCAAAGTTCGCTTCGTGGGTATGGGTCCCGGCCTTCGCCGGGACGACGGCTTAATGCTTCTGCCCGTACAGCACCGGCACGGCCGAATCCACGACGACCTCGACGAGGCTCGTGCCCTCGTGCGCCATTCCGCGCTTCAGCGCCTTGGCGAGCTCGGCGGCCTTCGTCACTCGCACCGCGTGGCACCCCATGCCTTCAGCGAGCTTGACGAAATCGATGCCCGGCAGCTCCAGCCCGGGCACGTTCCTCACCTGCATCACCTGGCTGAACGAGCGCATGGCGCCGTAGCCCGAATTGTTAATGACGACGATAGTGAGCGGCAGTTTTCGTTGCGCCGCGGTCCACAGCGCCTGGATCGAGTACATCGCCGAGCCGTCGCCGATCAGGCACACCGTGCGGCTGTCCGGCTTGCCGAGCGCCATGCCGACCGCGGCGGGCAGTGAGTAGCCGAGGCCGCCGCTCGCCATGGTGTAAAAGCTGTCCTGGCCGCGCATCGGCATGAACTTCTGCATCGCCGGCCGGTGTGAGGGCACTTCCTCGACCAGCGATGCACCATCCGGCATCGCCTGCGACAGCGAGTGCAGCAAGAATTCGACCGGCAGCGGATCGGCGGCCTGCGGCGCCGGCGGCAGCGTGCGGCCCTTTGGCGTGGCGCGCTTGCTCTCGGGGAGGAGGTCGAGCAGCAGGCTGAGCGCCGGCTTCATGGTGGCGATGATGCTGGTGCCGACCGGCGTCACCGCGGCGGCGTCGGAATCGTCGGTGATCTGGAAGATCGTCGTGCCGCCGTCGAAGATCGCGGCATGGCCCTCGACATGGAAGGTGAACACCGGCGCGCCGATCACGACGACGAGGTCGTGCTCGCGCAGCGCGTCGGAGAGTTGTGCGGGCGAAGCATGCAGGAAGCCCGCGAATTGCGGATGCCGCTCCGGGAACGAGCAGCGCGCCGAGAACGGGCTGACCCAGACGCTGGCCCTGGCTTTCTCGGCGACGCGCACCATCAGCTCGACCGCGCCGGCGCGGTCGACGCCGGGGCCGACGACGAGGGCAGGGTGTTTTGCCGACCCGAGCGCCGTGACCAGCGCCTTCATCGCGTCGGGCTCGGGGCCGATCTCGCGGCTGACCTTGCGCGCCTCGACCGGCGCGCAGGCATGGGCCCAGTCGTCGATCGGGATCGACACGAAGGTCGGCCCGCAGGGCGGCTGCATCGCCGTGTAATAGGCGCGCGCGATCGCGGCCGGCACGTCCTCGGGCCGCGCCGGCTCGACGCTGTACTTGACGTAGGGCCGCGGAAACTCGGAAGGCCGCTCGGCATAGAGGAACGCCTGCAGCGGCAGGATCGAGCGCGCCTGCTGGCCCGCGGTGATCACCAGCGGCGTCTGGTTACGATGCGCGGTGTAGATGTTGCCGAGCGCGTTGCCGACGCCGGCCGCCGAATGCAGATTGACGAAGCCGGCATTGCGCGTCGCCTGGGCGTAGCCATCGGCCATGCCGACCGCGGAGGCTTCCTGCAGCGCCAGCACGTAGTCGATGTCATCCGGCCAGTCGCTCAGGAACGGCAGCTCGGTCGAGCCGGGATTGCCAAACACCCTGTCGATCCCGAAGGATCGCAGCAGGTCGTGGGTCGCCTGCTTGACGGTGACGGATTTGCCGCCGGTTTTGCCGTTCCTGGACATGGTTTCCGTCCCCTGATGATTATCGAAGCTAACAGCCCCAACCCGTCATTGCGAGGAGCCCTTGCGACGAAGCAATCCAGAGTCCCACCGCGGGCGCATTCTGGATTGCTTCGCTACGCTCGCAATGACGAGGTTACCACACCGCCGTGCCCTTCATGGTCGGCTGCCCCTCTGCGTTCGCGGTCCACAGCTCCATGCCATCAGCGGTCTCGTTGGCGTTGACGGAGAACTCGGTACCCTCGAACAGCGGCTGCACGCCGCGATAGGTAAACTTCTTCGGCGGCTTGCCGCTGCGC
Source organism: Bradyrhizobium diazoefficiens (assembly GCF_018131015.1). Taxonomy (GTDB): domain Bacteria; phylum Pseudomonadota; class Alphaproteobacteria; order Rhizobiales; family Xanthobacteraceae; genus Bradyrhizobium; species Bradyrhizobium diazoefficiens_B. The sequence goes on from NZ_JAFCJJ010000057.1 coordinate 2,090, forward strand.
AGTTTGGCCGCCATCTCGATGATGAAGGCGGCCTGCAGGGGGCCGTGGAAGATCAGGCCCGGATAGCCCTCGACCTCAGTGACGTAGTCGCGGTCGTAATGGATGCGGTGGCCGTTGAAGGTGAGCGCGGAATAGCGGAACAGCAGCACGGGATCGGAGACATGCGTCTCGCGGTGCTGCGCCGTCGGCGGGGGCGGCGGAGCCTTGGCGGTCGCGGGCGCATTGCCCGTCATCTCGCGATAGACGATGTCCTGCCGCTCGCGGATGGCGGTGCCGCGCGGCGAGGAGATGCTGTGCTCGACCGAGACGAAGCACAGCGTGCCGGTCGAGCCGGTCTTCACCTGCACGTCGGCGATGCGCGAGGTCCGCGTCGATTCGTCGCCGACGCACAAGGGCTGCAAAAACTCGATCTCGCCGCCGGCCCACATCCGGCGCGGCAGCGGCACCGGCGGCAGGAAGCCGCCGCGGGTGGGATGGCCGTCGGGACCGAGCATCGACATCGGAAACACCGGCTGCGCCAGGCACCAGTGCACCGTGAACGGTGCCGCGTCGCCCGCCTTGGGCTCGCCGACCTCCTGGAACAGCGTCGCGCGCAAACCCCTCACGAGCTGCGCGGTGACGATGTCGGTGGCCTCCTGGCTGCGGCCGATCCACTGCCGCAAATGGTCGATGTCGAGCTTCTCAGTCATGACGCCTCTTATCTCTTGGATTGTGGACGCTCGCCGATCGCAGGGACCGCGCCATAAGAGCGGGTCTCGCCGACGACGATCGGCCCCGGCGCAGGATAGCTGACGCGGCCGTTCGGCGTGTCGACCTCGATGCGGCGCAGATGCGGGTGGCTGGTGAGGTCGGTCATGGTGTTGACCTCGGCAAAGGCGATGTCGGCGTCCGACAGCCGCTTCAGCAACTCGTTGCGCGTCAGGCTGCCGAAACTGTCCGCCACGGTCTTGTCGGTGAAGTCGCGGTTGCGCACGCGCTCGACGCCATTGGCGACGCGCGGATCGGCCGGCAGGTCAGGCTGGTCCAGCACCTTCGTGCACAGCGTCTTCCACTCGCGCTCGCTCTGGATCGAGATCAAGATGTCCTTGCCGTCCCTGGAGGTGAACACGCCATAGGGCGCGATCGAGGGATGGCGCAGGCCCATGCGCTTGGGCGGATTGCCGGCCTCGGCGTTGAGCAGCGGCACGGTGCACCAGTCCGCCATCACGTCGAACATGGAGATGCGGATGTCGCAGCCCTTGCCGGTGCGCCCGCGCGCGATCAGCGCCTCCAGGATCGCCGCGTGCGCGGTCGCGCCGGTCGCGACGTCCACGATCGACATGCCGACGCGCGAGGCGCCGTCCGGATTGCCGGTGATCGAGGCAAGCCCGCTCTCGGCCTGGATCAGCAGATCATAGGCCTTGCGATGGGCGTAGGGGCCCTCGTCGCCATAACCGGTGATCGTGCAGGAGATCAGCTTCGGATAGTCCTTCAACAGCCGCTCGCGGGAGAAGCCGAGCTTGTCCATCGAGCCCGGCTTGAGGTTCTGGATCAGCACGTCGGCGCTCGCGATGAGCTTCTCCAACTCCGCGCAGCCTTCTTTCGTTGCAAGATCGACCACGGCCGATTGCTTGCCGCGGTTGAGCCAGACAAAATAGCTGCTCTGGCCCTTGGCCGCCGCGTCATAGCCGCGGGCGAAATCGCCCTCCGGTCGCTCGATCTTGATCACCTCCGCGCCGGCATCCGCCAGCCGCGATGAGCAGAAGGGGGCCGCCACGGCCTGCTCGACCGCGATCACCCTGATCCCGTCCAGTGCTCCCATGATCAGACCTCAGTACGAGCGCGGCATGCCGAGCACATGCTCGGCGACGAAGGACAGCACGAGGTTGGTCGAGATCGGCGCCACCTGGTACAGCCGCGTCTCGCGGAACTTGCGCTCGACGTCGTATTCCTCGGCGAAGCCGAAGCCGCCATGGGTCTGGATGCAGGCGTTCGCCGCTTCAAAGGAGGCATCCGCCGCCAGCATTTTTGCCATATTGGCCTCCGCGCCGCAGTCGAGCCCGGCCTCGTATTTGCGCGTCGCCTCCTTCACCATCAGCTCGGCCGCGCGCATCGAGGCGTAGGCTTTCGCGATCGGGAACTGGATGCCCTGGTTCTGGCCGATCGGCCGGCCGAACACGGCGCGCTCCTTGGCATAGTTGGTGGCCTTGGCGATGAACCATTTGGCGTCGCCGACGCATTCGGCGGCGATCAGGATGCGCTCGGCATTCATGCCGGAGAGGATGTAACGAAAACCCTTGCCTTCCTCGCCGATCAGATTCTCCGCCGGCACCTTCATGTCGGTGAAGAATACCTCGGTGGTGGCGTGGTTCATCATGGTGCGGATCGGGCGGATCTCCAGCCCCTTGCCCCTGGCCTCGCGCATGTCGACGAGGAACACGGAAAGACCGTCGGTGCGCTTCTTGACCTGCTCCTTCGGCGTGGTGCGCGCCAGCAGCACCATCAGGTCGGAATGCTCGGCGCGGCTGGTCCAGATCTTCTGGCCGTTGACGATGTAGCTGTCGTTGCCTTCCTTGCGTGCAAAGGTCTTCAGCGAGGAGGTGTCGGTGCCGCTGGTCGGCTCGGTGACGCCGAACGCCTGCAGGCGCAGTTCGCCGCTCGCGATCTTCGGCAGGTACTTTGCCTTCTGCTCGGCATTGCCATGCCGCAGCACGGTGCCCATCGTGTACATCTGGGCATGGCAGCCGCCGCCGTTGCAGCCCGCGCGCTGGATCTCTTCGAGGATCGCCGCGGCCGCCGACAGCTTCAGGCCCGCGCCGCCATATTCCTCGGGGATCAGCACCGAGAGGTAGCCGGCCTCCGTCAGCGCGTCGACGAAGGCTTTTGGGTAGGCCATCTCGCGATCGAGCTTGCGCCAGTATTCGCCGGGAAACTGCGCGCAGAGTTTTGCGACGGCCTCGCGGATATCGGCGTAATCTTCGGTGTGGTGTTCTTGACTCATGACGTTTCCCGTTGGATGCGGCAGTTAGGATAACGCCGGCCAATCCTCCGGCGTTGTGAAAACATCGCCAGCCCCCTATGCTCATTTGCTATAGCGTATGGAGTAGCCTTCCAGGATTGGCAAGCATGGATTTCCGGCAGCTCAGGACCTTCAGTTGTGTGGCGGAGCTCGGCAGCCTGTCGAAAGCCTCCGACACGCTGCGCGTGGCGCAGCCGGCGCTGAGCCGCCAGATCAAGCTGCTGGAACACGAGCTGCGCACGGAACTCTTCACCCGCAACGGCCGCGGCATGGTGCTGACCGAGGCCGGCCGGCTGCTGCTGGCGCGCACCTCCGGCATCGTCCGCCAGATCGACCAGATCCGCGACGACATCCAGTCGGCCAAGGGACCGCCATCGGGTCAGGTCGTGCTCGGCCTGGTTCCGACCGTGAGCTGCGTCTTGTCGGCGCGCTTTGCGCGGCGCTGCGTCGAAAAATTTCCCGGCATCTCGCTGCGCATCGTCGAGAGCTACAGCGGCCATCTCGTCGAATGGCTGCATCGCGGCGAGATGGATCTCGCCATCCTCTACGGCCGCTCCGCCGACCTGCATCTCAACGTCCAGAACCTCGGCCGCGACAACATCGTTGCGGTCGGCCCGCGCGGTTGCGGCCTTGCGCGCAGGAAGAACGTCGACATCGGCTGGCTGCTGCGGCAGCGGCTGGTCCTGCCCAGTCATTCGCACGGCCTGCGCGCGCTGATCGAGCACGCCGCGGCCCAGCGCAAGATCAAGCTCAACGTCCAACTCGAGGCGGATTCGTTCCGCGTGCTGACGAGTCTGGTCGAGGAAGGCCTCGGCTTCGCCCTGCTGCCGCCCTCGTCGGTCCATGGCGAGGTCGCCGACGGGCGGCTGGAAACCGCGCCCGTCTCGAAGCCGATGACGCGCGAGCTCATTTTCGCTTCTCCGATCGACCGCCCGCCTTCGACGGCCTCGCTCGCCATCACCGCACTCCTGCGCGAGGAGGTCGCTGCCTGCCGCAAGGAAGGCGTTTGGGACATCAAATTGAGTTAGATGAGGTGATGTCGTAGAACAGTCGGGCGCCATCTCGCCTTCGCATCTGGCGCGACCTGTCATGCCGAAATTTTATAGCTGGGGGGCGAGGCGTCATGGGCGACGCGCTCGTCACTCCACCCCTCGGTGTCATTGCCCGCGAAGTGTTTAGACCGGAGACATAGCTGACACCTGTTCGGACACATCACTGACAGGTTGGTCATTGGTCAAG
>NZ_JAFCJJ010000058.1 GCF_018131015.1 Bradyrhizobium diazoefficiens
CCGCACATATGGATGCAAGCGATCCGATCAAATCTCTCAAAGCTCTTGTGCCACGGGGGCCGTCCACATATGGGTCCCGGCCTTCGCCGGGACGACAGTTTGGGCCTTGGCAAGCGTCTCGCGCCGGCCCCGTTCGTTAGTAAAGTCTTAACCTTCTCCCCCGCCGGCCGGTCCCAACCCGCCGGGACGGACGCGTTCCCGCAAGTTTCAACCAGAATTGTATTGAAGCCTTAGGCTTAGCGGATTTTTAAGCGGCCAAGCGTAGGGTCGTGGCGTGAGTTCAGTGGTTGAGAGTTTGTGAGTACGCCATGACAGAACCCCATCGCCCGAGGGTAAAATACGTCATCGGGCCGGACGGCAGTCCGCTGACGATTGCGGATCTTCCTGCGCCCGGCACCAAACGCTGGGTCATCCGCCGCAAGGCCGAAGTCGTCGCCGCTGTCCGTGGCGGACTTCTCTCGCTCGAGGAGGCCTGCAGCCGTTACACCCTGACGGTCGACGAATTCCTCTCCTGGCAGTTTTCCATCGACCAGCATGGTCTGGCGGGCCTTCGCACCACCCGCATCCAGCAATATCGCCAGTAAGCGATCCGGGAAATTGCGGCTTTTGACGAAAATCGGCCTCGCCCCGCGAGGCCGATTTTTTTCATTTTGCCTTTTGGCGCGACTTTTGTCCGACCTCTTAACCGGCGTTAACCATATCGAAACCATCACCTAGGCAATAATTGCCCAGTCGGCCGCTCGGGAATGCGGATCGAATCGTCGGGGCGGTTGCTTGCAAGGTCTTGCGGACTTCTTAAAAGGTATTGGTGCCGCCCGGTTCGGGGCGATGATCGCCGTTGCCGTCGCGCTCGTCGGCTTCTTCGCCTTCATCATCATGCGCGTCACGACGCCGCAGATGACGACCCTGTTCACCGACCTCAGCGTCGAGGACTCCTCCAGCATCGTCAAGGACCTGGAACGCCAGGGCATCCAGTTCGAGCTGCGCAACGAGGGCAGCATCGTCATGGTGCCCAAGGACAAGGTCACCCGGCTGCGGATGAAGCTCGCCGAGGGCGGCCTGCCCAAGGGCGGCGGCGTCGGCTACGAGGTGTTCGACAAGTCGGACGCGCTCGGCACCACCTCCTTCGTCCAGAACATCAATCATCTGCGCGCGCTGGAGGGCGAGCTCGCCCGCACCATCCGCGCCATCGACCGCATCCAGGCCGCCCGGGTCCATCTCGTGCTGCCGGAGCGCCCGCTGTTCTCGCGCGAGGCGCCGGAGCCGTCGGCCTCGATCGTGGTCCGCGTCCGCGGCGCACTCGAGCCCCAGCAGATCCGCGCCATCCGCCACCTCGTCGCCTCCGCCGTCAACGGGCTGAAGCCGCAACGCGTCTCGGTCGTCGACGAGGCCGGCCAGCTGCTCGCCGACGGCGCCGCGACCGACCCGGAGCAGGCGCTCGGCGACGAGCGCCGCACCGCCTTCGAGAAGCGGATGCGCAAGCAGGTCGAGGACATCGTCTCCTCGGTGGTCGGCGCCGGGCGCGCCCGCGTCCAGCTCTCCGCCGATTTCGACTTCAACAAGATCACCCAGACCTCGGACAAGTTCGATCCCGACGGCCGCGTGCTGCGCTCCAGCCAGACCCGCGAAGAGAGCAGCCTGACCGCCGACAACAACGGCCAGGTCACCGTCAACAACGAGCTGCCGGGCAACCAGCAGAACAGCGGCCAGACGGCGAAGGACCAGAGCAAGAAGACCGAGGAGACCAACAATTACGAGATCTCCCGCACCACCAAGACCGAGGTGACCGAGGCCGGCCGGGTCAACCGCATCTCGGTCGCGGTCCTCGTCGACGGCATCTACACCAAGAACGACAAGGGCGAGCCGGTCTACCAGGACCGCACCAAGGACCAGCTCGACCGCATCGCCACCCTGGTGCGCTCGGCGATCGGCTTCGACCAGAAGCGCGGCGACCAGGTCGAGGTCGTCAATCTGCGCTTTGCCGACGCGCCCGCGACCGGCCCGATCGGCGAGCCCGCGGGCCTGCTCGGCATGCTGCAGTTCACCAAGGACGACGTCATGTACTTCGTCGAGCTCGGCGTGATGATGCTGCTCGGCCTGGTCGTGCTGTTCATGGTGATCCGGCCGCTGGTCAAGCGCATCCTCGCCTCCGACGAGGTTGCCGCCGCCATCTCCGGCGTTCTCTCGGGTCCCGCTTCGGACGAGGGCCTGCCTGCCGGCCAGCCGCAGCTGCCGGCCAGCGCGATCGACGTCGCCACCATCCAGGGCCAGGTCCACGCCCAGTCCGTTCACCGCGTCGGCGAGCTCGCCGAGCGCAACCCCAACGAAACCGTCGCCATCATCCGCCAGTGGCTGTCCGAGCCCGTGAAATGACCCGCCAAGCTACTCAAGAAGTGATCTGACATGGCCGCCCAACTGCAGAACGCCAACTCGAGCGACATCACCAGCGTGATCTCCACGCTCGGCCAGCGCGCCGGCAGCCGTGCAGGCAAGCCGGGCGAGCAACTCAACGGCCCGCGGCGCGCTGCGATCCTGATGCTGGCACTGGGCGAGCAGTATGGCGGCAAGATCTGGGCGCTGCTCGACGACGATGAGGTGCGCCAGCTCTCGCTGGAAATGTCGACGCTCGGCACCGTCGAGGTCGAGACCGTGGAGGACATGCTGCTCGAATTTGTCTCGCGGATGTCGGCCTCGGGCGCGCTGATGGGCAATTTCGACGCCACCGAGCGGCTGCTGCAGCAGTACCTGCCGCCGGAGCGCGTCAACGGCATCATGGACGAGATCCGCGGCCCGGCCGGCCGCAACATGTGGGAGAAGCTCTCCAACGTGCAGGAAGAGGTCCTCGCCAACTACCTCAAGAACGAATATCCGCAGACCATCGCGGTGGTGCTGTCGAAGCTGAAGCCGGAGCACGCCGCCCGCGTGCTCGGCATCCTGCCCGAGGACCTCGCGCTCGACGTCGTCAACCGCATGCTGAAGATGGAGGCGGTGCAGAAGGAGGTGATCGAGAGCGTGGAGAAGACGCTACGCACCGAGTTCATGTCCAACCTGTCGCAGACGCGCCGCCGCGACGCCCACGAGGTGATGGCGGAAATCTTCAACAATTTCGACCGCCAGACCGAAACCCGCTTCATCACCTCGCTCGAAGAGGACAACCGCGAATCCGCCGAGCGCATCAAGGCGCTGATGTTCACCTTCGACGACCTCGTGAAGCTCGATTCCGGCTCGGCCCAGACCCTGATGCGCAACGTCGACAAGGACAAGCTCGGCGTGGCGCTGAAGAGCGCCAACGAGGACGTCCGCAGCTTCTTCTTCGGCAACATGTCCTCGCGCGCGGCCAAGATGCTGCAGGACGACATGGCGGCGATGGGCCCGGTGCGCCTGCGCGACGTCGACGAGGCCCAGGCGCTGCTGGTCAACCTCGCCAAGGACCTCGCCGCCAAGGGCGAGATCATGCTGACCAAGAACCGCGCCGACGACGAGCTGGTGTACTGATGGCGGCACCCGCAAAATTCCTGTTCGACACCGACTTCGCCGCGCCGGACCGGTCGCGCGAGAAAGCGGCGACCGCGGCCGAGATCGCCCAGAAGGTCGCCGAGGCCGAGGCCCGTGCCTATCAGGACGGCTTCGCCGCGGGCCAGCGGGAGGCCAAGGCGGAGAGCGACCGCCGCGTCGCGCTCGCCATGGAAGAGATCAACATCGCCATCCGGGGCGTCGCCTCCGGCATCGGCAACATCGAGATCAAGATGGAGACCGAGGCGGTCGAGGTCGCGGTCGCGGTGGCGCGCAAGCTGTGCGCCGACCTGGTCGACGCCGAGCCGCTCGGCGAAATCGTCGCGCTGGTCAAGGACTGCTTCTCGCACCTGGTCGCGACGCCGCATCTGGTCGTCCGCATCAACGACGCGCTCTACGACAGCGCGCGCGAGAAGATCGAACGGCTGGCGAAACAGAGCGGCTTCGAGGGCCGGCTGGTGATCCTGGCCGAGCCCGAGATTGCGACCGGCGACTGCCGGATCGAATGGGCCGATGGCGGCGTCGTGCTGGAGCGCGGCGTCATCGCGGCCAAGATCGACGAAATGGTCGGACGCTACATCGCGTCCCGCAGGGGGAATTAAGCCATGAGCAACACCGACGGACAGGTCCCGCTGCCCGACCTCAACGGCCCGATGCCGCCGACCGGCACCGATGTCGGCTACAACGAGGAGGAATATGCGGCCCGTGTCGCCGCCGACCTCGAAGCCGTGTTCGACGTGCCGGTGCAGGTCTCGGCCGTGCTCGGCCGCTCCAAGATGGATGTCGGCGAGCTGTTGAAGCTCGGACCCGGCACCGTGCTGGAGCTGGACCGGCGCGTCGGCGAGGCCATCGACATCTACGTCAACAACCGTCTCGTCGCCCGCGGCGAGGTGGTGCTGGTCGAGGACAAGCTCGGCGTGACCATGACCGAAATCATCAAGACCGAACGCGGTTAGAAGGATTGACGCGCGGCAGCGCGGACGGACGAACAGGAGACTGACATGCGGCTTCTCATCGTTGGCACATTGAAGGGCCAGCTCACCACCGCCACCAAGATCGCGATGGACAACGGCGCGACCGTGACCCATGCCGAGGATCAGGAACAGGCGATGCGCGTGTTGCGCGGCGGCAAGGGCGCTGACCTCTTGCTGGTCGACGTCGCCCTCGACATCCGCGACCTCGTGATGCGGCTCGAGGCCGAGCACATCCACGTGCCGATCGTCGCCTGCGGCATCACCAACGACGCCCGCGCCGCGGTCGCCGCGATCCATGCTGGTGCCAAGGAATACATCCCGCTGCCGCCGGAGCCGGAGCTGATCGCCGCGGTGCTCGCCGCGGTCGCCAACGATTCCCGCGAGCTGGTCTATCGCGACGAGGCGATGGCGCGCGTGATCAAGCTCGCCCAGCAGATCGCGGGCTCGGACGCCTCGGTGATGATCACCGGCGAATCCGGCACCGGCAAGGAGGTGCTGGCCCGCTACGTCCACACCCGCTCGGCGCGCGCCAAGCGTCCCTTCATCTCGATCAACTGCGCCGCGATCCCCGAGCATCTGCTGGAGTCCGAGCTGTTCGGCCACGAGAAGGGCGCCTTCACCGGCGCGGTCGCCCGCCGCGTCGGCAAGTTCGAGGAAGCGACCGGCGGCACGCTGCTGCTCGACGAAATCTCCGAGATGGACGTCCGCCTGCAATCAAAACTGCTGCGCGCGATCCAGGAACGCGTGATCGACCGCGTCGGCGGCACCAAGCCGGTCCCGGTCGACATCCGCATCATCGCCACCTCGAACCGCAATCTGGCGGAGGCGGTGCGCGAGGGCACGTTCCGCGAGGACCTGCTGTTCCGCCTCAACGTCGTGAACCTGAAGATCCCGCCCTTGCGCGAGCGTCCCACCGACATTCTCGAGCTCGCCCAGCATTTCGTGAAGAAATATGCCGACGCCAACGGCGTGCCGCTGCGCCCGATCTCGACCGAGGCCCGCCGCGTGCTCTCGAGCAACCGCTGGCAGGGCAACGTCCGCGAGCTCGAAAACACCATGCACCGCGCGGTGCTGATGGCGCAGGGCGACGAGATCGGGCCCGACGCGATCATCACGCCGGACGGCGATCGCCTCGACCTCGCCAAGACCGCGCCGGCGGTGGCCCATGCGACGATGGCCGCCGAGCAGGTGACGCGGGCCCTGGTGGGGCGCACCGTCGCCGACGTCGAGCGCGACCTGATCCTGGAGACGCTGAAGCACTGCCTCGGAAACCGGACCCACGCCGCCAACATCCTCGGCATCTCGATCCGCACCCTGCGCAACAAGCTCAACGAATATGCCGACGGCGGCATCCCGATCCCGCCGGCGGGAACGCCCGGCGAATATCCGCGCGTGCCGATGATGGGGTAGGCAAGGCCATAGCGAATGACGAGATGCCTGGGCTTGGTCCCGGGCATTTTTGTTTTTGCGGCGTCGGGCACTCCGCCTATCCAACTCACAGTGTCGTCCCGGCGAAGGCCGGAACCCATAACCACAGGGAGTAGTTTGGCGAAGATCCGTCGTTCGGTACTCCGACCATCCATAGCAGAGAGATTCCGCGGTGATGGGGTGGACGGCCCCCTACGGCATCAAGTGTGCCAGAATGAGGTTGTCACACACCCATTCACAGGAGCCGT
>NZ_JAFCJJ010000059.1 GCF_018131015.1 Bradyrhizobium diazoefficiens
CTATCATCGACTTGGCGAGCGGGAAAAGTGTCGGCTATGTCCCCGAACACCCGTCGGTCATGTCCCCGGGCTGAACATCAAGCCGGGCGATGACAGCGGAGAATGTGGCGCGACCGCCCCGCCCAATCCCTACGCCAGCGTATGCACGATCACCGGCCCCGCGGCAGCGCTTGCATGCCCCGCGAGCAGCGAGCTCAGGTCCTTTTCGATCCAGGCGATGGCGCGCTTGTTGGCTTCCTCCGCCTGCTCGAACTTGTCGAAGATCGAGATCGCGGTCACGGTGTCGTCGCCGGCATAGACCACGTAATAGGCCCTGAAGCCGTCGACGTCGCTGATGATCGGGACGGCGCCGTCCTTGATGCGGCGCGCCAGCTCTTCGGCGCTCCCGCTTTTCGCCTTGGCCTGACGGATGGCGGCATACATGGCTTGCTCCTTCCGGCTTAAGTGCTGAGGGCCGAGCAGCCCTGGCGCGATCCTACTCCAAGTTCTTCATCCTGAGGACCATCGTGGATGGCAACGGGCGCGCACGAGCCCGGGGAACAAGGAAATGGAAACAAGACTGCCTCTTGTCCATCTCGATCGATCGCCCGCTGCCAAAAACCTGAAGTAACGCTCTACTTCAAATAGAAGATGTGAAAGGCTCCACTGTCGTCCGCGGCCCGAGCCGCGGGCGATCGAATGTTCCTCGGGTACCAGGGATGGGAGGACCAAGATGCCAACATTCATCACGTATGCCTCGTATTCTCACGCCGGGATAAAAGGGATGGTCAGTGAGCCCTCGGATCGCACCGAGGTCATCAAGGCGCTGGTCGACAAGGCCGGAGCCAGGCTCATCGCGGCGTACATGACCACGGGCACCAACGACCTCGTGCTCATCACCGAGGCTGCGGATGGCTCGGATGCGGTCGCCGCCGGAATGGCCGCAGCGGCGGGCGGAGCACTGTCGAAGCTGGAGACGGTGTGCGCCTGGACTCCAGCCGAGTTCAAGGGGATCGCACAAAAGGCAGCCCGTTTCGCCGGCGCGTACAAGCCTCCGGGATAGCGCCCCCCGAAGCATAGGCCCTGACGGCGCGGACCACGACGCGTCTGCGCCGTTTGCTGCCTGCGGCCTGTGGAAGGATTTGAGAATGCGGCGATGCGATTGCCAAGCGCAGGCCGCATCTGCATAGTCGCGCGCACTGATTTGATGCGACTTTGCGAAGAGGAAAGAACAACATGGCGGACGCCGACCTGGATGTCGTGATCCGGCAACTGGCCAGACAGCTGCATACGGGCCTGATGACCCGCGCCAAGGAGCGGCGGGATCGCTTCAACGGCCTTGCGGCCAAGGCCAAGGGCAAGGACAGCAGCGCCCGCTTCAAGATGATGGCCAAGGCCACCATGGAGCAGGCGACCGCCGCCGCCAGGCGCCTGCAGATGTCGGCCGACAACGTCGCCGACAGCTACGCGCGCTCGATGCGCCTCGCCGCCTCCACGCCCGTCGCGGTGAAGGCCGAGAAACCGGCCAAGAAGGCGGCTAAAGCCAAGAAGGCGAAGTAGACGCGGTAACCGGCAGGCCAGCCGCCGGACAAGTGGACGTTCACGTCAACCGGCATACAGCATGCGGCTGCCTACGCGCGTATCGGCGGCTCGGGGCTATTCAAGAGATTTGAAATGGCCGTCACAAGCTGCGCTGACGCAAATGGCTTGGGGACCAGGACGCTGTTCGGAACGCCATATGCTGGCCAGTCCTGAGCATAGGCGGTGACATAGACGACGGGAAAGGAGGGGTATTTCTCCCTTATCCGTTTGGCAACCTCCCAACCGGTCAGACGACCTGCAAGCTGGACGTCGGTGACCAGCGCAACAGGACGTTTGTTGGGATCCATGAGGAGGGTCAATGCTTCTTCGCCGGACGACAAAATATCGGTCGCGAAACCGGCATCCGTCAGGATTTTTTCGACATCGGCCTGCAGAAGATACTCGTCTTCTATGACGAGGATCAAAGGCGACTCGGACATACACTTCCCCGCGAGACCGTTGAACCCAAGAAAAGTTCAAAAGTGCACATTTGTTCCTATCGGGAACATAGAAGCGCTCAAATGTGGGCCTCCTGGCTGCGAGGTGTCCATCAATCCCGTTGCTCACCGCCGCGACGGCGAGACCAACGCGGGATCGGCGCTCGAAAGCTCGGCGAGCTTTGCGCGCGCGGCATCGCGGGTGCGGCCGTCCTTGCCGGCCGGCAGCGCCAGCGCGGCCTCGAAATCGGCGCGGGCATCGTCGGCCTGGCCACGCGCGAGCAACGCAAGGCCGCGATCGAGGCGGGCCTGCGCATCCGACGGCTCGAGGCGGATCGCCGTGTTGTAGCTCAGGATGGCGCGATCGAGATCGCCCGTGGCCGCGAGCGCGAGGCCGCGCTGGTAGTAGGGAGCGGCGAGCCTCGGATCATGCGCGATCGCCTCGTCATAGTCCTCGATGGCGCGCTCGAGATCGCCGTTCTGCCGGTGCGCCTGCGCACGGTCGCGATACAGCGCGGCGCGATTGGGATTGAGCTGGATGGCCTCGTCGAAATCGACGATCGCCCGCCGCGCATCCCCGTGTCGCAGCGCGATCCGCCCGCGCCCCTCATAGGCGAACGCGATCAGCGAGCCGCGGAAGGGCGAGAAGCCGATCACGGCCGAGCAGACGTCGGGCTCGTCCTCGTCGCCGCAATTGACGACCACGTGCGTGGACACGCCGATGAGCGCGCCCAGGACGATCAGCAATGGGAGGGCAGTTCTGGTCATCTTCGACGGTGGCCGGCTTTGGGCCGGCCACGCATCCCCTTTCGAAGGAACACGCTGGGCGAGGTGTTAACACCCGCCGGGCCGCGCCTGTGTGCGCCAGGTCACAGAGCGGAAAATTGGTGTGGTCTCAGCCCCAAGGGCCGCGTGAAGGACCGCGCGACGGGTCGCGCGAGGACGAGCGGCCCCACGGGCCCCGCGGCGGATAGTTCTCGTTGGCGCCGACCGAGGGTGCCGCGTACGCGCCGAGCTCGGATGCCAATTGCTGGAGCGCGGCGACGCGGTTCTGCGTCGAGGGATGGGTGGCGAAGAGATTGTCCACGCCATGGCCCGACAGCGGATTGATGATGAACATGTGCGCGGTCGCCGGGTTTCGCTCGGCATCGTAGTTCGGCACCTGGTGCGCGGCGTTCTCGATCCGCGACAGCGCCGAGGCCAGCCACATCGGCTGGCCGACGATGCGCGCGCCGAGATTGTCGGCGGCATATTCGCGGGTGCGGCTGATCGCCATCTGCACCAGCATGGCGGCGAGCGGCGCCACGATCATCATCAGGATCGAGCCGACGATGCCGGGGCCGTTGTTGTTGCGGTGGCCGCCGAAGAACATGCCGAACTGGGCAAGCATGGAGATCGCGCCGGCGATGGTCGCCGTGATGGTCATCAGCAGCGTGTCGTGATGCTTGATGTGGGCAAGCTCGTGCGCGATCACGCCGGCGAGCTCCTCGCGGCTAAGCTGGCTCATCAATCCGGTGGTGACGGCGACCGCGGCATTCTCGGGATTGCGGCCGGTGGCGAAGGCGTTGGGCTGCGCCTCGTCCATCACGAACACCCGCGGCATGGGCAAGCCGGCGCGCCCCGCAAGCTCGGCGACGAGGCCGACCAGGTCCGGCGCGCTTGTCCGGTCGACCTCATGGGCGCCGTACATCGAGAGCACGGCACGGTCGGAGTTCCAGTAGGCGAAGAGGTTGGTCGCCGCCGCAATCACCAGCGCGATCATGGCGCCACCGGCGCCGCCGATCAGATAGCCGACGCCCATGAACAGGGCGGTCAGGCCAGCGAGCAGAATAGCGGTACGAAGATAGTTCATGGCCGTCTCCCGGGGCCGGCCGCAGGCGCTGGAGGCGTTTCAGGCCGGCGCTAATGAAGTAGGGATGCCCCCGCCCCGAGTGCAAGGTTTGCGGGTGCGTCGCGGAGACGCGGCACTTGACCCGGCCCGGGACAGCCGGGCACGATCGAAGCCATGCACTTCGAAATTCTCGGCGAAATCTCCGAGGTCGAGACCTTCGCCAGCGGATCGGGGATTCGCGAGATCGCCCGGCTGCGGCGAATTTACGGGCGCGGGCGATGGCGCAAGCGCAAGGGCGTCGCCCGTGTGCGATTATCCGATGGCTCTACCCACCTCGCTGAGATACACTGGTACGAGGCCGCCGGAATCGGCCGCAAGGAATTCAAGATCAAGGCCCTGCTCTGACAGTCATGACGAAGTCGCGAAGCAAGCAACTGGTGATCTGCGTCGACAACGAAGGCTACGCGGCCTCTCTCGAGAAGCGCAAGATTTATGAGGCGCTGCGCGACCCCGCAGCCGACAAGCACGGCATGCTGCGCATCATCGACGAATCCGGCGAGGACTATCTTTATCCGAAGGCATTATTCCGGCCCATCGCATTGCCCCTCGCCGTCAAGCGCGCCGTATTGGCGGCCTAGCACCCATCCGCCCAGCACCAGAGATATCGATGCCGATGAACTGTCCTGGTTCTCGCCTTGCGATCGCAACGACCGCGGTTTGCTTTGCCCTCGCCCTTCCCGCCTCCGCCCAGTTCGCGCCACCGCCCGCAAAACCTGCGGCACCCAGGGCGAGCGCGCCGTCGCCCCGCGTAGCGTCGTGCCACAATGGGGCGAGCTTCGATCGTTTCCTCGCCGAATTAAAGCAGCAGGCGGCCGCCGCCGGGGTGTCGCAGCGCGCGATCACGGAGGCCTCGCCCTACCTCGTCTACGACCAGGGCATCGTCAACCGCGATCGCGGCCAGCGCGTGTTCGGCCAGCTCTTCACCGAATTCGCCGGCCGCATGGCCGCGCCCTATCGCATGCAGAATGGCCAGCAGCACATCAAGGCCCATGCCGCCGCATTCGCCCGCGCGGAAAAGGAGTATGGCGTGCCGCCGGCGGTGATCGCCGCGTTCTGGGGGCTGGAGAGCGATTTCGGCGCCAACATGGGCAATCTGCCGACGCTGAAATCGCTGGTGTCGCTCGCCTATGACTGCCGCCGTTCCGAGATGTTCGCGAACGAGACCATCGCCGCGCTGAAGATCATCGACCGCGGCGATTTGCATCCGGACGAGATGGTCGGCTCCTGGGCCGGCGAGCTCGGCCAGACCCAGTTTTTGCCCGTGCATTACGTCAACTACGCCGTCGACTATGACGGCGACGGGCGGCGCGACCTCCTGCACTCGGCGCCCGACGTGATCGGATCGACCGCGAACTACATCGCCAACGGCTTGAAGTGGCGGCGTGGCGAGCCGTGGCTGGAGGAGATCAGGGTGCCGCAGAACCTGCCGTGGGAGCAGACCGATCTCACCGTGCGCGAGCCGCGCTCGAAATGGGCGCAGCTCGGGGTGACCTATCCCGACGGGCGGCCGCTGCCGAACGACAATCTCGCGGCCTCCGTGCTGCTGCCGATGGGACGCTTTGGGCCGGCCTTCATGGCCTATCCGAATTTCGCGGCCTATACCGAATGGAATAACTCGCTGATCTATTCGACCACGGCCGGCTATCTCGCCACGCGCATCGCGGGCGCCGCGCCGATGCGCAAACCTGCGACGCCGGTGGCGCAACTGCCGTTCCACGAGCTGAAGGAGTTGCAGCAGCTTCTGGTCCGCGCCGGCTTCAACGTCGGCAAGGTCGACGGCGTGCTCGGCCAGCAGAGCCGCGCCGCCGTGAAGGCGATGCAGGTCAAGTACGGCCTGCCGGCGGATTCGTGGCCGACCGCCGAACTGCTGGCGCGCATGCGCGGCGGCACGGCGCAGGCGCAGCCGGGGCAGTGGTGCGCTGAATATCTATCCGTGGTCATTCCCCGCGCAGGCGGGGCATCCAGTATCCCAGAGGCGTCGAGATTCATCACGAACGCCGCGGCGTACTGGATCGCCCGCCTTCTGTTTAGACCGGAGACATAGCTGACACCTGTTCGGACACATCACTGACAGGTTGGTCATTGGTCAAGTCGATTGATG
>NZ_JAFCJJ010000006.1 GCF_018131015.1 Bradyrhizobium diazoefficiens
CATCAATCGACTTGACCAATGACCAACCTGTCAGTGATGTGTCCGAACAGGTGTCAGCTATGTCTCCGGTCTAAACATTTCGCGGGTGATGACACCGAATTTGGAGCCTCAGCCCCTCGCCACAAACTCCCGCCACCCCTTCGCGCGCAAACTGCACGCCGGGCATTCGCCGCAGCCATAACCCCAATCGTGGCACGCGCCGCGTTCGCCGAGATAGCAGGTGTGCGACTGCTCGCGGATGAGGTCGACAAGCCCCTCTCCGCCGAGGTCCTGCGCGAGCTTCCAGGTCGCGGCCTTGTCGATCCACATCAACGGCGTGTGCAGCTCGAACTTCCTCGCCATGCCGAGCGAGAGCGCGGCCTGCATGGCGCGGATGGTTTCGTCGCGGCAATCGGGATAGCCGGAATAGTCGGTCTCGCACATGCCGCCGACGATGTCCTTGATGCCGCGGCGGTAGGCCAGCGCCGCGGCAAAGGTCAAAAACACCAGGTTGCGACCGGGCACAAAGGTATTCGGCAGGCCATCGGCGCCCATCGCGATCGCAACATCGCGCGTCAGCGCCGTCTCGGAGACGGCCGCAAGCGTCGGGATCGACAGCGTGTGGCTCTCACCGAGCCTTGCGGCCCAGTCCGCGTGCAAGCCTTTCACCCCGTCGAGCAGCCGGTCGCGGCAGGAAAGCTCGATGGCATGGCGCTGGCCGTACTCGAACCCCAGCGTCTCGACGCGCGCGAAGCGGTCAAGCGCCCAGGCGAGGCAAGTGGTGGAATCCTGGCCGCCGGAAAACAGCACCAGCGCGGTTTGAGATTGGAATGGGTGGGTCATGGGCCTTAACTAGTTCACCTCGTCAATGGCATCAATGCGCCCCCTTCGATCGGCCGGTCGGCCATTTGCGCCCAAACGCTCGCGAGGGTAGTGTGCTGTTTGGTTGCTACCAATATGTATTCGGCGGGATTCGGCATGGGCTATTTCAAGACCACGCAAGACGGGCGCAAGCTATTGTTCCTGCGTGGCACGGCGTACGTCATTGCCTCTGAACAGGATTATCAGCGGCTGCGGCAGCATTTCAAAATCTACAACAGAGCCAATTTTATCGCCGCCCTTGCAGTGAGTCTCGCCGCTGGATACTTCGCCGAGCGGATGGACGTGGTCGCCTGCGTCCTCACTATCATCGCGGGATATCTCGTCGACCTGCTCTGCACGGTCTGGATGCGGCGCTTGCTGTCTGGCCTGGAGATCTCCAACGAACGGCTGTCGTTTCGGGAATGGTGGTCCGGCACGCTCAAGCAGCTCAAGCCGACAGGCCCCTGGACCGTACAGGACCCACCGGTCCCGAGTTCGGGAAAGGTCTCCGATTGAGGACCCAGGGCAAGTGGTGGAAATCAGCACAGCTGCACCGCGTTCCACTGTAATCAATCCGCTGATTGCGGCATAAGGCCCGGACCTCGAACATCCCGGTGGCCGCAATGACCCCTTCCCGCGACATTTCACGCCTGATCGAGATCATGGCGGCGCTGCGCACGCCGGTGACCGGCTGCCCTTGGGACCTCGAGCAGGATTTTGCGACGATCGCGCCCTACACGATCGAAGAGGCCTATGAAGTCGCCGACGCGATCGCGCGCGGCGATTTCGACGACCTGCGCGACGAACTCGGCGATCTCCTGCTCCAGGTAGTTTATCACGCGCAGATGGCGGAAGAGCAGGATGCGTTCGCGTTCGGCGATGTGGTCGAGGCGATCACGAAGAAGATGATCCGCCGCCATCCGCATGTCTTTGCCGACAAGGACGGCAACATCAAGCCCGCGGGCGTGAAGAGCGCGTGGGAACGTATCAAGGCCGAGGAGAAGGCCGAGCGCGCCGCGCGACGGCCGCCGGGCGAAACACACAGCTCGCTGCTTGCAAGCGTCAAGGCCGGGCTGCCCGCGCTTTCACGTGCGATGGAGCTGCAGCGCAAAGCCTCCACCGTTGGCTTCGACTGGAACGACCCGCGCGCTGTCTTGCAAAAAATCCGCGAGGAAGCCGACGAGATCGAGGCCGCGCTCGATCGCAATGACAAGCAGGAGATTGCGGAGGAGACCGGCGATTTGATGTTTGCGCTGGTCAACCTCGCCCGCCACGTCGACGCCGATCCGGAAAGCGCGCTGCGCGCAACGAACGCGAAATTCGAGCGACGCTTTGCCTATATCGAGCGGGCGCTGGAAGCGCGGGGGCGAACGCTGGAGCAAGCGTCGCTGGAAGAGATGGATACGTTGTGGAATGAGGCGAAGGACGTGGAGAAGAAGACCCCGGTTGCTCAAGACAACAGTCCGATGCACCGCTAGCTCCGCCGTCGTCCTGGCGAAAGCCAGGACCCATTACCCCAGGGAAATGCCGTCGCGCGAGAAGGCAACCGCGAGTTTTCGCCAAACCAGGTTTAGTGGTTATGGGTCCTGGCTTTCGCCAGGACGACTAGCTAACCGACAGATGCGGCACCGCGTCGAACCGGTTCACGACGATGTCGCGCTTGGTCTCGTCCACCCGCACCGTCATGTCGAAGCGGCCGTCGTGCAGCTCTTTTGCCAGCACCTCGGAATTGCGATGCAGCCAGGAAATGCCGGCGCCGTCGGCGGCGTCGATGGAGAGATCGAGCGTGGTGCGCTTTGCCGCGAGCCGTTCCTCGATAGCCGCAAGCAACGCATCGACGCCCTCGCCCGACACGGCCGACACCAGCATCGCCGGATGATCCTCCGGGCGGCGCGCCGCGATGTTCAAGAGCTCCTCGCGCTGCTCGGCGTCGAAGCGGTCGATCTTGTTCCAGACCTCGATGATACGGCCGCTGTCGTCGGGATTGATGCCGAGCTGGCGCAGCACCGCGTCGACGTCGCTCTGCTGGGCCTCGGCGTCCTCATGCGCGATGTCGCGCACGTGCAGGATGACGTCGGCCTCCAGCACCTCCTCGAGCGTGGCGCGGAAGGCGGCGACGAGCTGGGTCGGCAGATTGGAGATGAAGCCGACGGTGTCAGAGAGCATCGCCTTGCCGCCATGCGGCAGGTTGAGCGCGCGCAAGGTCGGATCGAGCGTGGCGAACAGCATGTCGGCGGCCTGCACGTCGGCACGGGTCAGGCGGTTGAACAGCGTGGACTTGCCGGCATTGGTGTAGCCGACCAGCGCGACGACGCGATACGGCACGCGCTGGCGGCCGGCACGGTGCAGCCGCCGCGTCGCCTGGACCTTCTTCAGCTCGCCCTCGAGCTTTGAGATGCGCTCCTGGATCAGGCGGCGGTCGGCCTCGATCTGGGTCTCGCCGGGACCGCCCATGAAACCGAAGCCGCCACGCTGGCGTTCGAGATGGGTCCAGGAGCGGACGAGGCGCGAGCGCTGGTAGTTGAGATGGGCGAGCTCGACCTGGAGCGAGCCCTCCTTGGTCTTGGCGCGGCGCCCGAAGATTTCCAGGATCAGCCCAGTGCGGTCGAGCACCTTGGCGTGCAACTCCTTTTCGAGATTGCGCTGCTGGATCGGCGCCAGCGCGCAATCCATCACCACCAGCTCGACGTCAAGGCTCTTGGCGAGCGCGGCGATCTCCTCGACCTTGCCCTTGCCTATGTAAGTGGCGGGCCGGATCTGGCTGATCGGCGCGATGATCGCATCGGCGATGACGAGATCGATCGCGCGCGCAAGGCCGGCGGCTTCATCGAGCCGGGCCTCGGCGTCGCGCTGAACATGACTCTCCGATTGCGCGTCGGCCTGTCCCGCGCGCAGCCGCAAATAGGGGCCGATGACAAGCACCCGCCCCGTCTGCCCTGCCCCTGCCGACCGCGGACGGTCGGCATCCCCGTCGAAATTCCGGGGTTCCAATCAGATCACTCTCAAGCCGGCTGGTCCTCGCCGCCTTCGAACAACTGGATCGGCGCGCCCGGCATGATGGTCGAGATCGCATGCTTGTAGACGAGCTGCGAATGACCGTCGCGCCGAAGCAGCAAACAGAAATTGTCGAACCAGGTCACGATGCCCTGGAGCTTCACTCCGTTGACCAGAAAGATCGTCAGTGGCGTCTTGGTTTTTCGAACGTGATTAAGGAATGTGTCCTGAAGGTTTTGTGCGCGGTCTGCCGCCATTGTTTTTTTCTCGCTGTTTCTTTTTATTGCGCCGGTCGCGGTCCTCTTTTGAAATCCTGGGCCCTCTCCCGGTTGCTATTCCTCATGAGATCCCCCTCGGAGGAACAGCGCGTCGATTAGAGGACAGGTCGAGATATTAGGCAAGCCGCTTCAAGCGGCATGCCCTGCCCCGACGCTCCGAAAATCTACGAAAATCGACGCTTTTCCTCGCCTGTCCCTGAGGTCCGCCGCGACGCGGCGGTTTCAACCGACCCCCAGAGCCTTCAACTTCCGGTGTAGTGCCGATCGTTCCATGCCAACGAACTCCGCCGTGCGAGAAATATTTCCCGAGAATCGGCTGATCTGGGCAATCAAATAGTCGCGCTCGAACACTTCACGAGCCTCGCGCAGCGGCAAGCCCATGATGTGCTCGCCGTTGTTGCTGGTCGGCATCGCCGGTACCATCGAGCCGACGTCCTGCGGCAGCATGTCGGCGGTGATGATGACCTCCGGCCCGCCCGCGGCCAGGATCATGACCCGCTCGACGTTGTTGCGGAGCTGCCGGACGTTGCCCGGCCAGACATGCGACTGCAGCACCGCCATCGCGTCCTGCCCGATCTGCCGCTTGGGCAGGCCGCTGCCGGCCGAGATCTGCTCCATGAAATAGTCGATCAGCTCCGGAATGTCCTCGCGCCGTTCCGACAGTGCGGGCACGCGGATCGGCACCACCGAGAGGCGGTGATAGAGATCCTCGCGGAAGTGGCCGGCCGCGATCTCCTCCTCGAGGTTGCGCGCGGTCGAGGAGATGATGCGCACGTCGACCTGCACCTTGCCCGTGCCGCCGACGCGCTGGAACGACTGCTCGACCAGCACGCGCAAGATCTTGTTCTGGGTCTCGCGCGGCATGTCCGCGATCTCGTCGATGAACAGCGTGCCGCCATGGGCTTCCTCGAGCGCCCCCGGCTTGCGCGCCTGCTCGCCGTTGGACTGCTCGATGCCGAACAGCTCGTGCTCCATGCGCTCGGGCGTGATCGCGGCCGCGTTGATCACGACGAAGGGGCCGTCGGCGCGGCCCGACGCCGCATGCAGCGTCCGGGCGGTCAGCTCCTTGCCGGCGCCGGCAGGGCCGACGATCAGGATGCGGCTGTTGGCCTTGGCCGCGCGCTCGATGGTCTGGCGCAGCTGGTTCATGCTCGGCGAGCGGCCGACGAGCTGGCTCGCGCTCGGCGCGAGCTGCTTCAGCTCCTTCACCTCGCGCTTCAGGCGCGAGTTCTCCAGCGCCCTCGTCGCGACCAGGATCAGCCGGTCGGCCTTGAACGGCTTCTCGATGAAGTCATAGGCGCCGCGCTTGATCGCGGCGACCGCGGTCTCGATGTTGCCGTGGCCGGAGATCATCACCACCGGAAGGTCGGCATTGTCCTTCTTGACCTGCTCCAGAAGCTGCAAGCCGTCGAGCTTGGAGCCCTGCAGCCAGATGTCGAGGAAGACCAGATGCGGCCGGCGGTTGGCGATTTCCGCCAGCGCCGTGTCGCTGTCGCGCGCGGTGCGGGTGACGAAGCCCTCGTCTTCGAGGATGCCCGCAACCAGATCCCGAATATCGGCCTCGTCATCGACAATCAGAATTTCACTTGCCATGGGTTGCGCCTGTCTTGTCAGCTGCCTGTTGAGGCTTCGATTTTCGTTGAATCATTAGTCATTTCAGCCGCCTCTTTGGTTTCGGCGGCCGCCTCTTTTGTTTCCTGGTCCTTGACCGCTTCCTTGCCGGCCACGTCAGTGGGCGATGTCGCCTCGCCTGCCCCAGCCTTGGCGGGGTGGCCCGAAATCGCAAAGCGCATCCGCATCCAGGCGCCGCGCTGGCCCTCCCGGAAGTCGGACGCGTCCTTCAGCTCTATGCGTCCTCCATGGTCTTCCAGCACGCGTCCGACGATCGCAAGGCCAAGGCCGGTGCCCTTGGCGCGCGTCGTGACGTAGGGCTCGAGCAGCCGCGAGCGAGCGACCTTGGGCAGGCCGATGCCGTTGTCGATGACGTCGATCAGCACGTCCTCGCCCTCGCGCGACACCACGACGTCGATGCGGCCCTTTCCGCCCAGCTCCTCCGGCGGGACCTGCTCGATCGCCTCGGTGGCGTTCTTGACGATGTTGGTGACCGCCTGCGAGATCAGCCGCCGGTCGAACTGGGCGCGCAGCGGGTCCTCCTTGAACTCGGCCTCGATATCGAGCTCGGGATGGGCGACCTTCATCAGGAACACCGCCTGACGCACGGTGTCGGCGACGTCCTCGCCCTCCATCACCGGCTTCGGCATCCGCGCAAAGCGCGAGAACTCGTCGACCATGCGGCGGATGTCGTCGACCTGGCGCACGATGGTGTCGGTGCACTGGTCGAAGATCTGCTTGTCCTTGTCCTCGGTGATGGTCTTGCCGAACTTGCGGCGGATGCGCTCGGCGGAGAGCTGGATCGGCGTCAGCGGATTCTTGATCTCGTGGGCGATGCGGCGGGCGACGTCGCCCCAGGCCGAGGTGCGCTGCGCCGAGACCAGCTCGGTGATGTCGTCGAGCGTGATGATGTAGCTGTCGCGCGGCTGGCTGGTCTTCTCGGCGCTGACGCGGACCGACAGATTGCGCTCGGCGCCGTCGCGGGTGATCGTGATCTGGCCCTGCACCAGGCGCTGGGTCCCTTCCCGCGCCGCCTTCATCATCTCGTCGAGCTCCGGCAACACGTCGGAGAGCGGATGGCCGAGGGTCTCGGCCTCGGAGTGCCCGATCAGCTTCTCGGCGGAACGGTTGAGGATGCCGACGCTGCCCGACGTGTCGACGCCGATGATGCCGGCGCTTGCCGACGACAGCACCGCCTCGATGAAGCGGCGGCGGCTGTCGATGAGGTCGCTGGCGCTGACGAGCTCGTCGCGCTGGCTGCGCAATTCCTGCGTCATCTTGTTGAAGGTCTCGCCGAGCTGGGCGAGATCGCCCTCCGACTGGTGCACCGGCACCTTGACGTGGAGATCGCCGGTCGAGACGGTCTGGGCCGCGTTCATCAGCCGCCGGATCGGCGCCACCAGCGAGTTGGCGAAGTTCAGCCCGAGCAGCACCGAAGCCATCAGGATGGTCAGCGCGATCACCGCGAACATCAGGGCAAACGCCACCTGGATCCCGAGCCGGCGCGACTCGATCTGGGCATATTCGGCGACGCTGATCTCCGTCTGGTTGACCTGACTGACGACGTTCGGGTCGAGCGGGCGGGCGACATAAAGGAACGTGTCGTTGAAGGCGCGCAGGCGGATCACCGCAGCGACGGAGCTCGCATCCGGAAGGATCGCGATTTCCGGCTCGGTCTCCTTGACGTTGCTGAGGAAGTCCGGCGCTGGCGGCGAATAGGCCAGCCGCACGCCGGTGGCGGCAGATTCCAGGATGTTGGTGCTCTTGTCGATGATCATCGCGCCCGGCAAGTTGCGGGAGGCGGCGCTGGCCGTCAGCATTTCGCGAAACGACCGCCGATCCTGGTCGTAGAGCGGCCTCGCATGGGCGATGTCGTTGGCCATACCGAGAATGTCGCCCTGGATCAGCTGCGCATGGTCGTTCATGTAGGCGCGGGCGATCGTCAGCGAGTTCTGGATCACCTGCTTGGTCGGCCCGGAAAACAACCGGTCGAGGCCGCGCTCGATGGTGACGTTGGCGACAACCGCGACCAGCACCGCCGGCAGCACCGCCACGATCGAGAACAGGCTGACGATCTGGACGTGAAGACGTGCCGCCGCCCGGCCCCGTCGGCGCGCCAGGATGAGCTGCCAGAGCTCGCGGACGATGATCCCGACCAGCAGCAGGATCGTGGCGGCGTTGAGCAGGTAGAAGGAGCGGACCACTCCCGGCGTGGGATCGATCCCAGTCAGTCCGGTCAGGACCAGAAAGGTGAGCAGGGCCGACAACAGCGCCAGCGCCACGGCAAACGGCGCCAGCCAGCGCCGCACGGACCAGCGCCGGGGCTCTTCGGTTGAGGCCGTGTCAAAAGCTGCGGCCGAGGTATCTGCGCTGGTCATTCCGGCAATGGGTGATGAAAACGGGGGGCCGCGGACGGCGGCTACTGATGCATTCCTACCACAATGTGTTGCCGAATTGCGACAATTCCGCGGCACCCGGGTTGCGGCGGATTATCCACAGGTGCATGCAGGCCCGATGCACGTCAGGCGGAACGGAATCCGGCTCTCCCGGCTTGATGAGCCATGGATAGGTTTTGTCTCGCAGTGATGGTTTCGGCGGTGCTGCTGCTGATCGTGGCCTCGGACCTCTTGGTCAATGGGCCCGGACTGCAGGAGCCGACAGCGCTCGCCGCCAACATCCAGCCGGTCTCGGCCCGCCTGCTTCGGTGATCGCGGCGCCGCCCCCGCGCTCGATTGCCCCACCTGGAAATTCCCGAGGAACAATCCGGTCTGATTCGGACTTCTGCTCACCGCGTCAGCCATCACGGCCAGCGCGATCCGGACAGGCTCGGCTCCGCCCTGGCGGGCGAAGCTGAGCCAGCGCCGGTGCCTCCATCTAGCCCCCGCTGCGATAGACCTGGATATCCAGGTCCCGGATCTTCTTGCGCAACGTGTTGCGGTTGAGCCCGAGCAGGTCGGCCGCGCGGATCTGGTTGCCGCGGGTCGCGGCCAGCGCGGCCGTCAGCAGCGGAACCTCGATCTCCTTGAGGATGCGGTGATAGAGGCCCGGCGGCGGCATCCCGTTTGGAAAGCCCTGGAAGTGCGAGGACAGATAGGCCTCGACCGCGCCACCGAGATTGTCGACGCCCTGCTGGACCGCGGCGCCCGGGCTGACCGAGGGTGGCGCGAGTTCGCCGTCGATGACGGAGGCGGTGATCACGTCCTGCGGATAGAGCGCGGCGAGACGCCGGGCGAGATTCTCCAGCTCGCGCACGTTGCCGGGCCAGCGATGCTGCTTGAGCCGCTCCAGCGCCAGTGCGTCCAGCTTCTTCGGCGGCAGGCCGTCCTTTTCGGCCAGCGTGAAGAAGTGCCGGACGAGATCGGGCAGATCCTCGATGCGTTCGCGCAAGGGCGGCAGCCGCAGCGGCACGACGTTGAGGCGGAAGAACAAATCTTCCCGGAACAGGCCCTGCTGGATCAGGACGCGCAGGTCCTTGTTGGACGCCGCGACGATCCGCACGTCGGTCTTGATCGGGGTGCGGCCGCCGACGGTGGTGTACTCGCCCTGCTGCAGCACGCGTAAGAGCCGCGTCTGCGCCTCCATCGGCATGTCGCCGATCTCGTCGAGGAACAGCGTGCCGCCTTCGGCCTGCTCGAAGCGGCCGGAAGCGCGGGTGTTGGCGCCGGTGAAGGCGCCGCGCTCATGGCCGAACAGCTCGGACTCGATCAGATCGCGCGGGATCGCCGCCATGTTGACGGCGACGAAGGGGCCGTTGCGGCGCTTGCCGTAATCGTGCAGCGCGCGCGCCACCAGCTCCTTACCGGTGCCGGACTCGCCCGTGATCATCACGGTGAGATCGGTCTGCATCAGGCGTGCCAGCACGCGGTAGATTTCCTGCATCGCCGGCGAGCGGCCGACCAGCGGGATCGCCTCCATCTCGGAGTCATCGTCGGGCGCCGCGACCCGTTCCTTCGGCTCGGCCAGCGCCCGGCCGACGATGGCGATCAGCTCCTTCAGGTCGAAGGGCTTCGGCAGATACTCGTACGCCCCGCGCTCTGAGGCGCGGATCGCCGTCATGAACGTGTTCTGCGCGCTCATGACGATGACCGGCAGATTCGGCCGCATCTTCTTGATGCGCGGCAGCAGGTCGAACGCGTTCTCGTCCGGCATCACCACGTCGGTGATGACGAGATCGCCCTCTCCCTGGCTCACCCAGCGCCAAAGCGTTGCGGCATTGCCGGTGAGCCTGACTTCATAGCCGGCGCGGGATAGTGCCTGATTCAGAACCGTACGAATGGCGGTGTCGTCATCAGCTACGAGAATGCTACCTGCGGGCATTGTTGATCCTCATTTTGCCCCCTGTGACGCAGACGACGACTTCCCGGCAGAGCCGTCGCGACTGCTGTGATCGGCATGTTTGGCCGATGTCGAGTACATCGGCATCAGCACGCGGAAGGTGGTCTTGCGCGGCTGAGATTCGCATTCGATGATGCCCCCGTGATCGCCGACGATCTTGGCGACCAGCGCAAGGCCAAGACCGGAGCCGGTCTGCTTGGTGGTCACGAAGGGATCGAACAGGTTGGGCAGAAGATCGTCCGGCACGCCCGGTCCGTTGTCCCTGACGCAGAATTCGAGCGGCAGGGAGACACGGGATTTTTGACCGGGCACTGACAGCCGCACGCCGGGACGGAAGGCGGTGGTGAGATGGATCTCGGCGTCGGGGACGTCGATCAGGGCTTCGGCGGCGTTCTTCACCAGATTGAGGAACACCTGGATGAGCTGGTCCTGGTTGGCCAGCACCGGCGGCAGCGAGGGATCGTAGTCCTCGACGAAGCGGATGTTGCGGGCGAAGCCGGACTGCGCCAGCCGCTTCACATGGTCGAGCACCGAATGGATGTTGACGGGCCCGCGCACCACGGGCCGTTCGTCGCCGAACACCTCCATGCGGTCGACCAGCGTGACGATGCGGTCGGCCTCGTCGCAGATCAGCCGGGTCAGCATGCGGTCCTCGGAGGACGCCTGCTGCTCCAGCAGCTGCGCCGCACCGCGGATGCCGGACAGCGGGTTCTTGATCTCGTGCGCCAGCATCGCGGCGAGCGCGATCACCGAGCGCGCCGCGCTGCGATGGGTGAGCTGGCGGTCCATCTTGTCGGCGATGGTGCGCTCCTGCAGCATCACCACGATGTGGCCGGGCCGCTCCGTGACCGGGGCGACATGCAGGTCGACCTGGCGATCGCCGCCCATGCGCGGCGTGCCGAGATCGACCTTGTATTCGTTGACCGGCGAGTTCAGCGAGCGCACCTGGTCGATCAGCGCCAGCAAGGGGCTGCCGAACGGCACCAGCTCCTTCAGCGGCTGCCGCTTCAGGAACTGCGTCGACATCTCGAAGAAGGCTTCGCTTGCGATGTTGGCCCCGACGATCTTGCCGTCCGGCCCGATCAGCAGCACGGGATTGGGAAGTGCGTCGAGGATCGCTTCGCTGTCGGACAAGACCGGGCGGCGATGGTCAGCGGCTGAGCTCATGCAGCAGCGCTCCATGCAAAGTCGTCGAAAGCATCCTGCAGCGCGCCGTGAACCAGGCGCGGGTCTTCCGAGGTGAGAATCGTCTGGCGCCAGGCCTTCAGCTTTTCGGCCGGCGCGCGGCTCGCTTGCGCCGCGACGTCGAGGGCCCAGCCCAGGTGCTTGCGCGCGTGCCTGAGGCCGATGCGCAAGCCGTAGAGCGCACAGATGCCCTCATAGAGCGTGCGGACGTAGTGGAGCTGCAACTCCAGAGAGGGCACAGCTTCCGCAGCCCCGCCTTTGAGGCGGCGGCCGATCTGCCCCGGCAGCCATGGCTGGCCCTGCGCGCCGCGGCCGATCATCACGGCATCGGCGCCGGAGGCCTCGAGCGCGGCGAGCGCTTTCTCGTAGGTCGTGATGTCGCCATTGACGACCAGCGGAATGGCGATGGCCTCGCGCACCGCGCGCACCGCGTCCCAATCGGCCTCGCCCTTGTAGAACTGGCAGCGGGTGCGGCCGTGCACGGTGACGAGCTTGACGCCGGCAGCTTCCGCACGCCGCGCCAGTTCCGGCGCGTTGCGGTTGCGGTCGTCCCAGCCGAGGCGCATCTTCAGCGTCACCGGAACTTTCACGGCCGCGATGGTCGCCTCGATCAGGCTGACGGCGTGGTCGAGGTCGCGCATCAGGGCCGAGCCGGACTGGCCGCCGGTGACGTGGCGGGCCGGACAGCCCATGTTGATGTCGATGATGTCGGCGCCGTCGGCTTCGGCAATCCGGGCGCCCTCCGCCATCCAGTGCGCCTCGCAGCCGGCGAGCTGGACCACATGCGGGCCGATGCCGGTTGCTTCGCAGCGCAACCGCGACATCCGGTGGCCATTGGCAAGCTCATCGCTGGCGGTCATTTCGGACACCACCAGGCCGGCTCCGAGCTCGGCCGCGAGCCGCCGGACGGGCGAGTCGGTGACCCCCGACATGGGCGCCAGGAGAACCGGGGTGGCGACTTCAATTTCGCCTATTGTCAACGGCTTAACGCCTGATCCTACCGGTCCGGTCACAGAGGTCTCATTCACGGGACAGGGCTTCATCGCACCTGCTAAGGCCAATCTTGCGCACAATTCTTGTGCAGTCAAGCTTCATGCCTACAGTTTAGACAGTTCTTCCCATTTTTCAAGTGCAGTGCAGCAAATTGTCCTCTGCCGCAATGCTGGGAAACCCCCTTTTTTTGCGGGCCCGCCGTGCTAGAGGCATGCCGGCAATCCAGCGCACCCCGATCCCCTCCCTCTGAGTATTCGAGTCCTATGGCGAAATCACAACGCACCGCAGTCGTTCTCGTCGCGGCCGGACGGGGCCTGCGCGCCGGTGCCGGCGGACCGAAGCAGTACCGCACGATTGGCGGCGTGCCGGTGATCTTCCGCGCCATGGAAGCCTTCAGCCGCCATGCCGACGTGGCGGTGGTGCAGCCGGTCGTGAACCCCGACGACAGCGCCATGTTCGCAAGCGCGGTCGCGGGCTTGCCGCACGCGCCGCCGACCAATGGCGGGGCGACGCGCCAGGCCTCGGTGCTCGCCGGTCTCGAAGCGCTTGCGGCGCATGCGCCGGATATCGTCCTGATCCACGACGCGGCGCGCCCCTTCGTCTCGGAAGCCCTGATCTCGCGCGCGATCGAAGCGGCAAGCCGCACGGGCGCCGCGATCCCCGCGATTGCCGTCACCGACACCATCAAGCTCACCGGCGAAGCCGGCAATGTCGAGGGCACGCCGGACCGCTCGCGCTTGCGAATCGCGCAGACGCCGCAATCCTTTCGCTTCGATGTCATCCTGGAGGCGCATCGTCGCGCGGCCCGGGATGGACGCAGCGATTTCACCGATGATGCCGCGATCGCCGAATGGGCGGGATTGACGGTTGCGACCTTTGAGGGCGATGTTGCCAATATGAAGCTCACCACTCCCGAGGATTTCGTGCGCGAGGAAGCGCGCCTGGCCAGCCTGCTCGGCGACATCAGGACAGGCACCGGCTACGACGTGCATGCCTTCGGCGAAGGCGATCACGTCATGATCTGCGGCGTGCGCGTGCCGCACACGAAGGGTTTTCTCGCCCATTCCGACGGCGATGTCGGCCTGCATGCGCTGGTCGACGCCATCCTCGGCGCGCTGGCCGACGGCGACATCGGCTCGCACTTCCCGCCGAGCGATGCGAAGTGGAAGGGCGCCTCCTCCGACCAGTTCCTCAGATACGCCATTGACCGCGTCACGCAGCGCGGCGGGCGCGTCGCCAATCTCGAGGTCACGCTGATCTGCGAGCGGCCGAAGATCGGCCCCTTGCGCGATACCATGCGCGCCCGCATCGCCGAGATCTCCGGCGTCGACATCTCGCGCGTGGCGGTGAAGGCGACGACCAGCGAGCGGCTCGGCTTCACCGGTCGCGAGGAAGGCATCGCGGCGACCGCGAGCGCCACCATCCGCCTGCCGTTTACCGACAAGATCTGGAGCGTGTAGGATCATGGGCGGCAGCGACGCACGCGCCCTCTCCCGCTCGCTGCTCGATCTGTGCCGCATGCGCAAGCTGACGATTGCGACCGCCGAGTCCTGCACCGGCGGTCTCGTCGCCGGCGCGCTGACCGACATCCCCGGCTCCTCCGACGTGATCGACCGCGGCTTCGTCACCTATTCCAACGACGCCAAGCGCGCGATGCTCGGGGTCGAGGCGGGCACGCTCACCAATTTCGGCGCCGTCAGCAAGGAGACCGCAACCGCCATGGCGGTCGGCGCGCTGGAGCGCGCCGGCGTCGATCTCGCGGTCGCCATCACCGGGATTGCCGGCCCCGGCGGCGCCACGCCGGGCAAGCCGGTCGGGCTCGTGCATTTCGCCGCCGCCGCGCGCGACGGCCGCATCATCCATCGCGAGCAGCGTTTTGGCGCGATCGGCCGCAGCGCCGTGCGCGCCCGCTCCGTGGTCGAGGCCCTGCGCATGCTGATGGAGCTCGCGCGCGGCCCGCAGGTTCAGGCCAAGCCACAACGCGCCGCCGCAGGCCGCTTGCGCCCGCGCGTGACGCGGACGCCGCGCCGGCACGCGGTGAAACGCAGGCCGCCGCGCTCGCCGCGGTGAAAGGGCCCGCTCACATCGGTAAGCGGGATGCCGGAACTCACGCCCACCCCATTTCGATGCTTTGCGACCTTGGCAATGCTCGGACGCTTTGCGCGTCGCGATGAACGTTGCCATGGCATTTCGCTGGCTGCTCGAATTGCAACCTGAGCGCGAGGGATCCTCGCGCCCCCAACGCATCGCAAATCGTTCAGAAATGCGTCACTGGAGAATGCGCTGAACTGTCACGGAGCGCTGGTAGCGGTACCGATTGCGCAATTTTGCGCAGGCAAGAGGAACCGTTCCATGCGTCGGACAGCGAAGATCGGACTTGTATCATTCCTGGCGCTCAGCGCAGCGCCCGCTTTTGCAGACAATGACGGTGTTGGCCGGATCGAGGACGGCGTCCCGGCTGCGAACGCCGCAACCGGTTCGCCGGCCACGCTGATCGATCCGGACTTCAAGACGCGCGTGATCGCCAGGGGCAACGATCCCTTGGAGAATCCGGCCGGCATTTTTATCAAGTTCGGCATTCTGAGCGACACCACCCGCACGGAACCCGATCAGAACACGTATCTCGTGCTCGAGCAAAATCCCGGCGGGCCCAGCCCGGGCTTCGACTATGGCAGGCACTTCCTCTTCCAGGGACACGAGAACGGCGGCGGACAAGCCTACATCACCCGCGTCAATCTCGATGTGAACGATCCGAACCATCGCATCACGCTGCTCACCCCCGGCAACGGTGCAAGCACCGGATTCAGCTCCATTGATGGCAGCACATTCAACCCGTTCACGAAGACGCTGCTGTTCACCCAGGAGACCAGCTCCGCAGGAAATGGCACGGGCAAGGTGATCCAGGTGACGCTGGGCTGGCCGCCCGTCGTCAACACGTTGGAAAACTTCCTCGGCCTTGGCGGCTATGAAGGGATCCGCATCGACGACGAGGGCAACCTCTATCTGGTCGAAGACATCAGCGGAAAGCGGCCCGGCGGTCTCGGTGCCAACAACGTCCCGCTCAACGCCGCGGCGCAGCCGAATTCATTCGTCTACCGATACATTCCGAACAACAAGAGGCGGATCGAGGACGGCGGCAAGCTGCAGGCGCTGCAGGTGATCATCGATGGCGCTCCGGTCAAGTTCAACGAAGCGGACCCAAAGGGCGACATCCTGTCCCCGGCACAGTTGAAGCTGCATACGCCGGGAAGCTCCTATCCGATCAAATGGGTGACGATCGCGACACCGGCGAAGGACAGCCCGACAAGCGTGGGATCCGCCACCGCGCTGGCCAAGGCGGCTGGAGCGACCCCGTTCAAGCGTCCGGAGAACATGGCATGGCTGCCGGGCTCCAACTTCCGGACCTTCTTCTTCACGCCGACCGGCGACACCGATGCGCCCACAAGCCAGTTGCCCGAGCTTGCCGCGCGCGGCTCGTGGGGCTCGATCTTTCGGGTCGACCTCCGCAATGACGGCGACGGCGATCGCGACGATCGTTTCAAGAAGAACGACGGAACGATCTCGCTCTTCTTCCTGGGTGACCAGGTACACAACTCCTTCGACAACATCAATTTCGCCAGCCACCGTCAGATGCTCGTGGCCGAGGACCGGGGCGACACGCTGCACGACCAGTTGAATACGCTCGACAGTGTCTGGGCATTCGACGTGCACGACAAGACTCCGAAGCCTCTGCGTTTCATTGCACTCGGTCGCGACGCGTCGGCCTCGGCAATCGGCCAGGAGGACAACGAGCCCACCGGCGTCCTCGTTTCGAAGGGCAGCACGAGGAAAGACGGCCAACTCGGCACCAGCGAAGCACTCGAAGAGCATGCGCGCGGGTTCTTTACCCAGCAGCATGGCGACAACGTCGTCTTTGAATTCTTCCGCGTGCGCGACGAGCGCCGCGCTGGCCGATAGCACTGCCGGCCGGAACGGGGCGGGTTCGACCGCTTTACCGAGACCTGGCGAGCCTCGCCCGCCAAGCCAGGTTGTCTGCCATGCCCGGGCCGAGGTCCGGGTATGGCGGATCGTGCTGTGCGAACTCGACGGAGCTACAATCCCTTGCGCTACCCGTCGGGCAAGACATCCAACCGGTGGAGCAAATCTCGTCGGCAGGCACAAAATTCGCTATACAAGCAGGTCGTGCATCGGATGATGCGTAGCGCTTTGTCCGTGCGCAATGGCGCACTGCTCCGCGGACGAAGGGTCCAATAGCTCCGCATCGTGGACCGCTATCAGATCGCTATTTGCGCCTGCGTGCGGACCATGTTCATTGGAATCCGGTCCGTGGCCACCATGGACCCCGGAACTATGCGAAGCTTGGGGCGGCGCAATTTCATTCTTGAAATGAAAGGAATCTCCGGGCTCTGACGCAGCCGCCTTTTGTGCCTGACCTGAGTGTTCAGTAGCCCGGTCCTTGCCTCCAGCGTGCTGACTCGGGCCCGCAGGCAGGGAATCCTTTGCAGGCTTGTCGTGCAGTTCCTGTTGAGACTGACCGGAATGGTCTTCGCTCGCCTTCCCGGCGTCCTTCTTGGCATGCTGGTCGGCCGCGCTTGGATGGCCTTGCGAAGCGTGAAGATCGTGCTGGGATTGCGCATGATCGGCGTCGCCTGCCGGCACGTCCTGCTTGGAATGCTGCTTGGCGTCGTCCTTCGAATGAGCCAAATCACGCTGTAATTGCCGGTGATTGGAATCGTCTTTCGGTGCGCCGGAGTTGTCCTGCTGCTTGTCAGGCGGGCCGTCGCCCTCGGCGGCTTTCAAATCACGTTGCGATTGACCATGATTGGAGCCGTCTCCCGCGGCCTCATGGAGGCTGTCACGTCCGGCATGTCCCGGCGCGCCGGTTGCAGCCCCCTGCTCGGCGCCGCCCTGATCGAGCACGGCGTCGATGGCTCCGGATCCGACGTGAGGGTTGCCGTTGCTGCCTGCGCCATCCTCACGCGTATACGCAGCGATGATCTGAGCACCGTCGCTATCTCTCGCGAAAGTTTCGCTTCCGGCAGCGACGAAGGCAAATGATTGATCGTATGTTTCAGGATGCAGCCAAGCCAGGTTGTCGAAGGTGACGAGATGCCCATCGCCGCTGCCAGGAGAATTGGGGGCTGCCGAACCGCCAGGTCCGTTTGCTGTGGCTGCCGCATCGACGGTTGCACGATCGCCGAGATTGGACGCTTGCGCGACGCTGTTGAGCAGTTCGTAAAACCAGATCCCGACCGCCGTCATCATGAACGTCGAGAAACTCCCGGAGGCCGGCCTTGCCGAGCTGAACGCCGGCAAGTTGATCGAGCCGGCACCGATATCGATACCGGATTGGATGGGTTTTTCGGCCCGTCCCGACGCCTCATTTATGGGATTCTCCTCACGACCGGCTTTGAACAGGGCTTTGACCGTCTTGCCTGAAGCAGCGGCGGTCTTCTTGGCGTTGATCCTGATGGTTATGACCTCGCCGGCGCCGTCTGCGGTCATGACCGCGAAAGTGTCGGGGGTCTCGTGGCCGGATGCGCTCGCGCGGGCGGCCTTGACGTCGTCCAGGGCGGCGTAGATCAGAGCTGCAAGCGCGCCGAGCCCGCCGTAGAGGCGCGACAGGGCGAATGCTGCGACCTCGCGCCGGCCTTTGATCTCAAGCTGTGTCGAGATGTGATCGAGCCGCGCCTTGATGGTGCCTGTGGAGACCTTGAGTTGGCGTGCAATCTGCTTGTTCGACATGCCGTAAGCGACCAGGCGCATGATCTTGCGCTCCTGGCCCGTCAGTGCCAGTCCATTTTCGCCCAACGCGCCATTTTCTTCCTTGCCGGCAGTTGCGCGGTCGTGGGCGGGGGCCACTAGCTTCAGGGTCTGCATCAATCTTTCGGGTTTCTCGCGCATCGAAACCGCGCAGCATGCACCCGCTGCGATTGCGGCGGCGAGATCGCCATGTGCGGCGGAGGCAGTGTAGAAGACCAACCGTGTGGGAATGTTTTCGGCCCTGATGACGGCGAGCATTTGAGATGCCGTCACGTCGGCAAATCCGTCCTCGACAAGCACGACGTCTGGCGTCAACTTCCGGATCGCCTTGAGGCAACCGGCACCATCAAGGCAGGACGCGACGATCGCAAAGTCACGCTCCGCCGCAAACAACGTCGCAAAGCCCTGCAGAACGATCGGACGGCGATCCGCTATCACCAGTCGGATGGGACGCATGCGCGCTTCCGTCGGGAACATAATAATACAACCTCACTCAATGAAATGCGTCCGAGTTTCAGCGGCCGCCACTTTTAAGAACCAGCGCGGCAACGCGTGATGTCTCTCTGGGTTCCCAAACGGCTGGGCGATCAGAGGGCGCCCATCCCTGCGACTAAGTCACCAACAGAGTGACACCTGCACGCTCCACAATCCCTTGCGTTGCCCGTCGGCAAAACAGACAAGAGGCCGGTCAATCCACACGTGCGAAAATATTCCACTTTACCGAACTTCTGATTTTGCGTAGAAGTGCGCCACCTCATCCCGGTCAGAGGGGCGTATCGCGATCGTCACGACACGCGGGGTGAGCGGCGGTGGACGCAAGTCGCGTCGGCGCGGAAAGCTTCGCAGGGCGGGCAACCGTGAGCGAAGCCGGACGCGCATACGACCGGCGAGGCTTGCGTACGGCGAAACCGTGTCGTCCTGGCGCCCGGAGCCTGTGCGCCAAGTCCCGTGGTGATGTTGCGGCCCAACCGGGCTCCGTGCATCAGCCATCCGCGGGGCGACGGGGGCAATAGTGCATCGCTCCCCGGGGAGAGCTCGGCATAAGCCGTCAAACCACTGCGCAGGG
This sequence comes from Bradyrhizobium diazoefficiens, assembly GCF_018131015.1. Taxonomy (GTDB): domain Bacteria; phylum Pseudomonadota; class Alphaproteobacteria; order Rhizobiales; family Xanthobacteraceae; genus Bradyrhizobium; species Bradyrhizobium diazoefficiens_B. Next base: position 19,066 of record NZ_JAFCJJ010000006.1, read on the forward strand.
AAGGCCGGTTGTTCGGCTTCACCTGTATGCCGCTGTGCAACTATCTTTCGCGCAAGTCTCGCACAGTGGACCGTGGGTGCCCGGCCGGCACCCGGCCTTCCCTGCGTCCTCTGACCTGAGGGCGACACGCCGACGCAAGACTCGGGCAGGAACTGTCGCGAGGCCGCAGCGTTATGTCTGGTTCTCAAAACAGCACGAAATAACTTGCCGAACGCGATCGGGATCGCAAATGCAGGCGAGGCGACCGAACCTCATCGCGCGTGTCCGATCTTGCGCGGGAAAATATTGTCGCAATAATGCTGCTCTACGCTGTGATCCGGAATCAACCGGACCAGCATTGCGGAGGGCGACGAAAGTGTTCGCTCGCGTCGCGGCCTCGGCCGCGGTCATAACCACCTTGGCCGCCATTGCAGCCTTGGCCGCCCTTGAAGGTGCGGCCGCCCAGACTGCCAGCCAGCCGCCCGACACAATGGGGGCGCGGGTCGCGGCGTGCACGCCGTGCCACGGCAACCAGGGCGAAGGCACCAGTGACGTTTATTTCCCGCGCCTGGCGGGCAAGCCGGCCGGCTATCTCTACAACCAGCTCGTCGCCTTCAAGAATGGCCGGCGGAAGTACCCGCCGATGAACTATCTGCTCGAATTCCTCCCCGATCCCTACCTGCAGCAGATGGCGGACTATTTTGCGGATCAGCATCCGCCTCTGCCGCCGGTGGCGCCCAGCGATGCAGGTGAGCAGGTGCTGAAGCATGGCCAGTCGCTGGTGACCCGCGGCGACCCGCAGCGCCAGATCCCGGCTTGTGGAAGCTGCCATGGCCCGGCCCTGACCGGGATGGAGCCTGGCGTTCCGGGTCTCCTCGGATTGCGTCCGAACTACATCAGCGCGCAGCTGGGGGCATGGCGTTACGGCACCCGCACTGCAAAGTCGCCGGACTGCATGCAGCAGGTCGCCGCGCGGCTCACGGAGGAGGACGTCACCGCAGTTGCGGCATGGCTGGCGAGCCGGCCGGCGCCCGTGAACCTCGCGCCGGCTCCGAAGGGCACGTACGTGCTGCCCTTCGCCTGCGGCAGTGAACCGGACTGAGGAGACGGGGGATGCGATCCTGCTCACGAATCCTTGCCGCAGCACTGTTCCTCGTCGCCGGCACGGCCGCCGAGGCGCAGCAGAGCCCTGCCCCCGCCGCGAATAGTCTCGTCGCGCGCGGCGAGTATCTGGCGCGCGCGGGAGACTGTGTCGCCTGCCACACCGCGCCGGAGGGCCGGACATTCGCCGGCGGACGCGCCATGCCGACGCCGTTCGGCACCTTGTACTCCTCCAACATCACACCCGATCGCGACACCGGGATCGGCAAATGGACCTCCGAGGACTTCTACAAGGCGATGCACAACGGCCGCTTCCCGGACGGCGGACTGATGTATCCGGCCATGCCGTTCGCGTCCTACACCAAGGTCACGAGAGCCGACACGGAGGCGATCTTCGCCTATCTGAAGTCGATCTCGCCCGTGGCCCAGCGCAATCGCGAGCACGATCTCCGCTTCCCCTACTCCAACCGCCAGCTCATTCTCGGCTGGCGCACGCTGTACTTCAGGGAGGGCGAATTCAAGCCGGACCCGAACAAATCGGCGGAATGGAATCGCGGCGCCTATCTGGTCGAGGGCCTCGGCCATTGCGGCATGTGCCATTCGCCGATCAACGCGCTCGGCGGCACCTCGCAGGCGGACGCCTTCAAGGGCGGCCTGATCCCGATGCAGAACTGGTACGCGCCCTCGCTCACCTCGAACCGCGAGGCCGGGCTCGGCGACTGGAGCATCAAGGACATCACCGACCTCTTGCAGACCGGCGTTTCGGCCCGCGGCGTCGTCTACGGGCCGATGGCCGAGGTCGTGCACAACAGCCTGCAATATCTGAGCAACGAGGACACCAAGGCGATGGCGGTGTACCTCAAGGGCATCTCGGAGCCCTCGCCGCCTCCGCCGGCAAGCTCGGCGCTTCCGACCACCGAGAGCAGCCTGCTGATCAGCCTCGGCAAGACCGTCTACGACAAGAGCTGCGCGAGCTGTCATGGCGCGCAGGGCGAAGGCAAGCCGCCGCACTGGCCGCCGCTTGCCAACAACCAGTCGATCGAGATGCAGTCCGCGGTCAATCCGATCCGCATGGTGCTCAATGGCGGCTATCCGCCGGGCACCAAGGGCAATCCGATGCCCTACGGCATGCCGCCCTTCGCGGGCTTGCTGTCGGACAACGAGGTCGCTGCCGTCGTCACCTATATCCGCACCGCCTGGGGCAATCGCGGCACGCCGGTCTCGGCGCGCGAGGCCAACGAGCTGCGCTCCGCACCGCTGAACTGAGATCGACCGGAGATCCGTCATGATCAATTCCGATCCGCCAACCAGTCCAGCCGCCGCCGACCAGGCCGTCGAGGAGGTCGTCGCGCAAGGCCCAAGCGGCGCCATCATGCTCGCCGGCATCGCAACCGCCTGCGTGGTCGCGATGTGGCTCGCTTTCTACTTGTTCGTCTTCCTGCCGCGCGGATCGCTGCAATGAGCGCGGAAGACACCCATGGCAGCGCCGGGGTCGCGGCCCGCGTCGAGCGGCGCTGGGCGACCATCGCCGTGATCATCATCGTCGTGATGGCGCTGCTGGCCGCATTCGCCGGCATCCATCGCGCCACCATGCCGCAGCCGCGGGTCGAGACCACCGATCCGTCCAGGATCCATCTGTCCGGCGAGTTCGTCGAGGCCAATCTCGGCAGCGTGCTGGAAGCCAATGGCGTGACCGTGCGGGCGATCGGCCAGCAATATTCCTTCACGCCGGCCTGCATTTTGGTGCCCGTCGATACGCCGATCACGCTGCGCGCCACCAGCGCCGACGTCGTCCACGGCATCCTGATCCAGGGCACCAACGTCAACACCATGCTGGTGCCGGGCTACATTTCCGAGCAGTTGATGCGCTTCGCCCGGATCGGCGACTATCTGATGCCCTGCCAGGAGTTCTGCAGCTTTGGCCATGAAGGCATGTGGGGCAAGGTCAGGGTGATCGACAAGGCCGACTTCGCGGCTCGCGCGAAGGACGGCGGGAGGCTGAGCTGTGTTGGCCAATAGGAAGCTCATCCTCGCCCATTTCTGGCTGGCCTTCGCCGTGTTCGGCGTCGCGCTGACGCTCGGCGCCTGGCAGATGTTCATCCGCAGCCCGATCGGCACGTGGCTGTCCAATCCGGAGCTCTATTACCGCTCGCTGACCGCGCATGGCACGGTGATGGGATACGTCTTCCCGACGCTGGTCGCGATGGGATTCGGCTATGCCATCAGCGAGTCCGCGCTGGAGCAGCGCCTGGTCGGCGTGCGCTGGGCCTGGGCCGGTTTCTGGCTGATCGTCGCAGGCAGCGTCATGGCAGTGATCCCGGTCGCGCTGGGCCGCGCCTCGGTGCTCTACACCTTCTACCCGCCGCTGATCGGCAGCCCGTTCTACTATATCGGCGTCGTGCTGGTCGTGGTCGGCTCGTGGATTTGGGTCGCGCTGATGTCGATCAATCTGCGCGTCTGGAGAAAGGCGCATCCCGGCGCGCCGGTGCCGCTCGCGATGTTCGCCAATGTGGCGGGCTCCTATCTCTGGGCCTGGACCGCGGTCGGCGCCGCGCTCGAGCTGCTGCTGCAGATCATTCCGGTCGCGGTCGGCCTGAAGGCCACCATTGATGCCGGCCTCGCCCGCGTGTTCTTCTCCTGGACGCTGCACGCCATCGTCTATTTCTGGCTGATGCCGACCTACATCGCCTATTACACCATCGTGCCGCGCGCGATCGGCGGCCGCGTCTATTCCGACACCATGGCGCGCATCTCCTTCATCCTGTTCCTGGTGGTGGCGATGCCGATCGGCATGCATCACACCTTCGCCGATCCGCAAGTCGGCGCCGGCTTCAAGTTCATCCATTCGGCGTTCACGGCGCTGGTCGCTCTCCCGACCCTGCTGACCGTGTTCACGATCTGCGCTTCGGTCGAGATCGCGGCACGCTTGCGCGGCGGGCGCGGGATGTTCGGCTGGATCGGGGCCCTGCCCTGGGACAACCCGATGATGCTGGCGCTCGCCTTCTCCTTCGTCATGCTCGGCTTCGGCGGCGCCGGCGGCCTCATCAACATGAGCTATCAGCTCGATACGTCGATCCACAACACGCAATGGATTACCGGCCACTTCCACCTGATTTTCGGCGGCGCCATCGTGATCATGTATTTCGCCATCGCCTATGATCTGTGGCCGCATCTGACCGGCCGCGAGCTGATCGACGTCCGCATGATCCGCATCCAGCTCTGGCTGTGGTTCGCCGGCATGATCGTCACCACCTTCCCCTGGCACTGGGTCGGCATCCTGGGCATGCCGCGCCGGATGGCCTATTTCGACTTCGCCGACTCCGCGATCGCGCCACAGGCGCTGTCGGTGACGTTCTCGGCCATCGGCGGCTTCATCCTGCTGATCTCGGGGCTTCTGTTCCTGCTCATCCTGGCCCGTGGCATGAGATCGCCCGCGACCGAAGCCGGTCCCTATCGCTTCAGCCTCGCGGTGCATCAGCCGGTGACCGTCCCGCTTGCGCTCAACACGCATGCGCTCTGGGTGACGCTGATGATCGCCCTCACCGTCACCAATTACGGCTACCCGATCCTGACCCTGGCGCTGAGCCAGGGCACGTCGGTTCCGGCGGTCTATGTGGGGGCGCAGTGATGAGCGCGCGCGACCTCTTCACCTTCCGTAACCGCCATTTCAGCCTTGGCGTCGGCCTCACCGCCGCGATCCTGGTCGTGACCGCGATTGCCGGATTCATCGTGCTTCCCTTCGCGCAGCCCTGGGTTCAGTTCGCCAATGTCTGGGACGCCATCTGCAGCGCTGCGGGCGTGCCGCAACGCGCCCCGAGTGTCGATTTGACGCCCGACAAGCGCCTGTCGGCGGTCGTGCTGACCTCGCGCACGCTGCCGCGCCCGAACCAGGAGGCGATCGGACGTGGCGCCACGCTGGCGCAGCGCTGCGCAATCTGCCACGGCCCGACCGGCATCAGTCGCGCGGATTCGCCCAATCTCGCCGGCCAGTATTCGGCTGTGATCTACAAGGAGCTGCACGATTTTCGCTCCGGCGCGCGCACCAACGCGGTGATGACGCCGTTCGCCGTGAACCTGACCGACCAGGAGATCGCCGACCTCTCGAACTACTACGCCTATCTGCCGCGGCTTCCGGCCTATCATCCGACGCCGCAACTGCCAAAACCCAATATCGTCATCTACGGCGCGCCGATGCGCGGGATCGCGCCCTGCGGCTCCTGCCACGGCAGCCTCGACAACAAGACCGGCAGCCCCTGGCTGGAGGGACAGTCGGAGACCTATCTGAAAGCCCAGCTCCAGGCCTTCGCGACCAGTGAGCGCCGCAACGACATCAGCCAGCAGATGCGCAACATCGCGCGCGCGATGACACCGCAGGAGATCGACGAGGCAGCGGCCTACTACGCCTCGCAGCCGCCCGACGTCGTCAAGGCGGTGGACTGATTGGCTAGATGATCTCGTCGTCCGGCACGCGCCCGATCACGACGCCCGGATTGCCTGCGACAATGCTGCGGTCTGGCACGTCACGCGTGACGACGGAGCCGGCGCCGACGAAGGCATTTTCGCCGATGGTCACGCCCGGGCAGATCACGCTGCCGCCGCCGATCCGGGCCGCGCGCAGGATGCGCGGCGCGGCGCGCAGGAACTGAAGCGAGGGCCGCCGGTGCACGATGCGCTTGTCGTTCATGGTGACAACGCCGGGGCCGCAAAACACCTCGTCCTCGATGATCACGCCGCGCGTGATGTAGCATCGGCTCTGAAGGGAGACATGGTCGCCGATGCGGACCTCGCCTTCGATGTCGAGATAGGATCCGATCACGCAGCCGCGGCCTATGATCGTCCTGTCGCGAATGAAGACGAAATTGCCGATGCGAGTACCCTCGCCGATCTCCGCGTCATCGGCAATCACGCAATGCTGTCGTTGCATCGAGAGGGTCTCTCCTACAGGCGGTGTCGCGGCGCGGGGCGCCTATTTAGGGCCAAACCGACGCCTGCGCCAAGCCTCGGCCTGGTGCCTCAATGCGCCCAGGGGTGAGGCCAGGATCCTGGCAAGATCGATTTTTTCCTGAACGGCCTTGGCGAATTCGACCTCCACGGTCGCAAGCCGGGCGGCCGAGCCCGCGAGCCGGCGCGACATTTCGTCCCTCTCGTCGCGAAGCGAGGCGTTCTCATCGACGACGGCGCGATGCTCCGCCGCGAACGCGTTGGCCGCCTGCAGATGGTCGAAGTTTTCGGGAATCATGCCTTCACCGAGCCGACGCAGCCATTCCGCGATGAAGAGGCCGGCGGCGCGGAGATCCTCCACGGGATCGACCTCATGTGGCGCGGCGGCAACCTCCCGGTGCAGGGCCTCGACCTGATCGAGATAGGCCGAGAGCGGCGCCACATCGCGGATGTGCGCCGAGACCGCCGCCGCGTCCAGCGCATCGTAACGCCCGATCTCGGCCGCGACGGCCTCCGCAGTCACGGCGCGCGTGAGCACGCTGATGCCGAAATTCCTGATGCGCCACGCCTCCATCGTGGCCGTGGTCGCGAGCCCGGCAAGTCCCCGGCCGTCCACGACGACGACGGCACAGCCGACGGCCATCGCCTCGATCGCCATTCGCGCGGTCGCGAACACGATGTCATAGTTCCTGAGCTGCTCATGGAGGTCGTCGACCTCGCGCCCGAACGCGCTACCGATCTCGTCGAGCGCGAGGCCCGACGCACGCGCCGCATCGCGAACCGCGGGGACATGGGCGTTGTTCTTGGCGAGCAGCAGCGCGCGCGCCGGCGTTGCGGGGAGCGGCGCACGCGGCGCGAACTGATCCAGGTCGACAGCGTTCATCAGCAGCACGATGTCATCGCGGGAAGCGCCGGTTTCCGCAACCAGGCGCGCACGGCAGGCTTCGTCCACCGCGCAGAGCCGCTTGACGCGCGGCAGTCGCGGCGCGCCATCGAACCAGTAGGCCGTGGAATGACAGACGAACAGGCCGGGGCTGTTCGCGAAATAGGCCAGGGCGCTGGCGAGGACATGATTGTGGTGGCCATGGACCACGTCCGGCGACCAAGGCACATCTTCGAGCCGGTCCGTCACGATGATGCCGCGGCGCCGAAGGATGTCAGCGCTTGGGCCCAGCAGCGGGGCGAACACCGCGACCTCGTGGCCGCGCTGCCGAAGCCCCGAGGCCAGATCGATGGTGACGATCTCCGAGCCGGACCGCCCGCGGAGAGCGCAGTTCGTCGTCAGGACGCGCATTCCAGAACTGCTCCCCCGAGCCGCATCGACCGGCATTATAGCGGCCATGCGCCGGCACGAAAGCGTCTGGCGGCGTTGCACGTTTCAGGACGTGACGTTAGCCTTGCGCAACTGCCGAAAGCGCGGCCAATGCGGGATATCTTCGTCCAGGTCTATCGCACCAATCTGTGGGGCGACCCCGAATCCGCATCAGGTCACGGATCCGGGCTCGCGCGCACCGCCGCATTTCGCCACGAGATCGTCGATCTGCTCGACAGGCTCGGCGCGCGGACATTGCTCGACGCTGGCTGCGGCGACTTCAACTGGATGAAGGAGCTCGCGCTTTCACAACGCTATATCGGCTGGGACGTGGTACCCGAGCTCATTGCGGCAAATGGGAAATACGCAACGGAGAGGCGCAGCTTCGTTCTCGGCGACCTGACCTCGGATGCCCTGCCCAAGGCCGACGTCATCCTGTGCCGCGACTGTCTTGTTCATTTCGGCCTCTCCGACGTGTGGCGCGCCTTGCTTAATTTCAGGCGCAGCGGGTCGCGCTACCTCCTGACCACCACGTTCAGGTCCCATCCCGAGAATGCCGATATTGCCTGCGGAGACTGGCGCCCTCTCAATCTCGAGCGCCCACCCTTCGATTTCCCGCCGCCGCTGCAGGAGATCGACGAGCAATGCCTGCATACGGGAGGGATCTATCGCGACAAACGGCTGGCGCTGTGGCGAATAGAGGACATTCCGGAGCCACCGGCTCCGAGGTGATCAGGACGGCGCGAGCTTCGGCCGCCCGTAGATCGCATCCGCCCGCTTCTCGAACGCGGCCGAAAAGCGCGCGAACGCAGCGTCGAACATCGAGCCCATCAGCATCGCCAGCATGCGGCTCTTGAACTCGTAGGCGAGGAAGAAGCCGACGTCGCAGACGCCCTCGCCCTCCTGCGCCCCCCTGGGCTCGAAGGTCCAGCGATTTTCGAGCTTGCTGAACGGGCCTTGCAGATATTCGACCAGGATTTTCCGGTTGGCGCGGTCGAGCGTCACGCGGCTGGTGAAGGATTCCTTGACCAGCTTGAACGACACCGTCATGTCGGCGACCAGGACCTCGGTGCCGTCGGGCTTGGTCATCCGCTGCCGAACCTTCAGCGCGCTGCAGAGCGGCACGAATTCCGGGTAGCGCTCGACGTCGGCGACCAGATCAAACATCTCGGATGCGCTGTGATTGACACGGCGCTTGCTCGAAAATTGGGGCATGGCGGTTCAGCGCGCGTGCGCGGCGCGCGCGGCCTTCAGTCTCGCAAAGTCCTCACCGGCATGGTGCGAGGAGCGGGTGAGCGGGCTCGCGGACACCATCAGGAAGCCCTTGGTGTAGGCGACCTTCTCGTAGGACGCGAACTCGTCCGGCGGCACGTAGCGCATGACGGCATGGTGCTTGCGGGTCGGCTGGAGGTATTGGCCGATGGTCAGGAAGTCGACATCCGCGGAGCGCAAATCGTCCATCACCTGGAGCACCTCGTGGCGCTCCTCGCCGAGGCCGGCCATGATGCCGGACTTGGTGAAGATGGCGGGATCGAGCTCCTTGACCCGCTGCAGCAGCCGGATCGAATGGAAGTAGCGCGCGCCCGGCCGTACCGTCAGATAGCGCGACGGCACCGTCTCGAGATTGTGGTTGAAAACGTCAGGCTTTGCCGCGACCACGACCTCCAGCGCCCCCTCCTTGCGCAGGAAGTCCGGCGTCAGGATCTCGATCGTGGTCGAGGGGCACGCCGCCCGAATCGCGCGAATCGTTCGGGCGAAATGCTCGGCGCCGCCGTCGGCGAGATCGTCGCGGTCGACCGAGGTGACGACGACGTGGGCGAGGCCGAGCTTGGCCGTGGCCTCTGCGACATGCTCCGGCTCGCCCGCGTCCAGCGCATTGGGCAGGCCGGTCTTGACGTTGCAGAAGGCGCAGGCCCGGGTGCAGGTGTCACCCATGATCATGAAGGTCGCGTGCTTCTTGTCCCAGCACTCGCCGATATTCGGGCAGCCCGCCTCCTCGCATACCGTGTGCAGGCCGTTGGCGCGCACGATGTTGCGAGTGTCGGCGTAGCCGCGGGTGCTGGGCGCGCGCACGCGGATCCAGTCCGGCTTCGGCGGCGAAGCGGAATCGGGGCGATTCACCTTCTCGGGGTGACGCGGGCGCAGCGGATTCGAGATGGTATCGACAATAACGACCATGGGATGTCCGGTCTGTTCAGGTCCTACCTAGTCGGTCTGGCTCCCTGCCGCAACCCGGCTCGCCCCGGTTCAGGGAACATGGCAGAAATGGGCAATATCCTGCTCTGTCCTCAGACGATTCTCACCTCGAATGGCTCCAGCATCGACGACCTCCACACCGCGGCTCGGCAAACGCCTCAGACGTGCCTTTTTCGCCCGCAGCGTCCACGAGGTCGCCCCCGACCTGATCGGCGCGACCCTGCTGGTCGACGGTGTCGGCGGCACCATCGTCGAGGTCGAGGCCTATCATCATACCGACCCGGCGGCGCACTCCTACAACGGTCCGACGCCGCGGAACCAGGTGATGTTCGGCCCGCCCGGCTATGTCTATGTCTACCGCTCCTACGGCATCCACTGGTGCGTGAACTTCGTCTGCGAGGAGGAAGGCTCGGCCAGCGCCGTGCTGATCCGTGCGCTGGAACCGACCCACGGCATCGCCGCGATGCGCCGCCGCCGGCATCTCCAGGATCTGCATGCGCTGTGCTCGGGCCCCGGCAAGCTCACCGAGGCGCTCGGCATCACCATCGTCCACAACACTCTGCCGCTGGACCGTCCGCCGATCGCGCTGCATGCGCGGACGGCGGATGTCGAGGTGGCCAAGGGCGTCCGGATCGGCATCACCAAGGCCGTCGAGCTACCCTGGCGCTATGGCGTCAGGGGCTCGAAATTTTTGAGCAAGCCGTTTCCGAAGTAGACCTACGACGCCTGCTTCAGCCGCTCCAGCGCGTCGAGCAGCTTGGCCTTGCGCGCCAGCGCGGCCTCGCGCTTCTCGCGCTCCTCCTCGACGACCTCCTCGGCTGCGTTGGCGACGAATTTCTCGTTCGCCAGCTTGGATTCAGCGCGCTTGATGTCGGCGTCGGCCTTACCGATCTCCTTGTCGAGACGGCCGCGTTCGGCTGCGAAATCGACCACGCCCTTCAGCGGCAGCGCGGCGACCTCGCCGCGCACGAGAAGCTGAACCGCGCCGTCGGGCGCACGGTCGGCGAAGGAGATCTCGGACAGCCGGGCCATGCGCTTGATCACGTTGGTCCAGCGCGGCACGCGCTCCTTCGTCTCGGCCGAGGCGCCGGCGAGCACCAGCGCCGTCAGCGTTGCGGGCGCGATGTTCATCTCGGCGCGCACCGAGCGGATCTGGGTGACGAGGTCGATGACCCAGCCGATCTCGGCTTCCGCCACAGGATCGGTGAAGTCGGCATGATCGAAGATCGGCATGATCAATGCCGGCGAAATCAGCGGATCGGTCGGTCCCGCCGCAGCGGCAAGCATTGCGAGCTGCTCCGGCGTCGGCCCGGCCGGCTGCAGCGGCCACTGCGCCAGCGCGAGCAGGCCGTCGCGTTTGGCCGTCACCTCCCACAGCTCTTCGGTGATGAAGGGCATGAAAGGGTGCAGCAGTTTCAGGATCTCGTCGCGCGCCCATGCGACCATGGCGCGGGTTTCGTCCTTGGCAGGGCTGTCGGGACCGAGCAGCAGGGGCTTGGCGAGCTCGACATACCAGTCGCAATAGACGTTCCAGACGAAGCGATAGATGCTGCCTGCGGCATCATTGAAGCGGTAGGCCTCGATCGCTTCCGTCACCTCGCGCGTGGTGTGCGCGGTCTCGTGCGCGATCCAGCGGTTCAGCGTCTCCCTGGCCTTGGCCGGCTCGAAACCGGCGGGCACGGCGCAGTGGTTCATCTCGGCGAAGCGGGACGCGTTCCAGAGCTTGGTCGCGAAATTGCGATAGCCCTCGACGCGGCTGGTGGCGAGCTTGATGTCGCGCCCCTGCGCCGCCATCGCGGCCAGCGTAAAGCGTAGCGCGTCCGCGCCGTACTCGTCGATCAGGTTGAGCGGATCGATGACGTTGCCCTTCGACTTCGACATCTTGGCGCCCTTCTCGTCGCGGACGAGCGCGTGGATGTAGATCGTCGAGAACGGCACCTCCTTCATGAAGTGCAGGCCCATCATCATCATGCGGGCGACCCAGAAGAAGATGATGTCGAAGCCGGTGACCAGTGCATTGGTCGGGTAATAGCGCTTCACCTCGGGGGTGTCTTCGGGCCAGCCGAGCGTCGAGAACGGCCACAGCGCTGAGGAGAACCAGGTGTCGAGCACGTCCTCGTCACGCGTGATGAAACCCTCGCGCTTGTTGCGGTCGAGCGCCATCTCGCGGCCCTGTTCGACCGTGATGACTTCCTGCTCGACGTAATAGCCGAGCGCGTGGCTGACGGCCTCCTCCTCGGTCTCGGCGACGAACACCTTGCCGTCCGGGCCGTACCAGGCCGGGATCTGGTGGCCCCACCAGAGCTGGCGCGAGATGCACCAGGGCTGGATGTTCTCCATCCACTCGAAATAGGTCTTTTCCCAGTTCTTCGGCACGAAGGTGGTTTCGCCCGAACGCACCGCCGCGATCGCGGGCTTGGCCAGCGTCTTGGCGTCGACATACCACTGGTCGGTCAAATACGGTTCGATCACCGTGCCGGAGCGGTCGCCATGCGGCACCATGTGGGTGTGCGGCTCGATCCGCTCGACGAAGCCGAACGATTCCAGCCGCTCAACGAGGCGCTTGCGCGCGGCGAAGCGGTCGACCTTGTGGAATTCTTCGGCGAAATGCACGGCGCCTTCCGGCAGGGCGCGCAGGTAATCCTCGTTGTCGAGGAGGTCCAGGCAACCTTCCCTGTCGATGACGCTGATCCGGCCGAGGCCGTGGCGATTGCCGACCTCGAAGTCGTTAAAGTCGTGCGCCGGCGTTACCTTCACCGCGCCCGAGCCCTTCTCCGGATCGGAATATTCGTCGGCGACGATCCTGATCTTGCGGCCGACCAGCGGCAGGATCACGTTCTTGCCGACCAGCTTCTGGTAGCGCTCGTCCTCGGGATGTACGGCGACGCCGGTGTCGCCGAGCATGGTCTCGGGCCGCGTGGTGGCGACGACGATGAAGCTCGAGGGATCCTCGGGGCTGAAGCTCTTGCCCTCGATCGGATAGCGCAGGTACCACAGGCTGCCCTTGACCTCGGTCTGCTGCACCTCAAGGTCGGAAATCGCAGTGAGCAGCTTGGTGTCCCAGTTCACCAGCCGCTTGTCCTTGTAGATCAGCCCGTCGCGGTGCAGCTCGACGAAGACCTTGACCACGGCCTTGGACAGGCCCTCGTCCATGGTGAAGCGTTCGCGCGACCAGTCGCAGGAGGCGCCGAGCCGCTTGAGCTGGTTGATGATGGTGTCGCCGCTCTCGGCCTTCCACTCCCAGACCCGCTCCAGAAACTTCTCGCGCCCCATCTCGCGGCGGCCGGGCTGCTGGCGCTCCAGCAGTTGCCGCTCGACCACCATCTGGGTAGCGATGCCGGCATGGTCGGTACCCGGTTGCCACAGCACGTCGCGGCCGCGCATCCGCTCGAACCGACACAGGATGTCCTGGAGCGTGTTGTTGAGGGCGTGGCCCATGTGCAGCGAGCCCGTCACGTTCGGCGGCGGGATCACGATGGTGAAGGGCACCGCATCGCGGCGGTCGGGGCGGCCCGCCTTGAAGGCGAGGCTGTCCTCCCACACGACGGACATGCGGGCTTCGATATCGGCGGGCTGGTAATTTTTTTCGATCATGGGGCTGCTAGAAAGCCGCGCGGGGGGCTCAAGTCAACGGAAAGCTCGGCGGCAAGCGGGCTTTCCGGCCCGACCGCAGGTCGAATATGACGCAGGAGCAGGGCTTCATCGGGGCCGCGCGAGCGTGGCTCAGCGGCCGCCGCGCGAGACCCGCTCGATTTCCGCCTTCACGATGCGTTCAACCAGGCCCGGCAGGTTGTCGTCGAGCCAGGACTTCAGCATCGGGCGCAGCATCTCCTTGACCAGATCCTCCAAGGTCCGCGCATTGCTGCTGAGCACCGTGTGGGCCAGGGAGTTGAACGCCGATTCGACGGCCGAGACGGTCGATTGCGCCAGGATCGGCTGCTGCGGCGGCAAAGGCGGCGCATCGAAGTCCACCGGCGCATAGGACGGCGGCAGCGGCGAACGCGGCGCTTCGGCGAATTCGAGATCGTCGCGCGGCTCAACCTTGCGGAAGCTCGGCGGCGGAGCCGGCACCGGGTCCATCGCCATGTCGTCGGTCAGCTCGAGCACGTCCGGTTCGGGTTCAGGGCTCCGCACCTCGGGCGCAGCCGTTGCCTCGTCGAGCCCGGCGAGGAGAGCGTCAATATCATCCTGGCTGTTCGGCTCAACGGCCGCGGGCGGCGGCGCCGGCTTTGCCGCCGGTGCAGGCACCGGCTTTTCTGCGGCAGGCTTTGCGGGCGGGGCCTTGGGCGGGGGAGCGTCGTTCACCGCCTGCGGTTTCGGCGCAGGCTTCGCGGCCTCGGCCGGCGGAGGCTTTGCCTCGTCGTCGGCAATGATGCGCCGGATCGAAGCCAGAATCTCCTCCATCGAGGGCTCTGTAACCTTTGCAGGCTGCGTCATCTCCGACTCCAAATCATCAACGCTGTTCTACACCAAGCACAGCAGGATTGGCCGGTTCCGGACAGGCAGCCCGACATTTTCGTCGCCACGGCCTGACTTGTCCCCAGATCACGGCTGCGTGCGGCGTGTGTCCCTGCCCCAGGCAGACAGGCTCAAAGCACACAGCTGCGCGCGGGGCGAATCGACCCGCACCTTCTTGACAAGGCTATGTCAGGGATTCTGACGATTGCAAGCAAGCCGCCGATCCGGCCCCGGCTGTTCGCGAGGCCAACCTGTTCGCGGCGATCAGCGGCCGTCAGGCGTGCGCACGCCGGCCCAACTGTCACGAACCTGATGGTAGTGCACACTGGGATCGTAGACCGTGGTCGAAAGACCAAGCACCTGCGGGGCGAGACGGCCAACGGCGGCCAGCACGGCATAGGACGCGACGACGCGGTCGTGCTGCGCGGTGACCAACGCGACGCGCGCGTTGACGAGGGCCTGCTGCGCATTGAGGACGTCGAGCGTGGTGCGTTGTCCGGCCTTGGCCTCTTCACGCACACCGTTCAGCGCGATCTCTGACGCGGTGACCTGGGCCTGCGCGGACTGCACCTGCGCCTTGCCGGCCTGCAACTGTCCCCAGGACTGCACGACGGTCGCGCGGGTCTGGTCCCGGGTCGTCTCGAGATTGAGACGCTGCTGCGCCAGGTTTTCCTTGGACTGGCGGATCAGCGAATAATTTTTGCCGCCATCATAGAGCTGCCACGTGGCCGACGCGATCGCGGAGGCGCTGGTCGCTCTGAATGAAACCAGGGACTGTTCGTCTAGCCGCTGGGCGCCGACTGCCAGCGACACCGCTGGCAGGAGCGCGCCCTCGGCGATCTTGACCTGCAGGAAATTGACGTCGATGCCGAACATTGCAGCCAGGACGTTGGGATGCTCGATCAGGCTGAGGTCGATGGCGGCCGGGAGCGTTGGCGGCAGGAACCGGTCGACGGGCGAGCCGGGCGCGAGGTTCACCGGCTCGCTGCCGATGATACGGCGGAAGTTCGCGCGCGTCGTGGTGAGATTCGATTCGGCGGTGAGCGCCTGCGTCTTGCCGGCAGCCAATTGCGCCTCGGATTGCGCGACGTCGGTGCGGGTTACTTCGCCGACATTGAAGCGATCGCGGGTCTGCTTCAGCGTCTGCTCGAGCACGCGCACGTTGCTGCGCTGGACCTCGAGCGTGGCAGAATCGCGCAGATAGTCCATGTAGGTGGTGGCGGCCTGGAGCAATACGGTCTGGTCGAGGCTGCGCAGGGCTTCGCGAGAGCCGGACACCTGGCTCTCCGCTGCGCGCGTCCTGTTGCCAGTGATGTTGCCGTTATAGAGCGTCTGCGTAACATTCACGCCGACGCTGCGGGGCTTCGTGACCCCGAAGAAAGGCTGCGTGTTAATTCCGCTTTGCTGATCCGAGTATTGAACGCCACCACTGGCCGACAGCGCGACGGTGGGACGGTAGCCCGACAACGCCTGCGGCACGTTCTCGTCAGTCGAGCGCACCTGGGCGCGCTGTGCGTTGAGCTGCGGATTGGTCTGGTAGGCGCGCACGAGCGCTGCCTCGATCGTGTCCGCCAATGCCGGCGCCGGACCCGCAAGCGCCATCAGCAGAACCGAAAGCACAACTCCGGTGAAGAGCTTCACCCCATGCATCCCTGAAATTCCGTTTCATTCTCACGCCAAGCTCGTGCCCGCGAGCCTGGTTACCGTCCCGAGTGGAGTCGTTGCCCCGCCGCAACATAGGACGCGGCCGAGCGCGACGGAACTACCCAGGGGGAGTTAGCGGTGGAAACTCTTCACCTGCAGCATCCCGGCCACACTTCTGATTCAGAACGGGATTTTAACGGCCTGCGGAGGTCAAAAGACGAAGGCGGCGGCCCGTTCCAGCCCTGGAAGCACGGGGGCTGCGGCATCGAACAGCGCGCGATGGCCGAATTCGCCGTGGGTCCGGGTCACGATCACGGCCCGCGACGGCTTGGTTTGAGCGGAGACGCCCACCAGGCGTCCCCCCTCCTTGAGCTGCCCAAGCAGCCGGTCGGGCGTCATTTCGACCGCGCCATTGAGGACGATGACATCATAGGGACCAGCTGCCGGATCGCCCTCGGCGCAGGCCGCGGACTTGGCGGCCACCTTGAGCCCGAGGCCGGCGCAAGCGTCGCGAGCCTTCGCGGCCAGAGCCGAATCGCATTCGGTCGCAGTGACCTGGCTCGCGAGCTTCGCAACCAGGGCCGCGAGGTAGCCCGTGGCGCAGCCGACCACCAGGACATTGTCGCCCTCACCGATCTCGGCGGCCTGGAGCAGCTTGCCGGTCAGGGCCGGCTTGATCAAGAACCGTTTCGCAGCCCCACCCTCGCTGACGTCGAGGTCGAGGTCGAGATAGGCCAGAGCCTGCCGGCTGGCCGGCACGAACACCTCACGGGGAACCGTGAGCATGGCATCGAGGACGCGGCGATCGGTGACGTCATTGGTGCGCACCTGGCCATCGACCATTTTTTGGCGCGCGGTCGAAAAACCGGACATTGGCGGACCCTGGAATGCGGACGATGCCGCGGACGAAGTTGGCGGGCATCTTTGGAACAGGCTCCGCCAAAACGCAACACGTCCGTTGGCCCGGGCGGGCAGCGGCGGCGCAGCTCAGGGATCGTTGGTCGAGAAGGCCTATTCGATCGTGACCGCGAGGCGGCCGATCAGTGCCGCGACTTCGTTCAGCCGCGCCGAATCATGCGCCTGGATCGCAAGGGCAAGCCGCGCCACGCACTCGTCGTCGCTGAGTTCGGGAATATCGGCCGGCAGAATCGAAATCGGGGGACTCGTCCGGGCATGATCGACCTGGATGTCGGGCATTGGAATCAGCTCCGCAAAAATCCGGCGTGGCCAAGCTCGATGTGAATTAAGTCGATTTGGTGCCGTCCGGACGGCCGGCGATGGCGCCCGGGCACACATCTGCTTGAAGATGATTCTGCATCGAACCGGGCGGACGCTGTCCTGAGAAATAGCGCGAGCGACATCGCGCGCCACATGAGGGCGTCGCCGCAAGTCACTCACATTCAACGGAAATTTGGCTCCCCGGGCTGGATTCGAACCAGCGACCATCCGATTAACAGTCGGATGCTCTACCGCTGAGCTACCGAGGAAAAGGGCGAACCAGTCGTCCGCGCGCGGCTGCGTATAACAAAGCCGCTTGCGCTTGCAAAGGACGAATTCGTCATCCTCCGCAAGCCGCACGAGGAGGGTTCGAAGGCCCTCCTCCCGGCCATCCGGGGCGAGCTACTCGGCAAGGAAGGACGTGGTCTTGGTGCCGTGGTCGTAGCGCAGCCTCAGCACGTTGAACTTGCAGAGGTTGACGTTCTTCCACAACACCGACTCGTCGTAATTCTGCCAGTCCACGCGGATGTTCCAGACGCATCCCTCGTCGTCCTCGTCGAACTCGACATAGGTGCTCGCCTGGTTCTGCAGGACCTTGTCGAGCTCATTCTCCCACTCGTCGATACCGTCTTCCGGTGCGTTGAAGCCCAGGAACTTGATGGCATAGCCGGTCTCGTTGACGACGGAAACGTTGCGGGCATCGGCGGCAATGGCCGGCGCCGCGGCGATCGCAAGACCAATCGCGATCAGGCCGGACAAAAAATACTTCATGTGAAATCTCCCGATCCAGACAAGGCAGCGGCGCCTGACGTCGATCGACGCAGGCACCGCGGCAACCAATGCGTCGCCTTAAACTTGTCCGGAGCGTGATCGAAGCGCGCGGTATGCAAGCGACCCGCGCTCCGGAGCCGTGCGCGACGCCAGACGCGCACCGCCCGTTCTTAACAAGCCCGTCCCCTGCAGCAATGGACGGGCGTTCATAAATCGGCGGTGTTTGTTTTCTCCGGCGCAGGCGCAGCGACCGGCACCGCGGCGCCGTTGCTCTTGCCGGCCACGGCGTTCACCAGCGTCTTCACGGGATCTTCGCCCGGCGCAAAGCCGCTCTGGCGCAGGATCTCGTCGATCATCGGCCGCAATGCGTGCACCTTGAGCAGCTCACCCGCGAGCCCCTCACCGAAGCCGACACCGCCGCCCGCAGCGCCGTTTCCGTTGCCGCCGAAGGCGCCTCCGGTGTGCAGGATGCGGACGTCCTTGAGGTTGGCGATCGGCCGCACCATCTCGGCCAGCGCCGAGGGCATGGTCTCGATCCGCTTCTTGGCGATCTCGAAATCGATCACGTTGCTCCCGAGCCTGTTCTGGGCCTCGTTCTTCATGGTGATGACGGCGGCCTCGGCCTCGCCGATGTTGCGCACGCCGACCGCCTTGATCTTGTTGGACTCGGCTTCCGCCGTCGCCAGCGTCTTGACGGCTTCGGCGCGGTCGAGCGATGCCTTCTTCTCGGCTTCGGCGGCAACGATCAGCTCGGTTGACTTGCGTTCGGCCTCGGTGCGCGCGGCCAGCACCTGTGTGAGACGGGCGCGGTCGGCGACCTCGACGGCGCGCGCGGTGACAACTTTTTCCTCCGCGGAGACGGCGATCGCCTCGGCGGTCTTGGCTTCGGCCACGGCTTCCGAGGTCTGCTTGCTCTTGGCGGCGATCTGGATCTCGTTTTCCTGGGTGGCGATCTGGATTTCGCGCTGGGCGTCGGTCTTGCGCTTGTTGATCGCCAGATCCGACTCGATCACCGCGGTTTCCTTGATCTGCTTGGCGCCGGCCTCCTTCTCGGCAACGGCACGGTCGGTGTCGATGCGGGCGTTCTCCTCGGTCAGGCGCGCGGTCTGCGTCGCGCTCGCAACCTCGGCCCGGGTGCTCGCGGTCTTGTTGGCGATGTCACGCTCCTGCGACAGCTCGGCCTCCTTCTTGGTCCGCTCGATGCCGAGGGTCTGCTGCCGCGCCTCCAGGTCTTTCTGCGCGATCGCGACCTCGTTGTCGCGAACGATGGCGTTGCGGTCGCGCCGGCGGGTCTCGGTGACGGTCTTGAGCTGGGTCAGGCCTTCAGCGTCGAAGAAGTTCTCAGGGTTGAAGAATTTCACGTCGGTCTGGTCGAGTTTCGTCAACGACACCGATTCCAGCTCGAGCCCGTTCGACTTCACGTCCGATTCGACCGTGGACTGCACGTGCTTGACGAAGTCCGAGCGCTTCTCCTGGAGCTCGAGGATGGTCATGGTGGCGGCGACCGAGCGCAGGCCGTCGACGAACTTGGCCTCGACCTGGTTGCGCAGGGCCTCCGCATCATTGGTCAGCGCGCCGAGCGTCTGGCTCGCAAGGGCAATGCTCTCCTCGTCGGGGCGGACCCGCACGTAGAACTCGGCGACGATGTCGACGCGGAGGCGGTCCTTGGTGATGAGCGATTCCCGCTCCTTGCGCTCGACGGTGAGCCGCAGCGTCTTGAGGTTGACGCTGGCATAGGAGTGGAAGATCGGCAGGATCATGGCGCCCCCGTCGAGCACGACCTTCTTGCCGCCGAGGCCGGTGCGCACGAAGGCTTCGTCGCGGGTGGCGCGTTTGTAAAGAATGGTGAAGACGATCCCCAGGACGACGATCAGCGCGACGCCGATCATGGCCGGGACTGCGATGTCGAACATGACTTTCTCCGCTATTGAGCTGGCTAATTGCTTAGAGTGGGATTCGACGGCTTGAGTTCATCGCCGGCCTTGACCGCCACGAAGCGGGTGTCGACGCGATCGACCAGGAGAACCAGGGTTCCCTGGGGCAGAGGCGACGACGATGGCGCCGCAACGGCGAGGACGAAGTGCCTGTTGCCGTGGACGTCGGCGACGCTGACGCGGCCGGGCGGCCCCTGGTCGAGCGGACCGATCACGACCTCGCCGACGCGGCCGACGAGGTCGCCGAGACCGACGGCGTAGCTTTCATCCTTCGGAATGGCCCGCGCGATCGTGCGGCTTGCGGCCCGGACCAGCGGGACCGAGACGGCGACCGCCCCGACCGAGGCGAGCGTCGCCGGCAACGGACCGGCGACCATCCGGGCGACGTCCTGGATCAGGAATCCGGTGATGGAGAAGGCGCCGAGCAGCAGCAGCAGGAAGATCAGAAGCGGCACGCCGCCGACATTGACCCAGGAGATGGCGTTGACGACGCCGTTGTTGCTGGGGTGAGCGAAGTCGATGTTGGTGCCGAGCATCTCGCTCAGCGAGGCCCCGACCAGCATCGAGACCACCTCGATCGAGCCGACGATGAGGATCATGGCCGCCGCGATCGCGAACGGCCTGACCTCTGGCGCCATGACGTGTTCGAGCAATGCGCTCATGACGCTGCACTCAGGAGCGCGACTTCAACCGCGCGAGCCTCGCAGCAATTTCCTTGTCGCGATGCAACGCGCTGAGCTCGTCGATGTCGCTCGAGTACGGGATGCCCGCCGGCACGCCGGTGGCGCGCGCCACCGCCCGGCCCGCGCGCAACGCCTTCGCCGCGGCCGACCCGCCGCCGGCCTTCCGGGACGAATTTGGCGCCTGGCGGCTTGCGAGAGCCTCGCTCTTTTCGAGATCGGCGCGGCGCTGCTCGGCATCCTGGAGCGCCGAGAGCACGGCGCGCAGCGAGGTCACGCATTGCTCGATCTTCCCGTTGTTCTCGTCGATGGCGCGGGAGAGCACCTCGAACTGCGCCTCCAGGTCCATCTGCCGCGCGAGGCCAGCCCGCGCGAGATCGTCGCGCCCGTCGGTGACCGCGCCCTCGATCTTGGCGGCGAGATCGGTCATCTCGCGCTCGATTTCGGCGCGCCTGGCGTTGAGGCGATATTCCTCGGCCCGCGCGGCCGCGAGCGCGTCGCGCGCCTCGCTTTCCGCACGCTCGATCTCGCGGATGGCCTGTCCGACCACCTTGATCTTGTTCTTGCCTTCCGCCTGCTCGATCGCGTCATAGGCGATCCCGGCGATCAGGCGCCCGACCCGTGACAGGAAGTTGTCGGGGGCGGCAGCGATGGTATCCATGGCATTCTCCTCCTCTGGCAGACTGTTCGGCGTGACGCCGTAGTGAACTTCGAACCCCTCGTCGGTGCGAATGAGGTGCGCGGGCACGCTCTGCCCCCAGCCCTCGGCATAACCGGCATAGTCGAAGGGCACGCTGAAGCGGCCTTGCACGGTCGCGATCGAAATGGTCGCCGGGCCCTTGATCTTGGCGAGCTTGTCATCGAGCGGCAGGCGGCGGCCGGCCGCCGCCCGATAGTCGGCGCGGTCACGCAGGCCGAGCGTCACCAGCCGCGACGGCAGCGCGGTCTGCCTGCGGATCGGCTCATAGGCATGGGCATGGAGCAGGACCAGGTTGGAGCCGACATTATGGCTCCGCGCGACCTCGTTCAGGATCGCCATCATCTGGTCATAGGCCTGAAATGTCGCCTCTAGCGCGGCCTGGGCGGCCGGATCAGGGGCAAGCCTGTAACGCAGCGCAGACGGCGCGTTTCGGGGCGTCGGGCTCATGGAAAGCACTAAAGCACCATTTTGGTGCTTTACAAGAGGGGGCTGGATCACGTTCCGCTGATTAGTCGCGGCCCACGCAGCCGGCGTTCAAGGCGGCTGACCGCCGTCCCCGGAATGATCCGGATTCAACAACGGCGAGACGAATGCAATCAACCGCGTGCACGGGACAATCAGACCGGGCAGCACGAAGGGGATCAATCACGATGCGGAACTTGGAAGGCCATCCGGCGAGAACGTCGCTGCACGTCGCTAGGCAGAGCTGACATGACGTTGATCTCCGCCCTTCTGCAGATTGGCATCGGAATCGGCTCCGTTTCGGCTGGCTATTATCTGTTCGGATATCTGCAGGACGTGTTGAGCAACCGGCGCGCAAGCTGAGTTCGCTGGCTGCGGCTTCGTCTGCGCAAATGTGTGCGCCCCTCGAATCAGATGATCGTTCCGACCGCGCATACCGCGTCCGGAAATCCGCCAATCAACACCTTATCCGCAGCATATCCACAGCCGTCCCCCGGCGCATTTATGCTGGTCGCACAAAGTACTTGCTGCGCACAAAACCACAATTCGCGCTCAGTTGCCGGCTTGCTCGAACTGGATCCGGCAGGCCTCGCTCAGACCGGCCCGGTTGCGCCGCAGGCAGGCCGTGATCGCGCGGACATTGGGGATCTCGCCGGCGCACAGACGGTAGACGTCCGGCGAGCAGGCCCGTCGCTTCTCCGGGGTTCCCTGAGCATGGGCGGCGGACGTGAACAGCGCCAGGAACAGCCCGACCGCCGAAGCCCGGTGCGCCCGGCTCCTCACGCCCGCAAACCGCAAGAACCTCGCCTTCATGACCGGTCTCCCGTCTGCCAGCCCGCCCCGGCCGCCTTCGGCCGGTGTCGCGCCAAGGGCTACGGGAAATAAACTTCAGGGAATGTGATTTCTTTCACACGGGCCGACGCCCGGTGGGGCCTAGGGTCCGGGGCGGGATTTTTTAGACATTGCTAACCAAACGCGGCCCAGGCCGCCGGATCGTTAAAATGCGAACGATCGGCTCAATCGGGCAACAAACCAGCTCTGCGACATTGCGCCATCCGTGCTCCGGAGGGTGTGATGAGCGAAGCCGAATTCAACTTGCTGCTGGATACCGTCCGGAACGCCATGGTCCTTGACGAATTGATGCCCACGCCGGAGGAGGAATTCGTGCCCCGCTCGTGGAGCTATGACGCTGCGCCCAAGGCGGCCAATGACAATGACGGTGCCTGGCCGCTCGTGCCCTTTCCGGACACCTGGTACGCCGCCTGCTGACGCCACCTGCGTACCTGATCGCGCATCGATTTCGCGCTCGCATCGTGAACCTCGCGAGATCGACCGCACGCGCGGGTTGCGGCTCGGCCGCGATCACTTGTTGACGACAGGCAGGTCCTCGCCCTCTTGCGATTGCCGGTCGGTATCGGCCGGCGGAAAAATGCTGTCGTAGATCGCGCGCGCCTCGCGAATGAGCCGCGCCCGCTCCAGTTCGGACTTCGAGACAAATCGAACGACGTCGCCCACGTGCTCTCCATATCCAGGGTTGATCGGGCCGCATCAGCCGGATGATGCGAACTCTATGCCAAGCGACATGAATCGAAGGTTTCCGGCAATCCCCGGGCGATTCCGGTGACCGGGGTCGTGGCGCCGCCGCCAGCGGATGCCGCGCAGTCTGGAATCGGTCGCCAGACGCGCGCGCTTGACCCGCTAAGGTTGTTCTTGCCAGCGAGCCGACGTAGGATGTCGATGCCCGCGATATTACGGCCGAAGTTATTGAGCGCAGGAATTTTAAGCAAAGACAACGGCAATGCCGCTCGAAGACTATTGGTTCGACCGCGCCGCTGAAATCAGGGTTGTGGCGGCGGATGGCAAGCCCATTCGACGGGGCTCCGGATTCATGATCGCGCCCGGCGTGATCCTGACGGCGCTGCATGTCGTCGTGGGAGAACACGCGGTGCCGCGGACGCCGTTGTCCTGCGACGTTAGAATTCTCGCCGACATCAATGCCCACGGCCTCGACGATGCGAAGTACTGCAAGGCCGAGCTCAAATGGCCGGCTCCCGGCACCTCGATCGACGAGGCCGCCGACGCCGCACTGATCGTGGTCAGCGAGCAGGATCGCACACCGGGCATGATCGATTGCGCCGCCCTTCCCGTGCTCGACAGCCGCAACGCCTGCATCGTGGCCGGCGTCGGCATGCCCGCCTATGCGCAGGCGCTCGATCGCGTGCGCAACCGGGCCGGATTTCGCGAGATCAACGGCCGGATCGGCATCCGCCTAGAAACCGATGCACTGCTCGAGCTGACGCTGGACGATCAAAAGCATCCGGAGCCTGCCGAGTGGAAGGGTGCATCCGGTGCCGTGCTCCTCAACGCCAAGGGCGAGGCCCTGGTCGGAATTCTCGTCCACGCCGATCACACCGGCTATGACGCGATCAAGAGCGATCCGTCGCGCCCCTTCATGGTCGAGATGCTGGCCGATTTCGCCGAGACCGACGGCTTCCGGAACGTCGTCGATCTCGAGATCATGCACGAGGTCGCGGGCGCACCGACCGCGGACATCCCGCAGAAGTACCTGCAGAAGGCTCGCGTTCTCCTGCACCGGCTCGACCGCACGAGCCAGGTCAGGCAACTCGCCAAGGTGCTGAAGAACGCAACGACGGACGCCTACCGGCCCGTCGTGCTGGTGTCGCACATGAAGGAGCAGGACTGTCCGGACGTTTTCATCGAGACCCTCTCGGCGCGATTGATGGAGGCGTTCAAGGAGCGCCAGCAGTGCTACTGGAAGCCGAGTGACCTGAGCTGGCGGCTCGCCGCCTCGCCGCGGCGGGCCGTCGCGGCACTGAAATCCGATATCATCGACGATGTCGCGGCGGCCGACGACGCCGGCCTCGATGCCGCTCTTGAGGCCGGCCAAAGCAAGCGTTTCTTCGCGGTGCGGATCGATTCCGAGGCAGAAGCTCCGACCGAGGAGGCGCTGCGGGACTTGCTGCAATGGTGGTTCGCCCGGTCACATTGCAAGGACGGTCCGCCGATCCTGCTGATCCGGGTCATCGATTCCCTGAGCGACGGCGAGCAATGCCCGAAGGCGAAGGTCATCTACGGGCTCGTCGAGTCCCTGTTCACCGGCTCGCCTCCGTTTGTCGATATCGACCAGATCCTGGAGCCGTTGACGCGATGCCGGGTCAAGGATCTCGAGGAGTGGACCGACCTCAACCTGAAGGCTCATATCGGCAATCATTGCGATGCGCTGCTGAAGCGCTTCAACACGCGCATCGAAAGCAAGGTTGGTTCGGGGAATCCGTTCCGCCTGCGCATCATCCAGGAAGCACTCTATTGAATTGATGGGGCCGCTGTCATGGCAGACGATCGCATCGCTGATTTGCGCAAGCTGTTGGCCGAGGCCGGCGAGCCGGGTGAGCACGAGCCCTGGTTCTCGCCGCGGGTCATGCCGCTCCTGCCCCGCCCGATCGGCGCCAAGAACTCCAGGAAGAAGTCGGACAGGACGGAGCCGACCTACAGCTTTTCTCCCGCGCACAAGCGCGCCATTCAGGTCGCGCTGCTGCTCCGGCAGCCTCTGCTGCTGACGGGTGAGCCCGGCGTCGGCAAGACACAGTCGGCCCGCGCCCTCGCCCATGCTTTGGGGCTCCGCTATGACCGTTTCGACGTCAAGTCGACCACGACCGGCCGCGACCTGCTCTACAGCTTCGATGACGTGGCGCGCTTTCGCGATGCCGCGATGGCCCGCCTGGAGGGTGCATCGGCCAGAAGCGGCGGACTGGCCAGATATGTCGAGCTGTCGGCGCTCGGCCGCGCCATCGTGCTGTCAGCCGGAGCGGACAAGGAGGTGCCGAGCCATCTCTCGCGCAAGGCGCTGCTGGGCGAGGATGCGCCAGAGGACGGCGCGCTGACGCTCGGGAAATTGTTTCCCGGCGTCTTCAGGGAGCAGGCCGAGGCGCAAAGCCTGGTTCTCGTGGACGAGCTCGACAAGGCGCCACGGGACACGCCGAACGACCTGCTGGTCGAGTTCGAAGAAATGAGGTTGCGTATTCCGGAGCTCGGCGACGTGCAGGTTGAGGCGGAGGAGAGCCGCTGGCCCGTTCTGATCGTGACGTCGAATTCGGAACGCAGTCTTCCCGACCCCTTCCTGCGGCGCTGCGTGTTCCATCATCTGACGCTCAGTCCGGACTCGCTGCCTGGAATCGTGCTGCTGCAGTTGCCCGACATGGCGGGGGATCCGGCCGTGGCGGAGCTGATCAAGGTCTTCAACGGCATCCGCGCCGACCTTACCGGCCTGCAAAAGCCGCCGAGCACGGCGGAGCTGATCGGTGCGGCCGCGCTGCTGCGGGCCTGGCCGCGCCAGGACGGCAACCCCGTCGACCTGAAGAATATGGAGCTGCAAAGGGCGCTCGCCGGCGTGCTCGGCAAGATCAAGGTCGATATTGATCTCATCGAGCAATATCTGGCCCGGCGCGCCTCACCGCCATGATGGCCACAGCCAGCGAGATCGACGACGTCCGCCCGGCACTGGAGCGCCTGCTCGAGCCGCTGAACGGCACGCTCGACGATCTCCTGGACGCTGCCGCCGACGCCGGCATGCTCATCACGCAAGACCGGCGCCAGCGGCTCTATCTGCTCGCCTGGCGCCTCGCCGAGGCCGATATCACCTTTCGCGATGCGCACGATGCCGCAGTCACCCTCGGCTCGGTGCTGTGCGCGACCGCAGAGGATCAGGTGTCGTTCGCGCGCGAGCTTAACCGGATCTGGCGGGAGCCGGTGCCGGCAGGCTTCCTGGACCTTCTCAGAGGCAGGCGGGGCGAGGAAAGAAGCCGCCCCGCCGACCGACCTGCACCACGATTGGCACCGGCGCTGGCGCGGCTCGCCGCGCGGCCTCTGTTGATTGCAATCTTGATCCTGACCGTCGTCGTCATCGTGTTGGGCCTGCTCGTCTGGTCAGTTGCGATGTTCCCGGGCGACCAGCCGTCCGCACTTCCGACCCTGCCGAACCTGCCTGTGCGCAAGGAGGGCGACCTGCTGCTCGCCGCAGCGCTCGACGTCGCCCAGCGCATGCTGCTTGCCCTGCCCGCAGCGATAGCTGCCTGGTTGGCGTGGACGTGGTGGAAACCGGCGACAAGGTCCCTCATTTCAAGGGAGCAAGGGGCGGCCGAGCAACTTGAGAGATTCACGCGTCCGGATTTCAACGCGCTGTTTCGGGGGACCACGGTCCGTCTTGCCTTCGATACCCTGCGGCGCGCCGTGCGGACGGAATCGTCGCGGGTCGACGTGCCGTCCTCGCTGCGCGCGACCGTGCGTGCCGCTGGCTGGCCGACCATTCGACGGGCCACCCAGCGCAACAGCCTTGAAGTGGTGCTGTTCGTCGACCGCGAAGGCGTGGCCGACCATCTCGCGTTCCTCGCTCAATTGCTCGAGGACCGTCTGCGCGCCGCCGGCGCAACGGTGACGCGCTACGATTTCCGCCTGATCCCGACCCGCCTGACCCAGGTCAGCGGACGGCCTGAGGGCACCCTCGTGGAGGACGTCGAACGCGTGGTGTCGCGCCATGTCGGCCAGCGCCTGATCCTGGTCGGCGATGGTCACGGTCTGGTTCAGGGTAACGATCTCGATGGCGAGTTGCGGCTGCGCCGCCTGCTCGGCGAGTTCGCCCAGGTTCATGTCCTGACCCCAACGCCTGAGGAGTGCTGGGAAGACCACGAGCGGCGCCTGCTCCAGGCCGGCTTCAACGTCGCCTTCTGCGACCGCCAGGGTCTCGAGGACACCGCACGCATCTCCACGCTGGTGGATTGGACCGAGCCCCTCGCGGCCCTGATCAGGACTATCCGCGGCGACGGCGATCCATTCCTGTCGCATCTGGAAGCCGAATATCACCGCTATGCCGCCGACTATCCGCTCATTCAGCCCAGGGAAGGCGCGCCGGACGGACCGATTGCCACGACCGGCTTGAGTGCGCTCCAGATCCGCGCGCTGGTGTCCTCGCTGCAGGCCTGGATGGGCTCGCGCCCCGCGCTCCGGCTGTTGGTCGCGATCGCCGTTTTTCCGAGCGTGAAGCCCGCCTATACCTTTGCGATCGCCGACGCGCTGCGACAGGACCCGGACGCACCGGGCGCCGAGCTCGGCGAGGAGCTCTATGCGCGGCTTGCCCGGCTGCCGTGGCTGCGTGACGGCCGCTTCCCCGACTGGCTCCGCCTCGCGCTGGTCAGGCGGTTGACCGACACCGAGCGCGAGGCCATGGCGCGCGCGCATGTCAAGCTGCTGGCGCCGATGGCGGTCGCGCACGGCGAGGTCCTTGCGCAGGCAAGCCTGGAGATCGCCAGGCGCAGCCTCCGCGCCAACATGAACCCCGATCATCCGATGGCGGAGCGTCTGTTCCTGGCCACGCTGTTCGGCCAGCCTCCAAAATCCGACCTGCTGCGTCCGCAAGCCAGTGCGGCCATGACCGAGCGGCTGGGCGAGCAATTGAAGCTGGCATCCCGGATCGTCGGCTCCGGATTTTTTGCCGTCGCGATCCTCTGCTTCCTGTTCAAGGACAGCATCGTGCTGCCGCTGCTGGCTGCAGCCGAGCAAGGGATTCGGACTTCCATATCCCCGCTCCTCCCCGAAATCCCGCCTGCCATCGCCGCGGCGTCGGTCGTCTGCTCGCTGCTGGCGTTTTTCTGGCCCGGACGCCGGGCCGGGACCACGGCGGAAGCGCCGGCGGAATCGATCTGGGACCGGTTGCGCCGCGAGCCATGGTGGCTTCGCCCGTCGCTGGGCGCGACCAGCCTCATCTTGTCCGCGTTGAGCTTCAAGGCGGACTTTGGCCGCTCGTCCGAACTCCCGCTCGCGACGATGCTGCTGTCCCTGGCAACGCTCGCAAACGTCGTGCTGGAGCGGCATCCGCGCTGGAACAGCGATCTCCGGGTGTTGCCGGACGTCGACGAAGCGGGCGTCTCGGGCGCGGCGTCGAGCTACCGGCTTGGAGACATCATCGCGTCTCAGGCCATGCTGGGACCGTCCCTTGCCGCCGTGGGCCTGCTGTTTCTCGGCGGCTCCGTCATCTTTGCGATGTTTGCGGCGATCGTCATTCTGTCCAATTCCTGGATGGGATCATTCGTGACGGTGCCGATCGCATCCCTTGCATGGATGGCTTATGCCGTAGTCCTGCGCCGGAGCGTGCTGGGGTCATGGTTGTTGACCGCTCCCGACGGGACGCAACGGCACATCTTGACCGATTTTTGCGCGGCTGCGGTGGCGCTTTCGATCGGGCTTGTCGGCAGCCACGCCGCCGAGCTCAGGTCCAATTGGACCAGCTTCGGTCCCGTAGTCCTGCTGTTGTTTACGCTCCTGACGATGTTTTTGCCGTTCGATGCGCTCGGGCTCCGCCCATTCGCGACGCCGGCACCGCAGGGCGGCCGCGTGCGCGCCAATATCGCGATCTCGTTTCTGACCTCGGCGCTGGCCGTTGCGGCCGGAGGCATTCTGGCCGCCTTGGGCCAGGCGCTTGCCATTTTCCTGGGAGTGCTCGCCGCCACCATCATCGTGCATTTCGTCGCCTCGACAGCGCTGGTTCGAATCTCCGGCCCCTCGATCTCGCAACGTGAGAGATTTGTTCTCTCGCTGCGTCAAATCGGCTTGGCAAAAGGCCTGTCGGTCCATGCGGCAATGACGGTGCTGCTGCCGCCCATCGCATTGGAAGCCCTGCTCTGGTTCGAGAACAGGCCGTCAGTCGATCGCGTGTTTCTGGGCTGGTTCATGCTCCTGGCGTTCTGGCCGCTGGTGCGGGTGTTCGGCGCCGTTCCGCTGGTCGAGGCTCTCAAGGCGCGGCAATCCGGCAAGGTGCCGGTTGCCCTCCCGATCTTCCAGAAATCCTACCTGGACTCGCCGTGGCCGATGGCGCTGGTGCTACTGGCCGTCTGTCTGTGGCCTTGGTATGCGCTCGCTACCGGGCGCTTCAGCCCCTGGCTGCAATACGTGATGCTCTTGGCGCCATGGATTTGCGTGCCCGCCGGCTATCGCTATGGACGCGCCGCATTCGGGCCGATGATGTTCGGGCTGCTTCCCTTTGTGATCGGCGTGCAAACCAAGCACGGCACGCTCCTCGCCGAGCCGGCGTTCGTGGTGGCGATGTTGTTCTGGGTGCGCTTCGCAGGCGATCCGGCGCTGCGCCAGGCCCTGCTTGCGCGGGAGACGTTGCCGCTATCCGATCTGGTGATGCTGGCGGTCGCGTTCGCCTTCACGTTGACCATCCAGGGGCCGCCCGGCGAAGGTCTGGTTCTGAACTATGAGGGGGACTGGCTCGTTCTCACCGCGGCCTTCCTCATAGGTCTGTCGCGGATGCCGGTCCGCGGGTTCCTGTTGATGCTGGGCTGCCTCGCCCTGCTCCGGATCGGGATCGACTGGACGACACTCACGTCGAAGGAGTTTGGCAGCGCGTTGTGGGCGCGTGGCATCATTCCATCCGAAGTCAAGGCCAACGGACTGGTCCTGCTCTACGGGTTGCCTTGGGTGACTGCCGTGTGCGCATTCGCGGCGACGTTGCTGGCGCGCCTGGGGCTGCGAGCGGCCATGCTGGCGGACGGCTCGAAAGCGACGCAGCGCGGCTCGGAGCCATTTGCATCGATCATTTCGCGCAATGTCCTCTCGGAGCGAACTCCGTTCATCTTGTTCTTTTGGGGCCAGGTCACGTGGCTGGCCGGACTCGTCCTGTTCAACAGCGAAATTGAGCTCGACGCGTTGTCCAACGCGCTCGATCGCAACCCGATCGTTGTCTGTGCCGGCCTGATGATCGGCCTCAGCGCATCACGCCTGCGCGATCTGGGGAATAACTTCCTCGTGATTGTCCCTCTCGGAGCACTATCCTGGTTCACGCTGCATCTTGGCGCGCCACCCGAAACGGCCAGCATCCCGTTTGTGAAATTTTTCGGAGCGTTCGTCTGGCCCTATCTGCTGCCTTGCCTGTTTGGTTTTGCGCTACGCGCCTGCGCCGAGGGACGCTGGCGGTTGTGGACGGGCGCCGACGTTCTGTCGGCTGCGCAGGCCTTCTGGGCGACGCTCTCGCGGCGCCTGCCGGGACGCGCGCCGGAGCCTGAGCTGGAATCCGAAGCGCCGACCGTCGATGGTGCCAGCGCCGCGGGCCCGGCCTCCGCCGCGTCAGAGGAGCAAAGTGAAGCTTCGGACGTGGATCCAGTCTCATCACCTGACGGGGAGGTGGCGCGAAAGCCGAGCAAGAAGCCGACGATGGAGACAAGGAAATGAAGTCCGCCAACCGCATTCCCATCATCCAGCGCCTCTTCGATGTTCCTGCCATCCGGCGCCTCCATGATTTCATCGCCACGCGCGTTGCTGACACGAGCAACGGCGGCGGCACGCTGGGGTACGATGCGTTGGTTCGCCAGACCTTCGGGACCAGGCGCGAGGCAGAATTCGCTGGTCTATCCAGGGCGGAGGTGCGCCTGCGCGCGCCGGTCCCCTTTGGCGAAGCGTTCGAGGATGTTTCACCCGAGGCGACGCGCGGCAGCGTGGCTGCGACGATCTTGGGTGCCCCCGGCATCGTCCTGGTGGTGGCCATGATCGTCGCCGTTGGCATCTGCATCGATGTCCAGCTCATGCAATCCAGCGATGCGGCCAAGGGCGCGACCAATGCGCCCGCGACAACGAAGCCGGCCGGCACCCCAGCCTTGGCTCCCGCGCCATTGTCGAAGGGTATCACCCTCCCCGACCTGGACCCGCTTTCGAAACTCCGTCCCAATTCTGCCAATCAGGCAGCGCCAAGGCCGCCCCAGCCGTCCGGCAACGCGTCGTCCTCTGACGCGCAACCTCAGCAACTGCAGCAGCTCGATCCGCGCAAGTAAGTCCGAAGGAAGCTGGCGCAGGAACCGACGCGCGGCCGATCCCGTGCGGGCGGGACCTATCGAAAATAGCCATGAAATTTCAATTGATTAATGGAGGCCACGACCAGAATTGAACTGGTGTACACGGTTTTGCAGACCGTTGCGTAACCACTCCGCCACGTGGCCCCATCGGGGCGGAGCAATATAAGGGATCAAGGGTTTAGGCAACCCCGGCCGGCGGTGCTGTCCCCTCCGCCATTCCATCAGGATGACGTTCCGAAATCGCGTCGGTCATGCCCCTCAATGGCTGTTCCGGGCTCAGGACCGCCTGCCCCGCGAGGCACCGCGCCGGCGGTCCTTGGCCGCAGGTTTTGGAGCAAGCTCCGGCATCTCGGCCTGCACCTCGCGATAGCGCGCGAGCATCCGCTCAAAGCTCGCATGCAGCGTCGCGGCGATGTCGGGACGCCGCTCCAGCCCGGCCAGGATCGTGGCAGTCGCCTCGATGGTCGAGAGCCCGTCGCGGCGCGGCTCGCGGCGCAGCCGTCCGTAGCGGGAGGGATGCGCCGGGTTGAGGATCACGCGCTGGCACTTCAGCATCCAGGGATTGCGCCACCATAGCGCCTTGGCCTGGCTCCAGGTGCCGTCGAGCAGCACCACGCCTTCGAGCTTGCCGAGGATCGCGCGTTGGTTCTCGGCGACCTCGCCCTTGCGGTTCAGCGCCACGATCTCGCCTTCGGTATCGAGATCGGCGGCCCGGGCCGAGCCGAGATAGAGCACGGCCCAGCGCGCTGCATTTTCGACCGGCCGGCCCAGCGCCTTGGAAAGGCTCGGCCAGGACAGGCCGACGCGTACGGTCGCATCCGTGAAATGCCGCGCGGTCAGGCGCGCGGTGCCGAGCGCCCTGTCCTGCTCCTGCGGATGCTGCAGGATGAGCAGGCCGAGCCGATGCTCGATGGGCGTGACGCTGTCGCAGATGCACAGCGGCATCGGCTTCTGGCAGTGCGGGCACTCGGCGATCGGCTCGGGCGCCGTGGTGACGGTGGTTTCGGGCGGATTCGACATGGCCGCCGCTATACGCTGCGCGAAGCGCTTCAACAACCTATTCCGCGGGCGCAGGCAGCTGACGCGGCGCGGAGCGGCGGCGCCGGATGCGATCAATCAGGAGATAGATTACCGGCGTGGTGTAGAGCGTCAGGATCTGGGAGACGAACAGGCCGCCGATGATGGTGATGCCGAGCGGACGCCGCAACTCGGTGCCGGGGCCAGTTGCGATCACCAGCGGAATGCCGGCGAACAGGGCCGCCATCGTCGTCATCAGAATCGGACGGAAGCGCGCCTGGCACGCCTCGAAGATCGCCTCCGCCGAGGACAGGCCGCGCTGCCGTTCGGCATCGAGCGCGAAATCCACCATCATGATCCCGTTCTTCTTGACGATGCCGATCAACAGGATGATGCCGATGAAGGCGATCACCGTCAGCGGCGTGTTGGTGATCTGCAGGGCCAGCAGCGCGCCGAGGCCTGCCGAGGGCAGCGTCGAGATGATGGTCAGCGGATGGGCGAGGCTCTCATAGAGCACGCCGAGGACGATATACATCGCCACCAGCGCGCCAAGGATCAGGAGCGGCTGGCGGCCGCTGGTCCGGGCGAAATCGCCGGCATTGCCGTCGAAGCTGCCGCGGATGCCCTCGGGCATGTGCAATTCCTCGACCGCGCGCTGGATGTTCTGCGTCGCGGTCTGCAGCGGCACGTCGGGCAACGTGTTGAACGAGACCGTCGTCGAGGGAAAGCCTTGCGAGTGGAACACGGCGAGCGCCGCCAGTCCGCGCTGCGCCCGCACCACGGCCGACAGCGGCACCTGCACGCCGCCCGCCCCCCCAACGAAGATGCGATCGAGGTTGGACGGGTCCACCTGGAATTTCGGGTCGGTCTCCAGCACGACCATGTACTGGTTGCGCTGGGTGTAGACGATCGAGATCTGCCGCTGCGAGAACGCGTTGTTGAGCGCGTTGTTGATGGCCTGCACGCTGACACCGAGCCGCGAGGCGGCCTGCCGGTCGATCGACAGCGTGAGCTGAAGCCCGCCCGGATCCCGATCAGCGGAAACGTCGGTGATGCCCTCGACCGTCTCCATGCGCTTGGCGACGATCGGCGCCCATTTCTGCAAGAGATCGAGATCGGTGCTGGTCAGCGTATACTGGTAGCTGGAATCGCTCTGCCGTCCGCCGGCGCGAACGTCCTGGGCCGCGAACATGAACAGGCGGATGCCGGCGACGCGATAGAGGTTGCGGCGCAGCCGGTCGATCACCGCCTCGGTCGAAGTGTAGCTGCGCTCGGCCGGCGGCTTCAGGTTGATGAACATGGTGCCGCGGTTCGAGGCCGCCCCGCCCGGCCCGCCTCCGCTCGGCAGGACGGAGCCGATGCCCGCGACCGCCGGATCCGCCATCACGATGTCGGCGAGCTGCTGCTGCAGCCCCAGCATGGACTGGAACGAGATGTCGGCCGAGGCGCGCGTCGCGCCGATGACGAACCCGGAATCGTCGGTCGGGAAATAGCCCTTCGGCACCTTGATGTAGAGCGTGACCGTGAGCGCGATGGTGGCGAAGAACACCAGCAGCGTCAGCAGAGGAAAGTCTAGCACGGCGCGCAGGGTGCGGGTATAGAAGGCGACGATGCGCGACAGCGAGCCCTCGATCACGCGGTCGAACAGCGTCGCGGTGCTGGACGTGGTTCCCCGGATGTAGTGGGCGCAGATCATCGGGGTGACCGTCAGCGAGACCAGCGTCGACACCAGAATCGCGAAGGTCAGCGTCAGCGAGAATTCCCGCAGCAGCCGCCCCGGAATGCCATCCATGAAGACCAGCGGCGTGAACGCCGCGATCAGCGACAGCGAGATCGACACCACGGTGAAGCCGATCTGCCGGGCGCCCTCCTGCGCGGCGCGCAGCGGCGGCATGCCGTGCTCGAGATTGCGGTACATGTTCTCGATCATCACGATGGCGTCGTCGACGACGAATCCGACCGAGATTGCGAGCGCCATCAGCGACAGATTGTCGATCGAGTAACCCGCCAGCCACATGCCGGTGCAGGTGCCGGCGAGCGCGAGCGGAACCGAGATGCCGGCCGCGATCGTCGGCGTGATGCGGCGCAGGAACACGAACACCACGACCATGACCAGGAACGCGGTCGCCAGCAGCGTCCATTCCATATCCTCGACGCTGGCCCGGATCGTGCCGGTGCGATCGACCAGCGTCGAGATCTCCACCCCCGCCGGAATCCACTGCTTCAGCTCCGGGATCAGCGCCTTGACCCGGTCGACGGTCTCGATGACGTTGGCGTCGCCCTGCTTGGTGATCTGAATGATCACCGCCGGCTGCTTGTTGAACCAGGCGATGGAGCGGACGTTCTTGACGGAATCCTCGATGTCGGCGACGTCGGAGAGCCGCACGAAACTGCCGTTCGCACTCTTGATGACAATGTCGCGGAATTCCTTGGCCGTGCGCATCTGCCGGTTGAGCGCCAGCGTCTCGCTCTGCCGCTCGCCGTTGAAGATGCCGACGGGACCCAAGGGATTGGCATTGATGATGGCGGTGCGGACATCATCGGTGGCGATGCCGGCGTTGGAGAGCGCGACCGGATTGAGCTGAATCCGCACCGCCGGCTGGTCGGCGCCGGAGATCGTTACATTGCCCACACCCGGCACCTGCGAGATCCGCTGCGCCAGGACAGAGTCGGCGACGTCGTAGATGGCCGCGGTGTTGATCGTCTTCGAGGTCAGCGCCAGCACGAATACTGGGGCCGCCGCGGTATTGGCCTTGCGAAAGCGCGGCAGCGACGGCAGGTCGCTCGGCAGGTCGGACAGCGCCGCGTTGATCGCGGCCTGGACGTCGCGCGCGGCGCGGTCGGTATCGCGGCCGATATTGAACTGGAGCTGGATCGAGGTGAGGCCGATCGAGCTCGTCGAGGTGATCTGATTGACCCCGGCGATCTCGCCGAGCCGCCGCTCCAGCGGCGAGGCAACCGTTGCCGCCATCACCGACGGATCGGCGCCCGGCCGGGTCGCGAACACGAAGATCGCCGGGAAATCGACGTTTGGAACCGAGGCCACCGGCAGGAAGCGATAGGCCACGAGGCCGAGCAGGATCAGCCCGATCGACAGCAGCGTGGTGGCGACCGGCCTGCGGATGAAGGGCTCCGAGATCGAGACCATCGCTCACATCCCCTCGGTCGCGCCGGCGACCGGCGGGTCGCCCGGCTCGGGCGGCGGCAGGGAATGCTCCAGCCGCCGGTTGATGCGGTCGAGCGCGAGGTAGATCACCGGCGTGGTGTAGAGCGTGAGCAGCTGGCTCAGCAGCAGGCCGCCGATGATGGAGATGCCGAGCGGAAAGCGCAGCTCGGCGCCGGTGCCGCTTTCGATCGCGAGCGGCAGCGCGCCGAACAGGGCGGCCAGCGTCGTCATCATGATGGGACGGAAGCGCAGCAGGCAGGCCTGCACGATCGCCTCGTTGGCCGGCATCCCCTGCCCGCGCTCGGCCTCGAGCGCGAAGTCGATCATCATGATCGCGTTCTTCTTGACGATGCCCATCAAGAGGATGATGCCGATCAGGCCGATGACCGAGAGATCCTGCCCGCACAGGACCAGCGCCAGGATCGCGCCGACGCCGGCCGACGGCAGCGTCGACAGGATGGTGATGGGGTGGATGTAGCTCTCGTAGAGCACTCCTAGCACGATGTAGATCGTGATCACGGCAGCCAGCAGCAGCCAGGGCTGGCCCGCGAGCGCCTTGGAGAATTCGGCGGCATCGCCGGCGTAGACGCCGACGATGCTGCCGGGCATGCCGATTCGGGTCTCGATCGCCTTCACCGCCTCGACGGCATCGCCAAGCGCGGCGCCCGGGGCGAGGTTGAAGCTGAGCGAGATCGCCGGAAACTGCGCCTGGTGCGAGATCGCGAGCGGTGCCGTGGTGCGCTTCAGCGTCGCCACCGTGGACAGCGGCACCTGGGCGCCGGCGGCGCCCGGCAGATACAGCTTCGACAGGATCGATGGATCGCGCTGGTACATCGGCAGCGCCTCCAGCACCACGCGGTACTGGTTGGCCTGGCCGTAGATGGTGGAGATCTGGCGCTGCGCGAAGGCGTCGTTCAGCGTGTCGGTGATGCCCTGCAGGCTGACACCGAGCTGGCCGGCGCGGGTGCGGTCGACGTCGAGCTGAGCCCGCAGGCCGCCCTCCTGGGCTTCCGAGGAGGCGTCCCGGAACAGGGGATTACGCCGCATCTCGGCGACCAGCTTGCGGGCCCATTCCGACACCAGCTCCGCGTCCGTGCCGGTCAGCGTGTACTGGTATTGCGAACGGCTCGACTGGGTCGAGATCTGCACATCCTGGACCGGCTGGAAATAGACCATCATGCCGGGGATGCCGGCGACCCGCTCCTTCAGCCGGGACACGACGACGCCGACATCGTCGCGCCGTTCGCCGCGGGGTTTTAGCGTCATGACGAGGCGCCCGACATTGGTGGTCGGGTTGACCGAGCCGGCGCCGATCACCGAGACCACGCCGACGACGTCGGGGTCGGCCTTGATGGCGGCGGCGGCCTGCGCCTGCCGTTTCTGCATCTCCGCGAAGGACACGTCCGGCCCGGCCTCCGTTACCGCCGTGATTGAGGCGGTGTCCTGCAGCGGCAGGAAGCCTTTTGGCGCGACGACGTAGAGGACGAGCGTCGCAATCAGCGTGGCGAAGGTCACGAGAAGCGTGGCGCGCTGACGCTCCAGAACCCAGAGCAGCGTGCGGTGGTAGAACTCGACGGTACGATCGATGAAGCGGCTGATGGCGGCGAGCCCAGGCACCGCGAATTCCTCATGCGCATGCTTCAGCAGCCGTGAGCACATCATCGGCGTCAGCGTCAGCGAGACCACGGCCGAGGTCACGACCGCGATAGTCAGGGTCAGCGCGAATTCGCGGAACATGCGTCCGACGAGGCCGGACATGAACAACAGCGGGATGAACACCGCGATCAGCGACACCGTCAGCGAGATCACGGTGAAGCCGATCTCGCTCGCGCCCTTCAGCGAGGCCTCCATCGCGCTCTCGCCATTCTCCATGTGACGGACGATGTTCTCGATCATCACGATGGCGTCGTCGACGACGAAGCCCGTGCCGATCGTGAGCGCCATCAGCGACAGATTATCGAGGCTGAAGCCGGCCATGTACATGATGCCGAAGCTCGTGATTAGCGACAGCGGCAGCGCCACGCCGGCGATCAGCGTGGCCCGCAGCGAGCGCAGGAACAGGAGCACCACCAGCGTCACCAGCACCACGCTTAGCACCAGCGTGAACTGCACGTCGCGGACCGAGGCGCGGATCGTGACCGTGCGGTCGGAGACCACGGTGAGCGTGACGCCGGCCGGGATCGCGCGCTGGACTTTTGGGATCTCCGCGCGGATCTGGCTCACCACGTCGATGACGTTGGCGCCCGGCTGGCGCTGGATGTCGATGACGACGGCCGGCGTGCCCTGGTACCAGCCGCCGGTGCGGTCGTTCTCCAGGCCGTCGACGATCTGGGCGACGTCGCCGATCGTGACGGGCGAGCCGTTGCGGTAGGCGACGATGATCGGGCGGTAGGAATCGGCGGCGGCGATCTGGTCGTTGGCGGCGATCAGGTAGGATTGCTGGGCGCCGTCGAGCGATCCTTTCGGCCCCGAGACGTTGGCGTTGCTGATCGCGCTGCGCAGGTCCTCCATCGCGATGCCGTAGGCGGCGAGCCGCGCCAGATCGGCCTGGATCCGCACCGCCGGCTTCAATCCGCCGAGCACCGTGACGCGGCCGACGCCCGAGATCTGGCTCAGGCGTTGCGCCAGGATCGTGTCGGCGATGTCGCTCATCGCCCGCAGCGATATCGTCTCCGAACGCAGCGCGAGCGTCAGGACCGGCGCGTCCGCGGGGTTCACCTTCGCATAGGTCGGCGGGTAAGGAAGGGTCCTCGGCAGCACGCCAGCGGCCGCGTTGATAGCGGCCTGGACGTCCTGGGTCGCGCCGTCGATGTCGCGGTTGAGATCGAACTGCAGCGAGATCTGGCTGACGCCGAACGAGCTCGTCGAGTTCATCGCCGACAGCGACGGGATCTGTCCGAGCTGCCGCTCCAGCGGCGCGGTGATCAGCGAGGCGATGACGTCGGGGCTGGCGCCCGGAAGCTGCGTCGTCACCTGCACGGTCGGAAAGTCCACCTGCGGCAACGCCGAGACCGGCAGCGAGAAATAGCCCAGCAGCCCGCCGATCAGGAGCGCGACGCCGAGCAGCGAGGTCGCGATCGGTCGGCGGATGAAGGGTTCGGAGACACCCATGGGACGCGCCTGCCGTTTAGGCTGGTGTTGTCGGGGTCATGGCTGCTTGGCCCCGCTGCCCGATGCGCCAGGCGTTGACGGCGGACCCGGCGCCGGACCGGTCTGCCCCTTCTGGTCGCCTTCGCTGCTCTTCCGCTTGGCGCGGAATTCGTCGTCCTTGCCCTGCCCTTCCCTCTTCCCTTCCTTCTGACCTTCCCTGGCGCCGTCCTTCTTCTGGGCGTCGGGCGCGCGCGTGCGCTTGCGCGGGGCGAGATCGGCGGCCGGGGTCTGGTCGTCGCGGCCGATGATCACCTTGGCGCCGTCGGACAAATTGGCAAAACCGGTGGTCACGACCCGGTCGTTCGGCGAAAGGCCGCTGGCGATCACGGCGTCATGCTCGTTCTGCTGCGTCACCGTCACCGGCCTCGCCGAAGCGACATTGTCCTCGCCGATGACATAGCTGAAGGTGCCGATCGGACCGCGCTGCACGGCCGATGTCGGCACCACCAGCGCTTGATGCAAGGTCTCGACCTTGAGGCGGACATTGACGAACTGGCCCGGCCAGAGCTGGTAATTGGCGTTGGGGAATTCCGCCTTGAGCTTGAGCGTGCCGGTGGTCTGGTCGACCTGGTTGTCGATGCCGGTCAGCTTGCCGGTGTCGATCACGGTGACGCCGTCATTGCCGAACACGTCGACCGCGAGCGCGCCCTTCGCGGCAGCCGCATTGACGCGCATGATCTGCTGCTGCGGCAGGCTGAACCACACCGCGATCGGCTGCAATTGCGTGATCACCACCAGGCCGGTGGTGTCGGAAGCATGGATGATGTTGCCCTGGTCGACCTGGCGGAGGCCCGCCCGGCCTGACAGGGGCGCCACGATCTTGGTGTAGCTGAGCGTCGCCGCCGCATTGTCGATCGCGGCCTGGTCGGCCTTCACCAGCGCCTCGGTCTGCGCGACTGCGGCCCGCTGGGTGTCGGCCTGCTGCTTGGAGCCGGCATTGGAGGCGGCGAGCTGCTCGTAGCGCGTCAGGTCGATGCGCTGGTTGGCAAGCTGGGCCTGGTCCTGAGCCTTCTTGGCGACGGCCTGGTCATATTGCGCCTGGTAGATTGCCGGATCGATTTCGCCAAGCACGTCGCCCTTCCTGACGTCCTGGCCCTCGGTGAAGTTGACGGCGATCAGCTTGCCGTCGACTTGCGAGCGCACCGTGACCAGGTTGAGCGCGCGGATCGCGCCGACGCCGTCGAGATAGACCGGAACGTCCTGGATGCGCGGCGTGGCCGCCAGCACCGGCACCGGCAAGTCCGGACGCTGGTTGCGGTTGGCCGCCGGCTGCTGGTGCATGACGATCCAGCCGACATAGCCGAGCCCGCCGAGGATCGCGAGCGTGACCAGGGTCATGACGAAGCCGCGGCCGCGCGACTTTTTCGTCGTCCCCTCTTGCTTCGCGCCTTTCGTATCCGGCTTAAAGAGCATTGACCGGTTTCTCCATCCGCGGCTCCCAGCCGCCGCCGAGCGCCTGATACAGGCTGACGATGGCAAGAAGTCGTGCGAGTTGGGCCTGCGACAGCGCGTCTTCCGCCTGAAACAGGGTCAGTTGGGTGTTGAGCACGGTCACGATGTCGGCCGTGCCTGCGCGCAATTGCTGCTCGGCGAGATCGAAGGCGCGCCGCGAGGCGGCGACGACATCGCGCTGCAATTGAAGCTTGATCGTGGTCTGTCTGATCGAGAACAGCGCATTGTCCACGTCGGTGAAAGCTTGGACGATGGTCTTGCGGTAGGTCTGGAGCAGTTCGTCCTGCCGGGCCTTGGCGAATTCGAAATTGCCAAGGATCTTGCCGCCGTCGAAGATCGGCTGGGTCGCGCTGCCAACGAGTTGGAAAAAGGCCGCATGCGGCTGGAACAGCGACACCAGCGCCGAGCTCTGATAGCCGCCATTGCCGGTGAGCTGGATGGTCGGAAAGAATTGCGCGCGGGCATTGCCGACGTTCGCGGTCGCCGAGGCGAGCTGCGCCTCCTGCCGCCGGATGTCGGGCCGCTGCGTCAGAATCTCCGATGGCAGACCGGGTGTGACGCGCGGGATCGCAATGCTGTTCAGGGAGCCACCGGCGATGCGTACGCTTTCCGGTGGCCGGGACACCAGCACGGCGAGCGCATTTCGGTTCTGGTCGAGCGTCTGGCGCAGCGGCGGCACCAGCGCCTTCTGGTTGGCGAGCACACTCTCCTGCTGGGCGACGTCGAGATCGGTGCCGGTGCCGGCCTTGCGGCGCTCGCGGATGGCATCGAGAATGCGCTGGGCGCTGGCGATGTTGTTCTGGGCAGTGCGAAGCCGGTCTTGCGAGGCCAGCACCTGGAAATAGGCATTGGCAACGCCGGCAAGCGTCGTCAGCGCGACCACGTCGCGATCGAAGCGGTTGGCGTTCGCCGTTTCCTCCGCCGATTGCAGCGCGTCGCGGTTCTGGCCCCAGAAGTCGAGCTGGTAGCTCGCGCTCAGCGAGGCCGAATAGTTGACGACCTCACGGCCGCCATTGGTGAGGCCGGAGGCCGACGAGCCCGAAGTGCGCGAATAGGTCTCGTTGCCGCCGCCCGACAGGCTCGGCAGCAACGCCGCACCCGCCTGCCGCGCCTGCGCGTCCGCCTGGACGATGCGCGCGACGGCAGCGGCGATGTCGAGATTGACGGTGTGCGCCTCCTCCATCAGCTGTGTCAGCTCGGAGGAACGGAAGCCGCGCCACCAATCCAAGGACGGCGGCGCGTCCCCCTTGCTGGCGTATTTGTACTGGGTGGGAACGTCGAGCGCGGGGTCCGGGATATCCTGCGTCAGGATGCAGGCCCCTGAACTGGCGGCAAGGCCGAGCGCCGCGAGCCAGCGCGCCGCGCGCCGCGTCCGGGACGCAGAACCAGGGGACCGCCGCGTGGCGATCGCAGGACCGTCCAGTGTCACATCCACCCCCCGCCGGGCAGATCGCACCGCCGCCGCCCCGCCGGATTAACCGATTCGCGGCGGAACAGTCGGGAGACAATTTGCAACTCGTTCACAGGTGATGCTTTCTGAGGAACCTTACAGGCATACTAGCCGGACGCGGAACCCCGGGACAGTCCCGCACCCGCGAAGCGCACACCAAATCGCCTCCGCGCCGAGATCGTGGAAGTGCAAGATGTAGCTGTGTTGCAGGGACTTTCGTCATTCTCCGACCGGCGCTTGGCGCGCTCAAGCTTACCAAGATTTCATGTGATATCGCCGCCACACCCTGCGCCAGGACCATGCGATCCGCAGACGGGTCTTCCGCTTTTCGTGTCCAGCCACCTTGTCGCGCGGAAATTGACCATCGAAGCCGCTCATGATGCGTTTCTTCCACGCCATGACCGCGCTTGACGATATCCTGCTCCCAACATCCGGCGTCGCAGTCCTGCCAGTCTCTTCTTCCGGAATATCGTTGCTTCTATGGGAGTTTCGACGAGTTTCGCCGCAGCGCAAAAGCCTTCCCCTTTGGCCTCCCAGGCACTAGGTTCTGGCCAGCCTGATCAACCCCTTTTGCCAGTGATTTCCCCCGACATGACCATTCGAAACGACGTTGTCGAAGCGATCGGCAACACCCCGCTCATCAAGCTCAAGCGCGCCTCCGAACTGACCGGCTGCACCATTCTGGGCAAGGCCGAGTTCATGAATCCCGGCCAGTCGGTGAAGGACCGCGCGGGCAAATGGATGATCCTGGAGGCGGAGAAGCGCAGTGAGCTGAGGCCGGGCGGGCTCGTGGTGGAATCGACCGCCGGCAACACCGGCATCGGGCTCGCCGTGGTCGCCAGCGCCCGTGGCTATCGCACGCTGATCGTGATCCCGGAGACGCAGAGCCAGGAGAAGAAGGATTTTCTGAAGCTGTGCGGCGCCGAGCTGATCGAGGTGCCGGCCCTGCCCTACGCCAATCCCAACAACTACCAGCATGTCGGCCGCCGCCTCGCCGACGAGCTGCGCAAGACCGAGCCGAACGGCGTGCTGTTCGCCGACCAGTGGAACAACCTCGACAATGCCAAGGCGCATTACGAGTCCACGGGACCGGAGATCTGGGAGCAGACCGGCGGCAAGGTCGACGGCTTCGTCTGCTCGGTCGGCAGCGGCGGCACGCTCGCCGGCGTCAGCCGCTATCTGAAGGAAAAGAACAAGAATATCCGCATCGCCTGCGCCGATCCGCATGGCGCCGGCATGTACGAATATTTCAGGACGGGCGATGCCACGGCGACCCCGGGCGGCTCGATCACGGAAGGAATCGGCCTCAACCGCGCAACCGCGATCGTCGAGACGGCGAAGGTCGATGACGCCTATCTAGTCCCCGACGCGGAAGCCGTCAGTGTGATCTACGAACTGCTCCAGCATGAAGGCCTCTGCCTCGGCGGGTCCACCGGCATCAACATCGTCGGCGCCATGCGCCTCGCCAGGCAGCTTGGACCCGGCAAGACGATTGTCACCGTGCTCTGCGATTCCGGCAGCCGCTACCAGTCAAAACTGTTCAATGCCGACTTCATGCGCGCCAAGAACCTGCCGGTGCCGGAGTGGCTGGAGAAGCGCAGCAACATCAAGCCGCCGTTCGTCTAGCGCCAGGTCGGCCGTGCGCCCTGCGAGATGCGTGTGAGCCGTTCGCTCGACGGCGACGGCTTGGGCGCGGCGGTGCGCGGCTGGAAGGGATTTTGGACGGCGCCTTCACTGTCGGCACTCGGCCAGCACGTGAGCGCGAGCAGCAATCCGAGATTGATTAGCCCGCCAACAATCGTGCTTTGGTGCTCCTGTCCGATGGCCCAGGCCGGAAACCGCGCCGCGACCAGATGATCGACGACCATGAGCGCGACCCAGCCCGGGATCACGCAGACCGGATCCCAGCCGATGTCGCGGATGCGCATCGATTGCAGCGCGAAGGTCGCCAGTCCGAAGAACACCATTGCGGCGATGATCGCCCAGTTCTTCACGAGCTCTTCAGGCCGGATCATGCCCGGCGAGGCGGTTCCGATCACTGCCATCGCAATCGCCAGGCAGATCACGGTCATCACGATCGCGAGCGCAATCGTGGCCAGGAAAAAAAGCAGGCGCCCGAGGCGGGCGTTGAAGCCGAACAGGAAACCGAGCATTGACGCACCCCTTTCTCCCACCTGTGCAGAAAGAAGCTTTCCGGCGCGTGAAGCAGCACCATGTCACAAGCGGCATGGTTTTCGGCTTGGGTGCACGATCGTTAAAAGTTTAGCTTCGATGGGCGGGGTAAGGCGGCTCACCCCATCACCGCAGGATCTGGCTCAGGAACAGCTTGGTGCGCGCGTGCTGCGGACTGGCAAAGAACTCGTTGGGGGTATTGGCCTCGATGATCTGGCCCGCGTCCATGAACACCACGCGGTTGGCGACCTCGCGGGCAAAGCCCATCTCGTGGGTGACGACCAGCATGGTCATGCCCTCGCCGGCGAGGTCCACCATGGTGTCGAGCACTTCCTTGACCATCTCGGGGTCGAGCGCCGAGGTCGGCTCGTCGAACAGCATCACCTTGGGGTTCATCGTCAGCGCGCGCGCGATCGCAACGCGCTGCTGCTGGCCGCCCGACATCTGCCCCGGAAACTTGTTGGCCTGATGCGGGATCTTGACCCGCTCCAGGAATTTCATCGCGGTCGCTTCCGCGTCCCTCTTGGGGATGTTGCGCACCCAGATCGGTGCCAGCGTGCAATTGTCCAGCACCGTCAGATGGGGAAACAGGTTGAAGCTCTGGAACACCATGCCGACCTCGCGCCGCACCGCGTCGACATGCTTCAGGTTGGGCCCGAGCTCGATGCCGTCGACGACGATCTCGCCTTCCTGGAACTCCTCGAGCGCGTTGATGCAGCGGATCAGCGTCGACTTGCCCGAGCCCGACGGGCCGCAGATCACGATCCGCTCGCCTTTCCTGACCGAAAGGTCGATGTCGCGCAGCACGTGAAACTCGCCGTACCATTTGTTGAGGCCGGAAATCTTGACGATGGGGGCGTCGGACATGGTGAGCTCGATCAGTTGCGGCGATGGGCGTTGAGGCGGCGCTCGACGAACAGA
Source organism: Bradyrhizobium diazoefficiens (assembly GCF_018131015.1). GTDB lineage: Bacteria > Pseudomonadota > Alphaproteobacteria > Rhizobiales > Xanthobacteraceae > Bradyrhizobium > Bradyrhizobium diazoefficiens_B. The sequence goes on from NZ_JAFCJJ010000006.1 coordinate 63,650, forward strand.
GAGTAACGCGACATCCCGAAGCAGAACAGGAAATAGATGATGCCGGCGAACGCGAAGCCGGTGAACAGAGTCGAGGGTGTCGCCCATTTCGGATCCGAGAACGACGCCCGCAGCGATCCAAGCAGATCGAACAGCGCGACGATGGAGACCAGCGAGGTATCCTTGAACAGCGAGATGAAGCTGTTGACGAGGTTTGGAATGACGTGGCGCAGCGCCTGCGGCAGCACGATCAGCGAGGTCGTCTTCCACCAGGACAGCCCTAGCGCCGCCGCCGCCTCGCTCTGTCCCCGCGGGATCGCAGCCAGGCCGCCGCGAATGTTCTCGGCCTGATAAGCGCCGGTAAATAGCGCGATGCCGATCAGGGCGCGCACGAGGCCGTCGACCGTGAAGTTGCCCGGCAGAAACAGCGGCAGCATGTAGGTGCCAAAGAACAGCACGGTGATCAATGGCACGCCTCGCCAGAACTCGATATAGGCGATCGAGAAGATCCGGATCAGCGGAATGGTCGATCGGCGGCCCAGCGCCAGTGCGATGCCGATCGGCATGGACGCGACGATGCCGGTCACAGCGACCACCAGCGTTACCAGGAGGCCGCCCCACAGATTCGTCGGGACGATCGGCAGGCCGCCGTGGTCGAGCTTCATCAACTTGATGACGATCGCAATGGCGGCGAAGGTCGTCAGGCTCGATGCGACCGCGCGCCATCCAGTACGCAGGCCGCCGCCGAGAAAGAAGGCGATCACTGACACGACGGCGGTGGTGACGGCGAAATCCGTCCACACCGACTGACCGCTCCCCTGCATCTGGTCGCGCAACCAGATCAGCGGGAAAATCAGCCAGTGGATCGCGGTGCCCACCAGCAGGATGAGATTGCCGACGACCCATAGCAATGGCCCAAGGGCCGAGGTCTTGCTGAGGCCGAGCAGGACCTGGCCGGCGCCGATGATGCTCCCGTCGAACAATTGCAGCAGGCCGGTGGTCCAGCTGACGCCAAAGCCGTTGATGCCGCCGCCGTAGAGCAGGAAGAACGCGACCACCGGAAGCGCGGCGAAGAACAGGCTGGCATTGAGCCCTTTCGCCGGCAGGCGCGGGATCAGGAGCGGCACGAGCAGAGCCACGGCCAGCACGAAGGTGAGATTGACCCGCCACCGCTCGGCCTCTGGATAAAAACCGTAGATCAGTTGCGGCAGCTTGGCCTGGATGTAGGGCCAGCAGGCGCCGACCTCAAACCCGGCATTCGCGGTCAGGCAGGCCGTGCGGTCTGCGCCTGTGTAAACCGCATCAACCACCAGGAACTTGACGGACGGAACGATGGTGAACCAGAGCAGCAGGACGCCAACGATCGTGAGCAGGATGTTGGTCGGCGAGTTGAACAGGCGGGTCCGCATCAGGCCGATGAAGCCCGTGGTCTTCACCGGCGCGGGACGCTCGTTGAGCAGGTTCTGGCGGACAAAGCTGGACGAGGTGATGTCGCTCATGCGCCCAGGCTCCGGCTGACGCGCCAACCGTAGACGCTCATGACGGCGCTCGTGATGAGCGAAATCAGGAGATAGACGCCCATTGTCATGGCGATGATCTCGATCGCCTGCCCGGTCTGGCTCAGCGACGTGCCGGCGAACACCGACACGAGGTCAGGATAGCCGATCGCGACCGCCAGCGAGGAATTCTTGGTGATGTTGAGGTACTGGTTGGTCAGCGGCGGCACGATGACGCGCATCGCCTGCGGCACGACGATCAGGCGCAGCGTGGTGCCGCGGCTCAGGCCCAGCGATGAGCCGGCCTCCATCTGGCCCTTGTGAACGGACAGGATGCCCGCGCGGACGATCTCGGCGATGAAGGCGGCGGTGTAGGTCGACAGCGCCACTGCCAGCGCCACGAACTCCGGAATGACCCGCGCGCCGCCGGAGAAATTGAAGCCCTTGAGCTGCGGCATCTCGAGGGTGAAGGGCCGACCGAACAGCAGCATGGAGACAAGCGGCAGCCCGAACAGAAGCCCCAGCACCCAGGGCCAGATGCGGATCACCTGCCCCCGCCGAAACAGCGCGCGGCGCGCATAGATGCGCAGCGTGAGCGCGGCCACGATGCCGAACGCCAGCATCGCCAGGAACGGCACCAGCCCGCCCTCGCCGACCGGGCTGGGAATGACCAGTCCGCGATTGCTGATGAAGGCGATGCCGAACAGCGAAATGCTCTGTCGCGGATTGGGCAAGGCCGCGAGCACCGCCAGGTACCAGAACAGGATCTGGAACAAGAGCGGCAGGTTGCGGATGACCTCAACATAGATCTCGCCGATACGGGAGAGCAGCCAATTGGGCGACAGCCGGCACAGCGCGATAATGAAGCCGATCACGGTGGCAAAGACGATGCCCACCACCGAGACCACGAGCGTGTTCAAGAGTCCGACCACGAACACCCGCAGGAACGTGTCCGAGCCGGTATAGGAGATCAGGGTCTGGTTGACGTCGAAGCCGGCATTGTTCTTCAGGAAGCCGAAGCCGGCTGCGATGTGCTGTTTCTCGAGGTTGTCACTGGCGTTGGAGATGATCTCGTAGCCGATCCAGCCCAGCACCGCCGCGAAGGCCAACTGGACGGCGACGCCGTTCCAGCCTGCCTTGCCGCCCAGCGCGCGCCGGATCTTCAGCTCGATCTGGAGCGGCGGTCTGCGGGCCTCGCTACTCATCGCCGCGAACCGCGGATCAGAGTGATCAACGGATCGGCGGCGCGTACTGGAGACCACCCTTGTTCCAGAGATTGTTGAGACCGCGGCTGATCTTCAGCGGCGAGCCGGCGCCGACATTGCGGTCGAACACCTCGCCGTAATTGCCGACGGTCTTCACGATCCGGACGACCCAGTCCTTGGTCACGCCGAGCTGTTCGCCAAAATTGCCGTCGGTGCCGAGCACGCGCTTGAGCTCGGGATTTTCCGACTTCAGCTTCTCATCGACATTCTTCGAGGTGATGCCGAGCTCTTCCGCCGTGACCATGGCGAACAAGGTCCATTTCACGAGGTCGAACCACTGGTCATCGCCGTGGCGAACCATCGGCCCGAGCGGTTCCTTCGAAATGATTTCCGGGAGCACCATGTGATCGTCCGGATTGGTCAGCGTCAGGCGGTTGGCGTAGAGGCCCGACTGGTCGGTGGTGAAGACGTCGCAGCGACCGGCTTCATAGGCCTTGACCGTTTCGGGATTGGTGCCGAACGCGATCACCTCGTACTTCATGTTGTTGGCCTTGAAGTAGTCAGCGAGGTTCTGCTCGGTCGTCGTGCCGGTCTGCACGCAGACCGAGGCGCTGTTGAGCTCGAGCGCCGAGTTCACCTTGAGGGACTTCTTCACCATGAAGCCCTGCCCGTCATAATAGGTCACGCCGGTGAAATTGGCGCCGAGCGAGGTGTCGCGCGAGATCGTCCAGGTGGTGTTGCGCGAGAGCACATCGATCTCGCCCGATTGCAGTGCGGTGAAACGGTCCTTGGCCGAGGTTGGTACGTATTTGACCTTGGTCGGGTCGTTGAAGATGGTCACGGCGATGGCACGGCAGACGTCGACGTCGAGGCCGGTCCAGTTGCCCTTGTCGTCGGGGTTCGAGAAGCCCGGCAGGCCCTGGCTGACGCCGCAGGACAGGACACCCCGCTCCTTGACAGTCTTGAGCGTTTGCGCCTCGGCGGCTGAGGCAGAGAGGCCGGCGGCGAGAGCGAGAGTGAGGGCCAGGGTTACGCGTTTCATGGGCTGAAGCCTTTCAAGGTCGTCTCGAGGTCAGGAACGTTGTCTCAGGATCGTCTCTGCCAGGGCCGGTCGTTTCAAGCCAGCCCTGCAAGAGTCATGCTGGAAAACCTTGCCGAACACCCGCCGATCTGGGGAGGCCATACCTTAATCCCCACCGCAGGCGCCCGCCCGTTACGGCTGTGGCGCAAGGTCCGGTCGGACGATGGATCGAAGGTCGCGGCAGCCCCTCAACATGCGGCGACTGAATAGCACCTGCGCATCAGAGAGCGACTGGCGAGCCGGGTCAAGGGGTTGACGGGACTCTTCTGTGTTCTGTTATTAACATCGGCGGCCATCCGGCCGGTCCCTGGGCGCGTTGCGCCCGGCAGAAACGCGGTTTTGAAAGCAGGCGCATGGATTCCTCCCACCCCTCCCGACAGCACGCCGAGACCCGGCTGGTCACCTCCGGCCGCGACACCAAGGCGCAGAAGGGGTTCGTCAATCCGCCGGTGTTCCACGGCTCCACCGTTCTCTATCCGACCGCCGAGGACCTGCACGCCCATCGCGGCGAGTTCACCTATGGCCGCCACGGCACCCCGACCACCCGGGCGTTCCAGGACACGCTGATGGCGCTGGAGGGGCCGCAATGCGCCGGCGTCGGCATCGCGCCGTCCGGGCTTGCCGCGATCTCCACCACCCTGCTCTCGGTGCTGAAGAGCGGCGACCATCTCCTGGTCTGCGACAACGTCTACCGGCCGTCGCGCAATTTCTGCAACGGCATCCTCGCCCGCTATGGCGTCGAAACCAGCTATTTCGATCCGATGATCGGCGCAGGGATCGATGCGCTGTTCAAGCCCAACACCCGCGCCGTGCTGGTGGAGGCCCCGGGCTCGCAGTCGTTCGAGATGCCCGACATCAGGGCCATCGCCGGCGTCGCACAGGCGCGCGGCGCGCTCGTGATCGACGACAACACCTGGGCGACGCCGCTCTATCACCGTTCGCTCGAACAGGGCGTCGACATCAGCATGCAGGCCGCCACCAAATATATCGGCGGCCACTCCGACATCATGTTCGGCACGATTTCCGCCAACGCAAAGGCCTGGCCCCTGATTGCCGAAGGCATCCGCCTGCTCGGCGTTTGCGCCGGTCCCGACGACGTCTTCCTGGCGCTGCGCGGACTGCGTACGCTGTCGGTGCGGCTCGCCCAGCATCATCGTTCCGGCCTCGAAATGGCGCGCTGGCTTGCGGATCGGCCCGAGGTCGCGCGCGTGCTGCATCCGGGGCTCGAAACCGATCCGGGACACGCGATCTGGAAGCGCGATTTCACCGGCGCCTCGGGTCTGTTCAGCGTTGTCCTCAAGCCTGCCCCGCAGAAGGCGGTCGACACCATGCTCGATACGCTCAAGCTGTTCGGCATGGGCTTCTCCTGGGGCGGCTTCGAGAGCCTCGTCATCCCCTTCGACTGCAACGACTATCGCACCGCGACCAGGTGGGCGCCGGGTGGACCGACGCTGCGCTTCCACATCGGCCTTGAGAACGTCGAGGATCTCAAGGCCGACCTCGATCGCGGCTTCGCGGCCCTCAGGGGGGCGATGTGAGCCTGCGCACGAGGCAAAGCGCCTTTGGAACGTGCAGGTGCAGCAGTCGTTGACGCCGACGCGCCGGCAAGGGGTTGATCCGCCGGCGTTTGGCGTTAGCCTTGCTGTCCGACTCTGAATCTCTCTGGTGTGGACTGGAGCATGGGAACGTTGGTTCTGCTCGATCTGATGGGCGGCGTGGCGCTGTTACTGTGGGGCCTGCATATGGTCCACAGCGGCATCCTGCGTGCCTTCGGCCCTGACCTGCGACGGCTGCTTGGCAAAGCGCTCGGCAATCGCTTCAGTGCGTTTGCCGCCGGTCTCGGGCTCACGGCGGCGCTCCAGAGCAGCACGGCAACCGCGCTGATCACCAGCTCGTTCGCGGCCGAGGGCCTCGTCAGCCTCGCCGCGGCGCTCGCCATCATGCTGGGAGCCAATGTCGGCACGACGCTGATCGTGCAGGTGCTGTCGTTCAACATCGCAGCGATCGCCCCCGTGCTGTTCGTGCTCGGTCTCGTCGCCTTCCGCACGGGCCCGCGCTCGCGGATCAAGGACATCGGTCGGGTCTGCATCGGTCTCGGATTGATGCTGCTTTCGCTGCACATCCTGCTCGACACGCTGGCGCCGGCCGAGAACGCGCCGGGCGTCCGCGTCGTGATGACGGCCATCACCGGCGATCCCGTCCTGTGCATCGTCGTCGCCGCGCTCGTGACCTGGGCGGTGCATTCGAGCGTCGCCAGCGTGCTGCTGATCATGTCGCTGGCCTATTCGCAGTTCATCACGCCCGCGGCGGCGTTGGCGCTGGTCCTGGGTGCCAATCTCGGCAGCGCCATCAATCCCCTCTTCGAGGGAGCCAGGCGCGATGATCCCGCGAGCTACCGCCTGCCGGTCGGCAACCTGGTCAATCGCGTGGTCGGGATCGCCCTCGTCCTGCCTTTCGTGAACGTGATCGCCGGGCACCTGCACGCCTGGCAGCCGGATCTCGCCAGGATGACGGCGGCATTCCACATCGCCTTCAACGTCGGCACGGCCGTCCTCTTCATCGGCCTGCTCGGTGCCATGTCGCGCCTCCTGACCCAGCTGCTGCCGGATCGCGTGCAGGAGGCCGACCCCGCGCGGCCGCGCTACCTCGACGAGAGTGCACTGGAGACGCCCTCGCTGGCGCTGGCCGATGCCGCCCGCGAGACGCTGCGCATGGGCGACTTCGTCGAGGTCATGCTGCGCAAGGTGATGGCCGCGATGATGACGGGCGACCGGTCGCTGGTCGACCAGGTCTCGAAGATGGACAACGCCGTCGACGGCCTCGACGAGGCCATCAAGCTCTATCTGACTAAGCTGACGCGCGGCAGCCTCGACGAGAGCGAGGGCCGGCGCGCCATGGAAATCATCTCATTCGCCATCAATCTCGAGCATATCGGCGACATCATCGACAAGAATCTCAGCGAGCTCGCGACCAAGAAGATCAAGCGCCGCTTCCAGTTCTCGGCCGAGGGCGCCGATGAGCTCGCCGCCTTTCACAAGCGCACGATGGACTCGCTGCGGATCGCCTTCGGCGTTTTCATGTCGGGCGATGCCAACGAGGCGCGCAAGCTGCTGGCGGAGAAGACGGCCTTGCGCAACACCGAGCTCGCTGCCGTCGAGCGCCATCTCGACCGCCTGCGCGAGGGCCGGCCGGAGACCATCGAGACCACCTCGCTGCATCTCGACGTGCTCCGCGACCTCCGCCGTATCCACTCCCATATCTGCTCGGTCGCCTATCCCGTGATGGACGCGGCCGGCGAGCCCTATCGCCGGACCGAGGCCGACGCAGCCACCCTGCCCGCCTCCGGCCCGGGGGCGGCCTTGCCTCGCCGCGTGTAGGTCGCGGGACCGGCCCGGTCACCCCGGCTGATCGAACGAAATCCGTCGGTTTGGGTGGCGGGCGGCCCGATGCGGCAAGGCGGCTTCCGCATTTACTCTTCAAAGTTGTTCCGCATTGACTCGCGCGCGGCGCGCTAATAACGTTTTGGTTGAAAATTGGTTAACCGCCGTCAATGCCTTCGGGCCGACGGCGTTTAGATCCGAGGAACGGTCATGGCAAGCGAACTGGGGATCGCTGCTTCCGGACATCGGCTCGCGATGAATACGACCCGCGGTTTCATTTTGGGAACCGCGTTTCCCAGAACATTTTCAGCACATTCACAAACCTTGATTGCCTCGTCGAAGGCTCGATTGCGCGCCGCAGCCTGAACGCGGCGTCAGGAGTTTCATTATGACCTCGACCATTGCGGCCTATACATTTGGCGGCATCACCCGTCCCGCACTCACGCTCGATGACGCCGGTCGGATCGTCCTGTTCGGCGCGGCCGCCGATTTCGCGGCGACCTACGGCATGAAGGCGCTCTATTTGGGGTGTCCCCCTGGTACTCCCTATCCTCCCATCTTTGACACGGTATCGACGCCCGTCGACACCAATGGCAGTACCAACACCATCGCCGAGGGCGCGGCCGCCAACACCGCGGTCGGCATCACCGCGTCGTCGACGAGTCCGATCGGCCCCGTCACTTATTCACTGGTGGGCGACACCTCCGGCGGCGGGTTCAAGATCAACGCCACCACCGGTGTCGTCACCGTCAACGACCCGACCAAGATCGATTTCGAGAGCGCGCCGCTCCACGCCTACGCCATCGTCGTGCGTGCCAGCGATGGCTTTCTCTCGTCCAATCAGACCTTCATCATCAATGTCAGTGATGTTGCCCCTTCAACCCCGGCCGACACCAACGCCGCCGCCAACAGCGTCACCGAAGGCGCGGCAGCCGGCACCGCGGTCGGCATCACCGCGCACTCGACCGACGTCAATGGCGGCGCGGTCACTTACGCGCTGACGGCCGATAGTTCCGGCGGCGGCTTCAAGATCGACGCCAACACCGGCGTGATCACGGTCAATGACGCCACCAAGATCGACTACGAGACCAGCGGGGCTGGCCACTCCTATTCGGTGACCGTGAAGGCCAGCGACGGCACCCTGAGCAGTTCGCAGAGCTTCGTCATCAACGTCGCCGACGTGCCGCTGCCGACGCCAACCGATACCAATGCCGCCGCGAACACCGTGGCCGAGGGCGCTGCGGTCGGCACCCAGGTCGGCATCACCGCCTCCGCGCTCGATCCGAACGGTCCCACGACCCACTACTCCTTGACCGGCGACACCTCCAGCGGCGGCTTTACGATCAACGCCACGACGGGCGTCGTCACCGTCGCCGATCCCACCAAGATCGATTTCGAGACCGCGCCGGGCCATGCCTATTCCATCACGGTGAAAGCCGACACCGGCGCCTCGAACACGTCGCAAACGTTCAATATCGCCGTCACCGACGCCGCCCCGTCGGTGCCGGTCGACAGCAACGCCGCCGCCAATTCGGTCTCCGAAGGCGCGGCCAACGGCTCGACCGTCGGCATCACGGCCTCGTCGACGGACGTCAACGGCCCGGTCGTGACTTATTCGCTGATCGGCGACACCTCCGGCGGCGGCTTCACCATCAACGCGACCACCGGCGTCGTCACCGTCGCCGATTCCACCAAGATCGACTACGAGAGCGCCACCGGGCACGCCTACACCGTCACCGCGCAGGCCAGCGACGGCACGCTCGCGAGCTCGCAGACCTTCACCATCGCTGTCAGCGACGTCGCTCCGTCAGTCCCGGTCGACAGCAACGCCGCAGCGAACGCCGTCAACGAAGGTGCGGCGGCCGGCACCACCGTCGGCGTTACGGCCTCCTCGACCGACGTCAACGGCCCGGCGGTGACCTATTCGTTGATCGGCGACACCTCGGGCGGCGGCTTCACCATCAACGCCACGACCGGCGTCGTCACCGTCGCCGATCCCACCAAGATCGATTACGAGAGCGCCGCCGGGCACGCCTACACCGTGACCGCACGGGCCAGCGATGGCACGCTGACGAGTTCGCAGGCGTTCACGATCGCCGTCAACGACGTGGCGCCATCAGTGCCGGTCGACAGCGACGCGACCGCGAACAGCGTATCCGAGGGCGCGGCGGCCGGCACGACCGTCGGCGTCACGGCGTCCTCGACCGACGTCAACGGCCCGGCGGTGACCTATTCGCTGATCGGCGACACCTCGGGCGGCGGCTTCACGATCAATGCCACCACAGGCGTCGTCACCGTCGCCGATCCCACCAAGCTCGACTACGAGAGCTCGGGCGCGGGCCACAGCTACTCCGTGACCGCGCAGGCCAGCGACGGCACGCTGGCGAGTTCGCAGACCTTCAGCATCGCCGTCGCCGACGTCGCGCCGTCGACCCCGGTCGACAGCAACGCTGCCACAAACACCATCGCGGAAGGCGCGGCCAACGGCTCGACCGTCGGCATCACGGCCTCGTCGACCGACGTCAACGGACCGGCCGTCACCTATTCGCTGACCGGCGACACCTCCGGCGGCGGCTTCACCATCAATGCGGCTACCGGCGTCGTCACCGTCGCCGATTCCACCAAGATCGACTACGAGAGCGCCGCCGGGCACGCCTACACCGTCACGGCGCAGGCCAGCGACGGCACGCTGGCGAGCTCGCAGACCTTCACGATTGGCGTCACCGACGTGGCGCCATCGATACCGGTGGATTCCAATGCCGGGGCCAACGCCGTCGCGGAAGGCGCCGCCAACGGCTCGACCGTCGGGGTCACAGCCTCGTCCAGCGACGTCAACGGCCCCGCCGTCACCTACAGCTTGACCGGCGATACCTCCGGTGGCGGCTTCACCATCAATGCGGCGACCGGTGTCGTCACCGTCGCAGATTCCAGCAAGATCGACTACGAATCGGCGCCCGGTCACGCCTACACCGTCACCGCGCAAGCCAGCGACGGCACGCTGGCGAGTTCGCAAACCTTCACCATCGGCGTCGCCGACGTGGCGCCGTCGACCCCGGTTGACAGCAATGCCGCGGCCAACAGCGTCGCGGAAGGCGCGGCCAACGGCTCGACCGTCGGCATCACGGCCTCGTCGACCGACGTCAACGGCCCGGCCGTCACCTATTCGCTGATCGGCGACACCTCCGGCGGCGGCTTCACCATCAATGCGGCGACCGGCGTCGTCACCGTCGCCGATTCCACCAAGATCGATTTCGAGACCTCGGGCGGCAGCTATAGCGTCACCGCGCAGGCCAGCGACGGCACGCTGGCGAGTTCGCAAACCTTCACCATCGGCGTCTCCAACGTTTCGCCCTCGACCCCGGTCGACAGCGATGCGACCGCCAACAGCGTGGCCGAGGGCGCGGCGGCCGGCACGACCGTCGGCGTCACGGCCTCGTCGACCGACGTCAACGGGCCGCCGGTGACCTATTCGCTGACCGGGGACACCTCCGGCGGCGGCTTCACCATCAACGCCACCACCGGCGTCGTCACCGTCGCCGATCCCACCAAGATCGATTTCGAGACCAGCGGCGCTGGCCATAGCTATACCGTGACCGCGCAGGCCAGCGACGGCACGCTGACGAGTTCGCAGACATTTACCATCGCCGTCGCCAACGTCGCGCCCTCACTGTCGGTCGATGCCGACGCGACCGCCAACGCCATCGCCGAGGGCGCCGCCAACGGCTCGACCGTGGGCATCACGGCTTCCGCGACCGACGTCAACGGGCCCGCCGTCACCTACTCGCTGGTCGGCGACACCTCTGGCGGCGGCTTCACCATCAACGCCACGACCGGTGTGATCACCGTCGCCGATTCCACCAAGATCGATTTCGAGACCTCTGGCGCCGGCCACAGCTACGTCGTGACCGCGGCGGCCAGCGACGGCACGGATATCAGCGCGCAGAGCTTCACCATCAACGTCTCCGACGCCGCTCCATCGGTGCCAGTCGACAACGACGGCGCCGTCAACCAGGTCTCGATGAACGCCCCCGTCGGCACCTATACCGGCGTGACCGCGTCCTCGACCGACGTCAACGGGCCGGCCGTCACCTATTCGCTGGTCGGCGACACCTCCGGCGGCGGCTTCACCGTCAACGCCACGACCGGCCAGGTCACGGTGGCCGATTCCACCAAGATTCCCTACAACGCCGGCAGCCCCACCTTCGACGTCACGGTGCAGGCCAGCGACGGCACGCTGGCGGCGCAGCAGACCTTCACCATCACCATCATCCCGAACACGCCGCCGGTCGCCAATGACGATTCGATCTCGGCGACCGAGAAGGGCGGCGCGAACAATTCGGTCGTGGGCGTCGATCCGTCAGGCAACGTCATCCTCGGCACCGGGTCGGGCGGCGCGGTGCAGGACACCGACGCGCAGGATGCCTCGTCCGCGCTGACCGTGGTCGCGGTCCATACCGGCGCGGAGGGCGCCTCCACCGGCACCGGCACGGTCGGCCAGGACCTCATCGGAAGTCACGGCACGCTGCATCTCAACAGCAACGGCTCCTACACCTATCAGGTCAATCAGACCGATGCGCAGGTGCAGGCGCTGCATGGCCCCGCCAACACCCTTACCGACCAGTTCAACTACACCATCCAGGACACCGGAGGGCTGCAGGACACCGCCACGATCACCTTCACTATCCACGGCGCCGACGACTTGCCGGTGGCGGTGGCCGACACCGGCACCATGACCGAGGACGACGCGCCGACCTCGTTCAACGTCATCGCCAACGATAGCCAGGACCCGGATTCCACCGCCACCAACGCCATCACGCTCGCGGGCGGCATCACCGTCACCGGGCCCGCCGGCGAGACCTTCGTCAATACCGACGCGACCGCCTCGATCGTCAGCAACCAGGTCCAGGTCAGCTTGGTCAACGCCCACTTCCAGCAGCTTGCGGTCGGCGAGCACGCCACCGTCACCGTGCCCTACACCCTGACCGGCGACGCCGGCGAGACTTCCTCCGCCAACCTCGTCGTGACCGTCAACGGCGTCAACGACGTGCCGGTCGCGGTGGACGATTCCGGCAGCATGACCGAGGACCAGTCCGGCCATGCCTTCACCGTCCTGACCAACGACACGCTCGATGCCGATCACGGCGCGCCGAACAACGTCACGGTCGGCACGGTCACCAATTTGAACGCGCCCTCGGGCGAGAACATCGACCTCACGGACATCTCGGTCAGCGTCAACGGCTCGAACCAGATCGTGGTCAATCTGGGCTCCGACTTCCAGCACATGAAGGACGGCGAGAGCACCACCTTCGACGTCCCCTACACGCTGCACGGCGACCAGGCCGGCGACACCTCCAGCGCCACGCTGCACGTCACCGTCACCGGCGCGAACGACGCGCCGATCGCCAGCAACTTCACCTTCAACGGCGCCAACAGCGCCATCGGCAACACCGACCTCGTGATCAACGATCCGACCGATGGCGCGCCGGATCCCGCGGGCCCGCAAAAGACCATTTCAGCGAGCCTGCTCAGCGGCGCCAGCGACGTCGACGGGCCCGGCCCGCTGATCGTGGTCGCCGGCACCATTGCGACCGCGCAAGGCGGCTCCGTCGTCATGCAGGCGGATGGTGACTTCATCTACAAACCGGCGGTCGGCTTTACCGGTTCGGATTCCTTCACATATCAGATCTCCGACCAGAACGCCGGCGCCTCGGGCGTTGGTCTGGCCACCGGCACGGTGACCATCAACGTCGCGACGCCGAAGGTCTGGTACGTCAATGCGACGACCGGCAGCGACACCACCGGCGACGGTTCCTCGGAAAAACCATTCGCCTCGCTGGCCCCGCTGTCGACCGGAGGTTCCGCCGATTCGCTCGACGGCGCCAACGACACCATCTTCCTCTACAACGGCACCTATAACAGCGGCATCGTGCTGGAAAATGGCCAGCAGCTGATCGCCCAGAACCAGGGCCTGACGGTCAACGGCACCACGCTGGAGGCAGCGGTCGCCGGCTCCGCCACCATCAATGGCACCGTGACGCTGGCGAACGGCAACACCATCGACGGCGTCAGCTTCGGCAACACCAGCGGCTTCTCGCTGCAGGATTCCGGCGCGAGCGTCGGCACCGCCACCGTGGCGCATAGCTCGATCAGCAACGCCAATGGCGGCGCGGTGAACATCGCCAATGGCGGCACGCTCGCCATGAGCTTCAGCAGCATCAGCGCGAGCGGCACCACCACCAGCGCGATCTCGCTCAACAACACCACGGGATCGTTCACCGGATCGGGCGGCACGCTCAACAACGGCTCCGCCACCGCCGCCGACGTCTCCATCACCGGCGCCAACAACGTCAACTTCACTTATGACGGCAACATCAACGATACGACGGGCAACACGGTTTCGATTTCCAGCCAGACCGGCGGCACCAAGGACTTCAACGGCTCGATCAACGGCGGCGCCATCTCACTGACCAACAATACCGGCGCGACCTTGAGCTTCGACGGCGGTGTCACGCTGTCGACGGGCACGACAAATGCCTTCACCGCGACCGGCGGCGGCACCGTCACGGTGACCGGGGCCAGCAACTCCCTCACGACCACCACGGGTACCGCGCTCAACATCGCCAACACCACCATCGGCGCCGGCAACGTCACCTTCCACGACATCAGCGCCGGCACCGCCGGGGGCGGTCCCGTCAACGGCATCATCCTCAACAATACCGGCACCAGCGGCGGCCTGCACGTCACCGGCGACAACACGACTGCGCGCGACGGCTCGGGCGGCACGATCCAGCACACCAGCGGCGACGGCATTTTGCTCACGAACACCCAGAGCGCCCAGTTCGCCCACATGAACATCAACAACACCGGCGGCAATGGCGTGTTCGGGTCGGCCGTGAACGGCTTCGTGTCCGACTGGAACAGTTTTTCAGCAAACGGCGACGCCACCAAGGAAGGCGCGATCCGCTTCGGCTTCGAGACCGATCCCAACAACACCGGCCTCACCGGCGGCGCGGTCGGCAGCGCCACCGAGACGCGGATCGACAACACGCTGATCAGCGGCTCGTTCGAGCGCGGCGTGTCGATCTTCAACAACAGCGGCACGCTGACCCAGCTCAACGTGCACAACACCACGATTCAGAACTCGACCAACGGCTCCGGCATGCTGCTCGAATTGCGCGACAACGCCGTGGCGACCGCCGACCTGCAGAACTCGACCTTCACCGGCAACAAGGCCGCCGGTTTCCAGGGCACCGGTACGGACACCTCGAACCTGACCGTCAACGCCATCGGCGCCGGTGGTCACAGCAACACGTTCTCGAACAACAACGACGGCATCCTGATCGGCAGCGCGGGAAGTGCCGACGTCACCACCGAAATTTCCAACAATACGTTCAGCGGCAACACCCCGGGCGTCGCGATCACGGTCTCGACCTTCCTGAGCAGCACCGCATCGGGCAGCCTTTCTGCAAAAATCCTGAACAACACCGTTACCGTGCCGAGCACGGGTCTGAACGATGGGATTCAGGCGTTGCTGAGCGGTGTCGGCACGCCTCAACACATCAAGATCGACGGCAACACCGTAAACTACAACAGCGGCGCGGCTGCTGCCGGCATTCACGTTGGCACACCCGATAACGGGTCGAGTCCGAACTTCACTGCCATCATCACCAACAACACGGTTACCCATACCGTGGCGAACAACAGCGAAAATGGCATCAGCGCCCAAGTCACTCGGGGCACCGGGGTGTTCAAGATCGAAGGTAACACCGTCTCTGGCGCGGGCATCGATGGAATCTTTCTTTTTCAGAGCAACAATGGCACCACAACGTCAGGCACCGGCAGCCTGGAACGGGGTGGCTCGGCGTCGAATACCGCTTCTGTCGTGCTCGCCGCCAACAATCCGAACGCGCACTCGGCCGCGGGCGGACTCGACACCGAGGTCGCCGGAACATTCACCGTCGTCGCCAACGGCACAATCACGCTGCCGCTGGATGCCGCGCCTGGCGGCGTGCAGGCGATTTCGCCGACAGCGGGCGAGACGCACCTGACCCAGCAACAGCTCGACTCGGTGGTTGCGGCGGCGATTGCCCAATGGACGCACGCCGGCGCGTCCGCCGCCCAGCTGGCGGCGCTGTCGGCCATCACTTTCAGCGTCGGCGATCTTGCCGGCAACACCATCGGCGAAGAGGGTGCCGGCCATATCACCATCGACAGCGACGCCGCAGGACATGGCTGGTTCGTCGATCCGACGCCGAACGACAATTCGGAATTCACCCACGCCGCGAACGCCGCCGGCACCGACCTGTTCACCGATCCGTCCAGCGCGGCAGCGGGCCATCTCGATCTGCTCACCGCCGTCACGCACGAGATGGGCCACCAACTCGGGTTGCCTGACCTGACCGCGACAAGCGATGCCCACGATCTCATGTATATCGCTCTCGTCGACGGCGAGCGCCGCCTGCCGACCTCAGCCGATGTCCCGAAGGCCGGCACTCCGTCCTCCCTTACGCCGGCCATCGCGGCCGCCCCATCCTCTCTGACGCCGGCCATCGCCGCCGCCCCGGCGCCGACGGCACCGGCTTCGCCCGGCACCGTCACGATCAGGGGCGAGAGCTTCGATTTCTCGGGACTTCTTTCACCGCCACACCCGACCAACGTCCCTCTGGGGGCGGACGTCGCCAACCTCATCGGCCATTTGGTCCCCGGCGCAGCCACGTTCGTTGCGCAACTGCACGATGTCTTCTCCGGGATGTTGCACGATTCGATCGCTCCTGCCGGAAGGACGGCCGGCGCTCAGCCAGACCCGGCGTCGGCGGGGGATGCGAGCCATTCCAACCTCAATGACTTGATGCGAGGCTTCGTTGCTCTGCACCATCTTGATCTTCACCTCTAAAGCATGATCCGGAAAAGTGCGAAGCGGTTTTGCGCAAGCAACAACCGGAAGCGCGATGACGATTCATCCCGATCTGATCGCGCTTTAGCTTCGACATCCGAGCATGTTGCCCACCGTCGTTGCCGACGTTGATGACTTCGTGCGCAACAATCAGAAGGGTTCCGTAATTTGAATCGACTTTTTGGTTTAAGCTGCCATAGTGTTAAACGAAAGGTAGAAGCGGCGACGGCCTTTTTTACCGAGATGCTTCTCTTCTTAAAGATCGCATTGATTTCGAATAACAATTTCCGGTAGATTCCAGAACACGAGGGGGGTTGCGTGGGCGAGCCTTTTCTTAGCGAAGTCAAAATGATTTCGTGGAATTTCGCGCCCAAGGGCTGGGCATTTTGTAACGGCCAATTGCTGCCGATCAACCAGAACCAGGCGCTGTTCTCCCTGCTCGGAACGACGTATGGCGGCGATGGACGGCAGACTTTCGCTCTGCCCGACCTGCGCGGCCGCACACCGATCCATGCAGGCGCGGGTTTTACACAAGGGGAAGTCGGCGGCCAGGAAGCTGTTACGATTACGATCTCCCAGTTGCCGACGCACATCCACCCGATGAACGGCATCAGCCAGGATGGCACGGTGCAGATTCCGACCGGAGCTTTCCTCGCCGCCGCCGGAGCGCAACCCTATCATGGCGCTACCAATCTGGTTGCGATGGACCCGGCGTCGATCTCGAGCGTCGGCGGCAGCCAGCCGCATGAGAACAGGCAGCCATTTCTCGTGATCAATTTCGTCATCGCCCTGCAGGGCGTGTTTCCGTCGCAGAACTAGGGGACAGCGCCATGAGTCAGCCTTTCATCGGCGAGATCCGCATGTTCGGCGGCAGCTTTGCCCCGGTCGGCTGGGCGTTTTGCAACGGCGCGCTCGTCCCGATTTCAGAGAATGACGCATTGTTCAACCTGATCGGTACCACCTATGGCGGGGACGGCCAGGAAACCTTTGCCCTGCCCAACCTGCAAGGCCGCATTCCGATCCATCAAGGCCAGGGGCCCGGGATCAGCCAGAACTATCAACTGGGCGAAACGGCGGGCGTAGAGCAGGTTACTCTGACCACGCAGCAGATTCCGGCGCACACCCACACTTTGCAGGCTTCCAGCGACCCGGCTAACGCGGTCGGCCCCGGCGGAAACGTACTGGCCAACCCGTTCAATACGTTTCCTTATTTCCCGGCGGCCGGCGGCCTGCAACTCAACACGTCAACGCTGCAACCTGCCGGTGGAAGCCAGCCGCACGACAACATGATGCCCTTCCTGTGTGTCAGCTTCATCATTTCCCTGTTCGGCGTTTTTCCGTCGCAAAGCTAGAGGCAGCCATGTCAGCCCCGTTTGTTGCTGAAATCAGGATTTTTGCCTGCAACTTTGCGCCCACCGGTTGGGCGCAGTGCAATGGCCAGTTGCTGCCGATCTCGCAGAACACCGCGTTGTTCTCGCTGGTTGGCACGTTTTACGGTGGTGACGGCAAATCGACATTCGCGTTGCCCAACTTTCAGGGCTGCGCTGCCCTCAACCAGGGGCAAGGTCCGGGCCTCACGGACCGCGTTATCGGCGAAACCGGCGGCGAGCAATTCCTGACGCTGCTCCAGTCTGAAATACCGTTCCACACCCACGCTGTTACGGCGAGCAATCAGATCGGAACGGACCGCACGCCAGCCGGCGAGGATCTGGCGCGATCGAGTGGCATGAACCTGTATGGCCCCAGCGGAACGCAGGTCATGATGGACCTGCAGGCGACGACGCCTGCCGGCGGCTCGCAGCCGCACAACAACATGTCGCCGTTCCTCACGCTGATGTTCTGCATCGCCCTGCAGGGTGTCTTCCCGGCGCGCGGCTGAGCTGATTTCGAATGAATGATTCCGCGCCGGTTGCGTTTGGCTGGGCGCGCGCTGCCGGCGCGGGCCTGACGTTCCGTCATGTGACCGATGCCGATCTGCCATTCCTGGCGCGGGTCTATGCCTCGACCCGTGAGGAAGAGCTTGCCGCCACGCCCTGGAGCGAGGCGCAGAAGGCGCAATTCCTGGACATGCAGTTCCGGGCGCAGCACACCGACTACCGCAAGAATTATCCGCAGGCCGACTGGCTGGTCACGATGCATGGCGGCGAGGAGATCGGCCGGCTTTATCTCGGCCGCTGGCAAGCCGTACACAACGTCATCGACATCGCTTTCCTGCCGCAGCATCGTGGCAAGGGATTCGGCACCGCGCTGATGCTTGACCTGCTCGATGAGGCCGCCGCCGCCGGCAAGCCCGTGTCCATCCACGTCGAGAAATTCAATCCGGCGATGCGACTCTATCGCCGCCTCGGCTTCGTGACCGTCGAGGATCAGGGCGTCTACGATCTGATGCGCTGGTCAAATGAATCGTAAGGGGGAGATTGGCGAAGCATCCGCCCTTGCACGCCTTACGTAAAAATCGCCTGATACCCCGCCCCGCCGCCGAACGGCCCGACCGGTACCAGAAAAATTTCCATTACGCCGAGGGCAGGATGCGCGACCTGATAGATCGCCTGCGGCAGAGCCGCGCCCTTCGGCGCCGCGAACAGCAACGAGAATGCCCCGCCGGCTCGCCCGCTGTTGCCGACATTGTCCACCTTCGCCAGCTTTAGCGGAATCGCGGCGCCTGCCGCCTTCAACTCGAACTCGGCGTTCTGAAGCGGCAGGAATTGGTCGATCGACAGCGCAGCCAGATCCGCCGGTGCAGTCATGTATCGACCCTCCGCGAGGCGGTGACGGGGAAAAAGCCTGAAGCCGGGACGACGGCAATCAATATTTGGCGACGACCGGACCGCCGAAGCGATAGTTCAGGCGCAGCGTCACCATGTCGACGTCCTGGCGGATGCGCTCGTTGCCGAACAGCCCGCCGAACACGGCGTCCGTGAAGGTCACGTTGCGATCCTGCAGGAACAGATGATTGTACTCGGCACCCACCGACCAGTTCGTCGCAAAGCCGAACTCGACGCCGCCACCAACCGTGCCGCCCCAGCGGGTGTCCTTGACCTCGAGGGCGGCAATCGCGCCAGTGCCGTCTTCGACGTGGAAGCGGTCGGCCACGACGGCGGCGCCGCCCTTGACGTAAAACAGCACACTGTTCCAGGCCAGGCCCACCTGGCCGGTGAACAGGCCGATGCCATCGACGCGCGAGAAGTTGGTGAACGGTGCAAAGCTCAGGCTCTGGTTGGAGCCCTTGAGGTTGGCCCAGTTCCCCTGCGCTTCGAGGCCGAAGACGACGTTCGACGTCTGCCAGCGATAGCCGATCTGTCCGCCAGCGACCGCACCCGTGGCGTCGTGACACCCCTCGGCGAAACTGATGAGCGGCGTGAGGGCCGCATCCCAGCATTTGTTGGCGCGGGCCCAGCCGGCGTTGGCGCCGATATAGAAGCCGCTCCAATCGTACACCGGCGATGGCACTGCCACCGGGGCCTTATAGGCACGGGCCGGCATATCGGCCGCGGCGGCGGGAACGGCAAAGCCGAGGGTCAGGAGGGCGACCGCGCTCAGGATTTTCTTCACGTCGAATTCTCCGGGATTCCACCGAAATCTACCGGGATTCGACCGCCTTGACTGTCACCCGGAGACCACATCCTCCGGTAAAAGCAGACGGACCTTGCGACCGGCCGGGCTCCTTCTCCCCCGCCCCGGCCGGCGGGGTCAGCGGTTCAGCGTCTTCGAGGCGCTGCCCCGGTTCTTCCAGATCAGCATGATGTTGCGGACATAGATGATGGTCGCGAGCGCCTGCCCGAGGATGATGACGGGCTCGCGCTTCACGACGCCATAGACCAGGGTCATCAGGCCGCCGCCCATGGAGCAGAACCAGAACGCCATCGGCACCACGCTGTTGCCGGCGCGCTCGCTCGCGATCCACTGCACCAGGAAGCGCGCGGTGAAGAACAGCTGCGCAATGAGGCCGAACGCCAGCCAGAAGTCGAATTTGGCGACGAAGACGTCGTAGAGATAGTTGCTCAGCGCCTGGCCGTACTGGATGATCATGCCTCGGTCACCTCCGGTGTCGGCTTCTTGCGGCGGATCAGCCACCACACGCCGGCGAGATCCATGATCCCGATCCACAGCCGGTCGAAGAAGCCATAATTCGACACGCCGGAGCGGCGCGGCCGATCGATCACGTCGACATAAGCGATGTCAAAGCCTTCGCGGCGCACCAGCGCCGGCAGGAAGCGGTGCAGCCCGTCGAAATAGGGCATCATCAGGAAGACGTCGCGCCGGAACGCCTTCAGCCCGCAGCCGGTGTCGCGCGTGCCGTCCTTGAGGACCGCGTTGCGGACCTTGTTGGCCATGCGCGACTGGAATTTCTTGAACCCGGTGTCCTTGCGTCCCACCCTCTGGCCCGCGGCAAGACCGACTTGGGCGCCCTTCTCGACCGCCGCGATCAGGTCCGGCAGGAAGGCCGGATCGTTCTGGCCGTCGCCGTCGAGCGTCGCCACGATCCCGCCGCGCGCGGCGCGCACGCCGCTGCGCACCGCCGCCGACTGGCCGCCCGATTTGGCATGACGAAGCTGACGCAGATTGTCCCGCTGCTTCATGATGGCGGCAAGGCGCTCGCCGGTCGCGTCCGTCGAGCCGTCATTGACGTAGATGATCTCATAGGCCCAGCGCCCGTCGAGCGAGGCGCTGATCTCCTCGATCAACGGCGCGATATTGTCGGCTTCGTTGCGCACGGGCACGACAATGGAAACCTGGGGCGACAACAAATCGGGAGCTCTTGGTTGGAATGGGGCGGCGCGGGAACCCGAAGGCCCAGCAGGCAGCCGCTTTTATGGGGCGGATGTCCCGTGGGCAACCCTTTTGAGGCGGCCTGAGACCGCTCCTGCGAGCGGCACAATGGTGCCGTCGGCACGGATGGCAAAACCGAGCCTGCGGGCGGCAAACCAGTAGCGGACCGCCATGGCGCCGACCATGCCGACCATGGCGCCGGCCACGACGTCGCTCGGATGATGCGCGAGCAGCACCAGGCGCGTCAAAAGGATCACGATCGCGTAGGTGAACATGAACACGCGCAGGCGCGGCCACAGCGCCGAGACCGCAAAGGCCAGTGCAAAGGCCGTCACCGCATGGCCTGACGGCAGGCTGGCATAGGCCCCGCTCCCCTCGAAGGGGACGAAATTGAACGCGTCGGCCTTGCCGCCGACGAACGGACGCCCGCGGCCGATGAGATATTTCAGGACCTCGCCGACGAACACGGACAAGGCAACAGACAGAAACACGAACTGCAGCCGCGTCCCGAGGCCGAGCAGCAGCGCGCGGCGCGTGCCGTGCAGCCCCGCCGCAACGAATGCCAGGGTCACCAGCGCAACGCCGAGTAGCGAGAGCACGTACTCGTCCTTGCCGAAATCGGTGAGGATGCGGATTGGCCACAAGGCCGGAGTCCCGCGCGCCGGCATCAACTGAATTTCCACCTGATCGAACGCGACCATCAGTGCGATGATCGCGGCCGCGCCCGCCGCGCTCAGCCACAGCGAATGCCGCGCCAGCTTTCTGGCGGCATCAGTGCGGCGCGAATGCGAGGGCGCGCGCACGAGCTGTGCCAGCGCACGCCGGGCGACGGCGAGCAATTGCGCCGGGTAGCTCGCATGCTGCACGATGTCGGTCGAGCCCTTCATCTACTCGGTCCCCTCGGAGCGGAACACCGAGATCGAGATGGCGCGGCCTTGCGAGAAATTATAGCCGTCGATGCGCGCGCCGACCTTGTAGCGCAGCCCGATCGCCTCGGCGCGCAGCACGAAGCTGCGCTCCGAGCGCTGCTCGATCAGCGCGAAGCGGCAGCTCCCCTGCCGGAGGAAATCCGCAGCCCCCGAGCCGTCGGTGAGCACGGTCTGGGTGCCCGTCAAAAACACCAGGCTCGGCTCGTGATAGCCGACGGACGCCGCCTTCGGCCCGACACAGGTGACGTTGCGCAGCGCCCGGGCGATCTCGATGCTCGGAAACAGCGGCGTCAGCGACGGCAGCACGATGCCGTAGACCGCCACCGCCAGCATCAGGGCGGCGACCAGCGCGTTGAGCAGCGAGCGCTCGGCGCGATTGTTGTCGTAGAGCCACCAGGCGAACAGGCCGAAGATCAGCGCGGCCGCGATGAACGGCCAGGCGATGAAGGCCGGCTGCCGCGTCAGCATCACCGCACCGACCACCGCGATGATCGAGGTGGCCGCGGGGATTGCGAACCACCAGGCCGAGCCGCGCATCAGCCAGGAGCGCGACAGCACGCTCCGCTCCAGCGCGCCAGCGGTGAGGATCGCGATCGCCGGATAAAGCGGCAGCACGTAATGCGGCAGCTTGGTCAGCACCGCCTCGAACACGATCCAGGACGGGATCAGCCAGGCCAGCAGGAATTGCGCGCCCGGCTCGCGGCGCGCCCGCCACACGGCCGGCGCCGCCATCGCGGCCAGCGGCGCGCCGGGCCAGAACGTGATCCAGAACAGCGCAAGGTACAGCCCGGGCGGCGCGCCATGTGATTCCTGGGCCCCCAGCTTGCTCAGCATGTCGCCGCCGACGGAGTCGGCGAAGAAGGCATCGCCCGCACGCCAGAAGATCGCGACGAACCAGGGCAGCACCAGCACCAGCATCCACATCAGGCCCCAGACCGGCCGCAGCCGCCACAGCCAGGAGGCGTCGCGGTCCTGGATCGCGAGCACGATCACGGTCAGGCCTGCGAACATCAGGATCAGCGGGCCCTTGATCAGGATGCCGACGGCGAGCGCGGTCCAGAAGATGGCGGGCCAGCTCCAGGGTGGATGCGTCTCGTCCTCGGCGCGCTGCCAGGACAGATAGGCCCGCGCCATCGCGCCCATCGCGGCAACCACGCAAAACAGCAGCATCGCGTCGGTCTTCGCCAGCCGCGCCTCGACGCCGAGCAGCACGGAGGCGCACATCAGGAGCGCGGCGATCACCGCGGCGCGGCGGGTGACAAAGCCGAGTGCGGCCCAATAGGTCATCAGCACGGCGCCGATCGCCCCAATCAGCGACGGAATCCGGTAGACCCAGATCCGCAATTCGGCCTTCGGCAGCTTGAGCGCCGTGGCGATCTCGACCGCGGCCGATTGCAGCCAGTAGATGCCGACCGGCTTCTTGTAGCGGACATCCTCCTGGAAGCGGATGTCGACATAGTCGCCGCTCTCGACCATCTGCTTGGTGGCCTGGGCAAAGCGCGCCTCGTCACGATCAACCGGCGGGATCGTGAAGAAGCCCGGCAGGAAGATCAGCAGCGCGCACACCAGCAGGAAGCCGACCGCGCGGGCGTGGCTGGCGGTTGCAAGATCCAGCACGCGCACCAGCGCGTTGCCCGGATTCGCCGGGGCTTTCGGCTCGCGCGGCGCGCCAAAACGGGGGCTTGGATAGGTCTCGGCCATTGGTTCCGCTTACGCTGAAACCGCCATCGCCACAACCGCTTGAGCCGGCCTTATTGAATTCGAATGACAACTGTGTCCGCCGCGCCCGTGGCGTCGATCACGGTGAGGCGCGCAAAGCCCGGACCCGGGGGATCGATCAGGCGTTGGCGGCGCCCGTCGATCTCGCCGCGCGCGGTGCCATTGACCAGGACGGTCAACGGCAAGACCCCGCCCGCGACCTTGACCGGCATGGCAGCGGCCTCGGGCCCATTGCTGCGATCGACATCGATCCGGGACCCGTTCAACGGGAACTGGATGTGCAGCGCCTGCTCCCCGCCGGTCCGGACAAGGTCACCGACCGGGCGGAACCGCTTCAGCGGCAGCGGCAGTTTTGCGTTGCTGGCCACCAGCGTTCCCCTGGGGGGCTTTGGCAAGGGCACAAGCGTCTTGCCGGTGCGGGCGAAGGCATCGAACAGGATTGGCGCGGCCGCCACGCGCCCGATCAGTCCGGGAACCGGCGCACCGTCGGGCCGGCCGACCCAGACACCGATGGTCATGCGACCGTCGAAGCCGACCGACCAGGCGTCGCGGTAGCCATAGGAGGTGCCGGTCTTGAAGGCGATGCGGTTGTGGGCGGCGTTCTCCGGCGGCGGGGTCCCGAGCAGCACGTTGCCGACCTGCCAGGCCGCGACCTGATCCATCAGCCGCAGCGGCTCGCGGTCATCCCTGTCGGCCATGACCTCGCGCAGCGGCTTGGTGGTGCCGAGCCGGGCGAAGCCCGCATAGAGCTGGGCGAGGTCCTGGAGCGTCACGCCAACGCCGCCGAGGCCCATCGCGAGCCCGGGTGCCTCATCCTTGGGCAGGACCAGATTGCCGCCCGCCTGACGCAGCCGCGATGCCAGCCGGCTCGATCCGACGCGATCGAGCAGCACGATGGCCGGAACGTTCAGCGACAATTGCAGCGCCTTCTTCACCGGCACCGTGCCCTGAAACGTCATGTCGAAGTTTTCCGGCGCGTAGGAGCCGAAGCGGACCGGGCGGTCGTCGATCAGGCTTTCGGGATGGACAAAGCCATCCTCGAAGGCGAGCCCGTAGATGAAGGGCTTGAGCGTCGAGCCCGGCGAGCGGACGGCGCGGGTCATGTCGACCTGCCCTGCCCGGCTCTCGTCGAAATAATCAGCCGAGCCGACACGCGCGAGCACGTCTCCGCTCTCATTGTCGACGACGATGATGCCGACCGAAATATTGGGCCCGAGCGCGATGGCGCGGTCGCGGGCCAGCGGCTCCAGCACCTTCTGCAGATTGGCGTCGAGCGTCAGCTTGATGACCGGCCTATCCTTCACGGTCGCAAGCGCCGTGTCGGAGGCATGCGGCGCCAGGATCGGCATCGGCTTCCGCAGTCTTGGCACCGGCACGGCCTTGGCCTGGCTGGCGTCGTCGGCGCTGACCTGATGCTCGGCGACCACGCGGTCGAGCACGCGGTCGCGCGCGATGCGCGCCGCCTCCGGGAAGCGATCGAGCCTTCGCGTCTCCGGCGATTGCGGCAGCGCCACCAGCAGCGCCGCCTCCGCCAGCGACAGCCGCTTCGGCTCCTTGCCAAGATAGGCGATGGACGCCGCGCGGATGCCTTCGAGATTGCCGCCATACGGCGCCAGCGCCAGATAGAGATCGAGAATCTCGCTCTTGCTCATGCTGCGCTCGATTTCGATCGCGCGCACGATCTGGCGCAGCTTTGCGTAGAGCGAGCGCTGCCGGCGCGGCTCCATCAGGCGGGCGAGCTGCATCGTGATGGTCGAGCCGCCGGAGACGATGCGGCCGCGCGTTCCAAGCTGCAACGCAGCCCGTCCAAGCGCCAGCGGATCGATGCCGCCATGGGCGTAGAAGCGCTGGTCCTCATAGGCAAGCAGCAGCTTGAGATAGGTCGGATCGACGCCTGTCCTGGCGTCGACCGGCAGCCGCCACCGACCATCCGCCATGGCATAGGCGCGCAGCAGTTTGCCGTTGCGGTCGACGATGGTGGCAGAGACCTGGCGGGCCTCGTCGAGGGGCAGCGGGCCGAGCGAGTAGACCCAGGCGACGAAGCCGACGACGGCGAGGATGAGCGTGAGCGCTGCTGCCGAGATGAGGCGACGGCCCCAGCCGCGTGCTCCGTCATGGCCGGGCTTGACCCGGCCATCCACGTCGTCGCCCACCGCCCGAGTGGCCGTGGATGCCCGGGTCAAGCCCGGGCATGACGACTGAGTGTGTGGCTCCGCTGCGCTCATGCCATCCAACCCGGGCTCATCTCACCACTCACTTCGCCGCCCGCACCTCGACGGTGCCCGTGCCGGTGCGGCCGTAGCGCGAGGGATTGTACATGTCCTCGACATAGGCCTGCGGCAGCACGTATTTGCCGGGCGAGACCGCGCGCACGACATAGGCCACCGTGAACACCGACTTGGAATCCGAGGCGCGGTCCACGGCCGCCGTGAAGCGGTCGTCGCGGAACTCGGTATCCTCCGGCTCCTCGCCATCCTCTATCCAGTCCAGCGTGCCGCTGTCACCCGACGACACCAGCTTCGGATTGTCGATCTCGAGGCCGGCCGGCAGATAGTCGGACACCATGATGTGACCGTACTCGGGCTTTGCCTCCGTGATCTTCAACACCACGGCGAAGCGATCGTTCTGCTTGACCTTGCTGATATCGGCGGGCTTGCCGTCGAGCTTGAAATAGCTGCGCTCGATCTTGAAGCCGGCGGATGCCGCGGGTTCCGGCGTCACCGGCGAGCCCGACACCGAGACCACCGCCTGCACCGGCGCATCGCCGGTGTTGGTGATCTTCAGCGGCTTGCCCTCCAGCGCCGCCGCCTTGTAGCTGCGGTAGAGCGCGGTCTTGATCGGCTGACCGTCGACCTCGATCGAGAGGTTTTCCTTCGCCAGCGCGCGCGCCGCCAGCACCAGCCAGGCGTTCTCCTGCGTGGAGGTGTAGGGCGTCAGCCCACGCGCGGTCTCGACGCGCGACACCGCCTGGGTCAGCGTCGCCCGCGGCGCGTTGCCCTCGCTCGCGAGCGAAACCAGCGCTGCGGCATCGCGGAGCTGCGAGCCGTAGTCGGTGCGGCCGAACTCCAGCACCGGTTTGGGCGCGAGGCTGTCGAGTGCGGCGCCATAGACCCGTTCCGCGCGGTTGCGGTCGCCGACCAGGGCTAGCGCCGCAGCGAGCTGCGACTTCGCGATCGGCGTTGCGAGGTTGGACAGCTTGGTATCGGCGAGATAGCGGAGGTCGCCGATCGGCGCTGCGCCATTGCGCGCCAGCACGTAGAGGCCGTAGGCGAGATCGCGCCCGCCGTCCTTCTCCGGCTCGTTGCCGTTGACCACGGCGTTTCTGATACGGTCGAGCGCGTTCTTGAACAGCACGTCCGGCACCACAAAGCCCTTTTCACGGGCGCGGGTGAGGAAGTCGGTCACGTAGGCGTCGAGCCAGGCATCGTCGCCGCCCGCCGACCACAGGCCGAACGAACCATTGGAGCCTTGACGGGCCAAAAGCCGTTCGATCGCGTCGCGGATGCGGCTATCGACCTCGGTGTCCATGGCCAGAAGCGCGCCGGCCGCGAGCTCGTTGACATAGAGCAGCGGCATGGCGCGGCTCGTGATCTGCTCCGAGCAGCCATAGGGATAGCGATCGAGCGCCTTCAGGATCGTCGCCGCATCGAGCGCAGTGGACAGGCTCGCCGAGACCGAGACGCTGCCGGTGCCCGGCACGAGGTCGGAGAACATGTCCGAGGTCAGCGTCAGGCTCTCGCCTTTCGCCAGGGTGCGGATCGAGCGCCGCGCCAGCACCTGCGTCGCCGCCTTGACGTCGAGCGCATAGTGCCGCGCCAGCGCAAGGCCGTTGGGGCCCTTGATATCGACATCGAGGGTCGCCTGCCCCGCCGCGGTCGCATCGATGGCGAGCGCGAAGGAGCTGCGCTGCTTTGCGGCGAGCTTCACCGTGGTCGCGGGACTGCCGGTCATCTTCACCGGGCCGCCCGTCTTCACATTGATGACGTAGTCGCCGGCTTGCCCTTCGACATTGTCGATCTCGAGATTGACAGTGCCGTGGTCGCCATTGAGGAGGAAACGCGGCAGCGTCGTGGTCAGCACCACGGGGTCGCGGATCACCACATCGGTATTGGCGCGGCCAAGTTTGGTCGCGGTCCAGGCGACAGCCATTACCCGCGCCGTGCCGGCGAACTCCGGAATGTCGAAGCTTACCTCCGCGGTGCCGTCGGCGGCGACCGTCACGATACCCGAATAGAGCGCCAGCGGCTTCTGCGTCGGCGGAGAGCCCTGGAGCTCGCCTGCGCCAGCGTCGCCGCCGGACTTGATCTGGCCGCGCGTGCCCGACATGCCGTCGATGAGCTGGCCGTAGAGGTCGCGGATCTCGGCGCTGAGGCGGCGCTGGCCAAGATAGTAATCGTCCGGCGCGGGTGGCTTGTAGTTGGTGAGGTTGAGGATGCCGACATCGACCGCGGCGATGACGACCTTGGCGTCCTCGCCGGGATTGAGCCCGTCGAGCTTGACCGGGATCTTGAGCGCCGCATTCGGCCGGATCAGCGCCGGCGGCGACAGTTTTAAGGCGAGCGTTCGGGTCTGCTTGTCGATCCCGAACCATTTCAGCCCGATTGCCCGGCCCGGCATGCGCTGGGCGGCCGCATCGAGCGGACGGCGCAATGTCGCCACCACGTAAGCGCCGGTGCCCCAGTCCTTGCCGACCGGGAGCTTGACCTGCGCGGTCCCCTCCTTGACGTCGATGGTCTGCGTCGTCAGCAGGCGGTCGCCGAGCACGTTGACGGTGAGCTTGCCGGCGCTGCGCACGTTGACTGACACCGTCATGGTGTCGCCGGAAGCGTATTGCGGCTTGTCGATCGAGGTCTCCAGCAGGTCCGGGGTGTCGGCGCTGCCGTCGGAATACCAGCCGACGTCGAACTGCACCGAAGTCACCGGGCCGTCCGCATCATTCGACTTGACGTCGAGCCGGTAGCGGCCGGGCTGCGGCGTCAGCGAGATGCGCGACGGCTTGCTGGCGGCGATCGTGACATCGCCGTCGGCGACGCGCGAGGTCGACTTGACCGGCTCGTACTCCCAGTAATTGTTCTGCCGATACCACTGGTAGCGCGACTCCATCTTCAGGAGCTCGTAGCGCAGCCCGTCACGGGGAAGCTGCTTGCCCTCCGGCGAGACGAACACGACATCGAACTCGGCTTTTTCGCCCTCGGCGACGCTTCGGTCGCCGAACAGCGGCTTGATGCCGATCATGGCGGCGGCGGGCGCGATTGGCAGCACCAGCTTGCGCTCGACGGCGCGCCCCCCGGTCTCGACCATACGGACGAAGATCTGCGCCTCCTGCGGACGCGTCGAGGCCGGCTGCTTGTCCAGCGTCACCGGGAAGGTCGCCACGCCATTGGCGTCGGCTTCGGGCAGGTTCTCCAGCGGCGTACGCTCGTTCGAGGCCGTCTCCTCGTCGGCGACGCCGAACTGGTAGCCGGCGAAGCCAGGCCGCTCGGCCGCGGGCGCGACCAGCATGTCGCCCTCGAGCGCAAGGCCCGAGGCCGGCGCGCCATAGAGGAAATGGCCGTCGGCCTTAAGCTCCACAGGAACGTTAGCTCTCAGGAGCTTGTCCTTGGCAGACAAGTCGAATTCGATCCGATCCGGAACGTAGTCCTCGACCATGAAGGTGGTCTCGCCGACCGACGAGCCCTTCGGGTCGGTGAAGGCGCGCACCCGCCAGGTCCCGGTCGGCACGGCCGAGTTGAGTGGCACGGACAGCGTGCGCCCGCCGGCGCCCTGGTCGGCCAGCACGGCGCGGCGGAACTCCACGCCGTCGGGGCGCTCGACCACCAGCGTCAGCGGGCCGCCGGTGACGGCATTGCCCTGCCCGTCGCGCAGGAGCGCGGTGAGATAGACCGTCTCGCTGGAGCGGTAGACGCCGCGCTCGGCATAGACGAACGCGTCGGCGCCCGCCGGAACCGCGCGGCCCGAAACGCCGCGGTCGGACAGGTCGAAGGCCGAGGTCTTGAGGCTGAGGAAGGCATAATCGGCTTTCTCGCCCGCAACCGTCAGCAGCGCCGGCGACAGGCCGCCCTCGCCGCGGGCAAGGCCCGCCTCGAACAGCACGTGGCCGCTCTCGTCGGTCTTGCGGGTCGCCAAAATCTCGTTGTTGCGCGCGACCAGCCGCACCTCGGCCTTGCCGACCGGATCGGTCGAGGCCAGCGAGTTGACGAAGACGTGGATGCCGTCATTGCCGGAATAGGCCGACACGCCGAGATCGGAGACGATGAACCATTGGGTGGCGAGCTGATACTCGTCGTCGGAGCCCGGTCCCTTGGCGGCCGCCGTCATCACGTACACGCCCGGCTGGAGCTCGCCGAGCGCCTCGTCGACCGGGAATGCGGTGGTGACGTCCTGGTTCAGCGTCATCGCGGTCGCGAGCTCGCCGGACCACACCTTGACGCCGCGTTCGTCGCCGAGATCGCCGAGCTGATATTTGGACAACGTCTTCTGGAAGTCGCTGTCGACCACCGTGTTGATCAGGTTGCGGTCGCCGATCCGAAATACGTTGATGTTGACCGCGGGCGTGTTGACGCTGACCACGGGAATGCCGCGCTGACCGGTTTTCGGCAGCACATAGGCACGGCTGGTGAAGCGCACGAAGGGCTTGCGGTCGCGCACATAGACGTTGAACTCGGCCGATTTCGGCAGCCCCTCCTTGACCGTGGACGGCAGGCCGGCGCGCAGATTGATGTTGTAGCGCTCGCCGTGCTTCAGCCCGTCGACGCAGAGCTGCTTGCCCTCGGCCGAGAGCGCCGGCTTGTCCTGCCCGGCCAGCGCAAGGAATGGCGCGAAATCGGTGCGCTTGGCGAGCTCCTCGGAGAACTGGAAGCAGGCCCGCGGACTCGCCGAGTCCGAATCCACGGTATAGTCGAGCAGCCGGAAACCGTGCTCGTCGCGCATCTTATCATATTGGCCGCGGACGTCGGCGACCTCGCGCATGTCCAGCGACAGGCGCAGCGCATCCAGCGCCGGCCGCCACAGCTTGCGTTCAGCCAGCGCCTTGCCAAGCACCGCGAGCGCACTCGCCTCCTCGCCCGGATTGCCGGCGCGGAGATAGGCGATGTAGGCGGCGGTCGAGGCGCGCTCCAGCAGGAAGGTCTGCTCGGTCGAGCTCTTCGGCGTGATCTGGAAGATGACTTTTGCGAGCCGCAGCCAGTTGCCGGCATCCTCCGGCGTGGTCGCCGCGATCTGGCCGAGCACCGAAAGGCCGGTGCGGTAGTCGTTGCGACGGAAGGCGGCGTCGGCGTCCGTGCGCAGTGTCGCATTGGTCTTGGCGACCGGCCCCGCCTCGCTCTTGATCTGGGCCTCCAGCTTGATCGCGGAATCGGCGAGATCGTCGCGCTTGAACGCCTTGTCGGCGGCTTGCGCGCTCGCGAGGCCGAACGCCAGCGCGGCGCAAAGGGTGATGGCGCGAACCAGACCGATCATGAGGGACTCCTGGAAATCGCGGCGGACGCCGCGTGGCAATGAAGTGCGCGGAAAGGTGACGGACTCAAGGCGATGGAACCAGAACTACAAGTGCTGTTGCAAGACGTCGCATTCGCCATGGCAAGGCAAGCCCTGAGGTGACCGATCGAGATATCGCCGCGCACGCCGTCCTGATGGCGCAGCCAGACCTGACCGGTCGACCGGCGGCCGTGTCCCGGAAGCTGGTCAGCGTTCCCGGCGATGTGATCCATCGTCCAGTCCGCTGCCGCTCAACCCGGCACCCTGACACCCCACCGTTTCGCTTTGTCGCGCCGGTTGCGAAAACGGTTCGGTTCAGGCTTGGCGACCCCAGGGATTTTTCATATGTGGCGTGCTAAGAGGTCGGCCGGCCCCCGCATGGGCGCGCCGGCCCGGACGGTCCCGTAGCTCAACTGGATAGAGCATCAGATTTCTACTCTGAGGGTTGCAGGTTCGATTCCTGCCGGGATCGCCAGCCTCTGTCGTCGGTCTGGACCGCGCCGCAGGCGCGAGATGAACGAACCCCATCCCGCTGCGAGATGGTGCGGCGTCCCCGCGCCTTGACCGGCGGGCCCGCTCCATTCGCCTCCCGCGGCGGTTGCTTATGTCGGCGGGCGCAACTCGCCCCTCATCCAGCTCATCAGGATGGCCGATTTGAGCGGGTCAACCGGACATTCATTCAACGAGCAAACATTGTCGGTCCCGCTGCCCCCGCCGGGCATCTCAAGTGGGACGCGCTCGCCACATTCCACGCAGCGCTTTGAGAGCTGCGGCCATTTCAGCCTTCGCATGAATCGACCTGTGATGCTTGTGGAGTGCCCTGCTCACTCACGTAAACGCGCCGTCGATACGCGATACGATGCGAGCTTCGGTCCAATTCGGTGGCTCGCCTATTGTCCCAAAGGGAAGAACTCACGGCACGCTGCTGCGCAAACGCGAAGTCACGCCGCCTTTCGGCTCTCCCGAATGTCCCTTGGTACAATGCTATTCGAACCATGGATTGGTTAACGTGCCTGCCATTGAACTGTGCCGTGAGTCCGGCCCCGGAAGCATTCATTGGGACAGGAGTGGACATGCTTGTTCGCGCCGCGACAGACTGGACGCCTCGTCCAGGTTCGCTCGCCGAGCCGAGAGCGACGAGCGGTCCAAGGCCAATCACTTGCCTCAATGAATTCACCTACAAGAGAGGCGAGACGATCTTTGGCGAGAGTGAGCCCGCCGAGTACGTCTATCATGTCAAGAAAGGCGCGGCGCGGCGCTGCAAGCAGCTATCCGGCGGCCGCCGTCAGGTCGTTGCGTTCCACTTGCCGGGCGACGTCTTCGGGCTCGAGAACGGAGACGTCCATCGCTTTGCTGCGGAAGCCATCGTCGAAACCACGGTTCAGCTGATCGAGCGGCAAAGCCTCGAGGCGGTCGGCGAGAGCGATGCCGCGACGGGCAATTTGCTGAGCATGGCGAACGACAATCTGCGCCACGCCGAAAACCATTTGTTGCTGCTGGGCCGCAAGAACTCGATGGAGCGAGTTGCGGCATTCCTGCTCGAGATGGACGAGAGGATCACCGCCGCCCGCGTCGTTTCGCTGCCGATGTCCCGCCGCGACATCGCGGATTACCTGGGTGTGACGCTCGAAACCGTGTCGCGCGCGATTTCCCAGCTGCATCGCTCGGGCGTCCTGGATTTCCCGAGCAACAACCAGAAAGAGCTCGTGATCCTCGACCGCGCGCAGCTTGCGAGCTTCGATTTGCAGGGATAGGCGCGCGCGGTCGCTCACTGCAGGCCGATCAAGTCCAACCGCTCGCTCATGGGCGGATCAAGGTCAATTCATGCAGATCAAGGGAGGTCCAAATGGAACAGATTTTGATAAACCTCATCGCTGGCGCGATCGGCGGTGTCGGCGCAGGCAAGGCATCGCCGACGTTTGACCTGGGGACTGCCGGTAACATCATTTCCGGTCTCGTCGGAGGCGGCGTGCTCGGTCAGGTCGCAACCTTGCTGCTGCCATCGGTCCTGGCCGCCGCCCAGTCGGGCAATTTTTCCATCGGCGGCATCATCTCCCAGGCCGTTGCCGGTGGAGCCGGCGGAGCCATCCTCACCGCGCTCATCGGTGCCGTCAAGAACAAGGCCGCAGCCTGACGACCAACGCAGGCGCGTGAGGCGATCGCCTAATCGGTTTCCTGGCCGCGGCGCTCGCGGGCGAGCCGGTGCCAGACCAAGGCCAACTGGATCAATCTTTGCCGCGCGGCGCCTTCGGACTCTGCGGCCTGCTTCATCGCGGCCTCGGCTTCGCGCTGCGGATCATACTCGATGCACATGCGGTCGATTTAGCCGCCCGATCTAGACAAGCAGATGGCAATTTCGCCCGTACGATTGCGGGGTGGTACTGGTAGAATCACTGATCATTCCAGTTCAATGGATCAAATGCGTCTGTGAATTGCGTCACAGCATGAATCCGGCTTCTGCGGTAGACAGTCCCTCAACGCTTGCAAGGTCGCGAGCAGGTCTAGGTGATCGTTCCCGTCATGACGCAAGAAGCAGCAGCCGAGCGCGACGTCCCGACGCAACGACAAAGACGCGACCTGCTCGGCAGCGCCCTACTTGCGACCATTGGCATCGTGATGTTGGCCTGGATTGCGGGCCTGGTCTGGGCAGCGATCGCGTTCTTCGACTGGCTGCTGTCCTGACGCACGCGTCGATCCATCTCTTTTCCGCGACGTAGGTTCGCTGCCCCCAGACACAAAAAAGAGGCGGGCCCGCGCCCGCCTCGCGCTTCAAGGCTCGCTCGGCGGCTCAGTAGCAGGCGCGCGGATCGGCCTGCACATACTGGCCGCTCGGATAGCGGTAGTAGCAGTTGCCCTGGGCAAAATAGTAGCCGGGCTGCGAGGCGGCCGTGGCGCCGGCGATGGCGCCGGTCGCGCCACCGAGCACGGCGCCTGCGGCCGCGCCCGACGCGTTGCCGGAAATCAGGCCACCGAGCACGCCGCCGACGATGGCACCACCCAGCGCGCTGGCCCCCGGATCGGGCGGCGGCGGGGGCGGCGGCGCATAGGCGGCCGGCGGGGGCACGTAAGCCACCGGGACGTCATCGATATAGTCCTCGGAGATGTAGGCGGGCGGGCCTGCCATCCGCTGCGGATAATAATACCAGACGCCGCCAACATCCCACCACCAGCCGGAGCGGCCGTTGCGGACCTCGTGGCGCCATTGCCCGCCGTTCCAGGCAACGTGCCCGCGATAGGGATGCCCGCCCCAGTCGCGGGACGGTGCCGGGCCGTGGGCCCCGTAGCGCCCCGGGGGCGGACCGCCGGCCTGGCGGGCTCCGGGGGGCGGAGCTGCATGAGGCTGGCCGCCCGGCGCAGGTGCCGGGCGCGCGGCCTGCTGCGGCGGAGGCGCCTGGCGCGTGGGCTGGTTGGCATGAGGTGGCCTGGCCTGAGGCGGCGCGCCGGCGCCCTGCCCCGGGGGCAGTCCGGTGCGATTCGGCGGTCCGGCGTCCTGCGCCTGCGCCGCCGACAGCGCCAGCAATGACATGGCCGAAACCAAGGGAATGATGATCTTGATGCCGCTGGACGCACTCATTCGTGCCTACCCCCTAACTTGCTCGATTGCCGTAGCCCCGGCGCGGTCGGCGAATCAACTCGTGCCGGGCAGATGCCGGCTGCCATAACTGATCCGCTTGATCGGCCATGTCCCGTTACAAATGTTTAAGATCAGGGCATTTTTTTCGTCCGGCCCGGTCGCGGCGCTCTCGCTAGCGCGCCGGCTCGATCACATTGCAGTTGCTCCGCCCCGACATCAGGCAGTCCTGCATCTTGCTGGCGGCGGTGAGATCGCGGGCGAGCCAGAGGCCGACGCCCAGGATCACCGCGGCGATGATCAGTCCCGCGATCGCACCACGGCGGTTGTCTGCGGGCGGGCGATTTGGCTGAGACCTCTCGCCGGGTTCGGGCTTGGACATGACCATCCTGTCGCTGGGCCGGGCCGCTTTAGCACCTCTGCGACGTCGCGTCACATCTGGGGTCAGCCCCTGGTGGGCCTCACCGCATCCTTCCAGGTTTCGACCGTCGGGGTCGCCTGCTGCACACGCGGCGCACAGGTCGTCAGTACGAACGCGGTCCTGTTGCATTCCCACGCCGCGCCCAGAACGCCGCTCTCAACCGTTTGGGGACGGGCGAGCAGCAGCACGGCGCCGGCCAGCGCGGCCGCCGCGAGCGTGATTGCGAGCGTCTTCAGGCTCAGCCGGAAGATGGTCATACCCGTACTCCGTCTCGTATCGCGGCGGACGCTAGGCGCCGCCTCCGTGCGTCCTTATGAGGGACATCACAATTCGGCAGTTTTTTCGGGTTACGAGAGATCGTCGGGTTGGCGATTTTCGTGTACCTGATCGGCTGCAATTATGGGTGGCTTCGCGACGCGTGGCGATGTACACGCATGTGCGTCGCGTGGCGCCTGCTATGCCCAGCCGACGTACCAACAGGCAGTGATGTAGGACTGAAAGCGAGGAAGACAAGGCTCGTCGATGAGTGGATTCAGGGAGCCGGGTTTCGCAGACCGGCAAAAGGCGGCGCAGGAAGCCCGCAAAAACCTTTTGAACAAATTCAAGTCGCAGCCGGGCCCCGATGATCCGGCCGTCGTGGCAAAGCGTGCCGAGCGCGAAGCCCTCGCGGCCAAGCGCGCCGAGGCCAAGGCTACGCGCGAGGCCGAAAAGGCCGAGCGGAAGCGCCTCGAGGAAGAAGCCAAGGCCGCGGAAGCCGCACGTATCGCCCGCGAAGCGGAAGAAGCGGCTGCCAGGGCAGCAGAGCTCGAAGCCGAGCAGAAGGCCAAGCGCGATGCGCGCTATGCCGCCCGCAAGGCCAAGCGCAAGTAGTCTTCAAAAGTCACGTTCAATTGATCTTGAACCGGGACATCGCTCCGGGACGGCCGTCACGGCCGTCCCGGAAATTCGCGAGCGCGCGCGATCGTGTTCCCGCCAGCGCCCGTGACGATGGGTGACGATCAGTTCTTCTTCATCATGCCGTCGTCCTTCTTCATCCCGTCCTTCGACATGTGATCCTTCTTCATGCCGTCGTCTTTGGACATGGCATCCTTCTTCATGCCGTCCTTGGACATCGTTTCCTTCTTCATCATGCCGTCGTCCTTGCCCATCTTATCCTGGGCAAAGGCGGCAGGCGAAAGCGCGAGGCCAAGCGAAAGCGCGGCAGCCGGGACGGCGAGCAGGATGCGGGTGCGAATGGTCATGGGGTCGTCTTTCCTTCGAGATGGCGTTTGTCAGCGACGGGTGCCGCTATTCCACCTTGACGGACCGGCAGCCGGCATTGTTACGCGTTCGCCCGGAATTGTTCTCTTTAGCCGACAAATGTGACTGGCCCGCCGCCACCACCCATCGGAGGACGCGCGCGCGGCGCCAGTGTGCGGCGCAGCAAGGCTGCGACTTGCGGCCGCCATCAATCTCGAACTATCAGACTAGAGAATATCGGGTGGCAGACCGGCTAGGATGGGCGGCGCCCGGCCTCACATCCGATCACGTCAACAAGAACC
Organism: Bradyrhizobium diazoefficiens; assembly: GCF_018131015.1. Taxonomy (GTDB): domain Bacteria; phylum Pseudomonadota; class Alphaproteobacteria; order Rhizobiales; family Xanthobacteraceae; genus Bradyrhizobium; species Bradyrhizobium diazoefficiens_B. The sequence goes on from NZ_JAFCJJ010000006.1 coordinate 100,111, forward strand.
AGACCAAGAAACCAGTCCAAGAAACAGTCCAAGGGGATCACGTCATGCTCACGCGCCGCCATCTGCTCGCGACCGCCGTCGCCGCGCCCGCCATTCTCCGCTTCGGCACCGGTACCGCGCATGCCGCGACCACGCTGAAGATCTCGCACCAATTCCCGGGCGGCACCATCGACAAGGGCGATTTCCGCGACCGGCTCTGCCGCATGTTCGCCGCCGAGGTCAGTAAGCGCAGCAATGGCGACATCGCCGCCGAAATCTATCCGAACTCCTCGCTGATCAAAACCAACGCGCAGTTCTCCGCGATGCGCAAGGGCGCGCTCGACCTCAGTCTCTACCCGATGCCTTACGCCGGCGGCGAAGTGCCCGAGACCAATATCGGCCTGATGCCGGGTCTCGTCACCACCTACGACCAGGGCCTGCGCTGGAAGAAGGAGCCGGTCGGCAAAGCGCTGACCGACTTCCTCGCCGACAAGGGCATTATCCTGCTCACCTGGGTGTGGCAGGCCGGCGGCGTCGCCAGCCGCTCCAAGCCGATCGTCGCGCCCGAAGACGCCAAGGGCCTGAAGGTGCGCGGCGGCTCGCGCGAGATGGACATGGTGCTGCAGACCGCCGGCGCCTCGGTGCTGTCGGTGCCCTCCAACGAAATCTACGCGGCGATGCAGACCGGCGCCTGCGATGCCGGCATCACCTCCTCGACCAGCCTGATCTCGTTCCGCCTCGAAGAGGTCGCGAAGTCGCTGACCTCGGGCGCCGGCGCCTCCTACTGGTTCATGCTCGAGCCCCTGATGATGTCGAAGGCGATCTTCGACAAGCTGCCGAAGAACCATCAGGACATCCTGCTCGCTGTGGGCACCGAACTCGAGGCGTTCGGCCGCAAGGGCGCGCAGGATGACGACATCGAGGTCGCCAAGGTCTATGAGAAGGCCGGCGCCAAGGTCAGCCCGCTTGATGCGGCGACCGTCGGCAAGTGGCGCGACATCGCCCGCGACACCGCGTGGAAGGATTACGCCGCCAAGACCACGACCGCGGCGAACCTGCTCAAGCTCGCGACCGACGTCGCGGCATGATCCACGGTCCGCTTCCGGATCGTGACGACCAGGCGAACGCTGCCGCAGGCACCAGCCTTGCGGCGGCGATTGATCGCGGTCTCGCAATCCTCAACCGCATCATCGTCGTGTTCGCGGCAATCGCGCTGGTCGCGGCTTGCGCGATCCTGAGCTACAGCGTGCTCAGCCGCGCCTTGTTCAAGGCCGCCAATTACTGGCAGGACGAGGCCGCCGTGTTCCTGCTGGTCGGCGCCACCTTCATGACGGCCGCGTACGTCCAGCAGAACCGCGGCCACATCGGCATCGAGGCCTTTGTCGGCCTGCTGTCGCCGTTTGCGAACAAGGTGCGGCTCTGGCTCGTCGACGTCGCCACGCTGTTGTTCTGCGCCTTCTTCACCTGGAAGTCCTGGACGCTTGCCCATGAGGCCTATGTCGACGGCCAGGTCTCGAACTCGATGTGGTCGCCGCCGCTCGCCATTCCCTACATCCTGATGGCGCTCGGCATGACCCTGCTTTGCGTACAGATCCTCGTGCAGCTCGCTCTGCCCTTCGCGGGAGGCCGGCGGCCATGAGCGTTTTCGGTATTGGCCTCGCCTACGGCATCGCGACGTTGCTCGTGATGTTTTCGGGCATGCCGATCGCGTTTGCCCTCGGCGCGGTCGCGGTCGTGTTCATGGGCATCTACATGCCGTCCGCCTCGCTCGATACGGTGACGCAGAACGTCTACGAGGAGATGGCCTCGATCACCCTGTTGTCGATCCCGCTCTTCATCCTGAAGGGTGCGGCGATCGGCAAGTCACGCGCCGGCCAGGATCTCTACTCGGCCCTGCACGCCTGGCTGCATCGCGTGCCCGGTGGCCTCGGGGTCGCCAACGTGTTCGCCTGCGCGCTGTTCGCGGCGATGGCGGGCTCGAGCCCTGCGACCTGCTCGGCGATCGGCTCGGCCGGCATCCCCGAGATGCGCAAGCGCGGCTATTCCGGCGGCTTTGCCGCAGGCATCATCGCCGCCGGCGGCACGCTCGGCATTCTGCTGCCGCCCTCGATCACCATGATCCTGTTCGCGGTCGCCGCGGAAAAATCGCTCGGCCGGCTCTTCCTCGCCGGCATCGGCCCGGGCCTGCTGCTGGTGACCCTGTTCGGCGCCTATGCCGTGATCCGCTTCCGCCGGGAATATGCCGCGGCCGAAGCCGCCTACAAGAAGGGCGGCCCGGAGGCTCCGATCCTGCAGCGTGACGAATACACGCTGGCCGAACGCTTCAGCGTGCTGCCGCGTGTGATCCCGTTCGTGCTGCTGCTGACCGGCGTCATGATCGCGCTCTATGGCGGCTATGCCACGCCGTCGGAGACCGCCGGCCTCGGCGGCCTGCTGGCACTGGCGCTGATCGCCGCGATCTACAGCGTGTGGCGGCCGGGCGACCTTGCGCCCATCATGAAATCGACGATCCGGGAATCCACCATGCTGATGATGATCATCGGCATGTCCCTGCTCTATTCCTACGTGATGAGCTATCTGCACATCTCGCAATCGGCGGCAGAGGCCATCGTCGCGATGCACCTGCCGCGCTGGGAGCTGCTGTTCGCCATCCTCGTCATGGTCGTCGTGCTCGGCTTCTTCCTGCCGCCGGTCTCGATCATCCTGATGACGGCGCCGATCATCCTGCCGCCGCTGCGCGCCGCCAATTTCGACATCATCTGGTTCGGCGTGGTCATGACCATCGTGATGGAGATGGGGCTGATCCATCCGCCGGTCGGGCTCAACATCTTCGTCATCCGCAACGTCGCGCCCGACATCCCCCTGAGCGAAGTGATCTGGGGCACGCTGCCCTTCGTGCTCTTGATGATGCTCGCGGTGCTGCTACTGTGCTTCGTGCCGGAGATCTCGACCGGGCTGCCGGACCTGGTGATGGGGCCGGACGGGAGCAGGTGACGCTCGATCGTCATTGCGAGGAGCGTAGCGACGAAGCAATCCAGACCGGCCTCAATGGAAAGACTCTGGATTGCTTCGCTGCGCTCGCAATGACGGCGAGCTGGAAAACCGCAAGCTAGCTCGCAAAATGGGGCTTGACGATCGGCCGCAAACGATCCCGCAGCCAGTTCAGGCCGGGATCGCGACTTCGTCCGCTGCACCAGATCATCGCATGCGGCAATGGCGGCAGTGGAAACGGGACCGCCCTGCTTTCCAGCCGGTACGCGCCCGGCGCGTGCTTCATCGCCAGCGCCGGCAAGGTCGACAGCAAATCGGAATTCGCCAAGACCGGCCCCACCGCGCAGAAGTTCGGCACCCATCCGGCGATGCTCCGCGACAGGCCCGCGGCCGCGGCCGCCACGTCGACCGGGCTTGCCACGGCGTCGCCGACCCGCACCATCAGGTGCGGCGCGCGCGCCCAGGTCGCTGCGTTCCAGTTGCGAAACGCGGGGTGTTTGGCGCGCGCGAAGCAACGCCAGCTGAGCGCACCGGCGATTTCGCCGGTCACCCCCTGTGGCAAGCGCAATTCGGATGGCACGATCGCGATGTCGATCAGCCCTTCTGCCACGTCGAGAAGGGTCGGCTCACGCGGTGCGGTCCATTCCACGGCGACGCCGGGGGCATCGCGGCCGAGCCGCGTCATCAGGTCGGTGAACAGCGCCAGCATGAAATCGGGCGCCGCCAGCCGGAACACGCGACGCGACGACGTCGGGTCGAACACATGCTGTGGCGTCAGCACACGCTGGATGCCGGACAGCATCGGGCGGACCTGCTCGACCAGATCGAGCGCCAGCGCGGTCGGCTGCATCCGGGCCCCACCCTTGATCAGGAGCGGATCGGCGAACTGCTCGCGCAGCCGCGACAGCGAATGACTGACCGCCGACTGCGTGCGCCCAAGCCGGTCGGCGGCGCGGGTGACGCTCCGCTCCGCCATCAGAATATCGAACACGACCAGAAGGTTGAGGTCGAAACGGCGCAAATCGATCTGAGTCATGACAGGGCACCACTACTCATTGGATCGATAATCGATTTGCATCCATATCACCGGCCTCTGCAAACGAAAACCCGAGATCGACATGAAGCGAATTGCCTCCGCCCTCCTGGCCGTCACCCTCGCCGCCCCCGCCGCGCATGCCGAGATGAGCGCAGCCGAGGCCCGCGCCGCGGTTGCTCCGTTCTACAAGGCGCTGAATGCCCAATTCGCCAGCGATAGTCCCGACCTCATCCGCGCCGCAACGGCCGCCGAATGGGTGTCCTGCCGCAGCAACGAAGCCTGCAACACTCGCGATGAGGTCATTGCCGGTGTCGGAGCGCGCCTCAAATCAGTTCCCGACCTCGCATGGCGGATCATGGACGTGCTGGTATTCGGCAATCAGGTCACGGTGCGCGGCGAAGCCAGCGGCACGCCGGCCGGTGAATTCTTCGGCGCCGCACATACCGGCAAGTCATTCAAGGTGATGTCGATCGACGTGCACACGATGCGGGACGGCAAGATGATCCGCTCCTATCACATCGAGGACTGGATGGGCGCGACGCGGCAGTTGAGCACCAACTAGCGCGCGAGCTAGCAAGCCGCCCGCTTCTTCTTGGCGTTCAGCGCCGAGGCCACCCGGCTCACGGGCGGCTTGCCCAGCACGGCGCTCATGGTGTTCGTCGCCGCGAGCAGCTTGTCCATGTCGACGCCGGTCCTGATCCCCATGCCTTCGAGCATGTAGAGGACGTCCTCGGTCGCGACATTTCCGGTCGCGCCGGGCGCGTAGGGACATCCGCCGAGGCCGCCGGCGGCGGCGTCGATGACACGGACGCCCTCCTCCATCCCGGCATAGAGATTGGCGAGCGCCTGCCCATAGGTGTCGTGGAAATGCATCGCGAGTTTTGCGGGCGCGATGTTGGCACTGACCGCGCGCAGCATCGCCTTCGCCTTGGCCGGCGTGCCGACGCCGATGGTGTCGCCGAGCGAGATCTCGTAGCAGCCGAGCTCCCACAGCGTGGTGGCGAGGTCGGCGACGGCCTTCGGCTTGATCTCGCCGTCGAACGGGCAGCCCAGCACGCAGGAGATATAGCCGCGCACCGGCACGCCATCCGCCTTGGCGCGCGCCAGCACCGGCTTGAACCGCTCGATGGATTCGGTGACCGTGCAGTTGATGTTGGCCCGGGAAAATCCTTCCGAGGCTGCCGCGAACACCGACACTACTTTCGCGCCGGCGGCGCGGGCGGCGTCATAGCCCTTCTCGTTCGGCACCAGCACGTGGAATTCGGCGCCCTTGACGTGAGCAACGCCGCGCAGCACGGCATCCGAGCTTGCCATCTGCGGGATCGCCTTGGGCGAGACGAAGGCGCCGACCTCGACCGTATGAAGCCCGGCGGCAACCAGCGCCTCGATGAAGGCGATGCGCGCCTCGACGCTGACCGGCGTCTTCTCGTTCTGCAGGCCGTCGCGCGGCCCCATCTCGATGATGCGGACGGGCTCGCTCATGTCACTCTCCCCAGTCACTCTCCCCAGTCACTCTCCTGAAGGCTCGACCACGGCGAGCTCGACGCCTTCCTGCACGATGTCGCCGACCTTGCACTTGATGGATTTCAGGGTGCCGGCATAGGGCGCGCGCAGCGTTTGCTCCATCTTCATCACTTCCAGGGTGAGGATCGGCGCGCCCTTCTCGAGCTTGGCGCCCTCCTCCGCCAGCACGGCAACGACCGTGCCCGGCAAGGGCGCGGCGATCTTGTCCTCGCCGCTCTGCTCCTCGCTCTCGCCGCCGAACGGATCGACCCAGTGCAGGTCGAACCGCCCGTTGCGCGTGCGCAAGTAAAGCTCATGGCCGGTGATGACGGCCGCGACGGATGTCTTGACGCCATCGAGCGTCAGGTCAAAGCCACCGTCCTTCGGCGCAATCGCGAAAGCCAGCTCGCGCTCACCGATCACCAGCGTCGACGGCCCGCTGCCGTAGTTCAGCGTGATCCTCTGCTCCGCCCCGTGTCCGACGCGGAACGAAAAGCTGCGCTGGCGGCGGCCGACCGGCATCCAGCCAAAGGTCTGCCAGGGGGAATTCGCCTCTGCCTGCGCGGCCCGCAGCTCGTCATTGACGATCGCCGCGACCGCGGCGCACAGTTCCAGCTCCCCCGGCGCTGCCCCGGCCTGAGTCAGCACCGCAAGCTCGCGCTCGATGAAGCCGGTATCGATCGCATTCGCCCGCACCTTTGGATGCGTCATCAGCGCCGACAGGAACGGGATGTTGGTGACGATGCCGCGAACGTCGGACTCCTCCAGCCCGCGGTTCAGCCGCTCGATCGCGACGTCCCGCGTCGGCGCCCATGCGATCATTTTGGCGAGCATCGCGTCGTAGTAAGGCGAAACGGCATCGCCCTCGCGATAGCCGGCGTCGATGCGCAGGCCACCCGTCTCCGCCGGCAGCCGCCAGGTCGAGATTTTTCCGACCGACGGCATGAAGTTCCTGGTCGGGTTTTCCGCGTAGACGCGCGCCTCGACGGCGTGGCCGTTGAGCTTGATCTCGTCCTGCTTCATCGGCAGCGCCTCGCCGAAGGCGACGCGGAGCTGCCACTCGACGAGGTCGATCCCGGTGATCAATTCGGTCACGGGATGCTCGACCTGCAGGCGCGTGTTCATCTCGATGAAGAACACGTCCTTGCCGTCGGACACGAACTCGATGGTGCCGGCACCGACATAGTTCACCGCGCCGGCTGCCTTTCGCGCGGCGGCGCAGACCGTCTCGCGCTGGGTCGCATTCAGCGTCGGCGACGGTGCTTCCTCGATCACCTTCTGGTGCCGCCGCTGCAGCGTGCATTCCCGCTCGAACAGCGACAGCAGATTGCCGTGGCTGTCGCCGATGATCTGGACCTCGATATGCCGGGGATTGTCGACATACTTTTCAATCAGCATGCGGTCGTCGCCGAACGCCGCCTTGGCCTCGCGCTTGGCGCTGACGATGGCGGGCCCGAGCTCGGCCGCCGAGCGCACGATGCGCATGCCGCGGCCGCCGCCGCCGGCGGAGGCCTTCACCAGAATCGGAAATCCGGCCTTCTCTGCCGCCTTCGCCAGTGTCGCGTCGTCCTGCGCATCGCCGTGATAACCGGGCACCAGCGGCACGCCGGCCTTCTCCATCAGCGCTTTCGAGCCGGATTTCGAGCCCATCGCGGTCATCATCTCCGCCGTCGGGCCGACGAAGACGAGGCCTGCGTCGTAACAAGCCTGCGCGAACTCGGCATTTTCCGACAGAAAGCCGTAGCCGGGATGCACGGCCTCGGCGCCGGTCTTGCGCGCCGCCTCGATCAGCCGCTCGACACTCAGATAGCTGTCGCGCGCGCGCGCCGGCCCGAGCAGCACGGCCTCGTCGGCGAGCGCGACATGCATCGCATCGCGGTCGGCTTCGGAATAGACCGCGACCGTACGCAGGCCCATGGCGCGCGCGGTGCGGATGACGCGGGCTGCGATCTCGCCGCGGTTGGCGATCAGGAGCGTGCGGAAACGCCGGTAGAGCTTTGTGCGGTCCATCGCGTCACATCCTGAACAGGCCGAACTTGGTCGGCTCGATCGGCGCATTCGACGCCGCCGAGAGGCCGAGCCCGAGCACGAGGCGGGTGTCGGCCGGGTCGATCACGCCGTCGTCCCACAGCCGCGCGGTCGCATAGTACGGGTGCCCCTGGCTCTCATATTGCGCGCGGATGGGCTCGCGGAACTTGTCTTCGTCCTCCTTCGACCAGCTGTCGCCCCGCGCCTCGATATTGTCGCGGCGAACCTGGCTCAGCACCATCGAGGCCTGCTCGCCGCCCATCACCGAGATGCGCGCGTTCGGCCACATCCAGAGGAAGCGCGGCCCGTAGGCGCGGCCGCACATTCCGTAATTGCCGGCGCCGTAGGAGCCGCCGATCACCACGGTGAACTTCGGCACCGAGGCGGTCGCAACCGCCGTGACGAGTTTTGCGCCGTCGCGCGCGATGCCGCCCGCCTCGTACTTCTTGCCCACCATGAAACCGGTGATGTTCTGCAAGAACACCAGGGGAATGCCGCGCTGGCAGCACAGCTCGATGAAATGGGCGCCCTTCAGCGAGCTTTCGCTGAACAGGATACCGTTGTTGGCGATGATGCCGACCGGATAGCCCCAGATATGGGCGAAGCCGCACACCAGAGTCGTGCCGTAGAGCTTCTTGAACTCGTCGAACTCGGAGCCGTCGACGACGCGGGCGATGATGTCGCGCACATCGAACGGCTTTCGGCTGTCCACCGGCACCACGCCATAGATCTCCTCCGCGGCGAACAGCGGCTCGCGCGGCGGGTGCATGTTGAGGCTCGCCCGCGCCGACGGCTTCAGCGTGCCGACGATGCGGCGGGCAATGCCGATCGCATGGGCGTCGTTCTGGGCGTAGTGATCGGTCACGCCTGACTGCCGCGAATGCACGTCGGCTCCACCGAGTTCTTCCGCGCTGACGACCTCGCCGGTCGCGGCCTTCACCAGCGGCGGGCCGCCGAGGAAGATGGTACCCTGGTTGCGCACGATGATGCTCTCGTCCGACATCGCCGGCACATAGGCGCCTCCGGCCGTGCACGAGCCCATCACGATCGCGATCTGCGGGATGCCAGCTGAGGACATCTGCGCCTGGTTGTAGAAGATGCGGCCGAAATGGCGCTCGTCCGGAAAGATCTCGTCCTGCAGCGGCAGGAAGGCGCCGCCGGAATCGACCATGTAGACGCAGGGCAGATTGTTCTGCCGTGCGATGTCCTGGGCGCGCAGATGCTTCTTCACGGTGATCGGATAGTAGGTGCCGCCCTTGATGGTGGCGTCGTTGGCGACAACAACGCATTCGCGGCCCGCGACCCGCCCCACCCCGGTGACGATGCTCGCCGAATGCACGTCGCCGCCATAGAGGCCATAGGCCGCGAGCGGCGACAATTCCAGGAACGAGGTGCCGGGGTCGACCAGCAGGTCGACGCGCTCGCGCGCCAGCATCTTGCCGCGCGCAGTGTGGCGGTTGCGCGAGGCCTCGCCGCCGCCGCCGGCGACCTGGCTCAGCTTTTCACGCAAGTCCGCGACGAGGGAGCGCATGGCTTCGGCGTTGCGCCCGAAATCCTGGGAAGATGGATCGATGCTGGAATGGAGCGGCATGGGGTCCCGCGGGTCTGGTGGCGTGGTGAGAAGCCGCGACACTGTCGCGGCCGTTCCGATCGTGTCGAGGATTTTAGGCGGTTTCCGCCATCAGCTCGCGGCCGATCAGCATGCGGCGGACCTCCGAGGTGCCGGCGCCGATCTCGTAGAGCTTTGCATCGCGCCACAGACGGCCGACCGGAAATTCGGATGTGTAGCCGACGCCACCGAGCGCCTGGATCGCCTCGCCGGCCATCCAGGTCGCCTTCTCCGCCGAATAGAGGATCGCGGCCGCCGCGTCCTTGCGTAAGCTGCGCGCATGGTTGGCGCGGTCGCAGGCCTTTCCGACCGCATAGACATAGGCGCGCGTGGCCTGCCAGGTCGAATACATGTCGGCGAGCTTGCCCTGCATGAGCTGGAAATCGCCGATCGGCTGGCCGAACTGTTTGCGCTCGTGCATGTAGGGCACCACCGCGTCCATGCAGGCCGCCATGATGCCGAGCGGGCCGCCGGACAGCACCGCGCGCTCGTAATCGAGGCCGGACATCAGCACCTTGACGCCCTCGCCGATGCCGCCGAGCACGTTCTCCGCGGGCACCTCGCACTCGTCGAAGAACAGCGGATAGGTGTTGGAGCCGCGCATGCCGAGCTTGTCGAGATGCTGGCCGTGGGTGAAGCCTTTAAATCCCTTCTCGATGAGGAAGGCGGTCATGCCGCGCGGGCCGGCCTCCGGATCGGTCTTGGCGTAGACGACCAGCACGTCGGCGTCGCCGCCATTGGTGATCCACATCTTCGAGCCGTTGAGCACGTAGCGGTCGCCGCGCTTGTCGGCGCGCAGCTTCATCGACACGACGTCGGAGCCGGCGCCGGGCTCGCTCATCGCGAGCGCGCCGACATAGTCGCCGGAGATCAGTTTCGGCAGATAGCGCTCGCGTTGCGCATCGGTGCCGTTGCGGCGAATCTGGTTGACGCAGAGGTTGGAGTGCGCGCCGTAGGACAGCCCGACGGCGGCCGAGCCGCGCGAAATCTCCTCCATGGCGACGATGTGGGCGAGATAGCCCATGTTCGAGCCGCCATATTGCTCCGGCGCGGTCATGCCGAGCAGGCCAAGGTCGCCAAAACGCTTCCAGAGGTCGGCCGGAAACAGGTTTGCCTTTTCGACCTCGGCGGCGCGGGGCGCCACCTCCGCCTCCACGAAGGCGCGCACGGTGTCGCGCAGCATGCCGATGTCTTCGCCCAGATCGAAGTCGATGCTCGGGATGTTCACGGCGATTCCTCCAAGGATCCTGCAAGTTTCTTGTCGACCCCGAACCTACCCCCGCCCGGGTGCCGCGGCGGTCGAAAAGGTTGCATTTTCCGCCAAGTTTGGCGAGGATTTTCCAAAAGGACTTTCGATGCCTTTTCAAGCCGCGACCGCGACGCCCCGCCGCGCCATGACCCCCGCCGCCTTTGTCCGCGGCGTGGTCGCGGCCTATGCCCGCTACGGGCGGGATCCGGCCGAGGCGCTCGGCAGGGGCCAGGTCGCGCCGGACCTCGTCCGGTCAGCAGACGGCCGGGTGACCGCGGCCCAGTTCGAAGCGCTGGCCGGCCATGCGATGCGCGAGCTCGACGACGAGGCGCTCGGCTGGTTTTCACGCCGGCTTCCCTGGGGCACCTACGGGATGCTGTGCCGCGCCTCGATCACCGCACCGACACTCGAAGTCGCGCTGAAACGCTGGTGCCGGCATCACCGATTATTGACCGACGACGTGGTGTTCGAGCTCTCGCTCAACGCGGACACCGCGACCATTTCCATCCGCGAGCAGCGCAACCTCGGATCTCTCCGGGAATTCTGCCTGGTCACCCTGCTCCGCTATGTCCTCGGCTTCTCCTGCTGGGCGGTCGATTCCGCGATCGCGCTCAACGCGGCGGAATTTCCCTATCCCGAGCCCGGCCATGTCTCGGTCTATCCGACCATCTTCTGCCGGAGCATTCGCTTCGATGCCGACGCCGCACGCATTGTCTTCGACAGGCATTATCTCTCGCTGCCCCTGACCCGCAGCGCGGCCGATCTCGACACCATGCTGAAGGGCGCACTGCGCCTGACCGTGCTGCCCTATCGGCGCGACCGCCTGCTTGTCGAGCGGGTCCGGCGCGTGCTGCGCGAGGCGCGCGGGCGCATTCTCGGCGCCGAGGACGTCGCAAGCGAGCTGGCGCTCTCCACCCGCACCATGCACCGCCGCCTGCGCGAGGAAGCAACCTCGCTGCGCGATCTCAAGGAGGAAGCAAAACGCGAACTCGCCAAGCAGGAATTGATGCGCGGCCGGGTGCCGATCAAGCGGATCGCGGAGATCGCCGGCTTTCGGAACGAGAAGAGCTTTTCCCGCGCCTTTCGCACATGGACGGGCGCCAGCCCGCGCGAGTTTCGCGGCCGCTATCGCTGACGCGCAACAGCGTATGTCGCCTGGCTGTCATGGATTGACGGCCCCCGATATCGACTTCGGAGGCCGCAGTTCGGAAACCGGTCCCGGGCTCAGGCTTTAGTTCGAGTTGGTCTGGCCGCCCGGGCGCAGCTTGGTGCGCGGGTGTGCCTGCTTCGGCTGGAACGCGAGAGCGTCGTTGGTGCTCTTCGCCCCGCCGCCAGCCTGCGAGCACGAGCCGCCGATGCCGCCAGCCGCAGCCCGGCAGGCTTCCATCGTCGGATAGCCGCAGCCGTGAGCGGCCTGGGCGCCGTTGGTGATGCAGTAGTCTTCTGCCTGGGCGGCAGGGGCGGTCATCATCAGAAACGCAGATGCAAACAGCGTCGCGGCGGACGCGACGAACGTCTTCGAGGTCGAGGTCATGTGTCTTTTCCTGCTTGGGGGTCCCACAAAAGAGTCCCTCCTCGCGCAGCGCACGCTGAGGGTTGCACCGCGGATCTATGCGCGCGGCAACGCCCCGCAATTGCAGCTCTGCGCATTGCAGAGCTGCTGAAATCACGTTACACAATTCAGTGAGTTACTAAGCTTTTATGACGCCGCCGTCAGGTCCTGCACGGGCAGCGGCGCGTCCTTGGCCACGCCCAGCACCGGGAAGCTGCGCACGTTCCTGACGTTCGGCATCGCGGCGAAATGCAGGAGCTGCTGGCGCATGCTCTCGACGCTCGGCGCCACGCATTTCAGGAGATAGTCGGTATCGCCCGAAATCCGCCAGCACTGCTGGATGCGCGGGATCGCCGCGATCGAGCTCTCGAACGCCGCGAGCACCGGCTGGGCCTGGCTGCCGAGCTGGACCGCGACGAACGACACTACCTCAAAGCCGACCAGCCGCTCGTCGATGACGGCGCGGACCGCCCGGATCACGCCGCGGCCAAACAGCGATTTCAGCCGCCGCAGGCAATTTGGCGCGGAGACGCCGACGCGGACCGCCAGCTCATTGTTGCGCACCCGCCCGTCCGCCTGCAGCTCGGACAGGATCTTCAGATCGATGCCGTCGAGCTGGTCACGCCTCGCCATACCCCACCTCGCGTGGTGATGCGGGGCAGCGAAGCATGCGGCGGAATTGGCGCCAAGGACTTTCGAGGACGGCCGATAGATCTGTTCGCGGGGCGTAGACGCGGGGCGGAGGCTTACACAGGATATGGCGCCGGCCGTCGCGCTTCGAAACACGCCCGCAAAGATGGCTAGGCGCGGCTGGCTTCGCGGGATTCAACGCGCTTTCGGAATACAATGATTCCATCCGCAAAGCTGGCGGCACAGTTATGGCCCCTTGCGAAATTGCGCAAACGTCCAACGGCTGCATCATTCTCGCCAAACAGGCGTTCGTAATCGTCTCGCTGCAGGTTGTGAATGGCGCCCGCCTGAAGGCCACTCAGCGTCGCCTCAAGCTCCGGCAGTGTGAAGTTGCGCCGCATCTTCGATCCTTCCCTGAAATGCAGCTCTTATACGCCCAATCTAGCGCTTCTGAGTTGATGCAGGTCAAGCGGACCGGGTCCTCACCGGCTTGGTCAGGTCCTCAATGCGTCCAGGGCTCGCCGCGGCGGAAGGAGAAATTGTCGGCGTAGGCGACAGGACGGCGGATCGAATCCTGGGGCTCGATCACCTGGTAGGCGATGCCCTTGCGCTCGCAATAGGCAACCGCCTCCTCCCGGCTCTGGAAGCGCAGCGTGATCTGCTGCTTCATGTCGCCGGACGAGGTCCAGCCCATCAGCGGCTCGACCGCGCGCGGCTGCTCCGGCTCGTAGTCGAGCTGCCATAGCTTGGTCTTGGACCGGCCGGATTGCATCGCGTTCTTGGCGGGCTTGAAAATGCGTGCGGTCATTGGCGGTCCGGCCTCTTCGTCTTTTCGGTCGATTTCGATGCGTCACGGTGGCAGTTGGTCGAAACCGCGGGCATAGTATAGAGACACCTTCAGGAAACTGATCGGTGATTCCGGCCCCCGGCCTGTCACTGACGGGTATAGTCATTATGCTGCACTGTGACAATTGCGTACCCGCCCTCCGTACTGCCCTTCCGCCCGGCGGCACTGCCTGGCCGCTGCCCGCCTGTCCGTCCCCTTGGAAAGCTTCCCCCGCATGGCCTTCCTGAACGTCAGCGCCACACTCCCCGAAAAAGGTCGTGATCTCAGGCTCGACCTGTTTCGCGGTGTCGCGAACTGGGCGATCTTCCTCGACCACATCCCCGACAACGTCGTGAACTGGATCACGACCCGCAATTACGGCTTTTCCGACGCGGCCGACCTGTTCGTCTTCATCTCCGGCTACACCGCCTCCTTCGTCTATGCGCGCATGATGCTGGAGCGCGGCTTCATCGTCGGCGCCACCCGCCTCACCAAGCGGGTCTGGCAGCTCTACGTCGCCCACATCATCCTGTTCGTGATCTACATCGCCTCGATCAGCTATCTGGCGCTGCGCTTCGGCGATTCCGAGATGATCAACGAGTTCAACGTCGCCGGCCTCGTCGACAACGCCACCGAGACGCTGCGCCAGGGCCTGTTCCTGCGTTTCAAGCCGCTCAATCTCGACGTGCTGCCGCTCTACATCGTGCTGATGGGCCTGTTTCCGCCGGTGCTGTGGTTCATGCTGCGCAAGCCGGACCTGACGATGGCGCTCTCCATCGTGCTGTGGCTCGCCGCCCGCCAGTTCGGCTGGAACCTGACCGCCTACCCGGCCGGCCAGTGGTACTTCAATCCCTACTGCTGGCAGGTGCTGTTCGTGTTCGGCGCCTGGTGCGCGATGGGCGGTGCAAAGCGCTCCGGCGCGCTGATCAACTCGAACATCACGCTCTACGCCTGCATCGGCTACCTGTTGTTCGCGCTGGTGATGACCATGGCCGGCCGCTTCCCGACCCTCGGCGGCATGTTCCCGCACTGGCTGTATTCGGCCTTCAACCCGAACGACAAGACCTATCTCGCGCCCTACCGCTTCATCCATTTCGTCGTGATCGTGATCCTGGTGATCCGCTTCGTGCCGAAGGATTGGCCGGGGCTGGAGTGGAAGGTGTTCGATCCCCTGATCGTGTGCGGTCAGCAGTCGCTGGCGGTGTTCTGCGTTGGCGTGTTCCTGTCCTTCGTCGGCCATTTCGAGTTGTCGATGAGCTCGGGCTCGCTGCTCGCGCAGATCTTCGTCAGCATCGCGGGTATCGCGATCATGACGACGGTGGCCTACTACATCTCCTGGTCGAAAAAGCAGGACAAGCCGCCGAAGCCCCCGTCAGCGAAGCCTGCGGCGGAAGCGGCGGCGAAGGCCGCCTGAGTTGATCGCAAGGCGGCCTCACACCGCCGCCTCGCCGTCGCAAGCAGCAAATCCGATGCGATGCCGAGCGCGGTCACGGCGCGCGTTAACCTCATCCGTCAACCTTGCTTCCCGGTTGAAACGCTTGCCGGTTTTTCCTAGGATAAGCGGGTCATTTGCAATGAGCGTACCGGTTGCAAACACTTGGATTTTCGAATCTGGATTGAATTCTCGAAAATACTTACTTCTCGGGTAGACGACGATGATGAATTTGCAATGTGCCTGCTTGCGCCTGGCGGTCGTTTCGCCGCCTCCGACTCCCGCCGCAACTTCTGTTGCCGACAAGATGCCGAAGGCTGCCAACGACAATTATCCGCTCTGGCCGCAGCTTCCGTTCCCGGCCGGCTGGTACGCCTCGAACTGACCCGTTCTTTGCACAACGCAACGCCGCGCAAGCGGAATATCCTCGCTTGGCGGCGTCCGTTAGGTATTGGGCGCTGAAATCCCCAACACTCTTATGTCTATCGCGACGTCCAAAGGTTCGATGCGGCGCGGCTCATCGTGCGTCCGCCCTGGTCCAACCCTTCGAAAAACCGCGCAGAAGTCGCGCGCCGCAAAGCACGAAGCCACAGGTTTGCCGAGGGCCCGATCGTTTGCCGCGACAGGTCGCGCAATCGGCGTTTGCCGGGAGTTGCACGATCTTCTCGACTGGGCAGAAGGGAATCGAAACCGATTGCCGAATTTTGGTCGGGGCAGCTCCGACCATACATACAAAGATTCGCTTATATCTCAATTAGGTAAGTAACCGCTCACTCTCTTGGGTACAGATCTGGGTATGGACGGCACTCAAGTTGTGGTTATCGGGTAGAGACGACTTGCAGTGATGTGTACCCAAAAATGCATTCAACAATCGCTTTCGCTTACTCGTCAAAGGTATCTTCATCCAACTTCTTCACCTGAACAATGCGGTCGACTCGGACGCCGACTTGATGCCTGATCATCAACTGAGCAAGCTCCTCTCCGTCGATAAGAATAATCTGTTTTTGGATGCCTTTAACATAATCAGCGCTGGCTCTGCTGAATTTCGCCGTCGTGATGAACACTCCTCTGGTGGTCTTTTTGTCATCAAGGCTGCCAGAAAAGTCGCGCACTTGACTTGGCTGGATAAGAACCTCGCGGTCATAACACTTAGCCTGAATGTAAACTCGATCTAGCCCAAGGGCATCCAAGTAGATGACGCCATCAACTCCCCCATCACCACGCCCGCCTAGGTGGTCCGCCTCCCCCAGCCCATAGTCCATTGCCACAAGCAACCTCAACACGAGTCGCTCAAAGAACAACGCACGGCGCGCCACTGGCTCTATCGCGAAAATTCGATCAAGCAGTTCCTCGCGTAGCGCCAGTTCAATTTCCTTGACCGCCTTATCGATCTGTTCGTCCGGGGCGGTCGCTTGTAGGCTGTCCTCTAGAGGCGTTCCCGAGCCGTTAGCAGGCACTTCGGGGATTACGCTGGTGTTCACTTCTGTCAGAGTTTGCTTAGGGCTCACCTCAGTGTTTCGCTTATTCAAGAAAGCAATAAACTCCGGGAACTGCGAGAGCACCTTGTTGTCCACACGGGTTGGATGCTTTGACAGTACCTCTCGGCCACGCTCCGTCGCCTTGAACACGCCACGGCGAACCGCCTCCAGCAATCCGGCCTTCATCAAATAGGTTCGTGCCCAATGCGTCCTGTTCGCCATAAGGGTTTGACCACCGCTCGGAAGCGGTTTAGCCAGTTGGTCGTCCGTTAAGCCATACTCTTCTGCCACTTCGTCGATGACTCGCGGCACGGTGGTCTCACCCTGAACCGCAGCACGAAGCACAGGCAACATCAGCGTTTGGTAGTCGGGGATTTCAGCCATTTGTGTCCCTTGAGCTGTCGGGATCAGAGATCACGCTGCACTCCTGAAGGGCACAGGGGACCATACCGGCATAGTTTTATTCCTCTCTATTCTTCGGAGTCACTGATTTCAGCAACCGAAGGCGGTTTAGTCGTCTGCAACAGTTGAACCGATTTTACTTCCCCATCGATCTCGCGAAACGCAAGCTCCATCCAAATCGAGTCGCGACTATCCAGCGCCTCAAAGATCGCCTTTCGGGACGGGTCCGAGAACAAGGTATCTCCGAACTTGATCCGATACTGCTGCTTTTTGTTCGGCGTGCTGATTAGGACACTCAGTTCATGTGGATCGCTGGTGTTGATGTCGAGCACCCGCATCCTTTGGATCGCGATCCGAAGCTCTGCTTTCTTTCGTGGCGTGGTCCGCAGCAACTCGGCTTCTCGCCGAGTCAGATGCGTGTCGTTTATCGAGCTTTCGGAGGTTTTCGATGCTGCTTTAAGCAAAGCATCATTCGTTGCAGCAATAGCTTCCAACGCACGGTTGCCAAGCTCACCCTGTTTCTCCAACACCTCAGTAACTTTTTTCAGAGCTTCCAGTTGGCCGCTTGAACTAAGGCTGAGGGCCTTTAACGCCTCGATATGATCCTTGCTTTTCAACTCTTCAATCTTGATCGTCTTCTGCTGTTCGAGCCAAGCATTGAAGCCCCAGTTACCGCCTATTAGTGCAGCCACGGATACGAGGACGATTGCCGCCTGCTTGCCGTCCAGTTTTCCTATCATTTGCTTCAACAATCCCGGAACGATCTTTTCCAGCTTAGCTGTAAGGTTGGAACTCCCGTCAGTAACGAGGACGCTGATCTGTAGGTCGGCTTTAACGCCTTCAGAAAGTTGTCCGCTATCAGCCGCCCCTGCGGAGGCTTGAGCGGCCAACTGGTAGATTTGTTTCTGAAGTTCAAGAAACGCCTCCATGAAAGGCGGCGTAATGCTCGACGAGACCTCTGGATGAGGTATGTAGACATGGACCTGAGGCCAATCGCCAAGGTCTAAGTCCTCAAACTCAGGACTGAACGGGTCTTCGATTTTCTCTAACCGCGCCAGGAGATCTAATACCGCTTCTGGCGAACTATCCCGCAATGTTATTGCCACTTGCCAACGCCCCCCCCTTAGCCGCGCGGCGAAAATGTTCTTATCAATCAGCGATTACGCAGCTCTGTCCAGCCTAACGAGATAGAGCCTTTGTAGGATTCTACTTTAGGTTAACGTCGGCGGTAAAGCACCCGGCTGTCACCTAACGGCTGGCCGACATTGCGCCCCATGCAGGCCACGGCGCGGGCAGTCTTTAGCAATGCGAGCGCACGGCTCCCGATAAGTCGCGCTATTGTTGGTCCCTTACGCGACCAAAGGGCCCGTTGCGGTGAATACCTACTTCGCTCCCCTTCCGAAAAGCATTTCCGCCAAGACTTCCCACGGAACGTATTTCCTCACGATCCGCGCGCGCGTCGCGATGTACCACTCGCGCTCTGCGGCCTCGCGCGCGACTCGAAGCCG
Organism: Bradyrhizobium diazoefficiens; assembly: GCF_018131015.1. GTDB lineage: Bacteria > Pseudomonadota > Alphaproteobacteria > Rhizobiales > Xanthobacteraceae > Bradyrhizobium > Bradyrhizobium diazoefficiens_B. The sequence goes on from NZ_JAFCJJ010000006.1 coordinate 118,334, forward strand.
TTCGCGCGTTTCGCCCGCTGCCGTGCCAAGCCACAACATCGCATCCGGCAACTGTATCCTGTTCCACCAATCGCTGCCTTTTCGGCGTCTGGGGTTTACCTTGAGCCAGCGAAGCAGAGCCTTCTTGGACTCGCGGTCCTCCGCTTTCTTTGCCGGTAAACGCTGAATGCGGGCCTCAAGGTCTGCGACGTACATCGTCCTCTTTCGCACTGCGCCCCTCCGCCTTGGTGTTATAGCGTTCCTTTTGACGATTTGCGCTGCACCATTTTCTTCCGGCCCGCAGCTAGGGGCTTCGGTGGGCGCTCCTTAGGTGCGGGTTTTATAAGAAGATCGGCGAGATCAATCGAGAGCGCCTTGGCGAAACGCTCCAACACTTCGATTGTCGGGTTTTCTGTCGCACGCTCGACACCGCTGACGTAAGTTCGGTTCACTTCCGCATCAACTGCAAGCTGCTCCTGCGACAGCCCGCGTTGCACGCGCCATCTCCGCAGATTCCAAGCCAAAACGTGCCGCGCGTCCATGACGTGACGGCACCATTGAGTCGGCTATAAAACCACATTCTATAGCATACATATTTTTTGAGTCCCCGATTGGCCTTCGCCAATATGTATTCTATAGTCGACATATTGGGCGGACCAGCCTTCGGGGGGCTATGAGCGCTGACGTCAAAACGCGGGTCATACATCGCAAGGACGCCGCGAGGATCCTTGGGCTTTCGCTAAAAAGTGTAGATCGCGCCATCGCGCGTGGCGACTTGAAGGTGAAGAAGTACGGCAAGCGTTCGCTGCTGCTAATCGCAGAGGTGGAGCGGTTTCTGAATGACTTGCCTGATCAGCCGATGTCCAAAGCCAAACCGAGGAAAAGGACCTGCTGACGCAGATCGCAGCGAGAGGCGTGTATGGTTCAGATTATTCCAACCAAATTGGCTCAAATCAGAGCACTTGTGGTTGGAATAATCCGAACCATAGATTCCCTCAAATCCAAGTGCTCCTTCTAGTGCTTGCTAGAGCGACCGCGCTATGGTATGAGGTAAGCCGTTGATTTAATTGATGAATTTGGTCGGGGCAGCTGGATTCGAACCAACGACCTGCAGTACCCAAAACTGCCGCGCTACCAGGCTGCGCTATACCCCGAATGTCCGGCGAGCCCCGTCGATACACGCTTCCCGGATCGCCAGCAAGGCGGCCGCGCCCGACAAATCAACGCTATTTCCCGCCGAACAGCGGGTGCTCGACGCGGTCGCCGGGACGGATGCCGTATTTTTGGGCGGTGCCGGCCACCACTTCCAGAACGGCCCTCGCGGGTCCCTCGGACGAGATGATGCTGGTCGACAGCGGCTCGGTATTCTCCGCAATGCGCAGGATGCTGCCGTCAGCGCGGATGAAGATCATGTCGAGCGACACGTAGGTGTTCTTCATCCACATCGCCACTTCCTGCTCGGGATGGAAGTCGAACAGCATGCCCTTGCGGTCGGCCAGTTGCTTGCGGTGCATCAGGCCGGTCTGCTTCTGCTCTTCGGTGACCGCCATCTCCACCGAGAATTCCTGCACCCCGCTGCCGGTGACGATCCTGAGCGGCTGAAAGCTCGCCGCGTCAGCGGGCCCGCTCGCGCCGGCCAGTCCGGCGATCACGAGGACAGCAACAATCAAGCCCCTGACGACGGACCAGACCGGCTTTCGATCAAACTTCATGGGATGGGCACTCGAGGCGGCGCTTGGGATGGAAGACCATCCTTACGCGGCGCCTGCGGCAAATGCCAGACAGGGCCCGCGGCCCCGGCCGCACGGCGTTATTCACGTTCGCGGGAGTATGCGGCTTCGGATAACGGTCTAAAGCATGATCCGGAAAAGTGCGAAGCGGTTTTCCGAAAAGATCATGCGCAAACAACAACCTAAAGCGCGATGACGATTCATCCCAATCTCATCGCGCTTTAGTGCGACTGCAATCCCGGCGATCCCGTCTCGGGATGGATCTCGGCCGCCATCATGCCCTTGGAGCCCGGCCCAAACCGGACCAGCACATATTGGCCGGGCCGCAGCTCGGTCATGCCGAAGCGGCGCAGCGTCTCCATGTGCACGAAGATGTCGGGCGTTCCCTCGCCGCAGGTCAGGAAGCCGAATCCGCGCAGCCGGTTGAACCATTTGACCTGAGCCCGCTCGAGCCCGCTGGTCGGCGTCACCGTGACGTGGGTGCGCGGCGGCAGCATCTGCGCGGGATGGATCGCGGTCGACTCATCCATCGAGACGACGCGGAAGGCCTGGTAGCCCTTGGCGCGCTGGATGCATTCGACGACGATGCGGGCGCCCTCGTAGGCGGTCTGGAAGCCGTCGCGCCTAAGCACGGTAACGTGCAGGAGAACATCCGGCCAGCCGTTGTCGGGAACGATGAAGCCGTAGCCCTTGGAGGCGTCGAACCATTTGATGACGCCGGTCACCTCGACCAGGTTGGCGCCGGCCTCGCCCAATCCGGAACCAAGTCCGGAGAACGGGTTGAGCGCGCTGTCACGGCCGCCTGCGCCGTGTTCGCCCGACGTGATCCGCCCCGGCGATCCGCCCGGCGCGGGAACTCCACCCTTCTTGGACTCAAATCCGTCCGACGACCCCATAACCCCGGACCCCACACATCCCATGCAACCCGCCTCGAGGGCGGCGACGAATCACGCGTCTTTCGAGAACCTTCTCAACTGGACGCGACGCGAATCTTTCGATTCAAAAGATAACACTCCCGGTTGCGAGGCATAGACAAAAAAGAGATTCGCCGGAACCTATGAACAGCTTGCACGGCCGCGAATCAAAACTTGCCCCTTCAGTTGCCGACGAAGGGGCCGAGGGCCTCGCCGATGTCGTGGTGGATCACGAGGTCGGCGATGTCGTCCTGGTCGGTCGGCTCGCGATTGATGATGACCAGGCGCGCGCCGGCGTTCTTCGCCATCATCGGAAAGCCCGCCGCCGGCCACACTACCAGCGAGGAACCGATCGCGATGAAGAGATCGCAGGCCTGCGACAGCTCGGTCGCGCGCTGCATTTCGTCCGCGGGCATCATCTGGCCGAACGAGATCGTGGCGGTCTTCACCGGCTCGTCGCATGCGGTGCAGTTGGGCGCGGCGTTGTCCTCATCGAAACGGCGCTTCACCCAGTCGAGCTGATAGACCTGCCCACATCCGATGCAGCGCGCATAGGTGGTATTTCCGTGAAGCTCGATGACGTGGTCGGGCGCAAAGCCCGAGGCCTGGTGCAGATTGTCGATGTTCTGGGTGATGACCGCGGGGATCTTGCCGGAGCGGTAGAGAGATGCCAGCGCGCGATGGCCGCGGCCGGGCCTGGCCGCCGCAAAGATCTCCTGCATCGCAAAGCGCCGGCGCCAGGATTCGTCGCGCGCTGACTGGCTTGCGACGAATTCATCGAACTGGATCGGGCGGTTACGCGTCCACAGCCCGCCGGGCGATCGGAAGTCGGGAATACCGCACTCGGTCGAGATGCCGGCGCCGGTGAACGGCACGATGCTCTTCGCTTCGGCGATCAGGTCGCCGAGCCGTTCGACACCACTGCGAAGATCCGATGCAATCATGGGCACCCTAATCCGAGAGCATAGCTCTATAGCACGCCTGACGCGCATGTGACCGTGATCTGTAACCGCGCGATGCCTTAAGGTTCACGCGAGTCCGGATCGATCTGCATCATCGTCGACGCTTTTCGACTTCTTGCGGCACATGCAAGCGGCAAGATCATTGACTCAGTCATCTCCAGCGCGCGCGTCGCGCGATGCGCATGGCGCCGCTGAAATTTTTTCCACACCATCGCATATCACAATCCTGCAATGCCTCCTCCCCATTGACGCCCAAATCAGAAGGATCAATGCATGTCCTCACATGCGAGTCGGGTGCGTTGCGGCGGCAGTGCCAAGCATGAGTGAAGACAGTCAGCGTCAACACAAAGTGCAAGAGTGAACAGAGGGGAATTTGGACATGACCGAAGACGAAGCACGCAAAGACCGCGAACGTGAAGAAATCGCCGCACGGGTCGCCGCCTTCCGCGCCACGCAGGAGAAGTTCAAGCGCGAACGCGAGGAGTATTTCGTGTCGACGCTCGAGAGTGCCCGCAAGGTGGAACGGCCCTCGCTCTGGCCGTGAAATCGTCAACGCCCAAAAGGCTTCATGAAAAAAGCCCGGAGCATCGCTCCGGGCTTTTCGTTTCCGCCGTTACCAGTGGCGGTAATAGTGGCGATGGCGGTAATACGGGGCGCCATAATAGACCGGGCCAGGGGCATAATAGGCCGGGCCGTCATAATAGCCGTAGCCGGGGCCATAATAGCCGTACGGATGGGACGCGGCGATCGCGCCCGCGGTGATCGCACCGGCGGCGAGGCCGAATGCCAGCCCCGGTCCGACGCGGTGGGCCTGCGCCGGCGCCGCGATCGCGGTCACGCCCACGGCCGTCACGGTCGCCAGAACTGCAAGTGTCTTCCTCATGACTCTCCTCCTTCGCTGGCAAGACAACGCGCCTCCCCCGCGATGGTTCGCCGCATCCGGGAACCGCGCCCGGCAAAAATCATCGGCGTGCGCGGGAACGTTTTCGCGTTCCACGGATTGAAGCTGCAATTCAGAAGAGAAATGCGAGTGCCTCCGCCATCCGGGTCGAGGCGACAGCATGAAGACCCCGTCAGCATCCCGCATGGTGCTGGCGGGGTTTTCAGTTTCTCGGGTGAAAATGGCAGCACTGAAGAAGAACTGCCAACGGGGCGGACGACACGAGGAGGAGACATTGCCGATATCCGCCCTGCTGGCCCGCATCCGCAGGCTGGTGCCGAGGACGAAAGAGACCCATTACGACGAGATCGTCCGCAATTTCGGCGTCGGCGCGTTGCGGCCGCCGCCGACGCCGATGAGCGACGGCGAGCTCGCCCGCGCCATCGCCGAGTTCCTCAAGGACAAGCCGTCGACGCAATCGGTTGCAACGCTGGGCCGCCGGCTCGACCCCTCCTCCACGCTCTGAGCGCGATTGTTTTTCGGGGTCACGGAACGAGCCGCTTGCGTGCACGTTGATTCATCTGCGCGCGAGAGGAGGCTCCGACATGCCCGTGTGGCTCGAAGTCCTGCTCAACCTGTCCGGCTATGCCGGCTTCGTGGCGATCGCGAGCCGCGGCGGCGTGGGCCGGCAGACGTCCACTGATGATCGGATTCTCAGGGACGAGCACTGAATTGGAACGTGGTACTGCCCCCGAATCCGTGACGCGGATCGCGCGCGCATTGATCGCGCCGGATGCTCGTGCGCCGTCCGGCTTTGTTCCAGCTTCGACTCCATTTCGTTCTCGAAGAACGAATCGGAATCGCGGCAGATCAGCGCGCAGCGTTTGCTAATGATCGATGAAGACGGCCGAAGCGCCACTTCGCCGGCAGCGCGCGATGAATGTGCGCTGGCCGTTCCCTCACGCCGCGCGCTTGGCCTTGTCCTTCTCGGAGAAGCATTCGAGGATCTGGATGCGGAGCTCTTCGGCGGCTGGCCCCTCGACCTTCCGGAGCTGATTCCAGAGCCGGATCACTTCGCGCTGTTTCTCGATGGTCATGGTCGCCTCCATTTTCGGAATGCCACGCGGGATTCCGGGGATGACTCACTAGAACAAAGAGAGAACACAAAGTCCAGCCCGGTGCGCAAATTTATGGCACGGCCAGGCTTGAACCTTTCCGGCGCTGAAAGGACCCATCAGGACTGGGGATTTCAGCGCCCAGTCACATGGCAGCGCCGCGCTGACGAACATATTCCGTCACCGCGGCGCTGTTGCTTTTTGGATTTTCAACCTTAAGTTAGAGTCACCGCCGACGGCCAGGCGCTGAAATCCCAACGCTGTCGGCAAGAGAGCCCCGTGCGCAAGCGCGGGGTTTTTCTTTCGGAGCAGGATCCGGAAAAGCGCGCAGCGGTTTTCCCTCGCGACAAACGCGGAACGCGTTTGCGCGGAGATCAGCGCGCGCGATCACGTACTCGAACGAGGTGAACCTTTCTCGCCCTCGCGCGTCCTATCGATGAAGCTTTCCCCAGGCTTCGCCCCCCAAGAAGGCCCCGCTTCCCCCAGGCGGGGCTTTCGTCATTTGCGCAAAAGCATCGGCGGCCTGCGCCGCCGCTTGGAAGCGGCGCAGGCGGCGCGACGGTCCGATCAGACGGCGTCCTTGGCCACCTTCAGCGGCGAGGCCTTGACCGACTTGCTCGCGGGCTTGGCCGCGAACTGCATCGGCTCCTTGGTGAAGGGATTGACGCCCATGCGGGCTTCGGTCGCGGGCTTGTTCACCACCGACATCTTCACGAAGCCGGGGATGACGAACTCGCCGGACTCGTTGAGCTCCTTGTAGCCGACGGTGGCCATGTACTCGATGACCGACTTCACGTCGTTCTTGGCAAGCTGCGTGCCGTCCGCGATCGCATCGATCAATTGGGTCTTGGTCATCTTCGCCATGTCTTCAAATCCTTCTGAATTGGTTGCGCGCGGGCCACGGCGTGGCTCTGGCTGCGACGCGGGTCAAAACCACACAGCGCGCGTCGGTTCATGCCGATGGTCATGAAGCGACCGGGCTTAGAACCCATCGCCGCCCAAAACGCAAGCAGCAGTTCTACGTGAGTTCCGTATTGTTTCGGGTGCGGGCGCGTTTCCTGAAGCAGTCTCGCATCGGCACCGAGAAGCCGGGCCTCGTTCGGGACGGCAGCTACATCTCGGTGTGCGACGCTGGCGTGCTGGAGATCGCGCGGTTTCCCCTCGCCTCACCGCTGGTGCATTAGCGCCGCCGCTCCGTCACGATCCCCTCGCCGGCTCCTGCGGGGGCCGGCGCCGGCGGATTTGACAATGCGGCCGCGGACGCGCGACATTTTCGCACATTTCAAATCGATTGCGACGATCCGGGATGTTGGCATGGGGTTTGGCGACGAAGGCTCGTTCAGTATCAACTATCGAAATGATGGCGACGACGACATCAAGGACATGGAGTTTGCCAGTCTCGAGGATGCCATGTCGAAGGCCAGGCGCCTCGTGTCCGAAGACGAATACGACACCGTCAGCGTCTGGGAATATGGCAGCTACTTCGTCGGGACGAGCGAGAGGGAAGGCTACGTCCTCATCTGGCACCATCCAGAAACGGACGAAGACCTGCAGGGCATAAGAGGACGCGGCGCCCGGATCACCGACAAGGGCAGGATCGTGCCGGTCGACTATACGCCGGTGCGGGCGCCCGAGGACGAGGACGTCGAGACCGCGCAGGAAGAGGACGACGAGGAAGAGGACGAGGAAGAGAGCGACTACGCCAGCGTTCAGTGCGAGCAATGCGGCAAACGCGTTCCGATAAGCCAGGCCAAGGAATATAGCGGCGAGGACAGGGCCGGACGTTCCTCAGGATCGTCCCGCGGCGGAAGCTCCTCGCCCCGCCGCCAGGGTCAGCGCCGGACCCCTTATCTGCGGAAGTCGGATTGGCTCTGCGAGGAATGCTACAGCGCGGCCAGGACCGACGACCGGATGTGGTTCGTCCTGAAATGGGGATTTTACATCGCCGTGGGCGCAGTCATCCTCTATCTGGGATTGCGCTACGGATGAGGAAGGCGGGCGCCGCCTTGTTGGAGCAGCGGAGACGCCGGGCGCCTGTTCGGCAGCCGAGTCACCTCCTCGTGAAACTTGTGGTTCGTCACGCGTTGTTGAGACTTCGGTAACCAAACGCCTCCAGTCTCCCGCCGTATCGTTGCGTTGGAGTACCCCAAAAATGCTGGATTTTGACGAGCTGCGTGAACTCGCGGCTGATGTTCGCGTTTTCGTCGACGTTGCCGAGGACAAGGCTGCCGCGCTCAGAGCCGTCATCGCGGCCTATGATGTCGTGCTGGCGATTTTTCCGTCCGGCGAAGGCATGGGCCTGCACGTCATCAAGGGCAGCGAAATCCTCGACAGGATCGCAAAATCACAGACGCACGCGAGCTGCAGCCACACGGCGATCGCGGTTCCTGATCTCGAGCATGCAGAAGTGCTCAAGCACCTCACGGCGCCCGCCAAGCAGCGGATGGCAGCCTAGCTCCAGACAGCGGTGTCCCGGACGCGCTGCGGCACGCAGTGACGCTGCGCAGAGCCGGGATCCAGCAAGCCGCACTGCGCGGCCGACAGATGGGCCCCGGCTCTGCAGCGCACCGCGGAAGACGCGCTGCGCTGCGTCCGGGGCACGGCCCGCACCTTGCCTCGGCCGCAGGACGAGCTAGCATCCCCTGCAACCACAGGGCGTCCGCTCCACGGGCGCCGATCAAGGGGAGGTCCTCATGGCTACAAGCCGCGCCTGGCGCTGCCTGCTGCTGCCGCTCGCCTTCGCCGCCACGCTGAGCGTCGGCTCCGCCGCCGAGCTCAATCCCGCTGCGGTCGTCTACAAATTGCCGGACCAGATTCCCTGGGGCCCGGTCGACGCCCGGGGCGCGCAGTCGGCCGTTGTGGTCGGCGATCCCACAAAACCCGGCTTCTACATGGTCTACAACAAGTGGACCAAGGGCAATCACTTCAGCCGCCCGCACTTCCATCCCAACGACCGCTACATCGTGGTGCTGCAGGGCACCTGGTGGGTCGGCTCGGGCCCCAAATTCGATCCCGAAGGCGGCACCGTGCCGATGCCCGCCGGCAGCTTCGTCACCCATTACGGCAAGCAGGTGCACTGGGACGGCGCCAGGGACGAGGACGCCGTGCTGCTGATAATGGGCGAAGGCCCGGCGACCGCGACGGCGGCGGAGGAGAAGTAATCCCCCAGACAATCCGCGTCGATCGAAAATGGATGAGGCACAACGTGGCTGAAGATCCCCTGAAGGAAGCTGCCAAAGTCATCCCTAGCGTCTACTACGACTTGATAGCACGCGTCGCAGCCGGCGCTGCAGTCATAGCCGCGGCCTCCTGGATTGGTAGCCTCACCATCAAATCCCCCGGCGAGCATTTGGTATTGCTTGCTCTTGGCGCTTATATCTGCGGCATGTTGCTTACACCCTTCGGAGCCTTGTCAGGTTACGGGGCGAGATGGCTCGTTCGGGAGATCCTTAAATGGCTCCCGAGCGAGGAAACCTTGAAAAATTTCTCACAGGGTCACTTGGCGAGACGACTCGTCGGGAAGCTTCTTAAATGGCTCCCGAAAGATGGAGACTTGGAAATACTATCCGAGAGTGAGCTGGCAAAAGGACCGAACGACGAGATTTCTGCCAACAATGCAGAGGCCGGCGCAACAATTGCAAAGATGCAGGCTGAGGCTGCCTTGTGTCACAACATGCTCGTGGGAGTCCTTGTGTTGCCCCTGTTTGCTTGTCCGGTGAAGCACTGGGACTACTGGCGCGTTGCGGTGATTGTACTTGTCATCGCGGCCCTCTACAGGACCGCCGCCTACCTGGTCCGCCAAAAGCAATTGTATGTCTTGCTAAATTCTCAAAGTGGGCCAGTGCGCGCCGCGGCTTCGGGCCACGCGTGATGCGACACATTAAGCGTCCCTGGTTGCGAAGTGGCATCCGATCGCCACCAAGGCCAGGGTGAAGTTCACGCCGAGCAGGATTCGCAAAGCCCGTCCCATGCCCTCGCTGACATAGCGGACGTCGTGCCGTTGCACGTAACGTTGGGGATGGGCGGCATCGGGCTCATGAGGCGAGATCGTTGTCAGCACGAGCCAGGCAAGGGTGCCGCACAGCGCCACGACCCTTGCGATCTTTCCGAGCCTTTGAAGCCAAAGCTTCATTGCCCCCGTCATGGCCCGGATGTCCGCGGCGCATTTGCCCGGACAAGCGCGCCGAGAACACTGAGAATGACGAAGGCACCCAGACCGTAAACGAGCGCATTCACGAGCCTTGAGATAGCGATCCCTGCGAAAGTGGAGCCTCCGGTCGCTCCCCAGAACAAGTACGCGGCGCTGATTCCGGGCCACTCCAGTCCGAGAAAAGCAAAGTCGGTCAGCGGCTCCAGGACGAGGAGCGTCAAGGAGACGAGCGCCCCGATGGCCAATGCGATGAAGAGGTTCGTCTTTACGGAGAGCATCAAAATCCCGATCAAAATCCCAACAGCCCGATGACGATCGGAATGAGGAAATAGGCAGCGACCCCGAGCAGGCCCCCTACGACAAGGCGGGCAGCGCGGCCATGAATCCCCGTATCGAGCCACCCGCACACAGCAACGAAAACCTGTCTCAGCCAGTTGCCGATGAGGCTTCCGACGAAATCAAACAGCAACTCTGCAAGGAAGGCAGCCATGGCGTTTAGTCGCCCCCGCCGCTGGCGGGTTCAACTAGCGGGGCATTGTCCCGGCGCTGCCTAAAGTGGTGCAGTGACCAATTTGGCGGTGCGCTCAAACCCTCTCAGCAGGAGAATGGTGAGACCGACTGCTCCGAGACCGACGAAGCTGTCGTAGGCGATCCCCAGCCGGTACCCCGCCACGATGTACCAGACTTCCTTCACGGCAAGGAAGATCATCCCCGCGATGCCCATCGCCACGCCGAAGCGATAGAGCGCGAGCAGTGTTATTTTCCAGAGGTCCGTCGCGGTGAACATGGCAGCCAGCAGCGCCGGCCGCTGCAGCAGCGCCCAGAAGTAGTGAGCCGTGCAGACCACGGCAAAGATGGCGATCGCTGCATCCATGGGCGTTTGTCGGGCCCCGCACCCGGACGGTTCACTCGGCAAATGCATCGCAGCGGTGCACGCCAATTACCGCAGCAGCGCCGCCATCTCCTTCCAGTGATAGATGCGCACCTTCTCGTCCTGCCGCCGCGCGGCAGACGCGATGGCGCGCGCGATGTCGCCGCCGGTGAGGCCGCGGTAGCGATCGGCCGGCCCCACCAGCAGTGGATTCAATAGGCCCCAGATCGCGACGAAGTATTTTTCGCGCGGCCGGTCCTCGCCGCGCTCACCGAGGATCATCGAGGGGCGGAAGATGTGCGTGTGCTCGAAACCCAGCGCGAGAATGTCGCGCTCCACCTCCCCCTTGGTTTTGAGATAAAACACGCCGGAGCCGGCATTGGCGCCCACGGCCGTGACCAGAAACACCGACCGCGCGCCGTTCGCTTTCGCGATTGAAGCCGCCTGCACCGGATAATCGTGATCGACCTTGTAGTATTCCGCCTCATCCGGCGTGTGCTTGCGCGTCGTGCCGAGCGCAATGAAGACCTCGTCCGCGACCAGCTTTGGCGCCAGCGCAGGCAGCGAGGCGAGATCGCCGATCAGCACCGTCAGATTCGGGTCGCTGAGCGTCAGGGGCTTGCGGACGACCGCGATGACCTCGGAATAGTCGGGACTGTCCAGCAGCAGCCGCAGCAGCTGCGAGCCGATGAAACCGGAGGCACCGAACAGGATGGCTTTTTTCATGGAGGGCTCGCTGTGTGCAGGGATCTCATCTTGACCGCGAAGCCCCGCGAGGTCAATTTGGTGCGCTGTTACGGTGATTTCGTAATCTCGTTTTTTGCACCAACCTATCGATTTCCGGGGACGATCATATGAAGTTCATGCCTTACGTGGCGGCTTGCCTGCCGCTCGCGCTCTGCACCGCCGCTCACGCGCAGCCCGCGGCAAGCTGCGCCGGCAAATTCGTCGGCACCTGGGTTCACCATGGCATCGGCGGCCAGACCAACACCTCAAATCTGCACGCGGACGGGCGGGCCCTCTGCAGCGACAACACCAATTGCGTCCAGGGCACCTGGACCTGTGCCGGCAACGTGCTGACCTACGACAACGGGATGTACAAGACCGACTACACGCTGCAGGGCAACGGCACCATGACCGCGCGCGGCGGCATCGTGGTGACGCGTGTCGGCGCGGCCCCGAAGCAGGCACGCGAGCCCGCCGGATCGAACAGCACGGGTGCCTGCGGCGGCCTTCTGACGCAGGAAAAGCAGGACAACGGCGCCAGGAGCGGCAACGTTCGCGAGCGTTCCTACGTGGTTTGTCAGAAGTTCGAGAACAAGTGCGGCTACCCCGTGTCCTTTGCCGTGAAGAGCAACAAGGTCAGGATAAAACTGTCCGCCACCGTCCAGCCGGGCAAGATGGAGAAGATCTGCGCCACGTCCGAGGACGAGACGCTGCAATATCTCGGCTGGAAGCAGACTCTCTAATCGAGCCGTAGGATGGGTAGAGCGAAGCGAAACCCATCGATTGACGTTGGGTGATGGGTTTCGCGAAGAGCTCAACCCATCCTACGGGCTGAACCATGCAGACCCGTCGCCGGCTCACCTCTTGAACTACCGATCAATCCGCGCTCGATCAACGATGCGCTGCAGGGCCACCGTCTGCGGCAAAGTACCGAACATCCTTCCCCAATCCCCGGATAGTCGTGTGGCACAGAAGGCATCGGCGACAAAATCGGGAGCATGTCGGATCAACAGCGCGCCCTGGAAGGCGTAAGCCATCATCTCTACAAGACGCCGCCCGTTCTGCTCGGTCGTTTCGACGTCCGCCAGAGCGTCCTCCAGGCGGTTCAAGAACGTGTCGAATCCATGATTGCCACCCCTTGCGATCCGAAGCTCGGCAAGCAACGCCTCGACACAATCAGGCTCCTTTTGCATCGCCCTTAGCACGTCGAGAACGATCACGTTTCCAGAACCTTCCCAGATGCTGTTCAACGGGGCCTCACGATAGAGGCGAGCCATCAGATGTTCCTCGACGAAGCCGTTGCCGCCATGGCATTCAAGAGCTTCGTGAACAAACGCGGATGCTCTCTTGCAATTCCAGTACTTGGCAAATGCTGCCGCAATACGCTCCAGTTTACGCGCTGCGGTGTCGCCCTGTTGAGAATCATCGCAGGCGCGCGCAACTCGAAATGCCATCAAGTGTTCGCCTCGCTATCGATCGCAAGATCCGCGAGCACATTGCGCATGATGGGCTGGTCTATCAGAGCTTTCTGAAACGAGCGGCGGTGACCCGCATGATGTATGGCCTGCGTCAGTGCCTGCCGCATCATTGCAGCCGACCCGACCGTAAAATCGAGGCGCGTAAGATGGATCATCCCGATTGCCGCTTTGATCCCGCGCCCCTCTTCGCTCATTGAATATGCAAGGGTCGACCGAAACTCGACCTCCGACGAGGCATTGGAGCGATTGCCGAGCTTGTCCTTCAGGCGCTGGATGAGAAAGTTGTTTTGAGAGCCGTCCTGCAGCACGCGAGGAATGATGAAGCAGGTTGGCCCACGATCGGTATATGCAAGAGTGTAGAACCCGTCACACATGGGCGCCGAGCAGAACCACTTGTGCCCGTTGATCTCGTACAGTGACCCGGGGCCGCCACCCTCGAGGGCAACCGCTCTCGTCGTGTTCGCGCGCAGATCTGACCCGCCCTGTTTCTCGGTCAGGGTCATGCCAATGGTCGCGCCGGCCTTCTTTGAAATATGGATTGGACGGGGATCGTAGCTCGTCGAATTGAGAGCCGGCTCCCACTCGGAGCCGATGCCGGGAGTCTGGGCAACGATGGGGACGGCCGAGTAGTTCATTCCGGTTGGGCATGCCGTACCGTTCTCGGCCTGATTCCAAAGGTAACTTAACGCAGCACGCGCAACATGCGCGCCCCGCCGCTTGTGTGTCCAGGCGTAGGAGTGGACCCCCGCGCCGAACGCAATCCGCATCAAGTCATGATAGGCTGGATGATATTCGACGAAGTCAATCCGATTTCCCCGCCGATCATGGGTTCTCAGCTCCGGAACATGCTTGTTTGCCAGCCGGGCCAATTCTCGAACGTCTTCAGACCCAACCACCGATCCGAAGGTTTTCAGGTCAGGGACAGCCCACTCGGCTCCTTCCCGTTTGACGACGTCCCCCAGGATTTTGTCTTGAGTGAAGAGGTTCACGTCGCCCATCAAGGGAGCCTGGTTCAGCACCTCGTGTGTGGCGACTTCCTTCTTTGAGACCGTCGGGTTGGACACCGCCGCCTCCCCATTTTATGAATTGCATTCATTTTATTATGAACGCGGTTCATTCCATGTCAAGGCATTTGAAATTGATTGCTGGGAAGCTAAGGGGATTTCAAGCGGAACACCGCGCAATGACAAAGCGTGGCAACCTCGTCCACGAAACCGGCATGATCGGATTTCTTCATTGTCCTGGAGCCCGATAGCGCCTCAGTCAGACATTCGATGAGGATGCCTACCAGAGCGGCCGCGGTTATGGACGACGTCTGCCTGGGAAGTTCTCCGAGAACGACCCCTTGTGCGATGAGGCGCGCGAAAACTTTCGCCAGCTCCTTTCGGTAGTTGAGCCGCGCCGCAGCTACGCCTTTGTCAATTGGCTCCGCAATCAGCAGATATGCGAGACGCCCGCCTCGAACTGCCCTGTCCACGAACGCGCGCACCGCCAGATCCAGTTTCTCTTTGGTGGGAGCCTGTTTCGAGACGATGTCGCTAACGACATCAAGCTCTCGCTGCGACACGCCGCCAATCACTTCTCCCAGGAGCTCGACCTTGGAATCGAAATACCCATACACGGTGCCAGTCGCGACTCCGGCACGATCGGCGATGGACGCGATGGACGCATCGCGAAACTTGTCCTGAAGGATCAGATCGCGAGCGGCCTTCAGGATCCTGGCGCGCCTTTCCGCCATCTGTTCGTCGACGCGAGCCGTCTTGCGATATGCCATTGGCCTGCTTCCGTCATAGTCGGCTACTGACCGAGACAAGTATCCTGCGAGAGCCGGGTGGCACTTGTCATCGAATCCTGGGCAGTCAGGCAACCACGAAGGTCGATTTGATAGCAAGCCCGGCGGCCAGCAGCTCAGCCCGTAGGATGGTTTGAGCAAAGCGAAACCCATCGGTCCGCGCTACGTGGTGATGGGTTTCGCGAAGAGCTCAACCCATCCTACGGCCTGATCCTCGATCTCCTGATGCATGGGCGTGACATCGCCTTGTGGCCCGGGCAGGCGCTGCCGAAATTTGGCGCCGGCTTTTACGATGCCCCGTTCGTCGCGTTCATCGTCGAACTTGTCTACGGAATTGGATGCTGGGCCATCTACGGTGGCGACCGGAGCCTGCTGGCACTGATCGTCATCGCAAGCCTGGCAAACCTTCCGCTTCTGTCGCCCGCGATCCCCTGGCCGCTCGACTTTCTTGCCGGTCGGCCGATGCTCGTCGTGACGTTCATTCTGGCTCAGATCATCGTCACGCTGGGCCTCGTCGTGCTGCTGGCGCAGCGACCGGAGACGGCACAATTGCGGTGACGTGCAGTCCAGTCCACTTAATGCGCTTTTGTGAAGTTGAGTGCACTATCACCGTAGTTACCGTAATCGATCCCAGCAGGCTCCTTACGATTCCCATACGCCTTGCGTCCGATATAGTTGGTCGCCCTAAGGTCGAGTTTATCCAAAATGGGAGGAGGCACGGATGGGTTGGTTTTCACCGAAACAGCAGTGGGAGCGCACATTCCGATTGCGTAGCAATCATACTGGAGGGCGCAGCTTTTTGACGGTCTTGTTCTGGTTATGGGGTAGCGTCGGTCTCTTCTTTAACGCTGGCACGTTGTTCGGCCTAACCGGATCGGTAGGGGTTGGGACATCCGCATACCTGACAGCCACCACACTCATTTGGATCGGTGGCATGGTCTTGTTTGGAATGGGCGCGTTGCTTTCGCACAGCGACTTTGATGGCGAACGGCCAGCACCGTCTGACACTGGCGACGTCAGGATTACACGATAGGATTCAGAATTGCGGTAACGGTGCGCTAGTTTCACTCGCCGTCGCCACCCCAAGGCTGCCGCTTTGCTCCACGCTGGGCTGGCTCACCTCGCTGGCCGCTTCGCCCTCACGCACACGTGCACCCGCCCCCTGCCCCTCATCCTCCTTTCCTGCTAATCTCCCACCCCCGCCGTCCAGGCCCCAACCAAAACACCTCCATCCAAGGGAGCAACAACCATGCGTTATCTCCACACCATGCTGCGCGTGCGCAATCTCGATGTCGCGCTGAAATTCTACCGGGATGCGCTGGGGCTGACGGAGGTGCGGCGGATCGACAACGAGAAGGGGCGCTTCACGCTTCTGTTCCTGTGCTCGGCCGACGATCTCGACGCGCTGAAGGACCAGCCCAAGACGCGCGGCGCGCCGCTGGTCGAGCTCACTTACAATTGGGACGAGGAGAAGTATGGCGAGGACCGCTTCTTCGGCCATCTCGCCTACGAGGTCGACGACATCTACGCAACTTGCGAGAAGCTGCAGAAGGCCGGCGTCACCATCAACCGTCCGCCGCGCGACGGCAACATGGCCTTCGTCCGCTCGCCGGACCTGCACTCGATCGAGCTGTTGCAGAAGGGCGAGCCGAAGCCGCCGCAGGAACCCTGGGCCTCCATGCCGAACACCGGCCACTGGTAGGCGCCTCTCGGCTGGAACAAGCCCTCGCCGCGCGAATTGTCCCTCCGACGAATGCGATTGGAGGAGACGTCATGGGACGAGGAATATTGTTGTGGCTGCTCGGCGTGCCGATCCCGGTGATCATTCTGCTGTGGCTGTTCTTCGGCCATTGAGCGTTTGCCCTGCTGCGAAAGCTCCGCTTCCCGGAAGCGGGGCTTTTTGCATGAGGGGCGCGCCGCAATCGCGGCTCGCTGACCTCTCGAAATTCCGCTATCACCTCCGCTGAAAACCAGGGAGGAATTCGATGCCGGAGCAACAGCGCACGATCTGGGGCCGCGCCAACTCGGTCAACGTGCAGAAGGTGCTGTGGGCGCTGGCCGAGCTCGAGCTGCCCTATCAGCGCATCGACGCCGGCATGGCCTTTGGCCGCACCCGCGAGCCGGACTACCTCGCGATGAACCCCAACGCGCGCATCCCCACTTTGGTCGAGGGCGATTTTGTGCTGTGGGAGTCCAACTCCATCATGCGTTACCTGTGCCTCGCGCACGGGCGCGGCACGCCGATCTACCCTGAGCCACCGAAACGCCGCGCCAGCGTCGACCGCTGGCTCGACTGGACGCTGTCGACGCTGCAGCCGGTCGACCGGCCGGTGTTCTGGGCGCTGGTGCGCACGCCGGCGGCCGAGCGCGACATGGCGAAGATCCAGAAGGACGCCGATGTCGCCGCCGAGGTCTGGGTGATCGCCGATCGCCAGCTTGCGACGCGCCCCTTCGTGGACGGCGATGCGTTCACGCTCGCCGATATCGCGGTCGGCGCCTATGCAAGGCGCTGGCTCGGGGTCGAGGGCATCACCCGGCCGGCCCAGCCGCATCTGGCGCGCTGGCTCGCCGACCTCGGCAAGCGGGCCGGATTTGCGCAGTTTGTCGCACCTCCCATGTCGTGAGCCGCTGGTGCGGCCTAAGTGCCGGTGACACTGCGCAGAATTGCTCTGCGCGCGCAGACGTCAGGCATTGCCGTCGCCCTTGACGGCATCAGTGCATGGGGTTGTTTTCGACATTTTTGTTTTGAAGGTGCCGGCTAGCGCCAGCCCCGCTCGACCAGCACGACGATGGCGATCAGCACCAGGGTCACCGCCGCGATCGCAAGCCGCGCCGTCCAGCTCAGGCCGCGGCTGAACCACCACAAGAGCGCGCAATACATCAGCGCGGGAACGAGGAGGTCGAGCCGCAACAGGTCCGGCGCCATGCAGCCTCAGCGCCGGATCGCGGTGTCGACGCTGATCGAGCCGCCGATCTTCACACAGGTGCCTTCGACCATGCGGAAGCCGCGGCCATAGCTGGCGCAGGAATCGGCTTTCTCGGAGCCGCCCGTGCCCTTCAGCGGCAGCGTCTTGCCGCCCTGCCCGGTTGCGGGAAGGCGCAAGGCCTCGGCAGCGATGGCCGGCGTCACGGCGAAGCAGATGAGTATGAGGAGCAGCATGCGCATGGCTTGCGTTCTAGCCCGGACGCAGGGCTCGCGCCACCGCACGCGCTCGCACTGGCGGCGAGGTCACATGAAGCGGACGCCGGCCGACTTGCCGCGGCGCCACACCACCTGGCAGCGCCGCCCGGTCCGGGCGTCGCGCGAAAAGGCCATCTTGATCACGCCGGGAAGCCCGCTGGCGTCGTCGTCCAGCGTGATCTTCGCACCCGAATCCGAGATGTCCTGGACCAGGCATTGCCGCGCGGCAAAACCGCCATCGAGCGTGATCCAGGCCTGGCGCGACAGCAGTTTGCGCTCGGCGCGCTTCTTGGGCAGTGGCATCGGTTGAGATCTCCCCACGGCTAGCGCTACGCAGGGAACCCTAAGAATCCGTTGAAATCGCTCCAAAACCCCGACCAGGCCGCACTGCCCACCGCCCCGCAAAGACCGGTCCGGTACGGCTTGCCCACGGCGCCAAAGGCCACTATACGTTCGCCCGCTGCAAGCCGCCGGGCCTGACTCGGGCGGCCAGCGGCCGCACCGCGAAGAGCGGTTTGGCCCTGTGTTTGCTCCCTTCGTCTATCGGTTAGGACGCCACCCTTTCACGGTGGAGAGAGCGGTTCGATTCCGCTAGGGAGCGCCAGGCGCGCGACACCTTCGCGCATTTTCCCCGCGGCAATCCGGCCCCCTGCATTAACCCAAAATTTACCCCTCCTCCCGAGTACCGGTATGATTTGTTTAGAAATTATCTGTTACGGTTCGGGCACGTAAATAGTTCGACAACCCGTTTGGCGTTGATGTCCGTCGCAGAATTCCTCAGGCAGCGCGCAGTGGAAGTGACCGTGAACGGCAGCTACTCGCTGCCGCGCTGGTACGACTGCGAGGGCAAGCTCAGGACCTTTGCCTGCCGCACCAAGCGTGTCTCGCCGTTCCGCATGATCGTGGACGTGCCCGTCGTCGGCAAGATCGGCGAGCGCGTGACCTCCTATTTCCAGGACTTCGGCGAGTTCGAATGCACCATCAGCGCGACGCTGAAATCGGGCTTCCTGATGGAGCTCGAGATGACCCGGGCCCGGCGCGCCTGGATGTCGGAAAAGCTGACCTGGCTCGAGAAGAAGCAGAAGGACGCCAGCATCCAGGAGCTGCGGCGCGACGCGCGGTTCGTGCCCCAGGTCCCGCACACCTTCCTGACGCTCGCCGACGGCACCAGCTATCCCTGCTTCATTATCGACGTCTCCACGGCAGGCGTCGCGATCTCCTGCGAATACGATCCGCCGATCGGGACGGTGCTCGCGGTCGGCGCCTGCGTCGGACGGGTGATCCGGAAATTCGACAACGGCTTTGCGGTCAAGTTCGCCGAAAAGCAGCAGCGGGAGGATGTCGGCCGCCTGATCGTCCGCTCGGGCATGGCGCAGTCGGCCTGAACCAAAGGAAATGGCCGCCACGCCGCGGCCGCATTTGCGCGATCAGCTTTTTGCCGGCGTTTTGAGACTTGCGATCGGGGGACCGGATGGCAGTCGACAAGATCACCTGGGACAGGGTCGGCCGGGTTACCGAGCCCGGCCGCTACATGTACACCTTCGGCTGGCTCACCATCACGGCCCGCGATCTCGAGATCTGGCGGCAGTATCCGCAAGCCGCCTTCACGCTGCTCGCCGAGCATCCCGAGCCGGAAACATCGATCAGCGAGGAATTCCATCTCGGCGCCTTCGACATTGCGCCTGACCGCCCGCCACCCACCAGCCATTGACGCGCAGCGAAGCCTGCCCCTCACTGCCCCGGCCGGAGCGCGGTCCCCGCCTCCGGACACGGACTCATGACACATGGTCGCATCGGTGGTGGTAGATAAGCCGGCCAAGGGAACCTATTTTCCACACCGATGTATCTGATCGAAGCCCTCCCCACTGTCATCGGCACGGCCGCCGTCGCCCCGGCGCTGCTGATGCTGTGGCTGGTCATTGCCGCCGAGGAGCGCCCCGGGCCGCCGGCCCAGGTCTGGACCGCGTTCCTGCTCGGGGCGGCCAGCATTTCGCTGCTCGGCCTTGCCCGCGCCCCCTTCGCCAAGATGGTCGCAGCCCCCGACAATCCCTGGGCGGCGCTCGCGATGCACTCGGTATTCGGCGTTGCGCTGCCCGAGGAGGCGGTCAAGGTCATCGCCATCGTGCTGGTCGCCTCGACCAAGCGGCGGACCTTCGCCAATCCGATGGATACGGTGGTCTATGGCGCCGCGGTCGGCCTCGGCTTCGCCGCTTACGAAAACCTCGCCTACCTCGTGCAGCATGCCGAGATGTGGCGCTCGCTGGCCGCGCTGCGCAGCGTGCTGACGGTGCCGTTCCACGGCGCGCTCGGCATCATCGCCGGCGCCTACCTGACGATCGCGCGCGCCGGAACGGCGCTGGGCGCCAACCGGCACCATCGCGACTGGGCCCGCCTCTCCAGCCGGCTCCTGATGCTGATGGGGCCGCTCGCCCTGCACTCGGCGTTCGATTTTCCGCTGCTCACGCTGCAGCGCATGCCGGACCTCGACCCCACCTTGCGGATGTGGCTTGGCGCAGCGAGCCTGCTGATCGGCTTCGGCTCGATCGGGTTTGCGATCCGCCTGGTGCGGCGCGTCGCCCGCCATCATGCGCCGCGGACCGAGGTCGCGCGCGAGCGGCTCAGCCAGTTGCGCCGGATGTGGGCGCTGCTCCTTGCCGGCGGCGGCCTCGGATTCGTCGGCCTCGCCTTCGTGCTGACCTCGATCCATCACTGGCTGATCAATCCCGAGCGCAACCTGACCTTCGCGCTGATCCCGATCGGGCTCACCTCGATCGTGCTCGGCATCGCGCTTCTGATCGTCACGAGCGCGATCTACATTCTCGGCCGCAACCGCATCCGCACCAACGCGGAGGGATTTTCCTCGGCGCCCGGCGGCGGCTGAGAACTCGCGGGGTGGCATCCGCGGCGCGCGCGGACTAGATTGAGCCGCATCCACCGCTCGCGACGCCCGAGGCCATCATGACATCGCCAGACGACTTTTCCCGGATCCGATCGGCCATGCGCGAGGCGGTGAAGGCGCATTGGAAGGCCTACCTGTTCGAAGGCATCCTGCTCGTCGTTCTCGGCGTCACGGCGCTGATCGTGCCGCCTCTCGCGAGCCTTGCGATCGCGATTGTTTTCGGCTGGATGTTCCTGATCGGCGGGATCGGCGGACTGGTTGCGACCTACTTGGCGCGCAGCACGCCGGGCTTCTGGTGGTCGCTGATCTCGGCCGCGCTCGCCGTGCTCGCCGGCATGATCCTGCTGGCGCGGCCGATGCAGGCCGTACTGACGCTGACCATCGTGCTGGGCGCCTATTTCCTCGCCGAGGGCATCACCACCATCATGTATGCGCTGGAGCACCGCCGCGAACTCAGCGGTCGCTGGTCATGGCTCCTGATCTCGGGCCTCCTCGACATCGCGATCTCCTTCATGGTGATCACCGGGCTGCCGAGCTCGGCCGAATGGGCGATCGGCATCCTCGTCGGCATCAACCTCCTGTTCGGCGGCGCCACCCTGATCGGCATGGCCATGGCGGCGCGAAATAGCAACACCTGAGGGGTCTCGTCGCCTGCCGGGCCGATTGGGGGGGTGACAAGGCGGCAACGGCACGCTATATGGCCTGCCATGATCACCGTCGCCACCAGCTATTTTTGGTACTTTAGCTACGACAGCTCGCTGGCGGCAGGAGGATCGCGCTCAATCTGAAATATTGAAGCAAACGTCCGAACAGCCGCCAGACCTGGCGGCTTTTTTATTGGCCGGCAGGTTCTAAACAGACAGGAGCCCGCCGTGCTGAGCACGACCGACGATCTTCGTATCCGCGAACTGAAAGAGCTGAGCACGCCGGAAGAGGTGATGGGCGAAGTCCCGCGCACGCTTACCGCGACGCGTGTGGTGATGGCGGCGCGCAACGCCATCCATGCCATCCTCACCGGCCAGGACGACCGCCTGCTGGTCGTGGTCGGCCCCTGCTCGGTGCATGATCCCAAGGCCGCGCTCGACTATGCCGAGCGCCTGGCAAAGTTGCGCGAAGACCTTGCCGACCAGCTCGAGATCGTGATGCGGGTCTATTTCGAGAAGCCGCGCACCACGGTCGGCTGGAAGGGCCTGATCAACGACCCCGAGCTCGACGGCAGCTTCGACATCAACAAGGGCCTGCGGCTGGCGCGCAACGTGCTCTCGGCGGTGAACAATCTCGGCCTGCCCGCCGGCACCGAATTCCTCGACATGACGACACCGCAATACATCGCCGACCTCGTCTCCTGGGCTGCGATCGGCGCGCGCACGACCGAGAGCCAGATCCATCGCGAGCTGGCCTCCGGCCTGTCCTGCCCGGTCGGCTTCAAGAACGGCACCGACGGCAACGTGCGGATCGCCGCCGACGCGGTGAAGTCGGCCTCGCACCCGCATCATTTCATGGCGGTGACCAAGCGCGGACGTTCGGCGATCGCCTCGACCGCGGGCAACGAGGACTGCCACATCATCCTGCGCGGCGGAAATAAGCCGAACTACGACGCGGCAAACGTTGCGGCCGCCTGCAACGAGCTGGCGAAATCCGGCGTCGCACCGCTGGTGATGGTGGATGCGAGCCACGCCAATTCGAGCAAGAAGCCGGAGAACCAGCCGCTGGTCGTGGCCGACATCGCCGGCCAGATCTCGGGCGGCGAGAACCGCATCATGGGCGTGATGGTCGAGAGCAATCTCGTCGCCGGCCGTCAGGACGTGGTGCCGGGCAAGCCGCTCGTCTACGGCCAGAGCATTACCGACGGCTGCATCGACTGGCCGACCACGGCGAAGGTGCTCGAGCAGCTTGCCGACGCGGTCGAGATCCGGCGCAACACAAAGCGGGCGGGACTGCACGAGCGCTCGGCGTAGCAGGTGACGTCCCCGTCTCTTGCTCGCTCCTTACCTCTCCCCAGCGGGGAGCGGTGAAAGCAATCCTAGCAGCCGCGGCAGATGCTCTTGATCTTCTTGTCGAGCGCCTGATTTTCCTTGCTGAGGGGATCGTTGGGATCGGTGATGTTCTTTTCGTTCGGGACATCGGTGCTCCGCGGCTGACGATGGCCGACCGGCGCTTGCGGGATGGACCCCGCCGACGATCCCGACGACGTCGATCCCTTGCTCCCGGACTGGGCGATGGCCGCGCCGCCGAACGCGACCAGCAATGACAGTGCCACGACGACGCTCTTCATCTTTCTGCTCCGCTTCTCAAGGCGACGTCTTCCATCCCACCGCTCAGGTCTCCGGCGGATAGAGGTGAACGTCGCCGCAATAATCCACGATACGATAGCGCGTTTCCGATTCCGCAGCACCCGCATCCGGTGCGGTATTTTGCGCCGCCAACACATAATTCGGGCCGACCGGCGACTTGCCGGCACCGCCGGGAATGTCGATGACGTAGTCGGGCTGACACAGGCCCGACACCCGTCCGCGCAACTGCCGCATCAGATCCTGGCCTTCCGCGAGCGTGGTGCGCAAATGCGCCGTGCCCGGCGCGAGATCGCCGTGATGCAGGTAATAGGGCTTGATCCGGCATTCGACGAAGGCGCGCATCAGATCCGACAGCGCCGCGACATTGTCGTTGACGCCGCGCAGGAGCACGGACTGGCTCACCATCGGAATCCCGGCGTCGACCAGCCGCGCGCAGGCCTCGCGCGCCGGGCCGGTCAGCTCCCGCGCATGGTTGGCATGCAGCCCGACCCAGGTCGTTGCACCCTCGACCTTGAGCGCGCCGACCATCTCGTCGCTGATGCGCGCGGGGTCGGCCACCGGCACACGGGTGTGAAGGCGGATGATCTTGACGTGATCGATATCAGCCAGATCGGCCATGATCTCGCCCATGCGCCGCGGCGACAGCATCAGCGGATCGCCGCCGGTCAGGATCACCTCCCAGATCTCGCTGTGCGCGCGGATGTAGTCGATCGCCGCGCGATAGGCGCTGTCCGAGAGCGCGTTATCCTTGCCGGGGCCGACCATCTCGCGGCGGAAGCAGAAGCGGCAATAGACCGCGCAGACGTGGACGAGCTTGAACAGCACGCGATCGGGATAGCGATGCACGATGCCCGGCACCGGCGAATGCGGGTGGTCGCCGATCGGATCGGCACTTTCGCCCGGCCGCACGTCGAGCTCGGCCTCGCTCGGAACGAACTGGCGGGCGATCGGGTCGTCCGGATCGGATGTGTCGATCAGGTCGACCAGCGCCGGCGTGATCGCGACTGCATAGCGCGCGGCGACGCGTTCGAGCGCGGGCAGCGCCGCCGGAGGGGCAAGCTGCCCGGCCACCAGTTCGGCCGGCTCGCGCAAGGTGCGTGCAAGGTTGGTTTTCGTCATGTCTCGCTTACGTTTCATCGGCAGGCGGTGTCCACACCACCTGATCAATCCGGGCTGCGCCGCTCGCCAGCATCACCAGCCGGTCGAAGCCGAGCGCGACGCCGCTCGCCTCCGGCATTTGGGCAACCGCGGCCAGAAAATCCTCGTCCAGCGGATAGGCCTCGCCATAGCGGCGCTGCTTCTCCGCCATCGATTCGGTGAAGCGTTTGCGCTGTTCCTCGGCGTCGGTCAATTCGCCAAAACCGTTGGCGAGCTCGACGCCGCAGGCATAGACCTCGAACCGTTCCGCGACGCGCGGATCGTCGGCCTTCACCCGCGCCAGGGCCGCCTCTGGAGATGGGTATTCGAACAGGATCGTCAAACGCCCCTGCCCGAGATGCGGCTCGACATGCTCGACCAGCACCTTGCTGAAGATGTCAGACCAGGTGTCGTCTGGGGCGATGCGAACCTTGCCGTCGGCAGCCCTGGCCAGTGCGGCGCGGTCGCCCTCTTCGCCAAGAATGGTCGCCAGCAGGTCGATCCCGGCGAACCGCTCGAAGGCGCCCGCGACGGTCAGAAGTTCCGGCTCGACGAAGGGATCGGCGCTCCGGCCGCGAAACGAGAAGGTCCCGATGCCCGTGGCCCGGGCCGCGCTGGCGATTACGACCACGCAGTCCGCCATGATGGCGTCGTAGGGGGCGCCGGCCCGGTACCATTCCAGCATGGTGAATTCGGGCAGGTGCAGATCGCCGCGCTCGCGATCGCGGAACACCCGGGCGAATTCGAATATCCGGGGCTCGCCGGCCGCCAGGAGCTTCTTGCAGGCGAATTCCGGGGAGGTCCGCAGGTAACGGGTGGCGCGGCTGCCATCCGGGCGCATGATCTGGGTCTTGGGGGCATGCAGATGGGTCTCGTTGCCCGGGGAGACCTGAAGCACGGAGGTTTCGACCTCCACAAAGCCCTGTTCGGCGAAAAAGCCCCGTAAAGCCCCGGTCACCGCGCCCCGCGCCTGCAGGAACGGCCGCCGGTCGACGTGGCGATCGGGTGACCAGAACGGTGAAAGCGGCTTGTCCCCAGCCATTAACCCACCACTCCGTGACACAGCAAAGTGCTGGCATCCAACGGCAAAATCAGTATGTTGCGCCCCGAAACGGGCGCCGAGGTCTGATTTGAGGCCCCAAGTCCCCCATCAATTTGACCACGTCCTGGCCGCAGCCGGGCCAAGCAAGCAGGAAATACAGCTTTGAGAGTCATCGCCAGTTCTATTCGCAAGGGCAACGTCATCGAGCAAGACGGCAAGCTTTATGTCGTCGTGAGCGCCGAGAACATCCATCCCGGCAAAGGCACGCCGGTCAGCCAGATCGAAATGCGCCGAATCTCCGACGGGGTAAAGATCTCCGAGCGGTACAAGACCACCGACCAGGTCGAGAAGGCCACGATCGAGGAGCGCAACTACACGTTCCTGTATGAAGACGGCGACGGCTTCCACTTCATGAACCCCGAGACCTACGACCAGGTCCAGGTCCCCAAGGACGTCGTCGGCGATGCCGCCGCCTATCTTCAGCCAGACATGACCGTCAAGCTGTCGACCCACGACGTCAACGTGGTCTCGCTCGCTCTGCCGCAGCGCGTGACGCTGGAAGTGGTCGAGACCGAGCCGGTGACCAAGGGCCAGACGGCTTCGTCGTCCTACAAGCCCGCTGTGCTCTCCAACGGCATCCGCACCACCGTTCCGCCGCACATCTCGGTCGGCACCCGCATCGTGGTGATGACCGAGGACGGCTCCTACTCCGAGCGCGCGAAGGACTGAGGGACGGCGCAAGCGCCGCCGGGAGACGAGACAGTGGTTGGGAAGAGTCTCCGCTTCGTCTCGCTGCTCCTGGCGTCGCTTTCGCTCCCGATCGCCAGCCCTCTGGCCGCGGATGAATTCCGCAGCCCCTCACTCACGGCCCTGCGCGTCGATTGGCGCGCAGCGCTCGACCAGCTCCGCACCGAGATCAACAGCCGCCCCGCGATTGCGGGCGATTTCATCTTCGTGCCACGCCGTTCGGTGCCGCGATACGATCCGCGCGCCACGCCGGCACTGGTTCAGGTCAACGCGGTCTCCTCGCAGTTTTTCACAGGCATTGCCCGCAGCTCGGTCCCCGTGCTGCTGCCCTTCGATGCCGGCGCCTATCTGGAAGCCCAGCGCAGCGGCACGCCGCAGAGCCTGTCGCTGTCGCGCTATCAGGCCGATTTCAATCCCGTCGACATGTTCAACGCCGGCCCCGCCGGCTACAGCGCGAGCTTTTCACTCGAGCCCGGCGGCGGCGAAGGCTTGCCGGCCCGCGTCTTCGCAAAGCCGGTCGAGGTGCAGATCACGGGCTCGGCGCTCCTCTACGACATCGCCGATCCCGCCGGCGGCAGGGGCGAGCCGGTCAAGCCGCTCGCAGCCACCTATCCGGACATGCGCAGATTCATCCGTGAAGGCTTTGTGCGCTACGCCTTCACCCGTTTCGGCGCCGCCTATGTGGTGTCGATCCAGTGTCTCGACAGCGTGGCGACGCCGCGACGGCTTGCCTGCAGGGAGGCCTATCCGGTTGCCGAACGCTTCCTGCGGGCGCTGCGCGTCGCCGGCGGCCAGCGCATGCGGCCGCTGATGGACGTTGCCTCCGACGTGATCGATCGGCCGGCAGAGCGTTCTGCGGAGTTCAGCTACCGACCGAGCGGCGACATCATCCCGAACACCGGCTATCGCAAGCAGGGCGGCCGTCCCGACGCGATCGCCTATGCGCAGATCCACTTCCCGCTCGAGAAGGCCCCCGCCTTCGTGCGCTCGCAATCCTACGGCAGGCGCGACAAGGGCGACGGCGCGACCGCCTATCCCTGGCGCGACAATTTCTGCGAGGCCCGCAGCTTCCAGGTCTGGCAATGCGGCGGCGGCCACGGCCACCAGGGCGAGGACATCCGCGCCGCCGACTGTCCGCCGCCTGGCGAGAGCAGCGAGCCCTGCGACCGCAGGCAACGCGCCGTCGTCGCGGTGCGCGACGCGCTGGTGATCCGCGGCTCCCGGGACCAGGCCGCGACGCTCGAAGTCAACAGCCGCACCGAGCACATCCGCTTCCGCTACATGCACATGAACCCGCACGTGATGAACGCCGATGGCGTGCTCAATGGCCGCCTCGTGATCGAGGGCGAGAAGATCGGGGTGGTCTCGAACTATCTCGACCATCCCGCCGGCACCTCGATGCACCTGCATTTCGACGTCCAGCTCTTCACCCGCGACGGCTGGATCTGGGTCAACCCCTACGTCACGCTGGTCTCCGCCTACGAACGCCTGATCCGCGCCCGCGGCTATGAGGTCGGTCCGGAGATCGCGGGCACGCCGCAGCCGGTTGCACATGCGTTGCCCGAAGATGCAATCAAGCCGGACCTGCGCGAGGGATCGAGCGGCGGGGAGAATTGACGGCCACCGATCGCCACAAGCGCGCGAGCTACTCCAGATACGTCGTGAGCTGCGCGCCCTCGTCCGCTACGAACACCGCGATCAATTCCGCAGGCTCCGTCGTGCTGGCATTGGCCGAAACCAGATGCGTCGAGCCCGGCGGCTCGAAGAAGGACTGGCCGACGGCGAAGGTCCCGACCGGACCGCCACCGAGCTGGGAGCGGATCTCACCCTTCGTCACGAAGGCCGTCACCGAACCCGCGTGGCGATGCGGCCGCGAAAAGCCGCCGGGACCGTAGAACACGCGCACGATGGTGACGCGCTTGCCCGGCACGTTCGGCAGCGCATAGGACGCGATCGGCTCGACCTTGTCGAGCGGCGAGCTCTCGGCGGCGTTGGCACACAGCGGCGCGAGCGCGCCGGCGACCGTATCCATCGTCACCGGCAGGGTCCTCCCGAGCGCCAACGCACAGGCGAGCCCACCGACGATGGCCAGTGCCGTCATGCGCGACGGCATGGGCCAGCGCGGACCGGACAAACTTAGTGTTGTCATGGCAGCTTCCTCCGTTGCTAGGACGATGACGCAACCGGCCGCTTCGCGGGCGTCCAGCCATACGCCGCGCCAAACCGGTTCCAGACGTTGATCGAGGCGACCGCCGAGGTCAGGTACATCAGCTCGGTCTCGGAGAATTCACGGGTCGCCTCCGCATAAATCTCGTCGCTGACTCCCTCCGGCAGGAAGGTCAGCGCCTCGGCCCAGGCCAGCGCCGCGCGCTCGCGCGGCGAGAAGACCGGCGCCTCGCGCCAGACCGCGACCAGGTTGAGCTTGTCGGCGGGCACCCCGATCCGCTCCGAGAACAGGATGTGATGCTGCACGCAGAAGGCGCAGCCGTTGATCTGCGAGGCCCGCAGCTTGACGAGCTCGAGGAGCTGCTTGTCGAGGCCTGCCTTGGCCGCCACCTGGCCCAGCGCCAGCACCAGATCATAGGCATCGGGCGCGAGCCGCTTGAAATCCTCGTACTCGCTGCGGGGGTGCGACATTGCCGTTCACCTCGTCTTATTGTAAGAAGGCTTATATCTTATAAGAGCCCTTATATGACACGCAAGACCGTCGGCATCACAAGATCGAAAACCACCCGCAAGGCGCCCTCGCCCGCCGGCGACGGTACCGTGCGTGTCCCCGGCCCGGGTGAGGGCAAGCGCGGTGAGCAAGGCTATCTCGGCTATCTCCTGCGGCAGGCCCACGCAGCGGTCCGGCTTACCATGGAGCGGTCACTCGCCGACCTCGGCGTGACCTCGCCGCAATTCGCGGTGCTGACCATGCTGAACGCCTATCCCGGTCTGTCCGGCGCCGACGTCGCCCGCCTCACCTTCCTGACGCCGCAGACGGTCGGGGTCATCATCCGCAATCTCGAACGTGACGGCGCAATCGAGATGACACCTCATCCGCTCCATGGCCGCATCCAGCAATGGACGCTGACACAGCGCGGGGCGAATTTGTTGAAGGCGTGCAGGGAGCGCGTGATCGCGCTGGAGAAGCGCCTTGCGGGCGGCCTCGATGCCAGGGCCGAGGCAAGCGTTCGCCGCTGGCTCGCCGGCATCGCGACGGAGCTGCAGGGGGATGAGTCGGGGACTGCCCAGGTCCGACGTGGCCCAGGACGTCCTACCCGCCCTTCAGCACTTTCTTGACTTCGCCGTCGGGCCAGGTCTCGTCCGCCGCGATCACCCGGACCCTGCTTTGATCTGCGGCATTCACCAGCACATGCGAACTCACCCGGTCGCGGCTTGGCTCCAGGTGCAGATCGGTTTCAGGTTGCCAGCTCAGTGTGGCCGCGAGATCGCCGGGAAAGATCTGCCATTGCGATCCATCGTCGAGCTCGACGACATGGCTTTCCGCATGCGCGCGTATCTTCATTCCACCTCGGATGGTCGATCAACGGACTCGTGCGCAAAGCGGGCCCCGACGCTACCCGCCGGGGCCCTGTTCCGTCAGTCGTTGTCGTGATGAATCACGGTCTTGCTGCGGTTGCCGAATTCATCTTCCTTCTTGATCACGGTGGTGCGGTCCGCGGGCGCGCGCTCCTTGATGACCGTGGTGCGGTCACGATCGCGGTCACGATATTCGTGAGACTGGCCGACCGTCACGCCCGCGCCGACGGGGCCGACATGAACGCCGACTTCATCGGCGAACGCAGGGGCGGCGATCGCGGTGACCATGGCGGCGGCAAACAGATATTTCCTCATCTTGTCCTCCTCGATGTTGTGCTGAGGGGAATGCAGGACTGCGACATTTTGTTCCGCGGGAACAGCCATTCCGGCCGTTCCAGGAACCCGCTCACAGACACCATGTTTCCCGCTACAATGCATCTATGAAACAAGCTGATTCCTCGCCCAATCGCATCCGCCGCACCCTGCTGAAATCAGCGCTCGGCGCCGCCGCTCTGCTCGGCTCCGCCAGACACGTCCTCGCCGCGCCGCCGGGCTTCGACGAATGGCGCGAGAGCTTTCGTGCGCGCGCGATGGCGAAGGGCATTTCGGCCGCGACCTGGCAGCGCGCGATGGCGCGCGTCGAGCCGGACATGAGCGTGTTCAAGCAGATGCGCAGCCAGCCCGAATTCCACGAGCAGGTCTGGCAATACATCAACCGCCGCGTCTCCGACTGGCGCATCATCAACGGCAAGATCGCGCTGAAGAACAACGAGGCGCTGCTCGCGCGGATCGAGCGCGACTTCGGCGTCGAGCGCGGCACGCTGCTGGCGCTGTGGGGCGTCGAGTCCGCCTATGGCGATCCGCTGGTGCAGCAGAACCACATGACGCCGGTGTTTCCCTCGCTGGCCGCGCTCGCCTGGAACGAGCCGCGCCGCAAGGCCTATTGGGAGACCGAGCTGATCAACGCGCTGCGCATCGTCGACAAGGGCTGGAGCACGCCGGAGGAGATGCGGGGATCCTGGGCCGGCGCGATGGGCCATTCGCAATGGATGCCGGAGGTCTGGCTTAATGTCGGCATCGACTATGACGGCGACGGCCGGGTCTCGCCCTTCGGCAAGCCGGACGACGCGCTGGGGTCGACCGCGAAATATCTGGTCAATCGCGGCAAATGGCACCGCGGCGAGCACTGGGGTTACGAGGTGCGCGGAGCCGGCAACGCCAGCGGCAGCCGCACCTATGCGGCGTGGCAGGCGGCCGGCGTCACCCGCGCCGACGGCCAGCCGTTTCCGCAACCGAATGCATCCGCGCAGCTCTGGACGCCGGTCGCGGGCGGGCCGACGTTCCTGCTGGGGCCGAATTTCTACTCGGTCAAGAGCTACAATCCCTCGATGAACTATGCGCTGGCGATCTGCCATCTCGGCGATCGCTGCCTCGGCGCACCGCCCTTCATCCAGCCCTTCCCCGGCTCGGAGCGCGCACTCACGCTCGCCGAGGTGCAGGAGATGCAGACGCGCCTGACCAAGGCCGGGTTCGACACCGGCGGCACCGACGGCCGCGTCGGCAACGACACCATGAAGGCGGTCAAGGATTTCCAGCAGCGCGCCGGGATCGCGCCCGCCGATGGCTATGGCGGGCTCAAGGTGCTGGCGAAGCTGCGGCAGGGGTCGTAGGCGCGTTCAGTGCCGGTATTGCGGCTCCTCCGCGTCGAGCTGGCGCCGGATCGCGGCGAGATGCAGCCGCGCGGATTCGGAATCGCCCTGGCGCATCTGCCGGTAGGTTTCGGCCGCGATGGCGGGATCGACCGGCAGCACCTTGCGCCCGGTCGACATCGCCAGCACCTGCACCTCGGCGGCCCGCTCGAGGTAATAGAGATCGTCCCAGGCTTCCGCGATGGTCGGGGCCAGCACCATGACGCCGTGATGCTTCATAAAGACGATGTCGGCATCGCCCACGGCGGAGGCGATGCGCGCGCCCTCGCGGCTGTCGAGCGCGAGGCCATTGTAGTCGCGGTCCACCGCGGTGCGGCCGTAGAATTTCAGCGCGGTCTGGCCGGCCCAGATCAGGGGCTCGCCCTCGGTCATCGACAGCGCCGTGGCGTAGGGCATGTGAGTGTGGAAGGCGACCTTCGCGCGCGGCAGGCGCTTGTGCATCTCGGCATGGATGTAGAACGCGGTCGCCTCCGGTACGCCTTCGCCGTCGAGCACGTTGCCGTGGAAGTCGCAGATCAGCAGCTTTGAGGCGGTCAGCTCGCGGAAGGCGTAGCCATAGGGATTGACGAGGAAGAGATCATCATGACCGGGCACCACGGCCGAGAAATGGTTGCAGATGCCCTCCTCAAAGCCGTTGCGCGCCGCCATGCGGAAGCAGGCGGCGAGGTCCTCGCGCGCGGTGCGGATCGCGTCGGTGGCGAGGTCCGGCCGGTTCGAGCGATCGGCAATGGGTGCGGGAGCGTGAAGGCTGTGCGCCATGGCGAGGACACCTCTGTCGGTCGGGAGCTGTCCGCGTTGTACAGGGGCTGCGCTCTTGCGTCAGCCCCTGCCAGGCGCGACCCTGCCCTTCGCGGGTACCGCGCGGCCTATTGTCGCCGCGGCACGGCGCCGGCGTTCATGCCGCCGTCGATGACGAGCTCGCTGCCGGTGACATAGCGCGAGGCGTCGGAGGCGAGATACAGCACGCCCGAAGCAATCTCCGCGGCCTGGCCGGCGCGGCCGAGCGGCGTTGCGATCCTGGCGCGCTCCTCGGGATCGATCGGCGCGTTCTGGCCGGCGCCGGTCGCGCCGGTCGGGATCTTGCCCCAGATCGGGGTGTCGATGATGCCGGGATGGACGGAGTTGACGCGGATGCCGTCGCCCGCCGCCGCACACTCCATCGCGATCGATTTGGCGAACAACCGCACGCCGCCCTTGGTCGCCGAATAGGCCGACAGCCCGGGCGCGCCGCGCAGGCCCGCGAGCGAGGACATCATGACGATCGAGCCGCCGCCATGCTTGCGCATCAAGGGCAGGCAATGCTTGACCGAAAGAAACACGCCGTCGAGATTGATCGCATTCTGCTTGCGCCAGTCACCAAGCGTCATCTCGGTGATCGAGGGCACGGCAATGCCGATGCCGGCATTGGCGACGAGCGTATCGAGCCGGCCGTAGCGCTTCGCAATCTCGGCGACGACCTCGATCCAGCGCTCTTCGCTGGTGACGTCCTGCTCCAGGAAGATCGCCTTGCCCCCGGCCTTGGTCACGCGTCTGACCAGATCGGGACCGCGCAGCTCGTCGATGTCGGTGGCGATCACGGTCGCGCCTTCGCGCGCGAACAGCTCGACGATCGCTTCGCCAATGCCCGAAGCGCCGCCCGTGACCAGCGCGACCTTGCCCTCAACCTGCCCTGCCATGCTCACTCCCTTTTTTGTTGTTGGAGACCTCTGTCCAATTATCTAATCACGGATGGCCCCTGGTCCGGTAGCGCGACGTCGATGACGCGGAACTGCACGCGCTCGACGCCCTGGTAGCGATCGACCGACAATGACCCCGCGACATGCAATTGCTGGCCGCGATTGGCGACCAGCGCGTTGCCGAGCTTCTGGCCGACCGAGCGGAACGCGATGCCGTTGAGAATAGTGCCGTCGCCGGATTTGAATCGCAGCCGCAAATGCGCCTGCCCGACCTCGTCGGCAAAGACGAGCTGGTGCGCCGGCAGCGCCAGCACCGGCTCCGGATTGCCGCTGCCGAAGGGACCGGCGCGGTTCAGCGTCGCGGCGAGCTCCGTCGTCACCGCGCGCGCGGACACCGCGCCGTCGATATAGAGCTCGTTGACATGGCGCGCCTCGGCGACGTCGCGCGCCAGCGCATTCTCGAGATAGGCGCGGAATTCGGCGAGCTTCTCCTTTCGCAGCGTCACGCCCGCGGCCATGGCGTGGCCGCCGCCCTTGAGCAGGACGCCGTCGACCACCGCCTGCCGTACCGCCTTGCCGAGATCGACGCCGGCGATCGAGCGACCGGAGCCGGTGCCGATGCCGCCGGGCTCGAGCGCGATCGCGAATGCGGGCCGCGAGAATTTTTCCTTCAGGCGGGCGGCGACGAGGCCGACCACGCCGGGGTGCCAGCCTTCGGACGCCGTGACGATCACGCCGAGCTTGTCCTCGAGCCCGATCGAGGCCAGCGCCTCGGCCTCGGCCTGTACTTCCGCCGCCTGCTCGATGACGCGGCGCTCGCTGTTGAGGCGGTCGAGCTCGGCCGCGATCCGCGCCGCCTCGACGCTGTCGCTTTCCAGCAGCAGCCGCACGCCGAGATCGGCGCGGCCGATGCGGCCGCCGGCATTGACACGCGGCCCCAGCATGAAGCCGAGATGCCAGGCCTCCGGCGGGCCGTTGAGCCGCGCCACGTCCATCAGCGCGGTGTGCCCGACATGGTCGCGCCGCCGCATCGCGATCAGCCCCTTGGCGACGAAGGCGCGGTTGAGCCCGATCAGCGGCGCGACGTCGGCGACGGTGCCGAGCGCGACGTGATGCAGCATGCCGAGCAGATCCGGCTCCGGCATTTCAGCCGTCCAGAAACCGCGCTGGCGCAGCTCGCGATTGACCGCGACCAGCGTCACCAGCACGAGCCCGACGGCGGCGAGATGGCCGAGGCCGGAGAGATCGTCGGGGCGGTTCGGATTGACCAGCGCGTCGACCTCGGGCAGGTCGAGGCCGCACTGGTGATGATCGATCACGACCACGGACAACCCGAGGCGCTTGGCCTCGGCCAGCGGCTCGATGCTGGTGGTGCCGCAATCGACGGTGACGAGCAGCGTCGCGCCCTTCGCGGCGAGCGCACGCACCGCCTCGACGTTCGGGCCGTAGCCCTCGAAAATACGGTCGGGAATGTGGATCAGCGGATCGAGGCCGCAATGGCGCAGGTGCCAGGCCAGCAGCGCCGCCGAGGTCGCGCCGTCGACGTCGTAGTCGCCGAAGATGGCGACCTTCTCGCCCTTCACGGCAGCGTCCGCGATCCGCTTTGCGGCGGCCTCCATCTCCGTCACCGTGAACGGATCGGGCAGCAGTTTGCGGATGGTCGGATCGAGGAAGTCGGCGACTGCATCGATCTCGACGCCACGCCCCGCCAGCACCCGGGCCAAAAGCTCCGGCAATTGATGCTGCTGCACGATGGCAAGCGCCTTGGCGGCCCCCCGCGCGTCCAGCCGGTCGCGCCAGAGCTTGTCGGTGAGCGAGTGCGCGACACCCAGGAACGCCTGGGGCGCCTCGACAGGGAGAGCGGATGCGGGAGGAGCCATATTGCGTTCAGTCCGTACGACGAGGTTAGCACATTGGGCAATTGCCCGATGCCTCGGCCGGGCGGTTTTGCACAACGCAGCCAACGCCGAATTCCCCCTGCCCTGCACAGCACCTCCTGAAAAGCCTCTCATTTCGGCCTTCTGAAACGCGTTGCTGTCCCGCAGCTCCATCGCTCGATATCAGCAGAGGCGTCGTGCAGGCCGGGTCGTTGAACGCCAGCGTCGCAAGGGTCGCAGCCGCGCGGTTCGCCGCACCGTTCTGGGTCGCGCTCGGCCTTAACGTCATTGCGCGTGGCCAGGCCCTGTTTGCGCCGATGTATTCCATCGACACCTACGACGTCGCCCGGAAGTCGTTCAGCGGCGAGATCGCCTATTCGCTCGGTGACGGCCGCTTCGTTCGCGCCGCGCTGTGGTGGTTGCAGGCGCAGGTCGGGTTCCTGCCGATTGAATCGATGTGCGCATCGATGTGCCTGTCGATACCGTTGTTCATCATCTCTGGGTTCATCTTCGCGGCCGCGATCATCGATGACGTCAGGCAGCACGAGGCATTCGCCTTTGCGGCGCTGTTCACCCTGCATCCGTTCGCGACCGAATATTTCTACTACGGCGAGGTCACCTTCGCGACGGTCCTGGCGGTGTTCTTCGCGGCAGTGGCTGTATGGAGTGCCTATCGTGCGCCGCCATCATGGCTCTGGCGTTCTGCAAGTGTCGGAGCCGTCGTCCTTGCACTGGGGAACTATCAGGTCGTGATCGCCCACATGGCGGCAGGGAGCCTGCTTGTCCTGGTGGCCGACCTCGCCGGTTGCCACGGTGCCTCGCAGTCCGATCTTTCCGCTCTGCTCGGCCGTTTCCTGCGCCGCTCGTCCGTCCTGCTGGCTGGATTCGCCGTTTACGTACTGTGCCTGCTTTCGACCGGCCATCTATTTCCTGCGGTTGCCGCGGGGAGAGCGTTTCGTTCCAGCTCGCCGGAGTTCCTGCAGAAGCTTCACACGCTCGGCGACGCGACGCGGTTGTCCCTTCTTCCACCGCAGGGCATCATCCCGACGACGATGTCGATTGTGACAGTTCTTGCGATTATGCTCAGCATCTTCCTGCTGCTGCGAATGACCTTGCAACGGCGGGACATTCTCGCGGCGCTCGTTGCGGCGCTGACCGTCATGGTTGCCCTTGCGTGCGCTGCGATCGCTCCACTCATGGGTGATGTCGCCTGGTTGGCACCGAGACTGCTGTCGCCCGTCGCACTGTGCATTGCGGCGCTCGGCGTGATCGGCTTTCGATCTTCATTCGCCCGACTGCACCCTTGTCTGGTTGTCGCATTCGCCATCATCATCACGGGCTACGTTGGTGCCGACGCCTCGATCCTGTTTGACCAGCGGCGCATGAATCTGTGGGACCATCAGGAAGCAAGCCGCATCATCGCGCGGCTTGAAGCCGATCCCGCCTTTGGCGAGGTGACGTCGCTGGCTGTCGTCGGCCGTCGAAAGACGCATCCTCTCGCGCTTGGGACATCATCCGTCGACATGAACACATCCGGGCTCGGTTCGCCGTGGTCCAAGCTCGGGCTGTTCGAGCAGGCGACCGGCCACAGCTTCGCCTCACCCACGGACGCGCAATGGCAAGCCGCGATTGACTATTGTGACGTGGGACGGTCTGGCCGCTGCCAGGCTCGGTCGGGCTGATCCATGAGCTTGCCGTTGTCTGCCTTCCACAGCGCTGAGGTCCTCAGTCCAGAGCACGGAGCGGTGGATTGCCGCTTTAACGCGCGAGCTGACCATTATTTGGGCAGTCCGCCGGACAGCAAATTAAGCGGGCGTTAGGCGGAATCCTCGAAAAAGAATCGTATTGGATCTGTGATTGGTGGTTCCGGGTTCGTTGCAGATCAGGCCTCATTGCCAAGGGAATTTTCGGATGTCTGCTGCGCTGGGTCTGAAGACCAAGCCGATCGCGAACGGAACCGCCGAGCCCGCCGAGGACGATTCCGACATCTCCGCGCTGATCAACCGCCTGACCGCGGAGGTCAACCAGATCGCGGTCGACAAGACCAAGTCGATCCAGCAGATCACCAACCAGATGAAGATGCTGGCGCTGAACGCGCTGATCGAGAGCTCGCGGGCGGGCGCGCAAGGCGCAGGCTTTGCCGTCGTGGCGCAGGAGGTGCGCGGCGTCGGCCAGCAGGTCGAGACCATCGCGCGCGAGCTCGAGACACAGCTCACCAAGCGCACCGGCGACCTCGTCTCCTCGATCGAGCGGATGAGCCAGCGCTCGCGCGGCGAGCGCATGGTCGATCTGTCCCTCAACGCCGTCGAGCTGATCGACCGAAACCTGTATGAGCGCACCTGCGACGTGCGCTGGTGGGCGACCGATTCCGCATTGGTCGATTGCGCGGCCTCGCCTGAACCTGCGGCGGTGAAATATGCCTCGCAGCGGCTCGGCGTCATTCTCGGCGCCTACACGGTCTATCTCGACCTCTGGCTCTGCGACCTCGAGGGCAATGTCATCGCCAACGGCCGCGCCGACCGCTTTCGCGTGGTTGGCCAGAACGTCGCCCACACCAAATGGTTTCGCGAGGCGAAGGGCCTGCGCTCGGGCGACGACTATGTCGCCGGCGACATCGAGAACCAGTCGCTGCTCGGCAATGCGCAGGTGGCCACTTATTGCGCCAGTGTGCGCGCCGGCGGCCAGGCCAATGGCGCGCCGATCGGCGTGCTCGCCATCCATTTCGACTGGGAGCCGCAGGCCCGCGCCATCGTCCAGGGCGTGCGCGTCGGCGACAGCGACAAGGCCCGCGTGCTGCTGGTCGACTCGAACTTCCGCGTGATCGCCGCCTCCGACGGCCAGGGCATTTTGAGCGAGCGCCTTTCGCTGTCGCTGAACGGCCAGCGCTCCGGCTTCTACCAGGACCGTGCCGGTTCCATGGTCGCCTTCCATGCGACCCCCGGCTACGAGACCTACAGGGGGCTGGGCTGGTACGGCGTTATCGTCTGCGGGGCGTGACGCCAGGCGCCTCTCGAACTCAGATTCTGAAAAACAACCCCATGCACTGAATCGTGGGGGTGGATAATGCTGGGTTTTTTTGGCCCCCCTTGGGCAAATCTCTGACAATTTGCTTCCCTAACATCGGTCCAGGTGAGCGTCGGCACCGCCTGGCCTTGATCGGCGCGATTTCGCAAAAATGGAGAGACGCGCCATGAAGATCGTCGTGATCGGCGGAACAGGATTGATCGGATCGAAGCTGGTGGCGAACCTTGGGGCACGCGGCCACGACGCCGTAGCGGCCTCGCCGAGATCGGGCGTGAACGCCGTGACCGGGGAAGGCCTCATCGCCGCACTGGCGGGCGCGGATGTCGTCGTCGACGTTGCCAACGCGCCGTCCTGGGAGCCCGCGGCCGTGCTCGAATTCTTCGAGCGTTCGAGCAAGAACCTCGTCGCGGCCGAGGCGGCAACGAATGTGAGGCATCACGTGGCGCTGTCGATCGTGGGGGCCGAACGCTCGCCCGACAATTCGTATTTCCGCGCCAAGCTCGCCCAGGAGAACATCGTCAAGTCCGCTTCGGTCCCCTACTCGATCGTGCGCGCCACCCAATTCTTCGAGTTCCTCGGCGCCCTCGCCGAAATGGGTGTGGTCGGAGGAAGGATCGTCGTCCCCTCGGCGCAGTTTCAGCCGATCGCATCCGAGGACGTCGCCGATCACCTCGCGGAGGTCGCAACGGGCCAGCCGCTCAATGGCACGATCGATATCGCGGGACCCGAGAGGGCCCCCTTCAATGAGTTCATCGCACGTGGCGTGAAAGCGTCCGGCGACACCCGTCCGGTGGTGGGAGACCCAACCGGGCCCTATTACGGTGCCCCTATCGACGACACATCGCTGGTCCCGCTCGGCGAGGCGCGGCTCGGAAAAACATCGCTCGCGAATTGGCTCACAAGACGCTGAGCGTCCGCACGCGCCCGCCGCATCAATTCCGCAGCGCTGCCGCACGGCCGGCCATCTCCGCCGCGAGCAGCAGCGCGGCGCGGCCGGCACCGGTCGAGGCGATCCCCTGGCCTGCGATGTCGTAGGCGGTGCCGTGCGCGGGCGTGCAGATCGGGAACGGGAAACCGCCGAGCAGGGTCACGCCGCGATCGAAGCCCATCAGCTTCATCGCGATCTGGCCCTGGTCGTGATACATCGTCAGCACCGCGTCGAAGGCGCCGCCTTTGGCGCGCAGGAACACGGTATCGGCGGGAAACGGTCCCTCCACGGCGATGCCGTCACGCTGGCCGGCTGCCACCACCGGCGCGATGATTTCGATCTCCTCGCGGCCGAAATTGCCGCCATCGCCCGCGTGCGGATTGAGCCCGGCGACCGCAATGCGCGGCTCTGCAAAACCGGCGTTGCGCATGCAGGAATCCGTCAGCTTGAGCGCGCGCTGGATGCGCTCGCCGGTCAGCTTCGCGGCGACGTCCCTGAGCGGAATGTGCGAGGTGACACGCGCATTCCAGAGCTCACCGAGCACGTTGAATTCGCTGGCCGGCGTCCTGAGCCCGACCACCTCGGCCGAGAACGCGATCTCGTCGTCATAGTCGGAGCGCGCAAGCCGCATCGCCGCCTTGTTGAAGGGCGTGAAGCAGACGGCATCGACCCGGCCGTCCCTGCCAAATTCGAGCGCGCGCTTGTAGTTGGCCAGCGCGAATTGCCCGCCCGCGAGGCTCGCCACGCCGCGCTCGACCCGCGCCGGATCGAGATGACCGAGATCGAGGAACAGCACATCGCCGGGCTGCTCATCGAAGTCGGCACCCTGCTCCACCGCGGTCAATTCCGGCGTGACGCCGGCGACGCGCGCGCCCTCGTCGAAGACGCGCCGGTCGCCGATCACGACGATGCGGCCACGGCGGCGGACCTCGTCCAGCGCCACGAGCTTCGCGGTCAGCTCCGGGCTGATGCCGGCGGGATCGCCCATTGCCAGTGCAATGATCGGTTTTGCGGTCATATGGTCACCTTTTCCTCAACGGTGGACCCGGTGGCGGGTTTGCGCAGCACGCCCACGAGCTGAAGCACCAGTGGCAGCAGCAACAGCGCGATCCCGGCCAGGACCAGGCATGTCACCAGCTTGTTCGCAAAGAAGATCCCGAGCGATCCCTTCGAGATCAGCATCGATTGCCGGAACGCGTCTTCGGCCTTGTCGCCGATGACGATCGCCAGCACGAGCGGCGCCAGCGGATAGAACAGCTTCTTGAAGAGATAGCCGACGATGCCGAAGCCGAGCATCATGACCACGTCGAGATAGGAGTTCGACACCGAATAGGCGCCGACGACGCAGATGATTACGATCAGCGGCGCGATGATCACGAAGGGAATCCGCATCAGGGCCGCGAACACCGGGACGGTCAGCAGCACCAGCGCGACCGCGACGATGTTGCCGACATACATCGAGGCGATCAGGCCCCATACGAAATCTTTCTGGTCGACGAACAGCATCGGCCCGGGATTGAGCCCCCAGATCATCAGTCCGCCCATCATCACGGCCGCGGTCGCCGAGCCGGGAATGCCGAGCGAAAGCATCGGCAGCAGCGCGCTGGTGCCGGCGGCATGATCGGCGGTTTCCGGCGAAATGATGCCTTCGACCTCCCCGGTGCCGAAATAGCGGCCGCGGCGCGAGAAGCGGCGGGCGATGCCGTAGCTCATGAACGAGGCCGCCGTCGGGCCGCCCGGCGTGATCCCCATCCAGCAGCCGATCGCCGCGCTCCGGAGCAGCGCAACGCCGTGACGTGGCAGACGGCCGACCGCGCGAAACACCTCGCGCCAATCGATTCTTGAGGAGACCGCGCGGGCATGAAACTCCTCCTCGACGGCGACCAGGAGCTCGCCGATGCCGAACAGGCCCATCACCGCGACGACGAAGTTCACGCCCTTGACCAGCTCGTCGATGCCCATGGTGAGGCGCACGCTGCCGGAGACGGTGTCGATGCCGATGGCGGCGATCGCAAATCCGATCGCGAGCGCGACGACGGTCTTGATCGGCGCCGCACCGCCCATGCCGACGAAGCTCGCAAAGGCGAGGAAATAGACCGCGAAGTACTCCGCCGGGCCGAAAGCAAGCGCGACCTGCGCCACCCAGGACGCAAGGAAGGTGATCAGGATGACGCCGACCAGCGCGCCGAACGCCGCCGAGCCGAAGGCCGTGGCGAGCGCGGTCGTCGGCCGCCCGTCGCGCGCCATCGGATAGCCGTCGAAGGTGGTCGCCACCGAGGATGGCTCACCGGGAATGTTGAACAGGATCGAGGTCACCGAGCCGCCGAACAGCGCGCCCCAATACATGCTGGAGAGCAGGATAATCGCCGAGACCGGCTGCATGCCGAAGGTCAGCGGCAGTAACAGCGACACGCCGTTCGGCGCGCCCAGCCCCGGCAGCACGCCGACGAGGATGCCGAGCAGCACGCCGACCACCATCAGGAGCAGATGCGGCATGGTGACCGCGATGGTGAAGCCGTGCAGGAGTTCTCCGAGATTGTCCATCGGCCCTCCGTCAGAAGCCGAACGCGGCGGCGAGCGCGCCGTGCGGCAGGCTGACCTGGAACATGCGCTCGAACACGACGTAGAGCGCGAGCGCCGTTGCCGCCGCCATGGCCAGCGCACGCGGCACGGATTGGTGCTTGGGGATCGCGAGCACCGCAAGGACATAGAGCGCCGAGGCGAGATACATCCCGAGCAACGGTATCGCAGCCACGAAAATCGCAGCCGGCAAGAACAGGGCGGCGAGCCTGCGCAATTCCAGCGACGTGATGGCGACAGGCACGCTGGCCAGCGTTGCAGCCGGCAACACGCCGCGCACCAGGTTGTAGAGGCTGCCGAGCACGATCACGATGCCGGTCAGGAACGGGAACGTGCCCGCGTCCACGCCGGCGCTCGACCAGCCGATGCCGTTGTCGAGGCTCGACACCACCACCGCAGCACCAAAGCCGCCGGTGAGGATGGCAGTCGCGAGTTCGAGCGCGCGGCGCGAGATCATGGCAGGCTCCAGTCGAGCTGCGGACTAAATATTCGGCGTCGTCCCGGCGAAGGCCGGGACCCATACCCCCAGGGAGACGTTAGACGAAGGCTCGGCGTTAAGCGTTCCTCGGTACGACGACCGACATTCACCGATAGATCACGCGGTATGGGTCCCGGCCTTCGCCGGGACGACGGCGGCGTGTGGGGCGCGCGGCGTGAGATCATCGAAAGCTCCGTTCTCGGGCCATGTTTCCCAACATTCGGTGTCGTCCCGGCGAAGGCCGGGACCCATAACCCCAGGGAGACATTTGACGAAGACTCGGCGTTAAACGTTCCTCGGTACGACGACCGATGTCCATCGAGAGATCACGCGGTATGGGTCCCGGCCTTCGCCGGGACGACGGCGGCGTGTGGGGCGCGCGCGGCCTCACTTGATCAGCCAGCCCTGCTCGGCCGCAACCTGCTTGAGGTGCTCGAGGTCCTCCTTGATGAACTTGTCGAACTCGGCGCCGGTCAGGAACGTGTTCACCTGGGAGGTCTTCTCGATGTAGTCCTTCCATTCGGGCGTGGCCTGCACCTTCTTCATCAGGTCGACGTAGAACGCGGCCTGCTCCGGCGTGACCTTGCCGGGCAGCCACACCGTCCGCGGCTGCTCATACTGCTTGATGTCGAGACCCTGCTCGGCACAGGTCGGGACGTCGCCCCAGCCCTCGGTCGCGGTGATCTTGGGTCCCTGCGGCAGCCGCTGCGGGCTGAAAACACACAGCGGCCGCTGCGTTCCACCGCGCCATTGACCGAGGCTCTCGCTGGGATTGTTGACGTGGGAATCGAGGTGTCCGCCGGCGAGCTGCACTGCGGTCTCGGCGCCGCTCTTGAAGGGGATGTAGGTCAGCTTGACCTTGCCGGCCTTCTCGATCATCCGCGTCAGCACCTCGTCGGTGTCCTTGGACTGGGCGCCGCCCATCTTGAACTCGCCTGATGCGGCCGCCTTCAGATAGTCGCCCGCATTCTTGTAGGGCGAATCCTGCTTGACCCAGAGCAGGAACTCGTCCTGCGCCATCGCCGCGATCGGGGTCAGATCGGTGTAGTTGAACGCGACCTTGGAGACGAGCGGCTGCTGCCAGGCGTTCGACGTGCCGAAGATCACCTTGTAGGGATCCCCTGCGGACGCCTTGCCGTAGA
This sequence comes from Bradyrhizobium diazoefficiens, assembly GCF_018131015.1. Taxonomy (GTDB): domain Bacteria; phylum Pseudomonadota; class Alphaproteobacteria; order Rhizobiales; family Xanthobacteraceae; genus Bradyrhizobium; species Bradyrhizobium diazoefficiens_B. The sequence goes on from NZ_JAFCJJ010000006.1 coordinate 161,170, forward strand.
CGTAGCCTTCCGCGCCGCTGCCGCCGCCCTTGTTGACGACGACGATCGGCTGCTCCGTCAGCTTGTACTTGGTGATGATGTTCTGCACCGCGCGGGCAATGTTGTCGGTGCCGCCGCCCGGCCCGGCGGTGGCCACGAACTCGATCGGCTTCTGCGGCTGCCAGGCGCCGAGCGCCGGAATCGTGCCGGCGAGCACGGAAGCGGTGGCGGAAAGCAGAAGCATTGACGTGCGACCCATATGATTTCCTCCCGGATTTTGTGTTTTAGTTGTTGTATCGACGTCCGCTCAGGCGACGCGTTCCTCGCGTCTTCCCGAGGCCGAAACGATGGCGCCTTCCTTTTCGAGCGCTTCGATCTGCTTCTGGTCGAACCCATGCTCGGCCAGCACCTCGCGGGTGTGCTCGCCGTAGACCGGCGCACCCGTGCGCACCTTGCCGGGCGTCTCCGAGAACTTTACGGGCAGCCCGATCGTCTTCACCGGCCCGAGCGTGGAATGCTCGACCTCGACCACCATCTCGCGGGCCAGCGTCTGCGGATCGCTCAACGCCTCCAGCATGTCATGCACGGGGCCGCACGGCACCCCCTTCTCGTCCAGCGCCGCGAGCCAATGCGCCCGCGACCGGGTGCGGAAGCGCTCGCTCAGGACCGCTTCGAGCTGTTTCAGATTGGCCATGCGGTCGGCGCCGGTGACGAAGCGCGGATCGGAGGCGAGCTCGCTCGCGCCGAGCGCCTCCAGCATCAACAGCCAATGCTTCTTGTTGGCGCCGCCGACCACGAGCCAGCCGTCCGAGGCCTCGAAGGCCTGATACGGCGCGTTGAGCGGATGCGCCGAGCCCATCGCGCGCGGCGCGGTGCCCGCGGCCAGCGCGATCGTCGACTGCCAATAGGTCTGCACCAGCGCCGCTTCGTACAGCGAGGTCTCGACCCACTGCCCTTCGCCGGTCTTGAGGCGGTGGGTATAGGCCGCGAGAATGCCCATGCTGGCGAGCAGGCCGGCCGTGATGTCGGACAGCGGCGGCCCGCACTTGACCGGCGGGCCGTCCGGGCGCTCGCCGGTAAAGCTCATGATGCCGCTCATGGCCTGCGCGACCAGGTCGAAGCCGCGCCGATGCTTGTAGGGACCGGTGCGGCCAAAACCCGACAGCGAGCAGTAGATCAGCGCCGGAAACGCCTTGTGGAGCTCCTCGTAGCCAAATCCCAGCCGCTCCATGGCGCCCGGCGCAAAATTCTCCACCAGCACGTCGGCGTCCGCGATCAGCCGCCGCAGAACCTCCTTGCCGCCGCCGGTCTTCAGATCCAGCACGATGCCGCGCTTGTTGCGGTTCATCATCAGGAAGGAGGCGGCCTCGTCGCCGATCTTCGGCGGGACCGAATGGCGGGTGTCGTCGCCGTTCGGCGATTTCTCGATCTTGATGACGTCGGCACCCATGTCGGCGAGCATCAGGGTGCAGGTCGGCCCTGCCATGACATGGGTGAGATCGATGACCTTGAGGCCGGCCAGCGGACCCGAATGACGGGAGACGGATGGGATTCGATCGCTTTGCATCGGGGCGTCCTATTGACCGCGCCACTGCGGCGCGCGCTTGTTGAGGAAAGCATCGAGCCCTTCGCGAAAATCCTGGCTCGTGTAGCACATCAGGATGAGGTCCTCGCCCTCGTCCCGCGTCAGCCGGCGTTGCAGGCGGGCGACCGCCTGCTTGGTCGCTGTCAGCGTCAGCGGCGCGTGACCGGCCAGGAGTTGGGCGACCTCGTCGGCGCGACGGTCGAGCGCCGCGAGATCCTCGACGACCTCGCCGAGCAACCCGACGCTCAAAGCCTCCGCGGCATCGACCAGACGCGCGGTGAAGATCAGGTCCTTGACGCGCGCAGCCCCGATGAGGGCAGTGAGACGGCTGACATTGGACATCGACAGGCAATTGCCGAGGGTGCGAGCGATGGGAAAGCCGATCTTCGCGCTTCTGGTGCCGATGCGCAGGTCGCAGGCCGCGGCGATGCCCGCCCCGCCTCCGGTGCAGAAGCCGTTGATCGCTGCGATGGTCGGCACCCGGCACTGCTCGAGCGTGGTCAGCACCCGGTCGATCCGGTTCTCGTAGTCGATGGCGTCCTGCGCTGTCCTGAATTCGCGGAACTGGTTGATGTCGGTGCCCGAGGCGAAGGCCTTGTCGCCCGCACCGCGCAGCACCAGCACCTTGAGCGAGTGATCGCGGTTGGCCTCTTCGCAGACCGCGGCAAGGCGCTCGTACATGGCGAAGGTGAACGCATTGCGCGCCTGCGGACGGTTGAAGGTGATCCGCCCGATGCCATCCACGCGCTCGAAAACGAGGTCTTCCGCCCCGACAGCCTGATCCATTTCCCCATGTCCCTGTTCTTGCTTTCACCATTTTTGAATTCAAAATTTGGAATATTCAAGCTGGAACTTACGTCGCCGGGGGATTATCTTTAGTTTTGCATGCAAAACGGAGCCAGCTCTCATGCTTCATGAAGAGGTCGTCGGCCGTATCCGCGACATCCTGCTCGACGGCGAAATCCCGCCGGGGGCACGGATTCCCGAGCGCGAGTTGTGCGACCGGCTCCAGATCTCGCGCACGCCGTTGCGCGAAGCGCTGAAGGTGCTCGCGGCCGAAGGTCTCGTGCAGTTGCTGCCGCATCGCGGCTCGCGCGCAGCCAAGCTGACCGACAAGGACGTGCGCGACCTGTTCGAGGTCTGCCAGGGCCTCGAGGCGCTGGCCGGCGAGCTCGCCTGCGAACGCATCACCGACGCCGGGATCGCCGAGGTCGCCGCCGCCCATGCGGCGATGGTGCAGCATTATCGCGAGGGCGACCTGATCCAGTACTACCGCGGCAACCGCGCCATCCACGAGGCCATCGTCACCGCGGCGGGAAATCCCGTGCTGGCGGGGCTCTATGCGTCCGTGACAGCCCGCATCCGGCGCGCGCGCTATGTCACGCCGATGACGCCACAGCGCTGGGCCTTCGCCGTCAGCGAGCACGAGGCGATCCTGAACGCCCTGCAACGGCGCGACGGCGCCGGCCTCGCCCACATCCTGCGTGCACATCTGCGCCACAAGCGCGAAGAGGTCTTGCAGGCGGGCTTTGCCGAAACGGAAGCAAGCGAGCTCGCGCTGCGGATCGCCTGAGCCCGCCCTGCCGTCGCGAACGCGCCCGATTTCGTGACGCGGAATTCGTCCTCCCGCATCGCCTGGTCAGGAGACACACTGGGGTCACAATCATAGATTGTATTTCTGCGACGGCCGGCAACAGGCCGGACTTGGCGCGCGGCGCTCAAGTCGAAACGCAGAAAATGGAGGACGCCAATGACACTCAACGTCTCTCGTCGATCCCTGCTCGCACTTGGCGCCGGACTTGGTGCCGGCCTTGGCGCCAGCACGATGCTTGGCAGCAGCGCCCTGGCGCGCGCTCCCAAGCTCGGCACCCAGACCCCCTACTGGCACCGCTTCATCCTCGGCGATGCCGAGGTCACCGTCGTGTCGGACGGTCCGCTTCCGCTCGGCGATCCCTCCGGAACCTTCACCGGCGTTCCGAAGGAGGAAGTCAAGAAGATGCTGTCGGACAACTTCCTGTCGCCGGACAACGTCGTGCTCGAGCAGAATTCGCCGATCGTCAACACCGGCGACAAGCTCATCCTGTTCGATACCGGCATGGGCACGTCGAAGGCGTTCGGCCCCACTACCGGCCGGCAGCAGAAGAGCATGGCGGAAGCCGGCATCAAGCCCGAGGACATCGATGCCGTGGTCTGCTCGCACGCCCATATCGACCACATCGGCGGCATCGTGGGCGCCAACGACAAGCCGCTGTTCCCGAATGCGCAGGTCTACATCGCCCAGAGCGATCTCGACTTCTGGACCGACGAGGGCAAGCTCGGCAGCCCGCTCAAGGACTTCGTCGTTCACGCCCGCAAGAACCTGCTGCCGGTCCGCGACCGCATCAAGTTCTTCAAGGACGGCGAGGAATTCCTGCCCGGCGTGCAGGCGATCGCGGCGCCCGGGCACACCGTCGGCCACACCATCTTCATGGTGACGTCGGCCGGAAAGTCCTTCGCCTTCCTCGGCGACCTCTCGCACCATGCGGTGCTGCTGCTCGAGCGGCCCCGGATGGAGTTCTCCTACGACACCGATCCCAAGCAGGCCGCCGACTCGCGTGTGAAACTGCTCACCATGCTGGCGGCGAACAAGATTCCGGTGATGTCGTATCACTTCGCCTGGCCGGGCTACGGCCACGTCGCCAAGGTTGGCGACGGTTTCCACTACTATCCCGAACCGATGCAGATGACGTTGTAGTCGACATCGTTTGCGGGATCACGCCGGGTGGCGCACGCGCCGCCCGGGCCAAGGGGCGGGCCCAACAAATCACAATTTCGCTTTCAGATATGACGACAGCACGATCTTGAGTTCACGCAGCAGTGCGTCCCGCTCTCCGGGCCTGCTGCGATCCAGACCGCCGATCATGGCGCGTGTGATGTCGCTCCATACCGAGAGAATGCGCCTGCGCTCGGACGCAGCGAGCTTCGGGTACGCGTCAGCGAACAGCGTGTCGAGCCTGGCGCCGAGAACCTGCCGCAGATCCGCGGCAAGCGCCTCGAATGCGCTGTCCGACTGGCTGCCGGCGTAGACACAGACAAAGCCGGACGAGCGCTGCTGCAACTCGGCCATCCCGTCGATCAGCACTGCGACGAAGGACGCCGGATCAGTTCGCAATGTGCTCGCATTCAGGCGCTCTTGCGCCAGCGCGCGAATTTCTTGCGCGAATTGTTGCGACAGCGCCGCGACGATGTCCTCCTTGGTGGCGAAGAACTGATAGATGGTTCCGATCGGCACGCTGGCCTCAGTGGCGACCGCCTTCACGGTCAGCCCGGCATAGCCGTGATCGGCGAGAACGGCGCCTGCCGCACCGAGGATGCGGGCCACGCGCTCCTTGCTGCGCACCTGCGTCGGCGCCTTGCGCAATCCCGGCTTCGTGTTCTGTCGCGGACTTGACACCAGTGCTCCTAATATGAACTAATGCTCATGTTCATATTCTAGCACCGCTTGTCTCGATCTGCCAGGGAGAGGTGCCATGGGTCTTTTGCAGTCCATCGGGCTCGCGCCGCCACGCACGCCGCAGCCCGCAGCCAAAGGCGCTTTCGAGATTACGGGGGTGACCGTGATCAATCCGGGGCGCGCACGAACAGCGGCTGCGACAGTTTCGATCGCGGGCGGCAAGGTGGCGCAAGTGGCGGCGGCGGACGACGCACGCGCAGCATCTCCTTACGCGAATTGCTATGTGTTGCCGGGCCTGATCGACATGCACGTTCATCTGCCGCCCGGGAACGCATTGCCGCTGACCTGCCATGCCGCGCTGATGTATCTCGCGCACGGCGTCACGACGATCCGCGAAGCCGGCGATCTCGACGGGACCTCGGTCCAATCGGCCCGGCGGCTCGCCGCGGACGCTGCGCCCTGCCCCCGGGTCGTGTCGTGCGGCCCGTTCGTCGGGGCGGGAAAGCCGACGTTCAGGAACACGCTCACGCTGAGGAGCGCGGATGCTGCCGAGGCGGACGAGGCGGCGCGCCGCGTCAAGGCGACCGGCGCGAGTTTCATGAAGTTCTACGACGGATTGACCGAGCCGATGATCCGCCAACTCGAAGCGGCCTGCGACCGGCATGGTCTCCGCATCATGGGGCACGTCCCGGCCGAACTGTCCTATGAGACAGCGCGCATCCGCGAGGTTCAGCACTTCTTCGGCGTCCCGCTGCCGGAGAGCCTGGAGCGACCGGCGCTGGTGAACCGATCCTGTGACTGGCATGCGGTCGACGAGCGGCGCATGGACGAGATCGCTGCGTTCTCGATCGCGGGGGGGATCGCCAACACCCCGACCATCGTCACCAACCACGCCATGCTCAGCTATCTGGATTATCCCGCCGCTTGCCGCAGGCAAGGCATGCGGCGTATCGCGCCGTTCTATCCCGATGTCGTCTGGCATCCCGAACATGGCGGGCTGAACAGCCGGCTGCCGCCGGACTACCTCACCCGGCAGGTCCGGCCGGCGATCAAGAAGAAGCAGCAGCTGACCAGGAAGCTGTTCGACAACGGGGCGGAGCTGTTTCTCGGCACCGACGTGGCTCAACCCTTTTTGCTCCCGGGGGAAAGCCTGCAGCAGGAGATGACGCTGTTCGCCGAAGCGGGGATTCCACCCGAGGCCGTCTGGCAGCTCGCCACGCATGCGGCCGGCAAGCGCCTCGGTATCCTGCAACTCGGCACGATCGAGGCCGGGGCGCCGGCCGATCTCCTCATCTTCCGCAAGGACCCGACGCAGTCGCTCGATGACCTCGACAGCCTCATAGCTGTCGTCGTCGCCGGTGAGCTGTACGACGCCTCCGAGCTCGAGCGCACATTGGAAGAATTCGGTGCGTACTTCCGCTCGCCGATCGTCAAGCCGCTCGCCGCCCGCGGCGCCAGACAGGCCATGGCCCGGGTGCTGCGGCGCTGATCAACGATACAGATTGGTTGTCAGCAGCCGAGCCTGTCGGCAATGCCGCCAAAATCCCTGGCGATGATGTCCCAATCGCCGGTCGCCTCGAAATCCACCTTTTGCAGCGGACCGTACTCGGTCGGCCGCGCCACGAAGGCGGTCTTGAGCCCGTTCTTCTGTGCGGCGGCGAGATCGCCATTGTGGGCGGCGACCATCATCACCTCGGCCGGCTTGAGACCGAGCAGCTTGGCTGCGCCGAGATAGGTCTCGGGATCGGGCTTGTAATGCTCGAACAGCTCGGCCGACAGGATCAGGTCCCAGGGCAGCCCTGAAAACTTCGCCATGTTGGTGAGCAGCGCCACATTGCCGTTCGAGAGCGGCGAGATCACGAATTTTGACTTGAGCCGCGTCAGGCCCGCGACGCTGTCGGGCCAGGGGTGCAGGCGATGCCAGCCCTTGGTGAGGTAATCGAGGTCGGCTTCGGTCAGGCCCTTGATTGAAAACTTCTCGACCAGCTTCTCCAGCGAGCGGCGGTGCAGGTCGTCGAGCATGACATAGCCGCGCGCAGGGTTTTTGCGCACCTCGTCCATCGAGGCCATGTACATGCCGCGCCAGCCGTCGACCAGCGCGGTCCAGTCGGCGCTGACGCCGCGCTGCCTGCCCCACCACATGAAGTCGCTGATCAGGCTGCTGCGCCAGTCCACGACGGTGCCGAACACGTCGAACACGAGCGCCTTGACGGCGGAGAGATCGGACATGGGCGCTTCCTCATTCGTCATTCCGGGGCGATGGGACCGCGCCAAGCGCGGTCCAGAGAGCCCGGAATCCATTTCACCTCGGATTCTGTAGCCGATGGATTCCGGGCTCGCGCTGCGCGCGCCCCGGAATGACGTCAATCCAGGTGGAACTTGGCCAGCTCGCGGTGCTCGGCCTTGATGTAGCGCACCGTGCCGGTGACGGAGCGCATCACTACCGTCTCGGTTTCGATCACGCCGTCTTTCCGGAATTTCACGCCGGAGAGCAGCGAGCCGGTGGTGACGCCGGTGGCGGCGAACAGGCAGTCGCCCTTGGCCATGTCCTCGATGCCGTAGATCATCTTGGGATCGTTGACGCCCATCTTGGCGGCGCGCTCGCGCTTCTCGTCGGAGTCGAGGATGAGCCGGCACTGCATCTGGCCGCCGATGCAGCGCAGCGCCACGGCAGCGAGCACGCCTTCCGGCGCGCCGCCGGTGCCGACATACATGTCGACGCCGGTGTTGTCGGGATCGGCGCAGTGGATCACGCCGGCGACGTCGCCGTCGGTGATGAGGCGCACGGCAGCTCCCGTCGAGCGCACGCTCTCGATGATGCCGGCATGGCGCGGACGGTCGAGCACGAGAACGGTGATGCCGTCCGGCTTGACGCCCTTGGCCTTGGCGAGACGGCGGACATTGTCGGCGGGCGAGGCGTCGAGCTCGACCACGCCCTTGGCGTAGCCCGGACCGACCGCGAGCTTCTGCATGTAGACGTCGGGCGCGTGCAGCAGCGTGCCGCCATCGGCCATCGCCATGGTCGCGATCGCGCCCGGCATGTTCTTGGCGCACAGCGTGGTGCCCTCGAGCGGGTCGACGGCGATGTCGACCTCGGGCCCGGTCTTGAGGCCGACCTGCTCGCCGATATAGAGCATCGGCGCCTCGTCACGCTCGCCCTCGCCGATCACGACGGTGCCCTGGATCGGCAGCTTGTTGAGCTCGCGCCGCATCGCGTCCACGGCGGCCTGGTCGGCCGCCTTCTCCTGCCCGTGCCCGCGCAGCCGCGCCGAGGACACCGCCGCCCGCTCCGTCACCCGCACGATCTCCAGCGTCAGGATGCGCTCGAGCAGCGCCTGCGGCGGGACTGAAATATGGGTCGACATCGGCTCACTCCTTCGAAACAGGTTTGGACGGAAATCTCCGTCCGCCTTAACTCGCAACGCCCACGGTCGTTCGAACCGCGCCTTCTTGTTTGAGCATGACCTTTCCGGAAAACCGCTTCACACTTTTCCGGGTCATGCTCTAGTTCTTCTCGATCCGGATCACCTGCGGGCGTCCGGTGATCACCTTGTCGCGCTGCACGGCGGCGAGCGCACGACGCACGCCGTCCTCATGCGTCGCATAGGTGATCAGGATGACGGGCACCGGCACCGCCTTGCCGCCCGACGGGGCGGCGCCATTGGGATGGCGCTGCACGATCGACTCGATCGAGATCTTCTGTTCGGCAAGCCGGGTCGCGATCGTGGCCGCCGTGCCCGGAAGGTCGCGCGCCAGCAGGCGGATGTAGTAGCCACCCTCGTGCCGTTCCATCGGCGCTTTCCTGGTGTCGCGGAGCTGCGCGATCGGCCGGCCGAACGGGTTGGCGCGGATGCCGCGCGCGACGTCGGCGATATCGGCAACGACGGCGGATGCGGTCGCAGCGCCGCCTGCGCCGGGTCCGACCAGCGTGATCGGCGGAATGCCCTCGCCATCGATCGTGACCGCATTGGTGACGCCCATCACCTGCGCGATCGAGGAGGATTTCGGAACCATGGTCGGATGCACGCGCTGCTCGATGCCGGTGGCGGTGCGCACGGCAACGCCGAGCAGCTTGACGCGATAACCGAGATCGGCGGCCGCGCGAAGATCTTCCGGCGCGATGGAGGAGATGCCTTCGACATACACCGCGCTTTGAGCAACTTTCGTGCCGAAGGCGAGGCTGGCGAGAATGGCAAGCTTTTGCGCGGTATCGTGGCCGTCGACGTCGAACGACGGATTGGCCTCGGCATAGCCGAGCCGCTGCGCGTCCTTGAGGCATTCGGCGAAGGACAGGCCCTCCTGCTCCATCCGCGTCAGGATGTAATTGCAGGTGCCATTGAGGATGCCGTAGACGCGGTTGATGCCGGTTCCGGCGAGGCCTTCGCGCAGTGTCTTGATGACCGGGATCGCGGCGCCGACCGCTGCCTCGAAATTCAGCGCGCCGCCATGCTTTTCGGCGGCCTTCGCCAGCTTGATGCCGTGCTTGGCGAGCAGCGCCTTGTTGGCGGTGACGACCGACTTGCCGCTGCCGAGCGCCGCCTCGACCGCGGACAGCGCCGGATCGCCGGCACCGCCCATCAGCTCGACGAAGCAGTCGACCTCGGGATGGGTGGCGAGCGCCAGCGGATCCTTCACCCATTCGACGCCGCGCAGATCGACGCCGCGCTTCTTCGCCTTCGAGCGCGCGGTGACGGCGACGACGCGAATGCCGCGACCGCTGCGGCCCGCGAGCACGCGCGCCTGCGTTTCGATCAGACGGACAACTTCGGCGCCCACGGTGCCGAGCCCCGCTATGCCCAATTTCAGGGGTGCAACCATGATGCTTTTCGAAAACCTGCCGAGAAGAAAATTAGCGCCGGTTGGCGAGCGGAACCACGTTGTGCAACGTTTCGATGCCGCTTTCAAGGAAGCGGCGCACGCCGCGCGCGGCCTGCCTGATCCGCTGCTCGTTTTCCACCATGGCGATGCGGACATATCCTTCGCCATGCTCGCCGAAGCCGACGCCGGGCGACACCGCGACGCCGGATTTCTCCACCATCAGGGTCGCGAATTGCATGCTGCCGACGCTCCGGAATGCTTCCGGCAGCGGCACCCAGGCGAACATCGAGGCCTCCGGCGGCGGAATCTCCCAGCCGGCGCGGCCGAACGACTCAACCAGTGCGTCGCGCCGCTTGCGGTAGGTGTCGCGCATCTCCCGGATGCAATCCTCGGGGCCGTTCAGCGCCGCGGTGGCCGCGACCTGCACCGGCGTGAACGCGCCATAGTCGAGATAGGACTTGACCCGGGCAAGCGCTGCGATCACGCGCTCGTTGCCGACCGCAAAGCCCATGCGCCAGCCCGCCATCGAAAAGGTCTTCGACATCGAGGTGAACTCGACGGTGACGTCGATGGCGCCGGGCACCTCGAGCACCGAGGGCGGCGGGTTCTTGTCGTCGAAATAGACCTCGGCATAGGCGAGATCGGACAGGATCAGGATCTCGTGCTTTTTCGCAAAGGCGACGAGGTCCTTGTAGAAGTCGAGGCTCGCGACATAGGCCGTCGGGTTCGAAGGGTAGCAGACGATGAGCGCAATCGGCTTGGGGATCGAATGGATGATCGCCCGTTCCACCGCCTCGAAGAACTGCGGGGTCGGCTCCGAGGGAACCGAGCGGATCACGCCGCCCGCCATCAGGAAGCCGAAGGCGTGAATCGGATAGCTCGGGTTCGGACAGAGCACGACGTCGCCGGGCGCGGTGATGGCCTGCGCCACATTGGCAAAGCCCTCCTTGGAACCCAGCGTCGCCACGACCTGGGTATCCGGGTTCAGCTTCACGCCGAAGCGGCGGGCGTAATAGGCGGCCTGGGCGCGGCGCAGGCCGGGGATGCCGCGGGAGGCCGAGTAGCGGTCGGTGCGCGGCTTGCCGAGCGTCTCCTTGAGCTTCTCCAGCACATGCGGCGGCGCCGGCAGGTCCGGATTGCCCATCCCGAGATCGATGATGTCGGCGCCGGCATTCCGCGCGGCCGCCTTGGCCCGGTTGACCTGCTCGAACACGTAAGGCGGTAGGCGGCGGATGCGGTAAAATTCTTCCATGGCTCTCTGGGCTCCGGGCCACCGGTCAGGACAGAATCGAAAGGCTTTCAAGACCGTTCGGAAAGGCACCTCGCCCCCCGGGCAAAAATCACTCAAAGTCAAATACTTGGAGCGAGTTTCGATGACAGGAACTGAGGTCGTTCGCCCTGACTCTCGGCTGAACTGAGGTCTTTTAGCACGGAGTGGCGGGGGCGCCAGCGATTACGTTGCACCGCTCCACGGGAGGTTTTTGCTCCGCGTCCCTGCCTGATAGCGCTATTTGGCATCCTTGGCGGCGACGTTCTGGCGGTCGCGGGCGGCCGCAAGCTCGGCCTCGATCTTGGCGCGCTGCTCGGGCGGAATGACGGCCTGGTCCCGATCCGGCGGCAGGTCATGCACCGGCAGGTAGCCGACGGGTTCCTTGGCGGGTTCCTTGGCGGGTTCCTTGGCATGCGCCTGCGCATCGGCGGGCGTGAGGTCCGCAAGCTGGCTCGAGCAGCCGCCGAGCGCGAGCACCATCAGCAGCAGTATGCCGCACACAGGCCGCGACTTTTTCAGATCCCTCAACGCCAACACTTGGGAAATCCCCTACTCGTCCCAATGCACGGCCGCCGGAGCTTACTCCAACTGCGTGCCCAAGCTCAAACCGTTGCTGCCCAAAACGGCACGAGCGAGAAAACGTCCAGACTCCATCAAGCGGTCAGATTGTGACAGAACAAAGATAGTTTGTCGCAGCGCAGCACATCTTTGCGCGCGTTTGCGACAAAAAACGCGCGAGCTTCGCGGTGACGAATACGGAATGAATGGTTACTGTCACCTTCATGAGTAGCGCCACGACCGATACGCCCAAATCCGAGTCCAGGTTCGATGCGGAAGCCTTCGCGATGAATGTCGCCAAGGCGATGGAAAGCGGGGGCAAGGCGCTGGCCGCCTATCTGAGGCCGCGCGAGAGCGGCGAGGTCCAGGATCGCCCGCCGGCCGAGCTGACGGAGGTCGTGAAGACCTTCACCTCGGTCGCCGAATACTGGTTGTCGGACTCCTCGCGCTCGTCCGATCTCCAGACCAAGCTCGCCAAGGACTATCTCGACCTCTGGGGCTCGGCGGCCCGGCGCATGGCCGGCGAGCCGGCCCCGCCCGCGATCGCGCCCTCGCCGCGCGACAAGCGCTTTGCCGATCCGGAATGGAAGTCGAACCAGTTCTTCGATTTCGTGATGCAGCTCTATCTGCTCACCAGCAAATGGGCGCAGGAGCTGGTGCGCGACGCCGAAGGGCTCGATCCGCAGACCCGCCGCAAGGCCGAGTTCTACGTCCAGCAGGTCACCAACGCGCTGTCGCCGTCGAATTTCGTGCTGACCAATCCGGAGGTGCTGCGCGAGACGGTGGCGAGCTCGGGCAGCAACCTGGCGCGCGGGCTGACGATGCTGGCCGAGGACATCGCCGCCGGCAAGGGCATGCTGAAGATCCGCCAGTCCGATCCCGACAACCTCATCGTCGGCGTCAACATGGCGACGACGCCCGGCAAGGTCATCTACCAGAACGAGATGATGCAGCTCATCCAGTACGCCCCGACCACGGAGAAGGTGCTGCGCACCCCGCTGCTGATCGTGCCGCCCTGGATCAACAAGTTCTACATCCTCGATCTCAAGCCGGAGAAATCCTACATCAAATGGTGCGTCGACCAGGGCATCACCGTGTTCGTGATCTCGTGGGTCAACCCGGACAAGCGGCTCGGGGCCAAGAGCTGGGAAGACTACATGAAGCAGGGTCCGCTCACCGCGATGGACGTGATCGAGAAGATCACCGGCGAGATGAAGGTGCACACCGCCGGCTATTGCGTCGGCGGCACCATGCTCGCGACCACGCTGGCCTGGCTCGCCGAGAACCGCCGCCAGCGCGTCAGCTCGGCGACGTTCTTTGCGGCCCAGGTCGACTTCACCCATGCCGGCGATCTGCTCGTCTTCGTCGACGAGGAGCAGATCACCGCGCTCGAGCAGGACATGAAGGCGGCCGGCGTGCTCGAGGGCTCCAAGATGGCGATGGCCTTCAACATGCTGCGCTCCAACGATTTGATCTGGTCCTACGTCGTCAGCAACTACCTCAGGGGCCAGCAGCCGAGCGCGTTCGACCTCTTGCACTGGAATTCGGACGCCACCCGCATGACGGCGGCCAACCATTCCTACTATTTGCGCAACTGCTATCTGGAGAACCGGCTGTCGACCGGCACGATGGTGCTCGACAACACCCTGCTCGACCTCTCCAAGGTCAAGGTGCCCGTCTACAATCTGGCCACCCGCGAGGACCACATCGCGCCGGCGGAATCGGTGCTGTACGGCTCGCAGTTCTTCGGCGGCCCCGTGAAATATGTCCTGTCCGGCTCCGGCCACATCGCCGGCGTCGTCAATCCGCCAGCCTCGAACAAGTACCAGTACTGGACCAACGACAACATCAAGGGCGTCAACGTCGCCGACTGGATGAAGGGCGCGGTGGAGCACAAGGGGTCGTGGTGGCCGGACTGGCGCGAATGGCTGGGCGGGCTCGACCCGGAGGAAGTCCCGGCACGCCGCGTCGGTAGCGACGCGTTGCCCCCGCTCGAGGATGCGCCCGGCAGCTATGTCAGGGTCCGCGCATAGCGGAATCGGTGGTGCTCGTATAAGCTCAGATTGAACACAGCGACGACAGAGGGGACCGGGTCATGACGCGTGAATTGTTCTGGCTGACACTGACGGTGATCCTGACCGGCATCCTCTGGATTCCCTACATCATCAACCGTTGTCAGGTCCGCGGCCTGACCGGCGCCATGGCCAATCCCTCGCGCAACGACAAGCCGCATGCCGAGTGGGCCAACCGGCTGATGTTCGCCCATGACAACGCGGTCGAGAACCTCGTGATCTTCGCGCCGCTGGTGCTGATCCTGAACGCGATCGACTATTCCTCGAAATGGACCGTGCTCGCCTGCGCCGTCTACTTCTGGGCACGCCTCGCGCATCTGATCGTCTACGCGATCGGCCTGCCGGTGTTCCGCACGCTGGCCTTCACCGTCGGCTTCCTCGCCCAGGCCGTGCTGGCGCTGGCGATCTTCAAGGTGGTCTAGAGATACGAGGCCCACCGATCTCGTGTCCCGGACGCGCACGGCGCGATCCGGGACCCAGAGGGCCGCAATAACGAAGCAAGCATGGGCCCCGGCTCTGCAGCGTACCGCACTGGACGATGCTTCGCATCGCCAGGGCGGCACTGCGCTGCGTCCGGGGCACGAGATTGCCCTACTCCTCCGGCAATCCGAGCATCAGCCGCATGTTCTGCACGGCAGCACCGGAGGCGCCCTTGCCGAGATTGTCGAGCCGGGCGACCAGCAGGGCCTGGTGATATTTGTCGCTGGCGAAGACGTAGAGCTCGAGCATGTTGGTCTCGTTCAGCGCTTCCGGCTCGAGCCGGCCGCCCTTTGACGCCTCGTTCTGAAGCGGCATCACCGAGACATACTTTGAACCCGCATAGCGCTTGGCGAGCGCGGCCTGGAGGTCCGCACCGCTCGGCTTGCCCGGCAGCGTGTCGAGCTGCAGCGGCACCGAGACCAGCATGCCCTGGCGATAGTTGCCGACCGAGGGAATGAAGATCGGCCGCCGGGTCAGGTTCGAATAGAGCTGCATCTCCGGCAGGTGCTTGTGCTCGAAGCCGAGGCCGTAGAGCTCGAAGGACGGCGCGCTGCCGTCCTCGAAACTCGCGATCATCGACTTGCCGCCGCCGGAATAGCCGCTGACCGCGTTGACGGTCACGGGATAGTCTTGCGGAAGCAGGCCGGCATCGACGATCGGCCGCAGCAGCGCGATCGCGCCGGTCGGATAGCAGCCGGGATTGGAGACCTTCTTCGCGGCCCTGATCTTGCCGGCCTGCTCCGCCGTCAGCTCCGGAAAGCCGTAGGCCCAGTCGGGTGCGACCCGATAGGCGGTGGAGGCGTCCAGCACCTTCGGCCCCGCAGCGCCCATGCTGTCGACCAGCGCAACCGTCTCCCTCGCCGCATCGTCAGGCAGGCAGAGGATGACGAGATCGACCTCCTCCATCAGCGCCTTCTTGGCAGCAGGGTCCTTGCGCTTGTCGTCGGGAAGCGACTTCATCACGACGTCGCCCTGCAGCTTCAGCCGCTCGTTGATGCCGAGCCCCGTGGTGCCGGAGCCGCCATCGACGAACACGGTGGCGGGCTTTTTCACGGCCGCCGCGGCCGGCGCTTTGGTGGTGTCAGCGAGGCTCATGAGGCGCTCCTTTCGAGCTTGTTCGTGTCGTCTTCGAAAACCTGGTCGGCGAAGATCTGCGGCCGGGTCTGCCGCATCAATCGTGAAATCTCCCGCGCGTCGGCATCGCCCTCGCCAAGCGCGCTGGCGATCGCCGCGAAATCGGCGTCGGACTTGTGCTGGTTGAGCTTGAAGCTGCCCTCGACCTCTTCAACCGTCATGACCAGACCCACGATCGCCTTCTTCATCGCCTCGAGCCGGCCCGCCGTCATCTTGGCGGACGTCCACGGCTTCTTCGGCAGCAGCCAGTTCTCGAACTTGTCGCTGAGCGTGTCGATCTGCAGCGACAATTCGTCGTCCGACAATAGCCGCACCGGACCGGTCAGATGCACGGACTGGTACAGCCAGGTCGGCACCTGATCCGGCGAGACGTACCAGTCGGGCGATACATAGGCATCGGGGCCGCTGACCGCGAGCAGCCAGGAGGCCGTTCCGTCCGCAAGCTTTATCAGCGGATTGTGACGGGCGACATGAAAGGCGGCGTGCGGCGTTCCGTCGTCGGCGTAGGTCAGGTAGAACGGCAGCGACGAGGCGACCGGCTTTTGCCCGTCGAACGCGCACATGGTTCCGAAGCCGCGTTCATCGGCGAATTTCAGGCTCGCGGCGCGGTCCTGCTTGAAGAAGGGTGGCGTGTACATCGTGGTCTCCTGCTGGGCCTCCTCGGGGGGCCGCCGGATCAGATCGCGCTGACAGGAGAGAGAATGCCGCGGATCGGGTCCAGCGGCAAAGACGATGATCTCAAACGCGATCGACCGCCCAAACCGCAGAGCTGCGGCGGCGGCGACGGGCGAACAGGATGGTCGCGGCGTTGATCATGGCGCGGGGCTATAAGGCCGGATGCGGTTCCCGTCAAGGTTCAAGGCATCAGATCACGCGCCAGAGCCATTCCATCAATGTCGCGATGATGTCGCCGAACAGCAGCAGTGCCGCCGCCCAGATCAGCGCCGAGACGAAATTGGCGGCCTGAAAAGTCCAATACGGCATCTCGAAGATGCCGGCGGCCAGCGGCACCGAGGCGCGCAGGGGACCGAAGAAGCGGCCGATGAAAATGCTGGGCACGCCCCAGCTGCGCACGAAGGCCTCGCCCTTGGGCAGCAGGTCCGGATAACGCGAGAGCGGCCAGATCTGCGCAACCTGCTCCTTGTAGCGGTAGCCGAACCAGTAGGAGACCCAGTCGCCGAGCGCGGCGCCGATCCCGCCGGCAATCCAGACCGGATAGAAGCTGATACCGCTCGCGCCGATCAGCGCGCCGATCGCGACCAGAGCCCCCCAGGCGGGAATCAGGAGCGAGATGAAGGCCAGCGATTCCCCGAACGCCAGCAGGAACACGATCGGGGCGGCCCAGGCCTGGTGAACGCGCACGAATTCAGCGAGTGCGTGCGCATACTGCTCCATTCCAGATAGCCTTCCCGCCCCGTTTCCAAGTTCCGTGGTTGGAAAAGACTGGTAAGCCAAGGACTTGTGTGACATCAAGTCACAAAGCCCGGCACTCTGCCGCAGGCCATGTCAAATTGCCGGGAATTGGTTAGTGCGCGGCGTAAATTCGCCGGGTTTGGTCCCCAACCACCGCGGCCGTCTCTGCGCCTCGCGGTAACCTTTCGAAGCCAGAAGTGGCATAGTCAGCCCAACCGATTCGTCGCCTGCGCGACCCCAGAAGCACATCAAGATATATGTCCAAGCAGTTGAAAACCAAAGCTAAAGACGATCTATTCGGCGCCGACGAGCCGAAGTCGCGCCCTGCCGCCAAGGCGCCCTCGCGCGGAACTGGCGGCGAGGCCGACTACACCGCGGCCGACATCGAGGTGCTCGAAGGCCTGGAGCCAGTGCGTCGCCGACCCGGCATGTATATCGGCGGCACCGACGAGAAGGCGCTGCATCACCTCTTCGCCGAAGTCATCGACAACTCGATGGACGAGGCGCTCGCAGGGCACGCGACCTTCATCGGGGTCGAGCTGAGCGCGGATGGATTCCTGACCGTCACCGACAACGGCCGCGGCATTCCCGTCGACCCGCATCCGAAGTTTCCGAAGAAGTCGGCGCTCGAAGTCATCATGTGCACGCTGCATTCGGGCGGCAAGTTCGACAGCAAGGTCTACGAGACCTCCGGCGGTCTGCACGGCGTCGGCATCTCGGTGGTGAACGCCCTCTCCTCGCGCCTCGAGGTCGAGGTCGCGCGCGGCCAGAAGCTCTATCGCATGACGTTCGAGCGCGGCCATCCCAAGGGCAAGCTCGAGGATCTCGGCAAGATCAACAACCGCCGCGGCACACGCACGCGCTTCAAGCCCGACACCGACATCTTCGGCGCCAAGGCCGCATTCAAGCCGCAGCGCCTGTTCAAGATGACGCGCTCGAAAGCCTACCTGTTCGGCGGCGTCGAGATCCGCTGGAATTGCGCGCCCGAGCTGCTCAAGGGCGTCGAGGACGTGCCGGCGGAAGCAACGTTCCACTTCCCCGGCGGTCTCAAGGATTATCTCTCCGCCGCCATCCATGCCGACACGCTGGTGCATCCGGACATCTTCTCGGGCAAGTCGGGCCGCAACGGCTCGCACGGCGCCTGCGAATGGGCGGTGGCCTGGACCGCGGATGCCGACGGCTTCCTGTCGTCCTACACCAACACGGTGCCGACACCCGACGGCGGCACGCATGAATCGGGCCTGCGCAGCGCGCTGCTGCGCGGCCTGAAGGATCACGCCGAGCGCGTCGGCCAGGGCAAGCGCGCGGCCTCCATCACCTCGGAAGACGTGATGGTGGGCGCGGCCGTGATGCTCTCGGTGTTCGTGCGCGAACCTGAATTCCAGGGCCAGACCAAGGACCGTCTCGCCACCGCCGAAGCCCAGCGCATCGTCGAGCAGGCGATGAAGGATCCGTTCGACCACTGGCTGTCGGGCAATCCGAACATGGCCAACCGGCTGCTCGACTTCGTGATCGACCGCGCCGAGGAGCGGCTGCGCCGGCGCCAGGAAAAGGAAACCGCGCGCAAGACCGCGGGCAAGAAGCTGCGCCTGCCCGGCAAGCTCGCCGACTGCACAGATGCCGGCACCGAAGGCTCCGAGCTTTTCATCGTCGAGGGCGACTCGGCCGGCGGCAGCGCCAAGCAGGCGCGCGACCGCAAGACGCAAGCCGTCCTGCCCTTGCGCGGAAAAATCCTCAACGTCGCCTCCGCCGGCAAGGACAAGCTGACCGCGAACGCGCAGCTCTCCGATCTCGTGCAGGCGATCGGCAGCGGCACGCTCGCAAGCTACCGCGAGGAGGATCTGCGCTATCAGCGCATCATCATCATGACCGACGCCGACGTCGACGGCGCCCACATCGCTTCGCTGCTGATCACGTTCTTCTACCGGCAGATGCCGCGTTTGATCGACGAGGGTCACCTCTTCCTCGCGGTGCCGCCGCTGTACAAGCTGACCCACGGCTCGAAGTCGGTCTACGCCCGCGACGACGCCCACAAGGAGGCGCTGCTCAGAAGCGAGTTCAACGCCAATGCCAAGGTCGAGGTGAACCGCTTCAAAGGCCTCGGCGAGATGATGCCGGCGCAGCTCAAGGAGACCACTATGGATCCGAGCAAGCGGACGCTACTCAAGGTGGTGCTGCTCGCCGACGACCGCGACACCACGGCGGATTCCGTCGAGCGCCTGATGGGCACCAAGGCCGAGGCGCGCTTCGCCTTCATCTCGGACAAGGCCGAGTTCGCCAGCGAGGAGCTGCTGGACGTCTGAAGCGGCGGTCTTGCATGACCCGGCAACCCAAAGCCCTGGCGATCTCGCCGGGGCTTTTTCATTGGGCGCGGCCCCGCGAGTCGGCCAGCGACTCAGGGGCGCGAAGGTCGAAGCCGATTTGGCTGTTCTCGCGGGGCAGCCCGCCGGTCGCTCACGAGACCTTACGGGACCGAAAACCGAGAACCACGCAAGTCATTGAAAACACTAATGTGTTCATCTTGCACTAAACATGACTTAATCGCCCTGCGCGGCCGTTTTCCGGCGACTGTGCCTGCGCTGCAACAGCATTTCTGCGGGAAGCGTCTATAGTCCAGGCATCAAACGGCTCGAACTTCAGTGCGCTCGCGCAGACCAAGGTTGGGGATTTCAAGATGAAGAAGATTTTGCTCGCTCTGACCGCGGTTGCCGCGATGACCGGTTCGGCCTCGGCCGCTGACCTCGCTGCCCGGCCCTACGCCAAGGCCCCGGTGGTTGCGGCCCCGGTCGCCAACTGGACCGGCTTCTACATCTTCGGCGGCGGCGGCGGCGGCGTTTGGGCTGCTGACACCGGCATCCAGTCCACCCTGACCGGCGCGCCGATCCTCGGCTTCAACCAGCGCCAGGGCGGCAGCGGCTGGTACGGCACTGTCGGCGCCGGCTACGACTGGCAGTTCAGCGGCACCTGGGTTGCCGGCCTGTTCGCCGACGGCCAGTTCGGCAGCCTGAAGGGCACCATCCAGGATCAGGGTCCGTTCCTAGCTGGCAACATCAAGAACGACTACTCCTGGGCCGCGGGCGCCCGCCTCGGCTGGCTGGTTGCTCCGAACGTGCTGTCCTACGTCAACGGCGGCTACACCCAGTCGCACTGGAAGGGCACCACGCTGTTCGATACAGGAACCGCGCTTGCGTCCGGCTTCCACACCGACGGCTTCACTCGCGGCGGCTGGTTCGTCGGCGGCGGCGTCGAGAACAACCTCAACATCTTCGGTGTTTCGGCTCCCGGCTGGTTCATGAAGACCGAGTACCGCGCGGCCTACTACGACACCAAGAACATCTCCGAGCTGACCGACGTCGGCAACCTCTCGAACGGCCGCGACATCACCTTCAAGCCGCTGGTGCAGACCATCAGCACCTCGCTGGTCTACCGCTTCAACTGGACGGGCCCGGTCGTCGCCAAATACTGATCTCTCCTCCGAGACACTCAAAAGCCCCGGCATCGTCCGGGGCTTTTTTGTTGTGGGGGGCTTCAGCGGCCGACGCTCGCTTTCAGTGCGCGGTAAGCCTCTCCGAGCCTGTCTTCGATCCTCGCCCAATCGGCAGCGGTGATGGCATGCCCACGCGCATCGCGAAACGCCATGGCCTCGGCGCGCGCGACGCCGAACTGCCTGATGCCGGTGTCGTCGACGCTTCTACCGTAGGTCAGCGCCGCCACGCGCGCGATGGTGAGGCCATAATGCTGCGGGCGGAACTGCCTCGCGGCGCGCCTGCCACCAGTCGAGCTCCAGACGCGCGGCATCCGCAACGTCGAATGAAGCCGGCGCTGCGCACGGACGTGCGCCTCCTCGCGGCCCTGGCTGGGCCATTGTATCCGAACCGAAGCTACGGCTAGTCTGGCGGGAAGTTTTCGTGACCCGCCGCATTCGTTGAAGCCGCGGGCCGCGACAGAGGCGGACCATGGGGAGGATCATATGCGCAGATTTCTGCTGATTGCAGGCCTGTTTGCCCTCGCCGTCGGCCTGCTCTGGATCGGCCAGGGCACGGGCACCGTGGCCTGGCCCCGATCGAGCTTCATGGTCAACCAGCTGCAATGGGCGGGCTATGGCGCGGCCATGGCCGGCTTCGGGCTGGTGCTGATCTGGCAAAGCAATCAATAGAAGAAACCAGGAATAAGAACATGACATCGAACCGGTTCGATCTCCGCGGCAAGGTCGCGGTCGTGACGGGAGGCAATGGCGGCATCGGGCTCGGCCTGGCGCACGGGCTCGCCGACGCCGGCGCCGACATCGCCGTGGTCGGACGCAACGAGACCAAGTCGGCCGCCGCCGTCGCCGATCTCGGGGCGCGCGGCGTGAAGGCGATCGCCGTCACCACCGACGTCACCGACAAGGCGGCGGTGGCGGCCATGATCGACCGCGTCGTCAGGGAGCTCGGCCGCATCGACATCCTCATCAACAATGCCGGCATGAGCATCCGCAAGCCGCCGCACGAACTCGAGCTCGACGAGTGGAACAAGGTGATCGACACCAACCTCACCAGCGCCTTCGTCTGCTCGAAGCTCGCCTATCCGGCGCTGAAGGCCTCCGGCAACGGCAAGGTCATCAACATCGGGTCGATGATGTCGATCTTCGGCGCGAGCTTCGCCACCGCCTATGCGGCGAGCAAGGGCGGCATCGTGCAGTACACGCGCGCCTGCGCCAATGCGTGGGCACCGGACAACATCCAGGTCAATGCGATCCTGCCCGGCTGGATCGACACCGACCTCACCCGTGGCGCGCGGCAGCAGGTCTCGGGCCTGCACGAGCGCGTGCTGGCGCGCACGCCGGCAGGGCGCTGGGGCGACATCGACGACTTCGCCGGCATCGCCGTGTTCCTCGCCTCGCCCGCGTCGAACTTCGTCACGGGCACCGCGATTCCCGTCGACGGCGGCTACTCGGTGATGGCGTAGGCACGCCCCGCAAGCAAAAGAGCCCCGGGGATCACCCGGGGCTCAGTTTGCCGTTCCCTGCTTCTTATTTGAAACTCAGTAGCGGGCGATGACCGGCGCGTCGAACTTGTAGCTCGCGCGCACGACAGCCCACTGGATATCGCGCGGCTTGGCGTCGAAGCTGTAGTTGGCCTGCGCGGCACCGCCGAGCTGATAGGTCTGGCTGCCGAAGGCGGCGTAGTTGTACTCGAGGCCGACGATCCAGTTGCGGGTGATGCCGTATTCCCAGCCGGCGCCGACGGTCCAGCCGCTGGCCCAGTGGGTCTGACCACCCGAACCCGTCACGCCGACCGTGTCGTTCACGTTGAGGCGGTTGTTCACGCCGGCATAGCCGCCCTTGAAATAGAACAGGTTGTTGCGCACGGCGAAGCCGGCGCGGCCGACGACAGTCGCGAGCAGATTGGCGCGCCAGTCGAACACGTCGTCACCGGCGCCGAACACGGTGTTTGCGACCGTGCCCTTGTTGTTGAGGCCGGAGATCGTGCCTTCCAAGCCGCCCACGAAGTTGTTGGCCTGCCAGTTGTAGCCGATCTGGGCGCCCCCCATGATGCCGGAGCTGCGCTGACGGAAGCCCTCGCCCGGCCCCAGATCGCCGAAACCGCCGCTGTTGCCGTTGTTGACGAACTGCTCGTTGGTCCAGGCGCCGCCGATGTGGCCACCGACATAGAAGCCGGTCCAGTTGAACAGCGGCTCGATATAGGCCGGCGCCTTCGCATAGGGCCGCGCGCCGAGATCGGCGGCAGAAGCAGCACCCGCCGCAACCAGCGCAGTGGTGCAGGTGAAGGCAGCAATCAACTTGGAACGCATTGGTACACCCCTTGTCCTCAGATGGGTGCACGCTCACAGACAGTTCTTACTCAAATTTGAATCAATAAAGTTAAGACGCGGGATCGGCCCACGACGCTCCCCAATTCCGTTTGCGCTGTTGCACGGGCGCAACGCGCAGCGCGCGGTTTAACGCCGCATTATCCCTACTGAATTGTGCGCGCTACGACGACACGGCCTTCGAATGCACGTGCTCCGGCCGCACGCCGATCGCAACGAAACGCGCCGTCATTCCCTGCAGCCACGGCAGTGCCGTGACGAGACGCATGAGCAGCGGCACCTTCAGCGGCTCATTGCCCCCCTTGAGCGCGCCGCTGACGATGTTGTTCTGCACGATCACCTGCATGCGCTGCGTCATCTTCACCGGAAATTCGCGGCGACGGCGCACCGCATCCAGCTCCGCCTCGGACGGGCAGCCCTGGCTCATCCTGTCCGCAAGCAGGTTGGCGGTCGCGACCGCATCCTGCACGGCAAGATTGACGCCGACGCCTCCGATCGGCGACATCGCATGCGCGGCATCGCCGATGCAGAGCAGGCCGGGCCGGGTCCAGCGCGGCAGGCGGTTGATCGCGACCGTGAGCAGCTTGACGTCGTCAAAACTTGTCAAATCCGCAGTGCCGGACTTGAGGATCGGCGCCATGTGCACGATGTCGTCGCGCAGTGCCGGCAATCCCCTCGCCTTCACCGCATCGTACTGGCCCTTGGGGATGACATAGGCGCATTGCCAATAGTCGCCGCGGTCGAAGGTGACCATCATCTTGCCGGGCTCGACGCGCGCGAACAGGTTCTCGGTCTCGTCCGCCTTGCGTCCGGCGCGAAACCACAGCACATCCATCGGCGCGCCGATCTCCTCGACAGCGAGGCCCGCGCGTTCGCGTACCGTCGAATGCCGGCCGTCGCAGGCGATGGTGAGATCGGCCTCGATGTCGAGCGGCCCCTCCGGTGTCTTTGCGCGCACGCCGGCGACGGCCTCGCCGCGGCGGATCAGGTCGGTCGCCTCCGTGCTCATCATCACCTTGAGCGAGGCGAAGCGCTGGCCCGCCTCGCGCAGGAAATTCAAAAAATCCCATTGCGGCATGAAGGCGATGAAGTTGTATTTGGTGTCGAGCCGGCGGAGGTCGGCGAGCCGCACCGACGTGCCGCCGAACTGACCGTCCAGCGTCTGCAGGCGCTGATGCGGCAGTTTGAGGAAACCGTCGATCAGGCCGAGCTCGTCCATCACCTGAAGCGTCGAGGGATGCACGGTGTCGCCGCGAAAATCGCGAAAGAAATCCGCATGCTTCTCCAGCACCACGACGTCGATGCCGGCGCGTCCCAGGAGATAGCCGAGCATCATGCCCGCCGGCCCGCCGCCGACGATGCAGCAGCGGACCCTGATGGCACGCGCGGGAGAGTGTTGCGAAGCGCTGGCGTCCACGATCCGGCCTCTGAGGTTCGATCCGAGAACGCGGAGTTTAACCCGAGGATGGTGACGCCGTCATGGCCGGCGAAGGCCGCTCACAGATTGCTGCGGTTCGCCGCCCGGAAACTCTTGATCTCCGACACGCTGCCGTCGCGATAGGTCAGTTCCACCGAGACGGACTGCGTCGCGGGCGGGAGCTTCATGTACATCGGCATGCCGGCGGAAATCCCGGAGGGATCCCCGGTCGGGTCCTTCAAATTGCAGGGCGGGATCTTGAGCACCTGGTTCGGCACGGCGGTGTCGATGCCGATGCGCACCTCGCGGATGGCGCAGCGATAGGACACCAGATGGGTGTAGTAGAGCAGCAGCCCGTTGAACTGGCGGAACGACAGCCAGCTCGTGGTGGTCAGGTCGAGCATCCTGCGCTGGTCGCGCAGCAGTGCGGCCTCGGGCTCGAACCGGATCGGAAACGGCCCCTGCATGTCGCCGGCCTGGTCGACATAGCGCACTTCGATGGTGCCGGCCTGCGCGTCCGGCGGCAGCTCGACCGACGAATTCGGAATGCGCTTGCGGGTGCGCGCATCGAGCGTGTCGGTGAAGCCGGTTTCGCGGAAGTCCCGTTCGCCGGCCATTCGCCAGGAGATGCCAAGCGTCGGATCCGCGAAGGAGAACGTCACCGTCCAGCCGGTGTTGTGGCGCGAGATGTTGGCGATCGGCGCGTTGGTGGCCTCCTCCTTCGGCAGGCGCGGCACAGACACCGGCGGCAGCGCCGCGAGCTGCTGCGGCGGCGGATCGGCCGGCCGCGCAGCGACCACTGCGTCCTTGGCCATGCTGTTGAGAAAGACATCGTCCACCATCTGGTCGAAATAGACCGGGACCTGCTTGTGCTTCACGGTATCGGCCATCTCGCTGACGAGGCGGCGGGTGCGCTGCGCCACCTGCACGAGGTTCTCGCCGGGCTGGAGCAGCTCCTTGGCGAAGGTGCGGGTGAACACCGAATTGGGATTGGCGTCGTCATTGGAGAGCCGGTCGAGCGCGGTCTGGCGGGGTCCCGCCGAAAACACCGAGAACACGCCCTCGGGCAGCTGCACCATCGGCGCGAGCCCGCCGCCGCCCGCCACCGCGCGCGTGCCGGCGCGCTCGAACGGGTTGTTACGGCAGGCGTCGAATACCAGGATGGAGGTCCGCGCCTTGCGGTTCTGCAGACGCTCGACGATGCGGTCGGCCAGAATAGAGGCATCGCGCACCAGTTCCTCCTGGCCTTCGGTGGCGGCCGGCACGTCGGTCGGCAGCAGATAGTTCTGGCCCGCGATCTCGAAACCGTGGCCGGCGTAGAAGAAGAACGCGGTGTCGCCGGGCTCGATCGCCCGGTCGAATGCGAGCAGCGTCTCGGAGAACTGCCTGCGGTTCTGGTTCTCCGCAACCATCACCGAGAAGCCGAGTTGCTTCAGCGTATCGCCCATGGTGCGGGCGTCATTGACCGCCTTGAGCAGCTTCGGGACGTTCTTGTAATCGTTGTTGCCGACGACGAGCGCCACGCGCTTTTCGGCATAAGCGGGCATGGCGAGGCCGCTCAGGACCGCTGCAAGGCCAACCGCTGCCAGAATTCTGAAAAGCCGACGCGTCATCGCAAAGGTTCCCATGGCAGGGCGCGCCACGTCGGTTCCCCCGGACGGTTCATCGGAAAACCTCGCGCCCTTCGATGTCATAGTCGATCCAGCCATGGCGGCGGTTCAACCGTGTCCAGCTTCTGGCCTATGGCAGGCCTCGCCGGAATCTGCTCTGTCTTGGACTTAACTCCGTTCGAGCCGAGGGCTTTTTGCGTGTTTCGCTGGTGCACCGACGAGGTCGAGCCGCATGACCGCTTCGACTACTGGCGCGAGGTGCGGGCCAAGGGCCTGTTCGGCGTCACCGCGGAGCTCGCGCGCGAACGGCGCGCGGACTTTTTCGGCGAATTTTCGCTGCGCCAGACAGGCATTGCCGGGCTCGTCGAGCTGAAGGCCTCGGCCTATTCGGTCGAGCGCAGCGAAGCCGACATCGGCCGCGCCCCCGGCGACAGCATCTGTGTCTACCATCAGCTAGGTGGCGGCGGCTGGTTCGGCGGCATGCGCAGCGGCGACTTCGCCATTGCCAATGGCAGCTTCGCCACCAGCCATACCGACCTGCCCTATCGCACCGCGCCGCTCGGCACGGCCGGTTTCCACCTGCGCATCCTGAAGATCCCCCTCGCTGGCCTTGCGACGCAGGACCGGCGCATGCGCGAGCTCGCGCCCAAGGCCTTCAGCGACGCCGGCCTCGCCCCCCTGCTCGGCTCCTGCTTTGCCGATCTCGACGAGGTCACCACGAACGGCGGCGCGTCGCATGGCGACGATCTGGTGCAGGCGCTCGCGCATCTGGCGCTGATCGAGCGCGGCATCGTCAGGCCCGGCAGCCGGCGCGGACAGGCTGCGCTGCGGACCGCCCGGCTGTCGCTGGCGCGTCGGCTGATCGTCCGCCATCTCAGGGATCCGGACCTCGCGCCGGCGACGGTGGCCGACCTGCTCGGCATCTCGGTCCGCCACCTGCACATGCTGTTCGAGGCGGCGGAGCGGAGCTTCTCGCAGACGGTCACGGACGAGCGGCTGAAGCAGAGCCGCCAGCTGATGCGCGCGGCGCCGGAACGGCTGATTGCCGACATCGCGAGCGCCTGTGGCTTCGAGAGCCTTGCGACCTATTACCGGGTCTTCAATGCAGCCTACGGCATGGCACCGGGCGATTACCGGGCCAAGGCCTCCGAAGCCAGCTAGCGGAACGGCCGCCCAGCGGTGCGGGCCGTCGCGGCCGGGCGGAAAAGCCCAGCCGCGCCCGCTATTTGGGCAAAGACGAGCGAAAACCTCAGGTTTTTTAGGGTCTTCCCGCGGCTGCTCCATTGACTTTGGCCGATTCCACCCTATGTTCCGTGGCGACGCGGCTCAGATCGAAGAGCGATTCCTGAGCCTGGCGCTTTGTTCGCGTAAGTCAGCACCCCAAGCTTCCTAGAAAGCGCGCCGTTTCGGGGTGGAACGCGACAGCCTTTTTACCCTCGATTCCGAACGGCGGTTTCGACCAGAGGCTCAATGTCCTTTTCCAATCTCGGCCTGTCCGAAAAAGTCCTCGCCGCAGTGGCGGCCACCGGTTACACAACCCCCACCCCCATTCAGGAACAGGCGATCCCCCACGTCCTCGCACGCAAGGACGTGCTCGGCATCGCCCAGACCGGCACCGGCAAGACCGCGGCCTTCGTGCTGCCGATGCTGACCATCCTCGAAAAGGGGCGCGCGCGGGCACGCATGCCGCGCACGCTGATCCTGGAGCCGACGCGCGAGCTCGCCGCCCAGGTCAAGGAGAACTTCGACCGCTACGGCGCCGGCCAGAAGCTCAACGTGGCGCTACTGATCGGCGGCGTCTCGTTCGGCGACCAGGATGCCAAGCTGACGCGCGGCGTCGACGTGCTGATCGCCACCCCCGGCCGCCTGCTCGACCATACCGAGCGCGGCGGCCTCTTGCTCACCGGCGTCGAGCTGCTGGTCATCGACGAAGCCGACCGCATGCTCGACATGGGCTTCATTCCCGACATCGAGCGCATCTGCAAGCTCGTCCCCTTCACGCGGCAGACCCTGTTCTTCACCGCGACCATGCCGCCGGAGATCCGGCGCATCACCGAGGCCTTCCTGCACAACCCGCAGAAGGTCGAGGTGTCCAAGCCCGCGACCACGGCCGTCACCGTCACGCAGTCCCAGGTCCCCGCCGGACGCGAGGCGCACGAGAAGCGCGAGCTGCTCCGCCGCCTGCTCCGCGAGGCCAAGGATCTCAAGAACGCGATCATCTTCTGCAATCGCAAGCGCGAGGTCGCCGTCGTTCACAAATCGCTGCAGAAGCACGGCTTCAGCGTCGGCGCCCTGCACGGCGACATGGACCAACCGGCCCGCATGGCGGCGCTTGAACAGTTCCGCAAGGGCGAATTGCCGCTGCTGGTCGCCTCCGACGTCGCCGCCCGCGGCCTCGACATTCCCGAGGTCAGCCACGTCTTCAACTTCGACGTCCCCCACCACCCCGACGACTACGTCCATCGGGTCGGCCGCACCGGTCGGGCGGGTCGCACCGGCACCGCCATTTCGATCGTCACGCCGCTCGACCAGAAGTCGATGGTTGCGATCGAAAAGCTGATCGGCCAGAGCATTCCGCGCGCCGAAGGCGACTACGAAATCCGCACCGAGTCCTCCGATCAGGGCGACCGTCCGCGCGAGAGAAGCGGCCGCGAGCGGACGCGCGGCGGACGCGCCAAGCCGCAGCGCGGCGAGCGGCGCGGCCACGACCGCGAGCGCAGCCACGAGCCGCGCGAGGCGCGTGGCGAGGCAAGGCATTCTGCCGAGGCAAGGCATTCGTCAGAGGCAAGGCATTCGTCAGAGGCAAGGCATTCGTCAGAGGCAAGGCATTCCTCCGAGGCAGGGCACGCATCCGAGCCGCGGCATGCGCCGGAGCCGCGTCGCGGCGTGCGCCAGCAGGCCGACACGTCGCATGTGCCGTCCATCGGCCGTCCCGAGCCGCGCCGCCAGCGTGAGGCGGACAGCGAGCCCGGCGATCACTCGCATCTTCCGGCGTTCCTGCTGCGCCCGGTGCGTTCGCCCGCGGGCGCCTGAGGCGCGACGTTCTATCGTGCGGCCACACTGCTGCACGCGTCTTCGATCATGCATCCGTGACCGGCCCGTTTACCGGCCGTTCACGATCCTCCTCTAGTTTCAGACCATAATTTAAGCATTGCAGCGATCGGCCGCGCCCCGATCGCCGTGGGGATGTCCCGTGGTCAAAGTGCTCGATGAACACGAACGCACTGTCGCGTTCGCCGAGGTCGCCCTCGGCCAGATCCGATCGCTCCGCCAGACTGCAATTCCCCGCAACTACGAAATCTGGTACGTCTACGCGACCGGATACAACGCGCCGCTCAACAAGATCATCAACGAGACGCTGGCGCGCAACGGCAAGCTGAGCGAAGCCGACCTCGAGCAGATCTACGAGACCTATCTCTCCCACATCAAGACCACCGACCGCATCGACAAGGTCGGCGCGCGCGTCATTGGCGAGATCGACGACGTGATGAAGGTTTTGGGCGACGCCCTCGACATGACCGGCTCCTACGACGCCAGCCTCTCGGGTGCGACCGAAAGGCTGGCATCGGCCAAGGGCCGCGAGCAGGTCAAGACCATCGTCGAGACGCTGCTGCGCTCGACCGGCGAAATGCGCGAGACCAACAAGGCGCTGGAAGACCGCCTGACGCTGTCGAAGAACGAGATCAGCAACCTGCAGCAGAGCCTGGAGGCGATCCGCGCCGAGAGCCTGACCGATCCGCTCACGGGGCTCGGCAACCGCAAATATTTCGACCGCATGATCGGCATGGCGGTGCAGACCGCGCTCGCCAGCGGCGAGCCGCTGTCGCTGCTGCTGTTCGACATCGACCATTTCAAGTCGTTCAACGATTCCTACGGCCATCTCACCGGCGATCAGGTGCTGCGGCTCGTCGGCCTGTCGCTGAAGCAGACCATCAAGGGCCAGGACATCACCGCGCGCTATGGCGGCGAGGAGTTCGCGGTGGTGCTGCCGAACACGGCGCTGCGCCAGGCCTTGACGGTCGCCGATCACATCCGCCGCGCGGTGATGGCGAAGGAATTGAAGAAGAAATCGACCGGTGAGATCCTCGGCCGGGTCACCATCTCGGTCGGCGTCTCCATGCTGAAGCAGGGCGACGACACCGATGCGCTGATCGAGCGCGCCGACGCCTGC
The DNA here is from genome assembly GCF_018131015.1 of Bradyrhizobium diazoefficiens. Lineage (GTDB taxonomy): Bacteria > Pseudomonadota > Alphaproteobacteria > Rhizobiales > Xanthobacteraceae > Bradyrhizobium > Bradyrhizobium diazoefficiens_B. The sequence goes on from NZ_JAFCJJ010000006.1 coordinate 190,921, forward strand.
CTCTACGCCGCCAAACGCAACGGCCGCAACCGCGTGATCTGCGAAGTCGATCCGGAATTCGCGGTCGAGACGCATAACCGCGTGGCGTGATGCGATCACGGCGCGCCGAACGGCCAGCCGCGCTTGACTTTCTAGACTGACGAACGACATCTTCTTCGCCGCCTGAGCATCGAGGATTTGTCGTCATGCCCAACAATCCCCATGACTTTCATGAGCCGCAGCCGTCCTACACCAGGGATGAGCTGCTGAGATCGAGCGAAGGCGGCTATTTCGGCCCGGGCAACGCACAATTGCCTGCGCCGCCGATGCTGATGATGGACCGCATCACCGAGATCAGCCTGGACGGTGGCGAGTTCGGCAAGGGCCACATGGTTGGCGAGCTCGACATCGTGCCTGCGCACTGGTTCTTCGATGCCCATTATCGCGGCGACGCCATCATGCCGCCGACGCTCGCGCTGGACGCCATGTGGCAGATGGTCGGTTATTGGCTCGGCTGGTCGGGCTCGCCGGGCAAGGGCCGCGCCATCGGCGTCGGCGAAGTCGAGTGCACGGGCGAGATCAAACCAAGCGCACAGCGCGTGCGCTACGAGGTCACCATGCGCATGGTCCGCCGCGGCAAGCTGGTGCTCGGAATTGCCGACGGTCGCGTCCTTGCCGACGGCGTCTGCGTCTTCACGGCCAGGGACATGCGGGTCGGCCTGACCAAGGCCGTGGATTAAGCAGAACGAATGAAATGTAGGGTGGGCAAAGGCGCGCAGCGACGTGCCCACCATCTCCGAGATGACGATTCTTAGCGGTGGGCACGCTTCGCTTTGCCCACCCTACGCACCGTTTTCTTGATTGCCTTCTTCGTCGCCCTCGTCTTGGCAACGGACGTCTTCGGTGCGGCTTTCTTCACCGCCTTCGGCCGCTTCACTTTGGCGCGCACGGCGGCGGCGAGCGCCGCCCTCGCCCATTGCGCAAGCTCCCCGGAATCGTCGAACAGGCGCGCCGGCAACTGCCAGTAGGAATTCACGGTCACGGTTTTGGCGCGGGTCGAATACTGGAACGGTTTTGAGCCTTCCGCCTCATAGTCCGGGATGGTGACCCCGTCGGCACGAAAATAGAGACCTGCGCGCAGCGACAGCGCGAAATTGGTCCCGTCGGCGGAGATGCCGTAGCCGGAGAACATTTTTCGGATGGTGACGGGGCCGAAATCGGCGAACAGGTCGATCAGGAATTCGCGGTCCATGCGCATGCTCTCGCGTGCCCCGGACGCAGCGCAGCGTGTAACGATGCGCTGCTGAGCCGGGGCTCAGTAACCTTGCGCCGGCGAATATAGCGTGGGTCCCGGCTCTGCGCAGCAGCGCAAGCGCGCTGCAGCGCGTCCGGGACAGGAGAGTGATGCGTTGAGGACGAAACTACCCGTCGATCTTGGCCGGCCGGAGCTCGACCGACTCGCCGCAGCCGCAGGCCGAGACCTGGTTGGGGTTGTTGAAGACGAACTGGGCCTGCATCTTGTCGGCCTTGTAGTCCATCTCGGTGCCGAGCAGGAACAGCACCGCCTTGGGATCGACCAGGATCTTGACGCCCTTGTCCTCGACCACCTCGTCGGTCGGGCGGATGTCATGGGCGTATTCGACGGTGTAGGACTGGCCGGCGCAGCCGCCGTTCTTCACCCCGACGCGCAGGCCCACGATCTCGGAATCGGCGCGCTGGGTCAGCTCGGTGATGCGCTGGGCGGCGGCGTCCGTCAGCCGCATCACCTGCGGGCGCGGGCGCCGCGGCTTCGGAGAGGATGCTGATGGTGCCTGTGTCATCTCGTTTATGTGGTCCGTTGCAGATCGAATTCAATGCGAGCCGTGAGGCGTCACCACATGTTGAGCACGAGGCGGGCCTCGTCGCTCATGCGTTCCGGCGTCCAGGCCGGCTCCCAGACGACCTTGACGTCGACCACGCCGACGCCGGGGACGCTGGCGACGGCGTTCTCGACCATGGTCGGCAGCTCGCCGGCGGCGGGGCAGTTCGGCGTCGTCAGCGTCATCTGCACGTCGACCGAGCGGTCGTCCTTGATCTCGACCTTGTAGATCAGGCCGAGCTCGTAGATGTCGGCCGGAATTTCCGGATCGAACACGGTCTTCAGGCCCGCGATGATCTCGGTGGTCAGCCGCTCGGTCTCCTCCGGCGGCAGCGCCGAATGGGTCTCCATCGGATTGGCTTTGATTTCGGCGGTGTCACTCATGCGAACAAATCCCGCGCCTTCAACAGCGCCTGTGCCAGATGATCGACTTCTTCCCGCGTATTATACATGCCGAACGAGGCCCGGCAGGTCGCGGTCACGTTGAACCGCTCTAAAAGCGGCATCACGCAATGGGTGCCGGCGCGTACCGCGATGCCCTGGCGGTCGATCACGGTGGCGACGTCGTGGGCATGCGCGCCCTTGAGCTCGAAGGAGATGACGGGCCCCTTGCCCCGCGCGGTACCGATCAGCCGCAGCGAGTTGATCTCGCGCAGGCGATCCTGGGCATAGGTGAGGAGATCGTGCTCGTGCGCGGCGATGCGCTCCTTGCCGATCGAATTGACGTAGTCGATGGCAGCGCCAAGGCCCACGGCCTCGACGATCGCCGGCGTGCCCGCCTCGAATTTGTGCGGGGGATCGCCATAGGTGACGACCTCACGCGAGACCTCGCGGATCATCTCGCCGCCGCCGTTATAGGGGCGCATCGCGGCAAGGTGGTCGTACTTGGCCCAGAGCACGCCGATGCCGGTCGGCCCGTAGACCTTGTGGCCGGTGAAGACGTAGAAGTCGCAGCCGATGTCCTGGACATCGACCGGCAGGTGCACCGCGCCCTGGCTGCCGTCGACCAGCACGGGGATGCCGCGCGCGTGTGCGATCTTCACGACGTCCTTGACCGGCACGATGGTGCCGAGCGCGTTCGACATCTGCGTGATCGCGACGAGCTTCGTCTTCGGGCCCAGGAGCTTCTCGAACTCGTCGATCAGGAAGTTGCCCTCGTCGTCAACGGGGGCCCATTTGATCACCGCACCGTGGCGCTCCCTGAGGAAATGCCAGGGCACGATGTTGGAGTGGTGCTCCATGATCGAGATGACGATCTCGTCGCCCGCCTTGATGTTGGGCTCGCCCCAGGACGAGGCGACCAGGTTGATCGCTTCGGTGGCGTTGCGGGTGAAGATGACTTCTTCGGTGCGGGGCGCGTTGATGAACTGCGCGACCTTGGTGCGGCCGCCTTCATAGGCTTCGGTCGCGGCGTTGGCGAGGTAGTGCAGGCCGCGATGCACGTTGGCGTACTCGCTCGTATAGGCCTGCGTCATGCGGTCGAGCACGACCTGCGGCTTCTGCGCCGACGCCGCGTTGTCGAGATAGACCAGCGGCTTGCCGTAGACCTGCATGGCGAGCGCCGGAAAGTCCGCCCGCACCCGCGCGACGTCATAGGCGCCGTTCGTGACCGCGGGATGGGTGCTCATGACCGCCGCTCCAGCCAGCGCTCGGCAATGCCGATCACGTGCTCGCGCAGTTGATCGTCGGCGATCTGCTCGATCGCCTCGCCGACGAAGGCCTGGATCAGCAGCGCCTGGGCCTGCTTTTCCGGCAGGCCGCGGGCCTTCAGATAGAACAGCAGGCTTTCGTCCAGCGCGCCGGCGGTGGCGCCGTGGCCGCAGGAGACGTCGTCGGCGAAGATCTCGAGCTCCGGCTTGTTGTCCGCTTCGGCCTCGTCGGAGAGCAGGAGCGCCCGCGTCATCATCTTGCCGTCGGTCTTCTGCGCGTCGGGACGGACGATGATGCGGCCCTGGAACACCGAATGGGCGCGATCGTCGATCACGGCGCGGAACGTTTCGCGGCTGACGCAGTTTGGCACGGCATGGTCGACGACCAGCGTGGTGTCGCCATGCTCGGTCTTCTGCAACAGGTTCACGCCATTGGCCGAGAGCTCGCTGCCCTCGCCCGCCAGCCTGATGAAGCCCTGCAGACGGCTGACGGCTGCGCCCGTCGTCATGTTGAAGAAGTTGAGCTTCACATTCGCGCCGACCGTGACGAAGTGCGAGGTGACGTTCACCGCGTCGGGCGCATCGTCCATCAGGCGAATGTGGGCGAGATCGGCACCGTCGCCGACCGTGACGATCACGGCGTCGTTGACCTGATAGGCCTTGGCGCCGGCCGCAATGAAGCTTTCGACGATGGTGGCGCGGACGCCCTTCCCGACCACGAGTTGCGAGCGGCTGAAGCTGGACGCCGACGACGCAGTCGCGACGTGGATGACCTGGATCGGCGCGGAGAGATGCGCGCCGTCGGCAATCGACAGCACGACGCCGTCGGTCGCCATCGCGGCGTTCAGCGCGATCACCGCATCGGTCGATTCAGTCTTGAGCAGCCCGGCATCCTTGTCCAGCGTCTCCCGCAGCGTCATCAGGCTGACCTCGGAGGCGAGCGCCTTGACGTCGGACAGATCGGCCGCGAACACGCCGTCGACCAGTACCAACTTGCGGGCACCGGCGATCGCATGCGTCTTGACCGCTTCCGCGGCGCGTTTCATCGCGGCCGCATCGGGGCTCACTGCCAGCGGCAGCACCTCGCCGACCAGCGCGCGCAGGTCGGTGTATTTCCATTCCTCGATCCGGCGGTGCGGCAGGCCGAGACGTTCATAGGTCTCGAACGCCTCGCGGCGCACTGCAGCCACTCCCGGCGAACCCGGCAGGCGGCCCTCGGCGCTGGCGAACAGATCGCTCACCGCGCGGCCACCTCCGGTCTTTACCACAGCAACGTTCATCGCAAAATTCCTTACGCGGCGTCCTCGAACTGGGCGTAGCCGGACGCTTCCAGCTCCAGCGCCAGATCCTTGCCGCCGCTCTTCACGACGCGGCCCTTCGACATCACGTGCACCACGTCAGGCACGATGTAGTTGAGCAGCCGCTGATAATGGGTGATGACGACCATCGCGCGCTTGGGCGAGCGCAGCGCGTTGACGCCGTCGGCCGCAATCCGCAGCGCGTCGATGTCGAGGCCGGAATCCATCTCGTCGAGGATGCACAGGCTCGGCTCGAACAGCGCCATCTGCAGCACCTCGTTGCGCTTCTTCTCGCCGCCGGAGAAGCCGACATTGACGCCGCGCTTGAGCATGTCCTGCGGGATGTTGAGCGACTTGGAGACCTCGCGGACCTTCTTCAGGAAGTCCGGCACCATCAACTCGCTCTCGCCGCGCGCCTTGCGCTGCGCGTTCAGCGCGGTGCGCAGGAAATTCATGGTGGTGACGCCGGGAATCTCGACCGGATACTGGAACGCCAGGAACACGCCCTTGGCGGCGCGCTCGTCCGGCGACATCTCCAGCAGGTCCTCGCCCCGGAACAGGATCTGGCCGTCGGTGACCTCATAGCCGGGCTTGCCGGCGATGACGTGCGAGAGCGTCGACTTGCCGGAGCCGTTCGGCCCCATGATCGCGTGCACCTCGCCCTCGTTCACGGTCAAGGTCAGCCCGTGGAGGATCTCACGTTCCTCGACACGAACCTTCAGGTCTTTCACTTCAAGCAAAGCCATCCTGGTATCCAGTCTATTCAATTGATGTTGGAGCGCGGTAAGCGCACCGCGAGGGTCGGCGATCAGCCGACCGACCCTTCGAGCGAGATCGAGATCAGCTTCTGCGCTTCCACCGCGAATTCCATCGGCAGTTGCTGCAGCACGTCCTTGACGAAGCCGTTGACGACGAGGCCGACGGCCTCCTCCTGCGAAAGGCCGCGCTGGACGCAGTAGAACAGCACGTCCTCGGAGATTTTCGAGGTCGTCGCCTCGTGCTCGAACGTCGCGGACGAATTCTTCGCCTCGATGTACGGCACGGTGTGCGCGCCGCATTTGTCGCCGATCAGCAGCGAATCGCAGGCGGTGAAATTGCGCGCGCCGGTCGCTTTGCGGTGAGCCGTCACGAGACCACGATAAGTGTTCTGCGACTTGCCCGCGGCGATGCCCTTGGAGATGATGCGGCTCGACGTGTTCTTGCCGAGATGGATCATCTTGGTGCCCGAATCGACCTGCTGAAAACCGTTCGAGATCGCGATCGAATAGAATTCACCACGGGAGTTATCGCCGCGCAGGATGCAGCTCGGATACTTCCAGGTGATGGCGGAGCCGGTCTCGACCTGGGTCCAGGAAATCTTGGAGTGATGGCCGCGGCAGTCGCCACGCTTGGTGACGAAATTGTAGATGCCGCCCTTGCCTTCCGAGTTGCCGGGATACCAGTTCTGCACCGTCGAATACTTGATCTCGGCGTCGTCGAGCGCGACCAGTTCGACCACGGCCGCATGCAGCTGGTTCTCGTCGCGCTGCGGCGCGGTGCAGCCCTCGAGATAGGAAACGTAGGAGCCCTTGTCGGCGATGATCAGCGTGCGCTCGAACTGGCCGGTGTTGCGCTCGTTTATGCGGAAATAGGTCGACAGCTCCATCGGGCAGCGCACGCCCGGCGGCACGTAGACGAACGAGCCATCGGAGAACACCGCCGAGTTCAGCGTCGCGTAGAAATTGTCCGAGGTCGGCACCACAGAGCCGAGATATTTCTGCACCAGCTCGGGATGCTCGCGGATCGCCTCCGAGATCGGCATGAAGATCACGCCGGCCTTCTTCAGCTCCGCCTTGAAGGTGGTCGCAACCGAGACCGAATCGAAGACGGCGTCGACCGCGATCTTGCGCCTGCTAGGATCGTCCTCGCCCACCTTGGGCTCGACGCCCTCGAGCATGGCGACTTCGCGCAGGGGAATGCCGAGCTTCTCGTAGGTCTTGAGGATCTCAGGATCGATCTCGTCGAGCGAGTTGACCGTCTTCTTCGGCTTCGGCGCCGCGTAATAATAGAGGTCCTGGAAGTCGATCTTGGGATAGTCGACGCGGGCCCAGGTCGGCTCGGTCATGGTCAGCCAGCGCCGATAGGCCTCCAGCCGCCACTGGAGCATCCAGGCGGGCTCGTTCTTCTTCTGCGAGATGAATTTTACGATCTCTTCCGACAGCCCCTTGGGGGCCTTCTCGGTGTCGATCAGGGTTTCAAACCCATAACGATACTGATCGACGTCGATGCGCTTCACGCGCTCGACCGTCTCTTGTACGGCTGGCATTCCATCCTCCGCTCGCGGTTTCAAGGACCGCGGTGGATCAAACTCGGACGAGTATTACGATGTTTCGTTGCGGAAAGCACGGGCTTAGAACCGTTCAAGCCGTGTTTCGTCGCTAGCCCTTAAGTAGGGCATTGCCGAGCTTTCGCCAAGCCTCTAACGCCCTGTTGATGTCTTCAGGTCCCGTGGACCAGCCCAGACTGAGGCGCACCGCTCCCTGGGCCACCGCAGGGTCGAACCCCATGGCGGAAAGCACGTGGGACGGCTGAACTTTTCCCGAGGAACACGCCGAGCCCGAGGACACCGCGATACCTTCGAGATCGAAGCCGATCACCGCCGTTTCGGCCTTGAGGCCGGGCGCGGTGAACAGAACGGTATTTGGCAACCGCTCTGCCCCAATCGAGAAAATGGTTCCCCCGGCCACGGCGCGAATGCCATTTTCCAAGCGATCTCTGAGCTTTGCCACACGCTCCGCATCCTCCGGCAGAGCCTGAAGGGCGGCTCGTACTGCCGCGCCGAAACCGGCGATGCCGGCGACATTCTCTGTGCCTGCGCGCCGGTTGAGTTCCTGCCCCCCGCCCCGCAGCACGGGTTCCAGTCCGGCGATTCCCTCGGCCACCACCAGCGCGCCGACGCCTTTGGGACCTCCGATCTTGTGCGCAGAGAAGGTCGCGAGATCGGCGCCTATGGCGTTAATGTTGAACCCAATTTTCCCAAGGGCCTGGATCGCGTCGACATGCAGGAGCGAGCCCGCCTCATGAACGATGGTGGCCGCCTCCGCGACCGGCTGGAGCGCGCCCGTCTCGTTGTTGGCCGCCATGATCGAGACCAGCGCCGGCGGCCCCTCGCCGAGCAGCGCCTTGAGGTGGTCGAGATCAACCAGGCCGGCGCGGGTCACCCGGATCTGGCTGATTGCGCCGGCGGGGAACCGGCCGCCCGCCAGCACCGAGGCGTGTTCCACAGCGGAGACCAGGAGCCGCTCGACCGGGTGGGCGGATCGCCCGCGCAGGCCGGGCGACAGCGCCAGCGCGTTGGCCTCGGTCCCGGAGGATGTGAAGACGACGTTCCGCGGCAGCGCCCCTACGGCCGCCGCCAGCGAAGCCCTGGCGTCCTCGACCAGCCGCCGCGCCTCGCGTCCCTCGGCATGGACCGAGGACGGATTGCCGATCAGGTCGTAGGCGGCCAGCATCGCGGCCCGCGCCTCAGCGCGGAGCGGCGTAGTCGCATTCCAGTCGAGATAGACACGGGTGGGCATCGAGTAACATGCTACCTTACTTCGCCGGGCCCTGCACCGCCCGCCTTGCCGCCCGACATGGCCCCCGGCCCCGCGCTTGGCAATCATGATTTCCGCGAACGGCGCTTCCGCCGGTGACGCCGGCGTGACACGCCGAGCACCCTGAGCCCGCTGGACGATGTTCAAGATGCTTGCTTTTTGACCCTCAGCCTATGTTAGAACGCGGGCCGTCACGTCACCGCGCGCCGCTTGCGCATCACCGCAAGGCGCGCCTTCTCACTCTTCCTTCGCGCTTTCGTCGGCAGCCGCCGATGAGGCCACAATCGGTTGATTGCCAAGGACCACCTCCAGCAAATCAATCAAGAGATCATCGATGCCTGAAGTCATTTTCGCCGGCCCCGCTGGCCGCCTCGAGGGCCGCTATCATCCGGCCAAGCAGAAGAACGCGCCGATCGCGATGATCCTGCATCCGCATCCGCAGTTTCACGGCACGATGAACCACCAGATCGTGTACCAGTGCTACTACGCCTTTGCCCATCGCGGCTTCTCGGTGCTGCGCTTCAACTTCCGCGGCGTCGGCCGCAGCCAGGGCTCGTTCGACCACGGCACCGGCGAATTGTCGGATGCGGCGGCTGCGCTCGACTGGGCGCAGACCATCAATCCCGAGGCCCGCGCCTGCTGGGTCGCCGGCTTTTCCTTCGGCGCCTGGATCGGCATGCAGCTCCTGATGCGCCGCCCCGAGGTCGAGGGCTTCATCTCGATCGCGCCGCCGGCCAATCTCTACGACTTCTCATTCCTTGCGCCCTGCCCGTCCTCGGGCCTGATCGTGCACGGCGAGAAGGACGCGGTGGTGCCGCCCAAGGACGTCAATACCCTGGTCGAGAAGCTGAAGACGCAGAAGGGCATCGTGATCGACCAGCAGGTCATCCCCGGCGCCAACCATTTCTTCGACGCCAAGCTCGAACCGCTGATGGAGACCATCACGGCCTATCTCGACATGCGCCTCGCCAACGTGCGGTAGGAATGACATGGCCGCGTTCGTAGCCCTGCTGCGCGCGGTCAATGTCGGAGGCACCAGCAAGCTGCCGATGACCGCGCTCAAGGCGATGTGCGAGGAGCTCGGTTTTGCCGCCGTGCGCACCTACATCGCGAGCGGCAACGTGGTGTTCACCAGCCGCAAGTCGGAAACCGCAATCAAGACCGCGCTGGAAAAGCGGCTGCACGCCTATGCCGGCGCGCCGGTCGGCGTGCTCGTGCGCAGCGCCGCCGAGATGGCAGCGGTCGCGGCCGACAATCCGTTTCCCGAAATGGCGACGAACCGCACCGTTGCGATCTTCCTCGACAAGGCGCCGCCGGCGGACACGCTCGCCGGCATTCGCGGCCAGAAGGACGAAAAGATCAAGCTCGGCCGCCGCGAGATCTACGTCCATTATGGTGACGGCATGGGGACGTCGAAGCTCGTCATCCCCGCCGCAAAGGCCGGGACCGCACGCAACATGAACACGATTGCGACGCTGGCGAAGATGGCCGCGGAGCTTTAGCCGAAGACGTATCCGCTCAGGCCGCGAGCTTGAGCAGGTGTGCGTCGTGCCGTACCAGGAAGGCGCGCAGCAATTGCGGATAGTCCGCGCCGACCGCGCTGCGCACGCTCGGACGTTTTGCCAGCGCCGCGCGCCACGCGCGGACCTTCGGCACGTCCTTGAAGATGCCGTGCTCGGTCAGTTCGTCGAACAGGTCGAAATAGCGGAAGACCGGGGCGAACACGGCGTCGACCAGGCTGAACGCCTCGCCCGCGAAATAAGGCCCCGCGCCAAGCGCCGCTTCCGCGCGTGAAAACTTCGCCGCGACCGCCTGGCGCTTGGTCTCGAACGTCGCGGGATCGGTCGTCGTCTCCAGCCCCCAGACATCGCCGAGGATCGCCGAGCCGAACTCCATCCAGGCGCGATGGCTGGCGCGCTCCAGTGCGTCCGCCGGATGCAGCTTCGCGCCGCCCTGCGTCTCCTCGAGGTACTCGCAGATCACGTTGCTCTCGAACAGCGCGACCTCGCCTTCGTCCGTCGTCACCACCAGCACCGGCACCTTGCCGAGCGGCGACAGCCTTAGAAACCAGTCCGGCTTGTTGGCGAGATCGATGTCAATCCGTTCGAACGGCACGCCCTTCTCTTTCAGCGCGATCACCGCGCGCTGCACATAGGGGCAAAGCTTGTGGCTGATCAGCTTGAGCGAGGCGGTCATGGCAAATCCCGGCGGTTGGATGCAACTGCATCAAGATAGATGCATTTGCATATATCCGTCAAGATCGATGCATCTGCATCAACCGACCGTGATCGCAGGTATCGATCCTCAGGGCCGCGCGATCACTCCGCCCGTCATCGGCATCGGCACCCCCGTCGTGGCCGGATAGGACAAGGGCAGCCCCTTCAGGCCGCGGGCGGCGAGGAAGCCGAAGGCCTGCGCCTCGATGGCATCGGAGGCCCAGCCCAGCGTCTCGGCGGCCTCGACGGTGGCCGATCCCACCCGCTCCCGCAGCATCCGCAGCATGGTGAGGTTGCGCGCCCCGCCGCCGCAGACGATCCAGCTTCGCGGCCGCCGCGGCAGCAATGGGATGATCCGGGCGATTGCGGAAGCGGTGAAGGCGGTGAGCGTGGCTGCGCCGTCGGCGGGCAGCATGTCGCCGAGCTTCAATGTCGCAAAATCGTTGCGATCGAGCGATTTCGGCGGCGAGGCCGCGAAGAACGGCAGCTCCAGCGCGCGCGCGATCCAGACTTCGTCGGCCTTGCCGAGGGCGGCGAACCTGCCCTCCGTGTCGAAGGCCTGGTTCATGGTGCGGTACATGAAATCGTCGAGCAGCGCGTTGCCCGGCCCGGTGTCGCAGGCGATCAGCGTGTCGCTGCCGTCGATATAGGTGATGTTGGAGACGCCCCCGATATTGACCACGCAGATCGGGCCCTCGCGCTCCAGCGACTGCGTCAGCGCCCGGTGGTAGACCGGCACGAGCGGCGCGCCCTGGCCGCCGGCCTCCACGTCCGCCGCGCGAAAATCGTACATCACCGGGATATGGATCGCTTTGGCTAGCGCCGGCCCGTCGCCGATCTGCACCGTCAGACGCCGCTCCGGACGGTGCAGCACGGTCTGGCCGTGAAAACCGACGATGTCGATCTCCTCCGGCCGCATCCGGTTCTGGGCTGTGAAGGCCGCAACCGCCTCGGCATGCGCCAGCGTCACCGCGCGCTCGGCTTCGGCCAGGATGCCCGGCCGGGCGTCGCGCTGCGACAGGGTTACCGCTTCCGAGAGCGCCCGGCGCAGCAGATTGCGCTCGGCCGGGCTGTAAGGCCGGTAGCCTGACGGCCCGAACGCTTTCACCTGTTTTCCGTCGGTTTCGATCAGCGCGACGTCCACCCCGTCCAGCGAGGTGCCGCTCATCAAACCGAGTGCCGTCAACATCATCTCTAGGCGGGCCTCGACGTCCCCTTGTGCGACGCCTGACTTGTATCAAACAAGCACATCTTATAATGCCACAGCGCGCTTTTTTGCGGCAGCCGGGCTGGCGCGGGTTCCGCAACTTGCCGCAATGACCGTAAAATAAGAATGATCAGGCACGCCGACAGATGACCGTATTTAAATCGGATTTCCTCAACATCCTCAGGGAACGGGGATTCATCCACCAGTGCTCCGATTTCGAGGGGCTGGACGCGCTCGCGGCCAAGGGCGATGCAATCGCCTATGTCGGCTACGACTGTACCGCCCGTTCGCTGCACATCGGCAACTACCTGACCATGATGATGCTGCACTGGCTGCAGCAGTCCGGCAACAAGCCGATCACGCTGATGGGCGGCGGCACCACCATGGTCGGCGATCCCTCCGGCAAGGACGAGACGCGCGCGATGCGCACCGTGGCCGAGATCGAGGCCAACAAGGCCTCGATCCGCGGCGTGTTCGCAAAGGTGCTGCGCTATGGCGAGGGCAAGAGCGACGCCATCATGCTCGACAACGCCGAATGGCTCACGAAGCTCAACTGGATCGAGATGCTGCGCGACGTCGGCCGGCATTTCTCGGTGAACCGCATGCTGACCATGGACTCCGTGCGCCTGCGCCTCGAGCGCGAGCAGGAGATGAGCTTCATCGAGTTCAACTACATGGTCTGCCAGTCCTACGACTTCGTCGAGCTCGCCAGGCGCACCGGCTGCCATTTGCAGATGGGCGGCTCGGACCAGTGGGGCAACATCATCATGGGCGTCGATCTCGGCCGTCGCATGGGCACGCACCAGCTGTTCGCGCTGACCACGCCGCTGCTGACCACGGCGTCGGGCGCCAAGATGGGCAAGACGGCGCAGGGCGCAGTCTGGCTCAATGCCGACCAGTTCAGCCCTTACGATTTCTGGCAATACTGGCGCAACACCGAGGACGCCGACGTCGGCAAATTCCTGAAGCTGTTCACGACCCTGCCGATGGCCGAGATCAGGAAGCTCGAGGCGCTCGGCGGCTCGGAGAGCAACGAGGCCAAGAAGGTGCTCGCCACCGAGGCGACCGCGTTGCTGCACGGCCGCGACGCGGCCAACCAGGCGGCCGAGACCGCGCGCCGCACCTTCGAGGAAGGCGCGCTCGCCGAAAGCCTGCCGACCATCGAAATTCCGCGCGGCGAACTGGAGGCCGGCCTCGGCGTGCTCAACGCCTTCGTCAAGGCTGGCCTCGTCGCCTCCAACGGCGAGGCGCGGCGCCAGATCAAGGGCGGCGGCCTGCGTGTCAACGACGTATCAGTCACCGACGAGAAGATGGCGCTGTCGGCTGCCAACCTGACGCCGGAGGGCGTGGTCAAGCTGTCCTTCGGCAAGAAGAAGCACGTCCTCATCAAGCCTGCATAGGCGCATGAGCTTTTGATGCTTGCCAGGGCGCGCCAAAGCGCGCTCCCTGACGGGCAATGGACCAGAACACGCCCAGGGAAACGACAGCGGAAACGACAGCTGAAACGACAGCGGCTGGGGATCGCGCAATGGCGGCGCCGCAAGACGCCGTGCGCACCGCGCTGGTCGTGCTCGCACTGTGCTTCACGCTAGCGGTGCTCGGCCGGGGCTTGAGCGAAAGCTTCACCGTCTTCCTCAAGCCGATCTCCGAAAGCTTCGGCTGGGATCGCGGCCAGGTCGTCTCGATCTATTCGCTGACCTGGCTCGTCAGCGGGCTGACCGCGCCGCTGGTCGGACGCCTGTTCGACCATTCCGGACCGCGCATCGTCTACGCGCTCGGGCTGCTCCTGCTCGGCTCGGCCTTCCTGATCGCGGGCCATGCGCAGGCGCTCTGGCAATTCCAGCTCTCGATCGGCATCTGCGTCGGCATCGGCGTCGCCTTCATCGGCAACGTGCCGAACTCGATCCTGCTCGGCCGCTGGTTCGGCCCAAAACTGCCGACCGCGATGGCGGTGGTCTATTCGGCGATGGGCGGCGGCGTGCTGGCGCTGCTGCCGGCCTCGCAGCTCCTGATCGATCATCTCGGCTGGCGCGAGACCTACCAGCTGTTCGGATTTGCGGCCCTTTGCCTGCTGGTGCCGCTGATGCTGCTGCCCTGGCGGCTGTTCGCGTCCGGCTCGCCGCATGTGGTGAAGAAGACCGATCCGGACTTCATCGATGCCGGCTGGACGCTCCTCAGTGCCATGCGCCACCACGCCTTCTGGGCGCTGTTCTCGACCTTCTTCTTCACCGCCGCGGGCATGTATTCGATCGCCGCCCAGATCGTGGCCTATCTGATCGATGCCGGCTTTCCGCCGCTGGAGGCCGCGACCGCCTGGGGCTTTTCCGGCGTCGTGCTGGTGTTCGGCATGCTGGCGGTATCCGCGCTCGATGGCCTGATCGGACGTCGGCCGTCCGTGCTGCTGAGCTACGCGATCTCGATCCTCGGCATCGCCCTGCTCTGGCTGCTGCAGTACTACCCGAACGTCATTCTGCTCACCGGCTTCGTCGTCTGCTTCGGCAGCATGATGGGCTCGCGCGGCCCGCTGATCACGGCCACCGCGATGAAGATTTTCCGGGGCAAGCGGGTCGGGACCATCTACGGCACCATCTCGATCGGCAGCGGGCTCGGCTCGGCGTTCGGCGCCTGGAGCGGAGGCCTGATCCATGACGTGACCCACGGCTACAACGCGCTGCTTGTCTTCGCACTTGCGAGCGTGATCCTCGGGATGATCCCCTTCCTGATCGTTCCCGCCTTGCGGCGCTAGGTGTCGCGGGGGTAACCTGCGCACCTTCGCATCACCGCGCGGAAGACGCGGACGCGCACAAAAAATCCGGGTCGCACGCGGCTCAAATCCGGGTCGGCGGTGTTTTGTCGGACATGACGAAAAAGTCAGCGCGAATTAACCTGAAGCGACTTGCAGGGTGGAACCGAATGCGATCCAAGTCGCAATTGTTGCATGGAGGGCGCAAACAATGAACTTTCCCTATCTCACTCGCTATCAGCCGGTTCTCTTGAGCCTGTTTCGCTTCATCACTGGCCTGCTGCTGTTCCAGTACGGCATCGCCAAGCTGTTCAAGTTTCCGGTGCTTCCCTACTTCGCCGACATTCCGCCGCTGATCTACGCGGCCGGGACGCTCGAGCTGGTGCTCGGTGCAACGCTGATGCTCGGCCTTTTCACCCGCCTCACCGCGTTCATCCTGTCGGGTGAAATGGCCTTCGCCTACTTCATGGGCCACATGTTCAAGACCGGCTCGCCGGTGTTCCTGCCGCTGCTCAACGGCGGCACCGCCGCGATCCTGTTCTGCTTCGCCTGCCTCTATCTCTCGGCGGCCGGTGGCGGGCCGATCAGCGTCGATGCGCTGATAGGCAAGGAGAGCGACGCGACCGATGGCGCGTTCGCGCGACGCTGATCGTCGACGCGACGAAGATGGCGCCGGCCGGATCGGCCGGCGTCGTCTCAGCGTGCCCCGAGCACGTTCCAGATGACGGCAAGCGCCGCCACAAGCAGTACCGACATGATGATGCGGTGAACGGTGCGGTTCATTGCAGATCCCGAGCCAGCCTTGCGCTATCGCCGCGCAAGGCTGCAGCCGCTCGATAGCTGACGCGTCGATCCGGTCGAGCCGTCGTTCGACTGCGACTGGAAGTCCTCGAACGGCGAGTTCTGCTTGCCGGTGTTGAACTCGAAGATCTTGCGGAACAGGCCCGGCGCCATCGCCGAGATCGGGTTGACGCGCATCACCGGCGAGGCCGGCGTGCCGACCACCTCGTAGGTGACGCCGATCAGTCCCTCGTTGTTGCCGCCGCCGAGGAAGATGCCGAACAGTGGGATCTGGCCGAAGATGTTGTTGACGCCGTACATCGGCACGAAGGTGCCGCTCATGCACACCTGGTTGCCGGGATAGTCGATCGAGCCCTCGATGGTGGCGCCGATCATCGGGCCCTTGACCACGCCGTCGCGGATCGTGAGCGCGCCGTTCTGCCGGGTGAACTCCGCACGCAGGGCACTGAAGGACACGCCGCTGCCGGTCCCGTTGGGGGCGCCGGCGGCGACACGTTCGAGCTGCGCCTCGCCCTTGACCGTGAAGTCGCGCACGTTGATGAGGCCGTCGCGAGAAAGAGTTGGCTCCGACGTCGGCGGCTCCATCGCCACCACCATCTGGCCGCCCACGGCCTTGGTGTAGGTGTCGGTAAAACGCAGGAAGCTGCCGGCGTCGTTGGTCTGGAGATAGATCACCTCGCGGCTGCCCTGCGCGCGCCCGCCGCGCAGATCAGCAGCCACCGGCGTGTCCTTGCCGATCCTGCCGTTGAGGGTGAAGGCCTTGATGGCGCCGCCCCGCTTCGACATCTTGGCGTCGACGCTGCGCATCGCCTCGCCGTTGAAACCCATGACGGCGCCGAGCTTCACGTCGATGTCGAAATCGACGTTCTTGGCCTTGCTCTTGTCGTCCTTGGAATTGCCTGAGATCGCGGACTTCAGGAAGCCGCGGCCGTCGAAGACGTCGCCGCGCATCGTGCCCTTGATCACGCCGTCCTGGCCGCGCTCGACCTTCAGCGAAGCCTTGTCGCCGTCGGACGGCGCATAGGTCGGGAAGTTCGCATTGACGAGGTCACCGTTCGGATCGAGCTCGAGCGAGCCCTTGATCGAGGCGCCGCCGCCTTCGATGACGATGTCCTCGAACCGCGTCGACTGCGCCGTCGGCACCACCTTGAAGCTGGCCTTGCCCGATTTGCCCGGCAGCTTGACCCAGCCGGGAAGGATGTTGTCGAGCTTCGCTTGTGTCAGGTCGGCCTCGACGCCGAGCTTGGTGGTCTGGTCGGCGGCCCCGGCGATCTTGCCCGACAGCTTGATCGGCAGCGAGCCGCTCAAGGCGGGGCCGAGATCGAAGCCCAGACGCGATCGGCTCGCATCGTCCAGCGTCGCCTGCAGCCTGACGTCGGCATCGCCCTCGGCCGGCTTGCGATAGTCGAGCGCGGCCGCCTGGCCGTTGATCTTGACGTCGCCCTTGACCTGGTAGCCCTGGTTGTTGGCGACGATCTTGAGGCTGTTGGCCTCGAGCTTCTGGTTCATCACCAGCTTGTCGGCGGCAAAGCCCGAGAGGTCGGCGGTGACGGCGTAGGTGGTGTCGGCTTTGGTCAACTCGCCCTTGACCGGCAGGCCGAGCTGGATATTGGCCGCGAAGTTTCCCTTGCTGGTGTTGGGATCGACGAAGGTCGCCGACAGATCGCTCAGGCGGTCATTGGCGAGGATCTCGGCCGCCGCCGGCACCGGACCTTCGGCGCGGAAACGGGTCCGCGAGGGCGAGGGTTTCGGCGCCATGTCCGGCACCTCGAAGGTGAAGTCGGAGATCGTGATCTTGCGGCCGGCGGGCGTGTCGGCAACGCCCTGCCCGATGTTCACCGTCGCCGTACGCCCGGTCACGCGCGCCCTGAGGTCGGCATCGTGCACCACCGGCATGCCGTCGACGGGGCGCACCGCGACGCCGCTCGCCACGATGTTGACCGACAGGCCGTCGTCGGGAATCGGCGGCCCCTTGCGCGGCAGGTTGCGGGTCGGCGAGTTGACGCCGATCTCGATGCGCTGGAGCGTGCCGCGCTCGATCCGCTCGATCACCCACTCGCGCAACTCCGGCACGATGAGACTGGGCCACATCCGCTTCAGGGCGGTGGCCGACATCGGCGTGCCGGCAAAGCCCAGCGTGAGGCGCGGCTCGCCGGAATAGTCGATCGCCCCGGTGCCGGCGACCCCGATCTCGCCGTTGCTGACATCGGCCTGGGTCAGCAGCACGCGCTTGTGGTCGGTGTCGAAGCGGATGCCGATCGCGATGCGGTTGAAGACCAGCGGCGGCTCGTTCTCGATGCCGCCGAGCAGGATCGTGCCGCCGCTGAAGCCGAGCTGCCAATCGTTGGTGGCGCCGTTGGGCGGCTCGAGATGGGCGAGCAGCGTCAGCCGGTTGGCGCCGGAGATGACCTTGAACGGGGCGACCAGCACGCGGCGGCCTGCGTCCCACTCGACGTTGATCTCGGCGGAATCGACCGCCATCGGATAGTCCGGCGTGTCGGTGTCGATGACGTTGCCCGCACCGACCACGATCTTGCCGCGGAAGAACGTTGGCACGCCGTCGCGGCCGAGCTCGCCCTTGAGCTCGCCGGTCAGCGGCAGATCCGCCGTGTAGGTCAGGTCCTTCACCCGCAGCGCCAGCAGGATGTTGGAGGTCGAGACCTTGTCGGCGCGGATGTCGACCGAGCGCACGCCGTTTTCGGCCGGGCCGACGGTGGCGCGCAGCGACCACGGGCGCGCGCCGTCCTCGCCGAGGCTGAGTGTGACGCCGCCATGGCTCGGCCGGCGCAGGCTGAGCGAGATGTTTTCGAACGTCCATTTGCTGCCGCGCTGCTGATCATCGACGATCAGATTGCCGTTCTTCAGGCCGATCTCGTTGAGGTTCTGGCCGTCGAGGCCGGTCATGCTGAGGCTGTCGAGCCAGTCGAGACCCTGAAGGATTCCGCTCTGCGCGGTGGCCTGGGGCGCGGGCTGGGAGGCGTCCGGACCGGGCGCTGTGGCGAAGGGCGGCGGCGGCACCCCTTTGCGCGGGAATGTCGGCGGCAGGCCCGCGTCCTTCTTCGAGGCGACGCCGGTCGCGAGCGGTTTTGCGGTGTCGCCGGCGGAAACGGTGACGGTTCCGTCGGGCGCGATCCGGATCGCGAGCTCAGCGTCGACGAGATTGAGGCTCTCGGCGCGCAGATGCCCGATCAGCAGCGCCGCCCCCGACAGCCTGACCTCGGCCTTGGGCGCGCTGGCGACGATGGCGTGGTCGCGGTCGCGCACGATGATGTCGCGGATGCGCACGGCAATCCGGATCCGCCCGGCCCGCTCGATCTGGGTGCCTCCGACCTCCACGGTGTTGCCGTGACCGATATTGTCCTCGATCGCGGCCGCGAGCCATGGCGTCGCCATGTCGAGATTGATCGGGCCGGCGCCGAGCCGCCACCACAACGCGCCGAAGCAGCCGACGAAGATGAGGACGAGAGCACCAAGCACCACGGCGAGCCGGCGAAGCCAGCGTCCGCCCGGCAGCAACCGTCGCAACCACGAGAAGCCGTGGCCGATGCGGAAGCTCGAACCGGAACGCGACAACAGGCGGCGCGCGCGGTGGCCCGCCTCCTCCTCCTGATCCGGGTCCCAGTCAGCTTCGTCCCACTGCGGGGGCTCCTGCAGGCCGCCGCGCCGATCGAAATTCCGGTTGTAGTCCTGGGGCGACGTATTCCTTGCCATTGCCTCTCGATACAGGCGCCCGTCGTAGGATTTGGCGCCGCCGGGACCGACGCCACCGACGGGGATCGAAGCTCCCTGCCCCGGCATTGGCGCCATGCCTCGAATGTTCCTGCTGTTCGTCATCTCGCCCCGGGAGCGCGTTCAACGAGCCGTGGGGTGGTGCGTGGAAATCCTTGTAACCATATTCCGCCGTCGTCAGACTTGCCCAGCCAGGGGCGCGAATCCGACGCGCCGGACGAGAGCAGCAATACCGCTTTGGTTGACCCGCCGAAAGCGTCGAAAGGAAGGCGTATGTCCCAGAAATCCCGAAAGAAATCGTCCAAAACGCCCTCCCGCAGTACCGCACCCAAGAAGAACGCCCCGAAAACGCGGGCGAAGGCTGACACAGGTCCCGCGGCCACACGGCGGGCGGCCGCCGGAAAATCAACGAAGACCGCGGCAAAGGCAGCATCGCATAAGGCCGCATCGAAACGGTTAAAATCTTCTGAAAACGCGACCAGGCCGGCCGCTGCCACGCCGGCGAGCAGATCCGCCGGCCCCGCCCTTGCCGAGGGGCAGAAGGCGCCCGCCTTTCGCCTGCTCCGCGACGGTGGCAGCCCGGCTTCGCTGTCGGACTATGCGGGCCGGAAGCTCGTCTTGTTCTTCTATCCCCGCGCCGACACCCCCGGCTGCACCCTGGAGGCCATCGCCTTCACCCGCCTCGCCAACGCCTTTGCCGCGGCAGGGACGGCCGTGCTCGGCATCTCGGCCGATTCCCTGAAGGCGCAGGAGAAGTTTCGCGACAAGCATGGTCTCGGCGTGCCCCTGCTCTCGGACGAGGCGCACGAGATGCTGGACGCCTATGGTGCCTGGGGCGAAAAATCCATGTATGGCAAGACCTTCCTCGGGATTCTTCGCACCACGGTGCTGATCGGCGCCGACGGCAAGGTGGCCAGGATCTGGCGCAATGTGCGCGTCGACGGGCACGCCGAGGCGGTGCTGGAGGCGGCAAGGAGTCTTTAACTAGCCCGTTAAATTGGACTGTTCCCGTTTCCGGAAAATTAACCATGGCAAGGCCAGATTGCAGCGGCAATTAGGCCGCAAGGAACCGTTTCCGACCGGCGCGGGAGTGCCGATGTCGAAAAGTTCTGCCCAATATTCGCAGTACCACCAGCATCATCCCCACGACCACGGCCGGGCCTTTCACCGCCGTCCCTCCCCCGCAGCGGTTGCAGCGATCCCCCTTCCCGCTGCCGACGACGCCTACACTATCGTGCATCACGGCAAGCAGGTCCGCCTTGGGCCTGTGGTGTTCTGGATCGTGGTCGGAACTGTCGTGCTGCTCGGGCTGTGGTCGGCGGCGACCGCGACCTATTTCGCCTTCCGCGACGACGTCCTGACCCGGTTGATCGCCCGCCAGGCCGAGATGCAATACGCCTATGAGGACCGCATCGCCGAGCTGCGCGCCAAGGTCGACCGCACCACGAGCCGCCAACTGCTCGACCAGGAGCAGTTCGACCAGAAACTCGACCAGATCATGAAGCGCCAGACCGCGCTGGAGTCGCGAGCGACCGCGCTCGGCGCCATGCCCGACGTCACCGGATCGATCCCGCGCGCGGCCCCGCAGCGCGGCGACGCTGGTCAGACGACGCAGGGAACGCCAAAGCCCTCGCCGATCAGCGACACCGTGATCTTCGTGGCGCCTCCGGATCGCGAAGCGCGGCTTGAATCCCGCGCGCCGACCGTTGTGGCTGCGCCGGTCAGTCAGTTCGCCAAGAACCAGAGCTTTGACAACGTCCTGGTCCGCCTGCAGACCTCGCTCGATCAGGTCGAGCGCCGCCAGGTTGCGGCGCTCAACGCCGTCGAGGAAGGCATGGATTCGCGCATGCGGCGGCTGCGCGGCGTCGTCAGCGATCTCGGCCTGAACCTCGCCAATCTCGAGGCCGCCGTGCCCCGCACCGCCATGGGCGGCCCCTTCGTTCCGGTCAAGCTCACGGCCAACGCCGGCCCGTTCGAGAAGCAGCTCTACCGCATCCATCTCAACCGCGCCGAGATGGACCGGCTCAACCGCACGCTGGCACTCGTCCCCTATCGCAAGCCCGTCATCGGCGAGGTCGAGTTCACCTCCGGCTTCGGCGTTCGCAGCGATCCGTTCCTGGGCCGGCCCGCGATGCATACCGGGCTCGACTTCCGCGCCGCGACCGGCGATCCCGTTCGCGTCACCGCCAACGGCAAGGTGGTCTCCGCCGGCTGGTCCGGCGGTTACGGCCGCATGGTCGAGGTCGACCACGGCAACGGGCTGTCGACGCGCTACGGCCATCTCTCCGAGATCAGCGTGAAGGTCGGCGAAGCCGTGAGGATCGGCCAGGTGGTCGGGCTGGTCGGCTCGACCGGGCGTTCCACCGGCCCGCATCTGCACTACGAGACCCGCATCGAGGGCGAAGCCGTCGATCCGCAGAAGTTCTTGCGCGCCGGCGTGCGCCTCAGCGCGGGCTAGAACCTGCGAGCCTACTGGCCGTGCTCGTGGCCGACCTCGCCGGTGATGACCTCGCCAAACAGCTCCCAGGCCTGCCCGTTGAAGCGCATCAGCTGCATCTGCTCGATCGGGAAATAATCGTCCGGCGAGGTGTTGACCATGATGCCGGGCAGCATCAGGTCGGTGTGGAAATTCTTCAGGCTGGCCGCCTGCTTCATGACGTTGTCGCGCGTGAGGTCGTCGCCGCACTGCTTGAGCACCTGCGCCATCGCCTCTGCCTGGACGTAGCCGTAGAGATTGTTGGCGTTGGCCTTGTCGCCGTCGGGATAGTATTTGTCCATGAACGCGCGCCAGGCGATCACCGCCGGATCCTTGTCCCAGGTCGGATCGGTCGGGTCCTTCAGATAGGCCGTCGAGATGATGTCCTTGGAATAGTCCAGCCCGGCAGGCTTCAGCACTGAAGCAATCGACGTCGCGGTGTTGGCGAGGAAGAATTTCGGCTTCCAGCCGAGCTCGCCGACCTTGCGGATCGCCTGCGCCGATCCCTTCGGCGCCGCCCATGAGAAGAAGATGTCGGCGCCGGAATCATGCAGCGCGACGATCTGCGAGTCGATCGAGGGATCGCTGACCTCATAGGACTTGTCGGCGATGATCATATTGGCCTTGTCGCCGAGCCCGTCCTTCAGGCCGTTGAACTGGTCCTTGCCGGCATCATCGTTCTGCCAAAAGACTGCGATCTTGCCGTTCGGGAAATGATCGCGGATGTACTTTGCGTAGATGCGGCCCTCGCTCTGGTAGTTCGGCTGGAATCCCATGGTCCACGGGAAGTTCTTCGGGTCTCCGAACTTGGTGCCGCCGGAGGCGACGAACAGATGCGGCACCTTCTTGGCGTTCATGTATTTCATGATTGCCGAATTCGAGGGCGTGCCGAGCGACTGGAAGATCAGGAGCACCTCGTCGCTTTCGACGAGCTTGCGCGCCTGCTCGATCGCCTTCGGCGGCGAATAGGCATCGTCATAGCTGATGAAGTTGATCTTGCGGCCGTTGATGCCGCCCTGCTCGTTGATCATCTTGAAGAAGGCGGCCTCGGTCCTGCCGATCACGCCATAGGACGACGCCGGCCCGCTATAGGGCATGATGTTGCCGATCTTGATTTCGGTGTCGCTGGCGCCGGGGTCGTATTTTTTCTGCGCGAGGGCCGGTGTCGCGACCAGCACTCCGGCAGCAAGCATGGCGAGGGCAGCAAGGTTTTGGCGACGACCCGGCATCGTTCTCTCCCCTGTGTCTTGGTCTTGTTTTGTAGAGAGTGTCGCAAGGCGGCCTGCAACTGGCAAGCGCTTCTATTTTCCGCGAAACGAAACGGAGGAACTCAGCCAACGCGGCAGGTTCAATACGCGTCCGTCGATCACGAGCAGCGCGCTGGCTATGATGATCGCGCCTGCAATCTCGCGCAGCGAGATCGGCTCGCCCAGCACCAGCGATCCCAGCAGAATGGCTGTCACTGGAATGAGCAGCGTCACCAGCATCACATTGGTCGCGCCCGAACGGCGCAGGATCTGAAAGAAGACGATATAGGCGAGCGCGGTCGACAGGCCGGCAAGGCCGAGCACCGCAAGCCATGTTGCGACGCCCGGCGTCGGAAGGCGCCATGGCTGCTCCACCACGCCGCCGACGACCGCCATCATCACCGTCGAGGCCATGAGCTGAAACGCCGCCGTCCCGAGTGGCGGCGAGTCCTTCAACAGTCGTCGCGCGGCCAGTGCCGCAAAGCCGTAGCTGAGCGCACCGCCGAGGCAAAGCAGGATTCCGAGCCCCTGCCCCGGCCTCGTCTCAAAACCCCATCCGCGCAGGATGATCACACCAAGAAGGCCAAGCGCCACGCCGATAACGCGCCGCATCTGCAAGGCTTCCTCGCCCGCCGCGGCCATCACCATCACCGTGAACAACGGCGTCGTGGCATTGAGGATCGACGCCAGTCCGCTCGGGATCAAGGTCTGGCCGATCACGATCAGCGAAAACGGAATGACATTGTTGAGCAACCCGATCGCGACGAATGGCTTCCATCCTGCCGCGCCCTTGGGAAAGCCGATCCCCTGCATGCGCAGCAGCGGCAACAGAATGGCCGCCCCAAGCGCAACGCGCAAAAATACCAGCGTCAGCGGTGGCAATCCCCGCAACGCCGCGCCGTTGAAGAAGAACGACCCGCCCCAGAGAACTGAAAGCACGGCAAGCAGCGACCAGTCTCGCGCTTCGATCCGGTTGTCATTCGGGGGCATGGCGTTTCACATCGGCGGTTGGACCTCCCGCCTAGAATGGCGCGGCTGAAGTAGCCACCCGTTTTCCGCAAAGCCTACCTGACGAGATCAGCTTGGCGATGTTGGAGGTCCAATCGGGTAGACGGGTTCACCAGACCCAAGCCATTCGAACGCGGCCCGACGGCAACCAAACGTCGCGAGAATGCCTTGCTAGTCCCACCTGAAGGATCGGCTTAGCGGTTCGAATATCTCTTTCGGACCAATGTCTGCGCCCCAGAATTGGATCAGGCGGCGGAGCGCCCCATCGCCTTTGGCTTCGAACAGAGTACTTCCTTCGCGAAAAATTCGGCCCCAGTTTTCGCAAACGCCGCCGAAACATTCAGTTCGGAGCAGCAAGAATCGAGCGGCCGGCGTTGCAGCCGATAGCCTTGCTGTCGTCAGCAGAACGTTGGCGGGAATATCCTCGTTAGACGGATCGTAGTGATCTTTGCCGAACCGAGCCGCGATTGCCGAGATCGGATGTTCCAGCTTGACCAACTTGAGATCAGGCCAAGCCTCCACGATCTTTAGCGATAGATCGCTGACGGGATCGGCGAACAGGCCAAAGAACGTATACATGGACCGCCTATTTCGGCCGCGACACCAGCTCGATCATCCTGCCTTCGTCCTCGTCAGGCATTGCAGCCTTCGCCTGCGCGTAGGACTCGACCGCGGCGCGCGCAACCAGCGGCTTGTCGGCCAGCAAGCTCTCGGCCAGCTTCACGGCATAGGCGGCATCCTTGTGCCGCAGCGCCGCCGTGAAGGTCGCGCCGGAAAAATCGCGGGCGACCATGCGCTTCGAGTGACGCTGAACCTGCGGGCTTGCGGCGACGCCCGCCTGGATCGAGTCCAGCACCAGCTTCATGTCGAGCCCGGCCTGCTCGGCGATCGCAAGGCCCTCGGCGAGGCCGGCGATCTGGATCGCGCCCATCAGATTGTTGATGAGTTTGTAGACCGTGCCGGAGCCGACCGCGCCAAAATGGCGGATGGTCGCGCCGATCGGCTCGAGATAAGGCCGCGCGCGCTCGAGGTCGGCCGCATCGGCGCCAACCAGCAGCGTCAGCTTTCCGGCCGCTGCCGCATCCGGCAATCCCGTCACCGGACAATCGATATAGATGAGCCCGCGCGCGCTGAGCTCGCGGCCCATCTCGCGCGCGTGGTCATAGGAGACGGTGGAACATTCGATCGCGATGGTGCCGGCCTTCGCCGTCCTGGCCGCGCCCTTCGGGCCGAGCCAGACAGCGCGCGAGGCCTCGTCGTCGGCAACCATGGTCACTACGGCATCGGCATCGATCGCGGCATCTTCCGGCGAACTCGCCCAGCGCGCACCGCGCGCGATCAGATCCTCCGCCTTGGCCCTGCTGCGATTCCACAGCGCGACCTGAAAGCCGGCATCGAGATAGCGGCCGGCCATGCCATGGCCCATCCGCCCCAGTCCGATGAAGGCGACGCGGGGCATGATCAGTCGACGTCCTCGATGTCACCGCCGGTGGTGCCGAAGGCGCGCTGCGCCAGCGTTGCGGCCATGAACTCGTCGAGATCGCCGCCGAGTACGCCCGAGGTGTCGGAGGTCTGCACGCCCGTGCGCAGATCCTTCACCATCTGATAGGGCTGCAGAACGTAGGAACGGATCTGGTGGCCCCAGCCGATATCGGTCTTGGCGGCCTGGTCGGCTGCCGCCTTCTCCTCGCGCTTCTTCAGCTCGATCTCGTAGAGGCGCGCGCGCAGCATGTCCCACGCCTGCGCGCGGTTCTTGTGCTGGGAGCGGCCGGCCTGGCAGACCACCGCAACGCCGGTCGGGATGTGCGTCAGGCGCACCGCGGATTCGGTCTTGTTGACGTGCTGGCCGCCGGCGCCGCCGGAGCGCATCGTGTCGGTCCGGACGTCGGATTCCTTGATGTCGATCTTGATGCTGTCGTCGATGACGGGAAACACCTGCACACTCGAGAACGAGGTGTGCCGGCGCGCATTGGAATCGAACGGCGAGATGCGGACCAGGCGATGCACGCCCGCCTCCGTCTTCAGCCAGCCATAGGCGTTGTGGCCGGAGACCTGGATCGTAGCCGACTTGATGCCGGCCTCTTCGCCCTCGGACTCTTCGAGATATTCGACCTTGAACCCGTGCGTTTCGGCCCAGCGCGTGTACATGCGCAGCAGCATCTGCGCCCAGTCCTGGCTCTCGGTGCCGCCGGCTCCCGCATGAACCTCGAGATAGGAATCGAAGCGGTCGGCTTCGCCCGACAGCAACGCCTCGAGCTCGCGACGCGCGACCTCCTTCTTCAGGTTCTTCAGCGCAGCTTCGGCTTCGGCAACGACGCCGGCATCGCCCTCGGCCTCGCCGAGCTCGATCATGCCGATATCGTCTTCGAGCTGCTGCTCGACCTTGCCGATGCCCGACAGCGAATCCTCCAGCGAGGTCCGCTCCTGCATCAGCTTCTGGGCCTTCTGGGGATCGTTCCAGAGGTTGGGATCTTCTGCGAGCTTGTTCAGCTCGGCGAGGCGTGCCGTCGATTTCTCGACGTCAAAGATGCCTCCTCAGCAGCCCGACTGACTGCTTGATCTCTTCTACCAACCGTTCGATTTCGGCGCGCATGTCGTACTCGGATCTTCGCGGAATCCCGCGTGCATTTGAAATGGGGATGTAGCGGTGGCGGCGCCAAAGCGCAACCATCCGCTCGTCCAGCGTCGGCGGTGTGAGCTAGTACAGCCCGCCTGTGCCCGGTCGCATGAAGAAACCAGAGTCCGGCTGCTGCTGCTGCGAGGCCGGCATGCGGCCGTCGGCATCGGCTACGCCGATCACGGAGTAGTTGTCCGGCGGCGCCGTGCCCGGCTTGAAGGCTTCGAGAATGGTTCCACCGGTTTCACCCGGGCCGGCGCGCATGCCGCTCTTGGAGGCAACACGGATCAGCTTGATGCCGGCTGGCACCTTGAACGGGACCGCGGGCTTGTCGGCGAGCGCGAGCTTGAGGAAGTCGCGCGCGATCGGGGCCGCCAGATGGCCGCCCGTCGCGGCGTTGCCCTTGCCCAGCGGACGCGGCTTGTCATAGCCCATGTAGATGGCGACCGCGACGTCGGGCGAGAAGCCGACGAACCAGGCGTCCTTGGCCTCGTTGGTGGTGCCGGTCTTGCCGGCGATCGGCTTGCCGACCTCTCTCACGACCGTGGCCGTGCCGGCCTGGACCACGCCTTCCATCAGCTCGGTGATCTGATAGGCGGTCATGGCGTCGAGCACCTGCTCGCGGCGGTCGATGAGCTGCGGTTCGGGTTGGCTCTTCCAGCCGCCCGGCGCATCGCAGCCGCGGCATTCGCGCTGGTCGTGCTTGAAGATGGTGCGGCCGTAGCGGTCCTGGATGCGGTCGATCAGCGTCGGCTTCACGCGCCTTCCGCCATTGGCCAGCATCGAATAGGCCGTCACCATCCGCATCGCCGTCGTCTCGCCAGCGCCGAGCGCGTAGGAGAGATAGTTCGGCAGCTCGTCGTAGACGCCGAAGCGGCGCGCATATTCGCCGATCAGGGGCATGCCGATGTCCTGTGCGAGCCGCACCGTCACCGTGTTGAGCGATTGCCGCAGCGCGTTCCGCAGCGTCACCGGCCCCTGATATTTGTTCGACGAGAAGTTTTCAGGCCGCCACACACCGGCGCCCTGGCCCTGGTCGATTTCGATCGGCGCGTCGAGCACGACGGTGGACGGCGTATAGCCGTTGTCGAGCGCGGCCGAATAGACGATCGGCTTGAACGACGAGCCGGGCTGGCGATAGGCCTGCGTGGCGCGGTTGAACTGGCTCTGGTCGAACGAGAAGCCGCCGACCATGGCGAGCACGCGGCCGGTCCAGGGGTCCATCGCCACCATTGCGCCGGACACTTCGGGAATCTGCCGCAGCCGGTACTGGCCTTCGACGGGGTGCCCCTCCTTGCTGTAGAGCGGATCGGCATAGATCACATCGCCGGGCTGCAGCACCTGCGACACCGCGGTCGGCGTCTTGCCCTTGGCATTGCCCTGCGCGGCACGGGCCCAGCGGACTCCGTCCAGCGTGACGAGGCCGGTCTCGCGCTGCTTGCTGACGGCGCCACCGAGCTCGCGGCTCGGCTGGAAGCCGATCCGCGCCGACTGGTCGCTGGTCTCCAGCACCACGGCCATACGCCAGGGCGAGATGTCGGAGAGCGACTTGATCTCGGCGAGCTTGACGCCCCAGTCGCCCGAAATATCGAGCTTGCTCATGGCGCCGCGATAGCCCTGCTGCTCGTCATAGTTCACGAGCCCGGCGACCATGGACTTGCGCGCCATGACCTGGATCTTCGGATCGAGCGTGGTGCGCACCGAGAGCCCGCCCTCGTAGAGCTTCTTCTCGCCGTAGCGCTCGAAGATGTCGCGGCGCACTTCCTCGGCGAAATATTCGCCGGCGAAGGTGTGAGCGCCATTGGAACGGTTGGTGACGGCCAGCGGCTCCTTGCGGGCCTTGTCGCCGTCGGCCTGCTTGATCCAGCCGTTCTCCTGCAGACGATCGATCACGTAGTTGCGGCGCTCGATCGCACGGTCGCGGTTACGCACCGGATGCAGGGTGGCCGGCATCTTCGGCAGCGCCGCGAGATAGGCGGCTTCCGCGACGGTCAGCTCGTTCACGGACTTGTCGAAATAGACCAGCGAGGCGGCCGCGATGCCGTAGGCGCCGAGGCCGAGATAGATCTCGTTGAGATAGAGTTCCAGGATCTTGTCCTTGGAATAGGTCTTCTCGATCCGCATCGCCAGCAGGGCTTCCTTGATCTTGCGGGCGAAGGAGACCTCGTTGGTCAGGAGGAAGTTCTTGGCGACCTGCTGGGTGATCGTGGAGGCACCCTGCGGACGGCGGTTGGAGCCGTAGTTCTGCAGGTACACCAGGCCTGCGCGCGCCATGCCGGTGTAGTCGATGCCGCCATGCTCGTAGAAATTCTTGTCCTCGGCGGCGAGGAACGCATTGATCACGAGTTTCGGCACCGCCTGGATCGGCAGGTACAGCCGCCGCTCCTTGGCGTATTCGCCGAGCAGCGAGCCGTCGACCGCGTGCACGCGGGTCATCACCGGCGGCTCGTAATCCTGAAGCTGAGAGTAGTCGGGCAAGTCCTTGGAGAAATGCCAGATCAGGCCTGCCACGGCAGCGACGCCGACAAGGAAGACCACCGTTCCCGCGGCGAACAGGAAACCCATGAACCGCACGAGCAAGCGCATTATCTGTTTATCCGTTCAATTCCTGGATCAGCCCAAGATAGCCCAAGACGCCCCAAACGGGCGCCATCCTCACGTCGCGAATTCACCGGCCTACGCGATGACATCGATGCCGGACCGAAAGGCGCCTGCCGAACGGGATTCTCGCCGATTCCGGAACCCCCTGCCTCGTTTTTATAAAGCGCCCGCTGTGGCCAAACTAGGGCTTAACGGCGGGACCCTGCATTACCTTCTCTCAATTGCCGGCCCCGGCCGTCGCCAGCCGCTTGGCCAGGAAGGCGTCGATCGCCTGCCCCATCGAGCCCACCGCGCGAGACCGCCAGCCCTCGGACACGAGATGCTGGAGATCGCCCTTATTGGAGACATAGCCGATCTCGACCAGCACCGAGGGCACGTCGGGCGCCTTCAGCACCCGGAACCCGGCCGATTTCAAGGGGTGCTTGTGCATCCGCACCGTCGTCTTCATTTCGCCCATGAGCAGGCGTGCGAAACGGTTTGAAAACGTGCGGGTTTCCCGCTGGGCCAAATCGATCAGGATGTCGGCGACGTCGGTCGGCTCCTCCGCGAGGTTGACGCCGGCAATCGCGTCCGCCCGGTTTTCCGCGTCCGCCAGCCGTTCGGCCTCGGCGTCGGAGGCCTTGTCGGACAGCGTGTAGATCGTGGCGCCCTGCGCGTCGCCCTCGGCGCGCGGCAGCGCGTCGGCATGAATTGAGACGAACAAAGCGGCGTTCAGGGTGCGGGCGACTTTGACCCGGTCGTTGAGCGCGATGAAGGTGTCGTCGTCCCGCGTCATCACCACCCGGTATTTGCCGGTCTTGTCCAGGCGCTCGCGCAACGCGAGCGCGAAGGCCAGCACCAGGTTCTTCTCGCTCTCGCCGCTCGACTGCGTGCCGTTGTCGATGCCGCCATGGCCGGGGTCGATGACGACCACGGGGCGGCCGTCCGCCGTCGCCGTCGGTTTCTGCTGTATCGGCTCCGGCGCCGCCGCGGCGGGAACGGTCGCCGGCGGCGCAGCCCCCAGGGTTGGCCGGAGTTCGGGGGCGATCGATTGCACGAAGGCGGCGCGGTCCACCTCCTCGAGTTCCAGCACGAGCCGGGCCGGCTGGCCATTGGCCGCCTCCAGCACATATGAATTGGCGATCCTGGCAGGCCCCGTCAGGTCGAACACGATTCGGGAGCCGCCGGGCATCACCAGCCCGTAGCGGAAGGCCTTGACCAGCCCCCGCCCCCCGGCCCCGGTGCCGGACGGCAGCTGGAAATTGACCTGGGGAACGTCGACCACCACCCGGTAAGGATCGGCGAGCGTCACGGCGCGGAAGGTGACGGTCCGGTCGAGATCGAGAATGAAGCGGGTCTGCTTGGCATCACCCGCCAGCCGGGCTGCCGATGCGACCGGGAATTTGGCTGCCGCAGAGGGTTGCGGCTGACTTTCGGCGGCGCTCAGCCGGGACGAATCGGCACACGGCAATGCTGCGGCGCACAGTAGTGCGCATGCCAGCAAAATGCGTTGATTTGCGCGGCTCGCCACTGATTCCCGTGCCTCCGAGCAGCTTTGTTAACGCAATAGAACCGCAGGGTTAACCGTTCCCTAATGGCGGAGGCGCGAAAATTCGCCGACTGTGACCAGCTTGCGACGCTCGCTTCGACGCTCCTTGCACCGACCGCTCATTCCTCGTATGTACGAAGGGCTGACGGCCAATATTTCCGGTTGTGTCGCATTCAGCCGCCCGGTGCAGCGCCGGAACTCCCAAGCTTTGGGAATTCTTGCGTTTTTTCGTTCCCCTCAGAGGCCAGCGCGGTGCGCGGCAGCAAGGTGGAGCGGGGCAAGCCCCGGCGGCAGACGGTTCCTGGATACCGAAGCGTTTCCGGGACGGTTTAGACAGCGGCGTGGCCTGTTACCCGGTCCCTCAATCCCGAGGGGGCGGTTTGTGATCCCAAAGGCGAGCGCGCTCGCGTCATGCCTGGGCCAGCAGCAACTGATTAAGGGGCGGTCTCGCCGCCCAATGTTTTCATACGGGCCGACGCTTGATGCGCCAGACTGTGCCGACCAATTCTGAAGGACCATTCGCGACGCTGCGGAATGAAACTCCCGCGCGCCGCCTTGATCCCAAAGCTTCCGGTTCGGCAAGGCGCGAGAGACGGCGTTTCGGCCTTCCCCTCACCCCCGAATCAGGTGGACCGTCGCGTCACCCGGCGGCGCGATACGCGCCCACGGTGAGTCGCGCCCGCCGCCGCCAAGAGTTAAGACATGCCCAACAAGATGTTGATCGATGCCACCCACCCGGAAGAGACCCGGGTCGTCGTGGTCCGCGGCAATCGCGTCGAAGAGTTTGATTTCGAGACCGCGCAACGCAAGCAACTGCGCGGGAACATCTATCTCGCCAAGGTCACAAGGGTCGAACCCTCGCTCCAGGCCGCCTTCGTCGAATATGGCGGCAACCGCCACGGCTTCCTCGCCTTCAGCGAAATCCATCCCGACTACTACCAGATCCCGGTCGCCGACCGGCAGGCGCTGATCGAGGCCGAGGAACAGGCCCATCGCGAGGCCGAGGAGGAGAGCGAGAACCGCTCCCACGGCCGCCGCCGCTCGCGCCACCGCAACGCCCGCCGCAGGGGGCACGGCGATCGCGTCCGCAGCGATATCGTCGAAGGCCTCGAGGCCGGCGCCGGTCCTGCCCCCGCCCAGCCGGTCGAGGGCGAGGCGCTGCCGGAGCACGCCGAGGGCGCTCCGTTCGAGAGCGAGCATCTGCACGCCGATGCCGAGCCTCACGGCGAGCACGAAGCCCACGATCATCACGACCATGACCATCACGACCATGACCATGGCGAGCATGGTCATCACGATCACGATCATGATCATGAAGCGCATGATCGTGAAGCACATGGGCACGACGACCATGCCCATTCGGACGAACACGCCCACGATCACCCGCATGATCATCACGACCATGATCACGCCGACGAGACACCCGCGCCGGTCGCGGCCATCGGCGCCGAGCCCGTCGTTGCGGAAACTGTTGCCGAGGCGCAGGAGCCTGTCGCCTCCGAGGCCCACGCCGGGACTTTCGCCGAAGCCGTGACCGACGCCGCGGAGCCGGCCGACGCCGTTTATGGCGAAGGCATCGAAGCGTCGCATGGCGAGGCCGCGGAAGCTGCCGGCGAAGACGACGACGAGGACGATGAAGACGGCGAGGAAGCCGAAGAGGAGGTCGTCGAATCCGTCGGCGGCGACGACGTGCTGGAGGAAGTGCCGGAGCGCACCTTCCGCCCGCGCCGCCAGTACAAGATCCAGGAAGTCATCAAGCGCCGCCAGGTGATGCTGGTGCAGGTCGTCAAGGAAGAGCGCGGCAACAAGGGCGCGGCGCTGACGACCTATCTGTCGCTCGCGGGCCGCTACGCCGTGCTGATGCCCAACACCGCACGCGGCGGCGGCATCAGCCGCAAGATCACCAGCGCCCAGGACCGCTCGCGCCTGAAGGAAGTGGTGCAGGACCTCGACGTGCCCGAGGGCATGGGCATCATCCTGCGCACCGCGGGCGCCTCGCGCACCAAGCCCGAGATCAAGCGCGACTTCGAATATTTGATCCGGATGTGGGAGACGGTGCGCGACCTGACGCTGAAGTCGCAGGCCCCGACCCTCGTCTACGAGGAAGGCTCGCTGATCAAGCGCTCGCTGCGCGACCTCTACAACAAGGAGATCGACGAGATCCAGGTCGCCGGTGAAGCCGGCTACCGAGAAGCACGCGACTTCATGAAAATGCTGATGCCGGCCAATGTCGGCGCGGTGAAGCAGTATCGCGACGGCCAGCCGCTGTTCTCGCGCATGGGCGTCGAGAGCCAGCTCGATGCGATGTTCTCGCCGACCGTGCAGCTGCGCTCCGGCGGCTACGTCGTCATCAACCAGACCGAGGCGCTGGTCTCGATCGACGTCAACTCCGGACGCTCGACCCGCGAGCACCACATCGAGGACACCGCGCTCAAGACCAATCTGGAAGCGGCCGAAGAGGTCGCCCGCCAGCTTCGCTTGCGCGACCTCGCCGGCCTGATCGTCATCGACTTCATCGACATGGACGAGAAGCGCAACAACCGCGCGGTCGAGCGCAAGCTCTCCGACTGCCTGCGGCAGGATCGCGCGCGCATCCAGGTCGGCCGCATCTCGCATTTCGGCCTGCTGGAGATGTCGCGCCAGCGCATCCGCGCCAGCGTGCTGGAATCGTCGACCGACCCCTGCCCGCATTGCGGCGGCACCGGCCATGTGCGCTCGGTGTCCTCGGTCGCGCTGCAGCTCCTGCGCGGCCTCGAAGAGATCCTCATGAAGGGCGCGACCCACAATCTGGTGGTCCGCACCCGTACCGACGTCGCGCTCTACGTGCTCAACCACAAGCGCGGCCATCTGCGCGACCTGGAGAACGGCTTCAAGGTCACGCTGTCGATCATCGCCGACGCGAGCGTGAGCGGACCGCAGGCCTATGTCATCGACCGCGGCGAGCAGGTGCATACGCTGGAGGCCGCCAAGGCACTGCTGGTGGCGCAGGCCACCGCAAGCCCGCCGCCGGCCGCGGAAGAGGCCTATGACGAGGAGGAGTTCGATCCGGAACTCGAAGCCGAGATCGAGACCGAGGAGACCGAGGGTCTCACCGAAGAGCAGGCCGAAGCCGCGCCCGAGCAGGACGGGCAGCGCCGCAGGCGTCGCCGCCGCCGGCGCGGTCGTGGCGGCCAGCGCGACGGCGAGTTGCGCGAGGATACCCCGCCGACCCTTCCCGAAGCCGCCATCGCGGCCGGCGAAGGCGACGAGGATGCCGACACCGAGCAGGACAGCGAGGAAGGCGAGGAGCAGGCTGCCCAGGCCCGCGGCGAGCAGCAGGGCAGCGGCGACCGCCGGCGCCGGCGCGGTCGGCGCGGCGGCCGTCGTCGCCGCGGTGGTGCCGAGGAAGGTCTCGCCGGCTCCATCAGCGACGAGCTCGGCGGCAATCCGCCGCCGGAAGCAACCGAAGCGGTCGCCGATTTCGATGCCTCCGGCAGTGAGACTGCGCCCTCGATTGCGCATTCCGAACACATCATGCCCGCCGAGACCGCGATCGAGCCGCCGGCCTCCCAACCCGAGCCCCGCGCCGAGGTGCAGGCTGAAGCTCCGGTGCAGCCCGCGCCGGCCGCCGCCGTCGCGGACGAAGAGACCGCGCCCGATGACAAGGCCGCGCGCCGCCGCTCCACGGTCAGGGAAAAGGTGAGCTTCCTGTCGAGCAGCCAGAGCGAGCTGCCGACGCAGGTCGCTCAGGCACCGGACCCTGTTGCTCCGCCTGCGCCCGAACCAGTACCTGAAGCGGCCACGGAGACGCCGGCCGCACCGCGCCGCGCCGGATGGTGGTCACGCCGGTTCGGCGGCGGCGAATAGAACGAACAACCAGATGAAACCGCCCGGCCAAGCCGGGCGGTTTTGATTTGGCGAGGTCAGATGAGAAGCGCGATTGTTCTTGGCGGCGGCATGGTGGGCGTGGGTGCGGCGCTGCACCTGCGGCAGCGCGGCTGGGCGGTCACGCTGGTGGACCGCAGGGAGCCGGGCCGCGAGACCAGCTACGGCAATGCCGGGATGATCCAGGCCGAGGCCGTGCGCCCCTATCCGATGCCGCGCGACCTCGCCTCGCTGGTGAAGATTGCGACCGGACGCACCAACGACGTGCGCTACAGCCTGTCGTCGCTTCATCGCCACGTCGAGCCCCTGCTCCGCTACTGGTGGCATTCGGCGCCGAAGCGGCATCGCGAGGCGATCGAGGCGTGGTCCCGCCTGATCGCCTATGCGACCGGCGAGCACGACGTTCTGATTCAAGAGGCCCATGCCGGCAACCTCATCCGCCGTGCGGGCTACCGCGCGCTGTATCGCGATCGCGCCGCACTGGATCTGTCAATCGAGGCGGCGGAGCAGGACCGCCGCGAATTCGGCGTCAACTTTCGCGTGCTGTCGGGCAGCGAGTTGGCCCGGGCCGAACCGATCCTGCGCGACGATCTTCCCGGCGCGATCCATTGGCTCGACACCTGGACCGTGTCCGATCCTGGCGCGCTGGTCACAGCCTATGCCGACCTGTTCGAGCGTCTCGGCGGCACCATCCTGCTCGGCGATGCGAAGACCCTGCAGCAGACCGCGACCGGCTGGTCCGTCGATAGCGACAAGGGGCGCATCGATGCCGCGGCCGCCGTCGTGACGCTCGGGCCGTGGTCGCCCGATCTCCTGTACAAGTTCGGCTATCGCATCCCCCTGGTGCGCAAGCGCGGCTATCACATGCATTACGGCGGCGGCGCCTCGCTCGACCTGCCATTGGTCGACAAGGGCGGCGGCTATGCCATGGGACCCATGGCCAAAGGCATCCGCATCACCACGGGCGCGGAACTGACCGGCCCCGATGCGCTCGCGACGCCGGTGCAGCTCGAAAGCGCCGAAGCCTCCGCGCGCGAGTTGATCGACCTCGGCCAGCGCGTCGAGCCGGATCCGTGGTTCGGCACACGGCCGTGCACGCCCGACATGCTGCCGGTGCTCGGCCAGGCGCCACGCCATCCTGGCCTCTGGGTGAATTTTGGCCACGGCCACCAGGGCTTTACGCTGGGACCCGCCACGGGGCGCCTGCTCGCGGAGATGATGAGCGGCGAAACGCCGGCGATCGATCCGGCGCCGTACCGGCCGGACCGGTTCTAGCCTTCGCCGCGCGCGGCGAGCAGCGTCCGGATCTGCTCGGCATCCGCAGGCGTCGCCGGGTTGTAGACGATCATGCTGAGATCGGAGCGGCCCTCGACGTTGAAGCTCGAATATTCGAACGACATGATGCCGTGAACGGGGTGACGCAGCCGCTTGGTGCCGTCGCCATGATGGCGCACGTCATTGTCGCGCCAGAGCGCCGCGAATTCCGCGCTGGTCCGGCAGAGCTCGTCGACGAAATCGGCGACATGCGAGACGGCGCCGGCACGCGCGGCGTCCGCCCGGAACGCTGCGACCACGAACCGCGCCACGCTGTCCCAGTCATACTGTGCGGCGCGCACGCGCGGATCGCAGAAGATGAAGCGCAGGATGTTGCGCTGTCCGGGCGGGATCGCGCCATAGTCGGTCAGCACGGCACTCGCGGCACGATTCCAGGCGACGACGTCCCAGGTCGCCGTCCGCACCAGCGCCGGACTGAATTCGAGCGCGTCGAGCACGCGCTGCAGCCTTGGCGAGACGCCTTCGATGGCCTGGTATCGCACCTCGGGCGGACGGCCGAGGCCGATCAGGAACAGATGCTCGCGTTCGACATCGGTCAGCATCAGGGCGCGAGCGATGCGGTCGAGCACGTCGACGGACGGCGCGCCGCCCCGGCCCTGCTCCAGCCAGGTGTACCAGGTCGGACTGATATTGGCCCGCTGCGCCACCTCCTCGCGGCGAAGCCCGGGCGTACGTCGGCGGCTGCCGGCAAAACCGAACGCGGCTGCGTCGAGCCGGGTGCGGCGGTCCTTCAGGTAGGCCCCGAGCAGGTTTTCAGCGGCGGCGGTCTCGCTCATCCTGTTAGCCAATATACCCTGATAAGATCACTACTTTACCCGGATAACTCTAACGCAGATGCTCCTCTCCACCAACCCCGAGGAGATCTTCCCATGCGTGTTTTCGTCACCGGCGCGACCGGCTTCGTCGGCTCCGCCGTCGTTGCCGACCTGATCGCCGCCGGCCACCACGTCACCGGCCTCGCGCGTACCGAGGCCGGCGCGGCCGCGGTCACCGCGATGGGCGCCGCGGTCCATCGCGGCTCGCTGGAGGATCACGCCTCGCTGCGAAGCGGGGCGGCAGCCGCCGACGGCGTGCTGCACCTCGCCTTCAACCACGACTTTTCGAAGTTCGCCGACAATTGCGAGCTCGATCGCCGGGCCATCCTTGCTCTCGGCGAGGAGCTGAAAGGCTCCAAGCGTCCGCTTATCGTCACCTCAGGCGTGGCGTTGCTCGCACCCGGACGGCTCGCAACCGAGGACGATGCGGCGGCCCGCCACTTTCCGCGCGTCTCGGAGGCCACCGCCGAAGATCTCGCCGAGCGTGGCGTCCGCGCCGGCATCGTGCGGCTGCCGCCGACGACCCATGGCGAGGGTGACCACGGCTTTGTGCCCCGCCTCATCGCGCTCGCACGCGAGAAAGGCGCAGCCGCCTATATCGGTGACGGCAGCAATCGCTGGCCGGCCGCGCACCGGCTCGATGCCGCGCGCGTCTACCGGCTCGCGCTGGAGCAGGGCGCGAGCGCCCGCCGCTATCACGCCATCGCCGAGGAAGGCGTGCCGTTCAAGGCGATCGCGGACGTCATCGGCCGGCGGCTTGGCCTGCCCGTCATCTCGAAATCGCCGGACGAAGCGGAGGCGCATTTCGGCTGGTTCACGCGGTTCGCTTCCGCCAACGTTCCGAGCTCGAGCGCGAAGACGCGGGCCCTGCTCGGCTGGGAGCCGAAGGAAAAAGGGCTGATCGAGGATCTCGACCAGCCCTGTTATTTCAAGACCTGAGCTGGTTGGCACGGCCGCAACGCAGCCTGCAATTCAGTCCGTCGTCAGCGCCGTTTCCATGTCGGTCGGATCGATCTGTCTGGCAAGGTTGGCGTTGAGCTTGTCGCGGTCGAGCTCGCCCTCCCACCAGGCGACGATGACGCAGGCAACGCCGTTGCCGCAGAGATTGGTCAGCGCGCGGCACTCGCTCATGAACTTGTCGATGCCGAGCACCACCGCCATGCCCGGCACGAGGCGCGGATCGACCACGGCGAGCGTCGCTGCCAGCGTAATGAAGCCCGCGCCGGTGATCCCGGAGGCTCCCTTCGAGGTCAGCATCGCGACGACCAGGATGGTCATCTGCTGGCCGAAAGTGAGATCGAATCCTAGCGCCTGCGCGATGAACAGCGTCGCCAGCGTCATGTAGATGTTGGTGCCGTCGAGGTTGAACGAGTAGCCCGTCGGCACCACGAGGCCGACCACCGATTTGGAGCAGCCGAGCCGTTCGAGCTTCTCCATCAGGGACGGCAGCGCGCTTTCCGACGAGGAGGTGCCGAGCACGATCAGGAGCTCGTCCTTGATATAGGCCAGGAACTTGAAGATCGAGAAGCCGGCAAGGCGCGCGATGATCCCGAGCACCACGAAGACGAACAGCGCGGCGGTCAGGTAGAAGGTCGCGATCAGGCCGATCAGGTTGAGAATCGCGCCGGTGCCGAACTTGCCGATCGTGTAGGCCATCGCGCCGAATGCGCCGATCGGCGCCGCGCGCATCACGATGGAGATGACGCCGAACACCGCATGCGCGGCGTCGTCGATGAAGCTGCGGATGGTGTGGCCGCGCTCACCGAGGCCCATGATCGCAAAGCCGAACAGCACCGAGAACAGCAGCACCTGGAGGATCTCGCCCTGCGCGAAGGCGCCGACCACGGTGTCCGGAATGATGTGCAGCACGAAGTCCACGGACTTCTGGCCCGCGGCCTGCTTGGCGTAGGTTGCAACAGCCGCCTCGTTTGCGGCGGCATTGCCGAAGCCCGCGCCCGGCTTCACCAGATTGCCGACCAGAAGCCCGATCACCAGCGCAAAGGTGGAGACGACCTCGAAATAGACAAGCGCCTTGACGCCGATGCGGCCGACCTTCTTGGCGTCCTGGATGTGGGCGATGCCCGAGACCACGGTGCAGAAGATGATCGGGGCGATCACCATCTTGATCAGCTTGATGAAGCCGTCGCCGAGCGCCTTGATCCAGTCGTTGGTGGCGAGCGCCGGCCAGAGCCAGCCGACGATGGCGCCGAGCACGATGGCGATCAGCACCTGGACGTAGAGGACCTTGTACCACGGCTTGGCGGAGACCGGCGCGACCGGCGAGCCCGCGGTCATCGTTGTCGTCGTCATTGTCTCACTCCCCCTGAAGCTCGGAGCCAGCCAAGATCAACTTGGCCGGCCCTGTCAATCGGAACCGTTGGTCAGAGCGCGCGCCTCACAGGCGGCGATCGAGGATCCGGCGTGCCGCCGGCATCAGCGCCGCGCCAAGCGCATTCTTGACCAGGGAGGCCGCAATGAACGGCACGATGCCGACTTGCCAGGCCTTGGCCGCGCCGAGGCCGAGACCAAGAGCCAGCCAGCCGAATCCGGCGGCCAGAATGACAACGTGCCCAACGGCCATCGCCGCGAACAGCCGGATCACGCTGCGATCCCAGCCACGCTCGGCAAGCCAGCCGGTGATGAAGGCCGCGCCGACGAAGCCGAACAGATAGCCCGCGGTCGGGCCGACCAGCGGTGCAATGCCACCCACGGGACCGGCGAACACGGGCAGCCCCATCGCGCCCTCGGCGAGGTAGGCCAGCATGGTGGCGGTGCCAAGCCGCCAGCCATAAGCGGCCCCGATCACCAGCACCGCCAGCGTCTGCAGCGTCATGGGAACGTAAGGCAGCGGCAGGTTCACCTTGGCCGACAGCGCCATCAGCGCGGTCCCCAGCGCAACCAGCACGACGGCGCGCAAGGCGCCGACGCGTTCGCCCGGACGGGCTGGCCACATCAACGCGGCGAGAGAGGCATGCGGTGTGGCGGCGGACGAGACGAAACGATCAGGCAAGTTGAACTCCGCTAAGGTTGGTCGAAAGCTGGCGCGGTTATTTAAGCCACTCAGCAATCCGGTCAACTGCCTCCAGCATCTCCTGTGCCGAACGCGCATAGGAGAAGCGTATGAACGAACGACCATGGATCGGATCGAAGTCGAGCCCCGGGGTCGCCGCCACGCGGGCCTGCTCCAGCATCTGCTTGGCGAACTCGAAACTGTCTGATGTGAAGTGCGAGACGTCGGCATAGAGGTAGAACGCGCCGTCCGCCGGCAGGAATTTTTTGAGCCCGGCCTTGGGCAATCCCTCGATCAGGATGCGGCGGTTCTCCTGATAGCCATGCTTGATCTCCTCCATCTCGGCGGCGCCGTCGAAGGCCGCTTCCGCCGCGATCTGCGACAGCGACGGCACCGAGATCGACAGGTTCTGCTGCAGCCGCTCGATCGGCCGCACCAGAATCTCGGGCACGACCATCCAGCCGACGCGCCAGCCCGTCATGCAGAAATATTTCGAGAACGAGTTGATCACGAGGGCGTGGCTGGACAGCGCGGCGGCCGTCACCGCCGGGAACGCGTAGTCGAGCCCGTGATAGATCTCGTCGGAGATGAAGCGGATGCCTGCATCCTCGGCGGCCGCGATCAGGCCCGACAGCGCCTCGCGGGACATCATGGTCCCGGTCGGATTGGCCGGGCTGCCGACCAGAACGCCTTTCAGCGGCGCCTTGCGATGTGCCGCGAGCAGAGCCTCGCCGGTCAGCGCGTGGCGCGTTGCGTCCGTGGTCTCGATCAGCACCGGCTCGCAGCCGAGCGCGGTCAGGATGTGGCGGTACGGCGGATAGCCCGGCACTGTCACCGCCACCCGGTCACCGGGCTCGAACATCGACAGGAAGGCCAGGATGAAGCCGCCCGAGGAGCCGGTTGTCACCACGATCCGCTCAGGGCTGACGTCGCAGCCATAGGCATCGCGATAGTGCCGCGCGATCCGCTCGCGGAGCGAGGGGATGCCGAGCGCCGAGGTGTAGTCGATCCGCCCGGCCTCGAGCGCCGCATGGGCGGCTGCGATCGCGGTCTTCGGCGCGCCGGTTGCGGGCTGGCCGACCTCCATGTGGATGACGTGGCCTCCGGCCGCCTCGATTCGGGCTGCCGCGGCCATCACGTCCATCACCATGAAGGGGGGAACATCGCTGCGGCGGGAGGGCTCGAGCCACTGCCCTACCCGGTTCCTCAATGTCGCATCGTGCATCGATTTCTGCTATTTCGCTGGCGGATCAGTCCGTCCGGTCCGGAAAACGGGGTGCTTGCGCCCCACACTGGCCGCATTGTACGGCTCATAAGGGCATATCGCGTATCCGGGCCGCCGCCAATCGCCAAAACCAATCGTGGAACCGGTTGCCAGACCCGCGTGCCCCAAGAACCGTTTGTCTAAGAACCGCTTGCCGAAGACCGTTTGACCCCGACCGCTTGATGTTGCTCCAGATCGCATTGCGCAAGAAGGCCTCCGCCCTCACCGCCCTCGTCACGGCGGCGGCGGTCGCGCTGTTACCGATGCCGGCCGCGCGCGCGCAGTCGAAGGGCCCCCCGGTCCTGCGCGACACCGAGACCGAGCAGCTCCTGCGCGAATACACCCGCCCGATCCTGCGCGTCGCCGGCCTGGAGAGGCAGAACATCCAGATGGTGATCCTCAACGACGGCACGTTCAACGCGTTCGTCGCCGATGGTCGCCGCATCTTCGTCAACTGGGGCGCGATGCTGCAGTCGGAGACGCCGAACCAGATCATCGGCGTGCTCGCGCACGAGACCGGGCATCTGGCGGGCGGGCATTTGTCCAAGCTGCGCGAGCAGCTCGCCAATGCGCAGACCCAGATGATCATCGCCATGCTGCTCGGCGCCGGCGCGCTCGCGGCGGGCGCGAGCCGTGGCAACAATGCCGGCAACAACGGCCTTGCCAATGCCGGCGCCGCCGCGATCGCCGGGCCGGGGGAGATGATCCGCCGCTCGCTGTTGTCCTACCAGCGTCAGCAGGAGGAGAACGCCGACCGCGCCGGCGTCAAATTCCTGACCGCGACCCAGCAGTCGCCGAAGGGCATGTACGAGACCTTCAAGCGCTTCACCAGCGAGAGCCTGTTCGCCGCGCATGGCGCCGACCCCTATCTGCAGTCGCACCCGATGCCGGCCGAGCGCGTCGCGGCACTGCAGGAATTCGCCAGCTCCAGCCCCTATTGGGACAAGAAGGACGATCCGGCGCTGCAGCTCCGCCACGATATGGTGCGCGCCAAGATTTCCGCCTTCATGGAGCGGCCGGAGACGGTGTACCGCCGGTATCCACTCTCCAACGACAGCATGCCGGCGCGCTATGCGCGGGCCATCAGCACCTATCTGCATGGGGACCTGCGCAGCGCGCTCGCCCAGATCGACGCGCTGATCGCGGTGCAGCCGAACAATCCGTACTTCTACGAAGTGCGCGGCCAGGCCCTGCTTGAAAGCGGCAAGCCGGCCGAGGCCATCGCTCCCCTGCGCAAGGCTGTCGCACTCTCGAACAACGCGCCCCTCATCGAGATGTTACTTGGGCAGGCTCTGGTCGGATCGGATAATAAGGCCTACACCGACGACGCCATTCGGATCCTCCGCGCTGCGGTGGCCAGGGAGCCCGAGGCGCCGATCGGCTACACCCAGCTCGCCATGGCCTACGGCCGGAAGGGAGACTATGCCGAAGCGGATCTCGCCTCGGCCCAGGCCGCTTACCTGCGCGGCGACAACAAGACCGCCCGCGAGCTTGCCACGCGCGCGAAGACCCGCTTCGCCGTCGGTACGCCCGGCTGGGTCAAGGCCGACGACATCGTGGCGTCGAAGCCGCCGCGCAACAACTAGCACGACGCCGCACATCACCACCGACGACGCCACGACACCGACCAACGACCGTTAAGTCCGCCGGGACCGTTTCCCAAACCTGCTCTGGATAGAGGATTTGCCAATGCCATCGCTGCGCCTGATTGCCCCCGTGCTCGTTGCGCTCGCCCTGCTCGGCGCAACCGGACCGGCTTCGGCCGACAGCTTCTCGGATGCCCAGCGCACCGACATCGAGGCCATCGTGCGAAACTACCTCGTCACCCATCCCGAGGTGCTCGAGGAGGCCATGGCCGAGCTCAGCAAGCGCCAGGCCGCCGCCGAGGC
The DNA here is from genome assembly GCF_018131015.1 of Bradyrhizobium diazoefficiens. Taxonomy (GTDB): domain Bacteria; phylum Pseudomonadota; class Alphaproteobacteria; order Rhizobiales; family Xanthobacteraceae; genus Bradyrhizobium; species Bradyrhizobium diazoefficiens_B. The sequence goes on from NZ_JAFCJJ010000006.1 coordinate 233,630, forward strand.
GCAGAAGCACGAGGCCAGCATCGCGCAGAACGCCGACGTGATCTTCAACTCGCCGCGCCAGGTCGTGCTCGGCAACAAGGAGGGCGACGTCACCTTCGTCGAGTTCTTCGATTACAATTGCGGCTACTGCAAGCGCGCGATGGCCGACATGCTCGACCTCATGAAAGGCGATTCCAAGCTCAAGGTCGTGCTGAAGGAGTTTCCGGTCCTGAGCCAGGGTTCGGTCGAGGCTGCGCAGGTCGCGGTCGCCGTGCACATGCAGGATCCGGGCGGCAAGAAATATCTCGACTTCCACCAGAAACTGCTCGGCGGCCGCGGTCAGGCCGACAAGGCGCGCGCGCTCCAGGCAGCCAAGGAGGCCGGGCTCGACACCGCCAGGATCGAGAAGGACATCTCCGGTCCCGAGGTCCGCGCCACCATCGAGGAAAACTTCAAGCTTGCCGAAGCGATGGGCATGAACGGCACGCCGAGCTACGTGATCGGCAAGCAGATCGTGGTTGGCGCCATCGGTCTCGACGGTCTCAAGGAAAAGATCGGGATCGCGCGCTGCGGCAAGGCGACTTGCTGACACGCGCGCCTGCAACTCACGCATGCAACGAGGCCGGCTGAAAAGCCGGCCTTTTTCGTGGGCCGCATTCTGGCGCCAATCCGGCGCGCGCGTTCATCTCGCGTTTAGCAAACAAATGCCGCGGAACCGCTGATGTTCCGGAACAACTCAAATGTCCTTTCGTTGTCGGCGCGGGCAATGACGCAAAAGAAACACGTGAGGAGAATTCGATGTCGAACCGCTTTATGATCTCGGTTGCCGCACTCGCGCTCGTCGCAGGCACCGGCCTGGCGAACGCACAGGGCACCATGAACCGCGAGAGCGGCGGCGCCGGCGCGCAGCCGACGCAGCATTCGCAGCCGTCCGGCGGCGCAGCCGAGCGCGGCTCGATGGGCAAGGAATCCGCCAAGCCCGAGAAGGGCACGGTCGGCCAGGCCGGCGGCTCCAGCACCATGAAGTCCGGCGAGGAGAAGTCCTCCGGCGCCATGAAGGACGAGCACTCCGGCCGCGAGATGAACAAGAACGCGACCGAGGACAAGTCCGGCGCCACCAAGGGCCAGCGCACCGATGAACGCGCGCAGGGCCAGCAGGACAAGTCCAAGAGCATGAGCCAGGACACCAAGTCCGGCGCCAAGGACATGAAGGCTGAAGACAACAAGGCTGGTGGCGCCGCCAAGAGCAACAGTGCGGAGACCCGTCCGGCCGCGACCGACAGTAAGTCGCAGACCACGACTGGCAACGCCGCGACTTCGGCAACCGCCGCTCCCCCGGCCGAAAAGCGGACGCAGATCGCATCCGAGATCAAGTCGGCCAATATCCAAGAGGCCACCAACGTCAACTTCAACGTCTCGGTTGGTGCCACGATCCCGGCCTCCGTGCACTTCTATCCGCTGCCGGCACGGATTGTCGAAATCTACCCGGAATGGCGCGGCTATGAGGTTATCCGGGTGCACGGCCGGTACGTCATCGTCCGTCCGCAGACGCGCGAGATCGTGTACATCATCGAGGGCTAAGCCGCCTCGCTGAAGCCAAATGAGCCCCTGCTGGGAAGACCGGCAGGGGCTTTTGGCCTGTTGGGCGGGTCCCCCGCCGTTCCCGGTCCGGCAGCCATTCTTCGGACTGGTTAACAAGCAATTTCCGTAGGTTCCGCACAGGTTTTTGCCCACTGGATGAGGGGGTTGAAGCTGCTTGGAAGGCCTTCAAGGCTTCCCCTTGGACGCTTTGTTACCTATAACGCGGCCACGCCGAAGCACCCTCTGCCGGGATAGGAATGGCCGAACCAGCAACCAACACCATCCTCGTTCTCAACGGGCCGAACCTCAACATGTTGGGGACGCGCGAGCCCGAGAAGTATGGCCATGCGACGCTGGCCGACGTCGAGCAGCTCTGCCGGGAGACCGCGGCGCAGTTCGGCCTCGAGGCCGATTGCCGGCAATCCAACCGCGAGGGCGAGCTGATCGACTTCATCCACGAGGCGCACCGGCGCAAGATGAAGGGCATCATCATCAACGCCGGCGGCTATTCCCACACCTCGATCGCGCTGCACGACGCGCTGCTCGCGGTGCAGATCCCGACGGTCGAGGTGCACGTGACCAACATTCACGCCCGCGAGAGTTTCCGTCACCATTCCTACACCGCACGCGCGGCTTTCGCCTCGCTCTGCGGCTTCGGTGTCGAGGGCTACCGCCTCGCCATCCAGGGCCTTGCCGCCAAGCTCGGCATCAAGGCCAAAGCCTGACGCTCCCTTTTCACACAGAACATTCGGATCAAAGAACATGGCGCGCCAGCCAGACGACAAAGCAGCCGCAAAGTTTTCCAGCGACGATTCTGCGCTCGTCCGCGAGCTCGCCCTGCTGCTCGACGAGACCAGCCTCACCGAGATCGAGATCGAGCGCGCCGGCCTGCGCCTGCGCGTCGCCCGCAACATCAGCGTCGCCGCGACCATGCCGATGCCGGTGGCGCACGCGGCCCATGTGCCGGTCGCCGCGGCTTCCGCCGCCGCAGCGCCGGCAGCGCCCGCCGCCGACCTGTCGAAGCACCCGGGCGCCGTGACCTCGCCGATGGTCGGCACCGCCTATTGGGCGCCGGAGCCCGGCGCAAAGCCGTTCATCGAGGTCGGCAGCAAGGTGTCCGTCGGCCAGACGCTGCTGATCATCGAGGCGATGAAGACCATGAACCAGATCCCCTCGCCGCGCGCCGGCACGGTGACCCAGATCCTGGTCGAGGACGGTCAGCCCGTCGAGTACGGCGAGCCGCTCGTCATCATTGAGTAACGTTGGGGGCAGCCTGCCTGCCCTCGCCGCCTTTCGCGCGCCAGTATTCTAAGGGCACCATGTTCGACAAGATCCTCATAGCCAATCGCGGCGAGATCGCCCTTCGCATTCTGCGGGCCTGCAAGGAGCTCGGCATCGCCACCGTCGCCGTGCACTCCACCGCCGACGCCGACGCCATGCATGTGCGCCTGTCGGACGAGAGCGTCTGCATCGGGCCGCCGCCGTCGAAGGACAGCTATCTCAACGTGCCGGCGCTGCTCGCGGCTTGCGAGATCACCGGTGCCGATGCCGTCCATCCCGGCTACGGCTTTCTGTCGGAAAACGCGCGCTTCGCGGAAATCCTGTCCGAGCACAATCTGCATTTCATCGGACCCAAGGCCGAGCACATCCGCCTGATGGGCGACAAGATCGAGGCCAAGAAGACGGCCAAGCGGCTCGGCATCCCCGTGGTGCCGGGCTCCGACGGCGCGGTCGGCCCCGACGACGACGCCATGACGATCGCGAAGAAGATCGGCTTTCCCGTGCTGGTGAAGGCGGCGGCCGGCGGCGGCGGCCGCGGCATGAAGGTCGCGCACAGCGAGGCCGACCTCCAGCTGGCGCTGTCGACGGCGGCCACCGAGGCCAAATCCGCCTTTGGCGATGCCTCCGTCTATCTCGAAAAATATCTGCAGAAGCCGCGCCATATCGAGATCCAGATCCTCGGCGACGGCCGCGGCGGCGCGATCCATCTCGGCGAACGCGACTGCTCGCTGCAGCGCCGCCACCAGAAAGTCTGGGAGGAAGGGCCCTCCCCGGTGCTCGCCGCAGCAGCGCGCGCCAGGATCGGCGAGACCTGCGCGAAGGCGATGCGCGAGATGAAATATCTCGGCGTCGGCACCATCGAATTCCTGTTCGAGGACGGCGAGTTCTACTTCATCGAGATGAACACCCGCATCCAGGTCGAGCATCCCGTCACCGAGAGCATCACCGACATCGACCTCGTGCTGGAGCAGATCCGCATCGCCGCCGGCGGCGAATTGCCGGCGAAGCAGGACGAAGTGCAGATCATCGGCCACGCCATCGAGTGCCGCATCAACGCGGAGAACCCGCAGACCTTCCGACCCTCGCCCGGCCGCATCTCGCAATATCACCCGCCCGGCGGGCTCGGCGTGCGGATCGATTCCGCGGTCTACCAAGGCTACACCATCCCGCCCTATTACGATTCCCTCGTCGGCAAGCTGATCGTGCACGGCAAGACCCGCGCCGAATGCCTGATGCGGCTGCGGCGGGCGCTCGACGAGATGGTGGTGGACGGCATCGAGACGACACTGCCGCTGTTCCGCGACCTCGTGCGCCAGGACGACATCATCAACGGCGATTACCACATCCACTGGCTGGAACAGTATCTGGCCGGCCAGGCGGAACCGGCCGCCAAATAATCTCCCCACCGCTTGGAACCCTTTGGTGCCAATCGCGTTCTCGACGCGGGGCCGTGTCCAGGGGGCGTTTTGAATTCCACTGAGCCTGACAGAGCGAGACCGTCGTGACAGCCGCAGCGCAGCGACGGCGCGCAACTTGGCAGATCCTGCTGTTTTCGGCGGGACTGTTGGTGCTGACCGTGATCAGTGCGGGGTCCGTCTACCTCGTCAACAAGGCGCGAGATGACAACGCATGGGTGGTTCACACCATCGAGGTTGAGAACCAGGTCAACTCGCTGCTGCTCGAGGTCCGGCGAGCCGAGAGTGGCGCCCGCGGCTATCTCCTCACCAACGGACCGGAGTTCCTGTCCGACCACCAGAAGGCGGTCGCGGAAATCATCCCGGCGCTCGACAAGCTCACCCGCCTCGTCGGCGACAACCCCGTCCAGCGCGACGGCATCGAGAGGCTCAGTGCAGCCATCGAGGCGCGGCTCGGCCAGTTTGGGCAGGAGGTGGACCTGGTCCGGCAAGGGCAGCCGGAACGCGCCACTGCCATGGTGCGCGAGGCCGCCGCGCAGAACGTCACGGCTACGATCCGCCAGATCGCGGACGGGATGATGCGGGAGGAGGAACGGCTGTTCCGGCTCCGCTCGGCAAATTCCGACCGCAGCCAGACCCTGGCGGCCTCGATGACCGGCATCGGCTCCGGCCTCGTCGTCGTCCTCGCCCTCATCTCGATCTTTCTGGTGCGACGCTCGGCCCGGGCCCGCGACGACGCCGAGGCGCGTCTGCGCGATGCCAACGTCAATCTCGAGGCTGTGGTCGATGAACGTACGGCGGACCTGCGCGAAGCCAATAACGAGATCCAGCGCTTTGCCTATATCGTCAGCCACGACCTGCGCTCGCCCCTCGTCAACATCATGGGCTTCACCAGCGAGCTCGAAGAGCTTGGAGGCGACATTTTCCGCCGGATCGGCGGGCTCTCCCACGTCGCCGCGGACGGGCCGCCGCTCGCTTCGGGGGAGATCGCGCTGGAAGGCCCGGACAAGCAGCTTTCCGCGGATTTTTCTGAGGCCCTCGGCTTCATCAAGTCGTCGATCGCCAAGATGGACCGCCTGATCTCGGCCATTCTCCACCTCACAAGGGAGGGCCGCCGCGAATTCGAGCCCGAAAAGATAGACACGCGCGAATTTGTCACAACCGTCGTTTCGACGCTGGCCCACCAGGCTGCCGAAGCTCACGCCACGATCCAGGTCGAGCCGCTGCCGAATATCATCAGCGACCGCCTTGCGCTCGAGCAGATCTTCTCCAATCTGATAGACAACGCGATCAAGTATCTGAGGGACGGCGTGGCCGGCGAGATCAGGATTCGCGGGCGGACCAAGCTCGGTTACGCCATCTTTGAAATCAGCGACAACGGCCGCGGCATCGATCCGAAGGATCATCAGCGGATTTTCGACCTGTTCCGCCGTGCGGGACTTCAGGACAGGCCCGGCCAGGGCATCGGTCTTGCGCATGTGCGTGCACTTGTGCGTCGCCTCGGCGGCACAATGTCGGTATCGTCGGAACTGAACGCGGGCAGCACCTTCACGATCACGCTGCCCATCACCTGGAACGCCAGCAACCGGAACGCCGAATGACCCAGCCTGTCAGCATCATCATGATCGAGGACGACGAAGGGCACGCCCGGCTGATCGAGCGCAACATCCGCCGCTCCGGCGTCAACAACGAGATCGTCCCCTTCACCAACGGCACGGACGCCATGAAGCACCTGTTCGGCGCCGACGGCTCTGGCCTCGTGCAGAAGGGCAATGCGCTGCTGATCCTGCTCGACCTCAATCTGCCCGACATGACGGGCATCAACATCCTGAAGCAGATCAAGGAAAACAAATACCTGAAGGCTTCGCCCGTGGTGGTTCTCACCACCACGGACGACTCCCAGGAGATCAAGCGTTGCTACGAGCTCGGCTGCAATGTCTACATCACCAAGCCGGTCAATTACGAGAATTTCGCCAACGCCATCCGGCAGCTCGGTCTTTTCTTCTCGGTCATCCAGGTCCCGCCCGCCGCCACATGAACCAGCGAACGCCAACCCTGCTCTATATCGACGACGACGAAACGCTGGCGCGCCTCGTCGATCGCGGCCTGACGCGGCGCGGCTACAAGGTCGTCCATGCCGCCAGCGGCGAGGACGGGCTGGAGCGCATCCGCCGCGCGGTGACGGAGCGCTCGATCGACGTCGTGGCGCTCGACCAGTTCATGCCGGGTCTCGACGGGCTCGAGACGCTGGAGCAGATCATGGCGATCCCGGATGCGCCGCCGGTGGTGTTCGTCACGGCCGCGCAGGATTCCAGCATCGCGGTCACCGCGCTGAAGGCCGGTGCTGCCGACTATCTCGTCAAGGACGTCAAGGGCGACTTCATCCCGCTGCTGCACGTCGCGGCCGAGGGAGCGCTGCGCCAGGCCGAGTTGCAGCGGGCGCGCGAGGAAGCCGAAGCCGAGGTCCATGCCTCGCGCGACCGCTATGCCGCGCTTGCCGCCGAGCGCGAGCTGTTGCTGCGCGAGGTCAACCACCGCGTCGGCAACTCGCTCCAGATCATCGCCTCGCTGCTGCACCTGCAGGCGAGCTCCGCCGCCCAGGACGAGGTCAAGGCGGCGCTGACCAACGCGATGGGCCGCGTCGCCGCGGTGGCCCAGGTGCACCGCCGCCTCTACACCTCGCAGGATCTGAAGAGCGTGGTGCTGAACCAATACCTGGACTCGCTGCTGGAAGATTTGCGCCGCTCCGCCGAGGGCAACCGGATGTCGCGGCTGACGCTGAAGGCCGAGCCGATCGAGATCGATCCGGACCGCGCCGTCGCCGTCGGCATCATCGTCAACGAGCTGGTGATGAACGCGGTGAAATACGCCTACCCCGATGGCGCCGGCCCGATCCATGTCGAGCTGACCTCAGAGGGCAACGACCTCATGCTGTCCATCACCGACGACGGCGTCGGCGACAACGTCAAGGCCGATCCGCGCTCGACCGGCATGGGCCAGCGCATCGTCGCGGCGATGGCCACCAAGCTCGACGCCTCCGTCACGCGCGATCCCGCGCACACCGGAACCCGCGTCGTGCTGAGGTTCGGCCGCCTGCCCGCTTCGCCCGACCGGACCAGCAGCGCTGCGGCGAGTTGATCGCAGCCGGGATTGCCCCATCGCACGCGCAGCGTGATCCTGCTATTGTCGCACTCCATGACTTCGCGCGATTCCGCCTCGTCTGAAATCACGCCCGCCGTGCTGCTGCGCGCCTATGCCTGCGGCATCTTCCCGATGGCCGAAAGCGCCGACGATCCGACGCTGTTCTGGGTCGAGCCGGAAATGCGCGGCGTCATCCCGCTCGATGGCTTTCGCGTGGCATCGCGGCTCGCGCGCACCGTGCGTTCGGACAATTTTCGTGTCACCGTCAACACCGCGTTCAAGGCCACCATGGCCGGCTGCGCCGCCCCGCAGGTCGGACGCGAGGACACCTGGATCAACAAGCGCATCCGCGACCTCTATGGCGGCCTGTTCGAGCTCGGTCATTGCCACAGTGTCGAGGCCTGGCAGGGCGAGGATCTTGTCGGCGGCCTTTATGGCGTGAGCCTGGGCCGCGCCTTCTTCGGCGAAAGCATGTTCCACACCGCGCGCGATGCCTCGAAGGTCGCGCTGGTGCATCTGGTCGCGCGGCTCATCCATGGCGGCTTTGAGCTGCTCGACACACAATACGTCACCGAGCATCTGAAGAGCTTTGGCGCAGTGGAGATTTCGCGGCGGCGCTACACCGCGCTGCTCGACAAGGCGCTCGCGGGCGAGCCTGGCGATTTCCTGAAGCTCTCCGCCGGCGAAGCGATCCCGGGCGCGCGCGCGCTCGAAATCATCGCCGCGCGGCAATGACTGGAAATATCAGCGGCCGAACCCGGGGAAATTGAACAGGCCCGGCTGCTGCTGTGGCGGCGGAGGTGGAGGCGGCGGCGCCTGCTGCTGCATCGGCGGCAGGGGCTGCGGCGGTCGCTGCTGCACGGCCTGCTTGGGCGCGGCCTTCTTCTGGGCGGCCGGCGGCGGCGGAGGCGCGGGCTTGCTCGCGGGATCGGGCGCGGCCGTCGCGACGGTCTGCTGCGGCTCTTTGCAGTCGGTGAGCCAGATGTCGTAGATCGGATGCTCGACGCCGTGCAGGCCGGGGCTCGCGGCATACATCCAGCCCGAGAAGATTCGCTTCACCTCGCCCTGCAGGGTGATCTCGTCGACCTCGACGAAGGCGTCGGTGTTGGCGGCCTCGGTCGCCGGGCGCGTGTAGCAGGCGTCGGTTTTGACGCGCAGCGCGCCGAACTGCACGGTCTCGCCGATCTCCTCGTCGAAATTGATGATGCGTCCGGTGATCTTGTCGAGGCCCGAGAAGGTCGCCTTCTTGTTCACGATCTTCTGGGCCGGCGGCTCGGTCACGACCTCGTCGCCCGGCTGCAGGCTCGCCGGCGTCTGCGGCACGGGACCGCCGGGCGCGCCCTTCTGCTGCGGCTGGCGCTGACCGGGCGCAGCCGGGGCGCCCGGCGGATTGGGCATCGCGACGGCGGGCGGCTGGTTCGGCGGGGCGGCGGCGGAGCCTGGCGGCGGCGCCAGGGGCTGGGTCTCGACCGGCCCCGGCATCACATTACCCTGCCGGCCCGGCGGTGGCGGCATCGGACGCGACGGCAGCACGCGGCCCTGCGGCGGCAGCTCGGGGACCTCTTCGTCGTCGTCCGGGACGATCTGCGGCTGCGGCTGGCCACGGGGAATGCTGCCCGGCGGCCGCGGCGGCGGATCGGAGAAGATCGTGCCGATCTGCGCCCGCGCCGGCGTCGCAACCGTCAAGGCGGCGGCGAGCAGCGCCGCAAGACCTGTCAACGTGAGGGTTTTGAGCATCTGGCGCGGCTTCAACAGCGAATCGGGTTCGTTGGACATTCTACAGGGGATACCGCCGCTCGCAGGCCATGGGGTTAACACGGCGAATGAGGCGGGGAAAGGGCGGCCAATCGTCCGCGCCCGCCGACGGCTGGCGGGATCGACCCCGGGGTGGAATAGTCGGGCCGCCTCTCACCGCCGCTGCGACGGACATCGCCCCAAAATCAGGTCCAGCGACCCGCAAAGCCCGCAAGGTCTGTTCCATGCCCGTCCAGCTCGATCCCGACGCCGCCGCCGTCTACAAGGCCTTCCTTGAGGCTGCCCGACCCGGTTACGAGACCCTGACCGCAGCCGAGGCGCGCGCCTCCTTCCTCCAGGCCCGCCCTGCCACCAATCCCGAACCGCCGGAACTGGCCCGGGTCGCGCCGCTCTCGATCCCGGCGCCGCACGGCGCGATCCCCGCGCGCATCTATGTGCCGACCGAACCGCGGCAGCGTGACGGATTGTCGCCCGCGCTGGTGTTCTTCCACGGCGGCGGCTGGGTGGTCGGTGATCTCGACTCCCACGACGTCGTCTGCCGCCAGCTGGCCGATGCCGGCGCGCTGGTCGTGATCGCGATCGATTATCGCCGCGCCCCCGAGCACAAGTTCCCCGCCGCGGTGGAGGATGCCATCGCCGCAACCCGGTGGATCGCAGCGAATGCGCGCGAGCTCGGTGTCGATGCCGCGTGCGTCTCAATCGGCGGCGACAGCGCCGGCGGCAATCTCGCCGCCGTCGTCGCGCTCGCTGCGCGCGAGGACAACGGCCCTGCAATTGCGGCCCAGCTTCTGATCTATCCGGCGGTCGATTTCGCCATGACCCACGGCTCTCACAGCGAGCCCGAAACCAGCGTGCTGCTGACGCATGCGGTGGTCCGCTGGTTCCGCGATCACTATCTCAACGGCACCGCCGACATCCACGACTGGCGCGCCTCGCCGGCGCGGGCGAACAACCTCGCCGGACTGCCGCCGGCCTATGTGCTCACCGCCGGTGCCGATCCCCTGCGCGATGAAGGCGAAGACTATGCCGCGCGCCTGAAACAGGCCGGCGTGAGCGTGGCCTACAAGCACCTGCCGGGTCAGTTCCACGGCTTCCTCACCATGGGCAAGCTGTTGCCGCAAGCCAACACCGCTGTGCGCGAGATCGGCGCGTGGCTGAAGGGATTGGGCTGACGACGCCTGCTGTCACCCCGCCCGCGCTGCGCGCCGCAGCGCCTGCGGCGGCTGGCCGAAGGCGCGGATGAAGGCGCGACGCATGCGCTCGGGATCGCCGAAGCCGGTGGCGTGCGCGACGAGCTCGATCCCCTCGCGCGAGGACTGCACGCGCTCGCGCGCGACCTCGATCCGCAACCGCTCGATCGCCTTCGACGGCGTGGTGCCGGTCTCGGCGGTGAAGGCGCGGGCAAAGTGCCGCGCGCTCATGCCGGCACGGTCGGCGAGGTCTTCGACCGTCAGCGGCGCATGGAGATTTTCCCGCGCCCAGGACAGCAGCGCGCCGAAGCGGCCGTTCGGCGTCTTCAACTCCAGCAGCGAGGAGAATTGCGACTGACCGCCGCTGCGGCGATGGTAGAGCACGAGCTGGCGCGCGGTCGCTTGCGCGATCTCCTCGCCGTGGTCCTCTGTGACCATCGCAAGCGCGAGGTCGATGCCCGCGGTGATGCCGGCGGAGGTCCACACATTGCCGTCGCGGGTAAAAATCTGGTCGGGCTCGAACTTCACCTTCGGATAGCGCGCGACGAAATCGCGCGTGCGGCCCCAATGCGTGGTGGCGCGGCGGCCGTCGAGCAGGCCCGCCTCGGCCAGCACATAGGCGCCCGAACAGACGCTGGCGATCCGCACGCCGCGCTTCACCAGCCGCTGGATGAAGGCGCGCGTCACCTCGCAGCGCGCGGCCTCGGCCACGCCCGCACCGCCCGCCACGACCAGCGTCGTGATCGCGTTCGCGGACCTGAAGTCGCGCGCCATCATCTCGACGCCTGAGGAACTGCGGACCGGCCCCGCCTCCGCCGCCAGCACGCGGATCGCGGGCGGCTTGCCGAAGGCGCGCGCCGCGATCTCGAACACCGAGATCGGGCCGGCGGCATCGAGCAGCTGGAAATCCGGAAAGATCAGGATGCCGATCATAGCTCATGTCCGAAATAGAGGGATTTATGCCATTTCGGACAGAACAGCACCATGCCAGTCTGCTCCCGTCAAGCGCAACGTTGGAGGTTCTCATGTCGGCACCGCTCCAGATCGGACTTTTGGTATTCCCACACGTCACCCAGCTCGACTTCACCGGTCCGTTGCAGGTGTTCTCCTCCGTGCCCGGCGCAAAACTGCACCTGATCTGGAAGACGCTGGATCCGGTGCCGAGCGATTCCGTGCTGATGCTGACGCCGACCACGACGTTTGCCGACTGCCCGCAACTGGACGTCATCTGCATCCCTGGCGGCTTCGGCACCGACGCGCTCCTCAACGACGAGGAGACGCTGGACTTCGTGCGCAAGCAGGCTGCGAGCGCCAGATTCGTCACGTCGGTCTGCACGGGATCGCTGGTGCTGGGCGCGGCCGGGCTCCTCAAGGGCTACAATGCCGCCACCCATTGGAGTGCAATGGAGATGCTGGCGCTGTTCGGCGCGACGCCGACCAAGACGCGCGTCTGCATCGATCGAAACCGCGTGACCGGTGGTGGTGTCACCGCAGGAATCGATTTCGCGCTGACGCTGGTATCGCTGCTGGTCGATCGCACCACCGCCGAGGCCATTCAGCTCCGCCTCGAATACAATCCCGCACCGCCCTTTAGTGCCGGCTCGCCGGATACCGCGCCCGCCGAGGTGCTCGTGCTCATGAAGGAGCGCGTCGCGCCGTGGCAGGCACGCCGCCTCGATGCCGCCAGGCGCGCGGCCGAGCGGGTGATGTAGCATCGGTTCGCTTGCCCGGGACCCGGTGCAGCGCAACCAAGGCCCAAAAAAGAAAAAGGCCGCCCGGTTTCCCAGGCGGCCTTTCCTGTCTCACGGCGGCGCACATTCTCATCGGGCGATGTCGGAGCTTCCAGACCGGGGGCCTATCTCCCGATCGAGTCCTTCCTCGGCGGCCGCTGCATCTCGGGACAGTCGCGAACTGTTGCCCGAACCGAACGCGATGGTTTCCCATCTCCGTAAGATGGGATCATTGAGCCGCATCGCTCGCTTGAGGGCAACGGGCGCGCAGCCGCCGTCCCCGCTGTTCCCGTTGTCCACAGCGAGGTGAAGCGGATGCGGATGCATCCAATCGGTGTTGAAGCTAGCCGGGAGTCCAGGGCTGGTAGTCGCCGGTCGCCTTCGGCCGCCGGCCACTGGCCAGCGTCGAGCCGGACGGGCGATAGGCATTCGGCGTGCCCGTGAGATTCGGCTGGTGCGGCTTTTCCCACTCGCGCGGCTGGTAGCTGAGCTCGGTCGGCGGCACGTCGACGACGTGGTGCATCCAGCCGTGCCAGTCCGGCGGAATGCGGCTTGCTTCCGCAAGGCCGTTATAGATCACCCAGCGCCGCTCGAAGCCGAGCGTCGGATCGATCTCGCCGCCGCGGGTGCGGTAGTAGCGGTTGCCCTGCTCGTCCTGGCCGACCAGCTCCCCGAACCGCCGGGTCCAGAGTTGCGTGCCAAAGGTCTGGCTATTCCACCAGGTGAAGAGCTTGAGAAAGAACTGTTTCATGCGGCAAGGGCCCTGCTTCGTGAGGCCCTGATGCCATCCGGGCGGTCAAATGTCCAGTTCCGCGGCCGCGCCTGTCACCATCGCAAATGCCGGGCTTTCGGACGCACAGCGGCGTGATCCCAGGAACCAGCGTCCCCTTCTCGGGTTGGACTTTCGGGAAAAGGAGTTGGATCATGACAAGTCTGAAAGTTCTGAGCGCCGCCGCGGCAGTGGCGTTGGTTCTCCCGCTGGCGACGCCGAGCTTCGCGCAAGGCGTTCGCGGCGGTGGCGGTGCCCATATCGGCGGTGGCGGCGGTGGTGCCCATTTTGGCGGTGGCGGCGGCGCGCGTATGGGCGGCGGCGCGAGCTTCGGTGCGGGCGCTGGCGCCCGTATGGGCGGTGGTGGATTCACGGCTGCGGCGCGGCCGAGTGGCGGAGCCGCGTTCGTCGGCGGCCGCAACTTTGCTGCCGCGAGCGGTAACCGCAGCTTCGCCGCCGCGGGCGGCAACCATTGGAATGGCGGCAACTGGAACGGCGGCCGCTGGCACCGCCATGGCGGCGGCTTCTGGCCGGGCGTAGCCGCCGGTGCAACGATCGGTGCCCTCGGCTCGTACGCCTACTATGGCGGCGGGTACTATGATGATCCCTACTATTACGACGACGGCTATTATGACAGCGGCGCGTCCGTCGCGGTGGTGCCCGATGGCGGCGGCGACTCCGCGGCCTACTGCGCGCAGCGCTACCGGTCGTACGACCCGGCCTCGGGAACCTATCTCGGCTATGACGGCCAGCGTCATCCCTGCCCGTAACGGGTTCGACTGCGCTCGAACAGAAAGGGCGTCGCGTCACGCGGCGCCCTTTTTTGCGTGTCGCGGGATTGCAGCCCTTGCGGGCTTTTATGCACCTTACGATGCATACCTATAGGTTTCCAATCGCAAATTGACCCATCCTCCGATTCGCTTATATGACCAACGCAGTGGGGACTTCGATCTGCTGGAACAGGTGATGCCGCGTATCCTCGTGGTAGACGACGATCCGATGGTCGGCGCGACCATCGAAGTCCTCCTCCAACGTCAGGGCTTCGACGTCACGCTGACGGATGGTGGCGAAACCGGGCTCGCTGCGCTGGAAGCGCAGACGTTCGACGCCATGCTGGTCGACATCTTCATGCCCCACATGCGCGGCTTCGAATCCATCCGCATCTTTCACGAGCGCGCCCCCTCGATCCCGCTGATCGCGATGTCGGGCTACGCCTTCGCCTCGTCCGCCTCGCCGACGCCGGACTTCCTGCGGATGGCGCTGGAACTCGGCGCCAGCCGCTGCCTGCGCAAGCCGTTCACGCCGGACGTCCTGCTCGCCACGATCAGAGAATGCCTCGCCGGCCCCGGCGACAGCGTACCGAAAGAAGCACCTTGATTTCTACGCAGCGCGTCATTCTCGGTGCCGGACTTGCCATCCTCCTGATCATCGCCGCGGCCTCGATGGGACTCGACGTCAAGTCGCGGTCGGATGCGGTCTGGGTCAACCACGCCGTCGAGGTGCTGAAGAAGATCTCGGACGTGCGCCTCCTGGTCAGCCGCGCCGAAAGCGCCGGCCGCGGCTATGAGATCTACCGCACGGCCGGGTTCATGGAGGAGTTCGAGGCGACGCGAAGCCGGATCGCGCCGGCGCTTGGCGACCTCAAGCTGGCGCTGCGCGACAGCGCCGACCAGCTGCAATTGCTGGAGGCGACCGAGCCGCTGATCCTGCGGCGGCTGGAGGTCGCCGCCGAAGTTCTGCGCCTGCACACGACCGGCGATCAGGCCGCGCTGGAGGCGCTGGTCGGCCGCGCCGAGGGCCGCGGCCTGATGGAGACGCTCACGGCCAATCTGGACCGGCTGGCATCGAGCGAGGAGAAACTGTTGGGCGCCCGCGAGGCCATCTCCCGCCGGACCGGCATCGTGCTGCTCGGCATCGACCTCGTCGGCGCGCTGGTGATCCTGCTCCTGGTCATCATGCTGATCCGCGAAGGCCAGCGCATGACCGTGCAGCTTCGCAGCTCGCTGCAGGAGACGCAGGCCGCCAAGACCGCGCTCGAGGCGGCCGTCGCCGAACGGACCGAGCACCTCGTCACGGCCCACGACGAGCTTCGCCTTTCTGTCAACGTGCTGCAGAGCACGTTCCGCAGCATGGCGGAAGCGGTCCTCGTCATCGACGCCGACAGCAATGTGCTGCTGTCCAACGCGGCCGCGGAGCGGATGCTCATGCACCGGACCGGCATGAACCTTCGCAACCTGCGGTCGCTGTCGGACGTCTTCCACGGCGATGGCCTGATGCCGATGAAGCCGGACGAGCTGCCGTCGGCGCGCGTGCTGCGCGGCGAGCAGTTCGAGCAGATGGAGATGATCGTGCGCCCGCACAGCGGCGCCCGCACCCGGCATTTCATGATCAGCGGCCGGCCGATGCGCGACGGCCAAGGCAACATCTCCGGCGCGGTGCTGGTCTATCACGACGCGACCGCCTCGCGCGAAACCGAGCGGCAGCTGCACCAGTCGCAGAAGCTGGATGCGATCGGCAAGCTGACCGGCGGCGTCGCGCACGACTTCAACAACATGCTGACCGTGATCTCCGGCAACACCGAGACGCTGGTCGCGCAGCTCAAGGGCCAGCCCGAGCTGCAGCGCGTGGCGCGCCTGATCGACGATGCCGCCGAACGCTGCGCCGAGCTGATCCAGCATCTGCTCGCCTTTGCGCGCAAGCAGCCGCTGCAGCCGCGCGACGTCGAGATCAACACCGCCATCACCGACATCGCAAAGCTGCTCCGCCCCACCCTCGGCGAGCAGATCCAGATCGAGACCGTGCTGGAACAGGGGCCGATGACCTCGCACATCGATCCGTCCCGGCTCACCAATGCCGTGCTCAACATGGCGATCAACGCCCGCGACGCCATGCCGAACGGCGGCAACCTGCTGCTCGAGACCCACCGTGTCGTGCTGGACGAGGCCTATGCGGAGGCCAATCCGGACGTTCAGCCCGGCCCCTACGTGATGCTCGCCGTCAGCGACACCGGCACCGGCATGCCCCCCGATATCCAGGAGAAGGCGTTCGAGCCGTTCTTCACGACCAAGGAGGTCGGCAAGGGCTCGGGCCTCGGCCTCTCGATGGTCTACGGCTTCGTCAAGCAGTCCGGCGGACACATCAAGATCTACAGCGAGGCCGGCTACGGCACCACGATCAAGCTCTATTTGCCGCCCGGCAAGGGCATGGTCGAGCAGGCCGCCCCCCGGGCTGCGCCCGCCGCGGGCGGCGCCGAGACCATCTTCGTCGTCGAGGACGATACGATGGTGCGCAACTTCGTCATCGCCCAGCTCCAGGGCCTTGGCTACAAGACCGTGGCCGCCGGCGACAGCCGCGCGGCGCTGAAGCTGATAGAGGCCGGCGAGCCCTTCGATCTCCTCTTCACCGACATCGTCATCCCCGGCGGCATGAGCGGGCGCGAGCTCGCCGACAAGGTTGCGGCACTCCGTCCCGGCCTGAAGGTGCTCTTCACCTCCGGCTACACCGACAACGCCATCGTCCACCACGGCAAGCTCGACGACGGCGTGATGCTGCTGACAAAACCCTACCGTCGCAACCAGCTCGCCGAGATGATCCGCAAGGCGCTGAACGGCGAGATGGTGGCGGGCTGAAGCTTGCCGCAGGCTGACGGCGACATCCTGCCACAAGCTACCCGTGCCGGTCGCAAGACCGAATCTGATTAACAATCGGTTGCTGCATCGAGGGTTGGCATGAGGCCGGCCCGCTGCTTGAGACCAGAAGGTCCAGGCAGCACAGGTCAGGAGGCGGCTTTGGTTTCAATCGGTTCCATGCGCGCGACCGCGCCTGCGGTCCTCAAATCCGTCCCCGCGACCGAGACGGCAGCGTCAGCGGCGAAGACGGCGAGGGCCACCCCTCACGTCAACGCAGCGTCCTCTTACAGCTTTGGACCCGGCGCATCCGACGCGCTGGGCAGGATCAAGGAGTTCGTCAAACAGCAGGATGCGACCAAGGGCGGCACGGCCAGGGCGACGCCTGCTGACGAGGCCATTGCGCTGGTCAAATCCTGGGTGTCGTCCGGAATGTTCACGGATGCGGCCAGCGGCCCAACCTTGCCGGCGCTGAGCGCGGAGCAGCAAAGCCAGCTCAGCCCGCAGGAATACCGCGTCTATGCCGAAGTCAGGGCATTGCAGTCCACCTACAACAAGCTGGTTTAGTCGCCCCTCCCCTGACTGAGCATTGAGTCCGTACGTCCAGCGGTTGTTGAAAGGGGAGACTAGCGCGTCGCCAGCACCACGGCGGCGAGCGTGAAGATGAGGGCGGCGATCTGCCCTGCCCCAAGCGGCTCATGAAGCGCGATCGCCGAGGCCACCACGCCGATCACCGGCACGGCCATGGTGCCGATCGCGGCGACGGAGGCCGGCAGGCGCGAGAGCGCGGCGAACCAGCTCACATAGGCAATGCAGAACTGCACCACGGTCGAATAGACCAGCAGCCACCAGCCGGCGGGCGTCACCTGCTCCAGATGCGTGGTCTCGACCAGCAGGCCGGCGATGGCGACCGGCAGGCAGCCGAGGCCGATCTGCCAGGCCGCCGCCGTGAGCGGCGGCAGTCGGATCGGATACTTCTTCAGCAGCACGGTGCCGAGCGCAAAGCCGGCCGCGCCGGCGAGCGCCATGACGATGCCGGGAAGCTTGGCTTCGCTCGCGGCAAAGCCGTTGCCGCCCATGATCGAGGCAAGGCCAGCAAAGGCCATCACCAGCGCGATCGTGCGCAGCACGGTCGGCCGCTCGCCGAGCACCGGCCAGGCGATCAGCGAGGCCCAGACCGGCATCGTATAGGCGATCAGCGCCGCCTCGCTCGCCGGCAGCCACAGCAGCGCGAGCCCCATCAGCACCATCCAGCCGGTGACGTTGAGGACGGCGGCGGTCAACAGGCGCGGCCACATCGCTCGCGGGACCCTCAGGCTGTCGCCGCGGACGAGGGCAAGGGCTGCGAGCAGCACTGCACCGAGCACGCCGGGCACCCCTCGCAGCGTCAGCGGCGGCAGTTCGGCGAGCAGGAATTTGGTCACCGGCCAGTTGAAACCCCAGCCGATCGAGGTGATGGCGAGGAACATCAGGCCGGCCGGGGCGATGCGCGGCCGCACCGGTCTGGTCGAATCAAGCATGTGGGGTACCCGGCAGAAAACGAGGGTCACCTTCGCGCGGATTCGCGCATCCCACCACCACCGCAGGCGGCATGCCTGCCCTCACCTTCCGTAGCGCTACGTGAGTCCTGCTGACGCAACCCCGTCGGGCAAAAATATACCTGCCCTGTGAACAGCGGGATGAAGGGTCGGCATCCACACCGAAGCGAAATTTTTTCGGTTGGGAATCCCTGAGGACTCACTGATACTTGCCTCAACGACAGGCGCGGGCACACCCCCTGTTATCCCCCGCAATCCACCATATTTAGTATTTGATTCAGGAACTCGCACTAGTTCTTGACGGGCGCAACGGAGAGTCCTAGCTTTCGGTCCGTTCGGCGCGAGTGTGTTTGCGTCCCGCCGGCACTCCCCCAAAGGGTCCGCAAGACGGCACTCCGCCAGGCCAGACAAGGGCAGCGGGGAAAGGGCTTGTCTGCCCTTTCGGGAGCGGATTTTCGGGCGCGACAACGGGCCGGCAACAGGCTCGGAAGGCAGACTTCACCAAGGTGCAAAGCGGCACCAACTGTGAAGTGAGAGACGAAGTGACGTTGTGGGGCGTTGAACGCGTGTCGCGCACATCCCCTTGGGGGCGGATGGGTGTGGACATGCCGGCAAGATGGAAGGTGCACTCTACCAGCCATCGCCGGGAGAAACTGGGCCGGATCCACCGGCTGAACTGCGAAGCCTTTGGGCCGATGAGGCCCTGAGAGGAAGCGCGAAGCGAAATGTCGACCCGGCACGCTCCCAACGAGGGGCGTCCGGTCAAAGGATAAGGACGGGGCAAGACGATGCGGATTGAGCGGCGCCACACCACTTCGGGACAGTCACCCTATGCTGGAATCGAATTCCGGCTGACCACGTCGGAGATTCGCAATCCCGACGGCTCGGTCGTGTTCAAGCTCGATAACGTCGAGGTGCCGACCGAATGGTCGCAGGTCGCCTCCGACGTGCTCGCGCAGAAGTATTTCCGGAAAGCCGGCGTTGCCGCGCGCCTGAAGAAGGTCGAGGAGGAGTCCGTCCCCTCCTTCCTGTGGCGCTCCGTGCCCGACACCGATGCCCTCGCTGCTCTCCCCGAGAAGGAGCGCTATGTCAGCGAGCTCAGCGCCAAGCAGGTGTTCGATCGCCTCGCCGGCTGCTGGACCTATTGGGGCTGGAAGGGCGGCTACTTCACCAATGACGAGGACGCCCAGGCCTTCTACGACGAGCTCCGCTACATGCTCGCCATGCAGATGGTCGCGCCGAACTCGCCGCAATGGTTCAACACCGGCCTGCACTGGGCCTATGGCATCGACGGCCCTGGCCAGGGCCACTATTACGTCGACCCCTTCACCGGCAAGCTGACCAAGTCCAAGTCCGCCTACGAGCATCCGCAGCCGCACGCCTGCTTCATCCAGGGCGTCGGTGACGACCTCGTCAACGAGGGCGGCATCATGGACCTCTGGGTCCGCGAAGCCCGCCTGTTCAAATACGGCTCCGGCACCGGCTCGAACTTCTCCCGCCTGCGCGGTGAGGGTGAAAAACTCTCCGGCGGCGGCCGCTCGTCCGGCCTGATGAGCTTCCTCAAGATCGGCGACCGCGCCGCCGGCGCGATCAAGTCGGGCGGCACCACGCGCCGCGCCGCCAAGATGGTCGTCGTCGACGTCGATCACCCCGACATCGAGACCTATATCGACTGGAAGGTGAAGGAGGAGCAGAAGGTCGCCGCCCTCGTCACCGGCTCCAAGATCAACCAGAAGCACCTCAAGGCGGTGCTGAAGGCCTGCGTCAACTGCGAAGGCTCGGGCGACGATTGCTTCGACCCCGAGAAGAACCCAGCGCTCCGCCGCGAGATCAAGCTCGCGCGCCGCAGCCTCGTGCCCGACAATTACATCAAGCGCGTCGTCCAGTTTGCCAAGCAGGGCTACAAGGACATCCAGTTCGACACCTACGACACCGACTGGGATAGCGAAGCCTACCTCACGGTCTCGGGCCAGAACTCCAACAACTCGGTCTCGCTGAAGGACGATTTCCTCCGCGCCGTGGAAACGGATGGCGACTGGAACCTCAACGCCCGCACCTCGAAGAAGGTGACGAAGACGCTGAAGGCGCGCGACCTCTGGGAGAAGATCGGCTACGCCGCCTGGGCGTCGGCCGACCCGGGCCTGCACTTCAACACCACCATGAACGACTGGCACACCTGCAAGGCGTCCGGCGACATCCGCGCGTCGAATCCGTGCTCGGAATACATGTTCCTGGACGACACGGCGTGCAACCTGGCGTCCGCGAACCTGCTGACGTTCTACAACACGACCACGAAGCAGTTCGACGTCGCCGGCTACGAGCACCTCTGCCAGCTCTGGACCATCGTGCTCGAAATCTCCGTCATGATGGCGCAGTTCCCGTCGCGCGCGATCGCCGAGCTCTCCTACGAGTTCCGCACGCTCGGCCTCGGCTATGCCAATATCGGCGGCCTCCTGATGACCATGGGTCTCTCTTATGACTCGAAGGAAGGCCGTGCGCTCTGCGGCGCGCTGACCGCGGTCATGACCGGCATCACCTACAAGACCTCGGCGGAAATGGCGGCCGAGCTCGGCACCTTCCCCGGCTACAAGAAGAATGCCGCGCACATGCTGCGCGTCATCCGCAACCACCGCCGCGCCGCGCATGGCGAGGCTGGCGGCTACGAGGCGCTCAGCGTCAACCCGGTGCCGCTCGACCAAGCCTCGTGCCCGCAGGCCGACATCGTCGCCCGTGCCCAGGCGGCCTGGGATGCGGCGCTCGAGCTCGGCGAGAAGCACGGCTATCGCAACGCCCAGACCACGGTGATCGCGCCGACCGGCACGATCGGCCTCGTCATGGATTGCGACACCACCGGCATCGAGCCCGACTTCGCGCTGGTGAAGTTCAAGAAGCTCGCCGGCGGCGGCTACTTCAAGATCATCAACCGTGCGGTGCCCTCCGCGCTGCGCGCGCTCGGCTATCGCGAGAGCGAGATCGCCGAGATCGAGGCCTATGCCGTCGGTCACGGCTCGTTGTCGAATGCGCCTGCTATCAACGCCTCGACGCTGAAGGCCAAGGGCTTTACTGATGAGGCCATCGCCAAGGTCGAGAAGGCCCTGCCGACCGCCTTCGACATCAAGTTCGCCTTCAACAAGTGGACTTTTGGCGAGGACTTCATCCGCGACCAGCTCGGCATCGGCGCTGAAGCCATTGCGGCTCCCGGCTTCGACCTGCTCCAGGCCGTGGGCTTCACCAAGCGCGAGATCGAGGCGGCCAACGTCCACATCTGCGGCGCGATGACGGTGGAAGGTGCCCCGCATTTGAAGGCCGAGCACTATCCCGTGTTCGACTGCGCCAATCCCTGCGGCAAAATTGGAAAACGTTATCTGTCGGTCGAGAGCCACATCCGCATGATGGCGGCAGCCCAGCCCTTCATCTCGGGTGCGATCTCCAAGACCATCAACATGCCGAACGACGCCACGGTGGAGGACTGCAAGTCCGCTTACATGCTGTCGTGGAAGCTGGCGCTGAAGGCCAACGCGCTCTATCGCGACGGCTCGAAGCTTTCCCAGCCGCTCAACTCGCAGCTCATCAGCGACGATGAGGACGAGGACGATGCGGTCGATCATCTCTACGAGAAGCCGATGGCCGCGCGTGCCGCCCAGGTCTCGGAAAAGATCGTCGAGAAGCTGGTCGAGCGCATCATCGTGATGCGCGAGCGCGAGAAGATGCCGGATCGCCGCAAGGGCTACACCCAGAAGGCGGTCGTCGGCGGCCACAAGGTCTATCTGCGAACCGGCGAATATGACGACGGCCGTCTCGGCGAGATCTTCATCGACATGCACAAGGAAGGCGCAGCGCTCCGCTCCTTCATCAACAATTTTGCGATCGCGGTCTCCCTCGGTCTGCAATACGGCGTGCCGCTCGATGAGTATGTCGACGCCTTCACCTTCACCCGCTTCGAGCCGGCGGGCCCCGTGCAGGGCAACGACAGCATCAAGTACGCGACCTCGATCCTCGACTACGTCTTCCGCGAGCTCGCGGTGAGCTATCTCGAGCGCTTCGACCTCGCCCATGTCGATCCGACCGAGTCGAACTTCGACGCGCTCGGCAAGGGCGTCGAGGAAGGCAAGGAGCCCGAGGACGACGGCCACCACGCGACAAAACTGGTGTCGCGCGGCCTCACCCGCTCGCGCACCGACAACCTCGTCGTGATGCGCGGCGGCTCGGCTGCGATCGCGCAAGGCAACGACAGCGCACCGACCGGCGGCAGCAAGGTCACCGCGCTGGCCGGCGCCTCCATGCGCGCCGGCGACGCCATCGAAGGCGCCGTCGCCCTGAAGCAGGAGGCACAGCACGACCTCTCGCCCACGGAGAAGTTAGAGGCCCTGCAGTGGAGCAAGGCCGGCGCCGCCCAGGCCGCAGCCCCGACCAAGGCCGAGCGCCGCGCGGAAGCGAAGGCCAAAGGCTACGAGGGCGAGATGTGCTCGGAGTGCGGTAACTTCACGCTGGTGCGGAACGGGACCTGCATGAAGTGCGATACTTGCGGAAGCACGACGGGGTGTTCGTGAGGGGTTAGCACAATCCAGGGTATATAAGTTGAGAGCCGCTCCCGTGAGCGGCTTTCTTTTGATCGGCTACACAACTCTTGCGAGCCCCTTATGACCAACACCAACCGAGAAAAGGGATGGCCGGTAGATCTCTCTGGGCTATTTAGCAGCCCTCCTTTTGCAGTCTCCATTCCCGTCAGCGTGACCGGCATCTCGGTCTTCGCGCTACTAGCATGCATCGGTCTGCTCGCGCTCGGTTGGCTACTGATCGACCTGTTGAGCGGAGATCAAAGGCGAGCGGCAGAAGCCACAAAGGCGGCGCTACCTATATTAGCCGGCGTCGTGGGCCTGCCCCTTATTGTGTGGAGACTGCTCATTCTCGACCGACAGACCAAAATTAGTGAAGCCAAAACTCAGATCGATCGAGAGACGCACTATACTTCTATCTTTTCAAGATCGATCGAACAGCTTGGACAAACCCGAGAGATCAAGAAGGCAATTCAAACCTCCGACGGATTGAGCGACACGACGGTCACTGTTCCGAATATTGAGGTCAGACTCGGTGGAATTCACTCGCTAGCTCGCCTTGCAGAGGAAAGCGTACGAGATCGTGAGACGATCCAAAATGTACTTCTATCCTATGTGCGAGAAAATTCGTGGTTGGACCGAAATGGATCGCAGTCCACTCCCCTACCCGAGATCGAAAATTCAGCATACCAATGGGCCTCCGCCTACCGTGAAGGCAACGTCACCACTGAGGCAAAAACGGCGCTGAAGGACTGGGAACGCGAGCAAGCCGAGCAACAGACGCACGCCCGCGCTTGGGGAATGTCGCTCAAAGAAACGCGAGTTGACGTCAACGAGGCCATTGACGCAATACCTAGGGCCATTGAGGCTCCTAAGGGTCAACAACTTCGATTTTACGAATGCCTATTCGTCGGCAGCAAACTGGAAACGAGCGCGCTCGAAATTTGCCATTTTGACAGATGCACCTTGGTGCAATGTAAGTTCGAGCGCTCGTCAAAATACAAATTTACGAACTGCACTCTAATTGATTGCACGTTTGGCGACGTTAGGTCCGCCAATGTAAGCTTCACTCGAAGCAGGCTTCACGCCGTCACCATCGGCAAGTCAGCAAGTGCGTCAATCGACATTAGAGCTTCGACCGCGACCAATTTGCGAATTTCAGACATTAGCGAAGCGACCGTCCGCATCATGTTCTCCTCGCTGCACAGACCTCACTTACTCGGAGCGGCTACGAAGGCAATCACCTTATACTTGTACTACGCTTCCTTGGCCGGCGGGCGATTTGGAAACCTCATACTTACTGCCGCGTCAGATATGTCGGACTGCGCCATGGCGAATACAAGAATGGAGTCCATAGATTTTAGTGCAGTTACCTTGATCTCGAAAAATGCTTTAGCCACAACCAAGGCAAATCCGGTCAGCAAGCAGCCTTCTTCATGGGAGCGTCCCTCGCAATGGCCAGAATTTGATCCTGATTATGTTGACGAGGATGACATCCCGTTTTAGCGAGCGTAGCGCGCAGGGCGTAACCCACCGCTTTCGTTTCCGTGCCGACAAGCAGCGGTGGGTTACACCCTCGGCTAACCCACCCTGCGAGCTCCATCCGGGCGATCCGCATCTCACCGCCCATCATTCGCCACCGCATTGCGCCGAGCCCGCCTCGTGGCTCGTCTCGCCGCCCTCCTCGCAACCCAGCGCGCGCAAAACTGCCTTGCGGCACGCTCGGTCCGCGGCGCGACGACCTGAAATGCCATTGAGGCTATTCCGGCGACCATGCCCTTCACCACATCGAATGCGAAATCGGGTCCAAAATACTCCCACATGACCCGGCCTCCTTCTCGCGAAGGCTCCGCCGGGCGGGAGTGGGCTGACTTGCGAACATGAAAAAGCCCCGTCCGTCACCGGCGGGGCCTTCGGGAAATTCTCTGTGCGCCCTGTTCAGCGCACGCGAAATCTCTCGGTACACCCGCTCATGGTGGACTCGATGAACCAGCTGCAAAGCATGGCTGTGCGATGAAATACGTCCATGGCGATCACCCAGATTTCGAAATGCGGAAGGCGCCAGATGCGCAATGCCAAGCGCGCGCACGAGGGGCCCGTTGACGGCAGATAAACAGACAGAACGGCCGCCGTCTGTGGAGCAATTCACATGGCGGCATGACTTTTTTGGGGCGCGGCTCGCAGGATCGGTTGAGCGAAGCGATACCCGGCCATTGCCGTTCACGAACCTCGTCGGTTCGTATAGGCTCGGCTGACGCACAGCGGAGGTTTGGAGTGAACGGAAATCGCTTCTACGGAGTTCGGGTCGAGGGCGCGAAATACGGCGTTGGCTTTGGCTCGGCGCTCGCCATTGCGATTTCCTATACCAACAACCATTCGATCCTGTGGGCGATCATCCACGGCATCCTGGGCTGGCTCTACGTTGCGCTGTTTCGGTGATATCGGCGCGGCCGCTCTCGCCAGATCGACTCCAAGGTGTCTGAGGCGCCCCCCTCGGTGTAGTGCGAGGCCTCGTTGGGGTTGATCTCGTGGGCGAGTTTTTGGGGCACTTATTGGACCAATGATGTCCCCAAATTGTGGGGGGCCGAATTCCGGAGTGCCACTCGGTCGGTGTTGGGGGGCGTTGATTGAGTCCACCATCACCGCAATCGGGAGATTTTAATCAATTCCAAGCAACGCAGCCAGCCGCTCGCGAACTTCCGTGAGCAGCGCGTCAGGTGCCCGCCCGGCCGGCGCGATCGGTCGCTTTTCCCAGGAGATGCTGCGGGGCTGGTCCGCGAGCACGACGCCACGAACGCCTGCACCTTCGGGGAGCACGGCCTCGAACGGATAACCGCGCACGCGACTGGTTATCGGGCAGATCACGCAAAGGCCGGCGACCGCGTTGTAACTCCGCGGCGACACGACAATGGCCGGGCGCCGGCCGCTTTGTTCGTGGCCGACCGTGGGGTCGAGATCGATCCAGATGACGTCGCCCGCCTCCGGACAATAGTCACCAGACTTCGTTGCCAACGGCCGGTCCCCAATCGATCTCGTCGTGACGGTTGGCCGGCGTAATCCCGGCAACGAGATCATCGAGCGCATAGCGTCGCCTGCGCCGCTGCGTGCGCGCAATCTCGATGACCAGCTTGCCGTCGCTCACGGTCATCTCCGCCGCCCTGCCGTCGCGAGCTCCGATCTCATCGGCAAACGCTTTTGGCACGCGCAGCGCGAGGCTGTTGCCCCACTTCTGAAATGCAACCTTCATCCACGATCTCCGATATCAATGATACAATGTAGATACATCTTCGACGCGCGTCAATGGATGGGGACCACGGGGACCTTCCATCCGAAAATGCCCCCTTGCTGCCGCCCCGCCACCTCACATAGACTGCCTGTGCGGGATCAAGCAGACTCCCGGCGAGACTTCGGTCCAAGCTCTGCGCAGCACGCAACACGTGGAGCTTGCGCATGGATACCGAACACCACTCTTCCCGACATACCGTGGCGATCCTCTCGCGAGGAGACGCACTCGCGCGCCGCGACGCGACCGCGACAAGCGGCCGCTTTGTCGACGTCTTCGAGGCGCTCGCCGCCGTCGGCGTCGACGGGCGCCCCGTGATCTACGACGAGAGTTTTGCGGACGACGTCCGCGAGCAACTGCTCGCGGTGGACGGCGTGCTGGTCTGGGTCAACCCGATCCAGGACGGCCGAGACCGCGCCAGGCTCGACGCCCTCTTGCGCGACGTCGCGGCACAAGGCGTGTGGGTGAGCGCCCATCCCGATGTCATCCTCAAGATGGGCACCAAGGAGGTCCTCTATAGCACCCGCGCGATGGGCTGGGGATCGGACACGGCGCTGTATCAGACCGCAGCAGCCATGCGCGCCGAGTTGCCGGCCCGGCTCGCCGCCGGTCCGCGCGTGATCAAGCGCAGCCGCGGCAACGGCGGCCAGGGCGTCTGGAAGGTCGAGCAGCTGACCGGCTCCTTCCTGATCAGGGTGCTGGACGCGACCAGGGACGCGCCGGAGGAGCTGACGCTGAATGATTTCCTCCGTCGCTGCGCGGAGTATTTCGAGACCGGCAGCGTCATCGACCAGGCGTTCCAGCCTCGCCTGACCGAAGGTGTGGTGCGCTGCTACATGGCCGGCGATCGCTGCGCCGGCTTCGGCCACCACAAGGTCAAGGCCCTGGTCGAGGCGCCCGCCGCGCGGTCCGAGGCCGGTCCGCGGCTCTACTCGTCCAACGCCGACCCACGCTTTCAGCGCCTGCGCCGGTCGATGGAGGACGAGTGGACGCCACAGCTGACCTCGCTGCTGGACATCGCGCCGGGCGACCTCCCCGCGATCTGGGACGCCGACTTCATGCTCGGCCCCGTTCAGGCCGACGGCAGCGACAGCTATGTGCTCGGCGAGATCAATGTCTCTTCGGTGCACCCCTACCCGAACGAGGCCCCGGTGGAGATCGCGAGGCGGGTTGCCGAGCGGCTGCAGCTCAAGCTGTGACGCATGCTCAGCGTCAGCGGCCTCAAGCGCCTGCACCTTTCCGTGTCGTTCGACTTGCAGGACGGCGAATGCGTCGTCCTGCAAGGACCTTCCGGGGTCGGAAAAACCTTGCTGCTCCGCGCGCTCGCGGATCTCGATCCCAACGAGGGAGCGGTCAAGCTGGACGGAACATCGAGGGAGGCGATGCCCGCCCCCGCCTGGCGAAGACAGGTGACCTACCTCGCCGCCGAGCCCGGCTGGTGGTCCGACACCGTGCAGGACCATTTTTCTGCCTGGGATGATGCCCTGCCGCTGGTGACGCGCCTGGGGCTTCCGGACGATTGCGGACCGTGGCCGATCCCAAGACTCTCGACCGGCGAGCGGCAGCGACTGGGGCTGGCGCGGGCACTCATGCTGCGATCGCGGGTGCTTCTGCTGGACGAGCCGACCTCGGCCCTCGACCCGGCCTCCGCAGCGGTCGTGGAAGCCTTGATCAGTGAGCGCATGTCGAATGGCACCAGCGTCATCTGGACCACCCACGACGACGCTCAGGCCCGCCGCGTCGCGTCACGGATTTTTGCGATGGGACAAGGTGGCTGCATCAGGGAAAACCGGCTGTGACCTACATCCAGCTTTCATACGGTGATCTCGTCCTGCCCGCGCTGCTGGTCGTCATGGACGGCGTTCTCTCGATCGTTCTCCGCCTCAGGCTTGAACGACAACTGGCGATCGCGGCCGTGCGCATGGTGGTTCAGCTCGTCCTCGTCGGATATTTGCTGACGTTCCTGTTTGCCGCGGTGTCGCCGCTCTGGACTGCGCTTGCCGCCTGCATCATGGTGCTGTTCGCCTCGCGGGAGATCGTCGCGCGGCAGAAGCGGCGCCTGCCGGGTATCAGCGCTTACGGCCTCGGCGCGGGATGCATGCTGCTCGCCGCCGGTACCGTCACCATGTTCGCGCTCCTGACCGAGCTGCGCCCGGACCCCTGGTACCACCCGCGCTATGCGCTGACCCTGCTCGGCGTCATCCTGGGCAACACCATGACCGGGATCAGCCTCGGCCTCGACGTGCTCACCAACAGCCTCGTGCGGGAACGCGCCGCCGTGGAAGCGTGCCTCGCGCTCGGCGGCACGCGGTATCAGGCCATGCTGCCGGTCGTGAGGGATGCGCTGAGGAGCGGCTTCATGCCCATCATCAACAGCATGGCGGCGGTCGGCCTGGTTTCATTGCCGGGGACGATGACCGGCCAGATTCTTGCCGGAGTCGAGCCGGTCGATGCAGTCAAATATCAACTGCTGATCATGTTCCTGATCGCCGGCGGGACGGGGCTCGGAACACTGGCCGCCGTCCTTGGCGGCGCGCGCCTGCTCACCGATCATCGACACCGGTTGCGTCTCGATCGCATTGCAGCGCAAGGATGATCCTCGCCCCAAAATCGCCTTTGCGGTCGTGCATTTCCCCCCTAAGCTCCCAACCCCACCGGCGTGGGTTTGCGGCGGGCCCGGGTGAAGCGGAGCAGAAGCTATGTCCAAACCGGAAAGCTTCCCGATCGAGAAAATCTTCGTTCCGACGAAACGGAAGAAGGACATCAAGCCCGAGATGGTCGGGGAGATCGCCGAAAGCATTTTGGACATCGGCCAGCAGGCGCCGATCTTCGTCCGGACCGACGGCGACCGCTTCGTCCTGGTCGAGGGATTGCACCGGCTGGAGGCCTGCAAGGCGCTCGGCGAGACCACCATCATCGGGGTCGTGGTGCCGGCGGAGTTCACTCACCACAAGCCGCTGCTGTCCGAAGGACCCGAGGTCGAGGCCGAGCGCATCAAGATGGCGCGCTTGAAGAAGCTGCGGCTCGAGCGGGAAGCTGCGGAGGCATTGATGGCCTCCTCGAGGCGCGTCAATGAAGGAGAAGCGCGTCACCCCCGTCCGGCGAAGGGCGCCCGGGACACGCCGAAGGCATCGACGGCGCGGACATTTGACGCGAGACCAAAAACCTTGTCGGACTGGATCACGCAGCAAAAACGCGACGGCAGCCGCTATTGAGGCCGGTTCCCCGGGTCAGGAACGTTTACGTTCATTGTCCGGGTGAATGAAAATGTCGTGCACGAGCCCGAGCTTCCCTAACCCCAGAATGATCAGGCCGTTGATGTCGATCTCGTACCAGGCGTGCGAGAGATAGGCGTCGCGCGGGAAGCGGTGGTGGTTGTTGTGCAGCCCCTCGCCGAAGGTGAGGATGGTGGTGACGAGCTCGTTGGTGGTGCCGTCATCGAGCTCGTAGCGGCGGTAGCCCCAGCGGCCGTCGCTGTGGCAGACCGAGTTGACGAGCGAGGTCGCCGTCGTCATGACGTAGCTGCGGAACAGGCCGGAGAGCAGCACGCAGCCGATCATCGTGTGCAGACCGCCGGCCGCATAACCGATGCCCGCGGGAATGATCAGCGCCGACAGCGCGTACCAGTAGAAGCGAGTCCGCGTGAAGAACATCGCGATCGGATCGGCCAGGATGTCCTTCGCGTAGACTTCGGCGTCGGTGGTCGCAAGGTCCCACACCCAGCCGCCCTGCGCATGCCCCATCCCCTTGGCGAAGCTTTCGATGCGGTTGCCGAAGCCGTCATAGTAAGGGCTGTGGACGTCGCCGGGCTTGTCGGAGTGAAGATGGTGCCGGCGATGATTGGCGACCCATTTGAGGATCGAGCCCTGCACCGCCATCGTCGCGATCCCGGCGCAAATCGCCCGCATCACCGGGCCGCAGCGGAAACTGCGATGGACGAAGTAGCGATGCATGAAGCCGATGCCGACCGTGGTCAGCGCGAACATGCCGGCGAAGACGGAGACCTCGACCCAGCCGATGCCTTGCGTAACGACCCAGACCAGCGCCGCGATCGAGCCGGTGATCATCAGAGCGAACGAGATATAGGAATCGCGAAACTTCGCGTCCACCACCGGGCCTTCGACCAGCACCCCCGGCGGCACCTTCGCCGTCGCACTCTCCTCCAACGCCACGCGCTCGACTACGGTCATTCCAGCAGTCCCATTCCCGAAAAACCCAACTCCGGGCGCAACGTACAGACTGAGGTTGTTCCTAGCAAGGACTCAACGGCCCCGGGAAGAAATGGCATTGAACGGCACGTCCCGGTCGACCCGGATGTCGCCGGGCAGCCCGAGCACGCGCTCGGCGATGATGTTGCGCATGATCTCGTCGGTGCCGCCGGCGATGCGCTTTCCCGCGGCCTCGAACAGCATGTGGGCGAACTTGCCCGTGGCGCCGCCGTCGGTGACGACGCCCATGGGCCCCTGCAGCGACAGGGCGAAAGCCGCCACCTCCTGCGACATCGACGCCGCGACGATCTTGCCGATCGCGTTCTCCGGCCCCGGCCGCTCGCCGCGTGACAGCGCCGAGACGGCGCGATAGACCGTGTATTTCAGCCCGTTGGCGCGCGTGACCCAGGTTGCGAGCTTTGAACGCACCTGAGGATCGTCGATGGCGAGCGTGCCGTCCTCCATTTCGCATGCCATGGCGAAATCCAGCAGCTCCGGCACGCCGGTCATCAGGCGGGCGCCGATCGACAGCCGCTCGTTCATCAGGGTCGTCAGCGAGACGTTCCAGCCTTCATTGATTTCGCCAAGCCGCTGCGCGTCGGGGATGCGGACGTCGGTGAAATAGACCTCGTTGAATTCGTAAGTATCGCTCGCGTCCTTGATCGGCCTGACCTCGACCCCTTCGCTCTTCATGTCGATGAAGAACATGGTGAGGCCCTTGTGCTTCGGCCTCGTAGCGTCGGTGCGGGCGAGCAGGAGGCCGTAGTCGGCGATGTGGCCCACCGTGGTCCAGATCTTCTGGCCGTTGACGACCCAGTCCTCGCCGTCGCGGACCGCGCGCGTGCGCAAGCCCGCAAGGTCCGAGCCCGACGCCGGCTCGGAGAACAGCTGGCACCACACCTTCTCGCCCGATGCAATCGCCGGCAGCAGCGCGCGCCGCTGCGCGTCCGATGCAAAGGCCGCAAGCGTCGGTCCAGCGATATGGTGGCCGACGCGGAACAGCCAGGACAGGCGGCCATAGGCCCCCTCTTCCTGGTCAAAGATCACACGCTGGATCGGCGTCGCGCCACGTCCGCCGAACTCGACGGGCCAGGCGAGGCAGGCCCAGCCGGCCTCCGCCTTGCGCCTCTGCCAGATCCGGGACACGCGCAGCATGGTTGCCGCGCCTTCCCCTGCGTCGCGCGCCGCCTCGGCCTCGCAAAATTGCTGCAGGAGATCGTCGGGCGCGTTCGCAAGAATCCAGTCGCGAACAACCTGGCGGAATTCGGCCTCCTGTGGCGTGTCGTCGAAATCCATCCGTCCTTCCCAACCGTGGAGAGCGCGCCCGGCGCCACGGCACTCTAGGGAAACGCGACGACATCCGTCGTTGATCTCGCGCAATCAGCGTCGTTCACGGGTTTCCCGCTCCATGGCAAAACGCCCTAGCGGTCCACGAACTTGTCCCTGGCCGTCAGAACATCGCTGCCGGTCTCCTCTCGCGCCGTGAAGACGACGTCGCCAGCCGCGTCCTGCGGCGCCGTCAGCGTGACTCGCAGCGACTCCGAGGAATCCGGCGCCACCTCGACCGGCAAAAGCCCGTCATTGCCGACGATCGCCAGCTTTGCCGCCACCCCGCTCGCGGACAGCGTGTAGCGATGCGCACGGCCCGACTTGTTGAGCAGCTTGACCGTGTAGGCGTTGCGCACCGATCCGTCGGAGAGCCGGACCGCGACGGGATCGCGATCGTGCTGAACGGAGAGCGAGGCCGTCGTCCGCGCGGCGAAGGCAACCGTGATCAGGCCGGCGAGCGCAACGCACGCCGCCGTCAGCCCGATGGTCTTGGGACGCACCAATCGGTTGACCGCGGGCTCGGCCCGGCGGCCGCGCTCGATGTTCCTCCAGCTCTCGAAGTCGATCAGGCCGCGCGGGCGGCCGAGCTTTGCCATCACGCCGTCGCATGCATCGACGCAGAGGCCGCAATTGATGCAGGCGAAGTTCGGCCCCTCGCGGATGTCGATGCCGATGGGACAGACCGTGACGCACTGGCCGCAATCGACGCAATCGCCCGCCGGCTTGCCCTGAAGCCGCAGCTCGGCGGCCTTCTTGGCGGAGGTGCGCTGCTCGCCGCGATAGTCGCGATAGTTCACGGTGTAGGCTTCGGGATCCCAGATCGCGCCCTGCAAACGCGGCCACGGGCACATGAAGGTGCAGACCTGCTCGCGCGCGAAACCGGCGAGGCCATAGGTCGTCCCCGTAAAGACCGCGATCCAGGTGAGCGCCGTGGCGGAGACGTCGACAGAGGCGAAGGCGCGCAAAAGTTCCGGCGCATCCGTGAAATAGAAGATGAGCGTGCCGCCGGTCGCGACCGAGATCAGCAGCCACGCGGCATGCTTGGCGACGATCTGGACCATCCGCCTCGCCGTCAGGGGCGCGCCGATATTCTTCAGGCGCAGCCGCCGGTCGCCTTCGATGAGACGTTCGACCAGCAGGAACAAGTCGGTCCACACCGTCTGCGGGCAGGCGAAGCCGCACCACAAGCGCCCAGCCAGCGCATTGGTCAGGATCAGGATGGTCGAGGCGAGCACCAGCAGGCCCGTGACGAGATAGAGATCCTGCGGCCACAGCTCGACGAAAAACGCGTATAGCCGTCCGTTGGCGAAATCGAGCAGCACCGCCTGGTCGGGCGCGTTCGCACCCCGGTCCCAGCGCAAAAACGG
This sequence comes from Bradyrhizobium diazoefficiens, assembly GCF_018131015.1. Taxonomy (GTDB): domain Bacteria; phylum Pseudomonadota; class Alphaproteobacteria; order Rhizobiales; family Xanthobacteraceae; genus Bradyrhizobium; species Bradyrhizobium diazoefficiens_B. The sequence goes on from NZ_JAFCJJ010000006.1 coordinate 266,378, forward strand.
CGTCACGTAATAGATCGACAGCGTCAGCAGCAGAATGGCCCATTTCAGTCGGCGGATCGGCCCCCTGACCGCTTGCGGCACGACGGGCTGACCGGTGACGGCAGCGGCCCGAGCCCGCGTCCGGGCGTGGTCGATCTCGATGGTAACCGCCATGGCCCGCTCAGTTCACCGCAGCGAATCCGAGCGAGGCCCGGATGGCAGGCTCGATCAGGGACGGCGTCCAGGGCGGCTCGAACGTCATCGCCACGTCGACGGCAACGACCCCGGGGATCTTCGCGACGGCGGCCTGCACGCCGTCTTTCAGGAAGCCCGTCGCCGGACACCCCGGCGTCGTCGCCGTCATCGTGATGTGAACCTCGCCGCCATCAGTGGTGATGTCATAGACGAAGCCGAGATCGACGATGTTCTGGCCAAGCTCCGGATCAATCACGACGCGAAGTGCGTCGCGGACCCGCGCGACGAGTGCTTCCGTCATAGCGGCGCCCTCACCGTCAATTCGTAGGTGACGCCGTCGGGCAGGAAGCCGCCGAGCCAGCGAAAGCCTCGCCGCTCGAGCTGCGGAAACAGGAACACAGGCTCCCGCCGCAGCAGCGCCGACAGCGTCTCGCCGGGCGCGAGCTGGTCGGCGGCCGCGAGGATGCGAACCATGGGCTCCGGCGGCTCGAGGTCGCGATTGTCGAGCTTGACGGAAGGCTCCGGCCATGGCGCCGAGGCCCAGTCGGTGGAGGGGGATACGCCCTGCTCCGTCTTCGGCGTCTCTGCCGGCGTGAACAGGACCTCCCACTCACCCCCCTCGAGCGGCTTTGCGGAATGCGCAAATCCCTTGTCGGCCATCACGGCGAACAACGGGATCGGCTTGAACGTCGCGTAGAGACGAATCCCCTGCCCCGGCTCCAGCTTCTCGAGCGCGGCCATGATGACCGAGAACGGTTCGCCGCCCGCGCGCAGGATCGGACGGACGTCGACATCGAGATAGGCGGTCATGGTGCTCCTTTCAGTTTCTGGCGAACAGCAGATGCGGGGCAATGGCGCCGCCGGGCAGCCGCAGCGGGTGTGCTACATCGGCGAGCCGCCGGATCCGGACGATTTCACGGATGATGCCGGCAACGCCGAGCGTCATCGCGGCGACCGCGAGGCGGAACGCGCCGGGCTCGCCGGCCAGCAGCGTCAGCGTTCCCGCCCACACGGCGACATAGTAGATGACGAACCACTTCGTCGCCCTGCCCTCGGCAACGAGGTCCTGCACCCGCGGCGTCGGCGTCCGCCCCATCACCGGGCCGTAGGTTTCGAGCCAGGTCAGGAACGCGACGATCTTGTAGAGCTTTGCGAGCACCAGGCCCGACAGCCATCCGAACACCGCGAGGAAGGTGAAGGCTCCGACCTGCGCCGCGAGTTCACCCACCGCGATCAGCGCGACGCCGAGGACAGCGACGCCGGCCAGGCTCGCGAACGACAGCGTCGCGATGCGCATGTTGAGCTCGAGCTGACGCCGCTTGCGATTTCGGAAGATGCCGGCGACGTCACGGCCATAGAGAGCGGCGGACACGAGCCCGAGGACTCCGGCGAGCAACAACACGGCACTCATTCCCGACGCGAGGCCGATCGCCAGTGCGCCGCCTGCCACCGTCACCGCGATCGCCAGCGCGCCGGTCGCAAGCGTGATGCGGCTCTGGCGCTCGTTCACGTCGGGCGACAGCATGAACATCGACAGCAGCCGGTAGCTGACGCCCATCGCGGTCAATGTCAGCCAGCCGCCGAGACCCGCGATCGCATGCAGCGGCACGCCGGACGCCAATACGGCCTCGCCGGCGGACCCGCCCCATCCGGCCAGCGCGAAGGCGAAGATCGAGCCGAAGGCGGCGGTCGCGCACAGGGACGCGAGGCCAACGAGAACGAAGCTGGCCGGCCCCGTCGGCCTCAGCCACGCCGTCAGCCCGAGGTCGACGACCACGAGGGTGAATCCGGTGACGAGCAGAACCGCGCCAACTGGAAGCAGCCACAGCGCGAGCGGCAGGCGGCCGCCCAGCGCCAGGAAGCCCGCGAGCAGGCAGACAAGGCCTGATGTCAGCAGGCCAAGCGCCGGCAGCGCCCATGGCTCGGCGAACAAGGGCTTTGCGACGAGCACCGGAACGAACTGGAACAGCGCCCCGCACATGGCGAGGCTCAGCCATCCAATGGTGACGGCGTGGACCAGGACCAGCGTGTCCGGCGAAGCGATGTCCGCGGCGGGATAGCCGACGCCGCCGAGCATGAGGGCGAGCGCGACCAGCAGCCACGCCAGCGCCGCCGCGAAATAGGCCATGGTCCACCGGAACAGGCTGCCGCCGATCATGTTCGCTCCGTCACTCCGGATTCATACGGGACCAGCGCGGTGGCGCGATGCATTCGCGCTTCGGCGATCATCCCCGTTGGAGTTCCCTCCACATCCATGCCTGCAGCTTAATGCAGGTTTCGGAGCCCTCTTTGCGCTTTCGCAAAGACACCGAGGTTCCTCGCCTCGATAGTGAATCTGCAATAGATCGGAGTGCGATAGATGAGGGTCTTCGAAAGACTGCGTGAGCGCAGCCGTCACGCCGCACTCGCGCCGGCGGTGCCGGCAGAGTTCGAAACCGAAGCCGAACGGCCGCCCGTCCGCGACAACGGCCGTCCCGCGTCCCCGGCCTCGATCGCCCAGACAGCATGACGTCGGGTTTCCGCCGCGCCTGAGCTGCCCTGTCCGGCCGCTCCCGTTTGGTTACGGCACCTGTCGGAGGGTTTGGAAAAGAGGATTCATGGCAGCCGTCGACCGCTCGCTCGTCGCCAATCTCTCGATGTTCGCGGGGCTTGCCCCTGCCGAGCAGGAAGAGCTGCTGCGCGAGGCCCGGTCGGTCCGCTATTCCAAGGACAGCAACGTATTCGAGCAAGGCGCGGAAGCCGACCGCTTCTTCCTGCTGCTGCACGGCCATCTTCGCGTCGAGAAGACCACGCCCCAGGGCCAGCAGGTCATCGTGCGCTACGTCTCCGCCGGTGAACTGTTCGGGGTCGCGCAGGCCATGAACCTTGCCTGTTATCCCGCAACCGCGGTCGCCGCCGTCGACAGCATCGTGCTGGCTTGGCCGGCCGCATCGTGGGCGCGCCTCGTCGGCAGATATCCGAGTCTTGCGGCCAGCGCGCTGCAGATTGTGGGACAACGGCTGCAGGACACCCAGGCCCGCGTCATCGAGATCTCGAACGAACAGGTCGAGCAGCGTGTCGCGCATGCGCTGCTGCGTCTCGCCAAGCAGGCGGGGCGGAGGGTCGAGCGAGGCATCGAGATCGATTTCCCGATCAGCCGGCAGGACATTGCCGAGATGACCGGCACCACGCTGCACACCGCGAGCAGAATCCTGAGCGCGTGGGAAAGCCAGGGCCTCGTCGAAGGCGGGCGGCAGCGCATCGTGCTGCGCGACCCGCACCGGCTTTACCTTCTCGCCGAAGCCCCCGAGGAGAGCCGCCTTCGCGCTCCAAAACCTTGAGGCGTCTCGTCCGTCGCGCGAGCGTCCATGTCTGGATCACGCCGGCGCAAGCGCAATCACCCGCAGCGGGCTGCCCGAACCGTCGGCGATCTTGAGCGGCGCTGCGATCACCACCGCGCCGGTTGGCGGCAACTGGTCCAGGTTGATGAGGCTGGTGATGCCGAACTTGCCTGCGCCATGCATGGTGGTGTGGTTGGGGAACGGCGGCTCGAAGGTGCCGGCCTGCCCGGCGTCCGTTCCGATGGTCTCGACGCCGACGCCCAGCACGTCGCGCTCATGCGCCAGGAACTCGGAGCATTCCCGGGAGAACGCCGGCGAGTGCGGCCCGTCCTCGCGCATGTTGATGAAGTCCTCGCGCGTCGTACGGGCGCTCCACCCGGTGCGCAGCAACACCCATGACAGGGCCGGAATACGCCCGTGCCGCAGCTCCCAGGTCTGGACGCGTGCAGGCGTCAGCAGGAAGTCCGGATTGTTCTTCACGTCCGCGGTCACGTCGATGACGCAGGCGGGGCCGATGAATTTGCGCGGCGCGATGGTGTCGGTCGCGTTCTCCGGAAGGTCCTTTCCGGTGATCCAGTGGATCGGCGCGTCGAAATGCGTGCCGGTATGCTCGCCGAGATTCAGCACGTTCCAGTACCATGCCGGCCCGCGGGCGTCGTAGCGCGAGATCTCGGTGAGCGTCAGACCCGGCGACGGCGCGAACACCGGCGGCAGATCGATCACCGGCGTTTCCGGGCCCAGCCGCGTGGTGAGATCCACGACGCGGATCCGCCCCGCATTCAGCTCCTCCACGAGTTGGACCAAGATGCCGACCGGTTGTCCGTCTGCCATGCTCGCCTCCCTCTGCGCGAAACCGCGCGTCTCACGCCTGTTGCCGCAGTGCCTCCAGCGCACGCTTGAACTGGAATCGGTTCTCCAGCAGTGGCAAATCCATGTGGAACGATTTGGGCCCGATCGCCTCGACCTTGGAGACGATCGTCGTCAGCGTGCCACCCGCCAATGCGCCCTGAACGGCTTGCTTGAGCCGCTCCGGCGTATCCGCCTGCGTGACCTCCGGGATGGCGCAGGCGCGCGCCACGCCGGCAAGATCGGTCCCTGTGGACGTGGCGGTCGGAAAACCGCCGACCGAGAGCAGGCTGCCATTGTCGAAAACGATATGCACGAGATTGCCGGGCCGGTAGCGCGCCATCGTGCTCAGCGTGCCCAGATTCATCAGCAGCGAGCCGTCGCCGTCGATGACGACGACCTTTTGTTTCGGCAAGGACAGCGCGATGCCCAGCCCCATCGATGACGCGAGCCCCATCGCGTGCTCGAGGTAGAAGAAGTTGTGGCGGTGGCCGATCGTGTAGAGTTCGGCCGCGACCGCGCCCATGATCGTGACCACGATCCGGTCCTGCAGCTCGGGATAAATCGCCTGCAAGGCATCGGCGCGCAGCACGGCTACTCCTCCCACATCAGTTCGCGCGTGAGCAGCACGGCGACCGGCGAGAGCGCCGCGTGAGCCAGCGTCTGCGCATCCCTGATGCGCCGCCCGGCGTCGTGCGGGTTCGAGAGGTGCCAGGTGGGAATCCCCAGCGTCCGCAACAGCGGCTCGGTCACCATGCCGCCCTGGATCTGCCAGGGATCGCGCTCGCCCATGTGGCCGCGGTAGCTGATGAGCATCACCAGCGGAATCTTGTAGAGCAGCGCCAGCGAAACGATCGGGTTGATGGCGGCGAGGAAGCCGTGGTTCTGCATCAGAAGGGCGGAATTGACGCCGGCGAGGTGCGCCCCGGCGGAGATGCCGATCGCCTCCTCCTCCTTGGCCACGCGCACCAGCGTGACGTCGGGGTCGTCGTCGGCCATGCGGATGAGGTGCACCAGCCAGGTCTCCGGCAGCGCGGAGATGATCTTCACGTCGCAGACCTTGAGCGCCTCGTAGATAAGCTGGGAGTTGGCGACTGAAACAGGCATAGGCCGCTCCCTCCCTTGCCGTCGCATGCGCTGTCGAGTTGTTCGCAGTCTAGCACACAATTTGCGGACGTCACCGCCGATGCGTCGGCGGAGAAAAGGGAAGTGGCCTCTGCCTCCCTGGCAAGCGGCAAAACGCCGGACAACGGGTCGGCGCCAGGCGCCGCCCGTTGTCCGGACGCGTTCAATCCGATTTCAGCGTGCGTCAGGCCGCCTGGGGCTGGGGCGCGTTGATATCCTTCCAGCACTCGTCGCTCTTGTGGACGGCGAGGAAGTTCAGGCCGAGAGCCAGGAACTGGTAGCCGTTGTCCAGCAGCCACTGCTCGAGCACCCGGTTGTCCGTCTTGATCTTTTCGATCAGCAGGATCGGGCGATACTTCCTGATGGTCTCCTGGGCGCCCGCGAGGGCCTCCATCTCCATGCCCTCGATATCGATCTTGATGAAGTCGACCCGGGGCAGAGTGAGCTCGTCCAGCGTCATCTTGCGGACGGCGACGGTCCTGTCGGTGTAGTCGATCGGCTGACCGATGAATTCGTTCTTCGGGCCCTGCCGCAGTTCCAGGCTGCCGAAGCTGGACGGCATGAAATAGTTCGGGTTCGGAATGCGCATCGAACCGGATTCGTTAGAAACGGCCGCATGCACCGCGATCGCGTTGAAGCAGTTGTTGATGGCGATGTTGCCGGCCAGCGCGTAGTAGATGCGCTCCTGGGCTTCGATCGCGACCACCGAGCCCCAGCCCGTCATTGCCGAAGCCCATTCGATCGTGTGCACGCCGATATTGGCGCCGCAGTCGATCGCAATCACCCCGTCGCCGTAATATTTGCGACGCAAGTCCAGCAATTCGAGCGCGACATTGACTTCCATCGGATCGAAAGCAGCCGCTTCGAGTATCTGATGCCCCACGCCGTAGCCGCGGTCGGGAGCGACCATGCGGTAGTCGAAGCGATTGACGATCATCGTTCCATGCTTGGACGATGCCATGACAAAAGCCAGCTTTTGTCCCGCGATAGGCATGCAGAATCTCCTTCTAAGATCGATGCACTATCCCAATGGCGGCTTACGCGGGGCTTGTGCCTCAACGCCGGGTGCCCGTAGGCGGGCTATTTGGATCGATCCCCGGTCCCCCGGTAACTTCGGGCCACCGCCCCATTCGCGCATGAGCACCACGCGGCGTTCCGCTGAACCTTTTGCGCGGTCGGCCGTTCTATGTGCCAACGGAGGACGGCGACAATGTTATTTGATTTGCGGGCTGTGGTGATCGCGGCGAGTTTCATCCTGGCATCCATCGCGGTGGCAGCGGCCGAGAGCGCACAGGACCAGCCTGCGAAGGTTGCAGCTAGCACGACCGATGCTACCAGCGAGACGCGCCCGATTCGCGTCGTCCTCCCGGCTCCCTGGGAGCCCGCCCCGGCCTCGTCCGGCACGCGGACCGTCGTGCAGCGATAGGCCTTGCCAGCCAGGCCGAACATTCAGCCGCCCGCATCTGTCTCTCGCCATAATTTCTCCCTCGCACGCGCGTTGTGTTGGGCAGCGGCGACACCTATCCTCCCGTCGATATCGGACTGCCGCACTCATTCTGTTGACGCAAGACCGGATGGAGAGCGCATCGGTGCCAGAGACCAACGACCCCAAGCCGGATGGACCGCGCGCCGATGGCGAGCTGACGCGGGCTTATGAGCGGATCAAGAGCGCCGAGGAGGACCTTGCGCGCCTGGACCGGCTGGTTTCCGGAATGGAACATGGCAGCGAAGGCCCGACAGCCTCGCAAGCGGCGGACAGCGTCCCCAAGGAAGAGACACCGTCACCGCAGAGCGACGTTCGCCAGGAACCCCACAAGGAAGGTCCGAAAGAAATCCAGGCCGAGAGCCCGAAACGGAATCGGCCGGTGCTGTGGGCCGTGGCTGGGCTTCTGCTGGCGACAGGCCTTCTCAGTGCCGCCTTCGCTTCGCATTATCGCGAGGAGGTCAGAGCCATCATTGCGCGGTGGGCTCCGCTCCCCGGCGTATCTCCGCAAGCCTCCGAGGCTCGCGCTCCCGCCCCTCCGCCAGCGGTCCTGCTCGCTGCCGCCGACGGGCCGGTGGCCGTGCCCGCGCCGGTCGAGAAGAACGCCGAGGGCAATCCGGCGACCGGTACCACGCCGCCCGATCGAGCCTCCGCCGAATTGGCGCCGTCGCTCAAAACCATCACCGACCAGCTCGCAAGCATCAACGACCAGCTCGAGCAACTGAAGAGCCGTCACGAGCAGACGCTTCGCGAGCAGGCCGACACCATTTTGCAGCTCAAGGCGGCGCAGGAGAAGGATGCCAGCGAGAACGCCCGCCTCGCCGCGCAGGTGCAGGCGCTGCAGACGCAGCTCACCGCGCAATCCGCAGCCACGAAACCCGCAATCCGCAGCGTGGTCAGGGAGACCGAGCCGGCCGCGCGGCCGCACGTCCAGGCGACCGCACCGCCCCGGCGGCCCCCGCCTCCGCGAGGACGCTGGATGCCGCCGCCCTACATGATGGATCCCTACGATCCGGATTGGTGAGACGAGGTGATCCCTAGAGCATGTTGTTTTTGTTCGGAATCGGGATTCCCCCATCGGCTGGTTTCTGATTCAAGCATCCTGCTGGGAGCG
>NZ_JAFCJJ010000060.1 GCF_018131015.1 Bradyrhizobium diazoefficiens
ACCAACCGGGTCGGCACCTTCTATCAGACCAGCCTCGGTCTCTCCTTCCAGTCCCAGACCACCGGCCTGCTCGGCTTTGTCCGTGCCGACTACCGCTTCGGCGACCTTCTGCATGGTGGCGCCGTTCTCGGCGGCGTCCGCTACACCTTCGGGCCGTAGTCGAAGTTTCCTCGCCAAAAATACAGAAGCGCCGGCCTTGGGCCGGCGCTTTCTTTTTGTGGTGCGCTGCTTCGGACCTTCCATGAACTCCCGGTAGCTCGGGATCCAGTTCTCGAAATTGGTCGGCCCGGCTTTTGGGCAGCCGCGGGTCCGCGCCGGCTGCGGCATCGCCGCCTGCCCGGATTATGCTGGTGCGGTCGGGGCCTTCTGCCTAGGCCATTGCTCAAGGTGCAATTCTGCAACGGTTGCCCACAAACGTGCCATAATGGTGTCAAATTACCTCAAGCTCCGCCTTTCAGGTCTGGAGGCGGTTCCTGAATCATGACTAACTAGTTCCGATTTTCAAAGCACGGCCGCCGGTGGGGCCCGATGCGGTGCGTGCTCCAAGGATATTTTCGGGGTGGGCGGATGTTGGTTTGACGCATTGACGAATTTCGCGCGGCTGGCTTGAACCCGTCGCCTGCGAAGGAGAAATCGTCGCGCCTGTGCTGGCTGAAGGGCAGGCTGCTCGAATCGAGCGCCATCGTCGCCGTCGCCGCCGTCACCCTGGCGCTCCCCGGGACCGCGCAGGCGCAGAACTACATCTGGGGCGGCTCGGGCGCCACCACGACGACAACCGACTATCTTACAGGCACCAACTGGTCGAATCCACCCGCCGGAGCGCCGCCGATCGGCGCCGGCCAGGGCGTGACCTTCGGAGACGGCACGGGCGGGTCGGGCGGCACGGCAAGTGCCACCGTCAATGTGAGTGCCGGCCCGATCGCGCCGGACGCGTGGACGTTCTCGGCGACCGCGCAGAACTACACGATCTCCGGCCAGGCCGTGAACTTCAGCGGCGTCGCTTCGAACATCGCCAACGCCGCCACTAACGGCGCGACGATCTCGATCAGCAACAACATGACTGGCAACGCGATCTCGCAGGCCGGCACCAGCACGCTGACGCTGAGCGGGACGAACTCGTTCACGACGACGAGCATCACCATCGGCACGTTGGTGAACAGCGGCTCTCTGACCTCTGCCGTCACGAATTCTGCAACTTACCAGAACACGGGAACGCAGAACGGCGGGCTGAACAACACGGGCACCGCAAGCAATTCCGGCACGCTGAACGGCGGCCTCACGAACTCCGGCACGTACACCCAGTCGGGCGGTGCGACCAACAACGGCACGACCAACACCGGCACGATCAACGCCAATGGCGGCGCCTTCAACGGTGCGGTCGACAACAGCACCGGCGGCATCTTCAACATCGGCGGCACGGTCAGCAGCAACAGCACGTTCGACAACAGCACCGCGACCTCGCGGCTCCTGGTGAACAGCGGCACCTATACCGTGACCGGTCTGATCACGAACTCGGGCACGAACGCGGGCGGCGGTATTCTCGTCGCCGCGGGCGCGACGCTCACTTCCACCACCGGCATCAGGAACAATGTCGGCGCGACGATCATCAACAATGGCACCATCAACGACACCCTCGACAACTTCGGCTCGACCGTCAACAATCACACCTACAACGCCGATGTGGCGAACGAAGCGACCGGCACGATCGTCAATTCGGCGACCGGCACCTGGACCGGCAACGTCAAGGGCAACGTCAACACGTCAGCAACGGCAATCAGCAACGCCGGGACGTGGAACGGCGACGTCTGGAACAACGACGGTGGAATCACGACCTCGAAGGCCTGGAACGGCAATCTCGGCACGGTGACGGCCAACCGCGGCGCCGTGACCAACACGGGTACAGGAACGTGGACCGGCACCGCCAACAACGGCACCACGGGCACCATCAGCAACGCCGGCACCTGGGCCGGGGACTTGCTCGGCAATACCAATACTGCGGCGACGGCGATCAACAACACCGGGACCTGGAACGGTAACGTCCAGACCAACGTCGGCGGGATCACCAACTCGAACGCCTGGAACGGCAGCCTCGGCACGGTGACCGGCAACGCCGGCGCGGTGACGAATACGGCTACGGGAACGTGGACCGGCACCGCCAACAACGGCACCACCGGCACGATCGCGAACGCCGGCATCTGGGCCGGCGACGTGGTCAACAATACCAATACTGCGGCGGCGGCAATCAACAACACCGGAACCTGGAACGGTGACGTCCAGAACAACAGCGGCGGCATCACCAACGCCAACGCCTGGAACGGCAACCTCGGCACGGTGATCTTCAACCTCGGCGCCGTGACCAACACGGCTGCGGGAACGTGGACCGGCACCGCCAGCAACGGCGCAACCGGCACCATCGCCAACGCGGGCGCCTGGAACGGTGACGTCGTCGACAACACCAACACCGCGGCCGCAGCGATCAACAACACCGGCACGTGGACCGGCAACGTCCAGAACAACAGCGGCGGGATCACCAACGCCCTCACCTGGAACGGCAATATCGGCACGGTGACCGCCAACCTCGGCGCGGTGACGAACACGGCTGCGGGAACGTGGACGGGCATCGTCAACAATGGCACCACCGGCACCATCGCCAACGCCGGCGCCTGGAATGGCTACGTGTTCGACAACACCAACACGGCGGCGACGGCGATCAACAACACCGGCACGTGGACCGGCGACGTCCGCAACAACCACGGCGGAATCACCAATTCCGGCACGTGGGCCGGCGACGTCCGGATCAACGACGGCACCATCACCAATGCCAATGCCTGGAACGGCAACCTCGGCACGGTGTTCGCCAACCGCGGCGCCGTGACGAACACGGCCGCCGGAACGTGGACCGGCACCGCCAGCAACGGCACCACCGGCACCATCGCCAACGCCGGCACCTGGGCCGGTGATCTGGTCGACAACACCAACACGACGGCGGGCGCTATCAACAACACCGGAACGTGGAACGGCGACGTCGAGAACAACCACGGCGCAATCAACAACTCCAGCGCCTGGAACGGCAATCTCGGCACGATGACGGCCAACCTCGGCATCGTGATCAACCTGGCTGGGGGAACGTGGACCGGCACCGCCAACAACGGATCCACAGGCGGCGTCGGCAACGGCGGCACCTGGGCCGGCGATCTGATCGACAACACCAACACGTCGGCGTCGGCGATCCTCAACGCCGGGACATGGAACGGCAACGTCCAGAACAACCACGGCGCAATCATCAACACGAGCGCCTGGAACGGCAACCTCGGCACGGTGACGGCCAACCTCGGCGCCGTTACGAACACCAATGTGGGAACGTGGACCGGCACCGCCAACAACGGCACTACCGGCACTATCGCTAACGCCGGCGCCTGGAATGGCGACGTGATTGACAATACCAACACCTCCGGAACGGCGATCGTCAACACCGGAACGTGGGCCGGTAATGTCCGGAACAATCACGGCGGGATCCACAACGACAACATCTGGAACGGCAATCTCGGCACCGTGACGGCCAATCAGGGGACCGTGATAAATTCCGTTGGCGCAACGTGGACGGGCACCGCCAACAACGGCACCACCGGCAAAATCGGCAACGGTGGCACCTGGCAGGGCAATCTCGTCGATAATTTGAACACCACGACCGCGAATGCCGTCCTCAATTCACACATCTGGAACGGTGATGCGACCAACCACGGTATACTGAGCAATACGGGCACCTGGACGACCAACGGCACGGGCGTGATCCCGGGGTTCGCCAACCGCGCCGGCGGTGTCGTCAACCAGGCGAGCGGCACGATCGACGCGACCCTCGGCGGCTTCTCGAACATCGGCACCGGGACCGGCGCCAATCTGGCGATTGTGAACGCATCGTTCGGCGCGATCAACGTCGGCGCCGGCGGCACCATCAACAACGGCCAGTTCGGGCACTTCAACGTGACCGGCACGGTGACGAGCACTGCTGGCACCTTCCTCAACGCGGACGTCACCTCCCTGCTCGCGGTTTCCGGTGCGGGCAACTACGCCGTCAGCGGCAACATCGACAACTTCGGCAGCTCCGCGAGCGGCGGCGGCATCTCCGTTGCCGCCGGCGGCGTCCTGACCGCGGCCAATGTCACGAACCGGTTGGGCGCAACGATCGACAACTTCGGCACGATCAACGACTTGCTGAACAACTTCGGAACGACGAACAACAACGTTGGCGCCACCTACAATGCCGACGTGATCAACCAGACGACCGGCGTCATCAACAACAACGGCGCCTGGAACGGAAACGCCAACAACGCCGGCGTGATCAACAACAACGGGAGCTGGAACGGCATCCTGGCCAATTCGGGCACGGTGGCGCTCGGCGCCACCAGCACCTGGAATGCAGGCGCCGGCAACTTCACCAACACGGGCGGCCTTGTCACGGCCACCGGCAACCCCGTCGTGACCGCCGCCGGCCTCGTCAACAACGGCACGATCACCCTGAACGGCGGCAGCGGCTCCACCAACATCAACGCGGTCGGGTCCGTGTACTCGGGCAGTGGTACGGTCAACGCCGGTACGGTTGACCTGACCTCGGGCACGGCGAACCAGGTGCGCGTCGCGTCGTCGGCGGCGGGCAGCAACGTTGTCCTGAACGGTACTGCGACGGGCGGCGGCTTCACCGGCTTCATCCCCGTCGTGAACCCCGGCGGCGCTGGAACCATCACCGCAAGCGGTGCCACCATCACGAGCGGGCTCTTCCAGGCCCAGGTCGCGACCTCCGGCGGCGCTGCCGGCTACAACGCCGGCGTCGTGGTTGCTCCGGCCGCGGCCCCGCTGACCAGCATCCTGTCAACGCTCAGCGCGATCGACGCATCGTTCCATCAGCCGGGCGGCAACCTCGTCGCCTCGCCGAAATCGGACCGGCCGTGCACCTCGTTCAC
>NZ_JAFCJJ010000061.1 GCF_018131015.1 Bradyrhizobium diazoefficiens
ACGGCTCCTGTGAATGGGTGTGTGACAACCTCATTCTGGCACACTTGATGCCGTAGGGGGCCGTCCACCCCATCACCCCAGGGAGAACTTTGGCGAAGACTTGTGGTCCGGTACTGCGACCGTGCGCAACGGGTGGATTCCGCGGTATGGGTCCTGGCTTTCGCCAGGACGACACCGGTGAATTTGGCGGCGACGGGTTGGTTTCGCGCGCCCCATCCCGCAACCGTTGCAAGCGCCTCGCCGCAGCGATACCAATTCAGCCGGACGCACCGACGTCACCCGCCGCCCACATCAGGACGCCGCCGCCATGAGCATCGATCTGACCGGGGTCTGGGACGGCACCTTCATGCAGCCGGGCGTCGGCATGATCACGTTCACGGCGACGCTGGTGGAGACCGGCGGCGCGCTGTCGGGGCGCGTGACCGAGCCCTGCATGATGCCGGTGTGCCCGATCAGCACCCACCATGCCGCGATCGCGGGCCAGCGCGCCGGCAGCGCGGTGTCGTTCGTCAAGCGCTACGAGCCGCCGGGCTTCGGCTATGCCAGCGTCACCTATGAGGGCTCGGTGAACGCGGAAGCGACCGAGATCGACGGCCGCTGGCACCTGCCGGGCGCCTCGGGAGCGTTCCTGATGATCCGCGCCGGCAAAACCGCGCAGGCGGTCACCACCGAAAAGCGGGCGAAGGCGCCGACGCGCTGACCAAGGGAGTGCCGATGCTGACGCTCTACTCCTACCCAGAACTCTACGGCGTCGCCGACAACAACGGCTACGGCCTCAAGGTTTTCGCCTTCCTGAAGCTCGCAGGCGTGTCGTTCGTGCACGAGCACATCTTCGATGCCTCCGCAGCGCCGCGCGGGCAGTTGCCCTATATCGTCGACGACGGCGAGACGATTGGCGACAGCGAGACGATCATCGCGCACGCGATCGCAAAATATCGCCTCGACATCGACGCCGGGCTCAACCCGGGGCAGCGCCGCACCAACCTGCTCGTCACGCGCATGCTCGACGATCTCTACTGGGTGATGTCGTATTCGCGCTGGAAGGACGAGCGCTTCTATCCGGCCTTCCGCGACGGCTTCATCGCGCAGCATAAGCAGATCGATGCCGAAGGCTTCGAGACGGCGAAGGCGTATAACGCGCAGCGCTATCACTACCAGGGCATCGGCCGCTACACGCCCGAGCAGGCTTACGCGCGGGGGCTCGCGGACCTCGAGGTGCTGGCCGGGATCGTGCCGGCGTCAGGCTTCGTCCACGGCGCGCGGCCTTCCAGCCTGGACGCCGGCATCTACGGCTTTCTCGCCAACATCCACTTCTTTCCGATCCCGACGCCGCTGAAGGCGTTTGTCGATGCGCACGGCAATCTCGTGGCGCATTGCGAGCGGATCCATGCGATGGTGTCGTAGATCGTAGGGCGGGCAAAGCGGAAGCATACCCGCCCTTGCGCGTCATTTCGGGTGTTGGTGGGCACGGCGCTTCGCGCCTCTGCCCACCCTACGCGATGCCCTACCGCATCGTGATTGCGAGCCCGCTCAGATCCGCATTCGCCATCAGGCCGACCTGCGTGCCCGTCAGCTCCAGCACCGCGCCCTTCTGGTTGGTGAGCACGATGGCCCGCGCGCCGCGGCCGACGGCAAGGCCCGCACCGGCCGCGCCATAGACGCCGGCGACGTCGGAGGGACGGTTGATGTTGGAGACGCGGCCGCGCAGCACGGTCTTCGAGCCGCCGAATACCAGGCCATAGTCGAGCCCGCCCGTCGAGAGCGCATAGGAGCGGCCGCGGAAGTTCAGCGTCCCGCTGCCGCCGGAACCGCCGATGATCCAGCCCGCCTTGTAGATCGTCAGCACCACGGTGCCGCCGTCGGCCTGCGCCGCGGTCGAGAGACAGGCTGCGAGGACGACGAGCACGGCACGAGCGGTGGAAGCGATTTTCATGGGGCGTCTCCGGGGATGTTGTTCGGGGCGGGGAAGCGAATCAGGCAGTCGCAAATCTATCCGATCGATCGCGGCGGCAACATGATGGGGTAGCGGTGAAGCGTGAAGTGCGCCTGCACATTCAACTGTCATCGTCCGGCTTGACCGGACGATCCAGTATTCCAGAGACGGTCGTGATTGAACCGAAAAGCCGCGGCGTACTGGATGCCCCGGTCAAGCCGGGGCATGACGACGGAGTTTGGTGCTGCAGCACAGGCCAACCGCCATCATGCGATTCTGCCGGTGTTTTGCCCGACGTGTCAAGTTATATTTCTCCTTACCCGAATTACAAAAACCTCAATGATTTTGTCAGTGCATGGGGTTGTTTTCGACATTTTTGTTTGGAGCCGGCCCGCCGCGCCGCTACGCTCATTCCGCCCCAGGCAATCCCGAGGTGATCCCATGCCCATCCAGCATTTTGCGCCCCCGCCGAACGTCAAGGCGCCGCCGCTGTCCTTCGCCGCGCGTGCCGGCGACCTCCTGTTCATCTCCGGCATTCCCGGCTTCGACGCCGATGGCGCGCTGCCTGACGGCTTCGAGCCGCAGTTCGCCAATGTCGTCGTCAACATCAAGCGCGTGCTCGCGGAGGCGGGCGCGACCACGCGCGATCTCGTCAAGGTCAACGTGCTCCTGACCCGCGCTTCCGACGTGGCCGCCATGAACGCGCTCTATGCCGGCGACTTCGGCCCGCCGCCCTACCCTGCGCGCACCACCTGCGTGGTGCAGGCGCTGCCCAATCCGAAGATGCTGATCGAGATCGAGGCGGTGGCGTCGCTGGCGAAGGGATGATCCGTCTGACATGTGCGTGAACGGGCGCGCCGCGGCTTGCCAGCGACGCGGTTTTGCCGCACCAGTCTTGATGGTCAACGCTGTCACGAGGAGACAAGTCATGCGTCGCGTTCTCGCGCTCTGTGCCGCCGCCGGCATTGCAGCCACGGCCTTCGCCGCGCCGGCCTCGGCGAAGGTCGGCTATTACGTGATCCGCTGGGACAACACCGGCATCTGCCAGGTCTGGAACGAGGACCTGACCTACAAGCCGCCGCAAATTGGCGTCTCGACCTACAAGGTCGTCAGCAAGCCCTTCCCGACCTTCGCGGCCGCCTCGGACCTGCAGATCAAGATGCGCGCGCAACGCCGCTGCACGCTCTGAGTTTTTGCCCACCGAAATGAGAGGGCGGGCCGCGCGAGCGGTCCGCCCTTTTCGTTTCGGGGCCCCGCGTCTTGCGCCCAAATCCCGCATTTCCCTCGCACGCCGTTTGAACCCGACCGGCCGATGGAACTACTCACATCTTGTCCGGGGCGCATCCGCCCCGCCCCTCCCAATCATTGCCGGGAGGCGCATCCCAACTTTCATTTGAGGAGCCATCCATGCGTCGTATCTCCGTGC
The DNA here is from genome assembly GCF_018131015.1 of Bradyrhizobium diazoefficiens. GTDB lineage: Bacteria > Pseudomonadota > Alphaproteobacteria > Rhizobiales > Xanthobacteraceae > Bradyrhizobium > Bradyrhizobium diazoefficiens_B. The sequence continues at coordinate 3,360 of NZ_JAFCJJ010000061.1, forward strand.
TGTGTGCCGCTGCGGGTCTCGCCATTGCCGCCTTCGTCGCCGCGAGCCCCGCCGAGGCCGGCTATCATTTGATCCGCTGGCAGGACTCGGGCTTCTGCCAGATCTGGGACGAGAGCATCCCGACCACGCCGTGGCCGGCCGGCTATCATCGCGCCAGCGAGACCGTTCCGACCTTCCTCGACGCGCTGATGCTGAAGGACCATGCACTCAGGGACGGTCACTGCTCCTGGTAAGGACTCGATCGGCGGACGTAGCGAAAGGGAGCGGGCAAGGACATCCTTGCCCGCTCTCACGTTCAACCAGGCAGGACCCGGATGCGATGCGCAGGCTGACCACGACGGCGGCAATTTTCGGTGCCTCGCTGGCGCTCGCCACCATGGCGACCGACCTGGCGACCGATTTGGCGCATGCCGAGCCGCCGCGATCGTTCCGCGTGATCTCGCCGATCTTCGGCCAGCTCGTCACCTTCGCGATGCCGTCGAATTTCGTCGTGGTGCACGAGAACACCAAGGGCAGCCACTACATCCGCGAGGCCGTGCTGAAGGGCGAAACACCCGAGCGCTGGACGCAGATGATCACCGTGACCGGCGAGAAGGGTCTGACGGCAACGCCGGGCGCCTCGCCGGAGAAGCTTGCCGGCTCGATCGCCGACGGCTTCAAGCGGGCCTGTCCCGACAGCTTTGCGGCAAAGCCGCTCAGTGCCACGACGTTCGGCCGCTTCGAAGGTTTTGTTGCCGTGATCGGCTGCGGTGGCGTCGATAGCGGACCCGCCCGGCACAGCGAGACCGCGCTCCTGATCACGCTGAAGGGCGCCACCGACTACTACACCATCCAGTGGGCCGAGCGCGGCGCGGAAACCGACGCGCCACCGGTCGACGACGCGCGCTGGCAGGCACGCCTGCGCGAATTGAGCCCGATCAATCTCTGCCCGATCGTGCCGGGCGAGACCGCGCCCTATCCGAGCTGCGTCAACAAGAGCTGAGGCGCGCTCACGCGAATTCCCGTAGATGGAGTAACGGGCCGGCCGCCCGCTCGCTACGGCGCGATTTGGAAGCGCGCTCGCGAGCGGCCTGTTGG
>NZ_JAFCJJ010000062.1 GCF_018131015.1 Bradyrhizobium diazoefficiens
AATCGAGAGATACCCAAAGAATCCAGTTCCAACCGCCTTGCAACGCCCCTCTAGCGCCATATGCGATTCCCCTACCCACAAGGGGGGAGGGAACGCAGCGTGCCCTTGATTAACACCGTCACTGCAACGACGGCGGTTGGGCCGACCCCTACCGCATCGGTGGCGCGTACTGCACGCCACCGGCGTTCCAGAGCTGGTTCATGCCGCGCGGAATCTTCAGCTTCGACTTCTCGCCGATGTTGCGATCGTACATCTCGCCGTAATTGCCGACGTGGCGGATGATGCGGACGACCCAGTCCTTGGTGAGGCCGAGTTGCTCGCCGTAATTGCCCTCGGTGCCGACGAGGCGCATCACTTCCGGCTTCTTCGACTTCAGGGCCTCGTCGATGTTCTCCGAGGAGACGCCGAGCTCCTCGGCGTTGATCATGGCGTAGAGCGTCCACTTCACGATCATCATCCAGTCATCGTCGCGCTGGCGCACCACGGGGGCGAGCGGCTCCTTGGAGATCATGTCCGGCAGGATCATGTGGTCGCCGGGCTTGGAGAGGTTGAGCCGCAGCGCGTAGAGCTGGGAGACGTCGGCGCTTAGCGTGTCGCACTTGCCGGTGTCATAGGCCTTCACCACGTCATCCAGCTTGTCGAACTTCATCTCCTCATACTTCATGTTGTTGGCACGGAAGTAGTCGGCGACGTTGAGCAGCGTCGTGGTGCCGGCCTGTACGCAGACCTTGCTGCCGGTCAGGTCCAGCGAAGTCTCCTTGTTGCGCGCGCGCGGCAGCATGAAACCGGCGCCGTCGTAATAGGCGACCGCCGGGAAATACAGGTCGTAGTCGAGCTCGCGCGCCATGCTCCAGGTCGAGTTGCGCGAGAGGATGTCCACCTTCCGGCTCTGCAGCTCCTTGAAGCGCTCGCTGGCGTCGAGCGGAACGAACTTCGCCTTGCTCGGATCGTTGAAGATGGCGGACGCCACCGCGCGGCAGAAGTCGACGTCGAAGCCGGTCCAGTTGCCCTTGTCGTCCGGGATCGAGAAGCCCGGCAGGCCCTTGTTGACGCCGCACAGCACCTCGCCGCGGCGAACGGTGCGCTTCAGCGTGCGGGTGTCGTAGAATTCGTAGACGATGGCCAGGACAGCGACCAGCACGGCGACCGCGAGCCCGATCAGCAGGCCGCCTCGAAATGTGCGCATCATGTTGCTCTCTCGAAAAAATCGGGAAAAGGAAATTTGGCGAAGGCGTTCGAGCATGGCCGGTGCGACCATGCTCGAACGATGGCCTTACAGCTCGGGCTTCTGCCGGATGACGACCTTGGTCCCGACCGGGACGCGATCGTAGAGATCGGCCACGTCGCGGTTGACGAGCCGGAAGCAGCCCGAGGACACCTTGGTGCCGATGGTGTCGGGCCGGTTGGTGCCGTGGATGCGGTAGACGGTGGTGCCGAGATACATGGCCCGGGCCCCAAGCGGATTGCCGGGGCCGCCGGCCATGAAGCGCGGCAGATAGGGCTGGCGCTGGATCATCTCCGGCGGGGGCGTCCAGTCCGGCCACTCCTTCTTGTTGGTGATGTTCACCAACCCCTGCCACTGGAAGCCGTCGCGCCCCACCCCGATGCCATAACGGATCGCGCGCCCGCCGGGCTGCACCAGATAGAGGTGGCGTTCGGCGGTCGAGACGATGATGGTGCCCGGCGCTTCGGTGGTGCGGAAATAGACCACCTGCTTCTGCCATTCCGGGTCGAGCTCATAGGCGTCGTCGGCGACCAAGCCCGGCTCGTCGCCGCGGTCGGGTTGCTGGGCGATGGCTTGCGGTGCGGACAGGATGAGCCCCACCGCAGCCAGCAACGTCCCGGTCAGGCGACGAAAATCCGTCATTTCAAGCTCTCCCCGCTGCCACAGCGCAAATCGTTTCGGAACCATCAAATCTCAGGGGCATGTTCATGGCAAGTTGATGGCGTGCCCACTTGATATGTCACGATAATGCTTGGGTTTTTTGACGTGGATCAACGCCATGAACAGGGTGGGTGGCGGCGGAAGGTCGTGAGTTCGGGCCGCAGCGGTGCTCTTTCCATTCCCTCCCCCCTTGTGGGCTATGGCATTCACACATCGCGGTTGAAGACGGGAAGGATGTCTGATTCCGTATGGTCCGACTGAATGGGAGGACCGC
>NZ_JAFCJJ010000063.1 GCF_018131015.1 Bradyrhizobium diazoefficiens
CGACGAGACTGGGCAAGAATTGGACGTTGGCGGCCTTAGGCCGTAGCGAACCGGGCGATTGCGAGCCGGGGCTGAATATTCGCCCAGAACGTCGCTAGAGCAACCTGGATGCCCTGCAGGAGGTCTGCGAGGGTGCATCGGTAAGGAGCAAACGTCTTTGCGAGCGCGGCCAGGAACGCGTCGAAGCCGAGGATGTTGAGCACGCGGGTGAAGTTGTAGCAGAGCGCCATCAGGCTCCACTCGCCTCGAACCTTGTCGAAGCCGCGGACGAGGAAATGACGGTAGCCGGCACGGCATTTGAGCGTGCCGAACGGATGCTCGACAATCCCCGAGCGACGGCGCATCAGCTCGCCCGCGCCCTGCATCCGCGCGCGGTGACGTTCGAGAACGTCTTCATGCTCCCAGCGACCGATGGTCCGGTTGGCCGCGTTGGACGAGAGACAACGGACCTTGAGCGAGCACGTCCTGCAGATTGCTCCCCGCGCCGCGTAGCGGATCTCGATGCGGCCGCTGGTGTTCTTCTGCGTGCTCTTCATCGGATGTAGCAGTTGACCAGCGGGACAACGGTAGGTGTCGGTTGCGCCGTCATAGTTGAAGTCATTGAGCGCAAAGCGGCCTTGCTTCTCGAGCCGCGCGTTACCTTTGGGCAGCGGCACATAGGCAATGATGCCCTGATCCTCGCACGCCTTCAGTTCGAAACTGCTGTAATAACCCTCATCGGCGAGCGCCTGCAGGGTCTCGACTCCAAGGGCCTCTTTGGCCGCCTGGGCTATCGCAGAGAGCTGTCGAACATCGCTGCTGTCGTTCACCACTTCGCTGGCGACAATGAGCTTGTGCTTGTCGTCAACGGCGGTCTGCACATTGTAGCCTGCAACCCCCTGGCCGCTCTTGACCAGAAGCCGGGCATCCGGATCGGTCAGGGACAGCTGCGTATCGCCATCCTCTTCCAGTCGGGCGAGATCGGCTTGTGCGCGCGAGCGCTTCGCCATCAGCAAGGCGACCTTCGCGCCAAGGTCACCACCTGCGCCGCCGCCATCCGGCCCATCCTTGCCCGGCTTCTTGGCTTCCGCCGCATCATTGTCCTCAAGGGACTTGCCGTAAGCCTCGATCTCCTGGTCAAGCTTCGCGATCTGATCGGCAAGCCTCTTGCGCGTAAAGATGCTGGCCTTGCTGGCGTCGCCTTGGAAGAATGAGCCGTCAATCGCAACAACGCTGCCGCCGACAAGACCGAGTTCGCGCATCAGCAGCACGAAGCTGCGGTTGGCCGCCTTCAGAGCCGCCCAGTTCTCCTTGCGGAAGTTGCCGATCGTCCGATAGCCCGGCTTCAGGTTCTTCAGCAGCCAGATCAGTTCCAGATTGCGGCAGGCTTCCCGCTCCAGACGACGCGACGACCTGATCTGGTTGATGTAGCCGTAAAGGTACAGCTTCAGCAGATCGGCCGGATCGTACGGCGGCTGGCCGACCCCTTCAGCCTTGCGATCAGCATGGCGAAAGCCGAGCTTCGCAAGGTCGAGGACACAAACGAAGCTCTCGATCGCCCGGACCAGGTTGTCCGCCCTGACATAGTCCTCAACCCGCGCAGGAAGCAAACTGGGTTGCTCTCGGCTCTCGCCGGTCTTGAATGTGCGATTCGTCATGAGCAGAATCGTACATCAACTCCCCAAAATGACGAGTTCTTGCCCAGCCTCG
>NZ_JAFCJJ010000064.1 GCF_018131015.1 Bradyrhizobium diazoefficiens
AGCCTGGACACCGTCGACAATCAATTGGTGAAGTTCGAGCAGGAGCCGAACAACGCCAAGATCCTGGATAACGTCTTCCGCCTGGTCCACACCATCAAGGGCACCTGCGGCTTCCTCGGCCTGCCGCGGCTGGAAGCGCTGGCGCATGCCGGCGAGACGCTGATGGGCAAGTTTCGCGACGGCATGCCGGTGAAGGCCGAAGCCGTGACGGTGATCCTGTCCTCGATCGACCGCATCAAGGAGATCCTTGCGGGACTGGAGGCGACCGAAGCCGAGCCCGAGGGCAACGACCGCGATCTCATCGACAAGCTGGAAGCAATGGTCGAGCAGGGCATGGCCGCGACGGCTGCCGGTGATGCTCCCGTCGCCGAAGCCCCGCCGCTGGCGCCCGAAGCGCCGGCTCCCGTTGAAGCCAAGGCTGCGCCCGCCAAGGAAATGACCCAGGGTTCGCTGGTCGATCAGACGCTGGAGCGCCCGCTGCGTCCGGGCGAAGTCTCTCTCGACGAGCTCGAGCGCGCCTTCCGCGAGACCGCGAGCGAAGCGCCCGCGCCGGCTGCCAAGGTCGAGGCAAAGGCTGAGGTCAAGGCCGAGGCTCCGGCCGCTGCCGCCAAGGAGGCAAAGCCCGCCAAGGAGAAGCCCGCGGCGAAGAAGTCGATGGCCGACGAGACCGCGGTCGAAGGCGACCGCATCGCCAACCAGTCGATCCGCGTCAACGTGGATACGCTGGAGCACCTGATGACCATGGTCTCCGAGCTGGTGCTGACCCGCAACCAGCTGCTGGAGATCTCCCGCCGCAACGAGGACACCGAGTTCAAGGTGCCGCTGCAGCGCCTCTCCAACGTCACCGCCGAGCTGCAGGAAGGCGTCATGAAGACGCGCATGCAGCCGATCGGCAATGCCTGGCAGAAGCTGCCCCGCATCGTCCGCGACCTCTCATCCGAACTCGGCAAGCAGATCGAGCTCGAGATGCACGGCGCCGACACCGAGCTCGACCGCCAGGTGCTCGATTTGATCAAGGACCCGCTCACCCACATGGTGCGCAACTCCGCCGATCATGGCCTGGAGACCCCCGCCGAGCGCCTCGGCGCCGGCAAGCCCGAGACCGGCACGATCCGCCTCTCCGCCTATCACGAGGGCGGCCACATCATCATCTGCATCGCCGACAACGGCCGCGGCCTCAACACCGAGCGGATCAAGGCCAAGGCGCTCTCTAGCGGTCTCGTCACCGAGGCCGAGCTCGAGAAGATGAGCGAAGCCCAGATCCACAAGTTCATCTTCGCGCCCGGCTTCTCGACCGCCGCCGCCGTCACCTCGGTGTCGGGCCGCGGCGTCGGCATGGACGTGGTGCGCACCAATATCGACCAGATCGGCGGCACCATCGACATCAAGTCGGTGGCCGGCGAGGGCTCGAGCGTCACCATCAAGATCCCGCTGACGCTCGCCATCGTCTCGGCGCTGATCGTGGAAGC
>NZ_JAFCJJ010000065.1 GCF_018131015.1 Bradyrhizobium diazoefficiens
GGTGATGGGGTGGACGGCCCCCTACGGCATCAAGTGTGCCAGAATGAGGTTGTCACACACCCATTCACAGGAGCCGTCCGTGAGCCAGATTATCCGCATTGGGATGGATACGTCGAAGTATATTTTTCAGCTCCATGGCGTCGATGCGTCGGAGCAGGTCGTGCTGCGCAAGCGGCTTAGCCGCAAAGCGATGCTGGATTTTTTTGCCAAGCTGCCGCCAACGGTGGTGGTGATCGAGGCCTGCGGGGCCGCTCACCATTTGGCGCGGGAGCTCGGCGGGCTGGGACACACGGTCAAGCTGATTGCGCCGCAGCTGGTGAAGCCCTACGTGCCGCGCAACAAGAACGACGGACGCGACGCGGAAGGGCTCTGCGAGGCGGCAAGCCGGCCGCGGATGCGATATGTGCCGGTGAAGACGGCCGAGCAGCAGGCGGCGCTGATGCTGCTGGGCGTCCGCGACCAGTTGGTGGCCCGCCGCACGCAGATCTCCAACACGATCCGCGGTCACGCGGCAGAGTTCGGTCTGATCGCGGCCAAGGGGCTGGACAAGCTCGCCGCGTTCCTGGCGGCGATTGGACAAGACGAGCGTGTGCCGGCGCTGGCCCGCGAGCTGTTTGCGATGCTGGCTCGCCAATATGAACAGGTGCAGGTCGAGCTGAAGGCGACCGAGGCGAAGCTTCTGGCCTGGCACCGGGCCGATGCCACGAGCCGGCGATTGGCTCGGATCCCGGGGATTGGTCCGGTCACGGCGGCGGCGCTGGTGATGAAGGCGCCGGACCCGCACGCCTTCCGCTCGGGACGACTGTTTGCAGCCTGGCTCGGCCTGACGCCCAAGGACCATTCCACTGCTGGAAAGACCAGGCTCGGCAAGATAACCCGTGCAGGCGATGAGAGACTACGTCAGCTGCTGGTGGTCGGGGCAACCTCGGTCGTCAAGGTGGCCAAAGCCAAAGGCCGCGGGCCAAGCTGGCTGATCGAGCTGTTGAAGCGCAAGACACCGAAGCTCGCCGCAGTGGCGCTGGCCAACAAGATGGCCCGCATTGCCTGGAAGCTGATGACCACAGGAGAAAGCTATGAGGGTGCGCGGCTCGGTGCCACGACGGCAACCGCTGCGTAGCTGAGAGATTCGGCCGACCGGCGGTCTAAATCCACCGGCCGAACCGGAGCTGCAAGAGCGAGATGGAGTGATCGTTCGACCCGAGACGCGAGCAAATCCGTGGGACCCATTGGCTGTACAAGGCCGCTGCGGTGATTGGAACTCGTGTTGCGGAAGCCATCTTGGCCAGCGGCCACCAAGCCGCATCAACAGGCCGCACATATGGATGCAAGCGATCCGATCAAATCTCTCAAAGCTCTTGTGCCACGGGGGCCGTCCACATATGGGTCC
>NZ_JAFCJJ010000066.1 GCF_018131015.1 Bradyrhizobium diazoefficiens
GGGCCTGTTGCGTAATTCGTCAATTGTGATTCCCTATGGCTGACCTTTGGGGGAATGGCGATGGCGGTGAAGCAGACAGGACGGCCGAGCTTTGTGGACGCTCTGATGCCGAAGGGAGCCGGCGCCAATGCGGCGCTCGATCGGCTGTCAGGGTTGGTGAAGTGGTACCGGTTCGAGAAGCTGATCGGCCACCTGCGGGACGAGAAGGGGCCCGGTCACCCGGGTTACCCGGTGCTGGTGCTGTTTCGTGCTGTGCTGCTGCAGTCCCTTTACGGTCTTTCGGAGCGCGAGCTCGAGGAAGCGCTGGGCGATCGGTTGTCGTTCAAGCGCTTCGTCGGTTTGAGCCTTGAGGATGCAACGCCAGATCACACGGTCCTGAACCGCTTCCGGAACCAGCTCGTCGAACAAGGGCTGTTGGAGAAGCTGTTTGGTGAGCTGGATCGTCAGCTCGAGAATGCCGGCGTCATCCTCAAGCGTGGCACGATGCTCGATGCGACCTTGATCCAGGCCGTCTCAGCTCCTCCAAAGGAAGATCGTCCATCAAACGACCCCGATGCCCGGTTTACCAAGCGACAGGGCAAGGTCGGTTCGACCTTCGGCTACAAGGCTCACATGGGTGTCGACGAGGGATCCGGCCTGATCCGCGCTGTCCTGACCACGCCCGCCAATATCAACGACACAACGCCGGCCGACGAACTGATCCGCGGCGATGAAGCCGTGGTGTGGGCTGATGCGGCCTACGATACCCACGCCCGGCGGGCTCGGCTGAAAGCGGAAGGCAAGAAGCCCCGCATCGCCCGTCGTCCGAACCGGCATCACCCTGAGCTGCCGCCGAGGCTCAAACGCTACAACCGTCTCATCGCACGACGACGGGCAGCGGTGGAGACCACCTTTGCCACCCTCAAGCGCCGGATGCGGCTCACCTGTATCCGCTACGTCGGTCTCGCCAAGGCAAGCGGGCAAGTCCTGCTTGCCTCCATCGCGTTCAACATGAGGCGGTGGGCCGCGATCGCCGCCTGAGCCGCCCGCCAAGGGCACCAACTACCGTCTCGGCCTATATTCGGCTCCAACACAGCCCTCGCTCATTCGTCTCCTGCCCCAAAAAGCAGTAGCGCAACAGGCCC
>NZ_JAFCJJ010000067.1 GCF_018131015.1 Bradyrhizobium diazoefficiens
ATCGCCATTGACGACGAGCCGAGGCTGTCGCGTTTCGCCACGCTTGCCGACAATGCGCCGGCTCCCGCGCCGGTCGATTTGAAGGCGTTACATGCCAAGATCGGCGAGCTGGCGTTGGAAAACGATTTTTTGTCCGGCGCGCTCACCAAGGCGGGCCTGCTGAGCGCAAAGCGATGATCGACCGCGATCATGATCTTTCTATCGTGCGCCAGGCGAAGGTCCTGAAGCTGGCTCGCAGCACGGTCTACTATGAACCTCGGCCAGTTTCGGCCGAGGACCTTGCCTTGATGCGTCGGCTCGATGAGCTGCATCTCGATTATCCCTTCGCGGGAGCGCGTATGCTGCGATCGTTGCTGCGGCGGGAGGGCGTATACGCCGGTCGCCGCCACATCGCGACGCTGATGAAGCGCATGGGGATCGAGGCGGTCTATCGTCGCCCGAACACGAGCAAGCCGGCTCCGGGTCACAAGATCTACCCGTACCTGTTGCGCGGATTGAAGATCGAGCGGCCCGACCATGCGTGGGCAATGGACATCACCTACATTCCGATGCGGCGTGGCTTCGTCTATCTCGCGGCGGTCGTCGATGTGTTCAGCCGACGGGTCCTGGCCCATCGCGTCTCGATCACAATGGAGGCGGCCTTCTGCGTCGAAGCGGTCCAGGAGGCGTTGGCGAAGCACGGCAGGCCCGAGATTTTCAACACGGATCAGGGCAGCCAGTTCACCAGCCTCGAGTTCACCGATGTGCTGCTGGACGCGAAGATCGCCATCAGCATGGACGGCAAGGGCGCCTGGCGCGACAACGTGTTTGTCGAGCGGCTCTGGCGCACGGTCAAATACGAAGAAGTATATCTCCGCGCCTACGACAGCGTGTCCGAGGCGCGAGCGTCAATTGCCAAGTATCTGGCCTTCTACAATCAGGGACGCCCTCACTCGAGCCTTGACGGGCGCACGCCCGACGAGGCTTACTTCGGCACGCAAGCTATGGTGATGGCCGCATGACCGTCGCCGACGGTTTTGTCGTCGCTCTGGTCGGGCTACGCCCTCCCGACGCAACGACAAAACCGTAAAGCCCCGCGTTCAGCATAACCCGGCAGGAAT
>NZ_JAFCJJ010000068.1 GCF_018131015.1 Bradyrhizobium diazoefficiens
CTAGAGCATGTTGTTTTTGTTCGGAATCGGGATTCCCCCATCGGCTGGTTTCTGATTCAAGCATCCTGCTGGGAGCGGAGGCCAGCGTGGATGACCCGACCTCACTCGGAAGATATTCGTGACCGCGCTCTGGCGCGTGCTGATGGCGGCGAGACGGTACGGTCGATCGCGCAGGCGTTGCGGATCAGTCCTTCCTGCGTCAGCAAGTGGAAGAACCTGAGACGGCAGACCGGGGGCATCGCTCCGGGCAAGATCGGGGGCCACAAGAAGCGAACTTTGTCTGGCGCCCCTGCGGAGTGGCTACGCAAGCGTATCCGGTCCGGTCCCTTTACCTTGCGCAAGTTGACGGCCGAGTTAGCCGAGCGCGGCGTTAAGACCGACGTGCGGGCCGTGTGGACCTTCGTTCATGCAGAGGGCCTGAGCTTTAAAAAAAACGATGCGGGCAGCCGAGCAGGATCGCCCCGACATCGCTCGTAAGCGTGCCCGCTGGAAAGCCAACCAGAGCAGGATCGCGGCTTCCCGCCTGGTCTTCATCGACGAGACCTGGATCAAGACCAACATGGCCCCGCTGCGCGGCTGGGGACCGTGCGGGCAACGGCTTGCGGCATCCGTTCCCTTCGGCCATTGGAAGACGATGACATTCATCGCGGCGCTTCGTTGCGATCGGATCTCGGCTCCTTGGGTCATCGACGGCCCCATCAACGGCGAACTCTTCACCCTCTATGTCGAGAAGGAATTGGCTCCGACCTTGGTCAAGGGAGACGTCGTGATCCTCGACAATCTCGGAAGCCACAGAGGCAGGGCCGCTCGCGCCATCGTCCGTGCGAAGGGAGCCCACCTGTTTTTCCTGCCTCCCTATAGCCCCGACCTCAACCCGATTGAGCAGGTCTTCGCCAAGCTCAAGCACCTGATGCGAGCCGCAGAACCTCGCACCGTCGAAGCGTCCTGGCGCAAAGCAGGAGAACTCCTCGATCTCTTCTCGAAGGAGGAATGTGCGAACTACTTCAGAAACTCAGGATATGTTTCCGTATAAAAACAGCACGCTCTA
>NZ_JAFCJJ010000069.1 GCF_018131015.1 Bradyrhizobium diazoefficiens
GCCCTAGGGCATGCACATATCTCTGAGGGTCCACCCTGCTGCGACGGCGAAGAAGTATTCGAGGCCGTTTTTGAACGTGATGGGCCCTGGGGGCTTGGATGACGGGTAGCCGTCCCAGCCACCAAGACGGCCTATGATCCAGGCGGCCCAAGCGAGGCTGTCGGGTGGATGTGGGTTCTTTAGTCGCTTGCTGCTGGCTTCGAGTTGCTGGTTGAGAGCCGTGAGCGCGCTGATCTGGCTGCCGTTGAAGGCAACGAGAATGGGCTGGCGACCGCCATCGCGGGCCTGGAGGAGCTGGATTGTGATGACAGCTGCCTTGGCGGCGATCGCGACCAGCTTGAGAAGGCGATCGGCGGTTCCGATCTGGCTGTCTTCGAGCTTGAGGCCTTGCGTCTTCAGGACGCGGAAGAACTGCTCGATGATCCAGCGCTGCTTGTACCACTGAACGATCCGCCAGGCGTCTTCGGTGCTGGCGACCTCGTGAGAGGTGAGAAGGCGCCAGTGCAATGGCTCTACGCCGGTTTCGGCATTGATCTCGCGGACGTCGACCAGCGCGAGCGGCAGGCTTTTTGGCAAATGGCTCAGGAACTTGCTCTGCGGGCGGGCAAGCTCGATAGCGCCAAAGCGGAGTTCAAGGTGGACCAGGCGTGCCGGCCGCGCAGCGCGCGCAGGCAGCTGGATCGCACGCCGGTCCACTGCAGCCATGGCATTGCTGGCCTCATATAGACCGTTGCGGTCGGCAAGCTTGCGATCATGCATGCTGCGCGCGATGACTTGGAAGTGCTGCTCAGCCGAACTGGCATAAAGGGCAAAGATATCGCTCTCGCGATCCCCCAGCACCGTCACCGCTGTGGCCTTGGTGAGCAGCGGCCTGGCCGCAACGGCAGTGGATATCCAGCGCTGCGATTCCTTGTCCGATAATTCCCGATCGTCGTGCGACGTGGTGCGGCGGCCTTGGCGTGTCCATATCTGTCCGCTCAAAAGTCCAAGACAGGTGCCATCGTCGGCATCCACCGCCAGCAGCGGATGCAA
>NZ_JAFCJJ010000007.1 GCF_018131015.1 Bradyrhizobium diazoefficiens
CGCTCCCAGCAGGATGCTTGAATCAGAAACCAGCCGATGGGGGAATCCCGATTCCGAACAAAAACAACATGCTCTAGCGCATGGTGACCGGCGCGGGAAGCGGCGGCACCACGGTCGGCTGGGTGCCCGGAACGGGGCCGGCCTGGGCCGCCATCGGAGCCGGACCAGCAGCAGGACCGGGCGTCGGCGCGGCGGAGGCGGTCGCCGTTCCCGGCGGCGGGCCGCCCGGCATCACCACCACGCGGGTGCCGACCTTGACGCGATCGAACAGGTCGGAGACGTCCTCGTTCAGCATGCCGATACAGCCGGAGGAGACGAACTTGCCGATCGTCGAGGGCTGGTTGGTGCCGTGGATGCGGTAAACGGTCGAGCCGAGATACATCGCGCGGGCACCGAGCGGATTGCCGGGACCGCCGGCCATGAAGCGCGGCAGATAGGGCTGACGCTCGATCATCTCGGTCGGCGGATGCCAATCCGGCCACTCGGCCTTGCGGGTGATCTTCTGCACGCCGGTCCAGGTGAAGCCGTCACGGCCGACGCGGACGCCGTAGCGGATCGCGCGGCCGCCGCCGAGCACGTAATAGAGGTAGGTGTTCGGGGTATCGACCACGAGAGTGCCGGCCGGCTCCTTGGTCTGGAACGAGACCTCCTGGCGCCGCAGGTTCGGCGGCAATTGCGCCGGGGCCGCGTCGGGCTGCTCCTCGGGGGGCAGCGAGGCGATCGTCATGGGGCGACCATCGGCGCCGACATTCGGCTGCTGTTGCTGCGGCACCGCTCCGGTCGCCACAGGACCGCCAATCGCTTCCGGCGGACGCAGCCCATCATTGCCGGGCGCCTGCGCCGGGCGGTCTGCATAAATCACCGGCGGCGGGCCGGCGGGGCGGCCATAGCGGGGATCGTCGGGCGACATCACCGGACCCTGCGGCGGCGCAGCCGAATAGACCGGAGCACCTGCGGGACGGCCATAGCGGGGATCGTCCGGCGACATCACGGGGCCCTGCGGCGGCGCGGCCGAATAGACCGGCGGACCGGCGGGGCGGCCATAACGCGGATCGTCCGGCGACATGATCGGACCGCCCGGACCGGGCGGCGGCAGCGCCGCCTGCGGCATCGGCGGCGCGTCGTCATCATCGTCCAGATTGTCGAAATTGGGCGTGCGATCGCCGGGCCGATACTCGGCCGGAGCGCCATAGCTGGGCGCCTGCTGGATCTGATAGCTCTGCTGGGCCTGTACGAGCGAGGTTCCCGCCGCAGCGACTGTTGCGGCAGCGCAAATCGTCAGAAAGTGTTTGATCATCATCGCTCTTTTATAGCCCCCGGGCCCGACCGGACCGTTAACGGCCAGATGGCCGAAGATAGCGGCACATTCAAGACATTACAGGCTCATTTGCGCCTGATTTAGCGATTTGTGAGACAATCGGGCACAGTTGCTCCGTTGCATCACGGGGGCGGAAATCGCAGAACGCCGTAGATTGCCGGAGCGGATGGCCCTCGAATTTAAGGAAGGGCGCGGAGGCGTTGCGATATGCTCGAATCAGCCCGATTCGCCGCCGCCACTGAGCTCAAATCCCCGCGCCGGCGAACGCGGCGATCAGTACCGTCACCGCGTTCAGATGGCTCATGGGCCCTGGCACCCGCCGGGGCGGAAATTCGTAACTCCTAGATGCTTCCCGGCCTTCGTTTCCTGTTCGCCGCGATCCTGCTGTCAGCCTCCATGCTGGTGTTCGGCCTCGGGGCTACCTCGCTGCTGCGGGCTACCCACGAGGAGTATGTCAACAACCCCTCCTGGCGGAACGGCCCGAAGGAGCAGGTGTTCGCCCAGGCTCCCGAACCGGTCCGGCCCGTGCTCGCGGCGCTCCGCGCCGAGCCGGAAGAGGAGGCCGCGCCGTGGCTGCAGGACCAGGTCCCGACCATCGGCCTGCCCCTGAGCGGGCCCGAGCAGGTCGCGAGCCTCGCGCCCGAGACCAGTGCGCAGCCGGCCCCAGAGGTCGCGCCTGCGGCCGAGACGCCGGCCGCTGAACCGGCCAACGTCAAGACGGCGGCGACCGAACCAGCCACTGCGGAGGCTGCTGCACCCGCCACGACGGACACGCTTACACCGGCCGACACCACGGCATCGATCCCCGAGGCAGCGCCGCCCGCATCGGAGAGCAGCGAGATTCGACGCGCCGAGATGGCGGCCACCCTCGCCGCCTCCGCGCTCGACATCATGAACGCCAAGGTCGCCGCACTGAATGACCCGGCAACCACGGCTTTGCCCGCCCCGCCGAAGGCAAAGGCCGACAGCACCACCTCGGACGGCAAGGCGACCAAGCGCCGGGCCAAGGCGAAGAAGCGGCACCGCGTGGTGCGCCGGCCGCCGCCGCCACCCGTTCAACAGCAGCAGCTCGATCCGTTCGGACAGCCGTTGTATGCCGCGACGACCGCGCGCACGCGCTGATCTCTCTTCACCTCTCCCCGCTTGCGGGGAGAGGTCGGAATTCGCGCGGTACGCGCGGATTCCGGATGAGGGGGACTCTCCGCGAGTCTAACTCTCACCGTCTCCGTGGAGACTCCCCCTCACCCCGACCCTCTCCCCGCAAGCGGGGCGAGGGAGCACACCGTCCGTCGCCGCGACCTCAGGCCGGGCCGGTCGCGATCGGCGGGCCTTTCTCCTGGCCCCATTCCGACCACGAGCCGTCATAGAGCGCGGTGTCGGTGACGCCTAAGCGATAGAGCGCGAGCGTCAGCACGCCGGCGGAGACGCCGGAGCCGCAGCTCGTCACGATCGGCGCGTCCAGCTTGACGCCGGCGTTCGCGAAGGCGGTGCGGAGATCGTCGAGCGGCTTCATTGTGCCGGTCGCGGCATCGAACAGCTGGTTGTAGGGCACGTTGCGCGCGCCGGGGATGTGGCCGGAGCGAATGCCCGCGCGCGGCTCGGGCGCGCGGCCCTCGAAACGGTCGGCGGCGCGGGCGTCGATCACCTGCTCCTTGCGGCTTTCGACGTTGGCGACCAGTTGCTGCATGCTGCGCACGCGCTTTGCATCGTAGCTCGCCTTGAACGTCGCCGGCTTCGGCTTGACCTCGCCGGTCTCGACTGGACGTCCTTCAGCGCGCCACTTCTTCAGCCCGCCATTGAGGATGCGGACATTGGCGTGGCCGAAGGCGAGGAACATCCACCACGCGCGCGGCGCGGCGACCCAGCCGCCGGCATCGTAGAGCACGACGGTATCGGCGTTGGAGATGCCGAGATTGCCGATATCGCGGCCGAACTGCTCGGCGCTCGGATACATATGCGGCAGCGGGTTGGAATGATCCGACACCGCATCGACGTCGAAGAATGCCGCGCCCGGCAGATGCGCAGCGAGATGGTCGTCCTTCGGCAGCGGCAGCACGCCCGGCAGCTTGAAGCTGGCGTCGAGCACCTTGACGTTGGCGTCATTGATGTGGGCGGCGAGCCATTCGGTGGAGACGAGGGGATCGGTGGCGGTCATGTGATTTTGTCCTTGTCATTCCGGAGAATGTGCCACGCGAACGGGTCGCGCGCGTCAACCTCCGCAGTCATCGCCCGGCTTGACCGGGCGATCCAGTATTCCAGAGGCGGTTGTGGTTGAGCCGTGAAGCCGCGGCGTACTGGATTCCCCGCCTTCGCGGGGAATGACACCGGAGATTGGAGCGACAGCACCCCTCACCCCTTCTTCTTCGGCTCCCACGCTTCTGTCGGACCGCCGGCGTCGCGCCAGGCGGCGTAGCCGCCGGCGATGTGAGCGACGGGTTTGAGGCCCATGTCCTGCGCGGTCTTGGCCGCAAGCGCGGAGCGCAGGCCGCCGGCGCAGTGGAACACGAACTTCTTGTCCTCCTGGAAGATCGGCTTGGCGTAGGGGCTCTGCGGATCGATCCAGAATTCGAGCATACCGCGGGTACAGGAGAACGCGCCGGGAATGCGGCCGTCGCGCTCGATCTCGCGGGGGTCGCGGATGTCGACGATGACGACGTCGCCGTTCTTGGAGATTTCGATGGCATCCCTGGCCGAGAGCGTCTCGATCTCGGCGTTGGCCTCGTCGATCAGCGCCTTGATGCCGCGGGTGATGTTCTGGGGCATTTTCGTCTCCCTCTCGTTGTCATTCCGGGGCGCTAGTGCGTCAATTCCTTCATCGCGGCTTCCAGCCCCTCGATCGTGATCGGGTACATGCGGTTGGCGAAGATGCGCTTGATGATGGTGGTCGATTCCGAATAGTCCCAGTGCTTCTGCTGCACCGGGTTCAGCCACACCGTGTGCGGATAGGTGCGGATGATGCGGTCGAGCCAGACCGAGCCCGGCTCCTCGTTGACGTGCTCGACCGAGCCGCCCGGCACCATGATCTCGTAAGGCGACATCGAGGCGTCGCCGACGAACACCACCTTGTAGTCGTGCGGGTATTTGTGCAGCACGTCCCAAGTCGGGGTGCGGTCGGTGAAGCGGCGCTTGTTTTGCTTCCACACGCCTTCATAGAGACAGTTGTGGAAGTAGAAATACTCCATGTGCTTGAACTCGCTCTTCGCCGCCGAGAACAGCTCCTCGACCTGCTCGATATGCGAGTCCATCGAGCCGCCGATGTCGAAGAACACCAGCAGCTTGACCGCGTTGCGCCGCTCGGGCCGCATGTGGACGTCGAGATAACCGTGATTGGCGGTCTCGCGGATCGTGGTGTCGAGATCGAGCTCGTCCGGCGCCCCGGTGCGCGCGAATTTCCGCAGGCGGCGCAGCGCCACCTTGATGTTGCGGATGCCGAGCTCGACATTGCCGTCGAGGTCCTTGAACTCGCGCTTGTCCCACACCTTCACGGCGCGGTTGTTGCGGTTCTTCTCTTGGCCGATGCGGACGCCTTCGGGATTGTAGCCGTGCGCGCCGAACGGCGAGGTGCCGGCGGTGCCGATCCATTTCGAGCCGCCCTGGTGACGGCCCTTCTGCTCCTCGAGGCGCTTCTTCAGGGTCTCCATGAGCTTGTCCCAGCCCATGACCTCGATCTGCTTCTTCTCTTCCTCAGTCAGGTATTTTTCGGCGAGCTTCTTCAGCCACTCCTCGGGGATCTCGGCCTTGTCCATGGCCTCGAGCAGGCTTTCCAGCCCCTTGAACACCGTGCCGAAGACGCGGTCGAACTTGTCGAGGTTGCGCTCGTCCTTCACCAGCGAGGCACGCGACAGATAGTAGAAATTCTCGACCGTGTAGTCCGCGAGGTCGGCGTCGAGCGCCTCCATCAGCGTGAGGTATTCGCGCAGGGTCACGGGGACCTGCGCATCGCGCAGAGATGTGAAGAATTGCAGGAACATGGGTGACAGATTGCCTTTCGGCCGGCCTGCGTCAAGGGCCGGCGGCCACAGCCGGGACCTAGACCGGCAGGGTTTTTGCTCTAGAATTGCGTCCCGCCTGTTACCTTTTGGAGGGGGTTTTAATGGGAATTATCGCAGCACTCGTCATCGGCGCGATCGCGGGCTGGCTCGCCGGACAAATTGTCCGCGGGGCGGGATTTGGCCTGATCGGCAACATCGTGATCGGCATCATCGGCGCGCTGGTCGCGAGTTGGTTGCTGCCGCAACTGGGCATCAGCCTCGGTAGCGGCGTCATCCGGGATATCATCAACGGTACAATCGGCGCGATGATTGTGCTCGTCATCCTTTCACTGATAAAACGGGCCTGAAAAGCCTGACCGAACCTGGAACGGCCGCCGCGAGCGGCCGTTCGCTTGTCGGTGACCGGGGCCTCCCTGTTCCGACGGATCAACCAAGGACTCTCGATGAAGTTTACCGGCACCAAGGACTATGTTGCGACCGACGACCTCAAGGTCGCCGTCAATGCCTCGATCGTGCTGGAGCGCCCGCTCCTGATCAAGGGCGAGCCCGGCACCGGCAAGACGGTGCTGGCCGAGGAAGTGGCGAAGGCGCTGAACGCGCCGCTGCTCACCTGGCACATCAAGTCCACCACCAAGGCGCAGCAGGGCCTCTACGAATACGACGCGGTGTCGCGCCTGCGCGACAGCCAGCTCGGCGATGCCCGCGTCTCCGACATCAAGAACTACATCAAGCGCGGCAAGCTGTGGGAGGCCTTCACCGCCGAGCAGCGCCCGGTGCTGCTGATCGACGAGATCGACAAGGCCGACATCGAATTCCCCAACGACCTGCTGCTCGAGCTCGACCGCATGGAATTCCATGTCTACGAGACCGGCGAGACGATTAAGGCGAAGCAGCGTCCTATCATAATGATCACCTCCAACAACGAGAAGGAGCTGCCGGACGCTTTCCTGCGCCGCTGCTTCTTCCATTACATCAAGTTCCCCGACGCCGACACGATGGGCCGCATCGTCGACGTCCACTTCCCAAGCATCAAGAAGCGCCTGGTGGAAGAGGCGCTGCGCATCTTCTTCGAGGTGCGCGAGGTCCCGGGGTTGAAGAAGAAGCCGTCCACGTCCGAACTGCTCGATTGGCTGAAACTGCTGCTCAACGAGGACATGAGCGCCGAGCAGCTCCGCGAGCGCGACCCGCGCAAGCTGATCCCGCCGCTGCACGGCGCGCTGCTCAAGAACGAGCAGGACGTGCACCTGTTCGAGCGGCTGGCGTTCCTGAGCCGAAGGGAAGTGTAGGCCTCTCGTGTCCCGGATGCGCTGCAACGCGAAAGCGTTGCTGCGCTGAGCCGCGACCCAGAAAGCAACACGGTGCAATGCGGGGACATGGGCCCCGGCTCTGCAGCGCACCGCAAGGGCGCTGCGCTGCGTCCGGGGCACGAAAGTGGAGTTCAGCCCACGGCCTCCCACGCGTCATCGCGTGAACCAGCCCGCCGGATCAAACGACAAACAGGTCTTGCCTATTTCATGTCGAGAGATCGATGTTGCGTTATGCCGTCCTGTCCCTGGCCATGCTGACCGGCGCGGCCGCCGCCGAGCCCGCCGACTGCGACGCGATCGTAAAAGCGACTGCGCCGGTGGAATTGACCTATCACGAGGGCGATGAGGCCTCCGTGATCCAGGTCTACAGGGACGGATCGGACAATACCGTCGTCTGGCTCAAGACGATGAAGGGCAAGTTTGTCGCCAAGGGCGTTTTCGAGGGCGGCATCCTGACGACGGGCGAGACCACATCGGCCTACGCCGGCAAATTCAAATCCTCGACCGTCAAGTATTTGCAGCAAGGCATGCCGCGGCACTTCGACCGTCGGTCGGATCTCAAGTACAGCACCACCTCGTCAGTCGTCTACGCCGACGGCAGCACGAATGAGTCCACCACCACCTATGACTACAGGTTCAAATCGGCAGGCCACGAGTCGGTCGGTCCGTGCACGCTGGACGTCGTTCGCGGCGAGTCCGACCGCGTGAACGAAAAAACGGGCAAGGCGTCCCATTCCTGGTCCCTGTACTTCCCGCAGCTCACGGCGGCGATCATCGGCCAGACGACAGAGCCCGTTCTCGACGACATCAGGACCACATTCGTTCCGATGACGCCGATCCAGTAGCCTGAACTGCAGGGTGGGTTAGCCTCAGCGTAACCCACCTAGACAGGTCGGATCTCACGCCACCGCCGCATCCGGAATCCGCGCGGCTTCCATCGGCTGCTTGCCGCGGAGCAGGTCCGAGGCGCGGTCGGCGATCATCATGGTGGACGCGTTGAGGTTCGCCGAGATCATGCGCGGCATCACGGAGGCGTCGATCACGCGCAGGCCCTCCAGCCCGTGGACGCGGAGCTGGTCGTCGACCACCGCCCAGGTCGAGTCGGCCGGACCCATGCGGCAGGTGCAGCCGGGGTGGAAGGTTGTCGTGCCCCGCTCGGTCGCGGCGTGCAGGAACTCGTCGTCGGTGTTGACGTTGGGGCCCGGAAAATCCTCGTAGGCGTAATAGGGCGAGAGCGGCGCGGACTTCAGCAGGCGCCGCGCGAGCTTCATGCCGCCGACGATGACGCGGCGGTCGAGCTCGGCGTCGAGATAATTGGTCTGGATGACCGGCGGCGCAAAGGGATCGGACGAGCGGATGCGGACATAGCCGCGGCTCTCCGGCCGCTGCTGCCAGGAGGCGACCGTCATGCCGGGCTCGTCCTCGAGCTGGCCCTGCACGCCCTCCTTGTAGCTCGCCGGCGTGAAGGTGAGCTGCAGGTCGGAACTCTCGGCGCTCTCGCCGGAATGCCAGAAGCAATAGACCATGGTCGGCGACAGCGAGAGCAGGCCGCGGCGCGCGGTCGCCCATTTCATCGCCTCGACCCAGAGCCGCCAGCCGCGGCGTAGCTCGTTGATGGTCCTGATGTCCTTGACCCGCGCCACCGTTCGCGGGGCGTAGTGGTCCTGCAGCCCCTCGCCGACGGGGAGCGCGTGACGCACGGCGATGCCGTGTGCCTGCAACAGCTCCGGCGAGCCGATGCCGGAGAGCTGCAAGAGCTGCGGCGAATTATAGGTGCCGCCTGCGAGGATCACTTCCTTGTTGGCGCGCACCTCCACCGGCGTGCCGCCGCGGCCACCCTTCATGTAGCGCACGCCGACGGCGCGCTTGCCCTCGAAGACGATCTCGGTCGCGTGCGCATGGGTGTGCACATGCACGTTCGGCCGCTTCATCGCGGGCTTGAGAAAGGCCGTCGAGCCGGAGACGCGCAGGCCGTTATTGATAGTGCGCTGGCAGTAGGAGACGCCCTCCTGGGTCTTGCCGTTGTAATCGGGGTTGCGGGGAATGCCGAGCGAGACCGCGCCTTCCATGAAGGCTTCGCAGAGTGGATCGCGCCAGTCCATCGTCGTCACGGTGAGCTTGCCGTCGCGCCCGCGGAACGCGTCGTCGCCCTCGCCGACCCGCTTCTCCAGCCGCTTGAAGTAGGGCAGCACGTCGGCATAGCCCCAGCCGCGATTGCCCATCTGCGCCCAGGTGTCGAAATCCATGCGCTGGCCGCGGTTGTAGATGTGGCCGTTGATCGAGGACGAGCCGCCGAGCGTCTTGCCACGCGGCGCGTAGATGCTGCGGCCATTGGTGTAGGGACCGGGCTCCTGCTGGTAGGCCCAGTTGATGCTCTTCATGTGGAAGGTTTTTATGAAGCCCGCCGGCAGATGGATGTAGGGATGCCAGTCGGAAGGACCTGCTTCGAGCACGCAGACGCTGGTTGCGGGATCTTCGCTGAGCCGGCTGGTGAGGATGCAACCGGCGGAGCCCGCGCCGATGATCACATAGTCGAATCTGTCCATGGTGCGTGCCTCGGCCGCTAGCGCGGCTTGTCGTTGAGCTGAAATTCGAGATGCGCCTTTACCGTAGGCCATTCGGCCGCGGTGATGCTGTAGACCACGGTGTCGCGCAGCGTGCCGTTCGGTGCGACCTGGTGGCTGCGCAGAATGCCGTCCTGCTTGGCGCCGAGGCGCTCGATGGCGCGGCGGCTCTGGTGATTGAAGAAGTGCGTGCGGAACTCGACCGCGATGCAGTTCAGCGTCTCGAAGGCGTGGGTCAGGAGCAGGAGCTTGCACTGGGTGTTGAGCGGCCCGCGCTGCGCGCTCTTGCCATACCAGGTCGAGCCGATCTCGACGCGGCGGTTGGCGGCATCGATGTTCATGTAGGTCGTCATGCCGACGATTTTGCCATCGGCGTCGAACACGGTGAAGGGCAGCATCGAGCCGGACGCCTGCAGGCCGAGGCGGCGGTCGATCTCCTTGCCCATGTTTTCCGGCAGCGGAATCGCGGTGTACCAGAGTTTTGACAGCTCGCCGTCCTTCACGGCGGCGGTCAGCCCCTCCAGATGCTGCTGCGACAGCGGCTCGAGACGGGCGTGCTGTCCACGCAGGGTGACGGGCTCAGGCCAGGGCATTTGAAATTCTCTCCTTCGTCATTGCGAGGAGCGAAGCGACGAAGCGATCCAGACTGCCTCCGCGGATACATTCCTGGATTGCTTCGCTTCGCTCGCAATGACGGTAATTAGCACCGTTCACTTGTTGAGGAAATTGAGAGGCAAGCCGGCGCGCGGCCAGTCCATGGCGACGAGCTCGCCCTTGCCCGACAGCGTGATGTAGGCGGTCTTCAGCTCGGGGCCGCCGAAGGCGATATTGGTGGTGACGCGGTCGCCGGTCGGCACCTGCTCGACCAGGGTTCCGTCCGGCGCGATCACCGAGATGCAGCCGGAGATCAGGGTGGCGACGCAGACATTGCCGTTCGCCTCCACCGCGAGCGAGTCGAACATCTGGTAGCCGCCGAGGCCGCAGATCGGCTTGCCCCGCTCGCCGCGATAGATCGCGTCGCGCGGCTTCAGCGTGCCGGGCGCGGAGAGCTCATAGGCCCACAGCCGCCCCGTCGGCGTCTCCGCGATGTAGACGGTGTTCTCGTCCGGCGACAGCCCGATGCCGTTGGCCGGCAGCACGCCGTGCACGATCTCGACGATCTCGCTCATGCCGGGCTTGAGATAGTAGATGCCGCCGACGTCCATGTCACGGGCGCGGCGTTTTCCGAGGTCGGAGAACCAGAGCCCGCCCTGCTTGTCGAACACGAGGTCGTTGGGGCCGCGCAGGGCGTGCTCGCCGCATTTGGTGACGACGGTCTCGACCTTGCCGGATTGCAAGTCGACGCGCTGGATCGAGCCACCGAGATAATCGTCGGGCTGCGGGCCCGGCATGATCATGTTGCGGGTCGGGATCCAGGAGAAGCCGCCATTGTTGCAGATGTAGATCTTGCCGTCTGGGCCGAGCGCTGCGCCATTCGGGCCGCCCGGCACCTTTGCGACGATCTCCTTGCGGCCGTCGGGATAGACACGGGTCAGGCGCTGGCCGCGGATTTCCACCAGCACCACCGAGCCGTCCGGCATCACGACCGGCCCTTCCGGAAATTCGAGGTCGGTGGCGAGAACGCGGACGTCAGACGTAGCAGTGGACATTTTGGGGGACCCTCCCGGCTTGCTTGTTATGGCTTGCACGGGATGTCCGGCGCCGGCCCTCATGCAAGGTTTGCCTGAGGTTATGGCAAAGTCACCGGGGCTTGCCAAGCAAGCGGGATGGTATGCCAGCGTTGCACGGCAAGGCGCGATCGAAATGATCGCGCCTTGCGCCGCACGCATGTTGTGCCAACGCGCTACTCGCTCACCGGCACCCAGATTTCGAAGCCGCCATTCCCGGTCGCGGAATCGAATTTTTCGTCATAGCGCTCAAAGCTCGGCGCATCCGCGGCCTTGAGGCCGGAGGCCGGCAGCCACTGATTCCAGATCGTGTTGATGGTGCGGCGGATCGAGGCGACGTGGTCTTCGTGGGTGAACACCGCGTAGCGCTGCTCTGCGATGCGGACGCGATTGAAGCGGCGCGGCAGATCGGAGAAGTCGGCGACCTCGACGCCGGCGATGTAGTCGAAATTGCCGGCATCGTCGCCGTTGCAGCAGACGCCATAGGCGACGTTACCGACGCGCGCCGGAATCTCGGCGACCTCCTGGTGGAAGCGCTGCCACAGTCCCGGAATGGCGGCGCCGTTGTCGCAGGAGATGCGCTCGGCGGGACCGGCGACGAGGAAGGCCTTTGCGGTTTCGAAACGCGGTGCAACAAGTTTGTCGAGCATGGTGGAGTCCATGAGGATCGGCTCCTGAAGCTTGAGGTGGCCAATGCATGTCGCGGTCCGCACCGCTTCGGGCGTGGTGCCGAACTGGTCGCGGAACGCGCGGGTGAATGCTTCGTGCGAGCCGTAATCCGCCTCCAGCGCCAGCGACAGAATGTCGGGTGCACCTTTCGCAAGGCTGCGCGCCGCTTCCGTCAGCCGCCGCGCGCGGACGTAGCGCATCACCGGCAGGCCGGTCGCCGCCGCAAACGCCCGCACCAGGTGGAACCGCGACACGCCGCCGATCGTCGCGATCTCGTCGAGCGTCATCGGCTCGGCAAGATGGCTCTCGACATACCAGAGCGCGCGCTGGGCAGGGTTCATAGGGGTCCTCGTTCGAAGCGTGGCGATGGTGCGCCGATGGCCGCCACCGCGCTTGATCGGCATTGCTGTCCGCGCAGAGGATAGCCCGGGAACAACCACTGGCGACGTCCCGGCGTTCACGGCTACACTCCTTCGAAACCGCTCACGAGAAGGGGGAACCGCGTCATGGAAATCACCGATGTGCGGGCGCACCATATCCGCATTCCCTATGATGCCGGCGTCGCGAGCTTTCGCCAGGGCGCCGCCGCAATCTCGGCGCTCGACATGGTCCTGGTCGAGGTCACCACCGATGCCGGACTGACCGGCTGGGGCGATGCCTTCGCCTATGTCTGTCCGCGGACAACCCGGAGCGCCGTCGAGGAGATGATCGCGCCTCAGGCCCGCGGGCTCAAGGTGCCCGATGCAGCCGGGATTCCCGCGGTGATGGAGCAGATCCAGCGCAACCTGCATTTGTTCGGCCGCTACGGCATCACCATGTTCGCCATCTCGGGGCTCGACATCGCGCTGTGGGACCTCGCCGCGAAGATCCAGGGCGTGCCGCTGCATCGCCTGCTCGGAGAGACCAGGCGCTCGTCCATTCCCGCCTATGCGAGCCTGCTGCGGATCGGCTCGCCCGAGAAAATCGCCGGCGAATGCAGGAAGGCGCTCGCGCTCAGCTATGGCGCCATCAAGCTGCACGAGACCACGACGCCGGCGGTGCTTGCCGCGCGCGAGGCGATCGGCCCTGGCATTCCCTTGATGGTCGACATGAACTGCCCGCTCAGCGGCGAGCAGGCGATCGCGTTCGCCAAGGCATGCACGGACGCGCAGCCGATGTTTCTGGAGGAGCCGGTCTGGCCGCCGGAGGATTTCGTCACGCTTGCGGAGGTCCGCAGCAAGGGCGGGCTCGGCGTTGCCGCCGGCGAGAACGCCTGCACCGAATATCAATTCCGCCAGATGATGGATGCGGGCGCGGTGAGCCATGCGCAGCCGTCGGTGACCAAGGTCGGCGGCATCACGGAGTTTCTGAAGGTCGCGCGGCTGGCCGATCAGCGCGGCGTCAAGATCGTCCCGCATTCTCCCTATTTCGGCCCCGGCCTGCTCGCGACGTTGCATCTGCTGGCGGGACGCGACGACGGGCTCGTCGAGATGTTCTATCTTAGGCGCGAGGCCTGCCTCTGGGGCGGCCGCGCCGACGTCGATGCGAGCGGCCGCGTGGCGGTGCCCACCGGACCCGGGCTCGGCTACGAGCCCGACCGCGGCGTCATGGAGCGATATGGCGCCACGTGAGCGCCGCGCCTATTTCGTGTCCTTGTTCGCATCCTTGTTCGCGTCCTTGGGCGGCGGCGCGTCTGGTTTCTTCTTCGCGTCGTCCGCGATCTTTGCCTGCGCGGCCTGAAGATCGCCGAGCGTCTTCTGCAGGCCGGCGACCGTGACTTTCAACGCATCGATCTGGCGGTTGGCAGCGTCCAGCTTCTGCTGATGGTCGAGGCTGAGCTTGGTGATCGTCTTCTGCAGAAAGTCGACATTGCTCTGCAGGCAGCTGGTGCGCCGCTCCATGGTCTTCTCGACCGTGCAGATCTCGATGCCGGGTACATCCTGCGCGTGCACCGGCACGACCAGCGGTAACATGGCAAGGCAGGCTGCAACGGGAATGCGCAACATCAAGGTTCCTTCGGCAAAATCGATCACGGCAATGTGCGCTGGCGGCACAGAGCCTGACGACCCTACCACACTCGCACCGCATTCTCGCGTTGAGCTTGCCCTGTTCCCTGGGACGGGGGGCAACGATCCGCGCGCGGAAGAAGTGGGCGCTCTTTCCGCGGCGATGTTTGAGGGGAGAATTTTGGAATGGCAACGCGTGAACGACGTCTGGCGGAGTTCGATGGCGCCGGAGAGCCACCGCCAGGCATGCCGCTCGAAGTGCTGTGCGAGGACCACAGCGGAACATATCAACTGCCCTTCGCCTGCCGCTATGTCGAGGGACGCTGGCAGAACCACGAAGCCGGAAACGCGGTGGAGGCCACCGTCATCGGCTGGCGCCTGCCGCGCCTGAAGCACAAGGACCTCGCCTGAACGGGCCGCTTCTGTCTCAAAACGCGACGGCGCCGCGGCCGATCCTTAACCTTCGGAACGCGGCCTGAACGAATCACGTCCGAATCAGCGGACCGCCTGCGTCCACGGCTGTTCACGGCTAGATGTCGCCGGCCGCCTGCGCGCGCGTACAAGATCTGTGAGCCGTCCGGCCGGGCTTGGCCCCGCAGCCGGCACCAAAGGTTAATTGCAGGAATCGCATGGCTGCCGGCGGCGCCCGGGAAGGAGAGCCGCCGCAGAAGCGGGCAGAGTCGGCCGCCCGTTGCCTAATATTCGACCTCGAGCTCCTCGATCTCGGCCGGCTCCTCCCTGGCCGCCGCGATCCATTCTCTCATCTCCGGCATGGCCATGATGACGTCGGCATAGGCCTTCAGACGCGGCTCGAGCTTGACGTCATAGGTGATGAAGCGCGTCACCACGGGGGCGTACATCGCGTCCGCCATGGTGCGCTTGTCGCCGAACAGGAACGGTCCGCCCGATGTCTCCAGGCAGTCGCGCCAGATCGACCAGACCCGGTCGATGTCGGACTGCGCGCGCGACCAGATCTTGAAGCCGGGGAAGTGCCCCTTCAGATTGACCGGCAGCGAGGCGCGCAGTGTGGTGAAGCCGGAATGGATTTCGCCGCAGATCGAGCGGCAATGCGCGCGCTGAACGCGGTCGGCCGGCAGCAGCCCGGCGTCCGGCATCACCTCGTTGAGGTATTCGGCGATGGCGAGCGTATCCCAGACGGTGGCGCCCTCGTGCCGCAGGCATGGCACCAGGATCGACGACGACAGCAGGAGAATTTCGGCGCGCGCGGACGGATCGTCCGGCGCGGTCACGATCTCCTCGAAATCGAGCCCCGAAAACTTTGCGAGCAGCCAGCCGCGCAGCGACCAGGACGAGTAGTTCTTGCTGCTGATGGTCAGTGTCGCTTTCGCCATGTAGCCCCTTCCCTCGCCCCCTCGACCTTGCGCCCCGCGCGAACCGCGGACATGCCCATTGCCTGTGCGTGCGGCGTCTTCACCCCCGCATGATTAGCAAGCGATGTGCCAATTTTCCGGGCGATCCGGCTCGCTGTTGGCTCCGATATTGCATGGCAGCATCGGACAGGTGGGCGCGTCAGTATGATGTCGATGTTCTATCAGGCCTTTCAGAACCATATGGATTTCACGGCGCCGTGGCGGGCGGGCGCGTCGTCGGCGCTCAGATGGCTCAACATGGTGCCGCACGGCCTGTCCGACCATGCTATCGGCCGGCTCGCCGCCGCGCTGGAGCTGATCTCGCGCTCCACCCTCACCTATGATCGTCCGGCCTACGGCATCGACAGCGTCATGGTCGGCAACCGCGAGATCGGCGTCACTGAGGAGATCACCTACGCCACGCCGTTCGGCTCGCTGCTGCATTTCAAGAAGGACGACGGCAGCCAGCAGCCGCGCATGCTGCTGGTGGCGCCGATGTCCGGACATTTCGCGACGCTGCTGCGCGGCACCGTGAAGACGCTACTGCAGGACCACGACGTCTACATCACCGACTGGCACAATCCGCGCGATATTCCGCGCAGCCAGGGCCGCTTCGGGCTCGACGACTACACCGAGCACCTCATCGACTTCCTCGGACAGCTCGGCCCGCGCCCGCACATGGTGGCGATCTGCCAGCCCTCGGTCTCGGCGCTCGCGGCGGCCGCAATCATGTGCGAGGACAACCACCCCTCGCGCCCGGCCACGTTGACGCTGATGGCGGGGCCGATCGACACCCGCATCCAGCCGACCCGGGTCAACGACTTCGCCAAGAGCAGGCCGATCGGGTGGTTCGAGCACAATCTCATCAACTACGTGCCGGTGCAGTGCCGCGGCGCGCTGCGGAAGGTGTATCCGGGCTTCGTGCAGCTCACCGCTTTCGTCACGATGAATCTCGAGCGCCACGTCAGGCAGCATCTCGACCTCGCCAACCACATCGCCAAGGGCGAGAAGGAGAAGGCCGCGACCATCAAGAGCTTCTACGACGAATATTTCGCGGTGATGGACCTGCCGGCCGAGTTCTATATCGAGACGGTACGCGACGTGTTCCAGGAGCACCTCTTGCCGCAGGGCCGGCTGATGCATCGCGGCCGCCCGGTGAATACCAGGGCCGTCGGCCGCATGGGGCTGATGACGGTCGAGGGCGAGAAGGACGACATCTGCTCGGTCGGACAGACGCTCGCGGCGCAAGACCTCTGCACCGGCGTGCGCGCCTATCGCCGCGTCCATCACATGCAGGCCGGCGTCGGCCATTACGGCGTGTTCTCGGGCAAGCGCTGGAACAACGAGATCTACCCGCTGCTGCGGGATTTCGTCCACGTCAATTCGTGAAGCGCGGCTCGCCGATCAGACGGTCCAGTACCATTCACGCATGTTCCAGCAATTGACGGAGATGTTGATGTTGGGGCGGAAGCCCTGCAGCCCCTCCTTCAGGCCCTCGGCGAGGGAGTGCTGGAATAGCGGCAGGATCGCGAGATCGCTGCGGATGAGCCTTTGCAGTTCGCCATAGGTCGCCTTGCGCTGCGCCCGGTCGAACTGCCTGGCGCCCTTGGCGAGCAGACGGTCGGCCTCCGCGCTCTTGTACTGATAGACGTTGGTGCCACGGCCGCCCCTGGCGGGAACGGAGCCGGAGTCGAAATACGTCGTTACGTCGGGATCACTGCCCAGCATGAAGTTGACGGCGACCAGCAACGAATTGAATTTCGACTGCCGCGTGAATTCGCCGAAGATCACCGCCGCAGGCATGTTCTTGACGCGCATGGTGGCGCCGATCGTGCGCCAGTCCCGGATCAGAAGCTGCTGGGTCTGCTCTCGCACCGCATTGCCTGCCGCCGTCGAGTTGGTGAATTCGAGCCTAATGCCGCCCTTCTCCCGCACACCGTCCGAGCCGCGCACCCATCCGGCGGCATCGAGCAGCGCGTTGGCCCTGGTCGGATCGTAGATATGCTGCGGCAGGCCTTGCTGGAACGACCACGCCTGCTGCGGCACGAAGCTCTCGGTCTGCCGCGGCAGGCCGTAGTTCAGCGCATCGATGACCGCCTGCTTGTTGACGGCGAGGTAGAGCGCCTCGCGCACCGTGCGGTCGGCGAAGGGACCGAATTCCAGATTGGGCCCGATATGCTCCACCGCCGAGACCGCGGAGACGAAGAGCTTTCGGCCCTTCAGCGTCTTCGCCTCCTGCACGAAGTTCGGCTGGATGCCTTGCAGGCCGGTGTAGTCGACCTGACCGTCGCGAAAGCGTCTGTAGAGGGCGGTGAGGTCCGGAATGTATTTGAACACCACGCGTTCGACGTAAGGTCCCCTGCCGTGATAGCCGGCATGGGCGTTGAGCAGAATGCGGTCGCCGCTCACGCGCTCGCCCCAGCGGAACGGTCCGGTTCCGACCGGCGCATCGTGGAACGGCGAGGCGTTGGGATCCTCCACCCTCTCCAGAATATGCTTCGGCACCATGAAGGTGAGCGACAGGATCGACATGTAGGGCGAATAAGGGGACGCCATCCGCCAGTGGATCTCGTCGGGCGCGACGACCTTGATGTCCTTGACGCGATCATGGCCGATGCGACTGCGTGCACGGAAATCCGGATTGTTGATCAGGTCGAGCGAGAACTTGACGTCGTCGGCGGTGAACGGTGCACCGTCGTGCCACTTCACGTTGCTGCGCAGCCTGATCTTCCAGGTCAGGCCGTCGGCGGACAGGCCGCCATTCTCGATGGTCGGGATCTCACGCGCGAGATCGGGAACGAAGTTGCCCTCGGGATCGATGATCCAGAGCGGCGAGAACAGCTGCCACCAGACGGATTGGTCGACGTCGATGCCGGGCATCAGCGGATGAAACACGGTCGGCTCCTGCGACAGCCCCGCGATCAGCTGCCCGCGCGGCTTGTCCGGCGGATTGCCGGGGCGCTCGGTCTGGGCGAGAGCGGGGCCTGCGAGGCTCCATCCAGCCGCGGCGCCGGCGCCGAGCTGGAAGAACTGGCGGCGATTCGGGCTGCCGGGCCGCAGTGCCCCAACGCCGAACCTGCCGGTGTCGCCTGCCATGATTTCCACTCCCCGTTGTCGCACGCGGCACGGTCTTCCGCGCCCCGAAACCCGGCAAAGGACCAGGAGTGGACCTCAGCTCTTCTCAATTTTTCAGCTAATTTTCATCACAACCAGAAACAGATCACGACTTAGATACAGCCGCCGCGGATATTCGACAACCCGACACAGCGGGCACCGCGCGCGATCCGGGTCACGACGCCGCCTCAGGCTTTCCTGCATGGTGAGGCGTGCGGTATCCGGACGCCGCATTGCCGGGGACAGCCAGCGGCCCGGGGCTTCCCGGACTTGACCCTCGACGGCGGCGCGGGGAGTCTGTAGCTCAGGGGATGCCGGCCCAGTGGCAGGGCAGTTCGCGGCTACCGCTCTGGTGTGCGTAGATGAAACTCAGGAGGCTTCTGACACTCGCGATGGCCGCGCAGGTCATGGTGACCGCCGCAGCCCTTTACGCCTCCTATGCCTTGACCGGCGACGCCGCGCACAGGTTCGGTGCGGCGCAGCTCGTCGCCCTGCTGGCGAGCGGCGCGGTCGCGCTGGCGCTGGCCCATCTCTGCATGCGCGCGGTCGAGAGGTGGCAGGCGAGGCGCGCTGCCGCGCAAGCCGCCGGCCACGCCAAAGCGATCGCCGAGAGCGCGCAGATGACGCAAGCCGTCATCAAGACCGCGCTCGATGCCTTCATTCAGACCGACGACACCGCCATCGTCCTGGAGTGGAGCTTTCAGGCGGAAGCGCTGACCGGATGGACGCGCACCGAGGCCGTCGGTGCCGACGTCGTCGATCTGCTCGTGGCCGAGCCGCTCCGCGACGGTTTCAGGCAACGCGTGATGCGCCTGCTGCCGGAACTGTCGGCCTCGCCGACCGGCATCCGCTTCGAAGCCACCCTGCTCCACAGGAACGGCGAGGAGATCCTCGTCGAGGCGTCGAGCACGGCCTTGCGGCTCGGTGGGCGCACCATCGTCAACACCTTCGTCAGGGACGTCACGCGCAAGCGCGCCGCCGAAGAACAACTGATCCAGTCCCAGAAGATGGAGGCGGTCGGGCAGCTCACCGGCGGCATCGCGCACGAATTCAACAACATGCTGACCGTGATCACGGGCACGATCGAGATCCTCGCCGATGCCGTGAAGGACAACCCGCCGCTCGCGACCATCACCAAGCTGATCAGCGAGGCGGCTGACCGCGGCGCCGCGCTGACGTCGAGCCTGCTGTCCTTTGCGCGCAAGCAGGCGCTGCAGCCCGCCGAGATCGACGTCAACCAGCTGATCGAGGAGCTGGCAAAGCTGCTGCTGGCGACCTTCGACAAGAAGATCGAGATCGTGACGCGGCTCGACGGCAACGTCTGGCTCGCGCTGGTCGACCGCGGACAACTGAGCTCGGCGCTGCTCAACCTCGCCATCAACGCCCGCGACGCGATGCTGGATGGCGGCAAGCTCACACTGACCACGCGCAACGTCGTGTTCGGCGTGCGCGAAGCCATCGCGGTCGGCGCCGGATATGCCGGCGACTATGTCGAGATCGAGATCGCCGATACCGGCACCGGCATCCCGCAAGCCATCCTCGAGCGCATCTTCGACCCGTTCTTCTCGACCAAGGAGGTCGGCAAGGGCACCGGGCTCGGGCTCAGCATGGTGTTCGGCTTCGTCAAGCAGTCCCGCGGCGGCATCAAGGTCTCCTCCACGGAGGGTGGAGGCACCACGTTTGCGATCTACCTGCCGAAGGCCGAGAGCAGCACGCTTCGTCCGGCCGGTTATGACGAGCGCAAGGTGGTGGGCGGAACGGAAACCATCCTCTGCGTCGAGGATGATCGCGACGTCCGCCAATACGTCACGGTCCAGCTCGAGAGCCTGGGCTACAAGGTGATCACCGCCGCGACCGCGGCCGAGGCGCTCGCGATCGCGGCCAAAGGCACGCCGTTCGACCTGCTCTTCACCGACATCGTGATGCCCGGCGGGATCAACGGACGGGAGCTCGCCGAGCAGTTGGTGGCGAAACGGTCCTCCCTGCGGATCCTGTTCACGTCGGGCTATGCCTACGATACGCTCCATGCGCAGGGACACGCCACCATGGGCGTACCGCTGCTGACCAAGCCCTATCGCAAGGCCGAGCTCGCCCGCATGCTGCGCCGCTGCCTCGACACCGCCGTCGATGCCGCCGGCGACCCGATCCCGATGCCCTATTCGGTGCAGGCCGACGTGGAGGGGTTTTTGCGCAAGCAGGTCCCCGAACGAGACGAGCGCTCGTAGCGCATGGACAGTGCCGGGCGCCTGGGCGACACTCCGCCGGAAATTCCATGGGAGGCGAGCCAATGACTGCACTCGAGAAGGGCATTACCGCAAACGGCACCGGCTACGGCGGCAAGAGCTGGAACATCCTGGGCCAGGTCTATTTCCCCAAGGCCGTCACCGAGTCCACCTTCGCGTTCGAGACCAACAGCGATCCCGGACAGTTCGTGCCGGTGCACGTCCATCCGACCCAGGACGAGTTCATCCTGGTGCAGGAAGGCACGCTCGACCTCAAGCTCGACGGCCAATGGGTCAAGGCCCATGCCGGCGACCTCGTGCGCATGCCGCGCGGCATCCCGCACGGCTATTTCAACAAGTCCGACAAGCCGTGCCGCGCGCTGTTCTGGGTCTCGCCGATGCAGAAGCTGGAGGCGCTGTTCAACCAGCTCCACAATCTCACCGACCCCGCCGAGGTCGTGCGCATCTCGGCTCTGCACGAGGTCGACTTCCTGCCGCCGGAGGCCAACGACTAGGGCGTGCCGTCAACACACGCAGCGATCCGCAGCCGTATGCAACGGCGGCCGCGGATGCATCAATATGGGGCCGGCGTCCGCACGCGGCGGCCCGAATACCTCGGTTGCGCGCGCGACCAATAGGGGTTTTCCAGACACATCGCGGCAAGTCCGACCGTCGCCGCCTTGCACTGGTCCCATGACGAATAGCTGCAGTCGAAATAGGTGCTGCCGCCCCACTCCCATTTCTGCATACAGACGGGATACCTGGGATCGTAGGTTTGAGCCGCGGCCGAGGTCACCATCAGGACCGCGGCACCGCCCAGGACTATCCAACGTAGCATCCGCATCGCCGCCTCCTTCAATGGTCAGCAGAGCATTCAGTTTCGAAGGCTGCCCATTGTATGTCGCCCGAGGTGACCGGGCTAGATGAACCTTAGGCCGCACTGATACCCCCGGACGACGGCCTGCACTACCTCCGCGACCGGGTGGGATTTCGTCTCGCCAGCCTTGCCATCGATGCTTACGCTCCTCGAGCAGCGAATCGTCGGGAGAACAGGCCATGCGTGGACGACGTCATGCCATCGCGGCCATGGCCGCGCTTGGGCTGTGCCTCGCGACATTCGCCGCAGGCGAGGCGCAAACGCCAGGACAGGCGGACGCAGTCGCGAGCTATGATCGCGCGCTCGCCGAGTTCAAGGCGGTCCTCACTGAGCGGCGCAGCCAGATCGAGGCCAAGCAGCCGCTGCCGAACCTGCCCGGCCAGGCGCTCTACCTTGCGCGCGTCGCCGTCATCAGCACCTACAAGGATCTCACGGACGCCATCCCGTCCCGGATCGGAAAGCCCAACAAGTTCGAGATTCCGCCCGCCTATTTCGATGCCGGGATCGAGCCGCTGGTCGACGAATACGCCCGTCTCTTCGAGATCATGGAGGCGCCGCCGGCGAGCGCGCAGAACTCGGCGACGCCTTTCCGGGACGTCGTCGACCTCGCCGCAGCGATTGCGCGAGCCAAGGGGCTTGCGCCGGGTGATGCGGAAGCGGCGGGACGGATCAGCCTCGGCCTGTTTTTCGCGGAGACGAACGGCAAGCAGAATGTCCGCAATGCACGCTCGAACACCTATATGGGCAGCCTGCAGACCGGCCCGTCGGAGGACCGCAACGGCAGGCGGAAATGGGAGGCGATCAGGAGCGCCGTCGCGGCGATCGATCCCGGGCTGATCGCACGCGACGACAAGGAGGAGGCACGCGCCCGCGGCACCGATTACCGCTTCAACCACTGGACCAATGTGCGCGACGGCCTGATGAACGCGCATGCCGACCTGTTCCGCGAGATCCCGGGAATCGTCAAGACGCTGCCCGATCCGATCGACCAGATGAAGCTGTTCGAGCTGATCCAGATCGTGCCCACGCCGACGAGGTCGGCGCTCAAGTCCGGCGACCTTCTGAACTACAGGGTGTCCAGTCCGACGATCATGAAGCACCTGCGCAACAACAGCATTTTTGCCTTCGGACAGGCCGACCGTGCCCGGACATCGGCGAGTTTTCGCGAGATCCTCGGCGCGATGTGGCTGTTCAAGCGCAAGTTCCAGCGCGCGATGGCGAAATACGAGGAGCTCAAGGAGCGCTGAAGGCCGGTTGTCTTGACAACCGGGCATCGTCGGCTGGATCAACGCTCATGCCGCTTTGGTGATTACTGCTCGCGCGCGCCTGACGACTCGTGCGCGACGACCGGCACTTGCGGCGCCAACACTTCGAATGGCCGCACCGGATGCGGCGGCAAGGCCGTCATGCTCCAGCCCGCCGCGATCACGGCCAGTACGATCGCCGTGCCGACGATGAGATAGAGGATGCCGTCAATGCCGGAGTATTCCTTCAGGCTCATGCCGACGAGCGGACCCAGGATCGCGCCGAGACCATTGAGCAGGATCAGTTGCCCGCTCACGGGCACGACGCGCTCGGCCGGCATCACGTCATGCGCATGAGCCACGCAGATCGGATAGAGCGTGGATATGAACCCTCCGAGCAACGCGGCCATCGGCAGGATCACGGCAAACGTACGCGGTAGGTGCACCAATGCGAAGCCCGTGCCCGCCAGCCCGACGCAGAGGCCGGTCAGCACCATCCGTCGATCAAGACGGTCCGAGAGGTGGCCGACGGGAAGTTGAAACGTGAGACCGCCCAGTACGGCCGCAAGCATCACCAGCCCGATGGTCGCGCTATCGATGTTCCGTCCCTGCATCCACACGGGAACGAGCGCGTAGAAGACGCTGGTAATCGTTCCGCTCAGCGTCGCGCCGGCAACGGCGACAGGAATTGCACGCAGCAATTGGCCATAGGCAACGGCTTCCTGAACGATGATCCGGGGCGGTTCCGCACGGGTCGTGCTGACGATCACCAGTGCGATCGCAAACAGGGCGACAATGATGCTGAACGGTGCCGGCCCGTCCATGTCAACGCGGCTGATCAGGAGCTGGCCAAGACCGAGAGCGACGAAGGTTCCGACCATGTAGACTGCGAAGACGCGGCCCCGCTCCACCGGCCGGGCTTTGGCGTTCAGCCAACTCTCGGTGGTGACAAAGAGTCCGGCGCAGCCGAGCCCGATGATTGCCCGCAGCGCAAGCCACGGCAGCGGCTTGACGAGGAGAGGCATGACAGCCGTTGCGGCGACGACGATGCCGCCAAAAGCGA
Source organism: Bradyrhizobium diazoefficiens (assembly GCF_018131015.1). Lineage (GTDB taxonomy): Bacteria > Pseudomonadota > Alphaproteobacteria > Rhizobiales > Xanthobacteraceae > Bradyrhizobium > Bradyrhizobium diazoefficiens_B. The sequence continues at coordinate 23,393 of NZ_JAFCJJ010000007.1, forward strand.
CATAGGCGCGGATGTGCCCAAACCGTTCGATGGTCCTCGTGCAGAAGACGGCTCCCGCGGTGAAGCCGGCAAAGTAGCCACTGAGCACGAGAGCGGTGTCGACGGCCGAGAAACTCTCGGCCGTCACCCGCAGCGAGATGAAAGTGACAAAGAACCCGTTGGCGAGTTGGACGATGCTTATCGAAAAGATCAGCGCCCCGACTTGTGCGCCCATAGACGCCTCGCTCATGAAGGAAACCGCCCGGTGTGAATTATAGCATGATTGCCCGACCGTCACCCCGAGGCGCGCGCCCTTTCCATTGCAACGCGGTTTATTCCCCGCCGATCGCAAAAATTCCTGGTATCCGGATCGTTGCGGAAATTGTCCGATTGCTCTTAGCTGACCAAAACAAGGCAAGACATTTTGCCAAGCACCCGGGGGGCAGCCATGAAGGACCTTGTCCGCGTCAGCATCCTGAGCCTTCTGATGTCCGCGCCGGCGTTGGCTCACACGCCGCAGCAGGCGCCTCACCAGCTCTACAGCGAGGGGGACCTCAAGCTGGAGAGCGGCGAGGTAATCAAGGATTTCTCGATCTCCTACGTGACCCACGGCACGCTGAACGCCGAGAAATCCAACGCCGTCCTGATGGTGACGGCGATCTCGGGAAATCATCACCGGCTCGATTTCATGATCGGCCCCGGCAAGGCGCTCGACCCCGACAAATATTTCATCATCTGCACCGACGCGATTGGCAACGGCCTGACGACGTCGCCGAGCAATTCCAAGGCGCAGCCGCGCATGCAGTTCCCCAAATTCGCGATCCGCGACATGGTTGAATCGCAATATCGCCTCGCGAAGGAGAAATTCGGCATCGAGCATGTTGTCGCCGTGGTCGGCCCGTCGATGGGCGGCATGCAGGCGCTGCAATGGGGCGTCAGCCACCCCGACTACATGGATGCGCTGGTGGCGATGGTCCCGCTCGCTAAGACGCCGGCCTGGAGCGTGGCGGTCGTCGAAGCCTCCCGCAAGGCGATCATGACCGATGCCGCATGGAATGACGGAAACTACGACGCGCCGCCCGAAAGGGGCATCCGGCTCTGGCGAGACATCCTCAATTTGCTCTCGGCACGCACGCCGGACATGTATCAGGCGCAGTTCAAGAATCCCATGGACGTCCTGCCCTGGATGAAGGCGCAGGAAGACGCGGCGTTGAAGGCGTTCGATGCCAACGACTGGATCTACCAGACCTGGGCCTATGAGCGTCACGATGTCGGCACCTCGCCCGGATTCAACGGCGACACCGCAAAGGCACTCGCCTCGATCAAGGCAAGGACGCTGATCCTGACCGGCACCAAGGACCTGCTCAACCCGGAATTCGAGCCGACCGAGATGGGCAAGAACATCCGCAACGTGAAGATGGAAACGATCAGCCCGGGGACCGTCAACGGTCATGCCTCGGCCGGCGGCTTCATTCCTGCGGACGTGGAGTTCCTGAACCGGGAGGTTGGCAGCTTCCTGCAGAATCCGGGCGGAGGCGCCAAGACATCGAACTGACGTGCAGCCAGCCTCCGCTGCGCTCGTCTATTCCGTCCGGATCGGCGCGTCCTTCAAGCCATTGTTGTCATAGGCCTTGCGCAGCGTGCCGCTCGTCACGGCTTCGTTCATGAATTTGGTGACGAACGCCAGCGACTGGCTGTGGCCGAGCGGGACGGCAACGGCCGTCACCGTCTTCTTGAAGGTCTCGTCCAGCACCTTCGTGCCCGGAATCTTCAGCGCCATCTTGTTGAGCTGATCGCGCGACAGCGCGAAGGCGTCGATCGCGCCGGCCTGGAGCAGGCCGAAGATCTCGTCATAGGTCTGGTAGCCCGTGACCTTCGCGTTCTTCAGATGGGCGATCGCACCGCGCATGGTGGTGGTGGCGTTCACGGCGGCGACCTTGACGCCCACCTGGTCGAGCGTGGCGAAGCTGGTGATGCCTGAGCCGGGCCTGACGATGTAGGTGGCGTCGGCGACCTCGTAGATCGGACCGAACATCATCTTGGTCTCGCGCTCGGGATCTTTTGGCAGCCAGGTGACGTCCCAGGTCCCTTTCGACGCCGCGTCGGTAATCTGCCCGGAATTCTGGTGCACGACATATTCGACGGGCACGCCGAGCTGCGCAGCTATCTCCTTGCCGAGATCGACGGGAACCCCGGCATAGCCAGACTCCGTCCTGGTCGACCAGAACGCGCCGCCCGCCGGGCTGATCGCGATCGCGACCCGCAGCTTGCCGGTCGGCGCGATCTCGTCCTTCAAGCCATCGGCTAGCGCGGGCATGGCAAACACCGCGGCGAGGACGATGCCGGCAAGCGCCGAATGCAGGGACTTGGGCGGGGACTTGGGCAGGTCCTTGGGCAGGTCCTTGGGCATGTCATGGTCTCCTCACCTTTTCTTAGTCCGGCTTCTGTTCTTATCGACCGCCCATTCCGGTGCCGCGGCCATTGCCATCAATTCTGGTCGATCATGATCCCGGTGAAAAGCGGTTTGTCGTGACGAATCCGTCAAACGTCACATCGCGGTGTGCGGTGCAAGGCCGCTGACCGCCATGGCTATGGTGTTTCACGGCCGGCCGTTTGTTGGTAGCCTGCCGCTACCTGCAGACGATAACCGGGGACCATCTGATGAATTGCGCGAATCCCGCCTCTGCCGCACGACGCAACGGAGCGGGGAAACATATCGGGCGGGCCCTGGCCGCCGCCGCGGCCGTGATCGCGCTCGCCGGCTGCGAGGACAAGAACACGTTCGTCGCTCCGCCGCCGGCCAAGGTCGACGTGGCGACGCCGGTGCAGCGGCAGGTCACCCGTTATGTCGAAGCCACCGGCAACACCGCGCCGGTCAAGAGCGTCGATCTCGTCGCGCGCGTGCAGGGTTTCCTGCAATCGATCGACTACCAGGACGGCTCCTTCGTCAAGCAGGGCACCCAGCTCTTCACCATCGAGCCGGAGACCTACAAGCTCAAGCTCGACCAGGCGAAGGCGGCCGAGGCCGGCGCGCAAGCCTCGGTCCGGCAGACCGAGGCCGACTACAAGCGGCAGGCCGACCTGGTGCAGCGGCAGGCGGTCTCGCAAGCGACCCTCGACAACTCGACGTCGGCCCGCGACAACGCCCAGGCCAATCTGCTGCAGGCCCAGGCCAACACCAGGATCGCCGAGGTCAATTACGGCTACACCAAGGTGAGCGCGCCGTTCGACGGCGTCGTCAGCGCGCATCTCGCATCGGTCGGCGAACTCGTCGGTGTCGCCTCCCCGACCCAGCTCGCCACCATTGTCGCGCTGGACCCGATTTATGTGAATTTCACCGTCAACGAGCAGGACGTGCTGCGCATCCGCGCCGAGATGCAGCGCCGGGGTCTGACCCCCGCGGACATGCGGCAATTCCCGATCCAGATCGGTCTCCAGACGGAGACCGGTTACCCCCATGACGGCAAGCTCGACTACGTCTCGCCCACCCTGAACCAGTCGACCGGCACGCTCGCGGTGCGCGGCATCGTGCCCAACGACAAGCGGGTGCTGCTGCCCGGCTATTTCGCCCGCATCCGCGTGCCCTTCACACAGGAGAACGACGCCCTTCTCGTTCCCGACACCGCGCTCGGCAGCGACCAGGGCGGCCGCTATCTGCTGGTGGCCAATAGCGACAACGTCGTTGAGCAGCGCAAGGTGCAGGTCGGGCCCGTCGACAACGGCCTGCGCGTGATCGAGAGCGGCCTGAAACCGGAGGACCGCGTCGTGATCGCAGGCCTGCTGCGGGTTATCCCGGGCCAGAAGATCGATCCGCAGCCGATCAAGATCGAGCAGTCGCAGGCCTCAGCCAAGTAAAGGGGCCACCGGCCATGATCTCCAAATTCTTCATCGAGCGGCCGGTCCTCTCGAACGTCATCGCGCTCCTGATGATCCTGATCGGCGGCGTCGCGCTGTTCAACCTCGCCATTGCGCAATATCCGGACGTGGTGCCGCCGACGGTGCAGGTCACCACGCGCTATCCCGGCGCCAGCGCCAAGACCGTGATCGACACCGTGGCGCTGCCGATCGAGCAGCAGGTCAACGGCGTCGAGGACATGCTCTACATGCAGTCCTACAGCGGCTCCGACGGCACCTATACGCTGACCGTGACCTTCAAGATCGGCACCGACCTGAACTTCGCGCAGGTGCTGGTGCAGAATCGCGTCTCCAGCGCGCTGTCGCAACTGCCGCAGGCCGTGCAGAACCAGGGCGTCACCGTGCAGAAGCGCTCGACCTCGATCCTGCTGTTCGTGACGCTGACCTCGCCGGATTCGAAATACGACAGCCTGTACCTGAGCAACTACGCCACCATCAACATCCGCGACGAGCTCTCCCGCCTGCCCGGCGTCGGCAACGTCACGGTGTTCGGCGCCGGCCAGTATTCGATGCGGGTGTGGCTCGACCCGAACAAGCTGCAGGTCCGCGGCCTCGTGCCACAGGACGTCATCCAGGCGATCCAGCAGCAGAGCCAGCAGGTCGCGGCCGGCCAGGTCGGCGCGCCGCCGACGCCGTCAGGACAGGCGTTCCAGTACACCCTCAACGTCGCCGGCCGACTCGACGATGCCGGCCAGTTCGAGAATATCATCGTCAAGACCGGCTCTAGCGGCGACGTCACGCGCGTGCGCGACGTCGGCTGGGTCGAGCTCGGCGCGCAGACCTACAGCCAGATCTTCTCGCTCAACAAGCAGCCGGCCACCGGCATCGGCGTGTTTCAGTCGCCCGGCGCCAACGCGCTCGAGGTCGAGCAGGCCGTCGAGAAGAAGATGGCGGAGCTCGCCAAGGCCTTCCCGCAAGGCATGAAGTACGACACGCCGTTCGACACCACGAAGTTCGTGCAGGCCTCGGTGCACGAAGTCTACATGACGCTGATCGAGGCCGGCCTCCTGGTGCTGGTCGTGATCCTGGTGTTCCTGCAGGACTGGCGGGCCATGCTGGTGCCGGCGACGACCGTGCCGGTCACCATCATCGGCGCGTTCGCGGCGATGGCGGCGCTCGGCTTCACCATCAACATGTCGACGCTGTTTGCGATCGTGCTCGCGATCGGCATCGTCGTCGACGACGCCATCGTCGTGGTCGAGGGCGCGGCCCACAACATCGAGCAGGGCATGAACGGCCACGACGCCGCGATCAGGGCGATGGACCAGCTTTTCGCGCCGATCGTCGGCATCACGCTGGTGCTGATCTCGGTGTTCCTGCCGGCCTCGTTCCTCGCCGGCCTCACCGGGCGGATCTATTCGCAGTTCGCGCTGGTGATCGCGGCGACCGCGCTGTTGTCCGCCATCAACGCCGCGACGCTGAAGCCGACGCAATGCGCGCTCTGGCTGCGGCCAACGGTGCCGCCGGAGCAGCGCAACTTCTTCTACCGCGGCTTCAACGCCGTTTATAACCGGGTCGAGCGCGGCTACACCAGGCTGATCACCTTCCTGGTGAAACACGCCACCGTCTCGGTCGCGTTCGCGCTGCTTATTATCGGGCTCAGCGGCTACGGCCTGTCGCGGGTGCCGACCGGCTTCCTGCCGATCGAGGACCAGGGCTATCTGATCGCCGCCGTGCAATTGCCCGATGGCGCCTCGCTGGAACGGACCCAGAAGGTGCTCGACAAGGCAAGCGAGCTCATCAAGGAGACGCCGGGCGTCCAGCAGGTCATCACCATCGCCGGCATCTCCGCACTCGACAACAGCGCGAGCCTCGCCAATGCCGGCGTCGCCTACATCATCCTGAAGGACTGGGGCGCGCGCGGCAAAGGCGAGGATTTGCGCTCGCTGGTGTACGGGCTGAACGACAAGCTCGCGGTGATCATGGAGGCGCGCACGCTGGTGCTGCCGCCGCCGCCGATCCAGGGCATCGGCAACGCGGCCGGATTCTCGATGCAGGTCGAACTGCGCGACGGCAACAACGATTTCGCCAAGCTGCAGGCGATCACGGGCGCGATGGTTTCCAACGGCCAGAGCCAGAGCGCGCTGCAGCGGGTACAGTCCTCGTTCCGTTCCTCGGTGCCGCAATACAATGTCGAGATCGACCGCATCAAGACCCAGACGCTGCACGTCACCACCGACCAGGTGTTTTCGGCGCTGTCGAGCTACCTCGGCTCGTCCTACGTCAACCAGTTCAACAAGTTCGGCCGCGTGTTCCAGGTCTATACCCAGGCCGATCCGTCATCCCGCCTCACCGAGCGCGACATCGCCAACATGATGGTGCGCAACTCGAACGGCGACATGATCCCGATCGGCACCGTCGCCAGGATCACCCCGGCCACCGGCCCCTCGCTGATCAGCCTCTACAACCTCTATCCGTCCTCGACCGTCATCGGCCTGCCCGCGCAGGGCTATTCGTCCGGCCAGTCGCTGAAGCTGATGGAGGAGATCGCGGCCAAGACGCTGCCGCCGGGCACCGGCTACGAGTGGACCGCGATGTCCTATCAGGAGAAGGCGGTCTCCAACCAGATCTACTGGGTGTTCGGCCTCGCCATGCTGCTGGTCTATCTCGTGCTCGCCGGCCAGTACGAGAGCTGGTATGCGCCGATCTCGGTGATCCTCGCGGTGCCGCTGTCGCTGCTCGGGCCGATGCTGATCCTCTCTGGCCTCAAGATCGACAACAACCTCTACTGCCAGATCGGCCTGATCCTGCTGATCGCGCTGTCGGCCAAGAACGCCATCCTGATCGTCGAGGTCGGGCTCGAGCTGCACGGCCGCGACGGCAAGCCAATCCTGGAATCGGCGATCGAGGCGGCGCGCGCCCGCTTCCGGCCGATCCTGATGACCTCGTTCGCCTTCATCCTCGGCGTCGTGCCCCTGGTGCTCGCGACCGGCGCCGGCGCCAGCGCCCGCAAGTCGATCGGCATCACGGTGTTCTCGGGCATGCTGGCCTCGACCTGCCTCGCGGTGCTGTTCGTGCCGGCCTTCTTCGTGGTGGTGCAGCGTTTCGAGAACTGGCGCGCGTCGAAGAAGGCGAAACCGCAGCCGGGAGCGCAGCCGGCGGCGGAAGTGAAGCACTAGGCCTTCTCCACGGACGCCTGCCGGGCCTCGCCGCTGGATACCAGCAGCACCGAGACCTTCGACTGCCGGAGCACGGCATCCGCGACACCGCCGAAGGAGAGGTGATCCGCCTGGATGCGGTCGACGCCCATGACGACGAGATCGACGTCGGTGGTGTCGATCTCGCGCAGGATCGCCGCCTCCGGCGCCCGGTTGACGCGCAGCGTCGTGGTGATGTCGACGTCGTAGCGCGCGGCAAGATCGCTGGCATCCTTCAGGATGCCGGCCTCCTGGTTCAGCCCGCGCGAGGCGCCGCGCTGCGCGCCCTTGTCGCGCGTGGTTGCGACATAGACCACCCGCAGCGAGCCTGATCCGGCCTGCGTCAGCGCGACCGCGACCTCGGCGCCGCGCTTGGAGACGCCGCTGCCGGAGACCGGAACGAGGATGTTGAGCGCCTCGGGCATCGGCTGCTTCAAATGCTTGCCCTTGGCGGCCACGAGCGCGAGCGGGCCGTCGAACTTCGCAGCGGCGTCCTCGATCTTCCTGTCGAAACGATCCTTGCTGGCGGCGACCTTGTCGACGCCGACGACGAGGAGGTCGAATCCCTTGCGCGCCTCCTCGGCGACCGCTTCGCCGAGCGAAGCCTTGCGCGCGCGGGTGACGACGTCGACGTGGCCGGCACCTTCGTCGCTGTTGGCGGAGACGGCCGCCTTCTTCACCACGGCCTCATGGCTCTCCTCTTCGTCGCGGCTCTCCTCCTGCTGCTTCGCACGCCTGCCGACATGAAGGACGGTGATCGGCAGGCCGCGCATGCCGGCGATCAGGCCCGCGATGTGCGCGGCGAAGGTGGCGTTGACGCTCTCGTCCACGGCAAGCAACGGGCGCTCGAGATTGGCGACGAAGCCGCGCTTCTCGAACTCCTCGCGATCCAGCCGCTCCTTCTCGTCCTTGTTCATCGGCAGCCTGGCCAGCGCCGCGCGCAGCATCGGCGGCATCGCCATCGTGGTCACGATCGCCATCGTCACGATCATCGTGAAGAGGTTCTGGCTGAGCACGCCGATCGACAGGCCGATGGTGGCGATGATGACCTCGGTCGAGCCCCGCGCATTCATGCCGCTCGCGAGCGCGAGCGATTCCCGGTAATTCAGGCCGCCCACGGTGCCGCCGACGAAGGCGCCGCCGAACTTGCCGACGCTGGCGATGACGACCAGCAGGCCGGTGAGCATCAGGAGATTGGGATCGCGCAGCACCGAGAGATCGGCGCTGAGGCCGGCAAGGCCGAAGAACACCGGCATGAAGAAGCTCGAGATCAGCCCGCGCAGGCGCTCGTCGATCTGCCGGGTCAGGATCGGGGACTCGCCGACCAGAATGCCCGCGACGAAGGCCCCGAGCACGGTGTGAACGCCGATCAGATGCGTGATCAGGGCCATGGTCCCCATCAGCAGCAGGATAACCGTGATGACCGGCGCGGTGCTGACGAGGGTGTCGTTGGCCCAGCGGATCAGGTGAAACACCAGCCGGCGGCCGACGGTGAAGCTGGCGACGAGGAAGGCGAGCGTCCCGAGCACGGCCTTTGCCACCGCGGCGAAGTCGAGCGTGCCTTGCGAGGCGAGGCTGAAGATCACGGCGATGATGATCCAGCCGATGGTGTCGTCGATCACGGCGGTGGCGACGATGATCTGCCCGACGTCGCGGCGCATGAAGTTCATCTCGCGCACCACCACCGCGACGATCTTCACCGAGGAGATCGACAGCGCCGTGCCCATGAACAGCGAGGCCACCAGGCGCGCTTGCGGCTCCGGCAGCAGCGCGTCGGGCAGGAACTCGCCGAGCGCGAAGCCGCAGGCGAAGGGCACGACGATGCCGCTGATCGAGATCGCGATCGCCGCCTTGCCGATCTTTCTCACCAGCTTGAGGTCGGTCTCCATGCCGGTCAGCAGCAACAGCAGCAGGATGCCGACTTGCGCGACGCCGTCGATCATCGCCTTCTGCTCGGGCGTCTTCGGGAAGATCGCAGCTTGCGCCTCCGGCCAGATCCAGCCGAACAGCGAGGGGCCGAGCAGGATGCCGGCGAGCAGCTCGCCGATCACCGAGGGCTGGCCGATACGCTGCATGATCTCGCCGAGGCCGCGGCCGACGGCGATCAGCAGCACGATCTGCGCCACCAGCAGGAACTCGGACGGCCCTGCCGCCTTGCCGCCGCCGGCACTGGCCGCAATGGTCGAAAGGACAAGCGCCGCAGGGACGAGGCCGACCGGTCGGAGCAGGCTCCACTGCATGCAGCTGTCGTGTCCCCTTCACCCGCCCCGGCAAGGTGCTGGGGCCACCGGAAGTAGAACCCGCCGGGGGTGGAGCGGGTTCCCCCCTCGTGCGGAGGGAGTCAAAAACAAAAAATGCGAAAACAACCCCATGCACTGATAGGGAGCGGCTGAAAACGTTGAGGAATTTCGGTATTACAGAAAAAGGCTTGCACCGTCGGGCAAAACAGGGGTATAGTGGCATCATCGGCAGGCATTGCGAAGAGCGCCGCCGTCGCCCCACCCCGTCATTGCGAGCGCAGCGAAGCAATCCAGAGTCCCTCCGCGGGAAAGATTCTGGATTGCTTCGCTGCGCTCGCAAGGACGATGCGGAGAGAGCGCTGGCCTCACAGCCCACACTCGTGCCCCGGACGCAGCGCAGCGCCACTTCGGCGGTGCGCTGCAGAGCCGGGGCCCATCTCTCCGCGTACCGTGTTGCTTCCTGGGTCCCGGCTCTGCGCAGCAACGCTAGGCGTTGCAGCGCGTCCGGGACACGAGACCTCACACCGCCGCCGGCGTCCTGATCTCGCGCGGCAGGATCAGTGCGGCGGCGATCGCAAGCAGGCAGAGGGCGGCGAAGGCGTGCAGCATGGTGACGAAGCCGCCCTGCTCGTAGAGCCAGGCGACCAGGCCGACGGATGCGCCCGCCGCGGTGAAGCCGACGAAATAGCGCACCGCATAGGCGCGCGAGCGCCACTCCTCCGTGGTGTATTTGCCGACCATGGCGTCGTTGACCGTGACCTGCCCGAACGCGCCCATCACGATGCCGATCGAGACCAGGATCAGCGGCAGGTTTTGCAGGCTCGCGGCGAGGTAAAGGAACGGCGCCAGCATGAAGGATAGCGGCAGCGCCACGGTCTTGAGCGAATAATGGTCGAGCAGCCGCCCGATCGTGTACTGCGTCATCGCGCCGAACACGTAGACGCCGGCCGCGATCACCCCGAGCAACGCCGGGCTTTTGGTCAGGTCGGCGAGCCGCTCCGCGAACAGCTTTGGCAAGGCGACCGTGACCGCGTTGAAGGTCGTGGAGATCGCGATGACGACGATCAGCAGCGCCAGGATCACGCGCCACATGTCCTGCTTGGCCACGCGCGCCTGCGCCGCCGCCTGCTTCGAGCCCTTGCGGTCCTCGTGCACGACCAGGACCGCAAACGCGATGCCGATCAAAATGGTGACCACGCCAGGAACGATGAAGGCAAAACGCCAGCCGAGATACTGGCCGATCACGCCGGTCACCAGCGCGGACGAGGCGACACCGAGATTGCCCCAGACGCCGTTCAGCCCCATCTCGCGGCCGAGCCGCTCGGCATAGGACACGATCATGGCGGTGCCGACGGGATGATAGATCGAGGCAAACAGGCCGATCGCGAGCAGCGCGGCGCCGAGTTGTGCCGGGGTCTGCACCAGGCCGACCGAGATCATGGAGGCGCCGATGCCGACGAAAAAGATCAGCATCATGTGGCGCCGGCTCCAGCGGTCCCCGAGCCAGCCGGTGAGCAGCGAGCCGGCGCCGAAGGCGACGAAGCCCGGCGTCGCGTAAGGCAAAAGCTCCGAATAGGCCATGCCGAGCGCCGGGCCCATGATGATCACCGCGGCGGCGAAGATCAGCATCGCGTAATGGTCGATGAAATGACCGGCGTTGACGAAGCCGATCACCCGGCTGGGGCTGTTCATTCCGAATCCTCACCTGTTCCGAAATGAGTTATATGTCGGACCCATGACGGGATGCTGCCAATGACTGTCTTGGAAACGCCAATCTTGGAAACGCCAATCCTGAGGGAAGTCCGAAGCAACCATCGCTCGCCCGCGGGCGTGCACCTGGTTGCGCGCGACTATCCCAAGGGCATGCGGATCGAGCCGCACATGCACCGCGAGGCGCAGCTGATCTATGCGGCCAGGGGCACGATGCAGGTGACGACGCCCGGTGGACGCTGGCTGGTGCCGCCGGACCGCGCCGTCTGGGTCCCAGCCCGGCTCGAGCACGCCATCGACCTGCTCGCCGATATCGAGATGCGCACGCTGTATTTCGACCTCGCCTGGCTGAAACAGGAGCAGCGCTACGAGGGCCTGACCAGCGAGTTCGTGGTGCGGGTGTCGGCCCTCCTGCACCAGGCGATCCTGGCGCTGTTCGACGCGCGCAATACCGAGGCGCGCACCGAGCTTCTGGTCCGCCTGGTGATGCTGGAATTGCACCAGGCCGAGGATTCCGCGACCTTCGTGCCGCTGCCGCGCGAGGCGCGCTGCCGGCGCGCCGCCATGATCGTGCTCGACGATCCCACCGCGCCGCACGACATCGACACGCTGGCGCGCGCGGTCGGGACCTCGGCGCGCACGCTGTCGCGGCTGTTCTCGACCGAGACGGAACTGAGCTTCAAGAGCTGGTGCCAGCGCGCCCGCATCGCAGCCGCGATCCGGCGGCTGTCGACGGATGCCGAATTGTCGGTGAAGCAGATCGCGACCCAGCTCGGCTATGCCAGCGTCCCGGCCTTCTCCGCCGCGTTCCGCCAGGTCACGGGGCGGACGCCGACGGAGTTTGCTGGGAAGGGGTGAGGCACGTAGTCGCCTCCACCGCTCGTCACCGCACAGTCGGTGTCATTGCCCGCCTTGTGCGCAATTGCGCACTGGAGCGGGCAATCCAGTATTCCACCAGCGCCGGTGATTGAACCGATGAGCCGCGGCGTACTGGATGCCCCGCCTGCGCGGGGCATGACAGCGCGCTTGTGGGCGAATACGCCTGCCACAACAGCGCCCACACTAAGCATGCCAGCATTTTCCAAAATGCATGCCCCCACTAAAGTTGCCGAAGTCCTCTGCTTGATTGTGATCGGCTTCCGCCTAAATCCCGTGTAAGCTTCCCGCACCGCACAAACCGGATTCGAAAAAGCCCAGATGGCCAATGCCTTCTTCTCCGACCTGCTCGCCACAATCTCCGAGCGCGGCCGCACCCTGCTGCGGCGCAGTGACGGCGCCGATACCAGGCAGGACGCCGACGGACTGATTGCGCTCTGTCACGCGCTGCTGTCCGGCCGGGGCGAAGCGTCCGCTACCGCCATGGCGCGTGAGGTGCTCGATCGCTACCAGGAGCTGGATGCGGCCGCACGCCGCGCCTTCTTCGAGGCGCTGGTGCGCGACTTCGGCCCGGACCGCGAGAGGCTGTCCGAGGCCATCGAGAAATGGCGCGCCGACCCCAGCGACGAGGATGCAAGCGCGCTGCATTTCGCCTCCGAGCCGCGGCGGCAGGAATTGATCCGCCGCCTCAACCGCGCGCCCGGCGGCACCGGCGAGCTCGTCCAGATGCGCGCCGATTTGCTCGGCATGATGAACGGGCATACCGATCTCGCTGCGCTCGACCGCGATGCCAGCCATCTTCTCTCTTCATGGTTCAACAGGGGGTTCCTCGTGCTGCGCCGGATTGACTGGTCGACGCCGGCCAACATCCTCGAAAAGATCATCCGCTACGAGGCCGTGCACGAGATCAGCGACTGGGACGATCTGCGCCGCCGCATCGATCCGGTGGACCGCCGCTGCTACGCCTTCTTCCATCCGGCGATGGTGGACGAGCCGCTGATCTTCGTCGAGGTGGCGCTGACCGAGGCCATCCCGGCTGCGATCGCTCCGCTGCTCGCGGTGGACCGCCAGCATCTGCCGATCGAGCGCGCGCGCACCGCCGTATTCTACTCGATCTCCAACACCCAGCGCGGCCTGGGCGGCATCTCCTTCGGCAGCTTCCTCATCAAGCAGGTGGCCGAGGAGCTGCGCCGCGAGCTGCCGAAGCTGGAGAATTTCGTGACGCTGTCGCCGGTGCCCGGCTTCATGCAATGGGTGAAGCAGGACAACGACTTGCCGCTGTCGGACGAGGACCGCGAGACGCTGAAGCTGATCGACGAGCCGGGCTGGTTCGAGGATGCGATTGCGACCGCAAAACTTCGCGCCGTCATCGAGCCGCTCGCCGCCCATTATTTCCTGAAGGCGCGCACGCCGAAGGGACGCATGATCGATTCCGTCGCCCGCTTCCATCTCGGCAACGGCGCCCGGCTCGAGCGCATCAACTGGCTCGGCGATCTCTCGCCCAAGGGCGTGCGCGAGTCGGCCGGCATCATGGTCAACTACCTCTATCGCCTCGACGACATCGAGAAGAACCACGAGGCCTATGCCAATGACGGCGAAGTCGTGGCCTCGAGCGCGGTCAAGCGGCTGCTCAAGGGCGAGCGGCGGCTGCTGGACATGCGCTTGTCGTAGCTCCGATGTCGTCCTGGCGAAAGCCAGGACCCAGTACCCCGGTCAGCGCTTGTAGTCCGCACCGGCAACTTCGAGTCTTCGCAAAACCACTCCTGGTGGTAATGGATCCTGGATCAGCGCTTCGCTTGTCCAGGATGACGAGGAGGAGAGCTCGGCGGCTGGACATGCGGTTGTCGTAGCTCCGATGTCGTCCTGGCGAAAGCCAGGACCCATTACCCCGGTCAGCGTTTGCAGTCCGCACTGGCAACTCCGGGTCTTCGCAAAACCACTCCCTGTGGTAATGGATCCTGGATCAGCGCTTCGCTTGTCCAGGATGACGAGGAGGAGAGCTCGGCGCCAGGGGACATCATGAACCGACGCGACTTCCTCGGCCTGGCCGCATCGGCAGCAACCAGCCTCTCGCTTTCACCCGCACACGGCGCACGGGTCGTCAGCACCGGGCCGGAGATGACGGCGCTTTGCGACTACATGGGCGCTGCGAAAACCCGCGCGCTGCCGCCCGACATCGTCGAACAGGCCAAACACCACATCCTCGATACGCTGGCCTCGATGATCTCGGGATCGGAGCTGCCGCCCGGCCAGGCCGCGCAGCGCTTTATCCGCGCCAATGCCGCGCAGGGACCGTCGACCGTCGCCGGCACGGCGCTGACGGCATCGCCGATCGAGGCCGCGCTCGCCAATGGCGTCATGGCGCACGCCGACGAGACCGACGATTCGCACAGCGCGTCGCGCTCGCACCCCGGCTGCTCGGTCGTTCCCGCAGCGCTCGCTCTCGGCGAAACCATCGGAATCGACGGCGCGCACTTCCTGCGCGCCGTGACGCTCGGCTACGACGTCGGCACGCGCGTGGTGATGGCCATGGGCGGCGCCGATTTCAGCTATGGGAGCACGCTGAGCACGCACAGCATCGCCGGCACGTTCTGCGCGTCCGCAGCCGCTGCCTGCGTGGCCGGCTTCGAGGCGCGCCGGATGCGCTGGGTGCTCGATTACGCCGCGCAGCAGGCCTCCGGCTTCATCGTGTGGCGGCGCGACGTCGACCATATCGAGAAGGGTTTTGTGTTCGCCGGCATGCCGGCCCGCAACGGCGTGACGGCGGCGCTGCTGGTGCGCTCGGACTGGACCGGCGTCGACGACGTGTTCTCCGGCCCGGACAACTACTTCCTGGCCTACGCGCCCAAGGCGGACACGGCAAAACTGGTGGAACAGCTCGGCGAGCGCTACGAGATCGCGGCGACCGACATCAAGAAATGGACGGTCGGCTCACCGATCCAGGGACCGCTCGATGCGGTCCATGCGATCCGCAGCAAGCGTCCGTTCGAGGCCGACGAGGTCAAGCGCGTGACGGTGCGCCTCGCCCCCTCGGTCGCCGCGGTCGTGGACAACCGCGACATTCCCGACATCTGCCTCCAGCACATGGTCGCCGTGATGCTGCTCGACAAGACGGCCTCCTTTCACGCCGCGCACGACACGCCGCGGATGCAGGACGCGGCAGTCCTGAAGGAACGCGCCAAGATCGAGCTGGTGCGCGACGAGGACCTCGCAAAACTCCTGCCGGTGCGCGTCGCCATCGTCGAGATCGAGTTCGCCGACGGAAGCCGCCTGTCCGAGTGCGTCACCGCCGTGCGCGGCACGCCCCGCAACCCGATGACGCGCGAGGAGGTCATCGACAAGGCCCGCGACCTGATCGCGCCGGTGGTCGGGCGGGACAAGGCGGAGCAGCTGGTGAAATCGGTCTATGAGATCGAGGCCGTCAACGACATCCGCACGCTGGGGCCGCTCATGCAACGCGCCTGAGTCACGGCCTAAACTCCACACTCCAATGTCGTCCCGGCGAAGGCCGGGACGACCCGGAGTAAATGGCACGGCCGTCGCGTCCCACCTACTCCGCCAGCGCCTTCATCTCCTTGTAGAGATCCGACTTGCCTTCAAAACCGATGCCCGGAAGATCGGGCATGGTGATGTGGCCGTTCTCGACCCTGATTCCGTCGGGGAAGCCGCCATAGGGCTGGAACAGGTCGGGGTAGCTCTCATTGCCGCCGAGGCCGAGGCCTGCGGCGATGTTGAGCGACATCTGATGGCCGCCATGCGGGATGCAGCGGCTCGGCGACCAGCCGCAGGTCTTCAGCACCTCCAGCGTGCGCTGGTATTCGCACAGGCCATAGGACAGCGCGCAGTCGAATTGCAGCCAGTCGCGATCGGGGCGCATGCCGCCATAGCGCAGCAGGTTGCGGGCGTCCTGGTGGCTGAACAGGTTTTCGCCGGTCGCCATCGGGCCCGGATAGAATTCGGCGAGCGCGGCCTGCAGCGCATAGTCGAGGGGATCGCCGACCTCCTCGTACCAGAACAGCGGATAGTCCCGCAGCATCTTGGCGTAGGCGATGCCGGTCTCCAGATTGAAGCGGCCGTTGGCGTCGACGGCGAGCTGCGCGTCCTTGCCGATCTCCTTCAGCACCGCCTCGATGCGGGTGCGGTCCTCCTCGATATCAGCGCCGCCGATCTTCATCTTGACGACGTTGTAGCCGCGGTCGAGATAGCCGCGCATCTCAGCCCGCAGCATCGAGAGATCCTTGCCGGGATAATAATAGCCGCCGGCGGCGTAGACGAACACGCGCGGATTGGCGGTCACGCCGTGGCGCTCGGCGAGCAGGCGAAACAGCGGCTTGCGCGCGATCTTCGCCACCGCATCCCACACCGCCATGTCGATGGTGCCGACCGCGACCGAGCGCTCGCCATGGCCGCCCGGCTTCTCGTTGGTCATCATCGCGGCCCAGACCTTGTCGGGGTCGAGATTGTCGCCGGAAACGTTGAGCAGCGATTTCGGGTCGGCTTCGAGGATGCGCGAGGCAAAGCGCTCGCGGATCAGGCCGCCCTGCCCGTAGCGGCCGTTGGAGTTGAAGCCGTAGCCGATGACGGGCTTGCCGTCGCGGATGACATCGGTGACGACGGCGACCAGGCTCGTCGTCATCTTGGTGAAGTCGATATAGGCGTTGCGGATCGGCGATGAGATCGGTTTCGTGATCTCGCGGACGTCGACGATGCGGACGGACATGGGGGTGGCTTTCAATTGTTAGGAGGGCGTTCGTCAGACTGTCTCCCCGTCATCCTGAGGTGCTCTCCATGGGCGCATCGCGTCCCATGGAGGGCCTCGAAGGATGAACGGCCGAGGTGCAGCCGGGCCGTCGCCCTTCGAGGCTCGCCGAAGAGGCGAGCACCTCAGGGTGACGGTGACGCGTTTGGGCACGTGGCGCCTCCAAATCGCCATTGCGGCGACGGCTTCGCCGTCACTTCTTATCCCTGAAATACGGCTCGACCGGACCGTGCACCTTGATGGTCAGCGGATTGCCGTAGCGGTCCTTGGCGTTGCCGGCGGTGACGCGGACCCAGCCTTCGCTGATGCAGTACTCCTCGACATTGGTCTTCTCGATGCCCTTGAAGCGGATGCCGACGTCGCGCGCCAAAATGTCCGCGTTGTAATAGGGGCTGTTGGGGTCGACCGACAGACGGTCGGGAAATTCGTCGCTCATGATGGTCTCGCTCATAACAGAGTTTCGATTCTGGTCCGCAGTCCTTCGGGCCTCGCCGTCGGTGCATAGCGCGCGATCACCTTGCCGGCACGGTCCACCAGGAATTTGGTGAAATTCCACTTGATGGAGGCGCCCAGCAGCCCGGATTGCTGACGCTTCAGGTACTCATACAAAGGATGGGCGTGGGCGCCGTTGACGTCGATCTTCTCGAACAGCGGAAAGGTCACGTCGTAGTTGGTTGCGCAGAACGCCTGGATGTCGTCCGCCTGCCCTGGCTCCTGCGCGCCGAACTGGTTGCAGGGAAAGCCGAGCACCGAGAAGCCGCGCGGCGAGAGATCGCGATGCAAATCCTCCAGCCCTCGATATTGCGGCGTAAAACCGCATTTGCTCGCGGTATTGACGATCAGCAGGCACCTGTCCTTCGAAGCGGCGCATCTGCACCTCCTCGCCGGCGAGCGAGTTGGCCTTGAAGTCGTAGATCCCGGACATCGCTAGCCCACGGGGTCGATCGGCGACGGCGGCACGCCGCCCGCCTCGATCGCCTCGCCCGCGAGCAGGCAAAGGTCCTCGCGATAACGGCCGGACACGATGTGTACGCCGACCGGGGTCTTGCCGACGAGGCCGGTCGAGACCACAAGGCCCGGCAGGCCCATGAAGGGAATGCCGATCTGCGGCAGTTGCGCCTCCCAGACCCGCTTGAAGGAGGCCTCATCCTTGCGGTCGAGCTGATCCGGGAACGGCAGCTCGCCGGAAACCGGCGTCAGCACCACGGCATATTTCTCGAAGAACAGCATCCATTCGCGGGTCAGCGTGGCGCGGCGGGTCAGCGCCCTGGCGTAGTTCGCCTGGTCCATCGGCGTCACCCTGGCGCGGTTGCCGCGCAGGCAGGCCAGCGCGCCGGGATCGCCCTCGCGCTCGGCCATCTCGAGCTGCGCCTCGTAGCCGTCGCCGAGCCAGAGCTTGATCTGCCACTCGACCGCCTCGCGCATCGGCGGGGTGTTCTCGATCACGTCAACGGTCCAGCCTGCGCGCTCCAGCCGCTTGCCGGCATCGCTCACCGCGGCCTTCACCTCCGGCGCGGTGGCAAGGCCGTCCGGATTGAGGCAGAGCGCGGCGCGCTTTTCCCGCGCCTCGCCTTCCAGCGGCACCGGCACGAACCAGGGATCGCGGATGTCGCGGGCCGACATGGCCGCGAGCGAAATCCGCAAGTCATTGACGGTGCGCGCCAGCGGGCCCGACACCGCCATGATCTGCGGGCCGATCGGGCGCTCCGGCAGCGCCGGGTTGAAGGCGGGAATGCGGCCCAGCGTCGGGCGCAGGCCGTGCACGCCGCAGGCATAGGCGGGATAGCGGATCGAGCCGGCGATGTCGGTGCCGTGGGCGATGTGGCCGATGCCGGCCGCGACCGCCGACCCCGCGCCGCCGGACGAGCCGCCCGGCGTCAGCGTGGCGTCGCGGGGATTTTTGGTGTCGCCGTGAACGAGGTTGGTGGTGAACCAGCGATAGGAGAAGGCCGGGCAATTGGTGCGGCCGAGCAGGATGGCGCCGGCTTTGCGGAAATTGGCGACCACCGGATTGTCCTCGCGCGCGATCAAATCGCGCTGGAGTTTCAGGCCGTTGGTGGTGGCAAAGCCCTCCTGGTCGACATTGGCCTTGATGGTGACGGGCACGCCGGCCAGCACGCCGGGGTCCTCTCCCCCAGCAATGGCGGCATCGACGGCGTCGGCCTGCCTGAGCACGTCCTCCGGCCGGTGGTCGATCACCGCATTGAGCCTGGGATTGACTGCATCGAGCCGGGCAAGGCCGGCTTTTGCCGCCTCCCGGGCCGACACCTTCCTGGCTTTGACGAGGGCAGCGAGGTCGGCGGCCGACAGGCGCCAGAGATCTTGCATGACGTGCTCCGTATGACCGGCGTGTTTTAGCGCCGGGAATGCGGCAAAGCCATGCGGATTTCGCAGGGGCGAAGGCCGGAGTTAATGCCTCGTCGCAGACCGGTCCGGCTGGTCCAGCAGCGCTTCGCTGAAGGGGAATTCCAGCACGATCTCACCCTCGACGTCGGTCACCTCGATCACGGCTTCCAGCAGGGCCGGCTGGGCGCCCTCGGACTTCACCACTTCCAGGATCATCTGGCGGGCGATTTCCCAGGCGTGATCAGGGTTGCGCAGATCCTCGCCGTCGGGATCCACAATCAGTTCGTCGCCGATACGGGTGTTGAAGAAATATCTTGGCATTGCCGAATTCCAGTTGGGGCGCCTGTACCGGATTGAAAAGCTGCACTGCACTCACAACTGCTTTATCAGGACAGGGTTCGCGACCGAATGCGCTACGCGCAGGGCATTTGTCGCCGTAATCAATGTTCCATCATGGCTTTTCGCGACGCAACATGACGTTATCGGGAAAATTTCACTGGCGAACTTTTCCGCTCCCAGTAATTTAACGGGCGGGCGGACACGTCCGGTTTCGCGAATATGGAGCGCCAAAATGGCCTGGAAAACCCCGAAGATCGTCGAAGTGCCGTGTGGCATGGAAATCAACATGTATGTGAGCGCCACCCGCAAGTAAGCGTGGCGTATTTGCGTTCTGCGCAGGTGGTTCTTTCGGCCGAGTTTCATGCGGTCACGACGCGTGCCCGGAACACGGGACGAGTCTCGGCCTGAGATCCACCTCGCGACGTTGCCTCCAGGAGACGAATTATGCTTCGCGTCGTCGTCCTGGGCGCCGGGGCCGGCGGCGGAGTCCCGCAATGGAATTGCGGCTGCGAGGGCTGCCGGGCGGCCCGTACCAATGGTCATGACCTCCTGAGGACGCAGGCCTCGGTCGCCTTCAGCGGCGATGGCGAGCATTGGTTCCTGATCAACGCCTCCCCCGACCTTCGCCAGCAATTGAACGCGACGCCGCAGTTGCACCCCAAGGCGGGCGCGCTGCGCCACACGCCAATCGCCGGCGTGATCCTGACCAACAGCGAGGTCGATGCTGTCGCGGGCCTGCTCTCGATGCGCGAGGGCTCGCCCTTCACCGTCTATGCCCATGAGAAGGTGCTGGCGATCCTGGCCAGCAACAGCATCTTCAACGTGCTGAACGACAAGACCGTCAGGCGCCAGCCGATCGGCCTCAGCGAACCGTTCGAGCCGCGATTGTCCGACGGCGCGCACTCGGGGCTGGAGGTGCTGCCGTTCGCCGTGCCCGGAAAGTCGGCCTGGTATCTCGAAGGCAAGGCGCATCCCGGCGGCGAGAGCAGCGACGGCGACACGCTCGGCCTGAAGGTCACCGACAAGGCGACGGCCAAGTGCTTCTATTTCATCGCCGCCTGCGCCGAGGTCACCGACGCGCTCAAGGCCGAGATCGACGGCGCCGCGCTGGTGTTCTTCGACGGAACGGTCTGGCGGGACGACGAGATGATCAGGGCCGGGCTCGGCCACAAGACCGGCAGGAGCATGGGCCATATCGCGATGTCCGGCGACGACGGCGCCATCGCGCGGCTCGCCGACCTCAATATCGACAGGAAGATTTTTTTGCATATCAATAACTCGAACCCGGCGCTGCTGCCCGGCTCGAACGAGCGCCAGCAAGCCGAGGCGGCGGGCTGGCAGATACCCGCCGACGGAACGGAGATCGTGCTGTGAATGCCGCGTCAATGACTGGAATGACCGCGCTCTCGATCGGCAAGGATTTGCGGCTCAACTCGGCCGAGGAGCTCGAGGCGACGCTGCGCCATATCGGGGCGACGCGCTATCACAGCCTGCATCCGTTCCACAAGCTGCTGCACGGCGGCAAGCTGAACAAGGGCCAGGTCCAGGCCTGGGCGCTCAACCGCTACTATTACCAGAGCACGATCCCGATCAAGGACGCGGTGGTGATCTCGCGCTTCCGCGACCGCACCACGCGGCTGGAATGGCGCCACCGCATCGAGGACCATGACGGCGACGTCGACTCTGAAGGCGGCATCGAGCGCTGGCTGAAGCTGACCGAGGGCCTCGGGCTCGACACGGCCTATGTGGAATCGACCGAGGGCATCCTGCCGGCGACCCGCTTCGCGGTAGAGGCTTATGTCCACTATTGCCGCGAAAAGAGCCCGCTGGAGGCGATCGCCTCCTCGCTCACCGAATTGTTCGCGCCGAACCTGCATGAGGAGCGCATCTCCGGGATGCTGGCGCATTACGACTTCGTCAATCCTGATATCATGAGCTACTTCAAGCGCCGCCTGGCGCAGGCGCCGCGCGATGCCGGTTTCGCGCTCGACTACGTCAAGGCGCACGCCACGACGCCGGAGCAGCGCGCGCAGGTCTGCAACGCGCTGATCTTCAAGACCAACGTGTTGTGGGTGCAGCTCGATGCGCTCCAGCACGCCTATGTCGAGGGCCACATTCCGCCGGGCGCGTTCGTGCCCAAAGCGAGCTAGGGAATAGAGCCATGGCCGGGCCGCGGAACATCAGCGTCAGCGAGGCAAGCCGCCCCGTGCTGCCGCGGCACACCAGGCTGAAATATGACGAGACGCGGCAGGTCTGGGTGATCCTGGCACCGGAACGGGTGCTGGCGCCGGACGAGATCGCGGTCGAGGTCTTGCAGCTCTGCAACGGCGAGCGCAATGTCGGCGACGTCGCGGACCAGCTCGCCGCGAAATACGCAGCGCCGCGCGAGGCGATCCTGGCCGACGTCATCGCGATGCTGCAGGATCTCGCCGACAAGGGCTTCCTCACCGAGGCGAGGGAGAAGACGCCATGAGCGATGTGCTCCCGACCATTCCGCCCGACGCGAGCGACAGCCTCGCCGTGCTGGAGAAGAGCCGCTCGACGGCGGAGACTTTTGGCATTCCGCTCGCCGTGCTGCTCGAGATCACCCATCGCTGCCCGCTGCAATGCCCCTATTGCTCCAACCCGGTCGAGCTCGACCGTTCGGGCAAGGAGCTGACCACCGAGGAGTGGAAGAAGGTCCTGACCGAACTCGCCGAGATCGGCGTGCTGCAGGTGCATTTCTCCGGCGGCGAGCCGACGGCGCGCAAGGATCTCGTCGAGCTGGTCAGGCACGCCAACGATGCCGGGCTCTACACCAATTTGATCACCTCGGCGGTGCTGCTGACGCGCGAAAAACTCAGCGATCTCGCGGACGCCGGCCTCTGCCACGTGCAGATCAGCTTCCAGGGGATCGAGGAAGGTCTCGCCGACCGCGTCGCCGGCTACAAGGGCGGGCATCGCAAGAAGCTCGAAGTCGCGAAATGGACGCGCGAGCTCGATTTGCCGCTCACGGTGAATGCGGTGATGCACCGGCAGAACCTGCACCAGCTCCCCGACATCATCCAGATGGCGGTCGATCTCGACGCCGACCGGCTCGAGGTCGCCAATGTGCAATATTACGGCTGGGCCTTGAAGAACCGCGCCGCGCTGATGCCGACGGTGGCGCAGTTAGATGAGTGCACGCGCCTCGTCGAGGAGGCGCGCGAGCGGCTCAAGGGCCGGCTGACGATCGACTACGTCGTGCCCGACTATTACGCGCTGCGGCCGAAGAAATGCATGGGCGGCTGGGGCCGGCAGTTCTTCAACATCTCCCCTAGCGGCAAGGTGCTGCCCTGCCATGCCGCCGAGAGCATCACCGGGCTCGACTTCTTATCGGTGCGGTCCAACCATTCGATCGCCTGGATCTGGCAGAACTCCGAGGCCTTCAACCGCTATCGCGGCACCGGCTGGATGAAGGAGCCGTGCAAATCTTGCGAATTCCGCGAGATCGATTTCGGCGGCTGCCGCTGCCAGGCCTTCGCGCTGACCGGTGACGCCGCCAACACCGACCCGGCCTGCGCGCTATCGCCGCTGCACGAGACCATCTTCAAAGAGGCCGAGCGCGAGGCCGAGGGCGAGACCAGCCGCTTCCTCTACCGCAATTTCGCCGGCGGCACTCCGGAATCCGAGAATGGCGCCTGACGCCAACGCCACCGCATCCGCCAGGGGCGCCGACGCCTTCGCGCCGCTGACCTCCGAGATGCTCGACGTCGGCGACGGCTTCGAGCTCTATGTCGAGAGCGTCGGCCGCACTGAGGGCATCCCAGCGATCTATCTGCATGGCGGGCCCGGCAGCGGCTGCCAGCCGGATCATCGCCGGCTGTTCGATCCCGACCGCTTCTGTGCGGTGCTGTTCGACCAGCGCGGCTGCGGCCGCAGCCGGCCGAAGGGCTCGCGCGAACACAACACCACGTCCCATCTGATCGCGGACATGGAGACGATCCGCAAGAGGTTCGGCTTCGAACGCTGGATGGTGGTCGGCGGCTCCTGGGGCGCGACGCTGGCGCTGGCTTACGCCGAGGCCCATCCCGAACGCGTCTCCGGCATCGCGCTACGTGCGACCTTTCTCGGCACGCGCACTGAGGTTGAGACCGCCTTCACGGTGACGATGCCGCGATTCTATCCCGCGCTCTACGCCGATTTCCTCAGCGTGCTGCCCCCTAAGGAACACAAGCAGCCGGTGGAGGCCTATTGGCGCCGCATCCTCGATGCCGATCCGGCCGTGCATGGACCGGCGGCGCGGGCCTGGCACGACACCGAGCGCACCCTGTCCGAGCACAAGCCGGCAAAGACGCGCCTCGACCTCGCCTCGCTGAACGTCTGGCGCACCCTGCCCACGACGCCGTTCATGGAAGCGCATTATTTCATTCACGACAGCTTCATGACCGAGAACCAGTTGCTGCGGAACGCAAGATCGCTCGCCGGCATTCCCGGCATTATCGTCCAGGGCCGCTACGATCTGTTGTGCCCGCCCGAGACATCAGAGGCGCTCGCGAAGGTTTGGCCGGGTTCCGAGATTCGCATCGTGGAAGAAGCCGGACATTCGCTCTATGATGCCGGCGTGAGGGACGCGGTGATGAAGTCGATCGCCGACCTCGCGTCGAGGGCCGGGCGATAAGGGACTGCACGAAAATGCCGCTTGCCGGAAATGGCATGCTGTTGACGTCGATGAACATCGACGAGGCCGACGAGGCCGAGTTCAACCGCTGGTACGATCGCGAGCACCTGGAAGAGCGCGTCGCGATCGAGGGATTTCTGGAGGCGCGGCGCTATGTCGCGCATGCCGCCAACCCAAAATATCTCTGCCTGTATTCGACCGCGACGCTGGAGGTGCTCGACAGTCCGGCCTACCGGGCGCGGCTCGCGAACCCCACTGACTGGTCGCGGCACACCATGGCCCGTTTCAGGAACATGCTCCGCGTGGTCGCGCGCATCACCGTCAGCAACGGCACCGGCCGCGGGGCCGCGCTCGGCGTGGTGCGGCTGCGGCCGACGCCCGACAAGGCCGCGCCATGGCGTGATGCGCTGCGAGAAAGACTGGCGCCGGAGCAGCATGACGGCATCATTTCCATGCACCTGATCGAGAGCGAACCTGAATTGTCGGGCCCTACCGCGGAGCTCCCGGCGGTGCGCAACGAAGGCGCGCGCGACTGGTTCGTGCTGATCGACGGCACGCGCGTCGGCGCGGTCTCGGCCGTCATCGCCGAGCGCTTCACCGGGCCGGCCGCCGCGCCCTTCCCGCTTCCGGTCTCGGTCGGCACCTATTCGCTGATGTGGGATCTTGCGAAGAGCGACATCGCGCGCGGCTGACATCAGCCGCATGCTGCACCGCCACATTAACGGCGTTCAGTGCGTTAATGCTGTGCACGCGCAGCTCCCATGAAAGGCGGTGATCGCGCAATTTTGCCGTTGTACTCCGGAACGATTCCAATAAGCTAACCCAATGACGTCATTCAGAAACCAGATCGGCGCGCGTTAGCGTTCGCACAGCTCAAGAAAAGGCCGCGGGGTCCTTGAGCCTGCGCGGACAGGGTAGGAATGAAACCGACCGATATCGCGGCCCCCGACTACTTTCACAAGGTGGTCGATTGCCAGTGGGCCTGTCCCGCGCACACCCCGGTTCCCGAATACATCCGTCTGATCGCCCAGGGCCGCTACAGCGACGCCTACATGATCAATTGGAAATCGAACGTGTTTCCCGGGATTTTGGGACGCACCTGCGATCGTCCATGCGAGCCGGCGTGCCGCCGCGGCCGCGTCGAGGAAACCCCGGTTGCGATCTGCCGCCTGAAGCGCGTCGCGGCCGACTTCAAGGACGACATCAAGCAGCGCCTGCCAAAACCCGCCCCGAAGAACGGCAAGCGCATCGCGCTGGTCGGCGGCGGCCCGGCCTCGCTGACGGTGGCGCGCGACCTCGTCCCGCTCGGCTATCACTGCACCGTGTTCGACGGCGATCCGGAAGCCGGCGGCATGATGCGCACCCAGATCCCGAAATTCCGCCTGCCCAATTCGGTGATCGACGAGGAGACCGGCTACATCCTGGGCCTCGGCGTCGAGTTCAAGGGCGGCCACCGCATCGAGAGCATGAAGGCGCTGCTCGCGGAGAAATACGACGCGATCTTCGTCGGCTCCGGCGCGCCGCGCGGCCGCGAGCTCGACATTCCCGGCCGGAAAGAGGCGGCCGCCAACATCCATATCGGCATCGAATGGCTGGCCAACGTGTCGTTCGGCCATACCGACAAGATCGGCAAGCGCGTCATCGTGCTCGGCGGCGGCAACACCGCGATGGACTGCTGCCGCACCGCGCGCCGGCTCGGCGGCGAGAAGGTCACGGTGGTCGTGCGCTCCGGCTTCGAGGAGATGAAGGCCTCGCCCTGGGAGAAGGAAGACGCGCTCCACGAGGACATCCCGATCCTCAACTACATGGTGCCGGTGGCCTTCAAGCATGTCGCCGGCAAGCTCATCGGCGTCACCTTCCAGCACGTCAAGGCCGAATACGACGCCAAGGGCCGCCGCAATCTGGTGCCTTCGGGCGACCCCGATCAGACCATTCCTTGCGACGACGTGCTGGTCGCGGTCGGCCAGGAGAATGCCTTCCCCTGGATCGAGCAGGACTGCGGCATCGAGTTCGACAAGTGGCACATGCCCAAGGTCGATCAGAAGACCTTTGCCTCGACCAATCCGAAGGTGTTCTTCGGCGGCGACGCCGCGTTCGGCCCGAAGAACATCATCTGGGCGGTCGCGCATGGCCATGACGCCGCGCTGTCGATCCACAAGCTGCTGTCGGGCGAGGACATCGACGAGCGGCCGCTGCCGGAGGTGGAGGTCTCCTCGCAGAAGATGGGCATCCACGAATGGAGCTATGACAACGACATCTCCATCGACAAGCGCTTCAAGGTGCCGCATCGTGACAAGGTGGTCGCGCTGAAGGACATCCGCGCCGAGGTCGAGCTCGGCTACGACGTCAAGCTCGCGCTCGGCGAGGCGCATCGTTGCCTGAACTGCGACGTGCAGACCGTGTTCTCGACCTCGCTCTGTATCGAATGCGACGCCTGCGCCGACATCTGCCCGATGGATTGCATCACCTTCACTGACAATGGCGAGGAGAGCGATCTTCGCCAGCGCCTGAAGGCGCCCTCGCCGCATCCGGACCAGGACCTCTACGTGTCCTCAGACCTCAAGACCGGGCGCGTCATGGTCAAGGACGAGGACGTCTGCCTGCATTGCGGGCTGTGCGCCGAGCGTTGCCCCACCGGCGCCTGGGACATGCAAAAATACTTCATCGAGATGACTCACGCAGGTTCGACATGTCCGACAAAAAGCCGATCAGCAGCGTAAACGACTTCGTCGTCCGCTTCGCCAACGTCAACGGATCGGGCTCGGCCAGCGCCAACGAGATGTTTGCGCGCGCGATCCTGCGCCATGGCGTGCCGGTGTCCCCGCGCAACATCTTCCCCTCCAACATCCAGGGCCTGCCGACCTGGTACGAGGTGCGGGTGACGGAGGACGGCCATCTCGGCGCCCGCGGCGGTGTCGACATGATGGTGGCGATGAATCCTCAGACCTGGGACAAGGACGTCGCCGGCATCGAGCCGGGCGGCTATCTGTTCTATGATTCCACCAAGCCGATGCCGTCGACGAAATTCCGCGACGACATCACCGTGATCGGCGTGCCGCTGACCGCAATCACCAACTCGACCTATACCGATCCGCGCCAGCGCCAGCTGTTCAAGAACATCATCTATCTGGGCGCGCTCTCGGCGCTGCTCGACATGGACCCGAAGCTGATCGAGCAGCTGATCAGCGAGCAGTACAAGGGCAAGGAGAAGCTCCTGTCCTCCAACGTCCACGCGCTGCATCTGGGGCGCGACTGGGCGCTGCAGAACCTGAAATGCCCGATCGGGCTGCGGGTGAAGAAATCCGACAGGGTCGGCGACCGCATCTTCATCGAGGGCAACAGCGCAGCCGCGCTCGGCGCCGTCTATGGCGGCGCGACGGTGTGCGCCTGGTATCCGATCACGCCGTCGTCCTCGGTGGCCGAAGCTTTCACCGCCCATTGCAAGAGGTACCGGCACGACGCCAAGACGGGCAAGGCGAAATACGCGATCGTGCAGGGCGAGGACGAGCTGGCTTCGATCGGCATCGTCATCGGCGCGTCCTGGAACGGCGCGCGCGCCTTTACCGCGACCTCCGGCCCCGGCATCTCGCTGATGACGGAGTTCATCGGCCTGTCCTACTTCGCCGAGATTCCGGCCGTGATCATGAACATCCAGCGCGCCGGCCCCTCGACGGGCATGCCGACCCGCACCCAGCAATGCGACATCATCGCCTGCGCCTATGCCTCGCATGGCGACACCAAGCACGTGCTGCTGTTCCCGGAAGATCCGGCCGAGGCCTTCGAGTTCGCGGCGGCCGCCTTCGATCTCGCCGAGCGGCTGCAGACCACGATCTTCCTGATGCTCGACCTCGACATCGGCATGAACCACCGCCTCTGCCGTCCGCTGAAGTGGGACGATGCCAAGCAGTATGACCGCGGCAAGGTGATGACGGAAGAGATGCTGGAGGAAGGCCGCGACTTCGGCCGCTATCTCGACGTCGACGGCGACGGCATCCCCTACCGCACCTATCCCGGCACGCATCCGACCAAGGGCTCGTACTTCACTCGCGGCACCTCGCGCGACCGTTATGCGCGCTATTCCGAGGAAGGCTCGGTCTATGCCGACAACATGCAGCGCCTGGTGCGCAAGTTCGAGACCGCGCAGGACCTGGTGCCGCGGCCGCTGCAGGCCAACGCGGAACGGCCGACCAAATATGGCGTGATCTATTTCGGCTCGACCTCGCCGGCGATGGACGAGGCGATCGGGCTCCTGGAGGAACGCGGCCATCAGCTCGACCGCTTGCGCATCCGCGCCTTCCCGTTCCATTCGAGCGTGGCGAGCTTCCTCGCCGAGCACGATTTCGTCTACGTCGTCGAGCAGAACCGCGACGGGCAGCTCCGCTCGCTGATCGTCAACGAGAACGGCATCGACCCGGTGCGCCTCATTCCGATCCTGCACTACGACGGCACACCGATCACCGCGCGCTTCATCGCGAAAGCCATTGGCGACCACCAGGATCACCTCAAGGTGACCCCGCTCCGCAAGGCCGTGTCATGACTTACGCGTCACTCTCTCCGTCGTCATGCCCGGGCTTGACCCGGGCATCCACGCCTTTCTTCTTCCCGGCCAAGACGTGGATGGCCGGGTCAAGCCCGGCCATGACGGGCTTGGAATCACAGGTGCTCTGATGACCTACATCGCAAAACCGAAATTCCATCATCCCGGCCTGAAGAAGAACGACCTCGGCTACACGCATCGCGACTACGAGGGCAAGATCTCGACGCTGTGCGCCGGCTGCGGCCATGACTCGATCACGGCCTCGATCATCGAGGCCTGCTACGAGCTCTCGATCGAGCCGCACCGGGTGGCGAAGATCTCCGGCATCGGCTGCTCCTCGAAGACGCCGGACTACTTCCTCGGCAATTCGCACGGCTTCAACTCCGTGCACGGCCGCATGCCCTCGGTGCTGACCGGCGCCAACCTCGCCAACCGCGACCTGATCTATCTCGGCGTCTCCGGCGACGGCGATTCCGCCTCGATCGGCTTCGGCCAGTTCGCGCATTCGATCCGGCGCGGCGTCAACATGACCTATATCGTCGAGAACAACGGCGTCTACGGCCTGACCAAGGGCCAGTTCTCGGCGACCGCCGACCGCGGCTCCAAGTCCAAGAAGGGCGTCACCAACACCGACAACGCCATCGACCTCGTCGCGATCGCGCTGCAGCTCGGGGCGACCTTCGTCGCCCGCTCGTTCTCCGGCGACAAAACCCAGCTCGTGCCGCTGATCGCGGCTGCGATCCGCCACAAGGGCGCGTCCTTCATCGACGTCATCAGCCCCTGCATCGCCTTCAACAACCATGCCGGCTCGACCAAGAGCTTTGACTATGTCCGCGAGCACAATGACGCGGTGAACCGGCTCGACGTGCTGGTCGGCCGCGACCCGATCGCCGTGGACTATGCGCCGGGCACGGTGCAGCTGGTCGAGCAGCACGACGGCAGCAAGATCGCGCTGCGCAAGATCGACGCCGACTACGATCCGCATGACCGGCTGGGGGCCCAGACCTTCCTCGCCAAACACGCCGCCAAGGGCCAGATCGTCACCGGCCTGCTCTATGTCGATCCCGAGGCGGAAGACCTGCACGAGCATCTCAACACGGTCGAGACGCCGCTCAACACGCTGGAGGCCGACACGCTGTGCCCAGGCTCGACGGTGCTGGACAAGATCAACGCCAGCCTGCGCTGACGCGATCTACCGCGCTGAAGCCGGCGGCCTGACGCGGACCGTGATCTTGTCCGAAACGATCGGCGGCTCGAACGGATAGTGCCTGGCATCGCCCAGCACGAGTTGCAGCGTGTGCGTCCCGGGCGCAAGCTCGAGGAAGGTTTCGGTCTGCCCCGCCCCGAAATGCAGATGCGACTTGTCCTGGAGGATCGGCTCCTTGGCATCGACGGGATCGTTGACGTCGATCAGCAGGTGATGATGACCGGCGTTCTGGTAGTCGTCGCCGGCATGGGTCACGCCCATGTTGCGCAGGCCGAACCGAACCCAGAAGCCACCGCGAACCTTCTGCCCGTCACGCGGCGTGATGAAATAGAGCTTGGCGTCCTTGGGCGCGGTCTTGCCTTGCGCAAGGGCTGCGCCCGGAAGCAATGCGAGCGCCGCCGACAGCGCGATGCAGCGAAGGACTTGCATCAGAACCTGCTCCTGCATTCATCGACCGAGCGCGACACGGAATCCATGGGTGGGATAGCGAACATTGGTGTCGTAACCGTCGCGGTTGGATGACCTCGCATATCGCGAATCGTTCTTCCAGGACCCCGAGCGCAGGACATGCGAGCTGCAGTCCCCGCCGTTCCAGGCCGAGCCGTCAACCGGCGCGCCCTGATAGGACTTGCGCCAGCAGTCCTCGACCCACTGGTCGATGCCGCCACCCATGTCGTAGAGGCCGAACGGGTTCGGCTTGAAGCTGCCGACCTTCGCCGGCTGCTCGGCGGCGAGCTCGCCGCAATCCTTGCATCCGGCCATGCCCGGCTGGAGCTTGTCGCCCCACCAATATTTGGTCTGCGTTCCGCCGCGCGCGGCATATTCCCATTCGGCTTCGCTCGGCAGCCGATAGGGTTTTTTCGTCGCCTGCGCGAGATAAGCGACATATTGCTGCGCGTCGGTCCAGCTCACATTGCTGACCGGCGCATCGTCCTTGCCGGCGGCCGTGAAGCCGCAGGCCTTTGCCGCCGCACATTCGTTCCATTCCCGCACCGTCACCGGATATTTGCCGATCGCAAACGGCTTGATCGTGACCTGGTGGACGGGACGTTCGGTCGGGTCGTCATTGCTTCCCATCGCAAAGCTGCCGCCGCGAATCGCGACCATCTCGGGTTCGCCAGGCGGCGCCGCCGCCTGACTAGGTGCGGGACTCGGTACGGGACTTGGAGCTGGACTTGGCGCCGGACTTGCGACCTGAGGCGCCACTGGCGCGGGCGACGGAGATGACGCCGCTAATGAGGGTGACGGCTGCGGCGTTTGCACGGCCTCTTCCCGCGGCGGAGATTGCGGGCTCGGTGATGCGACCGGGGCGGTCGCCACCGCGGCCTGATCGCCTGTCCTGCCCTGAGGCTGCGCCAGCAGAAACCACAATACGCCGGCGGCAATCACGAGCAGCGTGACGCCCAGGAGGAAGATCAGCGTGTTCTCGCGCTTGCCCCGCGTCCTGCCGACCGCATCGGCGTCCGGCAGCACGCGATAGACGCGCACGGGATCGGTGATGTTCTTGACCTTGCGGTCCCCGAGCGATTCATATCCACACACGACCTTGTGCTTGATCTGCTCGTAGATCGCGCCCGAGATATAGACCTGACCGGGTTCGGCGATGCCCTCGATCCGCGTCGCAATGTTGACGCCGTCGCCGTAGATGTCGTCCGGCTCCACGATGACGTCGCCAAGATTGACGCCGATCCGGTATTCGATCCGGGTGGGTTTCGCGAGCGAGGCGTTGCGGCCGACGAGATTCTGCTGAATGACGATGCTGCAGCGAACGGCCTCGACGGGACTGTCGAAGATCGCGATGAAGCCATCGCCCGTCGTCTTCACCAGCGTTCCATGGTGCTCGGCGATGGTGGGTTCGATCAGATCCCGCTCGATCCGCTTGACGCGGACGTGCGTGCCTTCCTCGTCTGCCTGCATCAGGCGGCTGTAGGCGGCGATGTCACCAACGATGATGGCTGCGAGACGACGCGGCATCCGGCCGTGTGGCGGCGGCTCATCCGGTTCGTGTTTGAAGGTGCGAATTTCGCCCACTGCGGAGACTCCACAGACCAGCAACGGAGGATCAGCTTACGACTCCGCAAGACCGCAAGTCTGTGAAGACTATCACATGGAGGAAGTGAGACAACGTCGTGAGGATCGTCGGCGCCGGGTTCCACGCGGCGACGCCGCTTGAAGGAATTGAACCTTGCTGATCCGATGGCGACTAAGGCGCGCGCACGCGCAGCTTGCAACCGAGCTGATGCCTGCCGTGCGCCGCTACAATCCGCAGTACGCCTCGCGATGCCTGTTCGGCATCGTCCTCAGCCGACGGCCTCGGTCTCGGGCTGGGGCTCGGTCGCCGGCACGACCTCTTCCGGCTGTTCCGGCCGGCCGACGCCCCAATATTGCTTGCAGGTCTCGAACAATGTCTTGACGTCCATGGTCAGGCCGCTGGCATTGACGATGACGCAATCATCGCCAAGCGCCTTGTTCGTCAGCGACAGAGCGCGCTTCAGCAGGCTGCCGGAAAACCGCCGGGCGACAATGGGATCGAGCTTGAGCACCACGAAACTCTGCGTGCGCTGCTCCCGGATCAGGATCTTCCGCACGGCGCTCCAGGCGATGGTCTCGTCGCGGAGCCTCGTGTCGCGAATGCCGGAACGGCTGATGAAGACGATCGGCGTCTTGGACGACAGCAACCGCCACAGCATCCGCCAGGTCGCAAGGCCGAAAAACACCGCGGCGACATAGCAGACCGAGACGTCGAAGGTCGTGATGGTCTTGCCTTGCTGCCAGGTGAATGCGAGCGCGGAGGAGAGCAGCGTCAGCACCAGGCAGCCGACGAACAGCATCAGCAGCCGCCCCCGGGAAAAGCAGATCGTAACGTTGGGCAAGTTCTGACTTACCGACATGTTTGACCGCCACCAGCCTATTGCGAGAACCGGGCCCCCCCGGGTTCCTGCGTATTTAGATCGGGAACCTTGCGCGAGGCTGCCCAAAGAAGTGCGACGCATTCGCAACTGAACGCGGCGCGCCCGGTGTGCGACTAACCGCCAGTCGGCCCCATCGTCCCGATGCGGGCCTCCCACGGCTCAAGCGCCCGGTGCGATCATGAAGCTTGCCCTCGTCCTCCCCCTTGTCCTTGCCACCCTTGTCGGCGCCGCGCGGGCCGAGGAGGCCGACGACATCCGTGAGGCGACAAAGGTTGAATCCGACAACTTCAACGCGCGGATGTATGCCGGCCCGCTCGCAGACACGGCCTATGCCTGCTTCGTCCGCCGCTACGATGCCGAGCACCTGGCGCGGCATCCGAAGCAGAAGGTCGCCGCGATGAAGCTGCTGATCTCGGCCGAAATGGACAAGGAGGACAAGCAGCTCCACAACTCGTTCCGGCTCGGCTTCAGATATCGCCATCGCTCCGGCGATTTCGACTCCAGCGGCTCCTGCAACCACGCCGTCTTCACCAGGAACGGCGACGAGGTGCGCCTCGGCTGCGGCGTCGACTGCGAGGGCGGCGGCATCGGCGTCGCGCTGTCCAAGGACGACAAGTCCGCGATCGTGCGGCTCGAACGGGTCAGGGTCTGGCAGAACAACAAGCCGGACGACGACGCCGAGCAGTCGCTGGTCGGAGGCGCCGACGACAGGATTTTCCGTCTCGATCGCACCGACAACAAGGAATGCGCTTCTCTCGTGACCGACCGAAAGGAAATAGCCGCGCTTCGCCGCAAGTGATAAAGGCCCGGCAAACTCAGGCGCAGCCAAGGGAGATCGCCATGAACCGCCGGAACATCCT
The DNA here is from genome assembly GCF_018131015.1 of Bradyrhizobium diazoefficiens. GTDB lineage: Bacteria > Pseudomonadota > Alphaproteobacteria > Rhizobiales > Xanthobacteraceae > Bradyrhizobium > Bradyrhizobium diazoefficiens_B. The sequence goes on from NZ_JAFCJJ010000007.1 coordinate 56,849, forward strand.
GTGGAGCGCAGCCTCCGCCCTTGGCGCGGCGCTGGGCGTCTCCAGCGCCAGGGCCGCGAACACGGCGGCGAACACGACCGCAACCGAGGCGACGGCGCCGAACAAGCTCAAGGTCGTCTATCACCTCAGCGACGCCGAGAAGGTCAATTTCGTCCTCGGCAACATCCAGAACCATATCGACGGCGTCGGCGGTCCCGCCCATGTGACGATCGCGCTGGTGATCCACGGGCCGGCGCTTCGGGCATTTCATGCGGTGCAGGCCAATCCCGAAATCAGCAAGCGCGTCAGCGAGTTTTCCAGGGACGGCGTCGAGCTCGCCGCCTGCGGCAACACGATGAAGGCGCAGAACGTCGCGCTGCCGGATCTGCTGCCCGGCTTCGTCAGCGCCGAAAAGGGCGGTGTGGTTCGCCTCGCCGAGCTGCAGGCGCAGGGCTACTTGTATCTGCGGCCGTAGGCACACGGGTTCCGCTTGACTTATCCATAACTTCGCGGTTATGAATTATCCATAACCTCTGAGTTATGGATCTTCATGTCTGCCACCCCCGACCTCCTGTTCAGGACGCTCGCCGACCCAACCCGGCGAGCGATCTTCGAACGGCTGTGCCGGGAGGGCGAGCAAACGGTCGGGGCACTGACGGCGCGGTCGGGGGTTTCCCAGCCGGCGGTCTCGAAACACCTCGGCGCCCTGAAACAGGCCGGCCTCGTGCGCGATCGCCATGAAGGACGCCAGACCCATTACAGCGCCCAGCCGGGCGCGCTCGACCCGCTGATCGACTGGACCAGCCAGATGGCGGGGTTTTGGCAGAACCGGCTCGATGCGCTCGACGATCTCCTGAAGAGGATGGACCAATGACCGAAGCCGAAACGCGCGCCGTCGTCGTCGAGCGCGAATTTGCCGTCCCCGCAGAGCGGCTCTGGCGCGCACTGACGCAGCCGCATCTGATCGAGGAATGGCTGATGAAGAACGACTTCAAGCCCGTCGTCGGCCATCGCTTCAATCTTCGCGGCGAGTGGGGCGGCGTGCTGGACTGCGAGGTGCTCGCCATCGAGCCGCAGCGCAGCCTCGCCTACACCTGGAATTTTTCGCACGAGGACGCGGCGTTCGATTTGCAGAGCGTCGTGACCTTCACCCTGACGCCGACGGGCGCGGGCACGCATCTGCGCGTCGAGCAGGCCGGCTTCCGCCCCACCCAGAAGCAGGCCTTTGGCGGCGCGCATGCCGGATGGAAGCAGTTCTTCAACAAGCTCGACGAAGTGCTGGCGCGGGCCGAATAGGCCGCGTCCGTTCTCATCAATTTTCAAAAGGAGACCCAATGAGCTCGAACCTCTGGATCCGGCAAATCCATCGCTGGCTGTCGATCGCCTTCACGCTTGCCGTCATCGCCAACATCGTCGCCATGACGCTGCAGGTCCCCGCCACCTGGATCGGCTTCCTCGCACTCGTTCCGCTGATCCCGCTCCTGGTCACCGGACTCTATCTGTTCGCGCTGCCCTATCTCGGCCGCCGCCGCAACGCCTGACACGGACATGATCATGAAGAAAGCCGTTACCGCAAGGAAGGCCGGTGCGAAGGACGCAACTGGTTCCTCGCCGTCGAAGATGATCGACGGCAGGATCAAGGAGCTCGGCGACTGGCGCGGCGAGACGTTGAAGCGGATTCGCGCGCTGATCAGGGAGGCCGATCCGGAGGTCGTCGAGGAATGGAAGTGGCGCGGCGTGCCCGTGTGGGAGCATGACGGCATCATCTGCACCGGCGAGACCTACAAGGAAGTGGTGAAGATGACCTTCGCCAAAGGCGCGGCGCTCGACGACCCGGGCGGCCTGTTCAATTCGAGCCTCGACGGCAACGTCCGACGCGCGATCGACATTCGCGAGGGCGATGAGATCAACGAGAAGGCATTGAAGGCGCTGATCCGCGCAGCGGTGGAGTTGAATGCGTCGAAGAAGAAGCCGGCGAAGAAGGCGTGAGGAGTTGACGATCGAGTTCGGCCGACCGCAACACTCTCTCCGTTCCCTCCCCCCTTGTGGGGTAGGGGAATCGCATATGGCGCTAGAGGGGCGTTGCAAGGCGGTTGGAACTGGATTCTTTGGGTATCTCTCGATTCGCGAGGGAGACCAGAATGCGCAAACTCAAGCGCGTGTTTCGACCGCTTAAGGATCCACGGGCCAGCAATGCTCGGCACGACCTCGTGGAGATCATCATTATCGCCTTGGCGGCAACGCTGGCCGGGGCCAAGACCTGCACCGAGTTCGAGTTCTTCGGCAAAGGCCGAGAGGAGCTGTTGGGGCGCTTCCTGGAGCTCAGGCATGGCATCCCCAGCCATGATACGTTCAGCAACGTCTTCCGTGCTCTGGACCCAAAGGGTTTGGAAGCGGTCTTGCGCAAGTTCAGCAAGAGCTTCGGCGTCAAGGGTGTGGTCAGCATCGACGGCAAGGCCCTGCGAGGAGCCTTCACGCGGGGCCGACAAGCGACGCCATTGCATATGGTCAATGTCTGGGCGGCTGGCACGCGTATGGCGCTGGCTCAGAGAAAAGCTCCCAATCGCAACGAGATTGCCGGTGTTCTCGAAGTCCTCGCCCTGCTCGATCTGGACGGCGCTATTGTCACCGCCGACGCCTTGCATTGCCGGCCGGACACGGCGCAGGCCATCCGCGACCGGAAGGGCCACTACGTGTTGGCCATCAAGAGCAATCGCGGGCGGCTCTTCAAGGCTGCCAAGGCACTCCTCGACACTGTCCGAAAGCCAGCGCGGGCGAGCCAGCGACGAACCTCCGCTCACGGCCGCATCGAGCGGCGGAAGGCCATTATCATGCCGGCACCACAACTGGCGAAGCAATACGACTTCCCCGCCATCGCTGCCGTCGGTCGCATCGACAGTTGGCGCGCCACTGCTGGTACGGCTGCCAAACAGACAGTCCGATACTTTTTGGCCTCGCGGCTGCTGCCGGCCAAGAAGCTGCTCGAGGTCGTGCGCACCCACTGGGACATCGAGAACAATTTGCACTGGGTTCTCGATGTCCTGTTCGGCGAGGACGCCTGTCGCAGCCGAAAGGACCATGCCGCAGAAAATCTCGCCACGATCCGCAAGTTGGCCCTTAATACCCTGCAGACAACTCCAGGTCCAACACGCATCAGCCACAAGATGCTCCAGGCCAGATGGAACAACGACTTCCTTCTCTCCGCACTGGCCCATCTGCGATAGCCCTACCCCACAAGGGGGGAGGGAACGGAGAGGGCGGTGCTGTTGCCGACTCTCGATCTCCGAAAACAAAAGAGCCGGCCCGATGGGCCGGCTCTCGTCATTTCAAGACAGTCGTCGCTCTCACCTCACCAGCGTGTACTTGCCGTTCTTCACCGTGAGCAGGATGCGTGAGCGGTCGTCGAGGCCGTAGCGGTCCTTTTCGGTGAAGTTGTAGACGCCCTGGCTCGCCGGAATTTCCCGTTCCGTCAGCAGCGCCTGGCGAATCGCCTCGCGGAATTCCGGCGTGCCGGGCTTGGCCGTCTTCAGCGCGGTCGGGATCACGCGCTTCAGCACCTCGAAGGCATCGAAGGAGTGACCGGCGAACTGGCTGCGGCTGTTCGGGCCGTACTTGGCTTCATAGGCGGTGTTGAGGGCGAGGCCCGGCTTCTTGGTCGCGGCCTCCTCCGGCTGATCCTCCGGGTCCATCACCGGGCCCGACGCCATCAGCACGCCTTCCGCCGCCTTGCCGGCGATGCGTATGAAATCCATGCTGGCTGCGCCGTGGGTCTGGTAGATCAGGCCCTGATAGCCGCGCTCGCGCAGCTCGGTCTGCGGCAGCGCGGCGGCGGTGCCGGAGGCGCCGACCAGGATCGCGTCGGGATTGGCGGCGACGAGCTTCAGCACCTGGCCGGTCACCGAGGTGTCGGGCCGCGCAAAGCGCTCCTCGTCAACCATGGTCATGCCCATCGGCACGGCCTGGGTCTTGAAGTCGTTGAACCAGAGGTCGCCATAGGAGTCGGAATAGCCGATATAGCCGACCGTCTTCACGCCCTTTGACTTCATGTGCTCGTAGAGCACCTTGCCCATGATCGGAATCGGCTGCGGCATCGACACCGACCACTTGGCACGCTCCGGCGTGATCGGGAACGGCGCGAGGCCGAAATGGGGAATGCCGGCCTCGTTGGCGACGTTGGACACCGCGATCGACGGCGGGGTCGTCGACGAGCCCATGATGATGTCGGCCTTGGATTCGGTGACGAAGCGGCGTGCGTTGGTGGTCGCCGTGGTCGGGTCGCCGCCGTCGTCGAGCACGATCACCTTCATCGGCACGCCGCCGATCTCCTTGGGCACGAATTCCAGCGCGTTGCGCTCGGGAATGCCGAGGGCCGCGGCGGGACCGGTGGTGGTGACGCTGATGCCGATGGTGACCTCGGCGGTCTGGGCCAGCGCGGGCAGCGCCGGCAGGGCGATCGTGGCCGCGGCAATCGCGGCGGTCAGGTAAAACCGTTTCATCTTTTCCTCCCTTTGTGTTCGTTGAAGCAGAACTTCGGGGTTAATTCAGCCCCGTCTTTGGTGGTGCGTCGATTTAACTCCCCGATCTATTCTCCCGTGAACTTCGCTACCATTTCAGCGGGGAATGGCGCGGATTTCAGCTTGTCGGGGTTAACAGGGTCGCGGCCGACCAGGACGCGGGTCTCAAAGCCCTCGATCGCCAGCGCCTCGCCCTTGTAGACATTGTGCTTCACCTCGAAGCTCGAGCGCTTGATGCTCTCGATCTTGGTCTCGATGGTGATCCAGTCGCCATAGGTCGAGGGGATGTAGAACTTGGCCCTTGTATCGACCATGGGGATGCCGACGAGGCCATATTTGCGCACCAAGTCCTGCTTGGAAAAACCGGCGGCCTCGAACAGGGTCGACGTCGAATCGTCGAACATCGCGAAATAACGCGGGTAGTAGACGATGTTGGCGGGGTCGCAATCCCCCCACTGGATCTGGACGTCGCGCCGGTTCACGAACATGCGATGCGCGCCCTACTTCGGCGCCATGCGCAGCGAGCCGTCGAGGCGCACCACTTCGCCGTTCAGGTACGAATTCTCCACCATGTGCAGCGCGAGCGCGGCGAATTCGTCGGCATTGCCGAGCCGGCGCGGGAAGGGGATGGCGGCGGCGAGCGAATCCTGGGCTTCCTGCGGCAGGTTGGCGAGCAGCGGGGTGAGGAACAGCCCGGGCGCGATGGTCAGCACGCGGACGCCGAACTGCGCGAGCTCGCGCGCGATCGGCAGCGTCATGCCGACGATGCCGCCCTTGGAGGCCGAATAGGCCGATTGCCCGATCTGGCCGTCATAGGCGGCGACGGAGGCCGTGTTGATGATGACGCCGCGCTCACCGCTTGCCTGCGGCTCGAGCTTGGACATCTCGGCGGCTGCGAGACGCAGCATGTTGAAGGTGCCGATCAAATTGACCTTGATCACCTTGTCGAAATCGGCAAGCGCCATCGGCCCGTCGCGGCCGACGACGCGCTTGGCGACGCCGATGCCGGCGCAATTGACCAGCACGCGCGCCGGGCCGTGGGCCTTGGTCGCCTGCGCGATCGCGGCTTCCGCGGAGGCGGCGTCGGAAACGTCGCAGGTCACCGCGACGCCCTTGATCTCGGCCGCGACCGTCTCGGCCAACTTGGCATTGAGATCGCACACCGCGACCTTCGCGCCCTGCGCCGCCAGCTTTCGCGCGGTTGCCGCGCCAAGCCCCGATGCGCCGCCGGTGACGATGACTGCCTGATCCTTCAACTGCATGGCGCTCTCCTGTGGCGACGGTTTTTCAAGTGACCGATATCACGCGGTCCGGTGGATTGGCGGCGTAGAGCTCGTCGATCACGTCGCTGCGATGCTCGAGCACCGCGCGCTGGTTGATCGAGCCCTTGTCGGTGACCTCGCCCTTGTCGATCGACAGCGGCGTCTCCAGCAGGATCGCGCGCGTGATCCGCGTCGAGGAGCCGGTCGCGGTGACCAGGAAACGCGTCAGGCGCTCGCGAAACGCCTCGCGCACCAGCCGGTCGCGCGCGGTGACGGTGAGATCGTCGGGCGGCAATGTCGGGTTGATCAGGCGGCAGCCGTCGAGATCGAGCATGACGAGAGCGGAAATCTCGTCGCGGTTGATGCCGGCGATGACGACGTCGCGCACCAGCGGCGCGCAGGCCGCGACGAAACGCGCGCGCAGGGGACCGACGCTGACCCAGGTGCCGCTGGCGAGCTTGAAGTCCTCGCTGACGCGGCCGTCGAAATCGAAGCCGGCGTCGAAATTGTCCGGATCGGCCGGCTTGATCGCGTCGCCCATCTTGTAAAACCCTTCCTCGTCGAAGGATTTCGCGGTGATGTCGGGCTGGCGCCAGTAGCCGGGCATCACGTTCGGGCCCTTGGCGCGGACCTCGAGCTTGCCGTTGTTCGGAACCAGCTTGGCGTCGTTGCCCGACACCGGCAGGCCGACATGGCCGGAGCGGCTGGTGCGCGGATTGACCGACATGAAGAACGGCGCGGTCTCGGTCGCGCCAAGGCCGGTCAGCATGGGCACGCGATAGCCTTTTTCCTTCACCGCAAGCTCGTCGAGGCTGTTCCAGACGAAGGGCGAGAGCGCTGCGCCCGAGAAGAACATCGCGTGCAGGCGGTCGAAGAATTTTGCGCGCAGGGCCTGGTCGTCGCGCAAGTACGGCAGCAGCGATTCGTAGCCCTTGGGGACGTTGAAATAGACCGTCGGCGAAATCTCCCGGAGATTGCGCACGGTCTCCTCGATGCCGCCCGGCATCGGCTTGCCGGCGTCCAGATACATCGAGCCGCCATTGTAGAGCGTCAGCCCGATATTGTGGTTGCCGCCAAAGGTGTGGTTCCAGGGCAGCCAGTCGATGATGACGGGCGGTTCGTCCTTGAGGAAGGCGAGCGTCTCGCGCAACATCACCTGGTTGGCGCAGATCATGCGCTGGGTGTTGATGACGGCCTTGGGATTGCCGGTCGATCCCGATGTCAGCAGGAACTTTGCGATCGTGTCGGGACCGATTTTCTCGTGCATCGCGTCGAGATCGCTGCGGAGCGGCGTCGCCATGAGGTCGGCGAGCTGCGTGACGTCGCGGCCCGGCACGGTGCCGTAAGACGCGGCGATCTCGGTGCCGAGCGAGACATTGGCGGTGAGCGCGTCCGCGAACTTGCCGGCGTCGTCGGCGAAGACGAGGCCGGGCGTCAGCAGCTTCATCAGGTAGGAGAGCTTGCCGTAGTCCTTCGACACCAGCGAATAGGCCGGCGATACCGGGCAGAACGGGATGCCGGCATAAAGCGCGCCGAAGGCGACCAGCGCATGGTCGATCGAATTGCCGGAGAGGATCACGACCGGCCGCTCGGCCGACAGGCCGCGCCTGATCAGGCTTGACGCGATGTGGCGGCTCGCGATGAGCAGTTCGGCGTAGGTGATCTTGCGCCAGCCGCGGCCGCCTTCGCGCTCCGCCATGAAGACGCGATCCGGCGTCGCCTTGGCCCAGTGATGCAGGCGGTCGGTGATGCGGACGGGGTATTCCCCGAGCGGCTGCCTGGGCCGCAGGTAGATCGTGCCGTCGTCGCGGCGCTCGATCGTGATGGCGGGATCGCCGAACGAGATCGGCCGCAGCGGAGAAGTGCTCGCGCCGCGCTCTGTGCTGGGAGAGGACGGCAGCGCATTCATGACTTCGGCTTCACCTTGGCGGTCTTGTGCTCGAGGAATTCGCGGATCCGGCGCTTGGCCTCCTTGTCGCTCTGGGCGACGGTGGCCATCAGCGATTCCATCAGCAGGCCGGTCTGCGGATTGGCCTCGGCGATCATCGGCAGCGCCTGCAGCACGGCGAAATTCGTCAGGGGCGCGTTGGCCGCGATCTTGGTCGCAAGCTCCAGCGCCTTGGGCAAGCCGTTGCCGGCCTCCGTCACATATTGCGCAAAGCCGTAGGAGGCGCCTTCGGTCGCGCTGTAGACGCGCCCCGTCAGCATCATGTCCATCATGCGGGCGACGCCGATCAGACGCGGCAGCCGCACGGAGCCGCCGCCGCCGACGAAGATGCCGCGCTGTCCCTCGGGCAGGGCGAAATAGCTCGAGGGCTCGGCGACGCGGATATGCGCCGCGCAGGCGAGCTCGAGGCCGCCGCCGATCACGGCGCCCCTGAGCGCTGCGATCACGGGCACGCGGCTGTACTGGATGCGGTCGAACACCCGGTGCCACATCTGCGAGTGCAGGAGGCCGCCGGTGGCGTCGTGGTCGGTCAGCTCGGAGAGATCGAGGCCGGAGGAGAAATGGTCACCGATGCCGTGGATGACGACGGCGCCGATCTCCTCGGGCAGGGACGCAAAGCACTCGCCGATTTCCAGGATGATGCCGTCGTTGAGCGCATTGCGCTTGGCCGGCCGGTTCAGACCCACGGTCAGAACCCGGTCCACCCGCTCGATCCGGAGCAGCCCTGAGGCGGTCTCGGCGTTTCCTTGTGTCATTTGCGTCCTTGTCAGAATAGTTATGTTCTATAACGAATTCTAGGGGAGTCAACAAGGAGGTCCTCGCAGGCTTCATCGGGCCGCGGGCGCAATGTGCAAGAACGGCTTAGGCTGCTTCTGTGATCATCTTCTTCGCAGCCTGTGCCAGCAGGCCCGAGCGCGTGTAGCCGTGAGCCTCGGCGTATTTGTCGATCTGCTCGAGCACGTCACCCGGCAAGGTGACATTGACGCGCACGATTTTTGGCTGGTCGTTCTTCACCGAAACCAGAATGGCGACGCCCGAGCGGTTCTCGGGATCCGACATGATCTCTTCGAGTGACGAAGGCTCCGGGACCGCTTCCCCGTCTTGCGCCATGCCTTCGAGGTGAAACGCCAGCGCTTCCTCGGCCATGTCGCGCGCTTCGTCGAGCGTGGTGCCAGCGGTCACGACGCCTGGCAGATCGGGAAACGAGACGCCGAAATCGCTGTCCGCATCCTTATGGATCAGACCGATGTAATGACGCACGGTGCTCACCTCAGCTTCAGGTCCGATTGCTTTTCGATACTCTTCAGCGTTCCGGGCGGGATGTCCCGCTTCGGATGGGGGACGGTGACGCGGCCCGTTTTCGCCGGGTGCTTGAATTGGACGTGGCTGCCTTTTTGAGCCACCTGGACCCAGCCATCCCTCTGAAGGGCCGAGATAATGTCCCGGCTATTCATGGTGTGTATTTATACACATCAGGCCGCGCCTGTCAATGGATCAAACCACCTGGTGCACGTCGATTACGACACGGTCCGCGTGCCGGGCGGCTGACGCGACAAAGATGTGCTCCATCAGCCAGCGATAGTTCTCGTGCCCGGTCTCGAACCGCGGCACGGTGCGGAAATAGATCAGCTTCGGATCGACCGGCTCGCCGCGCTTGAGCTTTCGCAGCAGCTCGACCGGGCCGAAGCGCATGCCCCTGTTCTCGACATAGACGGTGGCGCCGTCGTCGGTCTCGAAAGCGTATTTCGCCTCGAGGTCGATCAGCTCGTTGGGGCGGATGGTCTGGAAGTCGGCGCCGAGCGGCAGCACGCGGCCGCTGATCGCGCCCTTCACCTCGCCGCCGACGATCGGAATGATGCGGCGGACGCCGATGCCGGTCTCGCCGACTGTTACGACCTCGCCGATTTTGGCGGTGATGGTGAAGACGTATTTGGTCTCGAGCGTCGGGGTCGTCATCGCTTGTCTCCAATCTATGGCGTCAAGCGCGGTGCCCCTCCTTCTCCCCTTGTGGGAGAAGGTGGCGCGAAGCGCCGGATGAGGGGTATCTCTCCACATGTGAGTGCGTGGAGAGATACCCCTCACCCGTCTCGCTTCGCGAGCCACCCTCTCCCACAAGGGGAGAGGGGAAGACAGCGCGTCGTTCATGCGCCTCTCAATGCGCCATCATCCGCGTCGGCAGCCAGGTCGCCAGCAGCGGGAAGGCGATCAGGATCACCAGGCGCACGAGGTCGGTGGCCACGAACGGGATCACGCCCTTGAAGATCGTGGAGAAGGAGACGTCCTTCACCACGCTCTTGATGACAAAGACGTTCATCCCGACCGGCGGGTGGATCAGGCCGAGCTCGACGGTCATCACGATGATGACGCCGAACCAGATCGGATCAAAGCCAAGGTGCATGATCACGGGGAAGATGATCGGCACGGTGAGGATGATCATCGCCATGGCGTCCATCAGGCAGCCGAGCACGAGATACATCACCATGATCAGCGCCAGCACGCCGTAGGGGCCGAGGCCGAGGCCGGTGAGGAATTCCGTCACCTTCTGCGGGGTCTGGGTCACCGTGAGGAAATAGCCGAAGATCAGCGCGCCGATCAGCACCGTGAACACGGCGGCCGCGGTGCGGGTGGCCTGCAGCAGCGAGGCCAGCACCTTCTCGCGGTCGAGCCGTCCGGTGACCACGCCGATGATGAAGGCGCCGGCCGCGCCGACGCCGCCGGCTTCCGTCGGGGTGAAGCGCGGCAGGAAGGGCAGGCCGTAGAGGCCGCCGATGACGAAGACGAACAGCAGCACCGGCGCCCAGATGTCCTTCAATCCGGCGAAACGCTCGCGCCAGGGCAGCACCTTGCCTTTGGGCAGGAAGTCCGGCCGGAAATAGCCGATCAGGCCGATCGTGATCATGTACATGGTCATCGCCAAGAGGCCCGGAATGATGCCGGCGATGAAGAGCTTGCCGATGTCCTGCTCGGTGATGATGCCGTAGACGGCGAGCACGGTGGAGGGCGGCAGCATCGCCCCCAGCGTGCCGCCGGCCGCGATCACGCCGGTCGCGAACGACTGCGGATAGCCGAAGCGGCGCATCTCGGGATAGGCGACGGCGGAGAAGGTGGCAGCCGTTGCAACCGACGAGCCACAGATCGCGGCAAAGCCGCCGCAGGCGCCGACGGTGGCGATGCCGAGGCCGCCGCGCAGATGCCCGACGAAGCCGTTGGCGGCGCGGAATAGCTCGCGGCTCATGCCGGAATTGCTGACGAAGGAGCCCATCAGCAGAAACATCGGGATGACGCCGAACGTATAGTCGGTGACCGTGCGCATCGAGGTCTGGCCGACCAGCTTGAGCGCCGCCGTCCCGTTGACGAGATAGGCGAAACCGGAGACGCCGACGAGGCCCATGGCCATGCCGACGGGCACGCGCAGCAGCATCAGGACGAAGAGGGAAACGAAGCCGATTACGGCGACGGCATCGGTGCTCATGATTACTCCGTCGCCTTCAGCTTGGGGTCGTGCATGTCTTCGGGATGGAAGATCAGGCGGTAGGTGCGGATCGCGATCAGCAGCACGGCGGAGACGTCGCCGATCCAGGCGATCGCGAAGAACGGCCAGGTCGGCATGTGCATGTCGAAGGTCAGGACGTTGTCGTTATAGGTGCCGCGCACCTTGTCGAACAAGGTCCAAGTCTGCACCGTGACGACGAACAGCAGCACCAGCGTCGCGAACACGTCGATCCAGCGCTGGTAGCGCGGCCCGACATTGCCCCAGACCAGGTCCACCGTGATGTGGGTGCCGCGATAGGAGGTCGCCGCGATGCCCCAGAAGATCAGGATGCCGAGCAGCATGCGGCCGATGTCGAAAGAGTCGGGGATCGAATAGTTCAGCGTGTTGCGCAACAGCACCGACAGGAAGATGTCGAGCGCGACGATGCCGACGAAGCCGGCCGCGATCCATTCGATGGAGTCGATGACGCGATCCATCCATCGGCGCTTTGCGGGAGGTGTTCCGTCGAGTGCTGTCATCGTTCGATCTCTATTCCGGCGGCGGCTCCTCGCCTCTCCCCGCGTGCGGGGAGAGGCCGACACACTCGGCGGCGCACTCGCGCGCCTGAGCGTGGCGGGTGAGGGGGACTCTCCGCGAGTCCAACTGTCACCATCTTTGCGGACGCAGCCCCTCACCCCAACCCTCTCCCCGCAAGGACGGGGAGAGGGGGGAGGAGAGGCCGATCGCGTCGCGGCCTTACTCCGCCAGCGCGTTGTACTTCTTCAGCGACGCCTTCAAGTCCGCAAGTGCGGCGTCCGGGTCGGCGCCGGCCTTCCTGGCGCCCTCGGCCCAGGTCTTGACCAGCGGATCGGCGGCCTTCTTCCAGGCCGCGGTCTGCTCCGCCGTCAGCTTGTAGACCTCGTGACCCTGCTCGGCCTTCACCTTGTCGATGCCGGCGTCCTCGAACTTGCCCCAGTGCTCGCCGACCTGGCCCGCCATCTCGGTCGAGCAGTTCTTGTCGATCGCCGCCTTCTGCTTGTCGGACATCGCATTGTACTTGTCCTTGTTCATCACGAACACGAAGGTCGTGACGTAGAGCGGCGCGTCCATATCGTACTTGGTCACCTTGTCGATGCCGAACAGCACCAGCGAGCCCCAGGGGAAGGTGACGCCGTCGGCGACGCCGCGCTCGATGATGTCGCGCACTTCCGGCGCCGAGGACTGCACGTTGGTGCCGCCGAGCGAGGTGACGAAGTTCGCCATGGTGGCGTGCGCCGGGCGGATCTTCATGCCCTTGACGTCCTCCGGCACCACGATCTTCTTGGTGCGGGAGTGGAAGGAGGACGGCGAGTGGACGAAGGCGAGGCAGTACTTGACGTCCTTCATCTCCTTCTCGGCGTATTTGCGGTACCAGGCGTCGAGGCCTGCCGAACCGCCCTTGGCGTCCGAGACCAGGAACGGCAGTTCGCCGGCTCCGATGATCGGGAAGCGGCCGGGCTGGTAGCCGGGATTGACATAGGTCACGTCGGCGATGCCGTCGCGCGCCATGTCGTAATGGTCAAAAGCCTTGCCGAGCTGCTGGGCCGGAAACACCTTGCCCGTGATGGTGCCGCCGGAATCCTTGTTCACCGCGGCGACCCAGTCCTCCAGGGATTTTTGCAGCGGGTGCGACGCCGGCACCCAGTGCGAAACCTTCAGGTCGACGGTCTTGTCCTGCGCGAACGCAGGGCTCACGCTTGCTGCCAGCAGCAACGCCAGCCACGTTTTCTTCATCACGCGTCTCTCCCTCTTTGTGACGGCGGGCTTCGATGGCCCGGTCTCGTTAGTTAACATGTTATCTAATTGGCCGGCGCGTTCAAGCCGGAACTGGCGCGCAACCTTGCCGCATCCTCTACGTCAGCCATGTTGCATGGATTTGTCGCGGCTACGGCGACGTAGCACTCCCCTTTTGCCCAACCGTTATATGATATAATTATCCTGCGCGGGCCGGCACGACAAGCGAGCCGCAGGGCAAACCTACAGGATCGCAGGGAGCAAGTATTGCGGACAAAAGTCGCAATCATCGGAGCCGGCCCGGCCGGTTTGTTGCTTGGGCAACTGCTGCACCGCTACGGCATCGATAATGTCATTCTCGAGCGGCAGAGCCCGGATTACGTGCTCGGGCGCATTCGCGCCGGTCTGCTGGAGGAAGGCACGGTGGCGCTGCTCGACCAGGTCGGCGCAGGCTCCCGGGCGCATTCCGAGGGCCTCGTGCATGAGGGCATCGAACTCGCCTTTTCCGGCCGCCGCCACCGCATCGACATGAAGGGCGCGACCGGCAAGACGGTGATGATCTACGGCCAGACCGAGGTCACGCTCGACCTGATGAACGCGCGCAAGGCCGCCGGCCTCACTTCGGTCTACGAGGCGAGCGACGTTCAGCCGCATGATTTCGACGGCAGTCACCCGCGCGTAACCTACACCAGGGACGGCGTCACCCACACGCTCGACTGCGACTTCATCGCCGGCTGCGACGGCTTTCACGGCATCAGCCGCGCCAGCGTGCCGGCCTCGGCGATCTCGGAGTTCGAGCGGGTCTATCCGTTCGGCTGGCTCGGCATCCTGTCCGAGACGCCGCCGGTCAGCCACGAGCTGATCTATTCCAACCACGCCCGCGGCTTTGCGCTCTGCACCATGCGCTCGATGAAGCGCAGCCGGCATTACGTGCAGTGCTCGCTCGACGATCATGTTGACCAGTGGCCCGACGACCGCTTCTGGGACGAGCTGAAGAGCCGGCTGGACGAGGCGGCGGCCGACAGCCTGATCACCGGGCCATCGATCGAGAAGAGCATCGCGCCCTTGCGCAGCTTCGTCGCCGAGCCGATGCGTTTTGGCAAAATGTTCCTGTGCGGCGACGCCGCCCACATCGTGCCGCCGACCGGCGCAAAGGGGCTCAATCTCGCGGCGAGCGATGCGCATTACCTCGCAAGCGCCTTCCGCGAATTCTACGACGAGCAATCCAGCGCCGGGATCGACGCCTATTCCGCCACGGCCCTGGCGCGGGTCTGGAAGGCCGTGCGGTTCTCCTGGTGGATGACCTCGATGCTGCACAAATTCCCCGACACCGGCGCCATCGGCGCCCGCATCCAGCTCGCCGAGCTCGACTACATCACGCAGTCGCAGGCCGCGATGACCTCGCTGTCGGAGAACTATGTGGGGCTGCCGTTCTAGCAATCGCTGTCATCACCCGCGAATCGCGGGGCATGACACCGGTCGTGACGCAACCGCGCCGCCCGTTTCAAACGCCCGCGCAAATACAGTTTAAAACTTTGTAGGTGGTGAAACCGTCATCCGCATCGCGTTCAATGCCGTCGACCAGCAACGTGAGAGAGCCATGACCAGCACCGAGATCCCCGCCGGCTTCGAGCCGCATTTCCGCAAGGCGCCCCTGACCGATCCCTGGGAGCCGCTCTATTCCAGGAAGACCGATAAGGGCGTCACCGTGGGATTGCGGCTGGCGACGCCGCACACCAACGCGCGCGGGTTGATCCATGGCGGGCTGATCGCGGCGCTGGCCGATGCCGCCATGGGCTATAGCTGCGCGCAGGCGACGGGTTGGACGACGTCGTTCGTCACGATCTCGCTGTCGGTTGACTATGTCGGCGCCGGAGAAATCGGCCAATGGTTTGCGGTCGAGGGTGAGGCGATCAAGACCGGCAGCACGATTTGCTTCGCGCAATGCCTGGCTAAAGCCGACGACGTCGTGATCGCCCGCGCCAGCGGCACGTTTCGCGTGGTGCCGAAGAAGGGGTGATGTTTCTTCGTGCCCCGGACGCAGCGCAGCGCGTCGCTCTTGCGACGTGGTGCGCTGCAGAGCCGGGGCCCATGCGGCAGCGGCTTATGCGGCCTTCTGGGTCCCGGCTCAGCGCAGCAACGCCAGAAGCGCGTTCACGCGCGTCTTCGACCCGCTAGGCGCGTTGCCGCGCGTCCGGGACACGGGCGTTCACCCGAATCTCCACGCCGTCGTCTCGACCACGAGATCGACGAAGGCGCGCACCTTGGCCGAGAGCAGCCGCGAGGTCGGGTAGACGATGTGGATCGGCAGCGCGGGCTGCTCGTATTTCGCCAGCAGAATTTTCAGCCGCCCGCGCGAAAGGCCGTCGGCGGCCTGGTAGGCCAGCACGCGGGTCACGCCGCCGCCGGCCTCGGCATATTGCAGGGCGGCGTCGGCGCTGTTGCTGATGAAGCGGGGCGAGGGCGTCACCTCGATCTCGCGGCCGTCGCGCAGGAAGCGCCAGGCGGTCGCCGGGCCGAACTGGATGGTCTGGTGCCCGGCCAGCGCCTCGGGCGTCCTCGGCTCGCCATGGCGCTTCAGATAAGACGGCGCGGCCACCACGATCCGGCGCATCTCGCCGACCTGGCGCGCGACCAGCGAGGAATCGGCGAGGTGGCCGATCCGCACTGCGACGTCGACGGCGTCCTCGACCAAATTGACGAGATGGTCCGACAGCCGCAACTCGCCGGCGACCTCCGGATAGCGCTTGAGATAAGCGGTCATCACCGGCCCGACATGGAGCCGGCCGAAGCCGAGCGGGGCCGACACCACCAGCCGCCCGCTCGGCCGGTTGCGTTCCTCGCGCGCCGAGCCGTCGGCCTCCTCGACATCGGCCAAAATCCGCCGCGCACGTTCGAGATAGCGCGTGCCGACGTCGGTCAGCCGTACCTGCCGCGTGGTCCGCTGCAAGAGCCGCGCGCCGAGATGCTCCTCCAGTCCTGCGATCAGCCGCGTCACCGCCGAAGGCGACAGCCGCAGCTTCCGCGCCGCTGGCGCAAAGCCGCGCAATTCGGCGACGGTGACGAAGACGTGCATGGCCTCGAGCCGGTCCATGACATTATTGCATATACCGCAATGATGAAGTGTCAAGCGCGCGCATTGTTTTGGCCGCGAGAGGGTCCATTTTAACGCGTAAACGACGCGAACATGCGCCGGAATTTTCAGGAGACGTTGCGATGACCTCTGCAGCGCGCATCTATGCCAGCGACGTGGCGTTCACGCCGGCGGTGAAGTCGATCCAGGCCCGAAAAGGCTCGCGCGAGGCCTATGCGCGCGCCGAGCAGCAGGGCTGGCGCACCGCGGTGGACGAGAATCTCGCCGCCTTCCTGGCCGACGCCAACAGCTTCTACTTCGCGACCGCCGCGGCCGACGGCCAGCCCTACATCCAGCACCGCGGCGGGCCGAAGGGCTTTCTCAAGGTGCTGGACAAGCAGACGCTCGCCTTCGCCGACTATGCCGGCAACCAGCAATTCCTGACGCAGGGAAATCTCTCGGAGAATCCAAAAGCCTACATCTTCATCATGGACTACGCCCACCGCCGCCGGGTGAAGATCTGGGGCGAGGCGCGCGTGGTCGAGGACGACGATGCGCTGACGCAGGCGCTGATGCCGAAAGGCTATCGCGCCCGGCCGGAGCAGGTGATCCTGTTCAGGATCACAGCCTGGGACACCAACTGCCCGCAGCACATCCCGCAGAAATTCGACGCCGCCGCCGTCGCCGCCGCGCTCGCGGCCAAGGACCAGCGCATCGCGGAGCTGGAGGCGGAAGTGGCGGCGTTGAAGGGCGAGAAGGCGGTGACGAGTTCAGGCTGAAGCCATCGCCACACGGCCGGTGCACCCTCCCCTTGCGGGAGAGGGTGGCTCGCCGCGATAGCGGCGAGCCATCCTACGAGCTAGCTGGCTCCATCCCCGCCACGCTTGCCTCCTCGAAACAGCGCTTCGAAACTGTAGATGCCGGCCGCGAGATAGACGGTGTCGGCGAGGCCCCGGACGACGAGGTCGGCGATCGAGACGGCCGAGATCAGCGCATAGAAGAGCTGGACCATGAGCCAGAAGATCCCGAGCGTCGCGGCGACACGGAGCGCCTTTTGCAGCGCTGTTGCGGCGGGGAAGGCCGAGCCTGCCAGCCAATAAAAGGCGCCCATGCTGAGCCCGCAGGCCATGGTCCAGATGAAGGTGCCGGTCGGCCGGGCGATGTAGCCGGAGACAATGTGCAGGACAGGATAAGAGAGGAGGTAGCGTCCACCGACATAGATGAGCGCGACCCACAGCATCGATGGCCAGGGTGCAATCTCGACGGCCGGTCCTTGTTGCCGGTTGTCCGCCGGACGGACGAAGCGGGCGAGTAGCATGCCGAGTAAGAGATAAGGAAGCGCGTCGGCGACAGCGGTGATGAGCTCCGGCCTGAATGGGGTCGGGAAGACGAACGCGGATTCCAGCACGCCGAAGAACATGACGAGCGCGATCGGCGCGAAGAAGCGCTGGCCGGCCGGAACGGGCAATCCGCGGAGCGCCGGGCCTACGCGAAGAAAGATCGCCGCGAGAAAGCCGAACATGACGAGGAAGCCGACGACGGCCGCGACCGGAAAGGTACCGTTCCTGACGAAGACGCTCTGCGGCAGACCGTTGTCGAAATAGTCGAAGTCGAACGCCCAGGATAACGAGCGATGTAGAGCCACGTCCACCATGACGCAGGCGAGGACGATCAGCGCGGTCCACGCGTAGGGTGTTCGCGCGTGCTGCGTGTGCATGGGGTCTCCGCTCCACCTAAGGCGCGGATGGACTCTAGCGACGCCGGTCGAGCGGTCCTTGAGGAAACGCAAACTTGACGTGGCTGCGGAGATCGGATGCGCCACGATTTGCGGCTTGTCGGAAATCGGGTCGTCGGTGAAGGGTTTTGCCGCACCCTAAAACCGCCGCGCTTATGCATGATCTAACTGAGGTCTTTGGCCTAGCGCGTCTCCCGCAGGGGGAGAAGGGAAAAGATCTCGCGCTTCGAGAAATCAGCTCGCGGCTTCCAGCCGCACTTCCGTCAGCAGCCGCATTGCGGCGTCGGCGTCCATCGGCTCGCCGAAGGCAAAGCCCTGCGCGTATTCGCAGCCCATCTGGGACAGCTCGACCGCGTCGGAATCGGTCTCGGCGCCTTCCGCCACGACGTCCATGCCGAGATCATGCGCGAGCGCGATGATCGACTTCAGGATCACCGGCCGCGTGCCGCGGTTGGTGGTGCGCACGAAGGACTGGTCGATCTTGATGGTGTCGAACGGGAAGCGCTGCAGATAGGCCAGCGAGGAGTGGCCGGTGCCGAAATCGTCGAGCGACAGGCCAGTGCCGAGCTCGCGGATCCGCGTCAGCATCTGCGCGGCGTGCTCCGGATTCTCCATCACCAGCGATTCCGTCAGTTCGAGCTTGAGCGTGCCGCGGGCGACCGAGGAGCGCGACAGCACGGTGCGGATGTCATGGATCAGGTCATGCCGCAGGAGCTGCCGCGAGGAGACGTTGACGCTGGCAAAGATCGGCTCGCGCGAGCGCATCGCGCGCTGCCACACCGAGAGCTGTTTTGCGGTCTGGTCGAGCACGAACATGCCGAGGTCGACGATCAGGCCGGTCTCTTCCGCGATCGAGATGAATTCCGACGGCGCCATGCGGCCGAGCTTCGGATGGTCCCAGCGCGCCAGGGCCTCGAAGCCGGCGATGGAGCGATCCTCCAGCCGCACGATCGGCTGGTACAGGATGGTGATCTCCTGCCGCTCGATGGCGCGGCGCAGCTCGCTCTCCAGCGTCAGCCGGTCGGTTTTTCGCGCACGCATGGCTGGTTTGTACACATCGATGCGGTCGCCGCCGATGCGCTTGGAGTGATACATCGCGAGCTCGGCGTCCTTGATGATCTCGTCCGTCAATTGAACTTGCGGATCAGAAAGGGCGAGCCCGATCGATGCCGTGAGGAAGATCTCGCGGTCGTTGAAGGCGATCGGCGCGCGGATGGTCTTGCGGATGGTCTCGGCGAAGGCGGTGATGCGCGCGGAGTCCTGCTCCGACAGCAGGATCAGGCCGAACTGGTCGCCGGCGAGCCGCGCCAGCGTGTCCTGCGGCTTCAGGATGCGGGTGAGGCGGCGGGCAAGCGTCAGCAGGATGGAATCGCCGACCGCGATGCCGACGGAATCGTTGACCTGCTTGAAGCGGTCGAGGTCGATCACCATCAGCGTCGGCCGCAGCGCCGGCATGGTCTTGGCGAAATGCGCCACCGCGCCCAGCCGGTCCATGAACAGTTTTCGGTTGGGCAGGCCGGTCAAATTGTCATGCACGGAATCGTGCAGCAGGCGTTCCTCGGCGTTGCGCAGCTCGGTGACGTCGGTGAGCGTGCCGACCACGCGCGAGACCTCGCCGTCGGAGCCGACCACGGGGCGCGCCTTCAGCGCGAACCACATGAAATGGCCGTCCGGGGTGCGCAGGCGGAAGTCCTGCACCAGGCGGCCGCGGCGCTGGTCGAGCACGCTGTCGAGCGCGGCGCGGAAACGGTCCTGGTCGAGCGGATGCAGCACCTCGAGCCAGCTCGCAGCCGGCCCTTCCAGCGTGCCCCGCTTCAGTCCAAGCAGGGCTTCGGTCTCGGGGCTTGTAAAAACCTTGTCGGCGGACACGTCCCAGTCCCAGATCAAATCGCCGGAACCGGCGAGCGCCAGCGCCCGCCGCTCGATGTCGGAGACGACGCCGGTGGTTGCGCCGCCGCCGGCGAAGGCGTGCTGCATCACCGTGAAGCCGATCAGCATCACGATCAGCACGAGGCCGCCGAGCAGCGCTGGGCCGACGATGTCGTTGGTGACGGAACCTGCGACCGTCATGCCGGCCGCGACCACCCAGACCACGAGCAGGAACCAGGTCGGGATCAGCAGCACCGCGCGGTCGAAGCCGTGGGTGGAGAGATAGACGATCAGCGCAAAGCCGGCGAAGGCGATCAGCACCAGCGACATGCGCGCGATGCCGGAGGCGACGGCCGGGTCGAACAGGGCGAGCGCCACCAGGGACCCTAGGAAGGCGAGCCAGCCCACGGTGATGTGCGAATAGCGCACGTGCCAGCGACTGAGATTGAGATAGGCGAACAGGAACACCAGCAGCGTCGCCGCCAGGATCGCCTCGCCCGCCGCGCGCCAGATGCGCTCGGCGTTGTTCGACATGTCCAGAACCTTGCCCCAGAAGCCGAAATCGACGCCGATATAGACCAGCACCGCCCAGGCCAGCGCCGCGGCCGCCGGGAACATGATGCTGCCCTTCACCACGAACAGGATGGTGAGCACGAGGGCCAGAAGCCCGGAGATGCCGATCACGATGCCCTGGTAGAGCGTGAAGGAGTTGACCTTATCCTTGTAGGCTTCCGGCTCCCACAGATAGAGCTGCGGCAGCTTGTCGGTGCGCAGTTCCGCCACGAAGGTGATGACGGCGCCGGGGTCGAGCGTGATGCGGAACACGTCGGCGGTCGGGCTTTCCTGCCGCTCCGGCCGGTCGCCGGTCGAGGGCGTGATGGTCGCGATGCGCGACAGCCCGAGGTCGGGCCAGAGCAACCCCGAGGAGACGATGCGGTAGTGCGGGGCGACGATCAGGCGGTCGAGCTGGTCGTCGGTGTTGTTGGCGAGCGCGAACACCACCCAGTTCTGGCCGCCTTCGCGGGCACGCACCTCGATGCGGCGTACGATGCCGTCGGTGCCGGGCGCGGTGGACACCTGGATGCGGTCGGCATCGCTGCGCTGGTGCTCGAGCACGCCGGTGAGGTCGATCGCGGGCGCGTCGCTGCGCACGCTGACGGCGTCAAGCGCGCGCGCCGGCGAGGCGGCGGCAAGCATCATGAGGCCCAGCGCGATGGGCGCGAGGCACCTGAGCAGACGCAAGGTCAGTTCTCCGCGTTCGGCGCAAACTTCGTGTGCAAGGCGATTCTAGAAGGCGATATCAGACCGAACGGAAGTGGTTCGGCGCGTCGCGATAGATGCCACGAAAGCGTGGAAAATCAAAGGGTTTCCGCCTTGCCCTGTGGGCCAGCGGCCTAGACCTCCAACACAATTTTGCCAATATGTGCCGAGGTTTCCATGCGCCGGTGGGCGTCCACGGCCTTTTCCAGCGGGAAAGCGCTGTCCATCACCGGTTTGACCCGGCCCTCGCGCAGAAGCGGCATCACTTTCGCCTCGATTGCGGCCACCATCGCCGCCTTGTCCGCATTACTACGGGGGCGCAGCGTCGAGCCGGTATGGGTCAGGCGCTTCACCATCACCTTGGCGATGTTGACGCTGACCTTGGGGCCGTTGAGGGTCGCGATCTGCACGATGCGGCCGTCCACCGCGGCAGCATCGTAGTTGCGGTCGACATAGTCGCCGGCGACCATGTCGAGGATCAGATTCGCGCCGGCCTTGCCGGTCTCTTCCTTGACCACGGCCACGAAGTCCTCGCTCTTGTAGTTGATGGCGCGGTCGGCACCGAGCTTGAGGCAGGCGTCGGCCTTGTCCTGCGATCCGACGGTCACGATCACCTTGGCGCCGAACGCCTTGGCAAGCTGGATCGCCATGGTGCCGATGCCGGAGGAGCCGCCATGGATCAGCAGCGTCTCGCCGGCCTTGAGACCGCCGCGCTCGAACACATTGTGCCAGACCGTCATCAGGGTTTCCGGCAGCGCGCCGGCTTCCTTGATCGAGAGTGCCGGCGGCACGCTCATGGCCTGGGCGTCCTGGGCGATGCAGTACTGCGCATAGCCGCCGCCGGCGACGAGCGACATCACCTTGTCGCCGATCTTGTGGCGCTTCGCGTTGCTGCCGACCGCAACCACCTCGCCCGCGATCTCCAGGCCGGGCAGGTCGCTGGCGCCGGGCGGCGGCGGATAGGCGCCGGAGCGCTGCGCCACGTCGGGCCGGTTGACGCCCGCGGCCTGCACCTTGACCAGGATCTCGTCGGGACCGGGCTGCGGCAGGGGACGTTGTTCCGGCACCAGCACCTCCGGCCCGCCGGGCTTGGAGATGGCGACCACGGTCATTTGCGCGGGCAGCTTTTCCATGATTTGTCCTTGAGCAAGGCTTGCGGATTGGAACGAGGTCATTGCTTAGCCAGCGCGGCCGATGCTGGCAACCGCCTCGGCCGTTAGGGAGAACCGACCATGCCGATGGAAGACGACGATCGCCCGCGCAAGAAGATCACGCATGAGATCGGACAGGACCTCTCACTGTTGTCGGTCGAGGAACTGACCGAGCGCGTCGCCTTGCTGAAGACGGAGATCGCAAGGCTCGAAGAAGCCGCCACCAAAAAACGCGCCTCGCGCGATGCGGCGAACAGTTTTTTCAAGTCGTAGGGTCGCCGACGCTGGTCCGAAGCTTGCGACGCGCCCATCCTTGAGGAGCGCGAGCCGCTTCCACGGCGTCATGGCCGGGCTTGTCCCGGCCATCCACGTTCTTTCTCTCACACGTCGATACAAAGCCGTGGATGCCCGGGACAAGCCCGGGCATGACGGGCAGTTTTGTTCCGCGCTCGCTCGGCCACTGACCGACCTATGGCTAACGAACCTTCAAAATAATCGTTCGTTTACTGTCGATTAAGCTTTCGGGTTTATGACTCGTACTGTCCTCGTTTGGACACCGAGTGGCTCCTGTCCACTCTGTTTGACGCCTCCCTGTTATCAACTTTCAAAGCCGCCGGGTCTTCCGGCGGCTCTTTTTTGCGTCTCATTCCGGTTGAATTCTTCAGGAAAGACCCGCGGAAACCATATCCGCGCATCTCGCTGGACTCCGCGTCTCGCCCGCGCAATGATTTGTTCATCATAATCCGGCTGCCCAAGGCCGGGCGGTAAGACAGTTGCGTAAGGGGCGTTAACCAATGGAACGTTTGCATGCCGAGGGCGCGCTCGTTCAACTCAGCGAGCGGTTCACCAATTCTGCGGCGTTCGGCGCCCTGTTCCGCGAGGGCATGGACCTCGTCGAGGAGACCGCCGCCTATCTCGACGGCGCCGGCCGCACCGAGGCCAAGGCGCTCGATCGCGCCGTCAGCCTCACCTATGCGACCGAGAGCATGCGTCTCACCACCCGCCTGATGCAGCTCGCCTCCTGGCTGCTGCTGCACCGCGCAGTGAAGGAAGGCGAGATGACGCTGGTGCAGGCCAACCGCGAGAAGACCAAGGTCAAGCTCACCGCCGCCGATCCCGGTCCTGCCGACACCATCGAGAAGCTGCCCTCGCAATTGCAGGACCTGATCCATCGCTCGATGAGCCTGCAGACCCGCGTGCGCCGCCTCGACACCTCGATCCACACCCCGCCGGCCGAGCACGCCGCCATCGGCAACCCGCTGGTGCCGCAGCTCAACGCGCTGAAGGCCGCGTTCGAGCGGTAAGCTCGGGTCTCCTGCCCCGGACGCAGCGCAGCGTCCCTTGACGGTGCGCTGCAGAGCCGGGGCCCATGCGGCAGTGAAGCGTGCGGCTTTCTGGGTCCCGGCTCAGCGCAGCAACGCAGGCGCGTTGCAGCGCGTCCGGGACACGATCTAAAAACAAAAACGCCCCCGGTCTCCCGGGGGCGTTTTTGGTTGCGGCCGTTGCGGCCGGATCAATCCTTCTTGAGGAAGCCCGAGAACTTCTTCTGGAAGCGCGAGACGCGGCCGCCGCGGTCCATGATCTGGGCGTTGCCGCCGGTCCAGGCCGGGTGCGACTTCGGGTCGATGTCGAGGTGGAGCTTGTCGCCTTCCTTGCCCCAGGTCGAGCGGGTCTGGTACTCGGTTCCGTCGGTCATCACGACCGTAATGTTATGATAATTCGGATGAATTTCGGCTTTCATGGCAATTCCTCGGCGCCCGGCGCCTATCGCTGGAGTGATGATCGATGACGGATTTGGGCGGCTCTATACCCCACGGGGGCCCCTAAAACAAGCCGTTGCGGGAAAAGGGGAACGGGGGCCGCCACTTAAGGGACATACCGGATTTGCCACACCCCCTGGACCGGCCTATGTGGAGCCGAAATGTCCCCTTGGGCTGGATCTCCCATGAGCGCAGTCGAACGGCTTGAAGACCCCTCTCGCGACGGACGCGACATCGCGGTCGCGGAGCCGCCGTCGATCGAGACCGACCTGATCGAACAGCCGGCCAAGGGCCGCGCAAAGCTCCGTCCGCTGCTGGCGCTCGCGCCCTACGTGGCCCGCTATCGCGGCCGCGCCGCGCTTGCCTTCGTGGCGCTGACGATCGCGGCGCTGACCACGCTGCTGGTTCCCGTCGCGGTGCGCCGGATGATCGATTTCGGCCTGACGCCGGAAGGCATCGCGATGATCAACAACTACTTCGCGGTGATGATCGCGGTGGTCGCCGTGCTCGCGCTGGCAAGTGCTGCGCGCTACTACCTCGTGATGACGATCGGCGAGCGCATCGTCGCCGACCTCAGGCGCGACGTCTTCGCCCATCTGCTGTCGCTCTCGCCGGCCTTCTTCGATTCCGCGCGCAGCGGCGAGCTGGTGTCGCGGTTGACCGCCGACACCACGCAGATCAAGTCCGCGGTCGGCGCCTCCGTGTCGATCGCGCTACGCAATCTGATGATGTTCATCGGCGCGACGGCGATGATGGTGATCACGAGCCCGCGCCTGTCCGGCTTCGTGCTGCTCGCCATTCCCCTGATCGTGCTGCCGCTGGTCGCGTTCGGGCGCTGGGTGCGGCGGCTGTCGCGCAATGCGCAGGACACGCTCGCCGAAGCCTCCGCCTATGCGGGCGAGCTGGTCGGCGCGATCCGCACCGTGCAGGCCTATACCAGCGAGGGGCTCGCCGCGAAGCGTTTTGGCGGCGAGGTCGAGCAGGCCTATGACGCCGCGCGCACGTCCACGCAGGCGCGCGCGGTGCTCACCGCCATCATCATCTTCATCGTGTTCGCAAGCGTCGTCGCGATCCTCTGGATCGGCTCGCACGACGTGCTGGTCGGCACCATCACGCCGGGCCGTCTCGGCCAGTTCGTGCTCTATGCCGCCTTCGCCGCGGCGGGCCTCGGCCAGCTCAGCGAGGTCTGGGGCGAAGTGTCGGCCGCCTCCGGCGCCGCCGAGCGGCTGTTCGAGATCTTGCATGTGCAGCCCGAGATCGAAGCGCCGGCGTCGCCCCGCGCGCTGCCGGTGCCGGCGCGCGGCGAGGTCGGCTTCGACCACGTCAGCTTCGCCTATCCGGCGCGTCCCGACGTCACCGTGCTCGACACGGTGTCCTTCACCGTGCGCCCCGGCGAGAAGGTCGCGATCGTCGGTCCGTCCGGCGCGGGCAAGAGCACGATCTTTCACCTGCTGCTGCGCTTCTACGATCCGCGGGGTGGCGCGATCTCGCTCGACGGCGTGCCGGTCAGATCCGCCGATCCCCGTGATTTCCGCTCACGCATCGCGCTGGTGCCGCAGGAGACCAACGTGTTCGCCGCCAGCGCGCGCGAGAACATCCGCTTCGGCCGGCCCGATGCGACCGACGCCGAGGTCGAGCGTGCCGCCGAGCTCGCGCATGCCGCCGAGTTCATCCGCCGCCTGCCCGAAGGTTTCGAGACCCCGCTCGGCGAGCGCGGCGTGACGCTCTCCGGCGGCCAGCGCCAGCGCATCGCGATCGCCCGCGCCATTTTGCGCGACGCGCCACTCCTGCTGCTGGACGAAGCCACCTCCGCGCTCGACGCCGAAAGCGAGACGCTGGTGCAGACCGCGCTCGAAGAGTTGATGCGCCACCGCACCACGCTGGTGATCGCCCATCGACTCGCCACCGTCCTCTCCTGCGACCGCATCCTGGTGATGGACCAGGGCAAGATCGTCGAGCAGGGCACGCATGCCGAGCTGGTCGCTGCGAACGGGCTTTATGCAAGGCTCGCGCGGCTGCAGTTCGAGGGTGCGTAAGCCCTTGATTTCGCTAGCACCGGCAACAGTGCATGGGGTTGTTTTCGCCATTTTGGCTTTGGGAGGCCGCCCCTTACGGCTTCCATTCCATCTTCAGCACCGGCCGTCCCGAGGTCGGATTCACGTCGGAGCCGGCATGGGCAAAGCCGTTGCGCTCGTAGAAGCGGATGGCGCGGGCGTTGTCCCGGTTGACGAGCAGCGTGACGCCCGCCGGTGACAGACGCTTGGCCTCGTCCAGCAGCAGCCTTGCCGCATCCGAGCCCCAACAGGCGGGGTCGACCACAAGCTGGTCGAGATAGCCGTCGCCGTCGATGGTGACGAAGCCGGTCAGCGCGCCATCCTGTTCGGCCACCACGATGCTCGCGTTCGGCACCAGCTCCTTGCGCCAGCGCTCGCGCCACCAGGCGAGGCGCGCGGCGAAATTGATCTGCGGATAGGCCTGCTGCCAGGTGCGATGCCAGAGCTCGATGGCGGCCGCCTCGTCCGCGTCGCAGTAGGGACGGAGGTGGATCGCGCTCACTACCGCTCCGTCAGCTTCAGCTCGATGCGGCGGTTGCGCTTGTAGGCCTCTTCGGTGTTGGCGGTGTCGAGCGGCTGGAATTCGCCGAAACCGGCGGCGACGAGGCGCTGGGCGGGGACGCCGAGCGAGACGAGATATTGCACCACCGAGATCGCGCGCGCCGCGGACAGGTCCCAGTTCGACTTGAAGTTCACACCCGTCACCGGACGCACGTCGGTATGGCCGTCGACGCGCAGCACCCAGGGAATGTCGGCGGGAATCTTCTTGTCGAGCTCGATCAGCGCCGCCGCCAGCGTGTCGAGCTCGGCGCGGCCCTCGGGCAGCAGCTGCGCCTGTCCGGTGTCGAAGAACACTTCGGACTGGAACACGAAGCGGTCGCCGACGATGCGGATGTCGGGACGGTTGCCGAGGATGGCGCGCAGGCGGCCGAAGAATTCCGAGCGGTAGCGCGACAATTCCTGCACGCGCTGGGCCAGAGCAACGTTGAGGCGAGAACCCAGATCGGCGATGCGGTTCTGCGATTCCTTGTCGCGCTTCTCGGATGCATCGAGCGCCTCTTCGAGCGCGGCCAGTTGCCGCCGCAGCGCGCTGATCTGCTGGTTCAGCACCTCGATCTGCGACAGCGCCCGCGCCGAGATCGCCTTCTCGGAATCCAGCGCCTTGCCGAGCTCGGCGGTCTTGCTCTGGGCGTCGTTGCCGGCGTTGGCGAGGCCCTCATAGAGGCCCTTGATGCGGTCGCGCTCGCTCTCGGCCGAGGCCAGTCCGGCCTTGAGCTGCGAGACCTGGTCGTCGAGCGTGAGCTTGCCGAGCTTCTCCAGCGACAACAGCTCGTTGAGCTGGGCGATCTTGGCGTTGAGCAGCTCCAGCGCCTTGTCCTTGCCGGTGACCTCCTGCGACAGGAAGAACTGCACGACCAGGAACACCGACAGCAGGAACACGATCGACAGCACCAGCGTCGACAGCGCATCGACGAATCCGGGCCAGTAGTTGAAGGCGCCTTCGCGGTTGCGGCTGCGGGCGAGAGCCATGTCGCTAACTCTTCTCGGGCTGGCGCGCGATGCGCTCAAGGAGGCGCCTGATCTCGCGGTTCTGCTCGCCCTGGCCGTCGGCCCATTCGCGGATCATCTGCTGCTCGGTGCGCATGTGCGAGACCAGCGCCTGGATCGCTTCGGCAAGGCTCGCCATCGCCGCCGTGGTGCCGCGGCTGCCGCTGCCTTCCTCGAGCACGGAGCGCAGCCGTTCGACCGCGGCCTGGAGCTCGCCGCTGACAACGCCGCTGCCCGAGGCCGCAACGGCCATCTCGCCGCTGCCGCCATATTCGCGCACGGTGGTGGCGAGCCAGTCCTCGAGGTCGGTGTAGAAGCGGTTCTGCGCCTGGCTCGACTGCAGGTCGAGGAAGCCGAGGATCAGCGAGCCGGCGAGGCCGAACAGCGAGCTCGAGAACGAAATGCCCATGCCGCCGAGCGGGGCGGCGAGGCCCTCCTTCAGCGTGTCGAACAGCGCTCCGGAATCGCCGCCGACCTTGAGCCCGTCGATCACCTTGCCGACCGAGCCGACCGTCTCGATCAGGCCCCAGAAGGTGCCGAGCAGGCCGAGGAAGACCAAGAGGCCGGTCATGTAGCGGGAGATGTCGCGGGCCTCGTCCAGGCGCGTCGCGATCGAATCGAGCAGGTGCCGCATCGTGGTCTGGGTGATGGTCATCCGCCCCGAGCGCTCGCCGCCGAGGATCGCCGCCATCGGCGCCAGCAGTTTCGGGTGCCGGGCCGGTGCCAGGCCTGGATCGGCGATGCGGAAATTGTTGACCCAGGAGACCTCGGGATAGAGCCGGATGACCTGGCGGAAGGCCAGGATGATGCCGATGAACAGCACGCCGCCGATCAGGGCGTTGAGCCCGGGATTGGCGAAGAAGGCCTGGATGATCTGCTTGTAGAGCACCACCCCGACCAGGGCGCAGAGCACCAGGAAGACCAGCATCCGGACCAGGAAAACGCTGGGCGACGACAGTTTTGTGTATTCGATGTCAATGGAGGAGCGGGGCGAGGCGCCTGGCGGCATGGCCGGTGTCATCCGTTACGAAAGCTGCTGCGGTTGCGCACTATGGCACAGCGCCAGCCCAAAAAAAGCGCCGGTTGCGCGGATTTCGGGGAGGAGGCGGGAACCCAATGCCGAAACCGGGCTTTGAATAAGACGTATCTTGCAAAACGCCGGCATTCCACGGGCTTAGCTGGTCTTTGCAGGATGCGACCTCGCTGCGGGGTGGGGCGGCGGGGCAGCGCCAGCACGTTCGCTCTGCTGGCGCCCATGGATGGAGGGGTCGCATGAGCGTCGTTTCCTCGATCATCGGGACCGCCGAACGCGTGCCGCTGCCCGACCTCGTGATCCGCGCCGCGATCCATCGTCTGTGCTCGCGCACCGCAACGCGCCTCTCCGCGCACAATGCGGCCGACGATGCCGCCTTCGCCGGGGAGATGATGCTGCGGCCGATCGCCGAGCCACCCGATGCCGCCAGCACGCAGTATTGCGAGGTGCCGCCGGGCTTCTTCGCGCAGGTGCTCGGCCCCAATCGCAAATACTCGTCCTGCTTCTACAAGACCGATGCGACCACCCTGCAGGAGGCGGAGGAGGAAGCCCTGCGCCAGACCGTCGAGCATGCCGGGCTTGCCGACGGCCAATCCATCCTCGAGCTCGGCTGCGGCTGGGGCTCGCTGTCGCTGTGGATGGCGCGGCAGTTTCCGCATGCGAAGGTCACCGCCGTATCGAACTCGCAGGCGCAGCGCGTTTATATCGAGGAGGAGGCGCGGCTGCGCGGTCTTGTGAACCTGCGCGTCGTCACCGCCGACATGAACGTATTCGCGCCCGAGGGGCTGTTCGACCGCATCGTCTCGGTCGAGATGTTCGAGAACATCACGAACTGGCGCAAGCTGATGACCCGCGTGCGCTCATGGCTCGCGCCCGAGGGGCGCTTCTTCCTGCACGTCTTTACCCATCGGGCCGGCTCCTACCTGCTCGACCGGTCCAATCGCGAGGACTGGATCGCGCAGCATTTCCTCGCCGGCGGCGTGATGCCGAGCCATCACCTCGTCCGGCAATATGGCGACATCTTCGCGATCGAGAAGGAATGGCGCTGGAGCGGGACGCATTATCGGCGCACCGCCAATGACTGGCTTGCGAATTTCGATGCGCATCGGAGCGCCATCGAAGCTGCCTTGCGCAAGGTCTATGGCGAGGAGACCTATCTGTGGATGCGGCGCTGGCGCTGGTTCTTCCTCGCCACGTCAGGCCTGTTCGGCTACGCCGACGGAACCGAATGGGGCGTGAGCCAGTATCGGATGAAGGCGTCCGACTATTCTGTCGCAGCCAGCGCCGATGGAACCCGACTCACAATTCAGTGAGACAAAAAAAGCGGCCTGAACTCAGCGCGATAGATCTGTGTGACATTGAGCCGCCCGCGCCGCGCGTTGCATCGCAGCAAGTCCCCTCTATTCTTATCGGCTCGCGCGCGCGGAACCGCCCAGGACGGGCCCTCGCGGCGCGTCAGTTTCAACAACTCCGGGGCACCCCTCTCCATGTCAGGACTTCGCGCGCGGGCATGCGTTGCAATGATGCTCGCGGCTTTCGCGCCGCTGCTTGGCGCTTGCGACGAATCCAGCTCCGCCGTCTCCGCCGCGCAGGTGCCCGAACCCGATGTCAGCGTCGTCATCGTCAAACCGCAGGCCCGCGCCGTGGTGCGCGAATTGCCGGGCCGGATCGCGCCGACGCGCGTGGCCGAAGTACGCCCTCGCGTGTCGGGCATCGTCGTCGAACGCCTGTTCCGCCAGGGCAGCGAGGTGAAGGCGGGCGATGCGCTCTATCGTATCGATCCGCGTCCGTTCGAGGTCGAGGTCATGGCCCATGAGGCGGCGCTCGCCAAGGCCGAGGCCGGGTTGATGCAGGCGAGGCAGCAGGCGCACCGCGTCGCCACCCTCACCAAGGATCGAGCGGCTCCAGAAGCCGAGAACGAGAAAGCCATCGCCACCGAACGCCAGGCCCAGGCCGAGGTCGAGGGACGCAAGGCCGATGTTGCACGCGCAAAGCTCAATCTCGACTACGCAACGGTGCGCGCCCCGATCGACGGCGTGGTGGGTGCGGCCCTGGTCAGCGAGGGCGCGCTTGCCGTGCAGAACGAGACCAATCTTGCGACCATCCAGCAGCTCGACCCGATCTATGCCGACTTCACCCAGTCGGTGACCGAGCTCAACCAGCTCCGGCGCGCTTTCGAGAGCGGCGATCTCGAGCGCATTGCAGCCGACGTCGCCAAGGTACGCCTCGTGCTAGACGACAACACGATCTATTCGCTCGACGGCATGCTGCTGTTCTCCGAGGCCAAGGTCGACGCCCATACCGGGCAGGTGACCCTGCGCGGCGAATTCCGCAATCCCAGGCGCGAGCTGCTGCCCGGCATGTATGTCCGCGTGCGGCTCGACCAGGGCCTCGACTCCGATGCGATCGCGGTGCCGCAGCAGGCGGTCCAGCGCAATGGCGGCGGCGGCAGCGAGGTGTTCGTCGTCAAGGACGACAACCGCATCGCGGTGCAGCCGGTGCGCACCGGCTCGGTGCAGGACGGCGTCTGGTTCGTCACCGAAGGCCTGAAGGCCGGCGACAAGGTCGTGGTCGAGGGCTTCCAGAAATTCGCGGCCGGCGACAAGGTCAAGCCGCAATCCTGGTCGGAAGCGGATGCGACCGCCGACAACCGGCACGCCCAGAAGGTCACGCGGTAACGCGCCATGCCGAACTTTTTCATCGACAGGCCGATCTTCGCCTGGGTCGTCGCGTTGTTCATCTGTCTGATCGGCGCGATCGCGGTGCCGTTGTTGCCGGTCGCGCAATATCCGATCATCGCACCGCCCTCGATCTCGATCTCGACCAGCTATCCCGGCGCCTCGCCCGAAAACCTCTACAACAGCGTCACGCGCCTGATCGAGGAGGAGCTCAACGGCGCCGCGGGCATCCTCAACTTCGAATCCACCAGCGACTCGCTCGGCCAGGTCGAGATCATCGCCAACTTCGTGCCGGGCACCGATACCAGCGCGGCCTCGGTCGAGGTGCAGAACCGCATCAAGCGCGTCGAGGCGCGCCTGCCGCGCGCGGTGATCCAGCAGGGCATTTTGATCGAGGAAGCCTCGAGCGCCGTGCTCCAGATCATCACGCTGAATTCGACCGATGGCAGCTTGGATGAGGTCGGCCTCGGCGACTTCATGATCCGCAACGTGCTCGGCGAGATCCGCCGCATTCCCGGCGTCGGCCGCGCCACGCTCTATTCCACCGAGCGTTCCTTGCGCGTCTGGGTCGACCCGGCAAAGCTGGTCGGCTACGGGCTGACCGCCGACGACGTCAACAAGGCGATCGCGGCGCAGAACGCCCAGGTCGCCTCCGGCAGCATCGGCGCCGAGCCCTCGACCGCGACCCAGCGCACCTCCGCGCTGGTGCTGGTCAAGGGCCAGCTCTCCTCCCCGGATGAATTCGGCGCCATCATCCTGCGCGCCAACGCCGATGGCTCGACCGTGCGGCTGCGCGACGTCGCACGCATCGAGGTCGGCGGCCTCAGCTACCAGTTCAACACCCGCCTGAACGGCAAGCCGACCGCGGGTCTTTCCGTGCTGATGTCGCCCACCGGCAATGCGCTGGCGACCGCGAGTGCGGTCGAAGCCAAGATGAAGGAGCTGTCGCGCTTCTTCCCGGCCAACATCTCCTACGAGATCCCCTACAACATCACGCCGGTGGTCGAGGCTTCGATCAAGAAGGTGCTGACGACGCTGGTCGAGGCCGTGGTGCTGGTGTTCGTGGTGATGTTCCTGTTCCTGCAGAACATCCGCTACACCATCATTCCGACCATCGTGGTGCCGGTGGCGCTGCTCGGGGCCTGTACCACGCTGCTGCTCGCCGGCTATTCCATCAACATGCTCTCGATGTTCGGCATGGTGCTCGCGGTCGGCATCCTCGTCGACGACGCCATCGTCGTGGTCGAGAATGTCGAGCGCATCATGGCCGAGGAGGGCCTGCCGCCGAAGGAAGCGACGCGCAAGGCCATGTCGCAGATCACCGGCGCCATCATCGGCATCACGCTGGTGCTGATGGCGGTGTTCGTGCCGATGGCGTTCTTCCCGGGCTCGGTCGGCATCATCTACCGCCAGTTCTCGGTGACCATGGTTGCCGCGATCGGCTTCTCCGCCTTCCTCGCGCTGTCGCTGACGCCGGCGCTGTGCGCGACGCTGCTCAAGCCGGTCGCGGCCGGACACGGCCATGCGCGGAAAGGCGTGTTCGGCTGGTTCAACCGCATGCTCGAAGGCGGCAAGGAGGGCTATTCCCGCACCGTCGGCTTCTCGCTGAAGCGCACGGGACGCCTGATGCTGGTCTATGCCGCGCTGCTCGCCGGCCTGTCCTGGGCCTTCGTCAATTTGCCCGGCGGCTTCCTTCCCGTGGACGACCAGGGCTTCGTCACCGCCGACGTGCAGACGCCGTCGGATTCGTCCTACGCCCGCACCGAAGCCGTGATCGAGAAGGTCGAGAAATATCTGGCGCAGCGGCCCGGGGTCGACGACGTCACCTTCCTCACCGGCTTCAGCTTCTCCGGCCAGGGCATGAACACCGCGCAGGCCTTCATCGTCCTGAAGGACTGGTCGGAGCGTGGGCCGAAGGAGTCCGCGGCCGCGATCGTCGCCGACATCAACCGCGATTTGTCGTCGTCGATCCGCGACGCAAAAATCTCCGCGCTGCAGCCGCCGCCGATCGACAATCTCGGCAACTCCTCGGGCTTCTCGTTCCGCCTCCAGGACCGCGGCCAGAAGGGCTATCCGGCCCTGATGCGCGCCGCCGACCAGTTGATCGCGGAAGCCAATGCGAGCGCGGTGCTGCAGAAGGTCTATGTCGAGGGCCTGCCCGAGGCCGGCGTGGTCAATCTCGTGATCGACCGCGAGAAGGCCGGTGCCTTCGGCGTCACCTTCGAGGACATCAACAACACGATCTCGACCAATCTCGGCTCGAACTACATCAACGACTTCCCCAACCGCGGCCGCATGCAGCGCGTCGTGGTGCAAGCAGATGCCCGCGACCGGATGCGGACCGAGGACATCCTCAACTACAACGTCAAGAACAGCCGCGGCCAGCTCGTGCCGTTCTCCTCCTTCGCGACGATCGAATGGGCGCGCGGGCCGACGCAGATCACAGGCTTCAACTATTATCCGGCGGTGCGCATCTCCGGCGAGGCGAGGCCGGGCTTCACCTCGGGCGATGCGATCGAGGAGATGGAGCGGCTCGCAGGCCGGCTGCCGCGCGGCTTCGGCTATGAATGGACCGGGCAGTCGCTGCAGGAAAAATTGTCGGGCTCGCAGGCGCCGTTCCTGCTGGCGCTGTCGGTGTTCGTGGTGTTCCTGTGTCTGGCCGCGCTCTACGAGAGCTGGACCATTCCGCTCGCGGTGCTGCTCACCGTGCCGCTCGGCATCATCGGCGCCGTGATCGCCGCACAGCTGCGGGGCCTGCCGAACGACGTCTATTTCACCGTCGGCCTGATCACAATCATCGGCCTTGCCGCAAAGGACGCGATCCTGATCATTGAGTTCGCCAAGGATCTGCGGAAGGAGGGCAGGCCGCTGGTGGAAGCCACCATCGAGGCCTGCCGCCTGCGCTTCCGTCCGATCCTGATGACCGGGCTCGCATTCATCTGCGGCGTGCTGCCGATGGCGATCGCCCACGGCGCCGGCGCAGCCAGCCAGCAGGCGCTCGGCAGCGTCGTCATGGGCGGCATGATCGCGGTCGTCATTCTGGCCCTGCTGATGGTGCCGGTGTTCTTCGTCTCGGTGCAGCGCGTGCTGGCGGGGGATCGGGAGCCGGTCGTGAAAGCGGAAGGCGAACTTCACGGCCCGCCGGCGCCGGTCAAGCCATAAGGCAAACTGTCATGCCCCGCGCAGGCGGGGCATCCAGTACGCCGCGGCTTCTCCGTCTTCAACTGGCGTCTCTGGAATACTGGATCATCCGCCTTCGCGGATGATGACAGCGGAGTGTCAAGTACGGCCGCTGCCCTACGCTGGCTTCCGCAAGATCTTCACCAGTTCGCCGTGCACGAACTCGTTGCCGCACACGATGTGGCCGGTCACCAGCGGGTCGCCGGGGGTGGCAATGTCGCTGACCGTGCCACCTGCTTCCTTCACCATCAGCATGCCGGCGGCGATGTCCCAGGATTGCAGATTGCGTTCCCAGTAGCCGTCGAGGCGGCCGGCGGCGACGAAGGCGAGATCGAGGGCGGCGGCGCCGAATCGGCGCAAGCCTGCGACGCGATCCTGGATCGCGGTCATCTCGCGGCGGAATTCCTCATGATCGCCGCGGCCGATATGGGGCAGCCCGCAGGCCACCACGCATTCGTTGAGCTGGCGGCGGCCGGCCACCCGCAGGCGCTGGTCGTTGAGGAAGGCGCCCTTGCCGCGCTCGGCGATGTAGAGCTCGTCATTGGCCGGATTGTAGATCACGCCGGCGATCACCGTGCCCTCGCGCGCGAGCCCGATCGAGATCGCGAATTGCGGGATGCCGTGCAGGAAGTTGGTGGTGCCGTCGAGAGGATCGACGATCCAGGTGTGGCTCTTGTCGGTGCCCTCGCGCATGCCGCCTTCCTCGCCGACGAAGCCGTAGCCGGGCCGCGCCTTTGCGAGATCCTGGTAAAGGATTTCTTCCGCGCGCTTGTCGGCGAGCGAGACGAAATTCGCCGGGCCCTTCAGCGAGACCTGGAGATGCTCGATCTCGCCGAGATCGCGCTTGAGGCTGCGGCCGGCGCGGCGCGCCGCCTTGACCATGACGTTGATAGTGGCGGAATACAGCATGAGCTCTGGTCTTGATCGGGGGAGGGGCGCAAAGGCGCGCTAGTTGAGGGATTGGGTGCCCTGCGACCGGGCCCGCGTCAAGTCATTTGGTCCCGAGCCATTTTTTGGCGGCGGCCTCCGCCTTGGTGCGGTCCTCGGCGGGCAGATCGGCCAGTTGCTTGTCGAGCTCCGGATCGCCCTTGCCGGCGGTTTTTGCCACCAGATGCCACTTGAAACCCTCGACCTTGTCCACCGCCGTGCCCATGCCGTTGATCAGCACCCAGGCAAGCCGGTTCTGCGCGATCGCGCTGCCCTGGCGGGCGGCCTTGCGCAGCAGCGCGACCGCGGCCGGCTGATTCTTCGGCGTGCCGGTGCCGTTGAACAGGGCGATGGCGTATTCGACCTCGGCATCGACATTGTCCGCCAGTGTGGCTGCCTGGAGCAGACGCACCGCCTTCTCGACGTCCTTCGGCACGCCCGTGCCCTCCTTGTAGAAGGTCGCGAGCGCGTATTGGGCTTCGGGCAGGCCCGCGTCGGCGGCCTGGCGCAACAGCTCGGCGGAGCGCTTGACGTCCTGCGGCAGGGTCTGGCCGTCCAGATAAAGCAGCGCGAGATTATAGGCGGCCTTGGGCTCGCCGAGCTTGGCGGCGGACGCCATCAGCTTGACCGCTTCGCCCTTGTCGACCGGGCCGCCGCGGCCGGCCATGCGCAGCATGGCCAGCGCGAACATCGCCTCGCGGTCTCCGGCGTCGGCGGCACGCTTGTACCATTCCACCGACTTGGCATAGTCGCGCCGCACGCCCATCGCGTTGGAATAGAGCTCGCCCAGCATGGTCATCGCCTTGGGATCGCCGGCTGCCGCGCGGGCGGTGGCGAGATCGAAGGCGGTCTTGTACTGGCCGCGCTGATAGGCGCCGAACACCAGGTCGACATTGGAATTGTCCGTCGGCGGCGCGGGGATCACGGTCGCGGCCGGCGCCGGGCTCGGCGACGATTTCGGCGCAGGCGCGATGTCCTTCTTCTTGGTGATTGCGTGCGGCTTGGCCTTTGGCGGCTCCTTGAGCTTCTCCTTGGCCTTGTCGGGCGCCGGACTCGGTATGGCGGCCGGCGGGGTGATCTGGAGCTGCGCGGCGGCAGGCGCGATCAATACCAGCGTCGCCAGAATCGTGATGCAGGAGCGCTTCATGTCGTCCGCTAGCCCTGGCCCGCGGGAACAGCCGCATGGGCTTTCTTGATCGCTGCGTCCACTTCGATCAGCGCGGCCTTGGGCCCGCGCGGATCGGCCCAGATGAATTCGCCCACCAGCACGAAATCGGCGCCGCTGGCGGCGAAGTCGTGGGCCTCCTCCAGCGAAGCGGCGAAGCCGACGCAGGGCGGCTCGAACAGCTCCGCCCACCAGTCGAGCCGCTCGGCAATTGCCTGCGCCGACGGCCGTTGCCCGTTCGCATCGGGCTCGCCGAACAGCACGTAGTCGGCGCCGAGCTCGCCCGCATTCATGGAATCGTGGCGCGTCGCGAGCCCGCCGACGCCGGCGATGCGATCGGGCTTGAGCGACGGCGCCGCCTCTTCCAGGGCGGCAAGGCCGGTGAGATGCGCGCCGTCGGCGCCGCCGCGCGCGACGATTTCGGGGTGGCCGTCGACGAGCAGGGCCGCGCCCGCGTTCTGTACGGCGGGCGCGAGCGCCTTGATCCGCGTGATCATGGTGCGCTGGTCGGTCTCCTTCAGCCGCACCAGCACCGCCGCGACGTCGGCAGCAGTGAGCAGGGCCGGCAATTCGGCGACGAGCGAAGCGGGATCATCGACGACCGGCGTCGCGAGATAGAGGCGTGGCGCCGGGCGCGGCGGAGGTGATTTGTTCGACAAGATCTAGGCTGCCTTCTGTTCCAGGCTGCTTTGCCATTCGCCCTTGGCCGCGAGGCCGTTCATGCGTGCGCGATGGCTGAAGGCGCGCTGTCCGGCCGTGACGTTCTCGGCCTTGCCGGACCAGGCCTTCTGTGGAGCGGCCTGCAGCGCGCGGCCATAGGAGAAGGTCAGGCCCCAGGGTAGCGGGCCGAGCTTATGCATGGCGTTGAGATGCGCGGTCGCCTCCTCGTCGGACTGGCCGCCGGAGAGGAAGGCGATGCCGGACACCGCCGCCGGCACGCAGGCCTTCAGCAGCCGAATCGTCTTCTCCGCGACCTCCTCGACGGAGGCCTGCTTCGCGCACGTCTTGCCGGATATCGCCATGTTCGGCTTCAGCACCATGCCTTCGAGCGCGACGCGCTGCACGCGCAATTCCTGGAACGTCTTGTTGAGCACGCGTTGCGTGACATCATAGCAGCGGTCGACGTCGTGATCGCCGTCCATCAGCACTTCCGGCTCGACGATCGGCACGATCTGCGCGGCCTGGCACAACGCCGCATAGCGCGCCAGCGCATGGGCATTGACGGAGATCGCCGTCATCGAGGGAATTCCGCTGCCGATATCGATCACCGCGCGCCATTTGGCGAAGCGCGCGCCGCGCTCGTAATATTTCTTCAGGCGCTCGGCGAGCTTGTC
The DNA here is from genome assembly GCF_018131015.1 of Bradyrhizobium diazoefficiens. Lineage (GTDB taxonomy): Bacteria > Pseudomonadota > Alphaproteobacteria > Rhizobiales > Xanthobacteraceae > Bradyrhizobium > Bradyrhizobium diazoefficiens_B. The sequence goes on from NZ_JAFCJJ010000007.1 coordinate 94,564, forward strand.
CAGGCCAATTGTGACTGTTTCGCCCGGGCACATCGGCAGGGCTTGCGTGCCCTCGTCGACCTTGATGCCGGGAATGGCGCCGGCCTGCTCGATCAGCTTCACCAGCGGCGTGCCGTCTTTTGCGTCCTGCCAGATCGTCTCGTCGTAGAGGATCACGCCGGAGATGTACTGGCTCATGGCCTCCTTCGACCGGAACAGCATCTCGCGGTAGTCGCGGCGGCTGGCTTCGGTCGATTCGACGCCGATCGCGTCAAAACGCTTCTTGATGGTGCCGGAGGATTCGTCGGCGGCGAGGATGCCCTTGCCTGGCGCGACCATGGCGGTTGCGACCCTGTTGAGCTCAGTCAGATTCATCGAGATGTCCTCCCAAAACGACTCTGCCCTTGCCTGTGAAAATAGACCGTTATCGGGCAATTGCCGAGATGGCGTTGGTCGCAGGATGACAGGGGGAGGCTGGGCTGGAAATGAGCGGCTGGCGGCGGTCCACCTCGCCCCGCCAGCGGGGAGAGGTCGGATTTTACGCGTCGCGTAAAATCCGGGTGAGGGGGACTCTCCGCGAGTCAAACTGTCACCGCCCTTGCGGAGACTCCCCCTCACCCCAACCCTCTCCCCGCAAGCGGGGAGAGGGGGAGGATAGAGGGCATCGAGCGGCTTAAGCCACCGCGCGATCGCTTACGCGACGCGGGGGTCGAGCTCGCCCTTGGCGTAGCGCTTGGCCATCTCGGCCGTGGTCAGCACCTTTTTGATCTTGGAGGCCTGGCCGGCGGTATTGAACTCCTGCAGCCGCTGCTTGCACAGCTTGGTCATGGCTTCCATCGCCGGCTTCAGGTACTTGCGCGGATCGAACTCTTCCGGGTTGTCCTTCAGCACCTTGCGGATCTGGCCGGTCATGGCCATGCGGTTGTCGGTGTCGATGTTGATCTTGCGCACGCCGTGCTTGATGCCGCGCTGGATCTCGGCCACCGGCACACCCCAGGTCGGCTTCATCTTGCCGCCATAGGCGTTGATGATGTCCTGCAGGTCCTGCGGCACCGACGAGGATCCGTGCATCACGAGGTGCGTGTTCGGCAGCTTGCGGTGGATCTCCTCGATCACGTTCATGGCGAGGATGTCGCCGTCCGGCTTGCGGGTGAACTTGTAGGCGCCATGCGAGGTGCCCATCGCGATCGCGAGGGCGTCGACCTTGGTCTCCTGGACGAACTTCACGGCCTCGTCCGGATTGGTCAGGAGCTGGTCGTGGCTCAGCTTGCCCTCGGCGCCGTGGCCGTCTTCCTTGTCGCCCATGCCGGTCTCGAGCGAGCCGAGCACGCCGAGCTCGCCCTCGACCGAGATGCCGCCGAGATGGGCCATGTCGGTCACGGTCTTGGTGACGCCGACATTGTAGCCCCAGTCGCCGGGGGTCTTGCCGTCGGCCTTGAGCGAGCCGTCCATCATGACCGAGGTGAAACCGGCCTGGATCGCGGTCATGCAGGTCGCCGCCTCGTTGCCGTGGTCGAGATGCACGCAGACCGGGATGTGCGGATAGATCTCGGTCACCGCGTCCATCATGTGCTTGAGCATGACGTCGTTGGCGTAGGAGCGGGCGCCGCGCGAGGCCTGGATGATGACGGGCGCGTCCACCTGGTTGGCGGCGTCCATGATCGCCAGCGCCTGCTCCATGTTGTTGATGTTGAAGGCCGGTACGCCGTAATCGTTTTCCGCCGCATGATCGAGCAATTGACGCAACGTGATCCGGGCCATGTCTGTCTTTCTCCCTTTGGGGCCCATAGGCCCGCTAGCTGTTCGTCGACTGGTTACTTGATGCGCAGGACCTCGACGCCGGGCAGTGGCTTGCCTTCCATCCATTCAAGAAATGCGCCACCGGCGGTCGAGACATAGGTGAAATCACCGGCCACATGGGCCTGGTTGAGCGCCGCGACGGTGTCGCCGCCGCCGGCGATCGAGATCAGCTTCTTCGCCTTGGTGCGCTCGGCGGCGTGCCTCGCAGCCGCGACCGTGCCGCGGTCGAACGGCTGCATCTCGAAGGCGCCGAGCGGCCCGTTCCACACCAGCGTCGCCGCGTCGTCGATCGCCGCGTGGACGCGCGCAATCGATTGCGGGCCGACGTCCAGGATCATGCCGTCGGCGGGGATCGCGTCGAGCCCGTAGGCGTGCGAGGGCGCGTTGGCCGCGAAGTGGTAGGCGACGGTGGCGTCCACGGGGAGGATGATGGCGCAATTGGCGGCTTCCGCCTTCTCCATGATGCGCACCGCCGTGGCGGCAAGATCCTTCTCGGCCAACGACTTGCCGACCGCGACGCCCTGGGCGTGCAGGAAGGTGTTGGCCATGCCGCCACCGATCACGAGCGCGTCGACCTTGCTGACGAGGTTTTCCAGCAGGTCGATCTTGGTCGAGACCTTGGCGCCGCCGATGATGGCGATGACCGGCTTGGTCGGCGAGCCCAGGGCCTTCTCGAGCGCGTCGAGCTCGGCCTGCATGGTGCGGCCCGCATAGGCCGGCAGCTTGTGGCCGAGGCCCTCGGTCGAGGCGTGAGCGCGGTGCGCGGCCGAGAAGGCGTCACTGACCCAGATGTCGCCGAGCTTTGCCAGCTCCGCGACGAAGGCGGGATCGTTCTTTTCCTCTTCCTTGTGGAAGCGGGTGTTTTCCAGGCACAGGATGTCGCCGTCCTTCAGCTCAGTGACGGCCCTGGCCGCAGCCTCGCCGATGCAGTCCTCGGCGAAGGCGACGGGCTTCTTCACGACCGTGGCGAGCGCTTCCGCGACGGGCTTCAGCGACTCCTTGGGATCGCGACCCTTGGGCCGGCCGAAATGCGCGAGCAGGATGACCTTGCCGCCCTTGTCCGAGATCTCGGTGATGGTCGGCGCGACGCGCTCGAGCCGGGTCGCGTCGGTGACGCGGCCATTGTCCATGGGCACGTTGAGATCGACGCGCAGCAAGACGCGCTTGCCCTTCAAATCGACGTCGTCGAGGGTGCGGAATTTGTTCGCCATCTGACACTCTCTCTTGTCCCGGGCGCTACGCAGCGCGGAGCGATGCGCAGCAGAACCGGGACCTACGCAGGGATGGGTCCCGGCTCTGCGAAGCAGCGTTTCACGCTGCATCGCGTCCGGGACACGAGAGCGGAGTTAGATCACCTTCGCCATCGCAACGGCGGTGTCCGCCATGCGGTTCGAGAAACCCCACTCGTTGTCGTACCAGGACATCACGCGCACCAGCGTGCCGTTCTGCACCTTGGTCTGGTCCTCGTGGAAGGTCGAGGAGTGCGGGTCGTGGTTGAAGTCGATCGAGACGTTCGGCGCGCTGGTGTAGCCGAGCACGCCCTTGAGCTGCTGCTCGGAGGCGCGCTTCATCGCCGCGTTGATTTCCTTGGCGTCGGTGGCGCGCTTGGCGACGATCTTGAGGTCGACGACCGAGACGTTCGGGGTCGGCACGCGGATCGCGACGCCGTCGAGCTTGCCCTTCAGCTCGGGCAGCACGAGGCCGATCGCCTTGGCCGCGCCGGTCGAGGTCGGGATCATCGACATCGCAGCCGCACGGCCGCGGTAGAGATCCTTGTGCAGCGTATCCAGCGTCGGCTGGTCGCCGGTATAGGCGTGGATCGTGGTCATGAAGCCGGTCTCGATGCCGACGAGGTCGTTCAGCACCTTGGCGACCGGCGCGAGGCAGTTGGTCGTGCAGCTTCCGTTGGAGACGACCAAATGATCCTTGGTCAGCGTGTCATGGTTGACGCCGTAGACGATGGTGGCGTCGGCGCCGTCGGCGGGTGCGGAGACCAGCACGCGCTTGGCGCCGGCGGTCAGGTGCGCGGAGGCCTTGTCCTTCGAGGTGAAGATGCCGGTGCATTCCAGCGCGATGTCGATGCCGAGATCCTTCCAGGGCAGCTTCGAGGGATCGCGCTCGGCGGTCACCTTGATCTTGCCGCCACCGAGGCTGATCGAGTCGCCGTCGACGGTCACGGTGCCGGGGAAGCGGCCATGGACGCTGTCGAAGCGCAGGAGATGGGCGTTGGTCTCGACCGGGCCGAGGTCGTTGATGCCGACGACCTCGATGTCCTTGCGGCCGGACTCTGCGATAGCCCGCAGGACGTTGCGGCCGATGCGGCCAAAACCGTTGATTCCGACGCGGACTGCCATGTTTCGTCTCCTTCAATGACCGTTGTCATCCCGCAAGGCCCATCTCTGGCACGCTTGCGAGGGTTTTTCTGGGCGGACGCCCGGTTCGGCCGGGCGGGGCTTGATCATATGAGGAATTACGTAGTCCTTTTTTTGGGCTAGCTCAACTCTCAGGAAACGCGCTTCAGCACGGCGTTAACCGCGGCCTCCGCGGTAATGCCGAAATGCTTGAAAAGGTCCTTTGCCGGGCCGCTTTCGCCGAACGAGTGCATGCCCACGAATTCGCCATCCTGGCCGATCACGGCATCCCAGCCCCAGCGCACCGCCGCCTCGATCGCGACCTTCACCGGCGCGTTGCCGATGATCGCCGCGCGCCTGGCCTCTGGTTGCGCTAACAACAGCTCGAGCGAGGGTACCGAGACCACCCGGGCGGCGATGCCGCGCTCGGCGAGCTGCTTCTGGGCGGCAACCGCGATCTCGACCTCGGAGCCGGAGGCGAACAATGTTGCCTTGGCTTCCCCTTGGGCTGCGACCAGCTCGTAGGCGCCGTGCTGACAGGGATTGTCGTTCGGCGCGGTGGTGCGAAGCTGCGGCAGGTTCTGCCGCGTCAGCGCCAGCACGGTCGGTCCGTCGATGCGGTTGAGCGCGAGCTCCCAGCATTCGGCGACCTCGATCGAGTCGCAGGGACGGAACACGCGCATGTTCGGAATGGCGCGCAAGGCTGCGAGATGCTCGACCGGCTGGTGGGTCGGGCCGTCTTCGCCGAGCCCGATGGAATCATGCGTCATCACGTAGACGACGCCCGAGCCCATCAGGGCGGCGAGGCGCATCGCCGGCCGCGCATAGTCGGTGAACACCAGGAAGGTCGCGCCGTTGGGCGCGAAGCCGCCATGCAGGAAGATGCCGTTCATCGCGGCGGCCATGCCGTGCTCGCGGATGCCGTAGTGGATGAAGCGGCCCTTCGGCGTCTTGGCGGAGAAGGCGGTCGCCGATTTCGCCTTGTTGTTGTTGGAGCCGGTGAGGTCGGCCGAGCCCGCCAGGAATTCCATCGGCATCGCGGCGGCGATCGCCTCGATCGCGGCTTCGGACGATTTGCGGGTCGCAGCCGTGAGCGGCTTCTCCAGGAGCTCCTTCTTGTGCGCCTTCAGGGCTTTCGCCAGCGAGGCCGGACGCTCGTGGCGCAGGCGGCGCTCGAACTCGGCGCGCTTGCGGCTGCCGAGCTCAGCGAGCCGTCCCTCCCATTCCTGCCGCGCGGCCGTGCCGCGGCTGCCGGCTGCGCGCCAGGCCTTCAACACGTCGTCGGGCACCGAGAACGGCTCGAGCGCGATGCCGAGATTTTCCTTGGCGGCCTTGAGCTCGTCGGCGCCGAGCGCCTCGCCATGCGCCTTTGCGGTGCCGGCCTTGTGCGGCGCGCCGTAGCCGATGGTGGTGCGGCAGGCGATCAGGGTCGGCTTGTTCGACTTCTTCGCCCGCGTGATCGCAGCAGCAATCGCGGCCTGGTCATGGCCGTCGATCTTCTCGGCGGCCCAGCCCGCCGACTTGAAGCGCTTCACCTGGTCGACGGAATCGGAGATCGAGGTCGGGCCGTCGATCGAGATGCCGTTGTCGTCGTAAAGCACGATCATCTTGTTGAGCTTCCAGTGCCCGGCCATCGCGATCGCTTCCTGCGACACGCCTTCCATCAGGTCGCCGTCGGAGGCGAGCACATAGGTGTGGTGATCGACGATCTTCTTGCCGAACTCGGCGGCCAGCATCTTCTCGGCGAGGGCCATGCCGACGGCCGTCGAGATGCCCTGGCCGAGCGGGCCGGTCGTGGTCTCGATGCCCTTGGTGCGAAAGTTCTCCGGATGTCCCGGGGTGAGCGAATCGACCTGGCGGAACTGCTTGATCTGGTCCAGTGTCATCTCGGCGTTGCCGGTCAGATACAGCAGCGAATAGAGCAGCATGGAGCCGTGGCCGGCCGAGAGCACGAAGCGATCGCGATCGGGCCAGGCGGGCGCGGCGGCATCGAATTTCAGGAACTGCGTGAACAGCACCGTGGCCATGTCGGCGGCGCCCATGGGCAGGCCCGGATGGCCCGATTTCGCCTTTTCGACGGCGTCCATCGAAAGCCCGCGGATCGCGTTGGCCATACGGGTGTGATCGACTTGCGTCATGTCTGAAATCCGTCTGAAATGAAGCGCTTGGCGGTGGCGTGGGCCGTGCGGAGGGAGCCTGGCGGCCACGAGGGTCGAGGTGGGATAGCATCTCGGTTCCGGGAGTCCAAGGCAATCAAACGCGATCCCGGCGCCAGAAGTTGCTTATCGGTGCATAGTTTCCCGGCGGCGTTGCGCTTCCCTAGCTTGCCACGTAAATTTCTGCTTCTAACCGCTTGCTGAACCGAGTCTTTTGCCGGGCGGCAGGTCCATCCGGGGAAGGCCACAGAGTACCGCCACTGACTGCATGAGCGATCGCGTTTCCAACAGTTCCGCCATGACGGAGTCCTCGGCCGCCGAGATCGAGATCGCGACCCGCCGGCTCACCGCCGCGCTCGACGCGCTCGAGAGCGCGGTCGAGCGGCGGCGCGATGCCGACCGCGACGAGAATGAGCTCGCGACGCGCATCCAGGCGCTCGGCGCCGACCGCTCGCGGCTCGCGGACGAGCTCGACGGCGCACTGGTGAAGGCGCGCAAGCTCGAGCGCGCCAATCGCGAGATTTCCGAACGGCTGGATTCCGCGATCGTCACGATACGTTCGGTGCTCGATACCGGAGAGGACGGATGAGCCACATCAACGTCACCATCAACGGCCGGCAATACCGAATGGCCTGCGAGGAGGGCCAGGAGGTGCGGCTGTTGAAGCTCGCCGAAAACCTCGAGACGCGGATCCAGTCGCTGCGCGGAAAATTCGGCGAGATCGGCGATGCGCGACTCACGGTGATGGCGGCATTGACCGCCTGCGACGAGCTGGTCGATGCCGGCAATCGCGTCCGCAGCCTGGAGCAGGAGCTGACCGAGCTCAGGGATTTCCGCAATGCCGCGGTCGAGCGCGCCAGGATGACGCAGACCGCGGTGGTGAACGCGCTGAACGCAGCCGCCGAGCGCATCGAGAAGTCGACCCAGGTCCTGAACCGGACCGTCGGCAACGGAATCGCCATCGGCTGAGGCGGGGCGGCCTTCGCGACGGGCTGGCGATTCGTCAGTATCGTTGTTACATTGCCCCTCGCGAGGCTGCGACGCGCGTCAGGAGCCATATATCCCCGGGGCCTTATCGATCCTTTAGGGAACTGTCCCTGGCCGGGCCCGTGGGCCCGGACATATGGTGCCCACCTACTTTCGTAGGGAACTCCGGGATCGAGTGCTTCAACGGCGTCCGCGGCTTCGCACTTCTGTTGACTTGGTTCGTGCCTGTCGAAACGACTGCGGCCAGTTCAGTAGGTCATGCCCCGGCTTGACCGGGGCATCCAGTACGCCGCGGCCCTTGTGTGAATCACCACCGCCTCTGGAATACTGGATCACCCGCTTTCGCGGGTGATGACGTGGGGACCAAAGCACATGACCGCCTCCAAAGCCGAACTCCGCGCAAAAGCCCTCGCGGCGCGCGACGCGTTGAGCGAGAAGAAGCGCTCGGCCGCCGCGACAAAACTCGCCAGGCGCGGGCTGCCGTTCAAGCTCTTGCCCGGCAGCATCGTCTCCGGCTATTCGCCGATCCGCAGCGAGATCGACCCGATGCCGCTGCTGAAGAAGCTGGCCGAGGACGGGGCAAGGCTCGCGCTGCCCTGCGTCACCGCGCGCGGCCAGTCGCTGATCTTTCGCATCTTCCATCCGAACGACCGCCTGATGCTCGGCCCGCTCGGCATTCCCGAGCCGTCGCCGGCCGCGGCCGAAATCATCCCCGATGTCATGCTGACGCCGCTCGCGGCGTTCGACCGTCTCGGCCATCGCATCGGCTACGGCGCCGGTCACTATGACTTCACCTTCGCGCACTTACGCAAGGCCAAGCACATCGTCGGCATCGGGCTCGCCTTTGCGGCGCAGGAGATCAAGGCGGTTCCGGCACTATCGCACGACGTCGCGCTGGATTATGTGCTAACGGAATCGGACGTGTTCGATTTCCGGAGTTCTGAAGTTGCGCATTCTCTTCGTGGGTGACGTCGTCGGCCGTGCCGGCCGTACGGCGATCGCCGACCATCTGCCCGGCATGATCAAGGACTGGTCGCTCGATTTCGTCGTCGTCAATGGCGAGAATTCCGCCGGTGGCTTCGGCATCACCGAGGCGATCTATCAGGAGTTGCTCGACGCCGGCGCCGATGCGGTCACGCTCGGCAACCATTCCTGGGACCAGCGCGAGGCGCTGGTGTTCATCGAGCGCGCCGAGCGCCTCGTGCGGCCGGCGAACTATCCGCGCGGCACGCCCGGCCGCGGCGCCGCACTCGTCGAGACCAAGAACGGCAAGCATGCGCTCGTCGTCAACGCGCTCGGCCGCGTCTTCATGACCCCGTTCGACGATCCCTTCGCCGCGCTCGAGCGCGAACTCGGCGCCTGCCCGCTCGGGGTCGCGGCCGATGCGACCGTCGTCGACTTCCATTGCGAGGCGAGCAGCGAGAAGCAGGGCATGGGCTTCTTCTGCGACGGTCGCGCCAGCCTCGTCGTCGGCACGCACACCCATGTGCCGACCGCCGACCACCAGATCCTCACCGGCGGCACCGCCTACATGACGGATGCCGGCATGACCGGCGATTACGATTCCATCATCGGCATGCAGAAGGACGAGCCGCTGCGCCGGTTCACCTCGGGCATTCCCTCCGGCCGGTTCGAGCCGGCGGCGGGCGTGGCGACGCTCAGCGGCGTCGCCGTCGAGACGGATGATGCGACCGGTCTCGCACTGCGGATCGCGCCGGTGCGCGTGGGGGGAAGGCTGGAGCCGGTGACGCCCAGGTTCTGGTTGAGCTAACCATTGGGCGCCGATCGCAGCGCCGGACGATGTTCTTGCAGGGGACAAGGAACGCAGCAATGGCCGAACTTGAGATCATGGGTGTGCCCTTCAGCAACTATGTCCGGTCGATCCGGATGTTGTGCGAGGAGAAGGGCGTCACGTACAAACTGACCCCTTCGCGGCCACAGTCGCCGGAGGTCAAGGCAATCCACCCGGCCGGCCAGATTCCGGTGATGCGTCACGGCGACGTTACACTCTTCGAATCCAAGGCGATCGCGACCTATATCGATCGCACATTTCCTGGCCAGAAGTTCATCCCGGACGACACGCTGGAAACAGCCCAGGTCGAGCAATGGGTTTCGTACGGAAACGTCAAGGTCGATCGCTGGATCATGCGCGAGTTCGTCGTTCCGTCAGCATTTTTCGACAAGGCGAAGGGCCCGGATACGGCCCGCATCGCGGCCGCGTTGCCCGAGATCGACAAATGCTGCAAGGCGTTGGACAACGGCGTTGCGCAGACCGGTCACCTCGTCGGCTCGCGACTGACCTACGCCGACATGAACGTGATCCCGATGTTGTCCTTGCTGCTCAATTTTCCCGCCGGCAAGGAGATCATGGCGAAATACAGGTCGCTGTGCGCCTATGTCGAAAGCCTAGCCAACCTGCCTTCGTTCACGAACACGGCAGCGCTGCCGCGTCGCTAGTCACTGACGGCCACGCATTTGCTGATATCTGGCGCGATGCAGGAACGCGACGAAATCAGCCCTGCCGGAATCCCATCCGGAAGGCGCCCCAGTGCCGGCCGCGGACCATGATCGGCGACGACAGATCCTTCATCAGCACGAACTGCCCGCCGCCCATGTCGCGGCGATAGGTCTGCAGCAGGAACGGCTTCGTGTTCGCCGCGACCTTCTTCACCGCCCGATCGCTGAACAGCCGGCGGTTGCGGCAATTGGCGTTGTTCCACACGGGGTCCTTGCCCTGCGGCAGGCGGTAGTTCGGATTGTGCGTCGGCAGATAGCCGCCCCTGGCCCAGGCGACGCAGAACACGATGCGGGGATCGGATTTCTGGATCGGGTCCTGGATCGCGGGCAGCACGCGATCGGTGAACGCGACGTAGTCGGTGAGGTATTGCTTGGGATCGGTGCCGGAGATTTCGCGGTAGGCCTCGTCCATGAGCCGGTCGAGCGAGATCTCGCCGCGGTCGATCGCGGCCTCGAACTCGGCCGAAATCCGCTTCGCGGTGTCGACCACGACCCGGATCAGCGGCGCGTCCGAGGTCTCCACGCCGCTGTCGGCGATCAGGGCGATCAGGCCTTCGGAGGCGTCGAGCAGCCTGGCCACCCGCTGGTCGGCATGGCCGAGGTCGCGTGAGGAGAGATCGACGCCCTTGGCGAGCTCGTTGAGCTCGGTGATGACGTTGTCGCAATGGCCGAGATTGGAAGTCGCGGCGCGCGCGACGCCGTCGATCTCCGCCTCGACGGAGGCAAAACCCTGCTGCACGCGCGTGATGATGCCGGATATCTGGCGGGCGCCTTCACCGGCGGTCTTGGCGCGCTGCGAGGCATCGCTGCTCTCGCCGATCAGGCCTTCGATCTGGCCATCGAGGTCGCGCACGGTGTCGGAGATCTGATGCGTCGCCTGGCGGGTGGCCTCCGCGAGGTTCTTCACCTCGCTTGCGACCACCGCGAAGCCACGGCCGGCATTGCCGGCGCGCGCCGCCTCGATCGTGGCGTTGAGCGCGAGCAGATTGGTCTGCTTGGCGATTGCCTCGATCGCGCCGGACACCTTTGCGACCTGGGCCAGCGCGGAGCCGACCGCGCTCAGGCGGTCCTCGATCCGCCCCACCGCCGCGACGAGCTCGGAGATGTGGCTGACCGCGGTGTCGACCGCGCCGCGCGATTGCGCGATCTCGCCGACCGCCGCCGACGTGGTCGACTGCACCGCTTGCGAGGCGTTGGCGATATCGTGGTTGGCCGAGACCATGGTCTCGGCCGTTTTCTGCAAATGATGGAACCGTTCGGACTGGCTCGCGACCCGGCTTGCGACCTCCTGGACGTTGCCGGCGATGTCGGCAAGCTCGACACCGAGACCTCCGATGCGATCGGCGAGCTGGTCGATCAGACGCTCGGCCAGGGTCCGGTTGGAGCCTGTGTCCAGGACTGCAAGTTGCGCAACCGACATGTTCCGCGAATCCTCCAGCCAGGCCGGTCATCGGCCCGTTTCGGCATTCCCATTCCCGGATTCTAGAAAGTGATTCGCGTCGGGCGTCTTGCCCGTGAGTGCACTAAAGCTTGTAAGCCGTCCGAAAACCGCCCCAGTGGCGCCCCTGCACGCGGATCGGAACGTCGATCTCGCGCATCATCACCGTGTTGCCGTTGCCCATGTCGCGCGCATAGCTCTGGATCAAATAGGTGCGCAGGTTCTGAGCGGCGGCGAGGCCCGCCGGATCGTTGAAGATGCGGCGATTGCGGCAGTTCGCCGTGTTCCACGCGGCGTCGCCCGGCCGCTGCGGATGCGAATAGATCTTGTTGTGCACCGGCAGGAAGCCGTTGCGGTCGACCATGGCGCAGAACGTCATGCGGGGCTCTCTGGCGAGAAAAGCCTCCTGGAACGGCGGCAGCGCGCGATCGGCCCAGTCCAGGTACCGCGTCCGGTACTGCTGCGGGTTGGTGCCGGCGATTTCCGCGTAATCGGTGTCGAACAGGTCTTCGAGCTTGACCTCGCCGCGGGCGACGGCCTGCTCGAAGATTTTCGTCAGGGCGTTGCCGGCTTCCATGGCGCGGGTGACGAACTCGGTGTTCTCCTCGTGGATCGACCAGAGCTTGTCTTCGATCTTCTCGCTGAGCGCGGCGTTGGGACTGACGAACTGGGCGCGCGCGCCGGTCTTCGACTGCTCGATCACGCGCAGGCGGCAGGTGCCGACGTCTTCGAGGTTGCCGTCGATGACGGCCTGCGGTGCAAGCCGGCCGGCGTCCGCACCGCCGATCAGCACGCCGGTCATCGATATCTCGTAGACCGGCATCACGCCGCGCGCGGTCTCGAGCTTGAGATGGCAGGGCAGCCGCTCGGTCTTGCGGCGGTCGTCGTGCTCGCTCTGGCGCAGCAGCACCGCGCAGCGCGATTTCAGCTTCTGTGCGAAGGTCGTCACGGCCTTGCCGGCGCTGGCGACGTTCTCGCCATGGGTCTCGGCCGCCTTGGTCGCCGCATCGATCTCGGCCGCGCTCTCGCCGACCGAGATGATGAAGTCCGACGCGCTCGCGGCATTGCCGGAGACTTCGCTGGTGGTCGCGTTCTGCTCAGCGACCGCGCCGTTGACGGTGTCGAACACCGGGCGGATCGCCTCGATTGCCTGCGAGATGCGGTGCACCGCATCGGCCGAGCCCGCGGCATCGCGCTGCAGGGCGTCGATCTTCTTGGATATCTCCTCGGTGGCGCTCTGGGTCTGCACCGCCAGCGCCTTGACCTCGGTGGCGACGACGGCAAAGCCCTTGCCGGCTGCGCCCGCGCGTGCGGCCTCGATGGTCGAGTTGAGCGCGAGCAGCGTCGTCTGCCGCGCGATCTGGGCAATCAAGTTGACGACATTGCCGATCGCCGCGGAGGACTCGCGCAGGCGGTCGACATTGGCGCGGGCTTCCTGCGCGGCGGCGCTGGCCTCGTCGGCGAGCTTGCCGGCCTCGCGGACCTGTGCGCCGATGCCGAGCGCGGATTGGGTGAATTTGTCGGCGGCGTGGGCGAAGGTGGAGGCGGTCGATTGCGCCGCATTGGTCCGCCCGGTCAGCGCGTCGGTGCGTTGGCGGATGTCCGAGAGCGTCACTGCGGTCGCCTCGGCGCCGCCTGCGACCGAATTGGCGGCGCGCTCGAGCTGGCGGATCATGGCGCCGAGCTCGAGTTCCAGAAGTTCCAGGATTTCCTTGGCCGAATCGGTTTCGACGGCCGGGATGGGCTCCGTATGAGCCGGCGCCGGCGCGGGCGCGACCGGTTCCGGCAGACGCTTCCGGAAAAATTCAAACGCCATAAGCTTTTCTCGTGATGGGGACAAATGTGCCAGATTTTCCCATTGCTGAATGAAGTGAGGGTTAACAGCTGCCTGACTTCTTGAGCACTCGCCGCTACGCAGTTACCTTTGCGTACTACCTTAAAGTATGAGAGACCCTTTCATTCCGGTGGGTTGGCGGCCTATAACGCCGCGCCTCCCACTTCACCTTGGCTGACGAATCCTCGACGAGACCACGCATGGCCGGACATTCCCAATTCAAGAACATCATGCACCGCAAGGGGCGCCAGGACGCCCAGAAGTCGAAACTGTTCGGCAAGCTGGCGCGTGAAATCACCGTCGCGGCCAAGCTGGGGACGCCCGACCCCAACATGAACCCGCGCCTGCGTGCGGCTGTGATCGCCGCGCGGCAGGAGAACATGCCGAAGGACAATATCGAGCGCGCCATCAAGAAGGCGCTCGGCAGCGACGGCGAGAACTATGACGAGATCCGCTACGAGGGCTATGGCCCCGGCGGTGTCGCCGTCATCGTCGAGGCCCTGACCGACAACCGCAACCGCGCCGCGTCCGACATTCGCTCTTTCTTCACCAAGTCCGGCGGCAATCTCGGTGAAACCGGCTCGGTCTCCTTCATGTTCGACCGCACCGGCATCATCGAATATGACCGCAGCGTCGCCTCCGACGATGCGGTGCTGGATGCGGGCATCGAGGCCGGCGCCGACGACGTGATCTCCAGCGAAGGCGGCCACGAGATCTACGCCTCGACCGAAAGCTATCGCGACGTCGCCAAGGCGCTGGAAGCCAAGTTCGGCGAGCCGCGCAAGGCCGCGCTGATCTGGAAGCCGCAGAACACGGTGGCGGTGGACGACGAGACCGGCGAGAAGCTGCTCAAGCTGATGGACCTGCTCAACGAGCACGACGACGTCCAGAACGTCTACGCCAATTTCGAGGTCTCGGACGCGCTGGTCGCGAAGATGGGCGGGTAGGACCTGCGCGAAAGGTGCGCTCCCTCGCCCCGCTCTTGCGGGGAGAGGGTTGGGGTGAGGGGCCGTTTCCGCATAGATGGTGGCAGATGAACTCGCGGAGGCTCCCCCTCACCCGGAATTCAAGCTTCGCCTGAATTCCGGCCTCTGCCCGCAAGCGGGGGAGAGGCGAAGAGCGCACTTCCCCTGTTACTTCCGTTCTGTTTCTGTTTCGCTTCCAGCGGCCAGCCGCTATCACTGGCGCATGACTGCGCTCCCGATTCGTGGCCCCATTCGCATCATCGGCATCGACCCCGGCCTGCGCCGCACCGGCTGGGGCGTGATCGAGGCCGACGGTAACCGTCTGGTCTACGTCGCCTGCGGCTCGGTGGAACCGCCGGACGGGCTGCCGCTGTCGAGCCGGTTGCTGGCGATCCACGAGGGGCTTGCGGCCGTTCTGTCCGACCACAAGCCGGCGGAAGCGGCGGTCGAGCAGACCTTCGTCAACAAGGATGGCGTCGCGACGCTGAAGCTCGGACAGGCCCGCGGCGTCGCCATGCTGGCGCCCGCGATGTTCGGCATCACGGTCGCCGAATACGCGCCGAACCAGGTCAAGAAGACGGTGGTCGGCGCCGGTCACGCCGACAAGCAGCAGATCGCGATGATGCTGAAGATCCTGCTGCCCAAGGCCGAGCCGCCATCGGCGGATGCGGCCGACGCGCTGGCCATCGCCATCACCCACGCCCATCATCGCCAGAGCGCGTCGCTCAGGCTGAAGGTGGCTGGACTATGATCGGCAAGCTCAAGGGCGTGATCGATTCCTACGGCGAGGACTATGTGCTGCTCGACGTCGGCGGCGTCGGCTATCAGGTGCATTGCTCGGCGCGCACGCTGCAGCATCTGCCCTCGCCGGGCGAGGCCGCCGTGCTGTCGATCGAGACCTATGTCCGCGAGGACCAGATCAAGCTGTTCGGCTTCCGCACCGACCAGGAGCGCGAATGGTTTCGCCTGCTGCAGACCGTGCAGGGCGTCGGCGCCAAGGTGGCGCTGGCCGTGCTCGGCACGCTGGCGCCGGCCGACCTCGCCAACGCGATCGCGCTGCGCGACAAGGCGGCGGTGGCGCGTACGCCCGGTGTCGGTCCCAAGGTGGCCGAGCGCATCGTCACCGAATTGAAGGACAAGGCGCCGGCCTTCGCCAATGTCGATCCCGCCGTCGTGCACCTTGCCGGCGCCGTCGACGACCAGCGCGCTCCGCGCCCGGTGGCGGACGCGATCTCGGCGCTCGTCAATCTCGGTTACGGCCAGCCGCAGGCGGCCGCGGCGATCGCCACGGCCTCGCGCAGCGCCGGCGAGAATGCCGAGACCGCGCAATTGATCCGGCTTGGCCTGAAGGAACTGGCGAAATAGGCTATGTTCGCCGCAGACCGACCAGGGATAATTGCCGACGCATGCTGACCAAGAAGGACAAGGAGTTGATTGCCGCCGCGACCGATGCGATCAGCCAGCGATACCGAAACGACTGGCAGGAGGTGGGGGCGGCGATGCGCACCCGCGACGGCCGCATCGTGACCGGCGTCAATATCGATGCCTATATCGGCCGCAACGCCATCTGCGCCGAGGCGATCGCGATCGGGCGCGCGATTACCGAGACCGGCGACCATGGTATCGAGAGCATCGTCGCCGTGCGCCATCCGAAACCGGGCGAGCCCGGCGACATCGCGGTGGTCTCGCCCTGCGGCACCTGCCGCGAGCTGATCCATGACTACGATGCCAGGGCAAAGGTGATCGTGCCCAACAACGGCCGCACGCCGAAGGTGGTGACGATCGGCGAGCTGTTGCCGAACAAGTACCGCAGAGGCAACGAGTGAATACACCCTCCCGCATGGTCTCGCCCGAGCGCCGCAGCGACGATGTCGGCGACATCGCGATGCGGCCGCAGTCGCTGTCCGACTTCGTCGGCCAGCAGCAGGCGCGCAAGAACCTGTCGATCTTCATCGAGGCCGCGCGCAAGCGCGGCGATGCGCTCGATCACGTGCTGTTCGTTGGTCCGCCCGGCCTCGGCAAGACCACGCTGGCGCAGATCGTCGCCAAGGAACTCGGCGTCGGCTTCCGCGCCACGTCGGGGCCGGTGATCGCCAAGGCCGGCGATCTCGCAGCGCTCCTGACCAACCTCGAAGAGCGCGACGTGCTCTTCATCGACGAGATCCATCGCATGAGCCCCGCGGTCGAAGAGGTGCTCTATCCCGCGATGGAGGATTTTCAGCTCGACCTCATCATCGGCGAGGGGCCGGCGGCGCGCTCGGTCAAGATCGAGCTGTCGAAATTCACCCTCGTCGGCGCCACCACGCGCGCAGGCCTCCTCACCAATCCGCTGCGCGACCGCTTCGGCATTCCGGTCCGGCTGAATTTCTACACGATCGAGGAGCTCGAGAGCATCGTCACGCGCGGGGCGCGCGTGCTCAATGTCGGCATGAGCACCGATGGCGCCAACGAGATCGCGCGCCGCGCCCGCGGCACGCCGCGCATCGCCGGCCGCCTGCTCCGCCGCGTGCGCGATTTCGCCTCCGCCGCCAATGCCGACACCATCGACCGCAAGATCGCCGACCATGCGCTCAGCGCGCTGGAGGTCGATGCCGCGGGCCTCGACGCCATGGACCGCCGCTACCTCACCACCATCGCGATGAACTATGGCGGCGGACCGGTCGGCGTCGAGACCATGGCGGCCGCATTGTCCGAGCCGCGCGACGCGATCGAGGACATCATCGAGCCCTACCTGATCCAGTGCGGCTATCTTCAGCGCACCCCGCGCGGCCGCCTGCTCACCTCGCACGCCTTCCGCCATCTCGGCATCGCCGAGCCCTCCCGCGATGCGGCGGCGCAGTTCGGCCTGTTCGGCACGGACGAGAGCGACGACTGATCATGCGCGCATGGAGTGCGCGCCGGCCGGCATGAACTTCCGTTAATCTTCGTGCAGGCTGCCTGCACGGGGTTGCGGGCGATCTGCACGAACGCACCCCAATTCCGCTCCAATCGGGACGCATTCAGGAGATTGCGTCACCAGCGGGTACCCATGATCACACGGCGTCATCTCATCCGGTCCATCGGCGGCCTGTCCGCCCTCGGTGTCTCGACCGCGGCCTATGGCGTCGGGGTCGAGCCGGTGCTGCGGCTTCGTGTCACGCGCTATCATCTGACGCCGCGGCAATGGCCGGCGAATTTACCGCTGAAGATCGCGGCGATCGCCGACATTCATGCCTGCGATCCCTGGATGTCGCTGGAGCGGATCGAGGAAATCGTCGCGCGCGCCAATGCGCTGAACGCCGATCTCGTCGTGCTGCTCGGCGACTACGTCGCCGGCCTGCACCAGGTCTCGCGTTTCATTCCGGCGAGCGAATGGGCGAGCGTGCTTGCCGGCCTGAAGGCGCCGCTCGGCGTTCATGCGGTCATGGGCAATCACGATTATTGGGAGGACAGGACCGTGCAGCAGACGGGCCGCGGTCCGACCATCGCGCATCGCGCGCTGGAGGCGGCCGGCATTCCCGTCTACGAGAACGACGCCGTGCGCCTTGCCAAGGACGGCCGTCCGTTCTGGCTCGCCGGCCTCGGCGACCAACTCGCCTACCTGCCCGCGCGGCGCTTCCGCGGCATGGTGCGCTACGGCGCCGACGACCTCACCGCGACGCTCGCCAGGGTCACCGACGACGCGCCGGTCATCCTGCTTGCGCACGAGCCCAACATCGCGCCGCGCGTGCCCGCGCGCGTCGCGCTGCAGCTGTCCGGCCACACCCATGGCGGCCAGATCCGCCTGCTCGGCTGGTCGCCGGCGGTGTCGCGGCATCAAGGCCTCCGGCTCGCCTATGGCCACTTCCGCCTGAAATGCGACGTCATCGTCTCCGGCGGCCTTGGCTGCAGCATCATGCCGGTCCGCGTCGGCGTGCCGCCTGAGATCGTCGAGGTGACGCTGGGGCGGGCGCCGGCGGTGGCGTAGTCGTGCTTGCGCGGGCGGCCGTTTTTGCGCAAAACGAACGAATTGCCGACACGCAAAGAGGCCCGCGACGTGACAACCCATCTCGACGGTGAGATCCGCGACGGCCGCCACCACATGCAGGTCCGCGTCTACTATGAGGACACCGATTTTTCCGGCATCGTCTATCACGCCAACTATCTCCGCTACATGGAGCGCGGCCGCACCAATCACCTGCGGCTGATGGGGGCCGAGCAGCAGGCGCTGTTCGACCAGGTCGAAGCGGAAGGCACCGGCTTCGCCTTCGTGGTGCGTTCGATGCATCTGGATTTCCTGAAGCCCGCGCGGATGGACGACGTGCTCGACGTCGTGACCTGGCCGGTCGCGGTGAAGGGCGCCTCCATCGTGCTGGCGCAGGAGGTGCGGCGGGCCGAGGACGTGCTGGTGAAGGCCGAGGTGCGCGTCGCCTTCATCAGCGGCGGTCGCGCGCAGCCGATCCCGAAATCGATCCGCATGCTGATGAAGGCCGATCTGAATTCGTGATCGCCCGATTTGAGATGGCCTATCGACACCGCC
The DNA here is from genome assembly GCF_018131015.1 of Bradyrhizobium diazoefficiens. Taxonomy (GTDB): domain Bacteria; phylum Pseudomonadota; class Alphaproteobacteria; order Rhizobiales; family Xanthobacteraceae; genus Bradyrhizobium; species Bradyrhizobium diazoefficiens_B. Next base: position 113,089 of record NZ_JAFCJJ010000007.1, read on the forward strand.
GGCCGCGGCGATAGATTTGCGCTCCCGCCAACCGATGAGGCCACCATGTCGCGCCCGCCGCTTCCGCCCTTCACGAGAGAGACCGCCGCGCAAAAAGCGCGCATGGCCGAGGACGCCTGGAATTCGCGCGATCCGGTGCGCGTCTCGCTCGCCTATACCGAGGACAGCCGCTGGCGCAACCGCTCGGAAGTGTTCCAGGGTCGCGAAGCCATCGTCGCATTCCTCACCCGCAAATGGGCGAAGGAGCAGGACTACCGCCTGATCAAGGACCTCTGGGCCTTCGACGGCAACCGCATCGCGGTGCGCTTCCAATACGAATGGCACGACGGAAGCGGCCGGTGGTATCGCTCCTACGGCAACGAGCAGTGGGAGTTCGACGAGCACGGGCTGATGAAGCGGCGCGAGGCCTCGATCAACGACATCGCCATCGCGGAGAAGGATCGCCGGTTTCAGTGGCCCGCGCCCGGTCCGCGGCCGGCCGATGTGGCGGGGCTGGGAGGCGATCCGTTCTAGCGCGATGTGGCTCTAAGGAGCCGCTCGCCTCGTCAGAAACCGCGTGATCGACCCGCCGAGGCTCGCGCTGTCCAGCGGCTGCGCCAGCGACGCCCTCGCCGCGGCAACGACGTCGTCTGGCGCCTTGCCGTCGCGCAAATCGACACACACCTGCGCAAACCCCGCGTCGAATTCGGGGTGCGGCTGCACGGTCAGCGTCGTGCCGTTGGCGTAGAGCAGGCCGGCATGCGGGGTGAAGTCGGACGATAAAATCGTCTGCGCGTCGCGCGGGGCCTCGATCACCTGGTCCTGATGCGAGGCGGCGACGGCCACCTGCTCGCCGCCAACGACGCCGTTGTCGGGTGTCACGCGATAGACGTGCCGGCCGATGCCCCAGCCCTTCTCCGACTTGCGCACAGTGCCGCCGAGCGCCTGCGCGATCAGCTGATGGCCGAAGCAGACCCCGACCATCGGCGTCTTGTTCGCATGCGCCTTGCGAACGAAATCCTCCAGCGGCGCGATCCAGTCGAGCCCGTCATAGACGCCGGCTGCCGCGCCGGTGATCAGCACGGCGTCCAGCTCGTGCGGGTCGGGCAGCGCGTCGCCATTGGGAATGCTGACGATGTCGATCTCGGCCGATGGATCCTCGGCGCGGACCATGCGCTCGAACATGTCCGGGAACGAGCCGTGGCGCTCGCGATATTTTTGCGGGACCAGTCCGGTCTCGATGACGGTGATGCGTGCCATGTTCCCTCAGGTACGAGATCGGCCTGATCCGCGCAAGCGCGTCGCGGGAATTTTCGCCGCTCCGGCGCTCGATGCGTGCAGCCTACGCGCTGCCGCCCGGCTCCAGCGCCTCGCCGGCTTCCAGCGGGTGCGCCATGGCCTCATGCAGCGCCTCGCGATCGAGCTCGCCCTCGGAGATGCTGATGACGACGCAGGCGACGCCGTTGCCGATCAGATTGGTCAGTGCGCGGCACTCGCTCATGAACTTGTCGATGCCGACCAGGATCGCGAGCGACTGGATCGGGATGTCGGGCACGATCGAGAGGGTGGCGGCAAGCGTGATGAAGCCGGCCCCGGTCACGCCCGAGGCCCCCTTCGAGGTGATCATGGCGATGGCCAAGATGCCGAGCTCCTGCCCGATCGTCAGGGGCGTGTTGGTCGCCTGCGCAAGGAACAGCGTCGCCAGCGTCATGTAGATGTTGGTGCCGTCGAGATTGAAGCTGTAGCCCGTCGGGACCACCAGGCCGACCACCGGGCGCGAGGCGCCGAGATGCTCCATCTTCTGGATCATCTGCGGCAACACCGTCTCCGAGGACGAGGTGCCCAGCACGATCAGCAGCTCGTCCTTGATGTAGGCGATGAAGCGCAGGATCGAGAAGCCGGAGAGCCGGGCGATCGCGCCCAGCACGATCAGCACGAACAGGATGCTGGTGAGATAGAACGTGCCGATCAGGGCGGCGAGGTTGAGCAGCGAGCCGAGGCCGTAGGCACCGACGGTGAACGCCATCGCGCCGAAGGCGCCGATCGGCGCGACGCGCACGATGATGCGGATGATGCCGAAGAACATCTTCGCGGCCTTGTCGATCGCCTGCGCAATCGGCTCGCCGGCCTTGCCCAGGAAGGCGATGGCGAAACCCGACAGGATCGAGACCAGCAGCACCTGCAACAGGTCGCCGCGCGCGATCGCGCCAAAATAGCTGTCGGGAATGATCGCCATCAGATGGGCGACGATGCCGTCCTCCTTGGCCTTGGTGACGTAGGTGGAGACGGCTTTCGTGTCGATCGAGGCGGGATCGATATTGAAGCCGTGCCCCGGCTGGAGCAGCTCGCCGACCAGCAGGCCCACCGCGAGCGCGACGGTGGAGACCACTTCGAAATAGATCAGCGCCTTCAGCCCGACCCGGCCGACGCGCTTGAGGTCGCCCATCGAGGAGATGCCATGCACCACGGTGCAGAAGATCACCGGCGCAATCATCATCTTGATCAGCGCGATGAAGCCGTCGCCGAGCGGCTTCAGCGCCTTGCCGAGATCGGGGTAGAAATAGCCGACGAGCACCCCGAAAAAGATCGCGATCAGCACCTGCACGTAGAGGATCTTGTACCAGGGCTGAGGACGGCGGTGGATGGCTGGCTGGATCGCGACTTGTGTCATAGTGTGAGTTCCGGAACGCTTTGATCCCTGATGATTTGCATCTTGTGATGGCCGCCGCAGAAGCGACAATCACGTTTTTGTCGGATCGCACGAAGATCGAACGCTGCACCGCAACTGGGGGGAACATGTCGACAGCAACAGGCTCGGACGAGCAGGGCTACTTTCCGCGCTGGGAACTCAAGACCTCGGGCGTGGTCGCGCCGGAAGAGCGGCTGTCATGGGGCCAGACCATCGTCTCCGGTCTCCAGCATTGCGTCGCCATGTCGGGCGCGACGATCATCGCGCCGCTGCTGATGGGGTTCGATCCCAACGTCGCGGTGCTGTTCTCCGGCATAGGCACGCTGATCTTCTTCGTCATCGTCGCGGGGCGCGTGCCGAGCTATCTCGGCTCGAGCTTCGCCTTCATCGCCGTCGTCATCGCCGCCACCGGCTATGCCGGGCAGGGGCCGAACCCGAACCTGTCCGTTGCCCTCGGCGGCATCGTCGCAGCCGGGGTGCTGTATGCGATGATCGCGCTGATCGTGATGTGGTCCGGGGTCGGCTGGATCGAGCGGCTGCTGCCACCGGCTGTCACCGGGGCGGTCGTCGCCGCGATCGGCCTCAATCTCGCGCCCGTAGCGGTCAAGGCGGTGAGCGCCGGTGCCTTCGACACCTGGATCGGGCTCGCGACTGTTCTCCTCATCGCACTGGTGGCAGTCGCGGCCCCGGGCCTGTGGCGCCGCCTGCCGATCATCCTCGGCGCAATCGGCGGATATCTTCTGTACCTGCTGTTTGCGAACGGCCTCGGCTTCGGCAAGCCGATCGACTTCACCCAGCTTGCCGCCGCGCCGTGGCTCGGCCTGCCGAACTTCACCACGCCGACCTTCCAGGCCGATGCCATCGTTCTGATCGCGCCGGTCGCGGTCATCCTCGTCGCCGAGAACCTCGGTCACATCAAGGCGGTCGGCGCCATGACCGGCCGGAGCTTGGACGCCTGGCTCGGCCGCGCCCTGCTCGCCGACGGCCTCGCGACCATCGTGGCGGCAAGCGGCGGCGGCACCGGCGTCACGACCTATGCCGAAAACATCGGCGTCATGGCGGCGACGAAGGTCTACTCGACGCTGCTGTTTGCATTCGCGGCCGCGGTGTCGATCCTGCTCGGCTTCTCGCCGAAATTCGGCGCGCTCATCCTGTCGATCCCGGGCCCCGTCATCGGCGGCCTCTCGATTGTGCTGTTCGGCTTGATCGCCGCCATGGCAGGGCGGATCTGGGTCGAGAACAAGGTCGATTTCGCGGAGCCCGCGAACCTGATCACCGTGGCCGTGGCGCTGACCGCGGGCGCCGGCGATCTCACGCTCAAATTCGGCGCGTTCACAATCGGCGGGATCGGAACAGCGACCTTCGGCGCCATCATCCTCTACCAGATCCTGACCTCTCCGCTCGCACGCCGCACCGAGTGAATCCCAGCCTTGCGCTGGCAGGATGGAACAAGAACACCGGTTCCGTCGATGATGATCATTCCGGAGAAAAACCCATGCCGCAAACCGATCGCTCAACCACATTTCCCTCGCGCCTCGTCGGCCAATATGCGCTCGTGACCGGTGCCTCCCAGGGCATCGGCCGCGCCGTCGCCATCAGGCTCGCCCAGGAAGGTGCGACTGTCGCCATCAATTATTTCGAACATGAGGAGCGGGCGGAGGAGACGCTCGCGCTTGCCCGGACGGCTTCGAGTGATCGCGGCCATGGCAGGCTGGATCACTGCATCGTCAAGGCCAATGTCGCCTACGAGCAGGACGTCGCCGCGATGTTCGAGACGATCTTTTCGCGCTGGAAGCGCCTCGACTGCCTCGTCAACAATGCCGGCTTCCAGAAGGAATCGCCGAGCGAGGCGCTCGATATCGAGACCTATCGCCGCATCATCGACGTCAATCTGAACGGCGCCGTGCTCTGTGCGCAGAAGGCGCTGGCGCATTTCGTCGCGCGCGGCGGAGGCGGCAGCATCATCAACTGCTCGAGCGTCCACCAGATCATTCCCAAACCCGGCTACCTCGCCTATTCGATCAGCAAGGGCGGCATGGCCAATCTGACCCGCACGCTGGCGCTGGAATTTGCCGGGCGCGGCATCCGCGTCAACGCGGTGGGACCCGGCGCGATCGACACGCCGATCAACGCGGCGTGGACCGGCGACCCCGAAAAGCGCGGCGTCGTCGCCAGCCACATTCCGCTCGGACGCGTCGGCACGCCGGAAGAGATCGCCGCCGTGTTCGCCTTTCTCGCCTCGGACGAGGCCAGCTACATCACCGGACAGACGATCTACGCCTGCGGTGGCCTGACCCTGTTTCCCGAATTCCGCGACAACTGGGCGAGTTGAAGCGACGATCTGGCAAAATCGCGCGGCGCAGACTACATCTGCGCCATGGCAAATGCTCCGCTGGCAACTTCTCCGCTCCAGGATTTCGTCGGCCGGCACGAAAACCTGTTCGTGCTGACCGGCGCCGGCTGCAGCACCAACTCCGGCATTCCCGATTATCGCGACAGCCACGGCAACTGGAAGCGGACCCAGCCGGTCAATTTCCAGGCCTTCATGTCGGAGGAGCCGACGCGCCGCCGCTACTGGGCGCGCAGCCTGATCGGCTGGCGCCGCTTCGGCCAGGCGCGCCCCAACGATGCGCATCATGCGCTGGCCCGGCTCGAGGCGAACGGGCGTTGTAAAATGCTGCTGACCCAGAATGTCGACCGGCTGCATCAGTCCGCCGGCCACCGGCAGGTGATCGACCTGCACGGCCGGCTCGATCTGGTCCGCTGCATGGGCTGCGGGGCGAAGACGCCGCGCAACGAATTTCAACAGGCGCTCGGCCGCGCCAATGCGGAATGGCTGACCCTGGATGCGGCGGATGCGCCCGATGGCGATGCCGACCTGGAGCATGCGGATTTCTCCTCGTTCGCGGTGCCGGCCTGCGAGGCCTGCGGCGGCGTCCTCAAACCCGATGTCGTGTTCTTCGGCGAGAACGTTCCGCGCGACGTCGTCGCCACCGCCCAGGACCATCTGGCCGAGGCCGACGCCATGCTGATCGTCGGCTCCTCGTTGATGGTCTATTCCGGCTTCCGCTTCGTGAAGGCTGCCGCGGACCGGCAGATCCCGATCGCCGCGGTCAATCTCGGGCGTACCCGCGCCGACGATCTCCTGACGCTCAAGGTCGAGGCGCGCTGCGAAGCGGCGCTGGCGTTCCTGCTCTGAACGGGCGCCTGTCGCATAGGTGCCACGCGAACCGGCCCGATGGCTTCACCATCTGCATGGTCGCTGCTATGAAAATCGCTGCGGTTTCGATCCCGGCTTGACGGTCAGCACGGAGAATTCTGGAAATGCTTGAGGGTGCCGAAGTGCGGCTTGCCGTGGATATCGGCGGCACGTTCACCGACATCGTGCTGGACGTGGGCGAGGTGCGCAAGACACGCAAGGTTCTGACGACGCCGCTGCGGCCGGAACAGGCCGTGCTGGACGGCATGCGGCTCATCCTCACCGATGCGCGCGCGCATATGAGCGATATCGACGTCTTCATCCACGGCACGACGCTGGCGACCAACGCGATCATCGAGCGGCGCGGCGCGAAGACCGCGCTGATCGCGACCGATGGTTTTCGCGACGTGCTCGATATCGGCACCGAGAGCCGCTACGACCAGTATGACCTCACCATCGACAAGCCGAAGCCGCTGGCGCCGCGGTCGCTCCGCTTCACCGTGCCCGAACGCGTCGACGCGCATGGCGCGGTCCGCCTCCCTCTGGATGAGGCTGCGGTGCGCGCCCTCGCGCCGAAATTGCGCGAGCTGAAGGTCGAGAGCGTCGCGATCGCCTTCCTGCACTCCTATGCCAATCCCGAGCACGAGCGCCGTGCGGCCGCGATCATCAGCGAGGAGGTGCCCGGCGTTTCCGTCACGTTGTCGTCGGCCGTGTGCCCGGAGATTCGCGAATACGAGCGCACCTCGACCGCGGTCGCGAACGCCTATGTGCAGCCGCTGATCGACGGCTATCTCGCCCGAATGGCGGACGCCTTGCATGTCGAGCAGTTTCGCGGCGCGATCTATCTCGTCACCTCCGGTGGCGGCGTCACCTCGATCGAGACCGCGCGGCGCTTTCCGGTGCGCCTCGTCGAATCCGGTCCTGCCGGCGGCGCGATCTTCGCGGCGCAGATCGCAGCAACGCTCGGCGAGAGCAAGGTGCTGTCCTTCGACATGGGCGGCACCACCGCAAAGATCTGCCTGATCGAGAAATACCAGCCTGAGACCTCGCGCGTGTTCGAGGTCGACCGCGCCGCGCGCTTCCTCAAAGGCTCCGGCCTGCCGGTGCGCATTCCCGTGATCGAGATGGTGGAGATCGGCGCCGGCGGCGGCTCGATCGCCCATGTCGACGCGATGAGGCGCGTCACCGTCGGCCCCGAAAGCGCCTCGTCGGAGCCGGGGCCGGCCTGCTATGGCCGTGGCGGCCAGCGTCCGGCGGTGACGGACGCCGACGTCGCCCTCGGCATGATCGATCCCGATGCGTTTGCGGGCGGCACCATCAAGCTCGATCCTGAGCTGTCGAAGCAGGCGCTGCTGCGCGACGTCGGCGCGCCGCTGGGGCTTACGGCCGAAACCGCGGCCTATGCCGTGCACGAGGTCGTCTGCGAGAACATGGCGAGCGCAGCGCGCGTGCATGCGGTCGAGCGCGGCGCCGTGGTCGGCCAGCACACGCTGATCGCCTTCGGTGGCGCCGCGCCGCTGCATGCGGCGCGCGTGGCCGAGAAGATCGGCGTGTCCCGGGTGATCGTGCCGTCGAATGCCGGCGTCGGCTCGGCGGTCGGCTTCCTCGCGGCGCCCATCGCCTATGAGCTGGTGCGCAGCCGCCACGTCCGGCTCGACGATTTCGACACCGCGGCGGTCTCTGACCTGCTCGATGAGATGGTGGCCGAGGCGCGCGCGCTGGTCGAACCTGGTGCGGCCGGCGCGCCGGTGCGCGAGCGCCGCTCCGCCTTCATGCGCTATGTCGGCCAGGGCCACGAGATCAGCGTCGAGCTGCCGAACCGGCGGCTCCTGCCTGCCGATCTCGCCGGCCTGCGCCGGAAGTTCGAGGCCGATTATTCCGCGCTGTTCGAGCGGCCGATCCCGGGCGCGGCGATCGAGGTGTTGAGCTGGTCGGTGCTGGCGACTACCGAGGCGCGTCATCCGCCGGCGGTGGCGACTGTTGCGCGCCAGCCGGCTGGAAAGGCGGCCGGCAGCCGGAAATTCTTCGACGGCCGGGCAGGCGAGGTGATCGAGGTCCCGCTCTATCGCCGCGAGGACATGGCGCCGGGCGCGACGATTGCCGGCCCCGCCGTGATCGCGGAGGACGAAACCTCCACCTTCGTCTCCACCAGTTTCGACGCGCATATTGACGGTGCCGGCAGCATCGTCATGGAACGGAAGGCGGCCTGACCATGAGCAAGGCAAGCGGCGCGAGCCTGATCGACCTCCAGATCATGTGGCACCGGCTGATCGCCGTGGTCGAGGAGCAGGCGCAGGTGCTGCTCCGCACGGCCTTCAGCCCGATCGTGCGCGAATGCGGCGATCTCTCCGCCGGCGTATTCGACCTCCGGGGAAGGATGCTGGCGCAGGCGGTGACCGGCACGCCCGGCCACGTCAACTCCATGGCGGAATCGGTCAAGCACTTCATCGCGCATTTTCCGCTCGAGACGATGAAGGAGGGCGACGCCTACATCACCAACGATCCCTGGATGGGCACCGGCCATCTCAACGACTTCGTCGTCACCACGCCCTGCTTCAAGGACGGCAGGATCGTCGCGCTGTTCTCCTGCACCAGCCATCTCATGGACATCGGCGGCATCGGCTTCGGGCCCGACGCCACCGACGTGTTCATGGAGGGGCTCTACATCCCCATGCTGAAGCTGATCGACCAGGGCGTCGTCAACGAGACGCTGATGGCGATGATCCGCACCAACACGCGGCTGCCTGTTGACACCGAGGGTGACACCTATTCGCTGGCCGGGTGCAACGACGTCGGCTGCGAGCGCCTGGTCGAGATGATGACCGAGTTCGGCATCGACACGCTCGAGGAGCTCGGCGACTACATCTGCGACCGCTCGCGCGAGGCCGTGCTCGCCGAAATCGCGAAGCTGCCGAAGGGGACGTGGCGCAACAGCATGGTGGTCGACGGCTACGACGCGCCGGTGACGCTGGCCGCGACGCTGACGATCTCGGAGGCCGGCATCCACGTCGATTTCGACGGCACCTCGGCGGCATCCAAATTCGGCATCAACGTGCCCTTGTCCTACACCATGGCCTACACCGTGTTCGGCCTCGGCTGCGTCGTCGCCGCACAGATTCCGAACAATGCCGGCTCGCTCTCGCCGCTGACGGTGTCGGCCCCCTTGGGCGCGATCCTCAACGCGCCGAAGCCGGCGCCGGTGGCCTCGCGTCACATCATCGGCCAGATGCTGCCCGACGTCGTGTTCGGCTGCCTGCGCCAGATCATTCCCGAGCGCGTGCCGGCGGAAGGCACCTCATGCCTGTGGAACCTCAACGTGCGCGGCCAGACCCGCTCCGGCGTCGGCGGCAATTACGGGTTCTCGATGGCGGTGACCAGCAATGGCGGCACCGGCGCGCGCTTCGACAAGGATGGCCTGTCGGCCACCGCCTATCCCAGCGGCGTGCGCGGCACGCCGGTCGAGATCGCGGAGACGCAGACGCCGCTGATCTTCTGGCGCAAGGAACTGCGTCCCGATTCCGGCGGGGCCGGGCGCACGCGCGGCGGCCTCGGCCAGATCATCGAGGTCGGAACCGGCATCGATGCGCCCTTCGACATCCTCGCGGCGTTCGATCGCATCGATCATCCGCCGCGCGGCCGCGATGGCGGCCGTGACGGCGAGGCCGGCTATGTCGGCCTGAAGTCGGGACAGAAGATGCGCGGCAAGGGCTTTCAGACCGTGCCGCCCGACGACCGCCTGGTGGTCATGACGCCGGGCGGCGCCGGCATCGGCGATCCCCGCGAGCGTGGGCCGGACAGCGTGCGCGCCGACATCGAGAGCGGTTTGGGGTCCGCGGACAATGCAGCGGCAATCTATGGGCGCATAGGCGTGAAGTAACTGCGATTGCCCGCAATGATCTGACGCGAATGGTCAGCGCCACTGCCATTTCAAATTGATTTGCGCGTCAAATTCACGCCCCGCGCGCATTCTACTTTGCACTCCCCGTGATCCGGCGTACGCTATGCCCGCGAGCAGGAAGTACAACGACCATCTCCAGGGACCGTAGCTCCTTTGGCGACTTGCGCCGAATGAGGGGGACATCTGTTGGCAGCTCATCTCCGGCGGACGACGATCGACGCGTGCTGAACTGCAAACGTCTCTCACGGCGGCGCTCACAAGACGCAATCAACAAGCACAATGCGGGAGGAAGTGCCTATGAGGAAGCAGTGGCTTAACTCGGGTTTACCTGTTCTTGTCGGTGCAACACTTGCGGCGTCGGCGGCGTTGGCGCAATCCGTGGACACGGCAAGGATCGAGGCCGCCGGTCAGAACGACTGGCTGACCTATCACGGTTCTTACAAGTCTTATCATTACAGCCCGCTTGCGCAGATCAATGCGAGCAATGTCGGCAATCTGAGCGTGGCCTGGATTCACCTTCCCGGCCGGTCGACGCGTGGACTGCAGTCGATGCCGCTGGCGGCCGACGGCGTGCTCTATTACTCGGGCTCCTACAGCCGCGTCTTCGCGCTCAACGGCGCGACGGGCGAGGTGCTCTGGTCGTTCTTTCCAGAACTGGACGAGACGCTGATCGCCCGGCAGACCCACTCGCCGTATAACCGCGGCGTAGCGCTCGGTGAAGGCAAGGTATTCGTCGGAACGATGGATGGCCGCCTGTTCGGACTGGATGCCAAGAGCGGGAAAGTGCTCTGGGAAACCAGGCTGCTCGACTCGCAGAAGCTCACGGTCGGCTTCACCGGTGCGCCGCTTTACGCCAAGGGAAGCGTGATCATCGGCTCGCAAGGCGGTGAATGGCCGGGCCGTGGTCCGATCTTCGCCGTCGATGCCGCCACCGGCAAGAAGAAGTGGGAGTTCCTGACGGTCGCAGGGACCGACGAGGCGATGAAGACCTGGGGCAATGATTCCTGGCGCACCGGCGGCGGCGGCGGCTGGATGCCCGGCACCTACGACTCCGAGACCAACTCCGTCCTGTGGGGCACCGCGAACCCGGCGCCGCTCTACGACTGGTCGGGCGCCGACTTCAAGACGCAAGGCGCGCGTCCCGGCGACAATCTCTACACCAGCTCGGTGATCGCGCTCGACATCGATACCGGCAAGCTGAAATCCTATCATCAGGAACTGCCGCACGACGCCTGGGACTTCGACAGCGCCGTCGGCGAGTTCGTGATGCTGGAGCGCGACGGCCAGAAATACGTGGTTCACCCCAACAAGGGCGGCTTCGTCTTCGTCTATGACCGCAATCTTGGCGTGAAGAACGTCTGGAAGCTGGTCGAGAACATCAACTTCGTCAAGGATATCGACAAGACGGGTGCGCTGATCGGCCGTCGCGACTTTGCCGCGGGGAAGGTCACCGATCCGCTGTGTCCGTTCATCGGTGGTGGCGTCAGCTGGAATTCCGGGTCGTACAGTCCGAAGACCGGTCTCTACTACAAGATCGGTCAGGAATGGTGCATGACGCTGGACATCCAGAAGACGACGCCGGTCACCTCGCCACAGGCCCAGCTCAACATCGGCGCCGACTTCAAGATGGCACCGCCTCCGGGCGGCGAGATCTATGGCCATCTCGATGCGCGCGATCCGATTACGGGCGCGAAGAAGTGGGAGGTCCGCTATCCCGAGCCGCCGCTTGGCAGCGTGCTGTCGACCGCGGGTAATCTCGTGTTCGTTCCCGACTCGCGCGGGATCATTCACGCCTATGATGCCGAAACCGGCGCCGAGCTGTGGAACCACAACAACGGCACAGGCCACCAGGGCGGCATCGTCAGCTATTCCGTCGGCGGCAAGCAATATATCGCGGTCGCCGCGGGTTTTGGCGGCATGCTGGCGGACGAATACGCGCCGGCCTTCGGCGGCGTCTACAAGTCCATGCCGCGTGACGACGGCGCCCTCGTCGTCTTCAGCCTGAAATAGTCTGCCGCAAAATCGGCGGGGGAGCGAGCGCAAGCCCGCTCCCCCCGTCAGTTAGGCCGGGCGCGATTTCGGGAGTGGAGCGGACGTGTTGAGACCTGATTTGAAAACGATGCCGGCGGTGCTGGTCGTATCGCTGCTGTGTGCCGTGGTTGCGCGCGCGCAATCCGCAACGCCCGCGCCCGAGAACGGGACGCTCGATGTCGAGCAGGTGTTCGCCGGGACTTGCGGCTATTGTCATTCCGACGGCGGCCGGGCTGCCGGCAAGGGGCCGCAGCTGATGGATACGGCGCGCGATGACGATTTCATCCGCAATCGCATCAAGCACGGCAAGCAGGGCGCGATGCCGGCCTTCGACGGCGCCTTCACCGACGCCCAGATCGACCAGATCGTGAAATACATCCGCGCCTTGAAACCGCGCGAAGGCTAGGCGAGGACGCGGAATGAAGGCAATCGTCCTCGTCATCGCCGCTGCAATCATCGCTCTGTCGGCATCGGCGCAGGCGCGAACCCTGGAGGCGATCCGTTCGAGCGGCGAGATCGGACTGTGCGCGCATCCGAACTCGCTTCCCTTTGCCCGCAAGGCCGGCGATCCGCCCGGCTTCCAGCTCGAGCTGGGACAACGCCTCGCCCGCGAGCTCGGCGTCTCGCTGCGGCTCGACTGGATCATCACGCAGTACCAGATGCGCAGCGCCGGCTGCGACATCCTTCTGGACGTGATCGCCGACCGCGAGGCGCAGGGCGAAACCCGCCTGAGGCTGTCGAAGCCGTATTATCGTACGGGCGTCGCGCTCGCGGTGCCGTCAACGAGCGCGCTGACCTCGTTCCAGAGCCTCAACGGCTCCACCAAGGTGGGTGTGCAGGTTGGCTCCGTCGCTGCCATGATCATCGGCCAGCGGCGCGTGCCGATATCGATTTTCGGCTTCGAGACCGACAGCCTCGATGCCGTGTCCAACCGCGAGATCGACGCGGCCGCGGTCACGCCGACCGTGGTGAGCTATTTCAATCTCACGCATCCGGACAAGGCGCTCCGGATCCTCGATCGCGATGAGAGCGTGGCCGATCTCAACTGGAACGTCGCCGTCGGAATGCTCCGCCCGGACGACGCGCTCCGCGAAGCCATCGACGCCGCGCTCGATCGGCTGCGCAGCGACGGCACGATCGAGCGGATCTATGGCCGCTACGGGATCGTGCTGCAGCCGCCGAAATAGTGCTTGGCAATCGCATTTGAAGACTTGAGGTCGTCATGCCCGGGCTTGTCCCGGGCATCCACGTTCTTTGTGCCGCAAGGAAAGGCGTGGATGGCCGGGACAAGCCCGGCCATGACGCGGCATTGGCTTCAGCTCAGGCCGCCGCCTTCTTCCGCGCCTGCTCGGCCTTGTACAGCTCGAACTCCTCGGCGATCGCCTTCGCGATCGACGGCCGCTGCCGCAGGCGCTCGTAATAGGCTTTCAGGTTCGGCCATTTCGCGAGTTCGATCGGCGGCGTCGCCATGGTCCAGTTGATGACCGTGACGAGATAGGCGTCGGCCACGCTGAAACGGTCGAGCAGGAAGTCGCGGCCCTTCAGATAGTTGTCGAGATAGTCGAGCCGCGACAGGTTCTTCTCCAGCACATAGGCCTTGACCTCCTGCGGCGCCTTGCGGTCGAGCACGGGCACGAACAGGCCCTTGTGCAGCTCGGTGCCGATGAAGCAGAGCCATTGATGCAGGCGGGTGCGGTCGATGCCCTGTGCTGCGCCGAGGCCGGATTGCGGAAAACGGTCGGCGACATATTGCAGGATCGCCGCATTCTCGGTCAGCACCACGCCCTCGTCGGTGCGCAGTGTCGGCACGAGGCCGATCGGGTTCACGGTGCGGAAGTCGGAGCCGTCGTTCAGCACCTTCTTGGTCGGGGGATCGACTTCGAGATAGTTCGCATCTGCGCCGGCTTCATAGAGCGCGACGCGCGTCGCCATCGAACAGGCGAGCGGCGAGAAATAGAGATCCATCTTAGCCTCCTTGGGCAGTTCCTCTCTTGGGGGATGTCGCTCAACCTGGCCAGATTGATTTTTGTACTGTCTTGCATATTATAAGGCCGGTCAAGGATTATTTTGCGAAATGGTACAAAAACCAAAAGGACCCGTCGTCGATCAGGCAAAGCGCCGCGGCCGCCCGCGCGCCTATGAGCCCGGCGTCGCCCTCGGCAAGGCGCTCGACCTGTTCCGCAGGCAGGGCTTTGCCGCAACCTCGCTCGACGATCTCAGTGAAGCGACCGGGATGAACCGGCCGAGCCTCTATGGCGCCTTCGGCGACAAGCGCGAGCTCTACATCAAGAGCTATCAGCGCTATCGCGAGGAAGCGCGCGCGGCGATGGTCGAGATCTTTCGAAAGGAGATGCCGCTTCGCGAGCGCCTGGAGCGCATCTACGCCTCCGCGCTCACCCTCTATCTCTCCGGCGAGACCGGCCCGCGCGGCTGCTTCACGGTGGTGACGGCCGCATCCGAAGCGATCAGCGATCCCGAGATCCGCGCCATGGTGCTGGAGGGCCTGACCGAGCTCGACAAGGCGTTTGCGAATTGCTTCCGCCGCGCCAAGGAGAAGGGCGAGCTGCCGGAAAGCGCCGATCCGGCGGTGCTGGCCCAGCTCGCCTCCGCAACCGTCCACACCATCGCCATCCGCTCGCGCGCGCGCGTCCCGCGCAAGGAGCTCGAGGCGATCGTGCAGGGCGCAATCGACGTGATGGTGGGCGCGAAGGGCTAGGTTGTCATCCCGAATCCAGTGAGCGTTCGGCGCGGCCTATCTCTCCAATGTCGTCCTGGCGAAAGCCAGGACCCATAACCACTGAACATTGTTTGGTAGGGACTCGAAGTGAAAGCTTCGCGCCGCAACTAACCCTAGGGGTAATGGGTCCTGGCTTTCGCCAGGACGACAGCTGGAGTGAGGCGCGGCTCTTCGCCGGTTACGCCGCGCGAATATGTTCCAGGAAACGACCGACCTCGTCGCGCAGCCGCTGCGATTGCTTCGACAGCTCGACTGCCGATCCCAGCACTTCCTCTGCCGCTGCTCCCGTCGCGGCGATGCCGTCGTTGACGCCCGCGATGTTCTGCGACACTTCGCCGGTGCGGGCGGCGGCCTGCTGGACGTTCCGCGCGATTTCCTGCGTCGCCGTGCCCTGCTGGCCGACGGCGGAGGCAATCGCGGCCGAGATTTCGTCGACCTCCCGGATCGTCGCGCAGATCGACTGGATGCCGTCGACGGCGCCGCTGGTCTCGCCCTGCACCGCCGTCACCTGCGCGCCGATCTCCTCGGTGGCCTTCGCGGTCTGCGTCGCCAGCGCCTTGACCTCCGAGGCCACCACCGCAAAGCCGCGGCCGGCTTCGCCGGCGCGCGCAGCCTCGATGGTCGCGTTCAGCGCCAGCAGATTGGTCTGCCCGGCGATGCCGCTGATGAAGGAGACGACGTCGCCGATCTTCTGCGCCGCGCCCGCAAGACTCTGCACGCGCGCGTTGGACCTCTGTCCGTCGCTGGCGGCCTTGCCCACCACCTCGGTGGCATGCGCAAGGCGGCGGCCGATCTCGGTCATCGACGACGACAGTTCCTCGGCCGCGGCCGCCAGCGTCTGCACGTTCGCCGAGGCCAGGGCCGAAGCCGACGACACTGCATGGGTTTGCGCCTTCGATTGCGCGACGATCGAAGACATCGACCGCGCGGTCTGTTCCATCTCCACTGCGGCGGCGGACACCGTGGCGACGACTTCGCTGATGGTCGCCTCAAAACTGTCGGCGAGCGCGCCGAGGACGCGCCGCTTCTCCTGCTCGGACTGGGCCTTGGTGTCGGCCTGCTCGCCCTGGAGGCGGTTGAAGCTCACCGCGTTGTCGCGGAACACCGCGACCGCCTTCACCATCGCGCCGACCTCGTCATTGGCCCGGCTCGGGGGAATGGCCACGTCGAGGCGCCCGTCGGCGAGCTCGCGCATCACCGACGTGACCGACAGGATCGGCCTGGAGATGCTCCGCGCGATCAGATAGCCGACGATAGCGGCGAGCATGAGGCCGAGCGCGGCGATGCCGAGCGAGAGCCACCAGGCGCGATCGGCGGAGGCGACATAGTCGGCATTGTCCATCACCAGCTCGACCGCGCCGAGCGGCTTGCCGGAAAAATCCTTGATCGGTCCGAGCAGCGCGGCGACCGGCGTGTTGTCGAGCCTGGCCTGCCTCACCGTGAAGTCGCCGCCGGCGGCGCGGCCGTAGTCGGCGGCATCGAAGAAGCTCTTGCCCTTCAGCGTGCCGCCGAACAGCTTGAAGCTCGAGCCGTCGGCGAGATGGAAAGCGATGTCGATATGGCGGTTGAGCTTGAAGTCGTCGAGGAAGGATTGGCCGAAGGTCAGGCCGAACTCCACCGAGCCGAGCTGCTTGCCGGCCTGCACGATCGGCACCACGCCGCGGATGCCGAGCCCGGCAACGCCGCCTTCGAGGCCGACGACGACCTTGTGCTCCAGGTTGGCGGCCAGAACCGTCTTGCGGAAGCCGGAAAGGTCGTCACCGAACTTGGCGGGCTGGTGCACGCGCAGGAACGAGGTCGCCGGCGCCACGTGGAACTGGAACTGCTCGACGCCATACTCCGATTTGGTCGCGGCAAAGACCGGCCCGAACAGGCCCACCAGGGCGTTGCGATCCTGCCTGGCCATCGCGTCCTGTGTCGCCGGCATCGCGGCGACGACCGCACTCATGGCGGCAGCGCGGTGCGATTCTTCCGCGATCCGCGACAGCAGTGCGTCGTAATGGCTCCGCAGCTCGCGCTGGTCGGCGCGGTCGATGATGCCCGAGATGATCCACATCGCGCCCAGCACGGCGATCAGCGCGGTGGCTGCCGCCGTCACCGCCAGGGCAACCGTGATCCGCATCCTGAGGCCGAGCGTCGCGCGCATGTGTTGGTTTCCTAACCCTTGGTTAAGAACTCGTATCAACTTCGAGCTAAGAGTCGGTGAACGGGGCGCGCGCCCGGAGGTTGTGGAAATTACGGCCTCAATACCCCCTGGCCCGGTCCACCACGTTCTCCAGCCCCCCGCCGGCCTCGAACCGCGCGATCTGCTCGGCGACATAGGCCGAGATCGCGTCCGCATCGGTGTCGGCCGCGTTGTGCGGCGTCAGCACCACCTTCGGATGGGTCCAGAAGGCGCTGTCAGGAGGCACTGGTTCCTGCACGAAGACGTCGAGCGAGGCCGCGCCCAGCGTGCCGTCGTCGAGGCAGGCGAGAATGTCGGCCTCGTTCTGCAAGCCCCCGCGGCCGGCGTTGATCAGCACGGGCGCGCCGAGCGGGCTGTTGCGGTTGAGCTTCGCGAAAACGTCGCGGTTGAGGATGCGTTGCGTCTCCGGCGTCAGCGGCAGCAGGCAGACCAGAATGTCGGTCGCGCGCAGGAACGCATCGAAACCGCCGGCGCCGTGAAAGCATTCGACGCCCGCGATCACGCGCGGGCTGCGGCTCCACCCCGAGACGCGGAAGCCGAGCTGCCGCAGCACTTCGGCCGCATCGGCACCCAGCGTGCCCACTCCCATGATTCCGACCGTGACCGCGCTCGCCGGCCACTGATATTTCGGCTCCCAGCGCGTCTCCCGCTGCGACTGCCGCAGATAGGGCTCCTGCCGGTGGTGCATCAGGACATGCAGCACGACATATTCGGTCATGCGATGGGTGAGGTCGGGCACGGCGACGCGGACCAGCGGCACGTCGGGCAGGCTGTCGTCCGCCATCAGCGCGTCGACGCCCGCGCCGAGGTTGAAGATCGCCCGCAGATTGGGGAAGGCGCCGAGATCGCCGGGCACAGGCTTCCACACCGCGGCATAATGCACCTCGGCCGGATCGAGCCCGGCATCCGGAAGCAGCACCACGCGGCGGCCGCCGCAGACCGCGTCGAAGCGGACCTTCCAGCGCTCCGGCAGCCAGTTCTGCTGCGTGCTGTTGATCAGGACGGCCAGCGTGCCTTTGGTCATTCCAGATGCCTCGTTCGGGTTCCGCGTCTCGACGCGCCCTCCTTGGCACGAACGCGCGGATTTTTCCCGCAAATTATTTCCGCCGCGCTGTCGGGGCGGGGCATAGTGGGTCGTCCTTAGCACGAGCGTTTCAGGAAAAGTGCCCCATGCTCTACGCCATCCTTTGCTACAACGATGAGGACTTCGTCGGCTCCTGGAGCAAGGAGCAGGACGAAGCCGTGATGAAGAAGCTCGCTGTGGTTCAGGAAGGGCTCGCGAAGCAGGGCCGGCTCGGGCCGGTGGCCCGGCTGCTGCCGACCACGGCGGCGGCGACCCTGCGCAAGGAAGACCCGCCGCTGGTGCTCGACGGTCCCTATGCCGAGACCAAGGAGCAGTTGCTCGGCTTCTACATCGTCGACTGCAAGAATCTCGACGAGGCGCTCGACGTCGCCCGCGACCTCGGGGCGGTCAATCCCGGCGGCGCCTACGAGGTGCGTCCCGTTGGCGTGTTCCGGCCCGGAGGAAATCTGACGTGAGCGACACCGACACTGCCTGGATCGAGACCGCGCTGACCTCGGCGCGGCCCCAGGCGGTGGGGGCGCTGCTGCGCTACTTCCGCGACCTCGATACCGCCGAGGAGGCGTTCCAGAACGCCTGCCTGCGCGCGTTGAAGACCTGGCCGCAGAACGGGCCGCCGCGTGACCCCGCGGCCTGGCTGATCCTGGTCGGCCGCAATACCGCGATCGACGAGGTGCGCCGCACCCGCAGGCAGCAGCCGCTGCCCGAGGATGACCAGGCGATCTCCGATCTCGACGATGCCGAAGGCGCGCTCGCCGAGCGGCTCGACGGCTCGCACTATCGCGACGACATCCTGCGTCTGATGTTCATCTGCTGCCATCCGCAACTACCGGCGACGCAGCAGATCGCGCTCGCGCTCCGCATCGTCTCCGGCCTGACCGTGAAACAGATCGCGCGCGCCTTCCTGGTGTCGGAAGCCGCGATGGAGCAGCGCATCACCCGCGCCAAGGCGAAGGTCGCCGAGGCCGGGACGCCGTTCGAGGCGCCCGGCGCGGTCGAACGCTCCGAACGGCTCGCCGGCGTCGCCGCGATGATCTACCTGATCTTCAACGAGGGCTATTCGGCGAGCGGCGACACCGCCGAGATCAGGAAGCCGCTGTGCGAGGAGGCGATCCGGCTGGCGCGGCTGTTGTTGCGCCTGTTCCAGAGCGAGCCCGAGATCATGGGGCTGACGGCGCTGATCCTGTTGCAGCATGCACGCAGCGCCGCGCGCTTTGCCGCGGATGGCTCGCTCATCCTGCTGGAGGACCAGGACCGTTCGCTCTGGAACGGCACCATGATCGCGGAGGGCCTGGCGCTGATCGACAAGGCAATGCGCCATCGCCGCCCAGGGCCGTACCAGATCCAGGCCGCCATCGCCGCGCTGCATGCGCGCGCTGCAACCCCGGAGGAGACCGACTGGGCCCAGATCGACCTGCTCTACGGCGCGCTGGAGGTGGTGCAGCCGTCCCCGGTGGTGACGCTCAACCGCGCGGTTGCCGTTTCCAAGGTGCGCGGGCCGCAGGCCGCACTCGACCTGATCGAGCCGCTGGCGCCGAAGCTCGCCAACTATTTCCACTTCTACGGTGTGCGCGGCGCCTTCCTGATGCAACTCGGCCGCAACGACGAAGCCCGCATCGCCTTCGACCGCGCCATCGCGCTCGCCAACACGTCTGCCGAGGCCACCCACATCCGCATGCATCTCGACCGCCTGATCAGGGACAGCCAGCCGAAGGGAGCCAATGGCGGCGCCAGGCAGGGCACGAAGGCGAAATAGGGCAGGGCGCCGCCTCACCCACCGTCATGCCCGGGCTTGTCCCGGGCATCCACGTCCTTCCCATCCGCCCGAAGAACGTGGATGGCCGGGACATAGGCGAGCGGAAGCGACGCCGTCCTCCGGACGGCTATGCCCGGCCATGACGTGGGATCGGCAGAGAACCAAAAATCTCGTTTCGCACTTGTCGGTCCCAGCCCGTCCCCTTCGTCTTAATCCCGTAGCCAGGGAGACATTCATGCTGAAAGCTGTTGCCATCATCGCCATCGTGCTCGCGGTTGGAATCGCGGCCGTCCTCGTCTTTGCCCTCGCCAAGCCCGATACCTTCCGCGTCGAGCGCTCGCTGGCCGTGAAGGCACAGGCCGGTGCCATCTATCCGCTGGTGGCCGATTTCCATCGCTGGACGGGCTGGTCGCCCTATGAGCAACGCGATCCCGCCATGAAGCGCACGTACGGTGGAACCGCGGCGGGACAGGGCGCGACCTACGCCTGGGACGGCAACAACAATGTCGGCGCCGGCCACATGGAGATCCTCGAAGCCAATGCCTCGTCGAAACTCCGCATCAAGCTCGACTTCGAGCGTCCCTTTGAAGGCCACAACACAGCCGAGTTCACCTTTGTGCCGCAAGGCGATGCCACACTGGTCACATGGGCGATGTACGGTCCGGCCCCGTTCATGTCCAAGCTGATGCAGGTGTTCATCAACATGGACACCATGATCGGCAAGGATTTTGAAACCGGCCTCGCCGGCCTGAAGATGCTCGCAGAGAAATAGCACCGAGGGCCCGAAGCAAAGCAAGCGGAGACAAACGATGCTCAATCCCTATCTGTTCTATCAGGACACTTGCGAAGCGGCGTTCAACTTCTACGCCAGGATTCTCGGCGGCAAAATTGATGCGATGATGCGATCATCGGAGGCGCCGCCGGACATGCCCGCCGCGCCCGGCCGCGAGAAGACGATCATGCATGCAAGGATGTCGCTGCCCGACGGCAGCGTGCTGATGGCGTCAGACGCTCCGCCGGAGCACGTGCAAAAACCCCAGGGCTTTTCCATCTCGCTGACGATCACGGACGTCGCGGACGCCGAGCGCAAGTTCAACGCGCTCGCCGAAGGCGGCACCGTTTCCATGCCCTTCAGCAAGACGTTCTGGGCCAAGGGCTTTGGCATGTGCGTCGACAGATTCGGCATTCCCTGGATGGTGAACTGCCCCGCCGAAGGCATGTGACGCGGGACGAACCGCGGGCACTCTCTTTTAAGACGCATGAGAGAGTGCCCGCAGCGTTGTAAAATTGTCAGCCCCGGAACAGATCTGAGTCTTACGCATTCAACGCACGCTGCGCAAAAAGTAAGCAACGCGAATCTGTCGCGGCGTAGTGGATCCCGCCGTGAACCGAAAACGCACCGCACAACAATTGGCGCAACATTAGGCTGTCACTCCGCGCCGGAATCGCTCATTGTGTTTCACAATAGCTACAAAACCAGGGTGGACGTACTTGGAAGGGAGCGACCGATGGCAGCGGCGCTACAAATCAATTTCGCACTGTGGGGGATGCTCATCTGCGCCGGCATGATGGTCGCGCCGATGATCCAGGCTCTCTTCTCCTAGAGCATGATCCGGACCCGAAGGGCCGCGTCAGCGCAAAGTGCGAAGCAGTTTTCCCTCGCGACAAACGCGGAACGCGTTTGCGCGGAGATCATGCTCAAATAATAACCTAAAGCGCGATGACGATTCATCCTGATCTCATCGCGCTTTAGAAGATCAGCCAGTTTGTGGCGGCCACGGCCGCCTGCGCGAGCACGTAGAGCCACGCGAAGGTCGCGGCTGCGCTCGTGAGCAGAAATGTCAGTGTGAAAGCCCGCTCGCTTCCCTTGTGCGGTAGCGGGGATTGGGCCTGCGTCCCGCATTGTCCGTCGGTGTTGATGCTGGTCATGAGAAACTCCGCGGGCATCGGCGCCGTTTCCTGTATGCCAAGTCAACTTGGCTTTGGTGTGACGGTCGCGCGTCAGCCGACGAGCAGCGCGATCAACACGAAACTCAAGCTCATCATGACGGCCACCGGAATGACATAGTTGCCCGGTCGCGGCATCCGCTGTGGTTTTCGCCGTCGCGGCGCGTCGCCCAGCCAGCGCGCGGATTCCGATGTTGGGAGCGGAACCGGTGCGTCCGGGCCATTATACTTGACGTAGAGCTCGAGCAGCCGCAGCTCGGACGACAGGTCGATGAGGCCCTCGCGGTCGCGCCGCGACAGCACCTCGAACTCGAGGGTTTCTTCGGAGCTCAGCGGACCGAGGACGATGCGTCCCTGGTCCGACAGGCGGTAACGAAAATCGATGGGCTGCATCGCATGCGCCCCGTTGCAAAAATGACCAATATCGAAAATGCGGCGCCGCTCTATTCGTTGCTGGAGCTGTGACGCTCCTTCTGCCACTCGCGTTCCGGAAAAATACCGACCTCTCCGCTACCATCTTAGACGGCCAGGACGAGCTGGAAACCGCGTAAATTGGGCACGCGTTGCGGAAGGGATGAGCGGATTTCGCATCGGCGGGCCGCGTCTGCCCAATCGGCGTACAGCGGCCGCGTCCATTCAAGTCAGGTCGCGCGAGGGGAACCGGCGGTCAGCGACAGCGCGGATAGATCGCGGCGAGCTCGCGTCCCCTGAGCAACAGCAGCCGCGAGGTCAGTCCGCCGCGGCGGCTGATCCAGTCGCGGACCAGGCGGGGATAGGCCCGCAGCACCACTTCGGACGCCGCCGGCTCGGCATAGAATCGTCCGCGCCGGTCGACCGAGCGCGCCGCGTGGAAGCCGAGCACCGCGCGCCTTGTGACGCAGATGCGCTCGCCCGGCACGATGCTCAGCACCAGCGTGCAGGCGGACAGGCATGGCCCGTCGATCACCACGCGCTCGCCGCTGTCGCGGACCTGCTCGAACAAATCGAGGAACGGCCCGACCGCGCCGCCAGGGCTCTGGAGGATGCGGACCTCGGCCGAGGCCGGCGCGGTGGCGAGCAATGCCGAGGCGAGCATACCCACTTTGACGAAGGCGGCGCGTCGCATGATGCACTCCAGGTGCCTAGCCGTTGCGGCGCTCTCCGCGCAGCGTCGGCAGGCCGATGCCGGCCGCATCGAAGCCGCCATCGACGGCCAAAATTTGACCGGTGATGTAGCTCGATCGTTCCGAGCACAGAAAGTAGATCGCTTCGGCGAGCTCCTCTTCGAGGCCGTAGCGGTTGAGCGGGATGGCGTCGTGATAATCGGCGCGGATCTCCGGCGTGTGCACCTCTTTCGCCATCGCGGTGTCGACCGGCCCGGGCGCGACCGCGTTGACGCGGATGTTGAGCGAGGCAAGCTCGACCGCGAGCTGCTTGGTCAGGTGCGCAAGCCCCGCCTTGCTGGTGCCGTAGGCCGAGCGCAGGGTCGAGGCGCGCACCGCCGAGATCGAGGTGATGTTGACGATGGCCCCGCTGTTGCCGTCGCGCATCAAGGGCACCGCGGCCTTGGTGCAGAGGAACGGGCCGGTGAGGTTGACCTCGAGCACGCGGCTCCAGTCCGCATCCGACGTCTCCATCAGCGGCGCGAACACCGCGATGCCGGCATTGTTGACCAGCGCATCGAGCCGGCCGAACTGCCGCGCCAGTGTGGTCATGGCGGCATCGACCGCGGCGCGGTTCGAGACGTCGCAGGTCAGCGCCAGCGTCGCCTCGCTCCGGCCGATGTCGGCGACGGCGCGGCTGAGCAACTCGCCCTCGATGTCGAGCAGCGCCACGCGCCAGCCCTCGGCCAGGAACTTCTTCGCAGCCGCAAGCCCGATGCCGCGTGCGGCGCCGGTGACGAGAGCGACTTTTTGCTGGGCTTGCGGCATCTGCTGATTGGTCCTGTGTTCGAAAGGCTGGTTGCGCGCGAGCGCCCGTGCCTTATTACTTCGCTTTCGTCCCGTTGAGAAAGGTCAGATGTCATGCCGATCGATCCCGACGCATCGTCGCTGGAGGTGTGGCGGCCCGGCGTGACCACGCGGATGGTGACCTCCGCACGCAATGGCGCCACCGCGCTCTGCATCTTCGAGCAGTGGGTCGATCCCGGCGCCGGCGCGCCGACCCACAGCCACGCTGTCGAGGAGGTGCTGACGGTGCGCGCGGGCGAGGCCGAGATGTGGATCGACGCCGAGCACGTCACAGTGACGGTCGGCCAGTCGCTGCTGATCCCGGCCGGGCGAAATCACGGCTTCCGCAATTCGGGCACGGCGACCCTGCATGTCCACGCCGTGCTCGCCTCCGCGATCTTCGAGGCACTGCCGGAAGGCGCCTGCGACGTGACGCGGCGATGGGAACATTAGCCGCGTGCTGGCGGCCGGCGCAAACAAGCGCCGAAATAATTCTCGTCCCCGTGTCGGTTCCGTAAGAAGACGTTCGTCTTACAGGGGAGCGCGGGTCGGGGCGGCCCGTCGTTCCGGAAAGACCGAGCAAACCAAGGACTTCCCAATGCGATTCATGATGCTGATGATCCCGCTCGGCTACGAGACTGCGCCGCCCGACGTCCAGCTCGATCCCGAACGCGTCGCCGCGATGATGCGCTACAACGAGGCGCTGAAGGATGCGGGCGTGCTGATCACGCTCGACGGCCTGCATCCGCCCTCGACGGGCGCGCGCGTCTCGTTTGCGACCGGCGTGCCTGTCGTGACCGACGGCCCCTTCACCGAGGCCAAGGAAGTCCTGGGCGGTTACTGGATGATCGACGTCGCCTCGCGGGAGGAGGCGATCGCCTGGGCCAGCAAATGCCCGGCCTCGGCCAACGAGATCATCGAGATCCGCCAGGTGCAGGAGATGACCGATTTCCCGCCCGAGGTACAGGCAGCCGCCGCCGGCTTTGCCGAGCTGAAGAAATAACGCGCCACGATCCACCCCATTCAATCGTTCAACAGGAGAAGCGACCAATGAGCAACGACACCTATCTCGCCGTCTTCCTCGGCAGCAAGACCAGCCCGAAGATGGCCGCATGGAACGCACTGTCCGACGCCGATCGCAAGAAGAAGGAGCAGGAAGGCATCGCAGCGTGGAAGGGCTGGGTCGAGAAGCACCAGGGTGCGATCCAGGCCATGGGCGGCCCGCTCGGCAAGACCAAGAAGGTCGACGCGACCGGCCTTTCCGATATCGCCAACGAGATGGGCGCCTTTACCGTGGTCCGCGCCGCTTCCCACGAAGCGGCTGCCAAAATGTTCGAGAACCACCCGCATTTCGCGATCTTCCCCGGCGAACGGGTCGAGATCATGCCGGTGCTGCCGATCCCGGGCGGCTAGGTTCCACGCAGTCGTTCCGGGGCGCCCGAAAGGGCGAACCCGGAATCTCGAGATTCCGGGTCCGGCTCTTCGAGCCGTCCCGGAATGACTACGGAGAAAACACGGGATTCATCAAATCCGGCCCGCGCTAGTGACCTTCGCGCCCGGCTCATGTAAAAGCCGTTCACATGAGCTGGCGCAAGGAGCAGCGCCGCGCCGAGCGCGGCTATCACCACGGCAATCTGAAGGAAGCCCTGTTGCAGGCCGCTCTCGGGCTGATCGCCGAGAAGGGCGCCGCAGGGTTCACCTTTGCCGATGCCGCGCGCATGGCCGGCGTCAGCGCGGCGGCGCCCTACCGGCATTTCCGCGATCGCGACGAGCTGCTGTCCTCGATCGCCCAGCGCGGCTTCGAGCAGTTCGAGCAGCGTCTCACCGCGGCCTGGGACGACGGCCGGCCCGACACTGTCACCGCGTTCGAGCGCGTCGGCCGGGCCTATCTCGCCTTCGCCCGCGAGGAGCCCGCCTTCTATGGCGCGATGTTCGAGTCGGGCCTGCCGGTCGATGCCAATCCGGCGTTGCAGGCGGCGAGCGAGCGCGCTTTCAACATCATTCGCGCCGCGGCTGAGCGGCTCGCGGCGCTGGCGCCGCCCGGCACGCCGCGTCCTCCGGCGATGATGATGGCGCTGCACATCTGGTCGATGGCGCATGGCGTGGCCTCGCTGTTCTCGCGCGGCGATGCGGCGCGGCGAAAGCTGCCGATGTCGCCGGACGAGCTGCTCGAGGCCGAGGTGCTGATCTATCTGCGCGGGCTCGGCTTCCCGACCGACCGCCCCTCGGGAAAGAGCGCCGAGCCGCCGCCCGTGCCACCGGAGGCATCCTCCGGTTCTGGCGTGCCGCCCGGCGGCCCCTGGGGCAAGCCGAAATAAAATTGCGCAAATAATTCGCTCGCGCTGTCTTGCGGCCGGCTTGACAAAAACGCTGGATGATTTAGCTATGTAAATGTTATTTACATTCACAACGGCGTGATGCCGTGATGGAGACGGAAATGGCCTACACCGCTGATGTCAATCGCTGGCGCGGCCCTTCGGACCAACACTATGAGCGCCCCCATATGCTCGATACGCCCTGGCATCCCGGCTGGATCGCCGTGACCATCCTCGGCTTCATCATCTGGTGGCCGATCGGACTTGCCCTTCTCTTTTTCACACTCGGGAGCAGAAGAATGTCGTGCTGGAGCAACCAGGATCGCTGGCAGAACAAGATGGAGCGGATGCAGTACAAGATGGATCGGATGAAGGACCGCATGGAGCGCCGCGGCTTCGGCTTTGGTTTCGGTCCGCCGACCTCCGGCAACCGCGCCTTCGACGAATACCGCGCCGAGACGCTGTCGCGGCTCGAGGAGGAGCAGCGCGAGTTCAAGGACTTCCTGGTCCGCCTGCGCCACGCCAAGGACAAGGAAGAGTTCGACCAGTTCATGGCGCAGCACCGCACCCGGCCGACGCCGCCGCCGAATGACCAGCCGCAGGGCTGAACCGTAAAGGCTGATCCGGACACCTCTCAAAGCCTTCAGGCACACGCCCCCAAAGCCCTGATGGCCCTGAGCCGCCCGCCTGCGCATCCCGCAGGCGGGCGGTTCGGTTTTCGGGAGACTGAAGACAGCCGTCATGCCCGCCTCTGCTCCGGCAGGCGTTCGTTCTGTGGCGTTGATCACGCACATGTGCAGGGCCGCTAGAACCCAATTCGCGGCAGGCCCGACCAAGCCCTGAGCGCGCGCCTCCCGCGCGCCGACGGGTACGACCATGACCGACGCCGAACGTAACCAGATCAGCCAGCGCATCGCGCTGTTCGAGCGCGCCGCGGCGCTGTTCAACCGGTTCGGAACGCTTGTCCCGGTGGCGATCGCATTCCTCAATCGCTGGCCGACGGAAGTCGAGCTCTATCCGCAGTGGCAGGTCGGCGAATCCTGGCGGTTCTTCCTCAGCTTCTATCTCTACGTGCTCGCCTCGTTCGCGCTCCGCCGGGCGATCTCGTTTGCGAAGGCGGGAACTGAGCCATGATGATGCTCCGTGATTTCGCGCTCTTCGTTCTCCCGGCCTTGGTCGCGGCAGGCGGCTGGCTCCATGCGCTCGGCCTGCGCAGGCAGATGCGGGCTGGGGAACGTGAACGTGATCGGGTCCCGGCGGCACGATTGGCGCCGTAGTCCGGACCGCCTATATCTGCCGGCACAAGCACGCACGAACCGATCGGGGGCGGCGATGAAGGCAAGCGACAGTCTCTGGCAGGCGATCCGCAGCGAGGCCGAGGATGCGGCGGCTGCCGATCCCGTGTTTGGCCGCTCCCTGACATCAGCCATTCTCTCCCATGATGATTTCCCCACGGCCCTGGCCGATCTGATCGGGCGACGGCTCGGCAACAGCGGCGCCGAATGCGCGCGCTTCACGTCCTTTGCCCGCGCGGCCTTCTCCGCCGAGCCCGACCTGATCGAGCGCGCGAGCCGGGACCTGCGGGCCATCGCGCTGCGCGATCCCGCCATCGCGGCCTTGCTGCCGCCGCTGCTGCACTACAAGGGCTATATCGCGCTGCAGGCCTGGCGCGTCTCGAACTGGCTCTGGCGCGGCGGCCATGGCGACGCGGCGCTGCTGTTCCAGAACGAGGCGTCGAACACCTTGCAGGTCAGCATCCATCCGGCGGCGAGCATCGGCGCGTCCGTCTATCTCGACCACGCCACCGGCATCGTGATCGGCGCCAATGCCGTGATCGGCGACGAGGCCACCATCCTGCAGGATGTCAGCATCGGCCGCGGCAGCGACCTGCCGGCGCGCTCGCCGCGGATCGGACGCGGCGTCTATATTGGCGGCGGCGCGGCCATTCTCGGCGACGTCAGCATCGGCGATTTCGCCAAGATCGGCGCCGGCACGGTCGTGACGTCGGACGTGCCGGGCGGCTGCACCGCGGTCGGCAATCCCCTGCGCCTGACCAACTGCCCCGAAGCTGCCTAGCGGCCCGGTTCCAGCGAGGGGAGGGGAACCGTGATGGGGGCCAACCGTCTGCCCCGCCTGCCTTTCCCGCTGCCAAATTCGCCCCCGGTAACCCCGCATTAACCATCACCGGGCTCTGGTAGGGCTGGACAGTCGCGCCCAAAGACCCGGGTCAAGGCTTGAGGGTCGAGGCCCATAGTTTTGACATCTTGGCAGGGAATGCAGGCGGCCGGCTTCGGATCAGCCCCTGCACCCAAAAAGACAAGGCTTTGAGCGGGCTTGCCGGCCGCGCCCCGGTACCGGCGCGGCTGTTGGGGAACCGGCCTTGCGGGCCGGGGGACACTGGGTAGACGACCGCCTTGAGAGGATATTGCCTATGAATCCGGCCGACGTGGCTCAATCAGCCCTTCCGGTTGCCGCCTCCGCCGACGTGTCGCTGATCGCGCTGTTCTGGCAGGCTCACTGGATCGTCAAGGGCGTGATGCTCGGACTGTTGGCCTGCTCGGTCTGGGTCTGGGCGATCGCCATCGACAAGATCTTCCTCTATGCCCGCACCCGCCGCTCCATGGACCGCTTCGAGCAGGCGTTCTGGTCCGGTGAATCGATCGAGGAACTCTATCGCACCCTGTCGGCCAAGCCGACGCACTCCATGGCGGCCTGTTTCGTGGCGGCGATGCGGGAGTGGAAGCGCTCCTTCGAGAGCCATGCCCGCTCGGTTGCGGGCCTGCAGATGCGCATCGACAAGGTCATGAACGTCTCCATCGCCCGCGAGGTCGAGCGGCTGGAGCGCCGCCTGCTGGTGCTCGCCACCGTGGGCTCGGCCGGCCCCTTCGTCGGCCTGTTCGGCACGGTCTGGGGCATCATGTCGAGCTTCCAGTCGATCGCGGCGTCGAAAAATACCTCCCTGGCGGTGGTGGCGCCCGGCATCGCGGAGGCGCTGTTTGCGACCGCCATCGGCCTGATCGCCGCAATTCCTGCCACTATTTTCTACAATAAGTTCACCTCCGAGGTGAACCGGCAGGCCCAGCGGCTCGAGGGCTTCGCCGATGAATTTTCAGCCATCCTGTCCCGCCAGATCGACGAGCGGGGCTGAGGGACGGGATGTATGACGGCATGTATAGTGTGACGGCGAGATTGGGCACCAGATCATGGCGATGAACGTAGCGGGTTCGTCCGGGGGCGGCGGCCGCCGCAGCCGGCGCAAGCCGGTCATGGCCGAGATCAACGTCACGCCGATGGTCGACGTGATGCTGGTGCTGCTCATCATCTTCATGGTCTCGGCGCCGCTGCTCACCGTCGGCGTGCCGCTCGACCTGCCGTCGACCCAGGCCAAGAGCCTCGACCAGAACGACCAGAAGCCGCTCCAGATGTCGGTCGACATCAAGGGCAAGGTCTTCATCAACGACGCCGAGGTGGCGCTGAACGAGCTGGTGCCGAAGCTGAAGGCGATCACGGATGCGCGCGGCGGCCTCGAGGAGCGCATCTATCTGCGCGCCGACAAGAAGGCCGATTACGGCACGGTGGCCAAGGTGATGGGCCTGTTGTCGGGTGCCGGATTCAAGAAGCTGGCGCTCGTCACCGAAGTGGAGCAGGGGACCTGAGCCGGTGAAGGTGAACGTCGACAAGACACTCGTTGCGTCGATTGCCCTCCACGTCCTCGTGATTGGATGGGGGTTGCTCACCTTTAGCAGTAAGGCCTTCATCGCGCCGGAAGAGTCGCTTCCGGTCGACATCATCTCCACCGATCAGCTCGCGCAGATGATGGCGGGTCAGAAGACCGGCGCGAAGGAACAGCCGAAGCCCAAGGTCGAGAAGATCGCCGAGGCCAAGCCCGAGGAAGACGCCGTCGGCAAGGTCACCGAGAAGAAGGAGCTGATCAAGACCAACTCGACGCCCGAGCCGCCGAAACCCGTCGAGAAGCCGGTCGAGAAGAAGCCCGAACCGCCGAAGCCGGTCGCCGAGGCCAAGCCGAAGGAAGAGCCGAAGCCGCAGGAAAAGAAGCCTGATCCGGCCAAGGAAGATCCGATCGCCGAGCTGCAGAAGAAGCTCGACACCAAGAAGCCGCCGCCGAAGCCCCAGGAGCAGAAGGTCGCGGCGGTGCAGCCGCAGCAGCAGCCGAAGCCGAAGGAGCGCACCTTCGATCCGGCGCAGATCCAGCGCGACCTCGACAAGCGCGATCCGACGCGGCACGCGCTCGCCGGCACTGCGCTGAATGCGTCCGCTTCGCTGGGATCGACGAGCGGAGCCGCGGCCAACAACGTCGCGACCTGGCAGGGAGCATTCCAGGGTGCGGTCAAGCGCTGCTTCACGCCCACTTACAACGGGCAGGACGCTAACCTGTACGAAGCCGACATCGACATTCCCATGAAGATCGACGGATCGCTGGCGTCCGAGCCCGTCATCGTCGCGGTGCGGGGACCGTCGCGGTCGATCGCGCAGGCGGTCGCCGAGAGCGCCAGGCGCGCCATCGTGCAGTGCCAGGTTTATTCGTTCCTGCCGAAGCAGCAGTACGAGAGCTGGAAGCTCATTCCGATGACTTTCGGCCTGAAAGACATGTTGTGACATCCGAACAAAAGAATTTTGCGATGAATGACGTTCGATCGATGAACCGCCGCCGCTTCATGACCCTGACCGGATCGGCGCTCGCAATGGTCGGAGGCGGACGCGCCTTGGCCCAGGGCGACAAGCGCCTTCGCATCGATCCCACGGAGTTTCGGCCGATCCCGATCGCGATCTCCAACTTCGTGCCGGGCTCGCCCGCCGACGGCGAGGTCAGCAACGGCGTCACCCAGGTCATCACCAACAACCTGAAGCGCTCGGGCCTGTTCGCCCCGATCGACCAGGCCGCCTTCATCGAGCGCATCAGCAACATCGACGTCGCGCCGCAATTCCAGAACTGGAAGACCCTCAACGCGCAGGCCCTCGTCACCGGCCGCATGACGCGGCAGCAGGACGGCCGCCTCAAGGCCGAATTCCGCCTGTGGGACGTCGTCACCGGCCAGCAGCTCACGGGACAGCAATATTTCACCTCGCCGGAATACTGGCGCCGCATCGCTCACATCATCTCCGACCAGATCTACGAACAGATGACCGGCGAGAAGGGCTATTTCGACAGCCGCGTCGTGTTCGTGGACGAGACCGGGCCGAAGGAGCGCCGCGTCAAGAAGCTCGCGATCATGGACCAGGACGGCGCCAATGTGCGCTATCTGACCCGCGGCTCCGACCTCGTGCTGACGCCGCGCTTCTCGCCGAGCTCGCAAGAGATCACCTACATGGAGTTCGGCCAGGGCGATCCGAAGGTCTATCTCTACAATATCGAGACCGGACAGCGCGAAATCGTCGGCAACTTCCCCGGCATGACCTTCGCGCCGCGCTTCTCGCCGGACGGCCAGCGCGTCATCATGAGTCTGCAGCAGGGCGGCAACTCAAACCTGTTCGTGATGGATCTGCGCTCGCGCGCGACCACGCGCCTGACCGACACGCCGGCGATCGACACGTCTCCTTCCTATTCTCCGGATGGCACCCGCATCTGCTTCGAATCCGATCGCGGCGGCAGGTCGCAGATCTACGTGATGGCGGCGGGCGGCGGACCTGCGCAGCGCATCTCCTTCTCCAAGGACGACAACAACGCCACCTATTCGACACCGGTGTGGTCGCCGCGCGGCGACTACATCGCCTTCACCCGGCAGGGCGGCGGGCAGTTCTCGATCGGCGTCATGAAGCCGGACGGCTCCGGCGAGCGGCTGCTCACCTCCGGCTTCCACAATGAAGGCCCGACCTTCTCGCCGAACGGCCGCGTGCTGATGTTCTTCCGCGATCCCGGCGGCAATGCCGGGCCGTCGCTGTATTCGGTCGACATCTCCGGCCGCAACGAGCTCAAGGTGCCGACGCCGGGCTTCGCCTCCGACCCGGCCTGGTCGCCGCTGCTGTCCTCGACATCGGGCTAGAAACATCGGGCGGAATATCGCGCGTGCTCTGGCGCGCGATATTCCGCGCCACGCAAGCATTTTAAGGATTCCGCGACGAGCGTAAGCTTTCGTTTACCCTGGGCCCGGCAACGCTTGCCCAGTTGCTTGATATTTCGCCAGAAACGGGTTTGCTGTTGAACAAAACAACTCGACTTTAACGATGTTCCCTCAGAAAGGCTTCATCTGGCCTAGGTAAGAGTACGCACCAAACAGGACGCGCGTACAAACCAAAATGCAGTTCGCAAGCCAGAGCGGAGATTCCGATCGAGGACAGGCCGCGCCGAACGCTTCGGCCGCGCTGATCGATTCCCTCTTCGAAGCGCCCGGTCCGCTGCTTGCTGGCATCATCTTCGTCGCCATGGGAGCCGCCGTCACCGCGTTGAGGACGGGACAATCTCTCACCTGGGCGACGGTGGCGCTGATCATCCTGGCGGGCGCTATCCGGCTATCCCATCTGCGCCGTTTCCTGCTGCGCAAATCTTCTCTCTCCACGGAAGAAGCTGCGCTCTGGCAGAAGCGCTATCTGGTCGGGGCACTGATCCAGGCGGCCGCGATCGGAACGTGGTGCTCCCTGGCTCTGGTGAGTACCGACGACGCCGTCGTCCACATGATCGCCCTGTCCATCACCACCGGGATCGTGGGCGGAGGCGCGGGACGGGCTTACGGCCGGCCGTCGATCTATCATTTCCAGGCCGCGTTGATGTTCGGCCCGGCAGTCATCGCACTGGCCTGGCATGGCACGCCCTACTACATCGCGATGTCGATCTTCAGCGCCGCATTCCTGCTGGCGATCATGCAGCTCTCGGCCAATCTGCACAGAATTTTCATGCGGGCGGTGGTGGCCCGCGAACGCGAGGCGGCGCTCGCCGGCCAGTTCGACACCGCACTGAACAACATGCCGCACGGTCTGTGCATGTTCGGCGTCGACAGGCAGCTCGCGGTGATGAACCATCGGTTCAGCGAAATGCTGAACCTGCCCGACGGCCTGGCGCGGAGCGGCGCCAGCGCGCGCGACATCGTCGCGGCGTGCGTATCCTCCGGATCCATGTCGGAAGCGAGCGGCGAGATGATCATCGCCGAGATCGAGAGCCCGCACCCGAAGGAGGTCGTCACCGTCGACCCGGACGCGGAGACAAACCGGTCGCTGTCCTGGACGGTGCAGCCGATGGCCGACGGCGGCGCGGTGGTGCTGCTCGAGGACGTGACCGAGCGGCGCAATGCCGAGGCCAAGATCACCCATCTGGCCCGTTACGACGAGCTGACGGCGCTCCCCAACCGCGTCCATTTCCGCGACGAGATCGAGCGCCTGCTGGCGGCCTCGCATCATGCCGAGTGTCTGTCGGCGCTGCTGTTCATCGACCTCGACCAGTTCAAGCAGGTCAACGATTCGCTCGGCCATCCCTGCGGCGACCAGTTGCTCTGCGCGGTCGCCAACCGCTTGCGCGAGATGCTGCGTCCGGAGGATTTCGTCGCCCGTTTCGGCGGCGACGAGTTCGTCGTGTTCCAGCAGAACATCATTGCGCCGGAGGATGCCGCCGCGCTCGCCCGCCGCATCGTCGAGCGGCTCAGCGAGCGCTATCGCATCGACAATCATCTGGTCGAGATCGGCGCCAGCGTCGGCATCGCGCTGACCTCGCCGAAGGGCGCCAGCGCCGATACGCTGCTCAAGAACGCCGACATGGCGCTCTACCGCGCCAAGGCCGACGGCCGCGGCACCTTCTGCTTCTTCCGCGACGAGATGGCGGCGACCGTCGAGGCTCGGCGCATCCTCGAGCTCGACCTGCGCAAGGCGCTCGCCAACGAGGAATTCGAGCTGTTCTACCAGCCGCTGGTCAACCTCAAGTCCGGCAAGATCACGACCTGCGAGGCGCTGCTCCGCTGGAATCACCCGGTGCGCGGTACGGTCTCGCCCGTCGACATCATCCCGGTCGCCGAGGACATGGGCCTGATCGTCGATCTCGGCCGCTGGATCCTGCGCCGCGCCTGCATGGAATGCATGAAGTGGCCGGAAGGCGTCAGCGTCGCCGTCAACTTCTCGCCGCAGCAATTCCACCAGCGCGACGTGCTGAGCGAAATCCGCTACGCCCTGGAGGTCTCCGGGCTGCCGGCTCACCGCCTCGAGATCGAGATCACCGAATCCTCGCTGCTGCGCAACACCCAGCTCACCCACGACATCCTGTCGCAACTGCACGCGCTCGGGGTACGCATCTCGCTCGACGATTTCGGCACCGGCTATTCCAGCCTGAGCTATCTGCACAACTTCCCGATGCAGAAGGTGAAGATCGACCGTTCGTTCCTCGAGGGCATCGACGCCGACCGGCCGCTGACCCTGTTGCGCGGCGTGGCCCGACTGTCGGCCGACCTCGGCATGACGGTCGTGGTCGAGGGCATCGAGACCAACGAGCAGTTCGAGCTGATCAGCGCCGACGGCACCGTGACCGAGGGGCAGGGCTACCTGTTCAGCCGGCCCGTTCCGGCGGTCCGGGTCCGCCAATTGCTCAATGCCTCGCACGGGCGCCGCCTGCCCGCCGAGGAACGGATGACCGTGGTGTCGTCACGGTCCATTGCCTGACCTCAGAGGCCTGTTCAGCCCCTTGGCGTGGCCCGTTTTAGCGACGGTAAAAAGGTTAACCCTAACGATTCTAAGCCTTTGCAATTTGTTTAAGGAACCCTTAATCTCCTGACACTCGCGGAAGTTGCTTGGAGTTAGAGGTATTTGATGAAGTCCGGAGCCGACACGGCGCTTCCGCGGGGTGCGGCGCTGTTTGACCGAATCGACTACCGCCTCATCGAGTCGCCGGAGGACAGGGACAACCTCTATTTGATGCGATATCGGGCCTACCTGCATGCCGGCCTGATCAATCCGTCCGAGTCGCTGCGCGTTACCGACCACTTTGACGACGCTCCCAACACCTGGAATTTCGGGATCTATGTCGACGGCGAGCTTTGCAGCGCCGTGCGCATCCACGTCCTGACGTCGGACTGGCGGATGTCCTACACCACCGAGGTGTTCGGCGATGTCCTCAATCCGCGCCTCGACCGGGGCGAGGTTTTCGTCGATCCGGCCCGATTCGTCGCCGATCCCGAAAAGCAGCAGCGGTTTCCGGAACTGCCTTATTTGACCCTGCGGCTGGCCTATCTGGCCTGCGATCATTTCGGCGCCGATCTCGGGCTCGCGATGGTGCGGACGGATCACCAGGCGTTCTACCGCCGCGTCTTCCTTCACGAGTCCATCGCGGAGCCGCGCCCCTATCCGGGCTGGCACACGAGGAAGGTGGTCCTGATGGCCTCCGATTTCACCACGCTCAGGGAGCGGGTCCTGACCCGTTTCCCCATCATGCGCTCCAGCGCATTCGAGCGACGGATGCTGTTTGATCGCGCCAGCCAGCGTCAGGTGCTGCCCCGGCCGAAGCTCGTGTCCGCGCCGCTCAGTCCGGTGCCCGCCGCCACCCTGGGCTGACCGCCGGTTCCTCTCCACTGTCTCCGTCATTCCGGGGCACGCGAAGTGTGAGCCCGGAATCCATAACCACCGGAAGCAGTCGTTGGGTGAAGCCGTAACTCCGAATCTTCGCAAAACAGCTGCTTGTGGCTATGGATCCCGGGCTCGCGCTTCGCGCGCCCCGGGATGACAGCGAGCATGAGGCGCGCGCCCTGGGAGCACATCAGCGGGACTTCGCCCGCAAATCGCGCAAGAACCAGCGTTTTTGCCGGCTTATGCGGCTTGCCTTCACCCTCGCGCCACATTTACAACCCATTAACCATCGCGGGTGCTTTTCGCTGGTTGGGGGCATTTGACCGGCTGGGGCAAGGTTCCGTCAAGGTTGACGGAACGTTCGCTTAACCAACCCCCTGTAGACCGGAAGCAGTGGACGAACGTGAGCGTGGAGGCTCCGGAATGAAATATCCTATGCGTATCCTCCAGGGATTGAAGCTGGCGGCAGTGGTCGCAATCGCGCTGTCGATGGGCGCGTGCGCCAAGCAGAATGGCCTGGACAACGCGCAGGCCAACGCGGCGACGCCGGGCAGCCAGCAGGACTTCGTCGTGAACGTGGGCGACCGCGTGTTCTTCGAGAGCGACCAGACCGATCTGACCCCGCAGGCGATCGTGACCCTGGAGAAGCAGGCGCAGTGGCTGCAGAGCTATCCGCGCTACTCCTTCACCATCGAAGGCCATGCCGACGAGCGCGGCACCCGCGAATACAACATCGCGCTCGGCGCCCGCCGCGCCCAGTCGGTGCGTTCCTTCCTCGCCTCGCGCGGCATCGATCCGAACCGCATGCGCACGATCTCCTACGGCAAGGAGCGGCCGGTCGCCGTCTGTAACGACATCTCCTGCTGGTCGCAGAACCGGCGTGCCGTCACCGTGCTGAACGCCAGCTCCTGACGATCAGTCAGGCGCCGTTCAGCTTCAGGACTCGAATATGCCGGCGCCCTCTTCGGGCGCCGGTTTCGTTTCAGCATTCCGTGACGGAAACCCCGTGGTGCCAGTCACATTTTTGGCGTACTCCCCTTCAATGTGTGGCGCGTCGCGTGTTCCGTGGCGGGCCGTTTCGCTTTCGTCGTCAGGGCAAGATGTCATCCAGATTTAAGGCTATTACCGGCACCGTGGCGATCGCCGCGCTGCTCACCCTCGGCTCGCCCGCGTTCGCGCAGTCGGACGATGCCGACGCGGAGATGCGGATCGAGCGGCTGGAGAACCAGCTGCGGCAGCTCACCGGCCAGAACGAGGAGCTGCAATATCGCAACCGCCAGCTCGAGGAGCGGCTGCGGGCGCTCGAGGGTGGCGCGCCGGCCGCGCCCGGTCAGGTGCCGGTTCAGCCCTCCGTCGCCGCCGTGCCGCCTGCGCAGGTCGCGCCGCCCTATCGCCAGCAGCCGCCGCAACAACAGCCGGCCCAGCCGAACTACGAGCAGCCGCAGGTCGCCTCTCCCGCACCGATCGTTCAGGAGCAGCCGGGGCCGGGCGCGCCCGGCGCGCGCCGCCGCGGCGATGCGTTCGACCCGAACCAGAATCCGAATGCCCCGGGTGCGCCGCGCGCGCTCGGCGGCGGCCAGCAGCCGATGCCCGCAGGCGGCCCGGCGGCCGCGCCCGGCGGCCGTGCGGCCGGCGAGCCGCTCGACCTCTCCAATACGGGCGGCCGCTATCCGCAGGCCGCAGCACCCGCGCAGCCGGCCTATCCGCCGGCGCAGCAGGGTTATCCGGCGCCGGCTGCAGGCGGCGCGCTGGCGACCCTG
The DNA here is from genome assembly GCF_018131015.1 of Bradyrhizobium diazoefficiens. Taxonomy (GTDB): domain Bacteria; phylum Pseudomonadota; class Alphaproteobacteria; order Rhizobiales; family Xanthobacteraceae; genus Bradyrhizobium; species Bradyrhizobium diazoefficiens_B. Next base: position 150,089 of record NZ_JAFCJJ010000007.1, read on the forward strand.
CCGCCCGCGGCAACGCCGCGCGACGAGTTCGACCTCGGCATCGGCTACATGCAGCGCAAGGACTACGCGCTCGCCGAGCAGACCATGAAGGACTTTGCGCAGAAATATCCGAGCGATCCGCTGCTCGGCGACGCCCAATACTGGCTCGGCGAGAGCTACTTCCAGCGCCAGCAATATCGCGATTCCGCCGAGGCCTTCCTCGCCGTCACCACCAAATACGACAAGTCGGCCAAGGCGCCCGACGCCCTGCTGCGGCTCGGCCAGTCGCTTGCCGCGCTGAAGGAGAAGGAGGCCGCCTGCGCCGCCTTCGGCGAGGTCGGCCGCAAATATCCGCGTGCCTCGGCCGGCGTCAAAGCCGCGGTCGACCGCGAGCAGAAGCGGGTGAAGTGCTAGCGAGCGACACCAAGCCGCTCGCCGTGGTTCACCTCTCCCCAGCGGGGAGAGGTGAACCACGGCCTGCATCCGATCCGTAGCGTCCAGGCACTGACAATGTGGTTCGCACTGCGCTAAACAGTCTGGCGATTGCTGGGCCGCGCCATGTCAGACGACGACAATTCACCGATCTCCGCGCGCGCGGCGAAGCAGCTCTTCGCCGATCTGAAGGACGCGCCGGCACTCGTGCTCGCGGTCTCGGGCGGTCCGGATTCGGTGGCGCTGATGTGGCTTGCGGCGCGCTGGCGGAGCGGCCTCGCGCGCGGCCCCGAGCTCACCGTCGTCACCGTCGATCACGGCCTGCGGAAGGAGGCGGCGCGCGAGGCGCGCGAGGTCAAGCGGCTTTCGGCCGAACTCGGACTTCCGCACCGGACGCTGCGCTGGCGCGGGGCGAAGCCGGAAACGGGCCTGCCCGCAGCGGCGCGCGAAGCCCGCTACCGCCTGCTGATGCAGGCCGCGCACGCGGCCGGCGCAACCCATGTGCTGACCGCGCACACCCGCGACGACCAGGCCGAGACCCTCCTGATGCGACTGCTGCGCGGCAGCGGCATCGCCGGCCTGTCGGCGATGGCGCGCCTCACGACGCGCGACGGCATCGTGCTGGCGCGCCCGCTGCTCGATGTCCCGAAGTCGCAGCTCGTTGCGACCCTGCGGCGGGCTGGAATCGGCTTCGCCGATGATCCCACCAACCGCGATACCGCGTTCACGCGGCCGCGGCTGCGCGCGCTATTGCCGCAGCTCGCGACCGAGGGCGGCGACACGAGAAGCCTAGCGCGGCTCGCGAGCCGGCTCGCGCGCGCCAATGCGGCGCTCGAGCTGTTGACCGACGGCGCCGAGCGCTTCCTGCGCCTGCGGGATCGCGGCGATGCGCCGCAGGCGGGTGCGAAAAGTTTCGAGGCGGCAGCCTTCGCCGCGCTGCCGGAGGAAGTCCGGCTGCGGCTGCTCTCGCGGACCATCAATGCCTGCGGACACGAGGGCCCGGCGGAACTCGGCAAGGTCGAAACCCTGATGGCCACGCTCGATCGGGCCATTCTCGCCCGCCCTGCAGCCAGCAATGGCCGGCCGGCCCTGAAGCAGACGCTTGCGGGCGCCTTGATCAGCCTTGCCGGGGGGCGTATCCGGATCACGCCGGCCCCGCAGCGGCGCCGCAGGCGATGACGGCGGACCATGACACCGGCTGTTTTCCGCTGCGCGCTGTCAGGCCACCTTAACCAGGCAGGAAAAACCCCGATTCGGCCGCCATTTTTTCAGCGGGAATCGCCCTAAGATGGGATAAATAGTCCCAACTCGTTCCCTTGGCAGCGACCGGGGCGGCACCTAAATTGTATGCTTCTAACCGAGAGGATTCCTTGGGGATTTTCTCTTTGCCCAAGGATGAGGCCGCGATCCGCGCGACCACGAAGGAAGATCGATGAACGCCAATCTGCGCAATTTCGCCCTCTGGGTCATCATTGTCCTGCTGCTATTGGCGTTGTTCACGCTCTTCCAGAATCCCGGCCAGCGCGCCTCCTCGCAGGACATCGCCTTCTCCCAGCTTTTGAGCGAAGTTGACCGCGGCAATGTGCGCGACGTCGTGATCCAGGGGCCGGACATCCACGGCACCTTCACCAACGGCTCGAGCTTCCAGACCTATGCGCCGAACGATCCGACGCTGGTGAAGCGCCTGTACGACAGCAAGGTCCAGATCACCGCGAAGCCGCCCGGCGACAACGTGCCGTGGTTCGTCTCGCTGCTGGTCTCCTGGCTGCCCTTCATCGCGCTGATCGGCGTGTGGATCTTCCTGTCGCGCCAGATGCAGGGCGGCGCCGGCAAGGCCATGGGCTTTGGCAAGTCGCGCGCGAAGATGCTGACGGAAGCGCATGGCCGCGTCACCTTCGAGGACGTCGCCGGCGTGGACGAGGCCAAGCAGGACCTGCAGGAGATCGTCGAGTTCCTGCGCGACCCCGGCAAGTTCCAGCGCCTCGGCGGCCGCATTCCGCGCGGCGTGCTGCTGGTCGGCCCGCCCGGCACCGGCAAGACCCTGATCGCGCGCGCGGTTGCGGGCGAAGCCAACGTGCCGTTCTTCACCATTTCGGGCTCGGACTTCGTCGAGATGTTCGTCGGCGTCGGCGCGAGCCGCGTCCGCGACATGTTCGAGCAGGCCAAGAAGAACGCGCCCTGCATCATCTTCATCGACGAAATCGACGCCGTCGGCCGTCACCGTGGCGCTGGTCTTGGCGGCGGCAATGACGAGCGCGAGCAGACGCTGAACCAGTTGCTGGTCGAGATGGACGGCTTCGAGGCGAACGAGGGCGTGATCCTGATCGCCGCCACCAACCGTCCCGATGTGCTCGATCCCGCACTGCTGCGTCCCGGCCGCTTCGACCGCCAGGTCGTGGTGCCCAATCCGGACGTCGTCGGCCGCGAGCAGATCCTGAAGGTTCACGTCCGCAAGGTGCCGCTGGCCCCCGATATCAACCTCAAGACCATCGCGCGCGGCACGCCCGGATTCTCCGGCGCCGACCTGATGAACCTCGTCAACGAAGCGGCCCTCACCGCGGCGCGCCGCAACAAGCGCATGGTGACCCAGGCCGAGTTCGAAGAGGCAAAGGACAAGGTGATGATGGGCGCCGAGCGCAAGTCGCTCGTCATGACCGAGGAAGAGAAGCTGCTGACGGCCTATCACGAGGGCGGCCACGCCATCGTCGGCCTCAACGTGCCGGCGACCGATCCGATCCACAAGGCCACCATCATCCCGCGCGGCCGCGCACTCGGCATGGTCATGCAGCTGCCCGAGCGCGACAAGCTGTCGATGTCGCTGGAGCAGATGACCTCGCGGCTCGCCATCATGATGGGCGGCCGCGTCGCCGAAGAGCTGATCTTCGGCCGCGAGAAGGTGACCTCGGGCGCCGCCTCCGACATCGAGCAGGCCACCCGCCTTGCCCGCATGATGGTGACGCGCTGGGGCCTGTCGGAAGAACTCGGCACCGTCTCCTATGGCGAGAACCAGGACGAGGTCTTCCTCGGCATGTCGGTGTCGCGGACGCAGAACGCCTCGGAAGCCACCGTCCAGAAGATCGATTCCGAGATCAAGCGCCTGGTCGAGGAAGGCTACAAGGAGGCGACCCGCATCCTCACCGAGAAGCACGGTGACCTCGAGGCGCTGGCCAAGGGCTTGCTCGAGTTCGAAACGCTGACCGGCGACGAGATCGTCGATCTGCTCAAGGGCAAGAAGCCGAACCGCGAATCCGTGCTGGAGCCGACCACGCCGCGCGCCTCCGCCGTGCCCCCGGCCGGCAAGTCGCGCCCGCGCCAGGATCCGGATCCCGGCCTGGAGCCGCAGCCGCAGGCCTGAAGCGCAAGCGACAGGTTGAGTCTGAAAAACGCGGCGGCAACGCCGCGTTTTTTGTGCGCTCAGCTCTCGTGCCCCGGACGCAGCGCAGCGTCCCTTTGACGGTGCGCTGCAGAGCCGGGGCCCATGCTGCAGCGGTTTGCGTGGCTTTCTGGGTCCCGGCTCTGCGCAGCAACGCTCGCGCGTTGCAGCGCGTCCGGGACACGGAGCCCGATCTACTCCTCGCGAATTGGTCTTGGCAGCGGTGAGACGGCCATGACATGCTCCCCTCAAAGGCGCGGCAGCGACCGCGCCGGACAAAGGGGAGGAGAAGCGGATGCGCTTGACGGCATGGGGCGCGCTTGGCGCCGTTTCGATCCTGACACTGTCTGGCCCGTCCACCGCCGCCGAGATGCGCGGCGTTACGCCAACCGAAATCCGGATCGGCCAGACCATGCCCTATAGCGGGCCGGTGTCCGCCTTCGGCGCGCTCGGCAAGGGCGAGGTCGGCTATTTCAAGATGCTGAACGAGAAGGGCGGCATCAACGGCCGCAAGGTCAACCTGATCTCGCTCGACGACAGCTACGCGCCGCCGAAATCGGTCGAGCAGACAAGGAGGCTGGTCGAGAGCGACGAGGTCGCGCTGATCTTCTCCTCGATCGGCACCGCCCACAACACCGCGATAGCGAAGTATCTGCAGTCCAAGAACGTGCCGCAGCTCTTCATCGGCTCCGGCGCCTCGAAATTCGCCGACATCGCGCAATACCCGCAGGCGACGATGGGCGTGCAGGCGCCGTTCCGCTACGAGGCGCGGCTCTATGCGCGCCACGCGCTGGCGAAGAACCCGAACGCGAAATTCGCCGTGCTCTCGCAGAACGACGATTACGGCCGCGACTATCTCGCCGGCTTGAAGGACGTGCTCGGCGAGAAGTACGACTCCGTCGTGACGGGCGCGACCTACGAGGTCCAGGACCCCACCATCGACTCCCAGATCGTGAAATTGAAGGCCTCGGGCGCCGATGTGTTCGTGATCGCGGCGACGCCGAAATTCGCGGCGCAGGCGATCCGCAAATCCTTCGAGATCGGCTGGCGTCCCCTGACGTTCCTCTCCAACGTCGCGGTGTGGATCTCGACGGTGATGGAGCCTGCGGGCGTCGAAGCCGGCACCGGCATCCTCTCCACGGCCTACGTCAAGGACCCCGACGATCCCGCCTGGAAGGACGATGCGGGCGTCAAGGGCTGGCGCGAGTTCATGACCAGATACGTGCCGGAGGCCGACCAGCACGACACCAACTACGTCAACTCCTACAACAGCGCGATGGCGCTGGAGGCGGTGCTGAAGGCCTGCGGCGACGACCTCTCGACCGAGAACATCCTCAAGCAGGCCTATTCGATCCGCGATCTCGAGCTGCCGATGCTGCTCCCCGGCATCAAGGTTAACACCAGCCCGACCGATCACGTGCCGGTCGACCAGATGCAGTTCATGCGCTTCAACGGAAAAACCTGGGAGCGCTTTGGCGAACTGCTGACCGGAAACTGAAGTCTGTTGCGGCAAGTTTGGTCGGGCCGGTCAGCCGCGCTTACCCCGCATGCGCTTCGCAAATTTCCACGCGGGCGCGACGATGCCGCCGACGGCGGGGATCATCAGTCCTCCGATCAGCAGCCCAATGATGCCGTAGAGCAGCGTCTCCACCGTCCATTTGGCCGCTCCGGCCACGAACGGCAGGGCCCGGGCCGATGCGTCCGCGGCGGAATGGATGGCGTGACTGGCGGCATCGACGTCGAAGGCCTCCAGGCCATGGACGATGATGCTGCCGCCGACCCAGATCATGGCGGCCGTGCCGACGGCGCCGAGAACCGCCAGCAATCCCGGCATGCCCCGCACGAGACCTCGCCCCAGGGCGCGGCTCGCGGCGGCGGCAGATGATGTGCCCTCCCGCCTTGCGAGAGCGACGCCCACATCGTCGGCCTTCACGATTAACGCGACCACGCCATAAACGGCGACGGTGATGGCGATCCCCACGACCGACAGCACCAGCGCCTGCATCAAGAAGCTCGCATCCGGTACGGCGCCCAGGGTGATCGCCATGATCTCCGCGGAGAGAATGAAGTCGGTCTTGATGGCGCCCGCGACCTTCTCGTCCTCGAGGGCCTGCGCGCTCACGGCTGTCGTCTCCGCATGAGAATCATGGTCGCCCGCCTCGTGCGGCCAGATCGCCTCGAAGACCTTTTCGGCCCCTTCGTAGCAGAGATAGACGCCTCCCAGCACGAGGAGCGGTATCAGCAGCCGGGGAAGAAAATAGCTGAGCGCGAGCGTGCAAGGCAGCAGGATAAGGAGCTTGTTGCGCAGCGAGCCGGCCGCGATCCTGGCGACGATCGGCAATTCGCGGTCGGCCGAGAATCCGAACACGTAGCGCGGCGTCACCGCCGTGTCATCGATGACGACCGCGGCGGCCTTGGCGCCCGCCTTGGTGGCCTGGGCTGCCACGTCATCGAGCGAAGCCGCGGCGACCTTGGCGATCGCCGCGACGTCATCGAGCAGCCCAAGCAGTCCGACACTCATCGCAGCTCCTCACTTACAATTTTGCAGTCCATGTCTTTCGGACGCCGACGCGTCCAGACTGACTATCCCATGCGATCGCGCCGGGCGATGCGGCCAAGCGTTGCATCGGCCCGCACGCCGCGCTTTGCCCACGTGCACGTGACCTGCATCATGGGCGGAATTGCTTGGTCGGGATGTCGGCCTGCTGTATCGTCGGACGATTGGCAGAGATCAAGGTGGTTCAGGTGAGTTATATTATCAATCCTTACCAGGCGCTGATGCTTCTGAAAGAGTCGGAACAGCATGGTGGCCATCCCTGTACAAAGCACATTAATCTGTCAAACGACCAGCTCATGGCGCGCCTCTACCAGGGTGATGGTGCGCGAAACGGCGGCATCGTCTATCTTTCGACATTCAACAGCGAGCGCGATGCCTCGAAGGCGGCGTCGCAGGCTTTCAAGAACCTGCCTGCAGGCATAACGGGCGTAATCAACCGCAAGAACATGCCCGAAATCAGGATCGACGAAACCATCAATGTCAGGTTCGCGTTCGGGTCGGGCGTCAGAACCCTGCCCGCCAACCACGTCAAGCTGATCCTGTTCGCCAACGAGGAGCAGAAGAAGCACGGGCTTTTCTACATCAAGACTTTCTATCCCTGTCCGCCCAACTCCCTCCGCGAGACGTCCCTGGAAGGCAACGTCGACGGCTGACGTTTCCGGGCCGCGGGTCGCCGGCTTGCGCGTCAGAGTCGCGCGATGCGCCACGGTCATTGCTGGGGGCCCGAGAGGTTCAATTCACGTTCGGCCCGGAATACGTTGCCGTAGAGGGTTGCCACCCACTGGCGCCCGCGCGATGTGAGGTCGAGATAGCGTATCGCGGACTGAACTTGGGGAGCGACAGTGTTCCAGTAGAACTGCGGATACTTGTACACGACGTCCGCCGGCGTGTCGTAGCCGAGCTTCTTGTTGAGGCCGATCTCCTCAAATTCGTAGAACAGCGCATTGGCCTTCTTCAGGTAGCAGGGGTCGCCGAGCTGCCCGATCAGATCGGCTGCCCGCAGCAGCAATCCCTCTTCCTCGTTGAGCTCGTCGTCCGAAGACGAGGAGTAGGGGAGCCGTGTGTATTCGATGGCACGTGCGATGCGCGCGGCATCGATCTCCTCGACGCTATCGAGGCGCTCGGCAACGAACAGCTTTGAGCGGTCGACATGATAGGGCGCGAGCGCGGCGTCCGAGGAGCCTCTGGGAAGGCGAACCGTGCGGCCGCTTGCATCTGCGACATAGGACTCGCCATCGTCGCCGTGCAAAATGCCGCGGACATAGCCGATGTCGTGGGTGAGGCACGCCATGATGAAGTTGGCATAGTCGTCCACCGTCGTGTGGCGCAGGATCTGGCGGCCCATCAGGATGTCGTGCCCGACCATGGTCACGAGCATCGAATGCTCGACGTCGTGATAGAGCGCGTCGCTGTTGCCGATGCACTCCATGGCCAGTTTCGCCGCGAAAGGAAGCGCCTCGGCGAGGCGGGCGTGGGAAGACCCGAAGCGATCCCTGGTGTCGGACATCAGGAATGATCCCAACGCGTCGGCTACCAGTCCTGGAATTGTAATCATCTCGGCTGTCATGTTGCCTGGAACCCCTGTCGTTGCCGGGAACCGGTCGCCGCCCGGCATGATGCGTCGCCTCGGGTATCTCGCCGTCGTCAGGCAAGGGCCGGGACCGGCGGCGGCTCTTGAGCTAGATCAAAAGAGCGCCGAACAGCTTGCTATTTCGCACCCACCACCCTGACGCCACCCAGCTTGCGTTCCTGAATGAGGTCGACAAACCGGATGTAGGATTCGTGGAATGCATCGTGTCCCATTGGGGTGCCCGCCTGCCGGGCGTCCTCGCGCAGCCGCTGATACATGGCCAGTCGCTGCTTCAGGATTGGTCCCCATTCTTCCGTCAGATCCTGGGCCGAGATCACGCGAAAGCCGACGCTTTCGACCAGGCTGCGATAGTCGGGGATCGACCGCAGCGGCTGGATGGCCATTCCATCCCACATCAGTTGCGCGTCATTGGCGGTCAGCGGCTGATTGGCGATCCAGTCCGTGAATGCCAATCGGCCATCCGTTCCCAGAATGCGAAGGGCTTCGCCAAGCGCTCGCTTGACGTCGGGAACATGACAAAATGCTTCCTGGCTGACGACGGCGTCCACGCTCGCGTCGGGGAGCGGCACCTCCATCACGTTGCCCTCGACGATCCGCGCCGTATCGTGGAGGCCGACGCGCCTGGTCAATTCGCGTGCGCCGGCGACGCGCGCCGGCGTCAATTCGATGCCGGTGACATCGGCTCCATATTTGTGGGCCAGATAGCGCATTGTGCCGCCGAGGCCCGCGCAGAAATCGGCGACGCGCGATCCGTTGCCGATCTGCGCCGCCCGCGCCAACTCGTCCGTAGCAGTGAGGCCGCCGTAATGATCCTGGTCATGCGCAAACAGCTCCTCGGGACGCAGGCCGTCGAGATGGCCGCGGCTGGCGCGCAGTTTCGCAAGGATGATCTCGCAAGAGATGGGATGACGATCATAGAAATAGACGACCTGTGAAGCTGCATCGCTCATGAAATGAGTCTCCATCGCCCTGGCCGGGCCAGTCTTCGCAAGCAAACGGGGGCATCAAAACAGCAAATTGCGATGACCAATATGGCAGCGGCGCGACGGAGCGTCAGCCTGCCGCAATCAGGCCCACCCTGCCGGCTGCCCTGCAAAACGGACAGGAAGCGGGGTGACATTGCCGCCGATGTCCCACTATCGTGGTGTTCCGGTCGGACGACCGTCGTAAATCTCGTTGGTGACCTGAAAGATGTCTTCTCCGACCGAACAGCAGGCCGCGGGTGGTCCCGACCACGCCGTGGCGCATTCCGCCTGGGCGCCGTTCGCAAGCTACGCGTTTTGCTGGCTGTGGCTGGCCAATACCGTGTCGGCGCTGGGGACCTGGATCCAGAACACGGCCAGCGCGTGGATCATGACGGACCCTGGCGCCAAGCCCGTTGATGGTCAGCCTGGTGCAGGCGGCCGCGCAACTGCCGGTGCTTCTGCTCGCGCTTCCGGCCGGAGCGCTTGCCGATCTGATGGATCTCAGGCGCAACCTGATCCTCTCGAACCTGCTGATGCTGGCGGCGGCCACCGCGCTGGCGATCGTCGCGGCGCTGGGACGCCTCGATGCCGGTATTCTCCTGGCGCTGACCGCCATGCTGGCGGTGGGCGCCGCCTTGAACAATCCGGCATGGGCCGCGTCCGTGCCGCTGACGGTGCCGCGCCAGGTGTTGCCGCAGGCGCTGGTGCTCAACGCGGTCGGGTTCAATATCGCCCGCGCCGTCGGTCCGGCGGTGGGCGGACTGATCCTGACGGTCGCCGGCGTCACGATCGCTTTCGCCGCCAACGCAGTGTCCTTCGCCTTCGTCGCGCTGGTCGTCGGCATCCTGCTGAGCTTTCCGCGCAAGGGACTGTCGATCGACGTTCCGCCCGAGGAATTTCGCTCGGCGATGCGTGTCGGCCTCGCCTACGTGCTGGCCGAGCCGGTCGTGTACGGCACGCTGGTCCGCTCGGCGGCATTCTACGGCTGCGCCAGCGCGATCTGGGCGCTGTTGCCGTTGTACGTTCGCGACGTGCTCGGGCTGTCATCTGCTGCTTTCGGCGTGATGATGGGGGTCATTGGCGCCGGTGCGGTGCTGGGCGGACTGATCATGCCGCTGCTGCGCAGATGGATCCCGCGCAACGATCTGATCATGCTGGCCGGCGTCGCCTGCAGCCTGGCCCTGGTTCCCCTCGCGCTTGTTCCCAGCACATTGACCGCCTATCCGTCCCTGCTGGTGTTCGGTATCGGCTGGATCGTCGGCGCGTCGAATTTGCAGGCCACGGTGCAGTTGGCGGCGGCGCCGTGGGTGCGGGCGCGCGCGCTCGCGCTTTACCAGGCGATGTACAATGGCGGCATGGGTCTCGGCGCGCTGCTGTGGGGCCTGCTCGGCGAGCAAGCGAGCCTGACGGGAACGATCCTCGCTGCGGGCCTTGTCGGTTGCGTGATCGCGCTCCTGACCCGGGCGGTGGAGTTGCCGGCCGAGATCGGCGATCCGTCGGCGCCGGCTCTGGCCGTTCCCCGCCCTCTGTCGATTGCGGAGGAGATGGCGCCGCTCCTGCACAGCGGCCGGAATCGGCTGGTCCTTGCGATCAGGTACCGCATCGATCCTGCCAATGCCGCGGCCTTTCGCGCCGCCATGGCCGAGGTCCGGCTGGCCCGGTATCGGTACGGTGCGGTGGGGTGGGTCCTGTCCCGTGACGTCAGCGACCCCACGCACTGGGTTGAGACGTTCCGCCTCCGCGACTGGCATGAATTGCAGCGCGGGATCGAGCATTACAATTTGGCGGACAGCGAGGCCGTGGTTCGGGCCCGCTCCTATCACCTCGGCGCGGAGCCGCCCCGCATGACGCTGCTGCTGCAGGACCCGAGGACGTGACGCCGCGCGCGACGCAGCGGAAGAGAACTCGCGGCGAACCTAATCCCTTGACACAGGTTGCAGCTGCCAGAGCGTCAGGTAGTTCATGATCGGCCGCTCGAACGTTGCTCCCCTGGCGACAAATTGTTTGCCCGAGTCCAGCATCGGCTGGAATTGATCCAGCTGCCTGGCCGCATCGAGATCGACCCATATGCTGACATTGGTGAGTGACGAGGTGGCCTCGTCTGCGCCGGCATGAAATGCCAGCAATCCGCGCATCGACTCGATGCCGGGCCGAAGCAGCTTCTCGGCCTCGATCATCATTTGCCGAATCTCGGCAAACTTGTCCGGCGCGCATCGAATAATGGAGACCCTTACGATTGGCTGCATCGGGAGATATTCCTCTTCTCGCACGGTAAAAGGCAGCAGGCTCGGCAAAGGCGCGCATGCGCCTTGCCCACGATCCTTCAAGCAATGTTGCAAGAAGAGTGGGCGCGCAGCGCGTTGCCCGCCCCGAAAGCTGCGGCGCCGCTACGGTGCGGCAAAATGGAGGGCGACCGCCGCCAGGATGCAGATGCCGATCGCGACAGCCCAGCCGTAGCGTGGGCTGGGCCATACTCCTGCTGTAACCAGGAACAGGGCCGCGGCGCCGGCCAGCTTGACGGCATTCATCACCATGCCCTCAATATGCGCGCCCCAGCCAATTTGGATACTCACAAGTTCGAAACACGACGTGGCCCTTGCCGCACACGGCGGAACGCCCGTGGCAGCGTCGCCCGGGGGCGTGCCCGTCCTACGGCGCCGGCCGCTCCCAGCCGAGGAATTCGACCTGGCCGGCTTGCTTTCGCGCAGGCCCGAGAAACACGACCAGCCGGAGCCCATCGGTCACGTACGGATCATATCCAAGGTTCTTGCGCGGATCGGATGGGCTGGACACGCCGACGCCACGCGCGAATCCGAACTCATAAGCGTAGCCGGTCAGCAGCAGGTCCTGCAGAAGATAGTAGCGATCCTGATCGACTTCCGGGCTGATCCTGTGGGTGGTGAACGACCACGTCTGGGTCGTCAGCTTCGTGCCGATGTCGCGGCTGATCTGCCCGACCCAGACATCTCGTCCTTCAGCAGTGAACGGCGCGTGCCAGACCCGCAAATGATTGCGCAGGCTGATGTTGTTCCGGGCTTTCTGCAACGCGATGTCCTGCGGACGGCCGAAGACATACAGCGGGCTGACCGGCGACGTCGTATACTCCGTCCCGAAAATGAAGGCGCTGACGGTTCTCAGGACGCTATGAATGTCGAGCGGTTCATCGAGGCGCCATCCCCGCTCGATAAAGGGAAAAATTGCATCCGCGCCGCTGCCGATCACCACCAGGTTGAGCGGGTCTCCCGGCCTGCTTCCTTCCTCGTTGGACGTACAGCAGGGCAGTTGCTCCAGCTTCGCGCGCAGGCCGGCGAGGTCGACGTTCTCGGCCGCGGGAGGCAAGGCGTCGAAATCGATATTTTGCGCCGTGTAGAGCTTGGTGTCCAACCGGACGACGAAACGAAATTCGAGGCGCTCGCCACGCCCGACAAAATCGGCCCGGACGAATTTGATCCCGCCCTCGCGGTGGGTCAGGACGAATCCCGACGCGCTCTCGCCGGGACCAATGGCCTCAGGCATGGCTTCCCGTGTGAACACCTGCTCCCTTTGCCTGTCGGCGTCGCCCGGAAGCCAGGCGCGAAATATTCGCGATGCCTCCGGCGGCGTGTAGTAGTCCGGGTCGGTCGTGGCCGGCAGATAATACAGCGTTCCGTCGCTGCCATTCCTGACGCTGAGCCATACGGCCTGCATTCCCTTGTCGGCCAGTGAGACACCAAAATAACGTTCACTCTCGTCGTCGCTGAGCACCGCCACGCGGGCGGTGACCTGACCCTGTTGCTGTGTCAGCGCGCGAGATTCAAAAATGGCGTGTCCGGTGGGGGCGGGCGGTGTCCTGGTGCAGCCGCTCACTGCGAGGAGAACCGCCGCAAAAATCTGGACTGATCTCGATGATGCGCGCATCGTGCCAGGGCCCTCGGTCGCAGCAACTGGTGGCCTTTCGGGTAGATGCAGGTGCGCGAGCTCGCTTGACCTGAATCAAGCTTCGCGTCGAAATGAGAGCCTCTAGGGATCAAAAGAAGTAGGGTGGGCAAAGGCGCCATGCGCCGTGCCCACCATTTCTCAACGGACACCGCGGAATGGTGGGCACGCTACGCTTTGCCCACCCTACAAGCTGCGAGCTATTTTGACGCTGCCGCGCCGTCCGTGTCCCGCACATGGATCACCGCGATGTCGTCCGCATAGATCCGCTTCCAGCCCTTGAGGTGGTCGAGGATTTGCGGGCCCGGCGCGTCGGCGACCAGCAGCGTGGCGTCGATCTTGTATTGATCGAGCAGGCGCGGCAGCAGCTCGGGCTTCTTGCCCTCGGTCGCCTTGAAGAAGTCCATGACGAATTTTTCGCCATAGAGCTCGGCGCGGCCGTCGGCGAAGACCGGGATGCCGCGCGCGATCAGATAGCCGCCGAACTGATAGGCGTTGAAGATGCGCTGCGCCTTGCGTTGCTCGAGCAGGTCCACGGCCGCAACCGGCGTCTGCGTCATGGTGAAGGTGAAGCGGTGGTGCCCCATGTAGATCGCGGTCGAGGTCCAGCCTGCGGCGAGGATCATCAGTGCGCCTGTTACGGTGACGTAACGGGCGGGCCAGCGGTCGCTGCCTGCTGCATCCGCTGGAGGCCGCGAAAACATCTCGCCGAGCGGCTTTGCCAGCACCAGCGGCACCAGGAAGGCAAAAGCCTCGATGCTGCGGACATGGGTCAGCGCGCCCCAGGTGAAGAACAGGATCAGGAAGATCCGGGGCGCGGAGAGCACGAGGCCGCGATAATAACCGAGCGCGATCAGGCCGAGCAGCGCGCCCTCGAACGCCGAAAACGAGGAAAAGTCAGGCGGCATCCATTCCAGGATCACCTTCAGCAGCTCGCCGAGATTGAGGATGTTGGTCGCGCCCAGCAGCGTCCGCCAGCCGTAGGGCGTGCAGCAGCTCGCGATCATCGCGGCGACGCCGAACAGCACCCAGCGCGCGAACAGCCGCAGCCGCTGGCCCTTCTCGGCGTGCTCGACCGCCTCGAGCGAGATCGGGCCGATCAGCGCGAGACCCAGCACGAAGCCGCCATGCAGGTTCGCCCACAGCGCCATCAGCGGCAGCATCGCGAAGGACGGCGCGCGCCTGCGGTCCGCGGCCGCCATCAGCAGGCCGACCCAGGCCACCATGACCGGCAGCGCCAGGATGTGCGGACGCGCCAGGATGTGATGCAGCGACAATAGCAGCGCCAGCATCGCGAACAGGATCGAACGCGGCATCTCGAGATGCGCGTCGAGCAGCCGGGCCAGGATCGCCGTCGACGCCGCCATCCCGAGCGCGGTGAGGATCACGGGGCCAGCCCAGTCGAACTGCGTATAGGAGAACGCGAACAGCACCTGCGACAGCCACGATGTCGAGATCCAGGGCTGGCCCGTCCGTGTGAAGGAGTAGAAGTCGGTGTACGGCATGGCGCCGTGATCGAGGATCCACTGCCCGATCCTGATCTGCCAGAACGAGTCGGAATCCTGCAGCAGCGTGTTGCCGAGAAAGAGGAAGAAGAGATAGGTGCCGACGCCGATACACAGCGGCATCAGCGCGCGCGCGCGGCTCTGAACTGCGATGCCGTTGGCGAAGGAAAGGGACATGCCGCCTCGTTGTTCGTGCCGGGTTGGCCGGGCGGGCGGCATTGAACCATCGCGGTCATAACTTCGGGTAAATCGGCGACGCCGGCCGATGATGTCCGGACGATTTAAGGGATTGTTTTCAATTCCCCTTTACCATTGTCCAATGCGCGCAAAGCGCGCGCTTTTTGCGCAGTCGAGTTAACTGCAGCGCAATTCTTTGTCTCTACGGTCTTTTTCATGGTCGGGCGGCGCTGGGAAGCCGGAAAGACCAGACCAGTTGTGTAGCTTGTGTACCTTTGGAGCAGACTATGAAGAACCTCGTTTCGCGTTTCGTGAAGGACGAATCCGGCGCCACCGCCATCGAATACGGCCTGATCGCTGCCGGCATCGCGCTGGCCATCATCACCGTCGTGAACAACCTCGGCAGCACGATGAACACCAAGTTCGGCTCGATCTCGTCCAGCCTGAAGTAAGCCTGGACCCTATCCAGTCTTCCAAAGGGCCCCGTCCTCGACGGGGCTCTTTTCGTTTGGGGCGATGGTTGCGCGCCACGCGTCATGGCCGGGCTTGTCCCGGCCATCCACGTTCTTACGCGTGGAGCCAAGGACGTGGATGCCCGGGACAAGCCCGGGCATGACGGCCTTCCCAAGCCTCGCGTTCCCCCATCCGCTCGGAGCAACCCCTGACGCATTTGCTCCTTGTCATTCCCTCTGAATAGTTGTTCAGTTCTTGCGGGCGACTAGCAAATTGAATCGGTGACGACGCGTTCGGCGGTATTGCGCCGGGCGTATGGGGACAGGAAGCGCGCCATGGTTTATCGGCGGACGCATCAAGTGGTGAAGCGCCTTGCGGCGCGGCGCAGCGCCATCCTGACGGCCGCACGCGAGGCGGCGGCGGAAGGCGGGATGGCTGCAGTGCAGATCGCGCCGGTGGCGGTCCGCGCCAATGTCGCGGCCGGCACCGTCTATCGCTACTTCCCCTCCAAGGCCGAGCTGATCTCCGAGCTGATTGCCGAAGTGTCGCGCGACGAACTCGCGGCGATCCGGCGCGCGGCCGATGCCGCGCCGGGCCCGTCCTCGGCGCTGGCGGCCGCCGTGACCACGGTCGCCGTCCACACCCTGTCGCAGCGCAGGCTCGCCTGGGGCATCCTGGCCGAGCCCGTCGACGTCGATGTCAGCGCCTCACGGCTTGCCAGCCGGCGCGAGATCGCGGGCGAGATCGGCTCGCGCATCGAGGCCGCCGTGCGCGCCGGTCACTTGCCCGTGCAGGACACCGCGCTCGCCGCGACCGCGCTGCTCGGCGCGCTGCACGAGGCGCTGGTCGGCCCGCTCGCGCCCGACAATCTCGATGATGCCGCGAAGCTGCGCGACGCCGTTCAGACCGTGACGCTGCTGGCGCTGCGCGCGGTCGGCGTCATGGACGCCCGTGCCCGGGGTCTCGTGGTGCAGCAGACCCTGCTACCGACGTCGAAGGCTCTGGTCGGGGCCTAAAGACAGGGTGCGAGGCCTGATCGCGCTCAGGTCATTGCGGAAGCGCGCTTTTTTCCAAAACCCGCGCAGCTTCGCCGGACTCGCCGGAATCAGTGCATGGGGTTGTTTTCGACATTTTTGTTTGGCGCGCGCCGGCGGCCCTTACATATCCGCGTCGCCCTCGGGGCCGACCGAGGCGATGCGCACCATGTTGGTGGTGCCGGGAATGCCGAGCGGCACGCCGGCGACGATGATCACGCGCTGGCCGGCGCGGACAAAACCGTCGCGGAACGCGATCTGGCCGGCGCGGCTCACCATGTCGTCCTGGTCGCGCGCGTCTTCCGCCACCACGCAGTGCACGCCCCAGACCACCGCGAGCCGGCGGCCGGCCGTGATGTTCGGCGTGATGGCCACGATCGGCGGCTTCGGCCGCTCGCGCGCCACGCGCACGGCGGTCGAGCCCGATGAGGTCCAGCAGATCAGGGCGGGCAGGTCGAGCGTCTCGGCGATCTGCCGCGCGGCGTCGGCGATGGCGTCGCCTGCGGTGGCTTCGGGGGCGGGGCGCTGCGCCGCGACCACCGAGCGGTAGGTCGGGTCGCGCTCGACCTCCTCGCCGATGCGGTTCATGGTCGAGACCGCCTCGACCGGGAATTTGCCGGCCGCCGATTCCGCCGACAGCATGATGGCGTCGGCGCCTTCATAGACGGCGGTGGCGACGTCGGAGACCTCGGCGCGGGTCGGCACCGGCGACTGGATCATCGATTCCAGCATCTGGGTTGCGATCACCACCGGCTTGCCGGCACGGCGCGCCATCCGCGTCATCTGCTTTTGCAGGCTCGGCACCCGCTCCAGCGGCAATTCGACGCCGAGATCGCCGCGCGCCACCATCAGCGCATCGGAGGCCTCGATGATGTCGGCAAGGCGGTCGATCGCCTGCGGCTTCTCGATCTTGGCCATGACAGCGGCGCGGCCGCGGATCAGCTTCTTGGCCTCGGTCACGTCGTCGGCGCGCTGCACGAAGGACAGCGCGATCCAGTCGACGCCGGTGACGAGCGCGGCCTCGAGGTCGGCGCGGTCCTTCGGCGTCATGGCGGAGACCGGCAGGTCGGTGTCGGGCAGGCTGACGCCCTTGCGGTCGCTCATCCTGCCGCCGACCACGACGCGGGTCACCGCATGCTCCTTGGAGGTCTCCTCGGCAATCAGCCGCACCTTGCCGTCGTCGAGCAGCAGCGCATGGCCGGGCCGCAGTGCAGCCAGGATCTCCGGATGCGGGAGATTGACGCGGGTGCTGTCACCCGGCGCCTTGTCGGAATCGAGCGTAAAAGTCTGGCCGTTCTGGAGCTGGACCGATCCTTCCGCGAAGGCGCCGAGCCTCAGCTTCGGGCCCTGCAGGTCGACCAGGATGCCGATCGGGCGGCCGTAGCTCGATTCGACGTTGCGGATCGTCGCCACCAGCTCCCGCATCTTGTCATGCGGGGTGTGGCTCATGTTGATGCGGAAGATGTCGGCGCCGGCCTCGAACAGGCGGCGGATCATCGCAAGGTCCGACGAGGCCGGGCCGAGCGTCGCGAGAATCTTGATACGGCGAAGTCGCCTCATGGCTTATTTCCAGGCGGGGGCAAAGCGGTGGGTGGCACGCCGGGCGAGCCCGGGGGCGTAGCACCGCCCTGCCCGCTGGGCAAACCCGGAACGCCACCCGGGCCGACCGGCCCGGGCAGGCCGGGCACGCGCTGCTGCGCCGCCGGCTGCTCGTTGGCGTCGGTGAGCTGCACCGTCCAGGCCCGCTGCTCGCCGGTATCGACCTCGAAATAGCCGGTGCGGTCGAAGCCGCGCGCCAGGCAATCCTCGGTGCCGCGGATAGTGAATTCCTTGTCGCGCGAGCACATGAAGGCCTGGCCCGACCATTCGCCGCCGCGGTCATAGTCGATGGCGTAGATGTAGTAGTAGCGGGCGACCAAGGTGCCCCTGAGCAGCGTCTCGCAGCTTCGGGAGGAGATGTTCCACCAGCCTTCCGTGGTCCAGCCGTCGGCGTCCTTGTAGCCCAGCGCAATGCCGACCCGGCTCGAGGTGTTGTTGCAGAGGCGGAAATCGGCCGCAGCCGGGCTGGTCCAGAGGCAAAACAGCGCAACCGCCAGCACCGGGACCAACCGGGCGAGCAGGCGAAGCGGGGCGTGGGAAGATTCGGCGATCATTGGCGCGGATGGTATACCAGATCATTGAAGATTTGGCGCGAGGCGGGGATCTGCCCCAAAGCCGGCTTCGGGCCGGTTTGCCCCCCGATATGGCAAAATCTGTGACAGGACCCCACCTGATCCCGTAAGGAGATCCATCGGGGACAATCCAGTTCAGAGCCAAGGGATCCAGCATGGCCATCGACGACAAAACCAGAACGGAACTCGAGGCCGCCGCCTTCCGGCGCCTGGTCGACCATTTGCGCCACCGGACCGACGTCCAGAACATCGACCTGATGAATCTGGCCGGCTTCTGCCGCAACTGCCTCTCCAACTGGCTCAAGGAGGCCGCCGACGCGCAAGGCGCGGCCCTGAGCAAGGACGAGAGCCGGGAAGCCGTCTACGGCATGCCCTACGAGACCTGGAAGTCGAAATATCAGGGCACCGCGACGGCCGAGCAGCTCGAAGCGATGAAGAAGTCCCATCCGCACGGACATTGAGGCATTCGGCGCTTCGCATTTACCCGTAATAACAACGGGGTCTCATCTCCTGTGGGCGCGCTGTGGACGAGCGCGATGCTTGCTTGAACGCGAGGAGCGCCAACCCTAAGGGTCAAGCAGCACGCGCGGTGAGGATGCCGGCGTCACCCGTTTTCCAGTTCCATTGGGAGTACCAAGATGGCCACCTCCGCCGCCGTCCGCGACGACGAGCCCGCGACGAAATTCGCCAAGGACCAGCTCAAATCCATCATCGAGCGCATCGAGCGGCTGGAGGAGGAGAAGAAGGCGATTTCCGACGACATCCGCGACGTCTATGCCGAGAGCAAGGGCAACGGTTTCGACGTCAAGGCGCTGCGCGCCATCGTGCGCCTGCGCAAGCAGGATCCGAACGAGCGCGCCGAGGCCGAGACGATCCTCGAGACCTACATGCAGGCGCTGGGAATGATCTGAGGCGTTTGTCGCCTCCAACAACTGCTGCCGTCCGGACTTGCGCGCACGTTTGTGAACGGAGACTGCCGTGACTGCGCCGCCGCTGCCACGCGACGTGAGCCGTGCCTTCGGCGCCCTTCCGGCGCCGATCGGCACGCGGCTGCTCCAGGTGCGGGAGCTGATCTTCGCGACCGCCGCGGCACATGAAGAGGTGGGCCGCCTCACCGAGACCCTGAAATGGGGCGAGCCGGCCTACCTGACTGATGAGACCGGCAGCGGCTCGACGATCCGGCTGGGCCGCCTCAAGGGCAGCGAGCAGGCCGCCATTCTCTTCAACTGCAGGACGACGCTGGTCGACAATTTTCGCGAGCGCTTTCCCGACCGGTTCGAGTACCGGCAGACGAGGGCCTTGCTGTTACCGGTGGCGGGGAAGCTTCCGAAGCGGGAACTCGGCGTCTGCCTGTCGCTGGCGCTGACCTATCATCTGGATCGGCGGGGCAGGCGTGGACCGCGCTGAAGCAATCAGCGCAGCGCGGCGGTGCGCATGACGAAGGACGTCGTCTCGAGCTTTGCGGTGGCGCTCCCCGTGAAGCCGTCGCAGGACAGGCCCTGCATGGGATCGTCGGCAAAGCCCATCGCGACCACGGCCTTCGGCTTGACGAAATAGCCGCGCAGCGCGGCGACGTCGACCTCGCCCATCAGCGTCACCGACATCGCGCGGCTCGCGCTCGGCGACAGCATCACGATCTTGAGCCAGATGCTCTCGCCCTTGGCTGCGGAGAGCCGGGTCGCGGTCGCCACCATGCCATCGGTCCTCTTGGGGACCACGGTGTTGATCTCGGTGGCCGGCGCGAGGTTGCGGGCTGCTGAAACGGGGCGCGCGGCGCGCGGGATCGGCGCGGAGGCGGCAACGACATTGCTGCGATCGACCGGGGAGGCCGCCGGCGCAAAGGCCAAGGCCTGATAGGCGGCGTTGGCAACGCTTGCGGTCGGTTGCGGATCGGCGGCTGCGGCAAGCGCCTGACGCGCCTTCAGCGCGGCGACCTGGGCCGGCGTGGCCTGCTGCGGCGCCGACGGAATGTCATCCCAGAAGCCGCGGGCGTTGATGATGTCAGCCGGGGTCTGCGGCTTGGCGTCGGCAGATTTGGCAGCGAGCGGCTTGTCGGCCACCGGTGCGGGTTTCGGCTTCGGCGGCGCAACGAGCTGCGCATCGGCCGAGGCGAGCTGGAGTGCGGCGACCTGCGGCTTGGCACGCGGCGTCGGCACCGGATCGACGGGCTTGACGGCGGCGACCACGGTCGCCGGTTTCGCAGCCACGGCGGGCGCGCCCTCGTCATCCTCGTCGGCGCTCGCGGCCGGGGCCGGCTTGCTTCTGAACAAGGCGGCAAAGAAGCTCGGCTTGCTGCCGGCCTCGTCGCCGCTGCCGCGCCGCTCGATCTCGGCCTTGGCGAGCTCATAGCCCTTGAGCGGCACGCCATCGGTCGGCAGATGCACCGTGCGTCCGTCCGGGAAGACGCGGGCGAGCTGGTCATGGGTCATGCGCGGCCAGTGCCGGATGCTGCCGGTGTCCAGATGCACGAAGGGCGAGCCGGAGGTCGGGTAGAAGCCGACGCCGCCGCGCTGCATGCGCAGGCCGGCGAAGCGGATCTGCTCCAGCGGCACGCCCGGAATGTAGAAGTCCATCGCATGTCCCAGCATGTGCTGGCTGAAGCGCGCGACGCCCGAGGAGCGGCGGCGGAGCATGGCGTTGGTGGCGGGGGAACGGTAGGAGGAGATGATCTGAATCGGCTGCTTGGCGTCGACGTCCTTATAGACTTCGAAGAGGATGTCGAAGAGGCGACGGTCCATGACCGTCTCGTCCTGGGTGCGCCAGTCGCGCAGGAAGTGGTTGAGCTGCTTCAGCGCGGCTTCGTCGTAGCGGCCGTCGCGCTTGAAGGTGACGGTGAGGTCTTCGCCGGAATGGGTGTGGTGGAAGGAGAGCGTCTTGGTCTCGTTCAGCGCCGCGGCGTCGTGAACCGAGCCTGCGGCCGCAAACAGCAATACGGAAGCGAGGCCGATCCGGTGACCGGCCTTCACTCCCGCATGGGACAACGACAGCACAGCTAGTTTGCGTGCGATACCAGTCAGCACGTATGAGCCCACCCAGTCGACGAGCGTTCAAATGGACTCTCCCGCCAACCCCGTTAGCGCGCGAAAGAGGATGAACGCTTTCTTAAAGCGAGAAGGTTAATTCGAGGTTGACCTTCCCGACCCCAAACCAAGTCAGACTACAATCCTAAGCGGCTGAGTGTGGCGAAATAAGGCCCTCTGCCCGGACGCAGATGGACAATGGTTAACGTTAAGCGATCCCGACCAGGGGCGGGATCGCTGATTTTATTGGAGAATTTTTGGTCGCGCTGCGAGGGCCGTGCTTTACCGGGTGAACACCCGCTGCTGCCGGCGGCCGACCGGAGCCGGCGGCGGGGTCGGAGCCCCGAACAGCCGCTCGAAGAAGTTCGGGCCCGACGAGCCGAAGCCGCCGCCATTGTTGGCGAAGGCAACGCCCGAGGGCAGCGTCGTTGCTGGGCGCGAATAGCTCGGCTGCGAATGCGCAACCACGCTCTCGAGGTCCTTGCCGCGGCCGTTCTTCAGGATGTTGATCATGGTCGCGTCGCGGCCATAGACGTCCTTGCGGAATTGCAGCTTGCCGGCGTCGTCCACGAACGCGGTCTGATAGGTGATGTTGACCGGGATCGGCGTCGGGAATTTCAGGTCGATCTCGCTCTTGCCGTACATGCCGCGCACGCGCTCGGGCGTGTACTTCTCGTTCGGCATGGTGATGTTGAGAAGGACGGAGGCGTACTGATCCGGGTTCTGCACGCGCATGCAGCCGTGGCTGAAGGCGCGGTCTTCCTTGGCGAACAGGTTCTTGTCCGGCGTGTCGTGCTGATAGACCAGGAACTTGTTCGGGAAGTTGAAGCGGATGCGGCCGAGCGCGTTGGCTTCACCGGGCGGCTGCGAGATGTGCACCGAGCCGTCGCGGTTCTGCTCGAGCCTGAGGCCCATGCGCTGAAGCACGGTCGGGTCCTGCTGCAGCGCCGGCAGATATTCGTTGTAGACGATCGACGGCGGCACGTTCCAGGTCGGGTTGACCGTGATGTACTTCATCGTCTCGGTCAGCAGCGGGGTCGCATGCGAGCCCGGCTTGCCGGTGACGACGCGGGTGGTCCAGACCTGCTGGCCCTGCTGCATCACCTTCAGCGTGTAGTCGGGAATGTTGAGGATGACATAGGCATTGCCCAGTGCGGACGCGCCGAGCTCGCGCGGCAGCCAGCGCCAGCGCTCCATGTTCACGAGCACCACGTCGATCTGCTTGTCGCGCTTCGGGGTGTTGAGCGCCTTGACCGTCTTGTCGTCGAGGATGCCGGTCGCCTTCATCTCGGCGCCGCTCTGGAATTTGCGCACGGCGTCGGCGACGGCGGCGTCATAGCGGGTGTCGCTCGCGTTCTCGGCGAGGCCGAGCTTGGCGCGGAGCTGCGGCACGCGCGAATCTTCCACGATCACCTCGGCCTGCTTCTTGGTCGCGGGCGCGTACTTCAGCGCCGGGCCGTCGGCGATCTCGATCACCGGACCGCTGCCCTGGCCGCGCAGCTCGGCGAGCTTGGCCTTCAGCTCCTTGTAGAGCTTGTGCGGCGGGTTGTAGCCGTCGAGCGCCGCGGACGCATCGGTCGCGGTCGTGACCTTGGCGAGCACCTCGTTCGGGTCGACCGGATGCTCGGGATAGAGGATGTCAGCGCTGACCTGCGACCAGTGCATGCGGCCGCTCTGGGCGTGGCGCGCATAGTCGAACATGCTGGCGGTGAGCTTGAACTCGGCATCGGCGAGCGCATCGGGCGTCGTGGCGGCGGCGAAATCCGGCACCGGATAGTCGGCGGGATTGAGGCCGTCGGAGGCCGCATCCTTCAGCCGCGCGATCACGCCCTTGCCGGCGGCGGTGAGGCTGCCGGCTTGCGTCCAGACCGGCGCGAATTCGCGCGCGCCGTAAAACTTCTCGATCGCCGCGCGCTCGTTCTTGCGGTCGAAATAGCGCGAGGCCTTGGCGCCGATCATGTCCTTGAGCTTGTCGGCGACCGGCTGGTCGGCGGCGGGAACGTTGCTCGCGGCCTTCACCGGCTCGGATGCAGGCTGCTTGGCGATTTCCTTCGGCGGCTCGGCCGGGGTGGCGGCAGCGGCCGGCGCAGTCGCAGTGTCCGCCTTGGCGGGCTCGGCCGGTGCCGGCTCCGTCTTTGCAGGTTCAGTCTTTACCGGTTCAGCCTTGGCCGTCTCGCTCTTCGGCGCCTCGGTGGCGGGCGTGGTGCCGACGTCGGCAGGCTTGATTTCGGAAGGCTTGGTCTCGACCTTGTCGGGCGCCGGCGCGGCTTCGGCCTTCACGGGCGCCTTTGCAGCCTCCGGCTCCTTCGCGGAGTCCTGCACCGTGGCGGTGGTGTCGAGCTTGATGTCGGCGGCGGTCGGGGGCGGGACATTGGCGGGTTCGGGGCGCGGGATCGCGGCTTCGATCGCGAGCTCGGCGGCGCTGCTGCGCGCCTGGTCCTGCGCCAGCGCCGAGCCGGCCGATACCGTGAGGAAGGTCGCCGCGACCGTCATCAAAACGCGGTCAAAACCTCGACGGTTGTTCAAACAGTCACGCATTGTGTCGCACCCCTCGGGTGAACCGTTCCTCGTGGAACAGTCTCGTTATCGTCTCAGCTTCGGCTAACCGCGCCGGCCATTCGGAAGTTGCACGCCTGCACGCAACGATTCTCACGCAGACGATAGACAGGCCCTGTTTTTGCAGCCAGCGCTACCCGGGACAACTCACGACAAACTGACTTCTGGAAAGCCTGTTTGCAACGGATTGTGCGCGTCTGCCGCGCGCTTTTCCCTGTGTCTGTCACTTCCAAGTCACGGTTCAGGCCGCAACCAAAAAATCTCGTACTGCGAAGGGCTTGCGGCCAGCTTGCGGCCTCGGCGCACCCCGCATCTTCACGGTGCGGTTCAGTGCGTCTCCTCACCGTTTTTCCCGCCATGGCCCTGCACGCCGGCTTCGTCGAGTTTGCGGTAGAGCGTGGAGCGGCCGATTTTGAGGCGGCGGGCGACCTCGGACATCTGCCCGCGATAATGCGAGATCGCGAAGCGGATGATCTCGTTCTCCATCTCCTCCAGCGGCCGGACGTCGCCGGTTGGGGTCAGCATGGAGAGGGCTCCCGCCAGGGGGAGTGGCGCGATCGGTATTTCATTACCCGAGATCACCGAGGGACTGGCGATCGGCTCAAGCATCAACGGCGCGGTCGGAATCTCGGTCGCGGGATGCGCTTGGGCGCTGAGAAGGGGGAAGTCGCCGAGGCCAAGCTGGTCGCCCTCGCTCATCACCACGGCGCGATAGACCGCATTTTCGAGCTGGCGGATGTTGCCGGGCCAGTCGAGCTGCGCCAGATGCGCCACCGCCTCGCCGCTGATGCCGCTGATCGCGCGGTTCTCCTCGGCGGCGAAGCGCGCCAGGAAATGCCGCAAGAGATGCGGGATGTCCTCGCGGCGGGCGCGCAGCGAGGGGATCGTCAGCGGCAGCACATGCAGGCGATAGAACAGGTCTTCGCGGAAATGCCCCTGCTTCACCCGCTCCAGCAGCTTGCGGTTGGTGGCCGAGACGATGCGGACATCGACCTTGACCGGCTTGCGTCCGCCGACGGCTTCCACCGCGCCCTCCTGGAGGGCGCGGAGCAGCTTGACCTGCGCAGTCAGCGGCAACTCGCTGACCTCGTCCAGGAACAGCGTGCCGCCATGGGCTTCGACGAACTTGCCCATGTGCCGCTCGGTCGCGCCGGTGAAGGCGCCCTTCTCGTGACCGAACAGGATGGATTCGACGAGGTTGTCGGGAATGGCACCGCAATTGACCGCAACGAACGGTTTTGCCTTGCGCTCGCCGCTGCCGTGGATGGCGCGCGCGAACAACTCCTTGCCGACGCCGGATTCGCCCTCGATCAGCACCGGAATCGAGGAGTTCGCGGCCTTTTGCGCGGCGCGCATCACGCCCGTCATCGCCTCGGAGCGCGTAACGATGTCGGAGAAGCCCAGCCGGCCCTCGCGGCTGTGACGGATGCGCTGCAATTCGCCCTTGAGCGCGGAGGCGTTGAGCGCGTTGCGAAGCGAAACCTGGAGGCGCTCCACGCCGACCGGCTTGACCACGAAATCGGCCGCGCCCGCGCGCATCGCCGAGATCACGTTGTCGATGCCGCCATGGGCGGTCTGCACGATGACGGGCACGGTGAGGCCCGCCTCGCGGATCTTCGCCAGCACGCCCATGCCGTCGAG
This sequence comes from Bradyrhizobium diazoefficiens, assembly GCF_018131015.1. Lineage (GTDB taxonomy): Bacteria > Pseudomonadota > Alphaproteobacteria > Rhizobiales > Xanthobacteraceae > Bradyrhizobium > Bradyrhizobium diazoefficiens_B. Next base: position 175,458 of record NZ_JAFCJJ010000007.1, read on the forward strand.
GCCGGGCATCACGAGATCGAGGATGACGGCGTCGATGGCCCGGGCATCGGGAGCGGTGAGGGCGGCGACCGCGGCATCGCCGGTGTCGACGACGACCGCCTCATAGCCGCATTTCTGCACCATGTTCTCGACCAGCCGGCGGGCTACGGCGTCGTCATCGGCGATCAAAATACAGGCAGCCATGGTGTTCCCCGCACGCTACTACTATTTGTCTCGAATCGGGGCACTCTGGCTGAAGCCGCTTAACGCACTCTTAAACCTTGCCGACCCCAGCCATTGCGATTCCCGCCATTGTGATCGTTGAACACAGGTTTCCCACACGATGACCTCGCGCTCCTCTGCCCTCCGCAAGCCGAACACCAAGAAAACCGCCGCCAAGGCCAAACCCTCCGTCAAGTCTGCACCGGCCAAAGCTTCGTCGGCCAAAGCAGCGGCCAAGCCTGCGAGCAAGACCGGCAAGCTTCCGGAGTGGAACCTTGCCGACCTCTATTCCGGGATCGACGCGGCGGAAGTGGCACGCGATCTCGAAACGATGGATGCCGATTGCGCCGCGTTCGAGACCGACTACAAGGGCAAGCTCGCGACAGGGACAGCAAATGAAGATGGCGGAAAATGGCTCGCGGAAGCCGTGCGACGCTATGAGGCGATCGACGATCTCGCCGGCCGTCTCGGCTCCTTCGCCGGCCTCGTCCACGCCGGCGACAGCGTTGACCCCAAGATTTCAAAGTTTTACGGCGACGTCTCCGAACGGCTGACGGCGGCGTCCACGCATTTGCTGTTCTTCGCGCTCGAGCTCAACCGCGTCGATGACGATATTTTGAATCGCGCGATGGCCGCTCCGGAGCTGGCGCATTACCGTCCCTGGATCGAGGACCTGCGCAAGGAGAAGCCGTACCAGCTCGACGACAAGCTCGAGCAGCTGTTCCTGGAGAAGGCGCAGACCAGCTATTCCGCGTTCAACCGGCTGTTCGACCAGACCATCTCCGGCCTGCGCTTCAAGGTCGGGTCGAAGGAACTCGCGATCGAGCCGACGCTCAACTTCCTGGCCGATCGCGACGGTGCAAAGCGCAAGACCGCGGCGGAAGCGCTGGCAAAGACCTTCAAGGCCAATGAGCGGACCTTCGCGCTGATCACCAACACGCTGGCCAAGGACAAGGATATTTCCGATCGCTGGCGCGGCTTCAAGGATGTCGCGGACTCCCGCCACCTGAACAATCGCGTCGAGCGCGAGGTGGTTGATGCGCTGGTGACCTCGGTGCGCGCGGCCTATCCAAAGCTGTCGCATCGCTATTACGGGCTGAAGGCGAAGTGGTTCAAGAAGAAGCGGCTCGCTTATTGGGACCGCAACGCGCCGCTGCCCTTTGCCGCGACTGACACCATCGCATGGCCGGAGGCGCGGAACATGGTGCTGTCGGCCTATCGCGGCTTCTCGCCTGACATGGCCGACATTGCCGAGCGCTTTTTCACCGACCGCTGGATCGACGCGCCGGTGCGCCCGGGCAAGGCGCCGGGCGCCTTCTCGCATCCGACCACGCCGTCGGCGCACCCCTACGTGCTGATGAACTACCAGGGCAAGCCGCGAGACGTCATGACGCTCGCGCACGAGCTCGGCCACGGCGTGCACCAGGTGCTGGCGGCGAAGAACGGCGCGCTGATGGCGCCGACGCCGCTGACGCTGGCGGAGACCGCGAGCGTGTTCGGCGAGATGCTGACCTTCAGGCGGCTGCTCGCCCAGACCAAGAGCGCAAAGCAGCGCCAGGCGCTGCTCGCCGGCAAGGTCGAGGACATGATCAACACCGTGGTGCGGCAGATCGCGTTCTATTCCTTCGAGCGCGCGGTCCATACCGAGCGCAAGAACGGCGAGCTCACTGCGACCCGGCTCGGGGAGATCTGGCTGTCGGTGCAGGGCGAGAGCCTGGGGCCCGCGATCGAGATCAAGGCGGGCTACGAGAATTACTGGATGTACATCCCGCACTTCATCCATTCGCCATTCTACGTCTACGCCTATGCCTTCGGCGATTGTCTCGTGAACTCGCTCTATGCGGTCTACGAGAATGCGGCCGAAGGCTTTGCCGAGCGCTACCTCGACATGCTCGCGGCCGGCGGCACCAGGCACTATTCCGAGCTGCTGCGGCCGTTCGGGCTGGATGCCAAGGATCCCCAATTCTGGGACGGCGGCCTTTCGGTCATCGCCGGCATGATCGACGAGCTGGAGGCGATGGGCTGAGGGGGCGGGGGCTCCCTCGATCCAGGGGGCCTCACGCAGGAATCCGCGATAATCTGGATTCTAAATGACCCTATTTGCGGGAAAACCGAGCATCCGTGCCGTTGCCCTGCCCGAAGCTTTGCGGTATCCCAGCCCAAGAATTCGACTTTCGACTGGGGACAAATTCCATGGCTGACCATAGCGAAGTGGCGTACAGCACCGCGGACGGCAACGACTACGTTGCTCACGAGCAGACCTATGAGGGCTTCATCAAGCTGGTGAAGTACGGCACGGCCTCGGTCGCGCTCATCGTGATCCTGATGGCGATCTTCCTCACCTGATCCGTCTACGGCAGCTGCACACGCCTGCGGCGGCGCCTGCCGATAAAATTTGCAAACAAGCCGGTTCCAAAACCGGTATCCAACGTTGCGGGAGTAACGCTAAGTTCGCGTGCGCGCTGTTTCCCGCGTCGCCGGAGGGCCTATGAAGATTGCCGTTGCCAAGGAAGTCGATCCGTCGGAGCCGCGGGTGGCCGCTTCGCCCGATACGGTGAAGAAGTTCAAGGCGCTCGGCGCCGAGATCGCCGTCGAGCCCGGTGCCGGGATCAAGTCGGGGCTGCCGGATTCCGAATTCACCGCGGCCGGCGCCACCGTCAGCGCCGACGCGCTGAAGGACGCCGACATCATCATCAAGGTGAAGCGCCCTGAAGCCTCCGAACTCGGCCAGTACAAGCGCGGCGCGCTCGTCATCGCCATCATGGATCCCTACGGCAACGAGGCCGCGCTGAAGACGATCGCCGATGCCGGCGTCTCCGCCTTTGCCATGGAACTGATGCCGCGCATCACGCGCGCGCAGGTGATGGACGTGCTGTCCTCGCAGGCCAACCTCGCCGGCTACCGCGCCGTGATCGAGGGCGCCGAGGCCTTCGGCCGCGCCTTCCCGATGATGATGACCGCCGCCGGCACCGTGCCCGCCGCCAAGGTGTTCGTGATGGGCGTCGGTGTTGCCGGACTGCAGGCGATCGCGACCGCGCGCCGCCTCGGCGCCGTCGTCACCGCGACCGACGTGCGGCCAGCGACGAAGGAGCAGGTGGAATCGCTCGGCGCGAAATTCCTCGCCGTCGAGGACGAGGAATTCAAGAACGCGCAGACCGCCGGCGGTTACGCCAAGGAAATGTCCAAGGAGTACCAGGCCAAGCAGGCCGCGCTCACCGCCGAGCACATCAAGAAGCAGGACATCGTCATCACCACCGCGCTGATCCCGGGCCGGCCCGCGCCAAAACTCGTCTCGGCCGAGATGGTCAAGTCGATGAAGCCCGGCTCGGTGCTGGTCGATCTCGCGGTCGAACGCGGCGGCAATGTCGAGGGCGCCAGCCCCGGCAAGGTCGTCGATCTCGATGGCATCAAGATCGTCGGCTACACCAATGTCGCCGGCCGCGTCGCGGCCTCGGCCTCGGGCCTGTATGCCCGCAACCTGTTCTCCTTCATCGAGACCATGGTCGACAAGAAAGAGAAGAAGCTCGCCGTGAACTGGGACGACGAGCTCGTCAAGGCCACCGCCCTGACCCGGGACGGCGCCGTCATCCACCCGAACTTCCAGCCGAAAGCGTAAGGAGAGATCGCCATGGAGCATGCCGCACAGGTCGTCGACCCCTTCATCTTCCGGCTGTCGATCTTCGTCCTCGCCGTCTTCGTCGGCTATTTCGTGGTGTGGTCGGTGACGCCGGCGCTGCACACGCCGCTGATGAGCGTGACCAACGCGATCTCCTCGGTGATCGTGGTCGGCGCGCTGCTCGCCGGCGGCGTCGCCAACGTCTCGAGCGGCTCGGGCTGGGCCCGCGCCTTCGGCTTCGTCGCGCTGGTGTTCGCCTGCGTCAACATTTTTGGCGGCTTCCTTGTCACCCAGCGCATGCTGGCGATGTACAAGAAGAAGTCGAAGTAAGCGGCCACCTCGGGCTGATGGGATCAATGGGGACCTGAGATGAGCGCCAACCTCTCTGCATTTCTGTATCTCGTGGCGGGAGTGCTGTTCATCCTGTCGCTGCGCGGGCTGTCGAGCCCGGCGTCGTCGCGCCAGGGCAATCTGTTCGGCATGATCGGCATGGCGATCGCGGTTGCGACCACGCTCGCCAACCATCCGCCGGCAGACGGCCTCGCCTGGGTGCTCGTCATCGTCGGCATCGCCATTGGCGCCGCGATCGGCGCGGTGATCGCGCGGCGCGTGCCGATGACCTCGATGCCGGAACTGGTCGCCGCCTTCCACTCGCTGGTCGGCATGGCCGCGGTGCTGGTCGCGGCCGGCGCGTTCTACGCGCCCGAGGCCTTCGACATCGGCACCCCCGGCAACATCCATCCGCAGAGCCTCGTCGAGATGTCGCTCGGCGTCGCCATCGGTGCGCTGACCTTCACCGGCTCGGTGATCGCGTTCCTGAAGCTGTCCGCGCGCATGAGCGGCGCGCCGATCATCCTGCCCGCCCGCCATATCATCAACATCGCGATTGCGGTGGCGCTGGTGTTCTTCATCGTTCGCCTGGTCCTGACCGGCGGCGCGCTCGACTTCTGGCTGATCGTCATCCTGGCGCTGGCGCTCGGCGTGCTCATGATCATCCCGATCGGCGGCGCCGACATGCCGGTCGTGATCTCGATGCTGAACTCCTATTCGGGCTGGGCCGCGGCCGGCATCGGCTTCACGCTCGGCAATTCCGCGCTGATCATCACCGGCGCGCTGGTCGGCTCATCCGGCGCGATCCTGTCCTACATCATGTGCCACGCGATGAACCGGTCCTTCATCTCGGTCATCCTCGGCGGTTTTGGTGGCGAGACCGCGGCGGCCGGCGGTGGTACGGGCGAGCAGAAACCCGCCAAACTCGGCTCGGCGGACGATGCGGCCTTCATCATGAAGAACGCCCAGAAGGTCATCATCGTGCCCGGTTACGGCATGGCGGTGGCGCAGGCCCAGCACGCGCTGCGCGAGATGGGCGACATCCTGAAGAAGGAAGGCGTCGAGGTGAAGTACGCCATTCACCCGGTCGCAGGCCGCATGCCCGGCCACATGAACGTGCTGCTGGCCGAGGCCAACGTGCCCTACGACGAGGTGTTCGAGCTCGAGGACATCAACTCCGAATTCGCGCAGGCCGACATCGCCTTCGTGATCGGCGCCAACGACGTCACCAACCCGGCTGCCGAAGAGGACAAGACCTCGCCGATCTACGGCATGCCGGTGCTGCAGGTCTGGAAGGCCGGCACCGTGATGTTCATCAAGCGCTCGCTGGCGTCCGGCTATGCCGGTATCGACAACCCGCTGTTCTATCGCGACAACACCATGATGCTGCTCGGCGACGCCAAGAAGGTCACCGAGAACATCGTCAAGGCGATGTAGCGCGCGTGCGCCTCGTCCGGCACGCCGCTGCGGCGGCGTGCGCCCGCCGCGGAAGCCCGCGATGACATTCCTGAAATGGATCGCCATCATTCTCGCTGGCAGCTATTGCGCGGGCCTCGTCCTGCTGTTCGCGAAACAGCGCAGCATGCTGTTTCCGATCCCGACCACCGAGCGCACGTCCCCTGCGGCCGCGGGACTTGCCGAGGCCGAGGAGCACGTCCTGACCACGCCGGACGGCGAGAAGGTCATCGTCTGGCACGTGCCGGTAAAGCCCGGCCATCCCGTCGTCCTGTTCTTTCCGGGCAATGGCGACTTCCTTGCGGGGCGCGTCAGCCGCTTCAAGGGGATCACGGCGGACGGCACCGGTCTCATCGCGCTGTCCTATCGTGGCTATGCCGGCTCGACCGGCGCGCCCAGCGAGCAGGGCCTGTTGCGCGACGCCGCAGTGGCCTATGCCTTTGCGACGGAACGCTACGACGCAAGGCGCATCGTCGCCTGGGGCTTCTCGCTCGGGACCGGCGTTGCGGTCGCCGTCGCCTCCGAGCATCCCGTCGCGAAGCTGATTCTCGAAGCGCCATACACGTCCACGGTCGACGTTGCGGGTTCGATGCTGCCTTTCGTCCCGGTTCGCCTGCTGATGCGCGACCAGTTTCGCTCCGACGAGCGCATCGCGCGCGTGACGGTGCCGCTATTGATCATGCACGGCACCAACGATCCGGCGATCCCGATCGTGTTCGGCGAGCGCCTGTTCGCGCTGGCGCGCGAGCCGAAGCAGCTGGTGCGGTTTCCCGGCGGGGGGCACGAAAACCTCGATGATTTCGGGGCCCTGGCGGCCGCGCGGCAATTCATCAATGGATCCTGAGGGCTGACGCGCGCGATCTTCTCGCGCATAATCGCGTCCCGTTGAAGGAATTGTTGGCATGAGCGCACACGGACCGATGCCGCGGTCGTCATGGATCTTCCCCGCGCTGGCGGTGCTGCTGTTCCTGGTCGTGACCGCGACCGGGTACGGCTTCGAACTGTCGGCCGGCGGCGGCCTGTTCGCCATTGTCCTCCTGGTGATCCTGTTCGGCACCGTGTTCGCCGCCGTTCATCATTCCGAGGTGATCGCGGAGCGGATCGGCGAGCCCTACGGCACGCTGCTGCTGACGCTGGCGGTCACCATCATCGAGGTCGCGCTGATCACCACGATCATGCTGGGTGACAAGCCGGCCCCGGAGCTCGCGCGCGACACCGTCTTCGCGGTGGTGATGATCGTCTGCAACGGCCTCGTCGGCCTCTGCGTCTTCATTGGCGGCCTGCGCTACCGCGAGCAGGGCTTTCAGGTCTCGGGCGCCAACGTCTATCTCAGCGTGCTGATTGCGCTTGCGACGCTCACTTTGATCATGCCCAACTACACTTTGACGACGCCGGGCCCGGTCTATTCGGCGCTCCAGCTCGGCTTTGTCGACCTCGCGACGATCCTGCTCTACGGCGTGTTCCTCTATACCCAGACCGTCCTGCACAAGGACTACTTCGTCAATCAGCGGGCGGAGGGTGAGGTCGGCGAGGCTCGCCTGTCAGGCAGGATGCTGATGCTGAGCATCGCGCTGCTGCTGATCTCGCTGCTGGCCGTCGTTCTCCTGGCCAAGAAATTCTCGCTGGTGGTCGACGCGGTGGCGGCCCGGATCGGTGCGCCGCCGGCGTTTGCGGGCCTGCTGGTCGCGCTCCTGATCCTGCTGCCGGAAGGCGTCTCCGCGATCGCGGCCGCGCGCAAGAACGACCTGCAGAAGAGCATCAACCTGGCGCTGGGGTCCTCGCTCGCGACCATCGGACTGACCATCCCGGCGGTCGGGCTCGCCACTTATGTGCTCGACAAGCCGCTGGTGCTCGGTCTCAATCCGCAAAATACCGCGCTGATGGTCCTGACATTCCTGCTGAGCATGCTGACCTTCGGAACCGGCAGGACCAACATCCTGTTCGGGCTGGTCCATATGGTGGTATTCGCGGTTTTCGTGTTCATGGTCTTCGTGCCCTGAGTCAGGGTTCCGTCAGGAGAGATCCCATGCTTGCAGCCAGGTCGGAGGTCCAGGTCGACAATGAGCAGGTCCGGGTGACCGAATGGCGGCTTGCCCCGGGCAGCGCGACCGGACATCATACCCACGGCATGGACTATGTGATCGTCCCCGTCGTTGCCGGCGAGATGACCATCGTGGCGGTGGGAGGCGAGCGGTCCAAGGCACAACTGGCGGCCGGAAGGTCCTATTTTCGCAAGGCCGGCGTTCAGCATGACGTGCTTAACGAAACCGCAACCGAGATCGTGTTCCTTGAGATCGAGCTGAAGCCTTGAGGCGACATGACCTTTCGCCATCGATCCGTCGCAGTTGATCCCTTACTATTGCCTCAAAGTTCCCGCATCAGATCGCGCGGGGAGTGGCCGGAATGCTGAAATATCTCGCTAAAATTTCGATGGATATTTTCCCCTCGGTGCTCGCGACGATCATCGGGGCCTACATCGTCAACCACTACATCAATGCCAGGCCCGCGGCCGACACCCCCGCCGCGGTGACGGCGCCTGCCCAGACGGGCAAGCCTGCCGACACGGCCAGCATCCCGGCACCCGGCGTCAAGGCCAAGGGCATTCCCGAAAAGAGCGTGACCACCAAGGCGGCCGAGAAGCCGGTCGAGAAGCCCTCCGACCAGCCGGCCGAGGCGAAGGCGTCCGATCCGGCCGAGACCGGTGCGCATGGCCGCACTCCTGTGCGCGAGAAGGCCCTGGCCAAGTCCGCGCCGGCCCCGGCCACCCCCGCCACCGTCCCGACGGTCGAAGCCAACTCGGCTGCGCCCGCGACCGCCGCAACGCCCGACGCCAACGACCTCGCGCGCGCGGCAATCGAGCGCCTGCGCAAATCGCCCGAGAACAAGGCCGCCGAGACTAAAGCTGCTGAGACCAAAGCTGCTGAGACCAAGTCTGCTGAGACCAAGTCTGCGGAGAGGCCGCTGGAGCCCGGGACCCAGGAAGCCGCCCGCGCCGGCACGCCGTCGGCCGTGCGCCCGCTGCCGCCGCCGATCACGGTGTCGACGCCGCCGACGGAAACCTATGGCAATAACCCGTCGCCGCAGGCAGGCCCGTCCTACACGGCCTCGGTCGGCAATGATGACCCGAATCGGCTGACGCCGCCCGCCGATATTCCGGTTCCGGTCATTGCGCCGCCGCTCGACCTGCGCGCCGATGCCGGCGCGTCCATGCCCAAGCCGAAGACCAATGTCGCCGACGAGATGCTGTCGGGCATGAAGTCGATGTTCCACGCCGTTCTGCCGAAGAGCGCCACCCCCGACTAAAGCGGGCTCTTGAGCCCACGCTATCCGCCGCCGACGCGGGCAAGGCCGCTGCGGGCGGCATCGTCGCGTGGGCGCAACGCCACGGCCTTGTTGTAGGAGGCCGCCGCCTTGGCCCGGTCGCCCAGCCGCTCATAGGCCTGCCCCCGCGCAGTCCAGACCTGGGCGTTTTGGGGTTCCGCCTCGGAGGCTTCATCGAGGTCGGCCGCAGCTTCCTTGACCTTGCCGATGGCCAGATAGCTGATGGCGCGGCCGAGCAGCGGCTCGGCCTTCTGCGGATTGAGCCCGCTCGCCGCGCCGAAATCGGCGATGGCGAAATCGTGCTGGTTGTTGACCTGGTAGATCAGCGCGCGGCCATAGAGCGCCTGCGCGTTGTAGGGGTCGAGCGCGACGGCGCGGTTGAACTCGTCGAGTGCCGCTGCCATGTCGCCCGATTTAGCCAGGGTCTGGGCCTTCGCCGTATGGCTCTGGGCCTCACTGACGTTGCCGGCGCTGACCGCGCTCTCGGCAACCGCCGGCTTGGCGACTTCTTGCGGCTTGTCCTTCTCGGGCATCAGCGAGCCCAGGTCGAAGGAGCAGCCGGACAGCGCGGTCGCCGCCAACGCCAATGCGAGCAGCCGTTGCCGGGGCCGACATGACCGCGCAAAGCCGGGCTCGCGAAAGGGGGAGGCCATCTACGGTTCGCTCGCGCTGGTGCCGCCTGTGCCCGTCCCAAAAAGGCACCGCTACAAAATAATAACGCGGGCCCAAGGCCCGCGTCATCGAAAACTCAGTCTTGCAATCCCGGCAAAATCAGCGCGGTCCGCGACCTGCGCCCGGACCGCCACGGCCGCCCGCGCCACGATCGGCGCCTGGACCGGCACCAAACACCGGCTTCGGCTTCATCGGCAGCAGGCCTTCACGCTGGAGCTTCTTGCGGGCCAGCTTGCGCGCGCGGCGCACGGCCTCGGCCTTTTCGCGGGCCTTCTTCTCGGACGGCTTTTCGTAGTGACCGCGGAGCTTCATCTCGCGGAAAATGCCCTCGCGCTGCATCTTCTTCTTCAGCGCCTTGAGAGCTTGATCGACATTGTTATCGCGAACGAGAACCTGCACGCGGCATCCTCTTCAGTGATCGGATTTGAATTCTGGTAGGTCAAAGGGGGGCACAAAACGTCCGGCCCTTAACCTTGAGGGCGCGGATGTATCAGACAAAACCCGATATGTCCACCTGCCAGACCGGATTTCGGGCCTAGTTCAGCCATTAAATGCGGCCAAAATACCGCTGTTCAGCCCCGATTTGGGTGGTTTGGCGCCAAGGGTGGGCTGTTCCGGACACTTTGCGTCGGAAAAACAACATCAAGGGGAGACGCCACATGGACATGAGGAAATATGCGGCCGAGGCCATCGGCACGTTCTGGCTGACGTTCGCGGGCTGCGGCAGCGCGGTGATCGCGGCCGGCTTTCCGCAAGTCGGGATCGGCCTGCTCGGGGTGTCCCTGGCGTTCGGCTTGAGCGTCGTCACCATGGCCTACGCGATCGGCCATGTCTCGGGCTGCCATCTCAACCCGGCCGTCACGGTCGGGCTTGCCGCCGGCGGGCGCTTTCCGGCCGGCCAGATCCTGCCTTACGTCATCGCCCAGGTCTGCGGCGCGATCATTGCCGCCGAACTGCTCTATGTGATCGCCAGCGGCGCGCCGGGCTTCGACGTTACCAAGGGTTTTGCCTCCAACGGCTATGATGCGCATTCCCCCGGCCAGTATGGGTTGCTGGCCTGCTTCCTCACCGAAGTGGTGATGACCATGATGTTCCTGTTCATCATCATGGGCGCCACCCACGGCCGTGCGCCGGCAGGATTTGCGCCGCTCGCGATCGGCCTTGCGCTGGTGATGATCCACCTCGTCAGCATCCCCGTCACCAACACGTCGGTGAACCCGGCGCGCAGCACCGGCCCGGCGCTGTTCGTCGGCGGCTGGGCGCTTTCGCAGCTCTGGCTGTTCTGGGTGGCACCACTGATCGGCGGGGTGCTCGGCGGGGTGATTTACCGCTGGCTCAGCGAAGAGCCCGGAGGCGTCGTCGCGGGCGTCAAGACGGCGTGACCGGCGCGCGGGATCGGGGGACGATCCGGGATCGCGGACGATCGCGGTCCCTCACTGGCCCATCACATTTCCTTGGCAGGCAGGACCTCGGTGACATGGCCCATCTTGCGGCCGGGGCGCGGCGCGCCCTTGCCGTAGATGTGCACGGTGGCGCCGGGGACGCTCAGCCATGTCTCGTAATCGTTGATCTCGTCGCCGATCAGATTGGTCATGGTGACGATTTCGCCGTGGCGCACGGGCTTGCCGAGCGGCCAGCCGGCAATGGCGCGGATGTGCTGCTCGAACTGGGAGACCGAGGCGCCGTCGAGCGTCCAGTGCCCTGAATTGTGCACGCGCGGGGCGATCTCGTTGACCAGCACCTTCGGCCCCGTGCCATTGCCGAGCACGAACATTTCCACCGCCAGCACGCCGACATAGTCGAGTGCGCTTGCGATCTTGCCTGCGATGCTGCGCGCCTCCTCGGCGAGCACGTCCGGAATCGGCGCAGGCGCGCGCGACACCTTCAGAATGTGGTCGCGGTGCTCGTTCTCGGTGACGTCGAAACATTCGACCTGGCCTGAAGTCGAGCGCGCGGCGATCACGGAAATCTCGCGCTCGAACGGCACGAAGGCCTCGAGGATCGCCGATTTGGTGGCGAGGCTGGTCCAGACCTTTGCGATGTCGTCGCCCTCGCGGATGATGGCCTGGCCCTTGCCGTCATAGCCGAAGCGGCGGGTTTTCAGCACGGCCGGGAGGCCAATCCTGACAATGGCCTCGCGCAATGATGCGACCGAGGTGACGTCGGCATAGGCCGCGGTGCCGATGCCGAGCCGTGTGACAAAATCCTTCTCGGCGAGCCGGTCCTGGGTGGTCTCCAGGATCTTGCGGTTGGGCAGCACCGGGCGGCGCGCGTCCAGCACCATGGCGGCCGCGGAAGGCACGTTCTCGAATTCGTAGGTGATGACGTCGACGTCGTTGGCGAACAGCTCCAGCGCCTCGACATCGGCATATTCGGCGCAGGTCGCGTTCAGCACGACGTCGAAGGCGGGCGAATCCGGGTCGGGCGAGAACACCTGGCAGCGCAGGCCAAGCCGCGCTGCGGCCATCGCCAGCATCCGGCCGAGCTGTCCGCCGCCGAGGATTCCGATGGTGTCGCCGGGCTTCAGCTTCACCTGCCTGCTGTCGGTCACGCCTTGTCCTCCGGGCGCTCGGCAACCGCCTCGGTCTGGGCCTTGCGCCAGGCGGCGAGGCGATCGGACAGCGCGGCGTCGGACAGGGCCAGCACGGATGCTGCAAGCAGCGCGGCGTTGATCGCACCCGCCTTGCCGATGGCCAGCGTCCCGACCGGGATGCCCGCGGGCATCTGCACGATCGAATAGAGCGAATCGATGCCCTTGAGCGTCCGTGATTCCACGGGGACGCCGAACACCGGCAGTTCCGTGAGCGAGGCGGCCATGCCGGGCAGGTGGGCCGCGCCACCGGCGCCGGCGATGATCACCTTGTAGCCGGCCGCCTTGGCGCCCTTGGCGAACGTAAACAGCCGGTCGGGGGTGCGGTGTGCCGAGACGATGCGGGTATCGGCGGCAATGCCGAGCGCTGCGAGCGTGTCGGCGGCGTGCCGCATCGTCTCCCAGTCCGACTGGCTTCCCATGATGATGGCGATCGGCGCGGTCATGACGTCAATTGTGCTCGGAAAACAGAAAGATAGGCCAGATTATCGGTTCCGGCCGGTGGCTCGCAAGGCGGTGGCAAGGAGAAGGGAATGCACTATCCTGTCTTGGTGAATCCCCGCAAGCCTTCATTGAGCAGGATGCCCATGAAGAAGCCGAAAAGGGCGACCGCCGCGAAGGCCAAAAAGGGCCGGAACACCAGCGGACGCCGGACCAGGACTGCCCCGAAAGCCGCCCCGAAGCGGCCGGTCGCGCCGGTGCGACGTGGCGCCTCGACGGCCGGTGCCAAAGGCAGCGCCAATGACGGCACCAAGGATAACGCCAAGCAGACCATCCGCGGGCTGCGCAGCAAGCTCGCGGCGGCACAGCGCCGGGTCGCAGAACTCGAGGCGGCCGCGGACACCGATTTCCTGCTCGACATTCCCAACCGGCGCGGCTTCGAACGCGAGCTCCAGCGCGCCATCGCCTATATGAAGCGCTACCGCGCCAGCGGCGCGCTCATTGTGCTCGACGTCGACCGGCTGAAGCCGATCAACGACTCCTTCGGTCACGCCGCCGGCGACGAGGTGCTCAAGGCGATTGCGGCGACGCTGACGCGGCAGGTGCGCGCCTCCGATGTGGTCGGCCGACTCGGCGGCGACGAGTTTGCGTTGCTGCTGTGGAATCTCAGCGAGACGGATGCGAAGGCGAAAGCCGCCATCTTCGAGCAGGCGATCGACGAATTGTCCTTCGTCTTCCGCGGCCAGAACGTGACGGCGGGCGCCTCCGCCGGCGTTGCGCTGCTCGGTCCCCAGGCCGAGGCTGGCCGCGCCCTGGAGGAGGCCGATGCCGCGATGTATGTGCGCAAGGCGCACCGCCGCCACGAGCCTCGGATCAGGCTCGTCAGCAGCTAGAGCATGATCCGGACCCGAAGGGCCGCGTCAGCGCAAAGTGTGCAGCGGCTTTCCCTCGCGACAAACGCGGAACGCGTTTGCGCGGAGATCATGCTCGAACAATAATCCCTACAGCGTGGCGAGGTCGTCCGGCACGTTGCCGAATTTGCGCAGCAGCGTGGCGTCGCCGAATTCGCCTGTCATGGGATCGCCGCTACGGCTGAATGCGACCGCGCCGATGTGGCCTGCGCCGCGCGACAAGGCCTCGGCGCGCCGCAGCGCGGCGGTCGAACTCTGGCATTCCTCGGCGGTGCCCGCGACCGGCGATCCGTCGGCATCGATCAGGAAGGGCATGGCAACGTAGTAGGTGACGTCCGACATGGCGTTGCGCTCCACTGCTGAACTCAAGCGGCGCTGCTCGTGCCCCGCATCTTGCTGCGCGAGGTTTCCGGGATGCAGCCGGCCGAAATCGCCGCCTGCAATTCCGCGAGCTCGGCCTCCAGATATTCATTGGCCATGATCAGCGCCTTGATTGTGCTGCGCAGATTGCCGTCACACATCGCGATCGCCTGATCGCAGGCCTGCTCGTAGTGGCTGTTGTCGAAAATGGTTGCCGACATCTGCGTTGTCCTTGGCCGTTTGCCTCGGGCGTTTCCCGGGGCGTTGGGGTCCTTTAATGTTCCTATTTTGTTCTTTTGGAGTCAAGCGGATTCGCGAAAGCGCCCAGCCGCCCGCGAGGAACGCCTCGGAGGATCAGGCGATGATATCGGGTGTGATCTGGTCTTCGATGAAGGCGATACGGTCGCGCAACAACAGCTTGCGTTTCTTGAGCCGCTGTAACCGCAATAGGTCGGGGGCAGGCGATTGATGCAATGCATCGATCGCCGCATCGAGATCTCGGTGTTCCTGCTGCAACCGGGCGAGCTCGGCTTCGAGTTCGCGCGCGTCTTCATGGGTCATGCGGTGGCCGAAAATCCGATAGGCTTGGGATCAAGGCTGTGGATGCCCTGCGGAAATTATCGTCCTTGCGCGGCGTGATCGCAAGCGATCTGGAACGCCGCACACCGTCCCCTCGCAAGATATTTCGGTGGAACAGTTCGGCACCAGCGAGCGCATTGATATCACCGGATTTTTCTTACCTGTTCCTTACTCACGCTTCGTTACATATGAAAAGTCAAAAATGACGGTGCGACGATGGATACCCATCGACAGGAGGAATCGGTGATGTACACTTCGTCGTCCGGATCGAATTCTGAGGTTCACCCCCACCGAGGAGGTTTCGAATGACAATTCAGGCACATCTGGTTGAATTGGAACGGAAGCACAAAACTCTCGAAAACGAATTGCACGAAGCTCTCGTGCACCTTTCAACAGACGACCTGCAAATTGTTGAGTTGAAGCGCCGGAAGTTGATGGTCAAGGACCAGATCGAGCGTCTGAAGCACGCCGACGACACGCTCCACTAGTAATCCCGTAACAGCGTCAGGTTTGACCGATCCTTTCACGCAGGGATGTGCGCGTTTGCGCTCAACCCTGCGCCGACGGGCGAGCGTTGCTGCGCGACGTGTTGCCGTGCGACGTCAGGCCTGGATCTGCGCGAGTTCGGCGACGTGATCGGCGATCGCGAGCGACGAGGTCAATCCCGGCGATTCGATCCCGAACAGATTGACCAGGCCTTCGACGCCATGGTCGCGCGGGCCCTGCATCAGGAAATCCTGAGTGGCGACGGCCGGCGGCACGATCTTCGGGCGAATGCCTGAATAGCTCGGCATCAGCGCGCCATCGGGCAGCGTCGGCCAGTATTTGCGGATCGCCGGATAGAAGCGCTCGGCACGCGCGGGATCGACCTCATAGTCGATGGTCTCGATCCACTCGACGTCCGGACCGAAGCGCGCCTGTCCCGCCATGTCCAGCGTCAGATGCACGCCAAGACCGCCGGGCTCGGGCACTGGATAGATCAGGTGCGAGAACGGCGCCCTCACGCCGCAGCTGAAGTAATTTCCCTTGGCGAGATAGGCCGGCGGAATCCGGTCAAGCGGCATCCCGTCGATGTTGCGCGCCACCGTCGTCGCCGAAAGTCCGGCGGCGTTGACGAGCAGGCCACATTGCAGCGTCATCGGCGTCTCGCCGCCGGCGTCGATCTCGATGACGCCGCCCGCGGCCCTCGCGCGGATCAGCGGCGTGTGAAAGGCAAAGGCCGCGCCCGCCGCCTCCGCCTCTCCGCGCAGCGAGAGCATGTAGGCATGGCTGTCGATGATGCCGGTCGACGGCGAGAGCAGCGCGGCATCACAGGCCAGTGCCGGCTCCAGCCCGCGCGCGGTCTCGCCCGCGAGCAACTGCATGTCGAGCACGCCGTTGGCCTCCGCATGGGCCTTGATCGATTGCAGCTTCTCGGTTTCCTTGGGATTGGTCGCGACGATCAGCTTGCCGCAATTCTTGTGGGGGATGCCGCGCTCGGCGCAGTAGCGGTAGAGCGCGTGCTTGCCGCTGACGCACATGCGCGCCATCCAGCTCCCCGCGCGGTAGTAGATGCCGGCATGGATCACCTCGCTGTTGCGCGAGGAGGTGACGGTGCCGATGGCTTCCGCGGCCTCGAGCACGATCACCTCGCGCCCGGCCTGCGCGAGCTTTCGAGCCACCGCGAGCCCGACCACGCCGGCTCCGATGACGACACAGTCGACTTTATCCATGGCTGTGCGGGATTTTCGTGGGAGGTGCCGCTGGCGGGTGGGCCAATTTGCCCGAAAAGGCGGCCGCGCGGCCGTTTTCCGTTAAGGAAGCATTTATCATGTCAGGGCAATTGCCGTATTTCGCGTCACATTTTTCCGTTGCGCCTACAGGCGTTTACCCGATCCAAACCCGTGAAGCCAGACAATCCGCCATTGAAATCGCGGGTGGCTGATGGCTGAGAAGAACTGGCACGCTGACAGCACTATTCTGATTGCTGTGCAGGGCGTCGCGTGCCTGGCCGGAACGATGACGCCTGCGCGCGCCTTCGCAAGCGAGCTCGGCGCGCTCGATCCGGGCCTGATCTGGGAAGGCCTGATCGGCGGGATTGTCCTCTGCTCGCTGCTGGCGGCCGCCGTGCTCTGGATTCATTCCGCACTGCGGCGCGCCAGGCGGTTGCAGTTGCGGCGCAATGCCTTCGTCTCCTCCGCCATGAACAATCTCAACCAGGGCGTGGTGATGACCGATGCGCAGCGGCGCATCATGTTCTGCAACGACCGCTATCTCGAGATCTACGGCCTGTCGCGCTCGGACCTGTGGACCGGCATGAACGGCCATGACCTGCTCAAGCTGCGTCGCGACCGCGGTGTTCTCGGCGTCTCCGACGACGACTTCTACGAGAAGGCCTCGAGCGCCAACGGGCTGATCACCGAGTTGCCGGACGGGCGCTCCATCCTGGTGAAGTATTTCGTGCTGCCGAACGGCGGTTCGGTGGCGACCCATCTCGACGTCAGCGAGCAGCGCAAGCTGTCTCGCCAACTCGCCTCCACCAAGCAGTTCCTGGAATCCGTGCTGGACAGCGTGCCGGCCTGCGTCGCCGCCAAGAACATCGAGGACGGCCGCTACATCTTCGCCAACAGGGCCTATGAGCAGTTCTGGGGCTTTTCACGGGATCAGGTCGTCGGCAAGAGCGCGCGCGAGCTGTTCACGCCCACCTCTGCGGCCAGCATCGAGGCGAGCGACCAGGCGGCGCTCAAAGCCCCCGACGGCCAGTACCGCAACGAATTCGAGGTCGAGCGCGGGTCGGCGCGCGCCATGGTCGCCTCGATCCGGATCGTGGTCCGCAACGAGCGCAACGAGCCCGAATTCCTGCTGCTGCTGTTCGAGGACATCACCGACCGCCGTTCGCTCTCGCAGGAGCTGGAGAGCACCAAGAAGTTCCTCGAACTCGTCGTCGACAACATCCCGGTGGCCTTGATCGTCGAACAGGTCAAGGACGGCCGCTATCTGCTGGCCAATCGCAGCGCCGAGACGATCCTCAACCGCAGGCGCGAGGAAGCCACGGGCCTGACGGCTTCCGACATCTTCAATGCCAAAGAGGCGAAGCTGATCATCGCGCGCGACGAGGCCGCGATCAAGAAGCGCGGGATGATCACCGAGGAGCATCCGATCTCCACCAAGGACGGCCTGCGGCTGTTCCTCACCCGGCGCGCCACCGTGCTGAGCGATGCCGGCGAGCCGCAATATCTGATCAAGACCCACGAGGACGTCACCGACCGCCGGCAGACCGAATCGCGCATGGCACATATGGCCTATCACGATGGCCTGACCGACCTGCCGAACCGCGCCGCCTTCCTGCAGGCGCTGACCCAGATGATCGAGGCCTGCGAGGGCACCGGTGAGGAGTTCGCGGTCCTCAGCATCGACCTCGACGGGCTCAAGGAGGTCAACGACGTCTTCGGTCATGCGCTGGGCGACAAGCTCCTGATCGAGGTGGCCCAGCGGCTCCAGGACGTCGCACGCGGCGGCGTGGTGGCGCGCCTGTCCGGCGACGAGTTCGGTCTCATCATCGACGGCAAGCAGCCGGAGGCAGGCCTTGCGCTGGCGCAGCGGCTCGGCGAGGCCGTTGCCCAGGAATTCCACATCGATGGCCGCGCGGTGCGCGCCGGCGTCACCACCGGCATGTCGATCTTCCCGCACAACGGCGCCGACGGCGCCTCGCTGCTCGCCAATGCCAGTGCCGCGTTGTTCCGCGCCAAGCAGAAGTCGCGCGGCACGATCAGGCTCTATCAGCCCGAGATGGACCAGCAGATCCGCGACCGCCGGGTGCTGCACCAGGATCTGTCGAAGGCGATCAAGAACGGCGAGCTGTCGCTGGCGTTCCAGCCGCAAGGCATCGCGCGTACGAGCGTCGCGGAAAGCGAGATCATCGGCTTCGAGGCGCTGGCGCGCTGGCAGCACCCGGTGCGCGGCCAGGTCTCGCCGGCCGAATTCATTCCGATCGCCGAGGAAAGCGGCCTGATCGTCGAGATGGGCGAATGGATCCTGCGCGAGGTCTGCCGCGAGGCGGCGTCCTGGCCAAAACCGCTCCAGGTCGCGGTCAATCTGTCGCCGGCGCAGTTCATGCACGGCGACGTGGTCGGGCTGGTCCATTCGATCCTGCTCGAGACCGGGCTGGCGCCGGGCCGGCTCGAGCTCGAAATCACCGAGGGCGTGCTGATCGAGGATTTCGACCGTGGCCTCGCCCTGCTGCGCCGACTCAAGGCGCTCGGCGTGCGCATCTCGATGGACGATTTCGGCAGCGGCTACTCCTCGCTGAGCTATCTGCAGGCGTTCCCGTTCGACAAGATCAAGATCGACCGCACCTTCATCATCAATCTCGGCCGCAATCCGCAATCGGCGGCGATCGTGCGCGCCGTGATCGACCTCGGCCACGGCCTCGAAATGTCGATCATCGCCGAGGGCGTCGAGACCATCGAGCAGCTCACCTTCCTCGCCAGGGAAGGTTGCGATGGCGTGCAGGGCTATCTGCTCGGCAAGCCCCAGCCGATCGGCCATTATGCCGGCCTCGTCGGCCGCGCCGAGAAAATGGAGCTGGCGCTCAAGACCGGGTAGCGGTTGGCATCACCGCCTGCGGATGTGAGCTAGACGGGGTCGCGCGCGCCCGGCATTCCTCCGGGATCACGGGCCCTGTGACGGATGGCGTGGATGATGATTTCCTGGCTCCCAATCTCGTAGAAAATGAGAAACGGATAGGGTGTCGTGGTCAGTCTCCGAATGTCCGGATCGTCGGTTCGGAGGCCTATCTCGGGATGTGCCAGCAACAGGCCGATGACGTCCTGAATGCGCTTTTGAACGCGCGCCGCTCCCTGCGGCGATGTAGCTGAAATGTAGGCCAATATAGAATCGAGATCGGCCAGCGCCGGAAGCGTCTAGCGGATATTCACAGGCCGTGTTTGGCCCAAGTCGCGCGGACTTGAGCCTCGGTTGCGAATTCGCCTCGCTTGGCTGCCTCCTTGGATACGGCAATCGCCGATCGTTCGTCACCTGAGAGAGGGACGGGAGAGGCCGCCTCTGCGCCTGCAAGTTGCAGCACGATCCGCGCGATGTCGTCCTGCGCGTCCGAAGGCAGACTGCGTGCAATTTCCAGAGCCTGATCCAGCAGTTTGGTCATGCCGTAATCATACGCCGTTTGACGCCCGGCCTGAAGGCCAATTTGGGACGATCCACGCGAACCGGTTGAGCAAAGACCGATCCGCCGCTAGCGTGCGCCGGAATCGGGGTTGGCAGGTAACATGGCTGGACAGTTGCCCGGAACGGACATTGCCGCCGAAATGGCGGGCGTCAACGCGCATCCGGCGGCGGGTCAGCCGCTGCTGCGCATCGAGGGCGTGGCGAAGACGTTCGGGACCTTCCGTGCCGTGGACGGCGTCTCGCTCGACATCCGGGCCGGCGAGTTCTTTGCGCTGCTCGGGCCGAGCGGCTGCGGCAAGACCACGCTGCTGCGCATGTTGGCCGGCTTCGAGGCGCCGGACGAAGGGCGCCTCCTGCTCGGCGGCACCGACATCGCGCAGGCGCTGCCGCATGAGCGTCCGATCAACATGATGTTCCAGAACTATGCGCTGTTTCCGCATCTTTCGGTGCGCGACAACATCGCCTTCGGCCTGAAGCGTGCACGGCTGGCGCGCGAGGAGATCGCCACCCGCGTTGCGGAGATGGTCGCGCTGGTGAAGCTCGAGGGGCTGGAGCAGCGCAAGCCCGACCAGCTTTCCGGCGGCCAGCGCCAGCGCGTGGCGCTGGCACGCGCCTTGGCGCGCAGGCCGCAGCTCCTGCTGCTCGACGAGCCGCTCGCAGCGCTGGACAAGAAGCTGCGCGAGAGCACGCAAGGCGAGCTGATGGAGCTGCAGCGCCGGCTCGGCATGACCTTCATCGTCGTCACCCACGACCAGGAAGAGGCGATGACGATGGCAAGCCGGATCGGCGTGATGAACGCCGGCAAGCTCGTCCAGGTCGCGACCCCGCGCGAGCTCTACGAGGCGCCGCGCTCGCGCTGGATCGCGCAGTTCGTCGGCGACATCAACCTGTTCGACGGCGAGCTGACGCAGCGCGACGGCGATCGCCTGGTCATCGCCACGGGGGGCGCGGGCACGCTGATAGCCGCGGCGGCGCGCGAGCCCGCGGGCGGGACAAGATTGTCGGTCGCGGTCCGCCCCGAGAAGATCAGGCTGTCGCGCCGCGGCACGGAGAGTGAGCATGCGGCGCCGATCAACCGGCTGGACGGCGTGGTTGCTGACGTCTGCTATCTCGGCGGCACCACCACCTACAAGGTGAGGCTCGATGCCGGCGGCATGGTGCAGGCCTCGCTCGCCAACAGCGCGCGGCGCGATGCCGATGCCTACGGCCCGGGCCAGCCTGTCGTGGCCGCCTTCGCGCCCGACGACTGCGTGGTGCTGGAACGATGAGCGCGCGCCGCATCTTCGCGCGACCGGCGCGCTTTGCCGCGATCGCCCCCTATGTCTGGATGGTGCTGTTCTTCCTGGTGCCGTTCGGCTTCGTGCTGAAGATCAGCCTGTCGCAGACCGCGATCGCGCAGCCGCCCTACGAGCCGGTGTTCGACCTGACGGCGGGATGGGCGGCGATAAGAGCGGCCTTCGCCGCATTGGGAATCGACAATTTCAGGCTGCTCGTCTCCGACGACCTCTATGTGTTCGCCTATCTGCGCAGCCTCACCGTCGCCGTGATGTCGACCGCGCTGCTGGTCCTGATCGGCTACCCCATCGCCTATGGCATGGCGCGTCTGCCTCGGCGCTGGCACGCGGTGGCGATGGTGCTGGTGATCGTGCCGTTCTGGACCTCGTTCCTGATCCGCATCTACGCCTGGATCAACATCCTCCAGCACGACGGCCTGCTCAACCAGATCCTGATGGCGCTGCACCTGGTCAGCCAGCCGGCGGTGTGGCTCTCCACCGACGCCGCGATGTATATCGGCATCGTCTATTCCTATCTGCCGTTCATGATCCTGCCGCTCTATGCCACGCTCGCCAAAATGGAGCCGGCGCTGGAGGAGGCGGCCGGCGATCTCGGCGCACCGCCCTGGCAGGTGTTCTGGCTCGTCACCTTCCCGCTGTCATTGCCGGGGGTCGGCGCCGGCGTGCTGCTGTGCTTCATCCCGATCGTCGGCGAGTTCGTCATTCCGGATCTTCTGGCCGGCTCGAATTCGCTGATGATCGGCCAGACCCTGTGGCTCGAATTCTTCACCAACAAGGACTGGCCGGTGGCTTCCGCCGCCGCCATCGTGCTGCTGCTGGTGCTGCTGGTGCCGCTGCTGCTGTACGAGCGGCTGCAGAAGCGTCAGCTCGAACAGGGGCGGTGAAGGATGCACAAACCCGCCCGCCTGTCCCGCTTCAACATCGCCTCGCTGGCGCTGGGCCTTGCCTTCCTCTATCTGCCGATCATCGTCCTCGTCATCTTCTCCTTCAACGCCTCGCGGCTGGTGACGGTGTGGGGCGGCTGGTCGCTGCGCTGGTATCACGAGTTCTTCAACGACCGCGCCATGATCGAGGCATCCTGGATGAGCTTGCGGGTCGCCGTCACCTCCGCGACGTCAGCCACGTTGCTCGGCACGCTCGCGGCCGTCGCGCTGTCGCGCGGCGAGCGGTTTCGCGGACGCACCCTGTTCTCCGGCATGCTCTATGCGCCGCTGGTGATGCCGGAGGTGATCACCGGGCTGTCGCTGCTGCTGCTGTTCGTCGCAACGAACGCCGCGCGCGGTTTCTGGACGGTGACGATCGCCCACACCACGCTGACGATGTGCTTCGTCGCGGTGGTCGTGCAGTCCCGCCTCGGCTCGCTCGACCGTTCGCTGGAGGAGGCGGCGATGGATCTCGGCTGCGACCCGGTCCGCGCCTTCCTGGCGGTGACGCTGCCGCTGATCGCGCCTGCGATCGTCGCGGGCTGGATGCTGGCCTTCACGCTGTCGCTGGACGATCTCGTGATCGCGAGCTTCACCACCGGTCCCGGCTCGGCGACCCTGCCGATCCGGATCTATTCCGAGGTGCGGCTTGGCGTGAAGCCCGAGATCAACGCGATCTGCACGCTGGTGATCGCCCTGATCGCGCTCGTCATCGTCGGGGCCTCGCTCGCCTCGAAACTGTCGAGTTCGCAGGGAGAAAGCGCGGCGCCGCTTTAGAGGGGCGACGAGGCGTGAAATTTGCCTATCAGATCCTGATCCACACCCCGCTTTGGGTCTGGATTCTGCTCGCCTATCTGGTCTGGCAGGGCATCAAGTCGATGCAGCCGCGCCGGGCAACGGTCTGGCGCGCGCTGATCGTGCCGGTCGTGTTCATCGTCTGGGGCGTCTCGCGGATCGGCCTCGGGCATCAGGCCGTCTCGTGGCCGCTCGTCGCGTGGATGACGGCCGCGCTCGCGCTCTTGCCGCTCGGCGTGCTGACCCCACGCCCCTTCGATGTTGATCACGCGACGGGCGAGATCGTCCGCCCCGGCAGCATTTTCGGCCTGATCCGCAACCTGATCGTCTTCGCCGCGCAATATGCGGTCGGCGTGATCTCGGCGATCGACGCCGGCGACCGCGCGCTCGCCATCACCGCCGGCCGCGCCATCTCGGGCGCGACCGCCGGCTACTTCATCGGCTCGACGATCGCGCTCCTGGTCGCCTACCGCAGGAAGCGTGCGGCCGCTCAAGTTTGAGCATGATCTATTCGGAATACCGCTTCACACTTTTCCGGATCATGCTCTAGGACTTCACCGCACCCGCCGTGAGGCCGCCCACCATGTAGCGGCGGAAGGCGTAGTACACCGCGGCCGGCGGCAGCGCGTAGATGAAGCCGGTCGTCATCAACAGCTCCCAGGGCGAATCGTCGGCGGCGAGGAAGTTGCCGAGCGCGACGGGAAGCGTGATCTCGCGGTCGTTCGAGAGCAGCAGGAAGGCGTAGAGATACTCGTTCCAGGCGAGCAGCACCGCATAGGTGCCGATCGCGACCAGCGAGGGCATCATCAGCGGCACATAGACCAGGCGGAAGATCTGCAGGGTGGTTGCCCCGTCCATCACCGCGGCCTCGTCCAGCTCCACCGGCAGCTTGTCGGAGGCCTGCTTCAGCACCCAGATCGCGTAGGGGCTGGCGATCGTCACCATCGCCAGGATCAGCGACCAGTGATTGTTGAGGAGGCCGTAATTGCCCATGGTGCGATACATCGGCACCGCGAGGAACGCCGCCGGGATGAAGTAGGTGAAGAGCGCGAGATTCATCACGATGCGCCCGCCGGGCACCCGCAGCCGCGAGATCGAGAATGCGGCGGCGGTGGCAACGACCAGCGTCAGCACGCCGACGGAAGCCGCGATCACCGTCGAATTCCAGAACTGGACGTAGAAGTCGCGCAGGAAATAGTGCTGCTGCTTGAACACGATCCCGAAATTGTGCAGCGTCGGATGGTCCGGCCACAGCTTGCCCGAGAACGCGTCCTCCTTCGGGGAGATCGCGAACAGGAACATGTGGTAGATCGGGATCATCGTCCACAGGAAGACGGGAATCCCGATCAGCAGCAGCCGCGCTTCGGTCGCGACGTCGCGCCAGGAAAATTCGCTCAACCCGGGAAGCTTCATCGCGACAACCGTTTCATCATGAAATACACGAGCGGCAGGACGAACGGCATCGCACAGACGATGGAGGCCATCGCGAGCGAGAGCTGGTCGAGCCGGAGATAGCGGATGCCGAGCGTCGCCAGCACGTGCGTGAGGTCGGCCGGGCCGCCGCCGGTGAGCAGATAGACGCTGTTGAAGTCGCCGAGCGTCCAGATCATCGAGAGCAGCGTGCAGGTGACGTAGAGCGTCTGCATCGACGGCCAGGTGATGAAGCGGAATTTCTGCCACCAGCTGGCGCCGTCGACTTCGGCGGCCTCGAACAAATCATGCGGGATCGCGAGGCGTCCGGTGATCAGGATCAGTGTCCAGAACGGCAGCGACTTCCAGATGTGGACGCCGATCGCCATGGTCAGGGCCACGGTCGGGTCGTTCAGCCAATTCGGGCCGTCGTCGCCGGTGAAGGAGAAGATGAGGTGATTGATCACGCCCCATTCGGGATTGAGCATGAAGCGCACCGACAGGATGGTCGGGATCGACGGCACCGCCCAGGGCAGGATGAAGATCACCGAAAGCCATTTGATCCAGGGGCGCTGCTGGGCGAAGAAGCCGGACAGGAACAGCGCGATCAGCATCTTGATGTTGATGCCGATGACCAGGAAGATCAGCGTGTTGATCGCGGCGCGCGCGAAGATCGGGTCGTTGTAGAGCGCGACATAGTTTTCCGGTGCGCGCGCCAGCCACAGCCCGTAGCAGACGGGGTAGACGACGAAGGCGAGGAAGACGAGCAGATAGGGCGCGAGCAGCACGATGCCCCAGACCTGCGCCGGGGTCAGCCGCGACGACAAAGGCGGGGCGGGCATCGCGGAATCGCCGGAGAGCGTGATCGCCATTCTTTCGGTCTCTTCAAAAGGAATTCCGGCCGCGCGAGGCGGCCGGTCTTGGTCTGCTTCCCTCTCCCCATGAAGCACGGGGAGAGGGAGCTATAAAGCTTAACCTGCGACCTGCTTGATGCGGGCGATCAGCTCGTCCACGGCCTTGTCGACCGGGACCTTCTCGCTGACGATCCGGTTCATCGCCTTGGCCCACACGTTCTCGTTGTTGAGAATGGTGAACTTCCAGTTCTTGGTGAAGTCGAACGCGGCGGTGCCGCCCTTGAACTGGGTGTAGACCGCCTTGCGGTGCTTGTCGGCCTGCCAGAACGGGCTTTCCTGGCTTTCCTTGGTCACCGGGAACCAGCGGCCGAGCGCGCCTTCGATGTAGGGGCGGACGTTCTCTTCCTGGAGCAGGAAGGCGATGAACTGCTTGGCCTCGGCCTTGTTCTTGGCCGCGGTGAACACCAGTCCGGTCTTGACGTCCGAGCGGTAGCGGATGGTGGAGCCGTCCGGCGCCTTCGGGAAGGACGCGGTGATGATGTCCTGCTCATAGGCCTTCTTGCCGGCGTCGCGCTGCTCCTGGGTGAGCGCCTGGTTCGTGGAGTCCTCGAACCACTTGGCCGCGATCGAGATCGTGAAGTTGTGGGTCATCACGATCGTCTTGTTGTGGAAGGCGACGTTGTTGTCGGGATCCTTCCAGGTCGTGGACGACGGCGGGGTGCAGCCCTTGATGTAGGTGTCGGTGTAGTCCTTCAGGGCGAGGATCAGGTTTTCGCGCACCTTGGGATCGTCCACCAGGAGCTTGCCGTCGTCGTCGACCAGCTTGACGTGGTAGGCGTCCATGAAGGTGTAGAACGACTGGAAGCTGTCGGTAGATTCCACGCCCATCGGCTGGCCGACGGCATAGATGCGCTGGCCGGTCGCCTTGCGGATCGCCGGCTGCACCTTGTCGCACCAGAACGTCCAGTAGCCGGTCCAGTCATTCGGAATGTCGCTCACCTTGAAGCCGGCCTTCTCCAGCATGTCGTTCCAGATCTGGACGTGCATGCTCTGCTGCTTCAGCGGGAAGCCGTAATAGGCCTTCTTCTTGGCGACGTCGTTGTAGAGGATCGAGGCGTCCAGGGTGTTCTGCACGAACCGGCCCTTGATCGGCTCCATGATGTCGGAGAGGTCCTCGAGCTTGCCCTCATAGGCCCACTTGCCCTGCGCCTGCACGTCGTAGCTGTCGGAATAGGCAACGTCGGGCACGGTGCCGGCGTCGAGCGCGGCGACCGTCTTCGGAATCATGTCCTGGATCGCGTATTGCGACAATTCGACCTTGATGCCGGTCTTGGCTTCGAACTTCTTGATGGTCTCGATCAGCGCGTCGTCTTCGGAGCGATAGAAGCCCTTGCCCCACCAGACCGTAATCGTCTTCTGCTGCGCAAATGCGGGTGCAGCGGCTGCGAACAGCCCGGCCGCAGCGACCGCCAGTGTGACTGCGCCAATAACCTTGGATCTCACGTTTTTCTCCCTCAAGCCGCCGGAATTTTAACCGGTCGGATAAAACACTAGCGCATGCTCGCCAGCCGATCTAGCGGCATGTTGTCAGACCAATGTCGTGGGGTATGCGTCCCGGGAGATGCTTAACACGCGCATCGATGCAATCGCCGCATCAATTCGCCCCGATCAATTCGCGCAGGCGGCGAACGCGAGCCGTTAGTTCGACTTCGCGTTTTCCTTGGCGCCCTCTTTGGCGTTCTCGGCCGTCGGCGAGCCGTCCTGCGCGGCAGGCTTTTCGCCGATGATGCGCCGCTTCAGGAGGTCGAGGAAGGGAGATGCCGCGGGAGACTGACGGATCAGGGCTTCGGGATCGGGAAAGATCAGCGGATCGTCCCAGGGACCCTGCACCATGAAGGGCAATTGATAGCCGGACGTGGTGTTGAGGCTGGCCACGCCCTTCATGTCGTATTCGCGCGTCGGCACCGAGGCCGTGCCGGTCAGCGTGATCTTCGCCGCCGGTCCTTCGATGCGGATGTCCTCGGCGGTGGCGATGCCGTCGGAGAACTTCACCGCGATGACGAGGTTGTCGTAAGGAGTCGAGCCGTTGCGAAAATTGCCGCCGCCCGACAGCGGACGCCGCTCGAGCCGCTTGAGCAACTGCTCGGCATTGAAGCCCGCGATCGCGCCATTTTGCCCGGTCACCGTGGCGGTGCCGTCGAGCGACTGCACGAGGCCGAACGGGCTCGATCCGGAGGCGAGCAGGGAGACGTTGATGTTGCCGCGGCCGGACAGCTTGTTGAGGCCGAACAGTTCGGTGGCGCAGGCCTGCAGGTCGACGTCGATGAACTGGAACTGCGCCTTGACGTCGGCGACCGTGTCGGATCGCGCGATCCCGAACGAGCCCTTGGCGATGCCGCCATAGACCTGGGCCTCGCCAACCGAGAGCGCCAGCGTGCCGTTGCGCAGGTTCGCGCCGATCGCGGTGCGGCCGAGCTTGGTCGGCCCGACCGTCAGCCTGGCCGCCGACAGGCGCATGTCGAGGTCGGTGGTCGACAGCCCGTTGAGATCGAACAGCTGCCTGTTCCAGTCGCGGGCGCCGCTCGCGAGCAGGCGAAAGGTCGAGATGTAGGGCGTGAAATCGAGCGTATCGGCCGCAAGCGTCGCCTGCAGCGTCTGCCGCCCGTTGTTCGCATAGGTCATCACGCCCTCGGCGGCATTGCCGTCGAGCTCGACATTGACGTTGGTGAGCGCGATCGAGGCGCCGACGACGTTGGCGCGCGCCTTCAGCGCGAAGCGGCCGAAGCCGCCGCTGCCGGGCTGCGGTTGGCCGGTCCAGCGCAGCGCGTTGCGCAGCGACGGGCTGTCGATGGTGAGCGTACCCTCCATCATCGGGCTGGTGCGATTGGCGACGCTGCCGTCGAAGGCGAGCTTGAGCGGGGCGCTGGCGAGCCGCGCCTTCAACCCCGAGCGCTCGCCGGAGAGTGCGGCGACGAAATCGGCAAAGCTGATCGAGCCGTCGACGCGCTCGCCGCGCCAGTCGAACTGCCCGGTCGCGGCGAAGGAGCGCGAGATCGACGGCCAGGCCAGCGACAGGTCGATATCCTCGATCTTCTCGGTGGCGTGGGTGGCGGCATCCTCGTAATCGAGCACGCCGTCCTGGATCCTGATCTCGGAGAACGAGACCTGGTTCTCGGCGCCGGGCTTCATGGTTCGCGCGATGGTCTGGATGAACGGCGTCCAGTTGCTCTCGCCATCCGGCTGCAGGCTGACATGGATCCGCGGCCGCAGCAGCGTCAGGTCGGCAATCTCGAACCGTTGCAGCAAGAGGGGCAACAGCCGCAGATTCGCGGTGAGCACGTCGACATGGAGCGCGGGGACGCTGGTGCCTCCGTCCTTCAGGCCGACGTCGTGGAACGAGATGTAGCTGGCCGGGAGGATCGAGATGTCGATGCTGCCGGCGACATTGAGCTCGAGCCCGGTGACGTCGCGGATCTGCGCCTCCACCGCCTGGCGCAGCGAGTCGCGGTTGATGAGCCAGGATGTCGCGATCAGGGCGATCAGCGCGACGCCGAGCAACGCCGCGATCGGCGTCCCGAGGCGCTTCATTCCTTGGGCCATGGTCAATGGCATGTCCTGATCGGGTTGGTCGTTGGAGCTAGATTAAAGGCGGGCCGGGAGAGACCCTGCGCGCCCCACGCCCAACCCCCGCAACTTGATGGGTTTTCTTGTCGCTTTCAAGGCCGCGGTAGGGTTATGCCCACGGCGTGGGCAGCTTCTAGCACCGGCCTGCGGACCGGAGAAACCCGTATCATTGACGGCTTCGGACGATTTCGCCTAATAATCGCCGCCAATAAGGCGCGACGCCTGCAAGCCGAAGGTTCAGTCGAAGGTTTTTTGCATGAACAAGGTCTATCCGGACGCCAAGTCGGCCCTCTCCGGCATTCTGAAAGACAACATGATGATCATGTCAGGCGGCTTCGGCCTCTGCGGCATCGCCGAGGAACTGTCCGACGCGATCCGCGAGTCCGGCGTCAAGGGCCTGACTGTGGTCTCCAACAATGCCGGTGTCGACGGCATCGGGCTCAGCCGCCTGCTGGAAACCAGGCAGATCAAGAAGATGATCTCGTCCTATGTCGGCGAGAACAAGCTGTTCGCGCAGCAATTCCTCGCCGGAGAGCTGGAACTCGAGTTCAATCCGCAGGGGACTCTGGCCGAGCGCATCCGCGCCGGCGGCGCCGGCATCCCGGCCTTCTACACCAAGACCGGCGTCGGCACGCTGATCGCCGAAGGCAAGGAAGTGAAGGAGTTCGACGGCGAGAAGTACCTGATGGAACGTGGCCTGTTCGCCGACCTCGCCATCGTGCACGCCTGGAAGGGCGACACCGCCGGCAACCTGATCTACCGCAAGACCGCGCGCAACTTTAACCCGATGATGGCGACGGCCGCGAAGATCACGGTCGCCGAGGTCGAGCACCTGGTTCCTGCCGGTGAACTCAATCCCGACCACATCCACACGCCCGGCATCTTCGTGAAGCGCATCGTCGAGGTCGGCACGGCCAAGAAGCGCATCGAATTCCGCAACACTCGCCCGCGCACGGATCGCGCGCCCGCGGCCGGAACAGGAGTTGAAATCTGATGGCCTGGACCCGTGAACAGATGGCTGCGCGCGCGGCGAAGGAGTTGCGTGACGGCTACTACGTCAACCTCGGCATCGGTATCCCGACGCTGGTCTCGAACTTCATCCCCGACGGCGTCGACGTCAGCCTGCAGAGCGAGAACGGCATGCTCGGCATGGGCCCGTTCCCCTATGAGGACGAGGTGGACGCCGACCTCATCAACGCCGGCAAGCAGACCGTGAGCGAGCTGCCGTCGACCTCGTATTTCTCCAGCGCCGATTCCTTCGGCATGATCCGCGGCGGCCACATGGACCTGTCGATCCTCGGCGCCATGCAGGTGGCCCAGAACGGCGATCTCGCCAACTGGATGATCCCCGGCAAGATGGTCAAGGGCATGGGCGGCGCGATGGACCTCGTCGCCGGCGTCAAGCGCGTCGTGGTGGTGATGGAGCATTCCGCCAAGGACGGCTCGAAGCTGCTGAAGAAATGCAACCTGCCGCTGACCGGCGAACGCGTGGTCGACATGGTCGTCACCGATCTCGCCGTATTCACCATCGACAAGCACGGCGACGGCGGCATGGCGCTGATCGAGCTCGCCGACGGCGTCACGCTCGACGAGGTCAAGGCCAAGACCGAGGCCGAATTTCGCGTCGCGCTGAAGAACACGTAAGGTCGTCGCAACGGGGGCGCGCATGACGATACGGTCTGCGCGTCCCGAAGACGCCAGTTTCATCGCAGCAATCATTCTGTCGTCGATGCGCGGCTACCGGCCGTGCGGCTGGTTCGACGTCGCGCTCGGCTGGCCCGAAGACCAATGCCTGGATTTCATCGCGCGCGTCTCGACGGCGCGCGCGGTGTCGATGTGGCACGTCTCGCAGTTTTTGATCGCCGAGACCGACGGCAAGCCCGCCGCCGCGCTCTGCGCCGTGCCTGCAGCAGGCACCGGCCCCGCGGCGTGGGCCGCGATCGAGGAGGTCGGCGCCGCGGTCGGGCTCGCAGCGCCGGAGCTGGACTCCATTCGCCGGCGTGGCGCCTATTCGCGTGCCTGCTGGGTTCAGGGCGGCGAGGGCGACTGGATGATCGAGCATGTCGCAACCGATCCGCAGCATCGCGGCCGCGGTCTGGTGCAGGCGCTGATCGCGCACGCGCTGGAGAAGGGGCGGGACGCGGGCTTTGCCCGGGCCACGATCTCATTTTTGATCGGCAACGAGCCCGCCGAGCGTTGCTATGCCAAGGCCGGCTTCGCCTTCGCCGACGAGAAGCGCGACCCGGCTTTCGAGGCGCTGATCGGCGCGCCCGGCTTCCGCATGTTCGCGCGCAGGATTTGAGTTTCTGTCATGCCCCGGGCGATGACATCGTGTGTGTGGGGACCTCACGACCGCACCGTCCAAGCCTTCTCCAGCCGTGCCATCAAGGACGGCTCTTCGCGCACCAGGCGAAAGCCGATATTGGTAGGCGGGACACCCGCCGCGCAGCCGCCGGCCCTTGCGTCGCGGATGAAGTCGGTGATGTAGGCGCGGTGGAGCCCTTGCGCCGTCAGGCTGTTTCTGCTGCAGTTCCACGCATGGCTACGTCCAAAGATTGCAGGCTTGGACTCGACCGATGAGCTGGAACGCGGGCTATGTCGCCGACATCGGCTACACGGCCGGATTCTATCGCGAGACCGCGCCCGGCCACATGGCCTTCGCGGCGCTCGCGACCGGCCGCTCGCCGGGCCGCGCGCTGCGCCCGCGGCGCGTGCTGGAGCTCGGCTTCGGCCAGGGATTTGGGCTGGCGCTGCTCGCCGCGGCAAACCCCGACGTCGCCTTCGAGGGGTTTGATTTCAATCCGGAGCACGTCGCCAACGCGCGCAAGCTGATCGAGGGTGCGCAGCTTTCTAATGTCATGGTCACCGAGACCGGGTTCGAGGAGGCCGCCGCGCGCGGCGGCGCCAATGATCTCGACATCGTCGCGGCGCACGGCATCTTCAGCTGGGTGGCCCGGCCAGTCCAGGACGCCATCGTCGCAATCCTGCGTCAGCGGCTGCAGCCGGGCGGCCTCGCCTATGTCTCCTATAATTGCATGCCGGGCTGGGCGCCGCTGCAGCCGATCCGCCAGCTGATGATGCAGGTCAAGCGCCGCAATCCCGGCCACTCGGACCGCCAGCTCGCGCTCGGCCTCGATTTGCTTTCGAAGCTGCGGCAGAGCAACGCCGGCTATTTCGCCGCCAACCCGGCCGCCGCAAGACATGTCGACGCGATGCTTGCGATGGACCGCGTCTATCTCGCCCACGAATATCTCGATGAGCATTGGGACCTGTTTCAGTTCGCCGAGATCGCCGCGCGGTTGGCCGACGCCAAGCTCGCTTTTCTCGCATCCGCCACCCTGTCGGAGAATCTCGACCGCTATGCCGTGCCCGCCGCGCTGGCGCCGTTGCTCGCCGGGATCGACGACCCCGAGCTGAAGGAGACCGTGCGTGACTATGCGGCCAACAAGCAGTTTCGGCGCGATCTGTTCGCGCGCGGCAGCGGTGAACTGACCGCGGGCGAACACCTGCGCCTGCTGGCGCAGTTGAGCTTCGTACTCGCGGTGTCGCGCACGCGGGTGCGGTTCATGTTCCAGGGCCCGGTGGCTCAACTCAACGGCATGCCCGAGCTCTACCAGCCGATCGTCGACCTCCTGGCAAAGGGCATCGCCACCTTCGACGCGCTGCTGGCGTTGCCGGTGTTCGGCCCGAGCAATGCCGCGATCCTGCTCGATTGTCTCACCCTGCTGGTCGAATCCGGCCAGGTGCTGCCGGTGATCGGCCCGGCGGCCGACGTGGCGCCCGCAAAACGCTTCAACCGTATGATCGTCGCCCAGGCCCGCGCCGGGCGCGTGCACGGCAGCCTCGCTTCGCCGGTGGCGCGGACCGGGATCCCAGTGAGCGATTTCGGATTGCTCGCGCTCGCTGCCCTGTTCGATGGCATGGAGGACGCTGGGGCCGCGGCGGAGCACGCGATGTCGATCCTCAAAGCCCTCGGCCGGCGGCCGTTCAGGGAAGGCAGGCTGATCGAGGACGATCGCGAAGCAACTGGCTTCCTCGCCGAGAATTTCCAGCCTGTCCTGGAGGAGGCCGTGCCGGTCTGGCAGCGCCTCGGGATGATCTAGCGCTACTGCCACCGCAACGTTGCGCTGCGACCCTCCCCCTCCGGTGCGCTCCAGGGGACGGTGCCAGCGGCGCCCGTTCAGCGCGATTTTCCGCCTTACGGTGTGGCATATCCGTGACTCCGGGCGGGATTCCGGCGGGGGTTCCCAAGACCCGCTACCAAGCGGTCGGGCCCGCCGTTAGGCTGGAACCCCGGGAGCGCGACAACGCGCCAAGACGGGGTTGGGGAGTTGGAGGCGCGGGTCGCACATCGGGCTGGCGTCGGCGGCAGCTGGGCGGATGATCCGCGCCAGGCCCGGCTGATTGCTATTGTCCGGCCGCAACTGCAGCCCGCCTCCCGCCGCCGCACGGCGTGGCTCACCGGGGCCTCGCTTGGCATTATCGCGCTCACCGGCGTTCCGCCCCGCGCGTTTGCCGCCTGCCTCGGCGAGAATAGCGCGAGCGTTACCTGCGACGCGACGAACCAGGCGAGCGCTGGCACGCTGGTCACGAGCTTCGCCGGCACCACCATGGTCAACGTCAATGCGGGCGGCAAGATCGACACCGGCGGCGCCAGCGCGACGGTGAGCGCGGCCGGCTCGCTCACCTTCAACAACAACGATCCCACGTTCGGAATCACCAACCAATCCGGCACCGGCGTCGCGCTTGCCAATGATTTCGGCGCGATCACCTATGCGGGATCGGGAGCGGTGACGGCAACCAGCACAGTGCCGGTCGCAGGCTTGAGCGCGACCAGCAATGCCGCCACTGGCGGCATCAATCTGACCACCGGCGGCCCCATCAGCGTGACGACCTCGTTTGGGGCGACTGCCATCAGCGCCGCGATCAACAACGCCGCCAACGCCAGCGCTATCTCCGTTCAGATCGACAATAGTGTCAACGTCACGTCATTGTCCAAGAACACCGCCGTGGACGTCAGTACGAGCGGCCTTGGCGGCATCACCGTGACCGACAACGGCGTTATCACCACCAATTTCAATGCCATCAATGCCTGGATATCCAATTCCGCCAACGCCAGCGCGCTGACCGTTCATGTCAACAACGACACCTCGGGCTTCATCAGAGCACAACACGACGGAACCGGCAGCCTGCTGATCGACAGCACGGGCTCTGTCGGCGGCATCTTCGCCCTGGGCAACGGAGATGTCACGGTGAAGGTCTCGAACGACGTCAGCGGAGCGCCCAGCGATGCGGTAAGCGCACTCATTGGTTCGTCCACCAGTACCGGCACGCTCGCCGTCAGTGTCACCAAGGGAAACATCACCGCAGGTCTCGGCGCCGGCAAAGTCTTCGGTCCGGGTAATGGAATCCTCGCCAGCACGGCGGGTCTCGGGACAACCAGTGTGACGTTGTCGTCGGCCCCTGTGGTAAGCGGGGCGATCGGCATCCTGGCTTCGGCCACCAACGCGTCCAGTACCGCCGATATCATCGTTTCCTCGGATGCCACGATCACGGGGATTGCGAGCGGCGGCGGCAAAGGCGGCAAAGGCGGCAAGGGCGGCTTTGGGGGAAGTCCGTACCATGAATTCGACGCTGCGGGCCTGGCGACAACAGGCGTCGGTATCGGCGTGTCGCATTCCGGCACCGGCAATATCAGAGTCACCACCGGCGCCAGTTCGGCGATTGTCGCGGATTCTGTCGGTATCCAGCTCCTGAGCGGCGGGGCGGCGATGCAAAGCGGCGGCAACATCAGCGCCACCATCGGCGGGACCGTGAACGCCGGCGGCAGCATAGGCTCGGAGGTCGGCGTCCTGTTCTACGGCGGCACCGCCAACACGCTGACCAATACCGGTCTGATCAGCGGCGCGACCGGCGTTCGGACGATCGGCGGCTCCGTCACCGTTGACAATGCTGGCCTGATCACCACGTCGAATGTCATTGCCGTGCAGCTCGGCGGGTCCGGCAACGTCTTCATCATGGATGGCCCGAACGCGGCACTGGGCGGTCTCGCGGTCGGCAGCGGCAACGACACCTTCCGCCTCGCCGGCACCGGCGCCAACACTTTTGACGTCAGCCGGATCGACACCGGCTGGACGTCGCTGGAGAAGACCGGGTCGTCGACCTGGACGCTGACCGGCACCAGTGCCTACTCGGGCAGCCTCGTCGTCTCAGCAGGCACGCTGTTGCTGACGGGCGCGGGTAACCTTGGCGCCGTGACCAACACGCTGACCATCTCCGGGGGCACGCTCGATCTCGGCGGCACCACGCAGACTCTTGCAGCCCTGAGCCTTGCCGGCGGCACACTTCAAAACGGCAATCTGAATGCCCCGGTGAACTCAACCGGCGGCACCATCAGCAGCATCGGCGGCAGCGCGAGCCTCACGACCACAGCTGGCATCACCACGCTGTTCGGAATCAACGCCTACACCGGCGCGACCACCGTCAATGGCGGCGTGCTCGATGTCGAAGGCAGCATCACCGGGACCTCGTCGCTGTCAGTCAATGCCGGCGGCGTCCTGATGGGTGCTGGTATCATCGATCCATTGACCGTCACGTTGGGCAGCGGCGCGACCTTCGCCCCAGGCAACGGCGCGCCGGGGTCCTCGACAAAGATCATCGGCGATCTCGCCTTTCAGGCCGGTGCGGCCTATTTGGTGCAGGTCAATCCGTCGGCGGCGAACTTTGCCGGCGTCACCGGCACCGCGATGCTTGGCGGCGCCACGGTCGATGCCGTGTTTGCCAGCGGCAACAGCATTTCAAAGCAATACACGATCCTGACAGCGAGCGGCGGCGTGTCCGGCACCTTCGGCTCGCTCGTCAACGTCAATCTGCCGAAGAATTTCAGCGACACGCTCGGCTACGACGCCACCCACGCCTATCTCAACCTGACACTCGATTTCGGCAACTCGAACAATCTCAATCGTAACCAGCAGGCCGTCGGCAATGGCCTGAGCAGTTTCTTCAACGCAAACGGCAGCATCCCGCTAGTGTTCGGCACGACGACACCTGCTGGATTGACGCAATTCTCCGGCGAAAGCGCGACCGGCTCGCAGCAGAGCACGTTCCAGGCGATGAGCGAGTTCATCAACCTGCTCACCGATTCCTTGTTCGGACGCGGCAACCGCTTCAACGGCGCGAGTTCACCTGCGGGCTATGCGGACGAGGAGAGCGCCAGCAGCTACGCCGCAACGAAGCGGCTGGCGCGCGAGCGCGGCGCCTACATGGCATTCACCAAGGCGCCGCTGGCAAGAAGCTACGAGCCGCGCTGGAGCGTGTGGGTATCGCCTTTTGGCGGCGCGCAATCGACGAGCGGGAACGCGAGTCTGGGCTCCAACGACGCCTCCAGCCGCATCGCCGGTATGGCGGTCGGCGCCGACTATCTGTTCTCGCCGAACACACTCGCAGGCTTCGCGCTGGCGGGGGGTGGCACCAGCTTTGCCGTCAACAATCTCGGCTCGGGCCGCTCCGACCTGTTCCAGGCAGGTGCTTACGTACGCCACGCCAGCGGCCCCGCCTACGTCTCGGCCGCGCTGGCCTATGGCTGGCAGGACATCACCACCGATCGCACCGTGGCCATCGCCGGCTTCGATCGCTTACGCGCCGAGTTCAACGCCAATGCGTGGTCGGGGCGGGTGGAGGGCGGCTACCGTCTGGTCGCTCCGGTTGCCGGCGGCATCGGCGTCACGCCCTATGCGGCGGCTCAGTTCACCTCATTCGCTCTGCCGGCCTATATTGAGCGGGCCGTCGTCGGAACCAACCTGTTCGCCCTAGGCTACAATTCGCGAACGGTTACCGACACGCGCAGCGAACTCGGCGTGCGCAGCGACAAGTCCCTCGCGCTGCAGACGGCGATCCTGACGCTGCGCGGCCGCTTCGCCTGGGCCCACGACTTCAACCCGGATCGCGCGATCGCCGCCACGTTCCAGACGCTGCCCGGCGCGTCCTTCGTTGTGAACGGCGCTCGCC
The DNA here is from genome assembly GCF_018131015.1 of Bradyrhizobium diazoefficiens. Taxonomy (GTDB): domain Bacteria; phylum Pseudomonadota; class Alphaproteobacteria; order Rhizobiales; family Xanthobacteraceae; genus Bradyrhizobium; species Bradyrhizobium diazoefficiens_B. The sequence continues at coordinate 212,005 of NZ_JAFCJJ010000007.1, forward strand.
AGGCCAGCGATGCCGCGCTGACCACCGCTGCGGTCGAGGCGAAATGGCTGAACGGCTGGTCCGCGGCGGCAAGCTTCGAAGGCGAGTTCTCCTCGGCCACGCGATCCTACGCGGGCAAGGGCGTTGCCCGCTATCAGTGGTGAAGGCTCTCGCTGCAAGCATGCCAAAGGCCGGCAGCGGCACGGGCGCAGCGGAACCTCGGACATCTTTTCCGCTCGCTGCGTTGCGGCTATGCTCGTAGTGCCTTTCAGGAACAGCAGCGAAATTTACGACCGCGCCGACAGCGCCTTGCTCAGGCGCTGGGTGGCGCCGGCGACCCAGGAGGTCTCCTCGCGCACTAGGCGAAAGCCGAGATTGGTGGGCGGTACACCGGCCGCGCAGCCACCGGCCCTTGCATCGCGGATGAAGTCGGTGATGTAGGCGCGGTGGACGCCCTGCGCGACACGGACGCCGCAATTGATCCTGTCGCGCGCGCTGTCACCGCGCTCGTCGAGCTGTGAGCGCACGAAGCAGGTCGAAGTCCATTCCCAGACATTGCCGGCGAGATCGGCGACGCCGTGCTCGTTGAGGCCGAAGCGGCCGAACGGGGAGGGCGCCGTGTCGGAGATGTCGCGGTCGGACTCGCGCTCGTAGCGGCTGATCCAGCGTTTTGCAGGATCGTTGGCGTCGACGGGTAAACCATCGTCCTTGAACCGGCTGCCCGCGGCATAGGCCCATTCCTCGTCGCTCGGCAACCGGTAATGCACGCCGGTCTTGCGCGACAGCCAGCCGGCATAGGCGTTGGCATCGTGCCAGCTCACCTGCACCGCCGGGCGGTCGAGCGCGATCACCACGCCGCGGTCGAAATCGCGGCAGGCGCCGTCCTGCACGCAGAGCTGATAGTCGGCGGACGACACCTGGTGCCGCATGATGTGAAGCTGCTTCTTGAACTGCACGTTGCGAAGCGGCGCCTCCGCCTGGCGGCCGGCGCGGGTGAAGTCGCCCGCCGGGCGATAGACCAGACGGCCGGGCTCGATCGCGACGACCGCGGGCTCGCTCGAGATCGCGCCGCTGCGCGAGGCGACGTCGGAGACCAGCGGGGCGACCGCGATCGGTCCGAACAGACCGGCGACGCAGGCTGCCGCAACCTTGAGCTTGAATGCGATCAACATGGTGAACTCCCGAAAGAGGAAGGGGCCGGTGGTGTGCCGGCCCCTCGTCGTTGTCAGTTGGTCTTGACAGGTGGGATGTCGGCAGGCGCCTTCACCTGGGTCATCAGGTCGTCGTTCCACTTGCCTTCCACCTTGAAGTGCGCGGTGGCGCCGAGATTGACGGCCTCGATCAAATTATGCGTCACATAGGCGTAGATGCCCGGCTGCATGAACTTGTACATCGCAGCTCCCGCCGAACCGCCGCGGATGAACCAGGTCTCGAGCCCGACTTCCGGCGCGTTGCCGAACTTGCCGGTCTCCCAGACATAGTCGCCATGGCCGCCGATCAGGTGCGGACGGCTGTCGCGGTTGGCCTGCGAATGCACCAGCAGCACGTTCTCTCCGACGCTGGCCGTCAGGGCGTTCTTGCCGGTGAGCGAGCCGGCCTTGCCGTTGAACACGACGTGGGAGGGGATCAGCTTCTTCATCACCTCTTCGGTGTCGGTGTAGGCTTCGCCCGGCGAGTCGTAGGACTTGAAGTTGCCCTTCTCGTCGCGAGGCACGTACATGTCCTGCTCGCCGATGTAGTAGACCTTGTCGTATTTCAGCGCCTTGCCCTTGCCGTCGTTCAGGCCGTCACGCGGCAGCACCATCACGGCGCCGTTCATGCCGGAGACGACGTGCCAGGGGATCATCGGACCGCCCGGTGCGCAGTGATAGACGAACACGCCGGTCTTGGTCGCCTTCCAGCGCAGCACCACCTGCTCGCCGGGATTGACCAGCGTGAGCTCGGCGCCGCCGAGCGCGCCGGTCGCGGAGTGGAAGTCGACATTGTGCGGCATCGAGTTGGTGGACGGATTGACCAGCGTCACCTCGACATAGTCGCCTTCATGCACGACCATCAGCGGGCCCGGCATCGAGCCGTTGAAGGTCATGGCCTGGAAGGTCGTGCCCTTGTCGTCGATGACGACCTTCTTCTCCTGGACGGTGAGCGTGAATTCCATGATCTTCGGCGACTGCTTGGTCGCCTGCTCGTGCGCATGCACGAAGGGCGGCGCGACCAGCTCGACCTTCTGGCGCGGCAGCTTGAGGTCGTCGGCGGCAAGCGCGGGAACCGCCAACATCAAGGAGGTCACTGCGGCGCTGATTAATGCGGCTCTGCGGGTGAACATCGGAAGCATCCTTCATGCGTTTTTCGATGGATGCAGTGTGCGCCTTTCTCGGCAAGAGTGTTTGCGCTGCGACAAGCTTCTGCCAAATTCGCCTCCGCGAAGATACTTAGAGATTTTCCGAAATGAATTCGGGCGGGGCGCATGCGCGACGTCGATCGCGACAACGGCAATCGGTCGCGCGTTCAGTCGCGCACCCTGGCGAAAGTCAGGATATGTCGGTCAGAGCAGCCGGAGTGAAAGCCAGGCGAGCCCCCAGACCGCAAGCGACAGCGCCGCGAAGATCGCGCCGATGATGGCGAGGACACGCGCGAGATGGCCGGCGGCGGTCGCGGGCGCTGGCAGAGGCGGAAACTCGTCGAAGTGCGGGATGTGGCCGCGAGCGCCGGCAAGCCTGAGAACGAGATCGACCGCGAACGATGCCATGGCCTTGCTCCAAGGGGGCAATTGATGGGCAATTGATGGAACCGGATCATGGTCCCGAACCGGCGCCAGGACTTTGCGCAAGCGCAAGGTCGGCGGCCCGAAAACCGGTATTTCAGGTCTCAACGCGATTTGCCGCATCAATTGCGCGGCCAGGGTTTACCAAAGGGTAAGACATGAGGACCGATCTCACGGCAAGTTACGGTGAAGAGCGCCTGCCGCGCTACACCAGCTATCCGACCGCGCCGCACTTCTCGCCGGCGATCGGCGCCGACACCTACGCAAAATGGCTGGCCGAGCTTCCGTCAAGCGCCAGCGCGTCGCTTTATCTGCACGTGCCGTTCTGCCGCGAGATGTGCTGGTATTGCGGCTGCCATACCCAGATCGTCCGCCGCGACGGGTTGATTGCGGCCTATCAGCAGACGCTGCGCAGCGAGATCGCGCAGGTCGCCGCAACCATCGGCCGCCGCATCAAGGTCGAGCACATCCATTTCGGCGGCGGCACGCCGACGATCATGGCGCCGGAGGCCTTCGCCGAATTGATGGCGGCGATGCGCCAGGCCTTCTTCGTGCTGCCGTCGGCCGAGATCGCGGTCGAGATCGACCCGCGCACGCTGACCGCCGAGATGGTGGAAGCCATGCGGCTCTCCGGCGTGAACCGCGCGAGCCTCGGGGTGCAGAGCTTCGATCCCGTCGTGCAGCGCGCCATCAACCGCGTGCAGAGTTTTGAGCAGACCGCAGGCGTCGTCGACATGCTCCGTCGCGCCGGCATCAACGGCATCAATTTCGACCTGATCTACGGCCTGCCGCATCAGACCGTCGCCTCCTGCCTCGATACGGTGCGGCGCTCGCTCGAACTCAAGCCCGACCGCTTCTCGGTTTTCGGCTACGCCCATGTGCCTGATTTCAAGAAGCACCAGCGCATGATCAAGGAAAATCATCTGCCCGATGGTTCTGCGCGTCACGACCAGGCCTGTGCGATCGCCAACGCGCTGAAGGACGCCGGTTACGTCCAGATCGGGCTCGACCATTTCGCGCGTCCCACCGACGCCATGGCCGTGGCCTTCGAGGAGCGGACGCTGCGGCGCAATTTCCAGGGTTACACCACCGATCAGGGCGAGGTGCTGCTCGGCTTCGGCGCCAGCGCGATCGGTCATCTGCCGCAGGGCTATGTCCAGAACGAGGTGCAGATCGGCGCCTATTCGCAAAGCATTGCCCGGGGCCGCCTGGCCACCGCGAAAGGATACGGGCTCACCGACGATGACCGGCTCCGCGCCGACATCATCGAACGCATCATGTGCGAATTCAGCGCCGATCTCGGCGACATCTGCGCACGCCACGGTGCGGAGCCGGAGGCGATGCTGAAGTCGGCGTCGCGTCTGAAGCCGTTGATCTCCGACGGTGTCGTCAGACTGGACGGCGATCGTCTCGCCGTTGCGAACGACTCGCGCTTCCTGGTCCGCAGCGTCGCCGCCGCGTTCGACGCGCATCTCGATCCGGCGAAGCAGCTGCACAGCCGTGCGGTGTAGTTCACCTCTCCCCGCCTGCGGGGAGAGGTCGGAATTTGCGTAAGCAAATTCCGGGTGAGGGGGTACGGGTCTCTCGACGATCTCATGCGCCGATAGAGGCCCCTCACCCCAACCCTCTCAGCGCGAGCGAAGCTCGTCGCGGCCCCGTAAGAACGGGGAGAGGGAGAAGCACGACAGCTTGCGCTTCGACAAAGATTCCCACGTGCGCTCGTCTATCGTCATTTCGGAGGGGAGTTGCCCATGCCTTTCCGATCCGACGATCTGGTCGATGACATCATGCGCGCCGCGCCGGACACCATCCGGGTGTTTCTCGCATTCAGGATGGCCTGCGTCGGCTGTCCGATCGCGACCTTCCACACGGTGGACGACGCCTGCCGCGAGCATGGCATCGACCGCGACAAGTTCCTCGCCGCGCTCAGTGATTGCGTGCCGGCGTGATGCTCACAAGCAACGCGCCGTAGCCGTCCTCACGCCGGGCCGCTGTCCGCGGTCCGCTCCGCCAGGAGAACGATCCGGTGCGGATCGCGCAGGATGATGCGCTGGCGGCCGCTTTCGACCAGGCCTTGGCTCTCCCAGCCGCTCAGGATGCGGCTCACGGTATGCAGCGTAGTGCCGGTCATCTGCGCGATGTCCTGGCGGCTGATCGGGAAGTCGATCTCGATGCCATGGTCGAGCTTCTTGCCGGACTGCTTGGCGAGCCGCAGCAGCGCGTGCGCGACGCGTTGCTCGACCTGCTGGGTCGACATTTCCAGGATGCGGGTATGGCTCTCCTGCAGCCGCGTGCCGATGGTCTGGAGCATGTTGGCGGTGAGGGCCGGAAACCGCTCGACCAGCCGCGGCCAGGCGGCGGTGGGCAGGATCAGGACGACGCTGTCGTCCACCGCGGTCGCGGTTGCTGGATATTGCGCGAGCCCAATCGCCATCGCGAGACCGAAGGTCTCGCCGGGGACGACATAGCGCACCACGATCTGCTCGCCGGTCGGTGTGGTCTTGGTAGCGCGGACGTGGCCGTGCAGCAGCAGGAAGAAGGACTGCGCATCCGCGCCCTGCTCGAAAATGACGCTGTTCTTGGGATAGCGCGCCGAGCGAGCCTCGCGCAGGACTTCGTCGAGGTCCTCAGGCTTGACCCCACCGAACAGCGGCAAATGTGCAATCAGCGATGGATCGACCTTGGCCATTCTGCCTCCTTGGCACGGCGCTCGGCGCTTGTGATGGCACCGGCAATCGCCCGGCAATTTGCGATAGCGCAAAACGGGCCGGCCGGGCGGCAGTATTTTTCCAGATAACGGTCTGAATTCACAGGAGTTACCCCCATGGCTGGCGCCCGATCCCGCAAATTTGCGGGCTGGCCGCTGTTTGCAAACAGCTTTCGGCCCTTCTTCCTCCTCGCAGGGATCCAGGCCGGACTGTCGATCCTCGCCTGGCTGCCGATGTTCTATGGCGAGCTATCGGTGAGCTCAGCCTTTGCGCCGCGCGACTGGCACGTGCACGAAATGCTCTACGGCTTCCTGCCCGCGGTGATCACGGGGTTCCTGTTCACGGCGATCCCGAACTGGACCGGACGGCTGCCGATCCAGGGCACCTCGCTGGGCGTGCTGGTGGTGGTCTGGCTTTCGGGGCGTGTTGCCGTGACGCTGTCGGCGGATCTCGGCTGGTCCTTCGCGCTGGCCGTCGACGCCGCATTCCTGGCCCTCGTCGTCGCCGCTGCGGCGCGCGAGATCATCGCCGGCGGCAATTGGCGCAACCTGCCCGTGGTGGCCATGGTGTTCCTGCTGCTTGCCGGCAACGTCGCCTTTCATGTCGAAGCGCATTTTGAGGGTGCGGCCGATGTCAGCATCCGCCTCGGCATCGGCGTGGTCGTGCTGCTGATCTCGCTGATCGGTGGCCGCATCATCCCGAGCTTCACCCGCAACTGGCTGGTCAAGTTCAATCCCGGCCGCCTGCCGGTGCCGTTCGCGCGCTTTGACGGCGCGGTAATCGGATCGAGCGCGCTCGCGCTCGTCGCGTGGATCGCAGCGCCGCTGAGCGTGGTCACCGGTGTGGCGGCGGCGCTCGTCGGTGTCATGCATCTGGTGCGGCTGGCGCGCTGGGCCGGCGACCGCACCTCGCGCGAGCGGCTGCTCCTGATCCTGCATGTCGGCTATTTCTTCGTGCCGGTCGGCTTCCTGCTGCAGGCGTGTGCTGCCTTCGGCGTGCTGCCGCCGAGCGCGGGTATTCATGCCTGGATGACTGGGGCGGCCGGCACCATGACGCTCGCGGTGATGACCCGGGCGAGCCTCGGCCATACCGGGCAGGCGCTGACGGCCTCGCCCGCGACGCAAGGCATCTACGTCGCGATCATCATCGCGGCGCTGGCGCGGGTCGGTGCAGTCGTGGTGCCCTTGCATGGCGACGCGCTGCTGCACATCGCAGCCTGCGGCTGGATCGTCGCATTCCTCGGCTTTGCGATTGCATTCGGCCCGCTGCTCGCCGGAAGCCGCCGGCGCGCACTTGCCATCGTCGGCGTGCCTGTCGCGGCGCGCTGAGCCTGGACCGCGGCCCGTGGAAGCACGGGTGCGCTGCGGATGGGATATCGGCCATATCGGCCAGATGTCCCGAAAATCCAATTATTCTGTCCCGATCCGCCGAGTCCCGGACCAGGGCGGAACATAAATAAGAGAAACCAAAGCGCTGGCGCGAATGCCGGGCTTTGCGGCGGCAGGGCGCGATACGTCGGGCCGTCCCGGATCATTTGACCAAACCATTGCTGGAATCGGAAAATGTCGGGAAACATGCTCTCCAAGCGTGAGGTATTCGTCATCGACACCGACGCTGCCTCCCGCGAACAACTTTCGACGGCGCTCCAGCAGAGCGCCTATGACGTCATCTGCTTTGCCGACAGCGCCTCTCTCCTGTCGGAGGCCAAGGCGCGGATGCCGGCCTGCGTGCTCCTGGACATGCCGCCCGATAGCTCCGGGCTGGACATGCTCAAGCAGCTGCGCGAGGAGAATTGCATGGCGCCGGTCCTGGTGACGTCGGCGAACGGCAGCATCGCCATGGCAGTCGACGCGATCAAGAGCGGCGCCACCGACTTCATCGCGAAGCCGTTCTGCACCCTCGACATCGTGGAGCGGATCGACGCCGCGATCGACGAGCTGGTCCAGCCCGATTCCAGCCAGCAGCGCTGGTTGTCCGGCTGCGATCCCCTGACCGCGCGCGAAAGCCACGTGCTCACGCATCTCGCCGCCGGCCTCACCAACAAGGAGATCGCCCGGAAGATGCAACTGAGCGCACGGACGGTCGAGGGCTATCGCGCCAACATCCTGAGGAAGGCCGGCGCCCGCAATGTGACCGATCTGCTCCGTCGCCTCTTCGATCAGGTGTCGCCCAGCCAGGTCTGAGGCGCTGACCCCTTTGGCCACGGCGCGCCTCCCGCGCGTTCCGTGGCCACGGTGCTGCCGCAGCGGCGCCCCACGGAAACCCCAATCGAACCGGTTCCTTCCCTGCCGCGTCCAACCATGTTGGCGAGGCATTCGATCGCGCGCGTCCGGCTGGCGGCGCGGCGATACGGCAGGAGGGACTTTATGCGCATCACCGCAAGATGTCTGGCAACGACGAGCCTGGTTCTGGTGACCATCGCGGCGGCATCGCCATCATGGGCCGCCGATCTCGACGCCAGTTCGGCCATCGATACCGTCACGGTCTATCCCGATGGCGCCACCGTCACCCGCATCGTCACGATCGACCTGCCGTCCGGTGACTCGACATTGGTCGCCAGGGACTTTCCGCTCGGGCTCGACACGTCCTCGATCCGGGTCGAGGGCGAAGGGGGCGCAAAGCTCACCATCGGCACGATCGACGCGCGGCCGCCGCGCGCCGCGCCGGTCAACCTGCCCGAGCTGGACAAGCGGATCGAGGCGCTGAACGACCAGCGTGCCGATCTCCAGGGCGCGATCGACTCGGCCAACGCGCGCCGCAAGTTTGCGGAGCATTTTGCCGAGGCCTCCCCCGTCGGTATCGGGGAGAAAGGCGAGGCGCGGCCGATCGCCGAATGGCGTACGGCCTTTACCGCGGTCGGCGAGGAAATTGCAAACGCAGACAACGCCATCCGCGATGCCACGCGCAAGATGCGCGAGATCGACCGCCAGATCGCCCAGCTCGACGCCGAGCGCAAGGCCAAGCCGCCGAGCAAGCTCGAGGTGCGCATGGATGTCGCGGCGACGGCGGCGACCAAAGCGACGTTGCGGGTCACCTACAATGTGCGCAATGCACGCTGGCTGCCGCTCTACGACGCCCGGCTCGACACCGGCGCCAAGGACCGCAAGCCGCAGCTCGAGCTGGTTCGCCGCGCCGAGATCACGCAGTCTACCGGCGAGGACTGGTCGAACGTGACGCTCGGCGTCTCCACGGTCCGCGTCAATCGCGGCGGCAGCGCCCCGGAGCTGGGCTCGCTGGTGGCGCAATATCCCCAACCGCCGAAACCGATGATGCAGCAGCAGGATCTGGTGCGGCCTGCGCCTGCCGCTGCGCCCTTGATGCGAAAGATGGAATCCGCGGAGTACGTGATGCGGTCGAGGGAAGACCTCAATGTGAGCCAGCGAGCCGACGAGCTGCAGGCCGTCGCCGAGATCGGCGACTTCCAGGCCACCTTCAGGATTCCCGGACGTGTCAGTCTCGGCGCCACCGAGGGCGCCAAGAGCCTGCGCATCGCCGCCATAACCGTGCCGGTCGATCTCGCGGTCCGCGCCGCGCCGGTGCTGGATCCGACCGCCTATCTCGAAGCGAGCTTCAAGCAGGCCGACGACACGACACTGCTGCCGGGCAAGGTCGCAATCTACCGCGACGGCGTCTTTGTCGGTCGCGGCAAGCTGTCGGCCTCGGCCAAGGACGACATCGTGCGGCTCGGCTTCGGCGCCGACGACAAGGTCAAGGTCGAGCGCGCCGTGGTCAGGCGCAACGAAGGTTCGGCCGGTCTGCTGGTCACGACGTCGAAGACCGACGAGCGCTCGTTCAAGACCACGGTTCGTAACGGTCACGACTTCCCGATCAAGGTCGCGATCGAGGACCAGCTTCCGGTCAGCGAGAGCGAGGACATCGTGGTCGAGATGCTGCCCGCGACCACGCAGCCGACCGCGAGCAACATCCGCGACCGGCGTGGCGTGCTGGAATGGTCGTTCGACGCCAAGCCCGGCGAGACCAGGGACATCAACTTCGCCTGGCGCATCCGCTGGCCGAAGGACAAGAGCATGGTGATCGTGCCTGCGGGGTAGGACGCGCTTCACCTCGCCCCGCTTGCGGGGAGAGGTCGGCGCGAAGCGCCGGGTGCGGGGGAGTTTCTGCGAGCCGCACTCTCTCCGTCTTCGTGAATTGAGCCCCTCACCCCGCCCTCTCCCCCGTAAGAACGGGGAGAGGGGGGACGAGGGAGCGGTGTTACTCCTTCACCGCGCCCGTCAGCGAGGAGACGTAGTAATCCACGAACAGCGAGTAGAAGATCGCGACCGGCAGGGAGCCGAGCAGCGATCCCGCCATCAGCGCGCCCCACTGGTAGACGTCGCCGGTGACGAGCTCGGTCAGGATCGCGACCGGCACGGTCTTGTTGGCGCCGCTCTGGATGAAGGCGAGCGCATAGATGAACTCGTTCCAGGACAGCGTGAAGGAGAAGATTCCGGCCGAGATCAGGCCGGGCACGGCGAGCGGCAGCGTAATCCGCCGCAGGATCTGCAGCCGCGTGGCGCCGTCGACCAGCGCGCATTCCTCGAGCTCGTAGGGGATCGACTTGAAATAGCCGATCAGGAGCCAGGTGCAGAACGGCACGAGGAAGGTCGGATAGACCAGGATCAGCGCCAACGGCGAATCGAACAGGCCGAACTGCACCACGACGGTCGCGAGCGGGATGAACAGGATCGACGGCGGCACCAGATAGGCGAGATAGATGCCGAGGCCGACATAGGGGCTGCCGCGGAAACGCAGGCGCTCGATCGCGTAGGCGGCGAGCGTGGAGGCGAGCAGCGACAGCGTGGTCGAGCCGATCGCCACCAGCATCGTCGTCCACAGCCAGCGCGGATAGGCCGTGTCGAACAGCAGGTGCTTGATGTGCGCCAGCGTCGGCGAGGAGATCCAGAACGGATTGTGCTCCTTGAAATTCATCAGCTCCGCGTTCGGCTTGAACGAGGTGATCGCCATCCAGTAGAACGGGAACAGCAGGATCAGCACGAAGCAGCCGAGCGGCAGGTAGATCATCATCAGCCGCCGCAGCCCGGAATCCCAGGCCATGGTGTCGGGCGCCGCTTTCGCGTCGGCAACGGCGGCGGGTTGTGCGAGGGTGTCAGTCATTGGCCTCTCCCTGCTGCCATTTGCGGCGCGCCAGGCCGAAATAGGAGAACAGCGTCGCGAACACCAGGAACGGGATCATCGACACCGCGATCGCGGCGCCCTCGCCGAGCTCGCCGCCGGCGATGCCGCGCTGGAAGGCGAGGGTGGCGAGCAGATGGGTCGAGTTCACCGGCCCGCCGCGGGTGATGGCGTAGACGAGCTGGAAGTCGGTGAAGGTGAAGATGATCGAGAAGGTCATCACGATGGCGAGGATCGGCATCATCATCGGGAAGGTGATGTAGCGGAAGCGCTGCCAGGCGCTGGCGCCGTCGAGCATGGCGGCCTCGTACAGCGAGGGCGAGATGGTCTGCAGCCCCGCCAGCAGCGAGATCGCGACGAAGGGAATGCCGCGCCAGATGTTGGCGGCGATCAGCGAGAAGCGCGCCGGCCAGGGCGAGCCGAGGAAGTCGATGTTGCTCGACCTCCAGTGCAGCACGTCGACCAGCAGATACGAGATGATCGAGAATTGCGGATCGTAGATCCACCAGAACGCCAGCGCCGAGAGCACGGTCGGCACGATCCAGGGCAGCAGCACGATGGCGCGCAAGAGGCTCTTGAACGGAAAATGGTTGTTCAGGAGCAGCGCGAGCCAGAAGCCGAGCGCGAATTTCCCGAAAGTCGCGATCCCCGTATAGACGATGCTGTAGAACACCGCGTTCCACCACAGGGGATCGGTGAGCAGATACTGGAAATTCTCCAGGCCGACGAAGACGCCTTTTCTGCCGATCGTGGTGTCGGTGAAGGCGAGCCAGATGCCGAGGCCGAGCGGATAGGTCAGGAATACCGCGAGCAGGCCGATCGCGGGAGCAAGGCACATCACGATCAGGAACGGCTTGTAGTCGAACAGGCGTACCAGCCAGGACGGCTGCGGCTGCGCCAGGGCGGGGGAGGAGAGGGTGGTTACGGACATCAGGGCGTTGTCCTGTCTATAAGGGTCACCACACCCGTCATTGCGAGGAGCGAAGCGACGAAGCAATCCAGGCTATAACCGCTGGGATAGATTGAATTGCTTCGCTTCGCTCGCAATGACGGCCGTTACTTCTGCCGCCGGAAGTACCGCTTGCAGCGCTGCTCGGCCTCCGCGGCCGCGGCTTCCGGCGTGGCGGCTCCGGTCGCAACGGACGCGCACATCTGGATCAGCACGTAGTCGGCGCTGACCGCCCCGGTCGCGGTCGAGATCGGACCGGCGTAGCCGTCATAGTAGGTGCTGTTCATCGTGTCCTTGAAGATCGCGACCTTGGGATCGCCCTTCCACACCGCCGCGTCGGCGTAGTTGGCCAGCGGCTGCGACCAGTAGCCGGAGTTGGCATTGAGCCACGGCTCGTACTGGTCCTTTTCCAGCATGTATTGCAGGAAGGCCTTTGCGGCGTTGGGGTACTGGCTGTGCTTGAACACCATGGCGTTCAGGGTCAGGCCCGCCATCGGCGAGACCTTGGCGACGCCCTTCGGCAGCAATTGATGCTCGCTGTCGTCGGCGATCGCCTTGGTCGCCGGGTCGTTTTTCAGCGAGAAGTACAGCGAGACGCCGTTGGCGGTCAGCGCGATCTCCTGCGCGGAATAGGCGCGGTTGTTGCTGACGTCGTTCCACGACGTCGTGCCGGGGATGAAGGTCGGGTAGAGCTGCTTGACCCAGTTCAGCGCGGCGATCGTCTCCTTGCTGTTGATGGTGACGTTGCCTTCCTCATCGAGCAGCGCCGCGTTGTGCGACCACAGCGCCCAGCTCGCAAAGCCGTTGCCGTCGCCCTTGGCGTTGCCGAGCGCGAAGCCGGCCGGCTTGCCGGCCTTCTGGAGCTTCTGGCACAAATCGAGGATTCCGGCATGGTCTTCCGGGACCTTGTCGAAGCCGACCGATTGCAGGATCGACTTGCGGTAGATCAGGGGACCTGCGGTGGCGCCGAACGGCAATCCGATCCAGGTATCGCTCTTGTTCTTCTTGCCGTAGCGCTGCGCCAGCGGCAGCCAGCCGCCGTAACGCTTGCCGACATAGTCGGCGACGTCGGAGAGCTCGATCAGCTTGTCGACATAGATGTGCGGGGCGTCGGAGAAGCCGATGATGATGTCGGGGCCGGCGCCGGAATTGGCGGTCACCGCGGTCTGCTGGTTGATGTCCTCCCAGCCGACGAAGTCGACCTTGACCTCGACCCCGGTTTCCTTGGTGAATTTGGCCGCATTGGCGCGGAACACGTCCTCGTCGGCCTGAACGAAGCGGACCGGCCGCAGCATGCGCAGGGATGCGCCTTTCTCGATCGCCAGTTTCGGGGCGGGCACGTCCGCGGCCTTGATCGCGGACTGGGCGCTCGCAGAAGTACCGGTTGCCGCGATCGTCGCAGCGGACAGGCCCAGCACCAAGGCATCACGACGTGTGATGTCGTTCCTCATCAGTTCCTCCCTATGATGTTCCCCTCCCGGCGTTGATCGCCGGTGAAGGGGCCGTTCCGGTTGGTCGCCGCCTAGCTGTTAGGTCCGCGATCCATGCTGACGGGCTGCCAGCGGCGGAGCGCGGTGTTTTGCAGCACCGACGGATTCACGCAGCTTACCGGCCACATGCCCTGCAGCACCAGTGACAATTCGTAGCCCACCCGGCGCTTGCGCGCCTCGTCGAACCGTGCCGAGGCCGAGGCGACATGGGCGGTCAGGGTCACGTTCTCCATGCCGAGGAGGGGGTTGTTGTGCGACGGCGGCTCCTTCTCCAGCACGTCGAGGGCGGCGTGCGCGATCCAGCCCTCCTGCAACGCCTTGATCAGGCTTTCCTCGTCCACCGTGGCGCCGCGGCCGGTATTGATGAAGACCGAGCCCTTCTTCATCTGCCGGAAATGCTTCTCGGTCAGCATGTGATGCACCTCGGGCCGGGCGGGCGCGTGCATCGAGACGAAGTCGGACTGCGACAGCACCTCGTTCAGCGTCGACGGGATGACGCCGTGGTCGTACATCAGCGTTTCCTGGATGAAGGGGTCGTAGGCCATCATGCGCAGGCCGAACGGCGCGGCGCGCTTCGCCACCGCGCGCGCGACGCGCCCGAACGAGATGAAGCCGAGCGTCTGGCCCATCAGCCGCGGGATCTTCGACAGCGCCGGCCGGCCCTCGGACCAGCGGCCGCTGCGCACGATCTTGTCCTGCTCGACCAGGCGGCGGAAGCCCGCGAGCAGCAGCATCATGGCGTGGTCGGCGACCTCCTCGATGAAGGTGTCGGGGATGTTGGTCACGGGAATGCCGCGGGCGGTGGCCGCCTTCACGTCGACGCTGTCGACGCCGACCGAGCCGAGCGTGATGACCTTGCAGCTTTCCAGCGCGTCGATGATTGTCTTGGTGATCGGGATGCCCTTGGCGTAGATGGCATCGGCGTTCTTCGCGGCGGCGATGAACCCGGCCTCGTCGGCCGGCGCCTCGACGATCTCGGCCTCGATCGGATCGAGCGCCTCGCGCTCGTAGGAATAGTCGCCGCTCGCGACCGTGAAGCTCGCGCCCTTCGGCGTCACCACCCTGTATTTCGGCATTCCCTGCTCCCGATTTGGTTTGTCGGTTTTCGTTGTGACCCGGCCTTCGTTGGTGGGCCTTTGCGTCTTTTACGCGAAATCGGCGCGGATGCGTACAATTCCCGGTTGCCGAAACCGGCGGCGCTCCGGGGTTCTACGGGGATTTCACGTAATATGTTGCTAATGGGTCCCCCGTAAAAGTCGATTCAACTTGTATCGATTCACTCGCGCGCCCTGTCGTCCCCCGCCCGGAGCCATCCCGTGAAGTTGAGCAATCTGAAGATCGCCCCCAAGCTCGGCATCCTTGTCGGCGTCACCCTGTTTGGCCTGTGCATCTCCGGTGTTCTCGCCGGCTATCTGATGAAGCGCGAGATGGTGAACGCGCGCATCGACCAGGCCAAGGCGATCGTCGAGATGGGCCGCAACTTTGCCGCTGCCCTGACGAAGCGCGTCAGTGCCGGCGAGATGACGAAGGAGGCGGCCTTTGCCGAGCTTCGCCGCTACGGCAACGCGATGACCTATGACAACGGCGCGGGCTATCTGTTCGGCACCTCCTATGACGGCATCACCCAGCTCGCGCCCGATCCGAAGCAGATCGGCACCAACCGCATGGAGGTCGTGACCAACGGCCGCAAGCTGTCCCAGGAGCTGATGAACGGCGCCAAGGCCAACGGCTCCATCCTGCTGTATTACGAATATGCAAAGCCCGGCCAGGAAGGGCTGATCCGCAAGCTCGGCTACGCCGTCGCCATTCCCGGCCTCGACATGTATCTCGGCACCGGTGCCTATCTCGATGACATCGACGCCAAGATGGCGCCGGTCTATTGGCTGCTCGGTCTCGCCATGTTCGGCATCCTGGTCGTCGCCGGCAGCGTCGCCTGGCTGCTCGGCCGCAGCATCAGCGCTCCGCTGGCGCTGCTCGGCGCGCGCATGAAGGATCTCGCCGACGGCAAGCTCGAGGGCGATATCCCCGGCGTCGGCCGCGGCGACGAGGTCGGGGCGATGGCGTCGACCGTTCAGATCTTCAAGGACAATGCGGTCCGCATCCGCGACCTCGAGAAGACCGAGCTTGCCGCGCAGGAGCGCGCCGCGGCGGAACGTCGCAGCGCGATGGAGAACATCGCCAGCGACTTCGAACGCAGCGTCAACGGCATCGTCCGCTCGGTCTCCTCGGCCGCGGCCGGCATGCAGTCCACGGCGCAGTCGATGACCGCGACCGCGAGCGATGCGTCCTCGCGGGCGGCGACCGTCGGCGCGGCCTCGCAGAAGGCTTCCGGCAATGTCGGCACGGTTGCCGCCGCCGCCGAGGAGCTGTCGAGCTCGGTGGCGGAGATCGCCCGCCAGGTGACCCGCTCGACCGAAGTCGCGACCAAGGCCGTCGGCGATGCCGAACGCACCAACGCCACGGTGCAGGAGTTGTCCACCGGCGCCGAGAAGATCGGCGAGGTGGTCAAGCTCATTCATTCGATCGCGGCGCAGACCAATTTGCTCGCGCTCAACGCCACCATCGAGGCGGCGCGTGCCGGCGAATCCGGCCGCGGTTTTGCCGTCGTCGCCTCCGAGGTCAAGGCGCTCGCCAACCAGACCGCCAAGGCGACCGAGGAAATCTCCGCGCAGGTCGCGGCGATGCAGACCTCGACCAGCGATGCGGTCGCGGCGATCGGCGGCATCACGAGAACCATCACCGAGATGAGCGAGATCACCGCGGGCATTTCCGCCGCGATCGAGCAGCAGGGCGGTGCGACCCGCGAGATCGCCCGCAACATCCAGTCGGTCGCGGCCGGCTCGAACGAGATCAACGCCCATATCGGCAGCGTCACCTCTGCCGCGGAAGCGACCGGCACCGCCGCCACCGACGTGCTCACCAACGCCCGCGAGCTGGACAACCAGTCCGGCGCGCTGCGCAGCGCCGTCGACGGCTTCCTGGCCAAGGTGCGCGCGGCGTAAGCTCTCGCACCTATACTCTCGTCATGCCCGGGCTTGTCCCGGGCATCCACGTTCTTGGCGCCTGAAATCGCGGTAGCCCGTGGATGGCCGGGACAAGCCCGGCCATGACGGAGAAGGTGTCGCGCCGACCCCCGCGTTCTACTGCTTCTCGATCCCGGCGTCGGTGATCAGCTTCTCCCACAGCACAAGCTGATCTTTCAGAAACTTCTCGAACTCCTCCGGCGTCTGGGCGAACGCCTCCATGCCGCGCTCGGCGAGCTGCGCCTTGACCTCCGGCCGCTCGACGATCTTGCTGATCTCCGCGTTCAGCTTCGCCACCATCTCCTTCGGCATGCCGGCCGGGCCGAAATAGCCTTGCCAGGAGGAGATGTCGAAGCCCCTGACGGTCTCGTCCATGGTCGGCAGCTCCGGCAGCAGCGCCGACTTCTGCTTGGTGGTGACCGCCAGCATCTTCAGCGCCTTGCCCTTGACGTGCGGCAGGCCGGTGAGGACGTCGACGAACATCATGGAGACGCGGCCGGCAATGACGTCGGTCAGCGCGGGCGGCGAGCTCTTGTAGGGCACGTGCAGGAGCTCAATGCCGGCGAGCCGCGCGAAGGTGGCGCCGGAGACGATCGCCGACGACGAGCCCGAGGCATAGGAGTATTTGCCCGGCTCCTTCTTGGCGAGCGCGATCAGCTCGGCGACCGAATTGGCCGGGATGTCCGGATTGATCACCAGCATGAACGGCAGGTCGCCGGTGCGCGCGATCGGCGTGAAATCCTTCTGCGGGTCGTAGCTCAGCGACTTCAGCAGAAAGGGATTGGCCGAATGCGTGGTGTTGGTGGTCACCAGCAGCGTGTAGCCGTCGGGCGCGGAGCGGGCGACGAAGCTCGCGGCGATCGAGCCGTTGGCGCCGGCCTTGTTCTCGATCACCATGCCGGTGCCGAGCGCGGTGCCGAGCTCCTTGGAGATGATGCGCGTCGTGGTGTCGGTGCCGCTGCCGGCCGCGAACGGCAGCACCAGCGTGATGTTGCGGCTGGGCCAGGTATTGGCCTGCGCGGTGGATGCGGCGGCAAGACACAGCGCGGCGGCGCCGGCGGCGCGCAGGATCCGGATCAGTGACGGCATGTTTGGACGTTCCCTCTTTTTTCGTTGGCGGGGAACGTAGCTGGTCCAGGCAAAAATCAAAAGACGTGAGTCAATTTGGTCTCGTGCCCCGGACGCAGCGCAGCGCTCCTTCGCGGTGCGCTGCAGAGCCGGGGCCCATGCCGCGGCACGCTGGGTCCCGGTTCAGCAGCGCATCACCATAGCGCGTCGGAGACGCGCGTGAACGCGCTTATGGTGCTGCGCTGCGCCCGGGACACGAGCCTTGTCGTGTGTCCGCGCCGCGGAATTATTTCACCGCCGAGCCCTGCCGCGAGGCGATGACGACGCCGGCGAGCACCAGGGCGTAGCCTATGAGGTGAAACGGCTGGAGCTTTTCGCCGAGCAGCAGGATCGCCATCGCCGAGCCGAACACCGGCACCAGATGGAAGAACGGCGCGGCCCGGTTCGGCCCGATCAGCGCCACGCCGCGGTTGAAGAAGAGATAGGCGAGCGTCGAGGGGAAGATCAGGATGTAGCCGAGGGTTGCCAGCGTCACGGTGTCGAATTGCAGGACGTTGCCGCTCAAGGCCTCCCAGATTGCGGTCGGCAGCAGCATCGTCGCGCCGCAGCAGGTCGTGAAGGACAGGAAGGAGAGCTGATGCACCTTCGGCCGGCGCGGGATGAAGGCGGAGTAGATGCCGAAGGCCACCAGCGAGGAGGCGAACATGACGTCGCCCCGGTTGAGCGAGATGCTCGCCAGCGCTGCGAAATCGGCGCGCAGGATGATGATCAGCACGCCCGCAAGCGAGATCGCGATGCCGGCGAGTTGCGCCGCCGTCAGCCGTACCCCGAACAGCACCAGCGACCACAACGCCACGAACAGGGGACCTGCCGACTGGATCAGCAGCGCGTTCAGCGCCTCGGTATACTGCATGGCCCAGTATGAGATGGCGTTGTTGAAGGCAAAGCCCACCAGCGACAGGAACAGCATCAGCGGCAGGCTCCTGCGCAAGGCGGGCCAGTCGCGCTTCAGATGCGGCCAGGAGAACGGCAAAAGCAGCAGGAACACGCCGAACCAGCGGATCGTGGTCACCGTCAGCGGCGGGACGTGCGCGCCGACATGGCGGGCGAGCACGATGTTGCCGGCCCAGAACAGCGAGCTCAGGCTGAGCAGCAGATAAGGCTGGTTATTGAGCCAATGGGCCGGGTTGGAGGCCGGTGGCGCGGGCGAAGCAATCGTCATGGCGTCGGATACGACCTTGCGCCGGATCGTCGTTGTGACACAAGTCACGCGCCCGCAGGGCTACAATGCGCGCGTGATCGAGGGAGGCGTCATTGGCGGTTAATATGTTGAACATCGAGGGCCTGGAGCGGCTCGATCCGGATGCGCCGGTGGTGATGCTGAACCTGATGCGCTTCCACGCGCGCTCGCGCGACGGCGACGGTTCCGGCTGGGATGCCTATCTGCGCTACAGCGCGATCACCGTGCCGATGATCAAGGCGCGGGGCGGCACGCTGCTCTGGACCGGCGCGGCGAAGACCGTCGCGCTCGGTCCGCGCGCCGGCCAGGACTGGGATTTCGTGGCCCTGGTCTACTATCCCTCGGTCGCTTCCTTCCTCGACATGATGACGTCAGAGGCCTACGAGCGTGATGCCGATCCGCATCGCGTCAACGGCTGCGCCGAGCATGTCATCATCGCGACCGAGCAGGCCTACAGCAAGTTCAGCGCCGGCTGATACCGCCGGTTTGCAACCGGAGGCGTGGGTCCGGGCCCCCATTGCAACCTTGTTCGGTGTGGCTGCGGCACTGTTGCGCGCCAAATGTGAACTAATCGATTGCCCGGGGGTGCCAAAAATGGTGCCTTGGCCCGGTGAGTACGCATGTCGGGGCATTGCCGGCCCGGCATGAGTGCTGCGGTGCTGTTTCCTGCTGGTCGTATATTGGGCTTCGTTAGGGGATCAGATGCTTTGTGAGCGGTGCGACGGGGACAATCCGGCGACGAATCGCTTCTGTCACGGCTGCGGCGCGCCGCTGCCGATGGCCTGTCCCTCCTGCAATCATCTCAGCCCGCCCGGCTCCGGCTTTTGCGGGGCCTGCGGCGCGGCCCTGAGTGCCGCCAGCAGGCCAATCCCGGCTCCGGCGGGCCCGTCCACGCGGCCGCTCCGCGGCGAGTTGAAGCAGGTGACGGTGCTGTTTGCCGATCTCGTCAGCTCGACCGAGATCGTCGCCGGGCTCACCGCCGAAGATGCCATGCAGCGTCTCAAGCCCGCGCTCGATGCCATGTGCGACGCCGTGGCGCGGTTCGAGGGCACGGTGGTGCGAACGCTCGGCGACGGCATCCTCGCCTTCTTCGGCGCACCGCGTGCGCAGGAGGGTCATGCTTTGCTGGCCTGCGAGGCGGCGCTCGCCATCCGGGACGCGTTTCGCGCGCGCGATGACGCCATGTCGGTGCGCATTGGCCTGCATTCCGGCGAGATCGTCGCGGATGCACCGATCGTCGACACCGTCACCGAGCACGGCGCCTACGGCCTCACCATTCACCTCGCAAGCCGCCTGCCCGCCGAGGCGGAGCCGGACGAGATCTGCCTGACCGACGAGACCTACCGTCTGGTGCGCTCGTTCTGCGACGTCGGCCCGCTCGGCCGTCATCGCTTGCGCGGCGTGCCCGAGCCGATCGAGCTTTACCTTCTGAAGAACCTCAAGCCGGCGGTTGCCAGCCAGCAGTTCCGCGGCCTCGCCCTGACGACGTTCCGCGGCCGCGAGCGGGAGATAGCCCTGCTGCAGCGGACCCTCGCCGCGGTCGAGACCGGCGGCTCGCGTGTCACCGGCATCGTCGGCGCGCCCGGCACCGGCAAGAGCCGGCTCTGCTACGAATTCGCGGAATGGTGCCGCGCGCGTCTCATTCCGGTGTTCGAGGCCCGCGCGCAGTCCTATGGCACTGCAACGCCGCTGCAGCCGGTGCTGGAATTCCTGCGCTCGACCTATTTCAACGTCTCGCTGGACGACGAGCCCGACGTGGCGGTGAAGCAGATCGCCACGCACCTCGCCGAACTCGGTTCGACCTTCGAGGCGGACCTCTGGCTGGTTTGCGATTTCCTCGGCATCAGGCACGGTCAGGGGCCGCCCTCCTGGCTCAGTCCGCGCGCCCGCAATGTCCGTCTGCTCGACATCATCCGTCACCTGATCCGCCAGCGCGGGGCGTCGGCGTCGGTGATCATCATCGAGGATCTGCACTGGCTCGATCAAGCGAGCGAGGAGTTCGTCGCCACGCTGGTCGACGCGGTGGTCTCCACCAAGACGGTCCTGATCGTGAATTTCCGGCCGGCCTATTCCGCGCCCTGGATGACCGGGCCGCAGTACCAGCAGATCGAGCTCGCCGAGCTGTCTCCGACGGATACGGATGACCTCGTCGATGAGCTGCTCGGCCCCGGAGACGATCTCCTTGACGTGCGGCGGCGCATCGCCGAGCGCAGCGGCGGCAATCCGTTCTTCGCCGAGGAGCTGATCCGCTCCCTGGTCGAGCATCTGGCCATCGTCGGCGAACAGGGCGGCTATCTGCGCGGCATCTCCGGCGTCTCCGACGTGCTGCCGCCGACCGTGCAGGCGGTGATCGGTGCGCGGATCGACCGGCTGGCGCCCGGCGATCGCGACCTCCTGCAAACGGCGGCCATCATCGGCAAGGAGTTCGAGCTCGCCGTCCTGCAGAGCGTCGCGAGCCTGCCCGCCGTCACGCTCGAGGCGATTCTGGCCCGGCTCTGTTCCGGCGAGATGCTGCAGGCCCACAGCGGCAAGGACGGCCAGGGCTACGGCTTCCGCCATCCCCTGATCCAGGAGGTCGCCTATTCGACCCAGCTCCGCGCGCGGCGCAGCCTGCTCCACGCGCGGGTCGCGCGGGCGATCGAGCAATTCTATCCGGAACGGCTCGAGGAGTTTTCAGCGCTGCTGTCCCACCATTTCGAGCAGGCCGGCGACGCGGAAGCCGCGGCCGGATATGCCGCGCGCGCCGCGCGCTGGATCGGTTCGACCAGCCCGGCGGAAGCGATCCGGCATTGGCACAAGGTGCGCGCGCTGAAGGCGGGACAGGCGCGCAGCCCGGCGGGCGATGCGCTCAGGATCGCGGCCAGCAGCCAGATCGCCTGGCTCGGCTGGCGCGAGGGCATGACGTCGGAGGAGGCAAAGCCCTTCATTCAGGAAGCGCTGGAATGGGCCCAGGACATCGACGATTCCATGATCCCGCTGTTGCTGTTCGTCGAGGGCCGGATCGCGGGCGCGAGCGGCGGGCAGGCCGATGCCTATGTCAGCACGGTCAAGGAGGCGCTGGCGCTGACCGAAGCGCGAAAGCTCACCAGCCGCGCTGCGACGCTCAATGCCTCGCTCAGCCAGGCCTATGGCTGGGCGGGCCTGTTGCGCGAGGCGCTCGCCGCAAGCGATGCGGCGCTCGCCGGCGTCCCCGCCATCACCGATTTCGAGCACCAGTTCCTTGGCTACAATGTCGAGCACTGGATCCTCAGCCTGCGCGGCCGGATCCTGGTTCGGCTCGGGCGTTTCGACGAGGCGCGGCTGTGCTTCGACCGCATCCTCGCCATCGAGCCGACGCTGATCGATCCGACGGTGCAATTCATCGCCAATCTCGGGCACGTCGATCTCGCCTGGTGCCTCGGCGATTCCGCGATGGCCTCGAACCACGCCTGGCGCGTGGTCGAGCTGGCCTCGCGCCAGGCCAGCCCCTATCTGCGCGCCTACTCGCTGGCCTGCATCGGCACGGCGCAGGGCATCGCGAGGAACTACCAGGCGGCGATCCTGTCGTTGACGGAGGGCGTCGAGTTCGTGCGCGGGGCGTGCGTCGCCATGGAGATCGAGCCGGAGATGCTTGCCAGCATCGCCGACTATCAGCTGCGTTCCGGCGCCCGTACGGCTGCCATCGACAAGGCGCGGGAAGCGATCAAGGTGGCCCAGGAACGGCACGCGCGCCTGCCGGAATGCCGCGCCAACATCACCCTCGCGGCCGCGCTCGCCGCCGGGAATGAGCCGGATCACCTTGGCGAGGTCGGCCGCCTCGTCGATCGCGCGGAGGCTCTGATCGAACTGACCGGGGCCGACATCTACCGGCGGCTGCTGGAGGAAGCGCGGCGGCGGCTCGCGGTCGGCGCGTGACTACATCTTTCGCACGATCAGCGTGAACTCCATCATTCCATAGCCGTCGTGAACCTCGGCGATGGCATCGAAGCGGGTGGTGCAATAGCGCGCCCAGGACGCGGTGTCGGTGGTGTAGAGGCCGCGGCGGGCAGGCGTCCCTGCCGGCTGCTTCATGAAATTGACGGCGAAGCCGCGCCTTGTGGTGCGGTGCAAATCGTCGAGGCTCGCCGCGATGAAGCGCTCCCAGTCCGGGCGCGGCTCATCCTGCGCGACATTGAAGATGCCGCTTGCGACCGCATAATCCGCGATGCGGGGGCTGGCATGGCCGAGGGCGAAGGCGGTGTCGCGCCGGTCGCGCCACAGCCGCCGCGCCCGCCGCAGCATCGCAGCCGAGACGTCGATGCCGAGATAGTCGACGGCGCAGTCGCCATGCCGGCGCTCGAGATAGGCGATCAGCGCACCATAGCCGCAGCCGAGATCGTTCAGCGAGAAGGGCGATGCGAGATCGCACAGTTTCAGAAGCTGGACGAAGCGCATCTCCTGCGTGGCCTGGCAGGTCCAGTCGACGCCGGGTGGCGTCGTGCCGAAGCGCCGGACCTGAGCCGAATAATAGGCAGCGATGCCGGCGTAGATCGGTGTCAAGTCTCCGGCGGCGGCGCTGCGCCGCCCGACCGCGGCGCGCATCGCCGGACTACTTCTTCTTCGGCTTCTTCTTTTTCTTGGCGACGCCCAGAGGCGGGAGGGTATTCCCCAACGGCAGCGAGATGACCAGGTACGTCCTGCCGAGATAGGGGAGCGGAACCTCCTTGGTGACGATGACCTTCTTCCCGAGCGCAGCATCGTTCGGATCATGCGCCCTCATGAAGCATGGCAACGGACGCGTCTCCAGGAAGTTCTTGACCAGGGCGGTCACGATACGCTCGTCACCGCTGACATCGGGCAGATCCGAACCGATCTTGCACAACCATTCCAGCACCTTGAGCCAGCGGTTTTTCAATCGGTTGTTGTAGATGCCGCCGAGCCCGAGCAGGCGGGCGCTGTCAGCGAATTTCCGTCCCTCCTTGAAGATCTCGAATTCGTCCTGAAGGTACTTGATTTCGGAGATGCCGCCGGCGGCGAGGTCGGCTTCGCGCTGCTCAGGTCCAAATCTCAAATTGAACAATTCAAGAAGCGATCCGATGTAAAGATCGTCCTCGGCAACAATTGCGCCCATATCGCTCTCCCTGATGATCAGAGTTGCGTAGCGTAGCCTGACAATGGGAACATTGAACCTTGGCAATGGAAAATTTGCAAGCTGCAGACTTGAGGCTTCATCGCGCGGGTTTGCCCGCCGGGGGCATCAGCCGTCCCGGTCAACCGACACGTGTCCCGTCCGGCGCGACTGCGCCCGGCAAGGCAGGCCGCTTCGTTGACGCCACGCGTGCGCCTGACAGCGCCGGGGCAAAGACCTTGATCTTGATCAAAGGCGCATCCACAGTGGCCGGCAAGCAATCAGGCTGCAAAATCGGGAGGAATTCATGCATCGCCTTGTCCTGGTCAGCCTGTCCGCCCTTGTCCTGTCGTGCGCGGTCGGGACGACCCCGGCCCATGCGGGGCGCTATTGCCTGCAGGGGGATCAATGGGGCTATCCGGGGAATTGCGCCTTCGACACCTATGAGCAGTGCAGGGTCACGGCGTCCGGCACGCGTGCCTCCTGCGGCATCAATCCGCAATACGCGCACAGGAAAAGAGTGACGCATTGAAGCGTCAGCTCGCCTGCTTGCGCGACGCCACGAACACGCCCGACAGCACCAGTGCGAATCCGATGAAGTGGAAGGCCTTCGGGTGTTCGCCCAGGAACACCATGGCCATGATCGAGCCGAACACCGGCACGACGTGGAAGAACGGCGCGGCGCGGTTGGCGCCGATCAGGCGCACGCCGCGATTGAAGCAGAGATAGGCGAGCGTCGAGGGAAACACCGCGACGTAGAACAAAGTGAGCAGGTTCGGCCCGTCGAGCTTCATCACGGGACGCGCGGACAATTCCCAGATCTCGAGCGGAATGAGGCAGGCGGCGCCGCAGCCGAAGGTGAAGGCGAGGAACGACAGGCCGTGCATCGGCGGCCGCTTCAGGGTCAAGACCGAATAGAGCGCGAAGAAGATCAGCGCGACCACGAAGATGAGGTCGCCCTTGTTGAAGGCGATGTTCGACAGCGTGGTGACGTCGCCCTGTAGCAGGATGGTCAGCACGCCGCACATCGAGAGCAGCACGCCGAAGGCCTGGGCCGGGGTGATCCGGACGCCGAGGATGACCAGCGACCACAGCGCCACGATCAGCGGCGCGGATGATTGCAGCAGCAGCGTGTTGAGCGCCTGGGTATGTTCCAGCGCCCAGTATTGCAGGGTGTTGAAGGCGCCGATCCCGGTGATCGACAGGGTGACCATCAGGCCGAACCGGTCGCGGATCGCAGGCCAGTCCGACTTCAGATGTTTCCAGGCGAACGGCAGCACCAGCAGGAAGGCGAAGCTCCAGCGCAGGAACGACAGTGTCACCGGCGGGATATGGCCGGCGGCGAGCCGTCCGACGATGGCGTTGCCGGCCCAGCACAGCGCGGTGATGCTGAGCAGGAGATAGGGCTGGTTGGCGATCCAGTTGTGGCCGGACGATTCCGTGCCCGTGGTCTGGCCGGTGGCGGACATTGTGGTTGTTGTGGCCCCGCGTGGAATGCGCCGAGACCCCGGCCCGGCGACGCCCGGGCCGGCTCGCAACCCGGCCCGCCCAAAGACACGGAAACGTGCCCGATATCAATGGGCGGGGGCGCATCGCCATCATGCGTGACGGGAGGCGGAGGAACTTCAGGAAGCCGCCTGTCCGCCGTGCGATCCGGCGTCCGGGCGCATCGCCGCCCGTGCGGCCCATCCGCCGCCGAGAATGGCGCCGGTGAAGCCTCCGCCGCCCGTAAACGCCGATGCCAGATAGAGGCCGTCGATGGCGGTGGCCGGTATCGGCATGAAGCCGCGCGTCTGCGGCGCGAAGCCGTAGATCGCGCCACCGGGCGTGTTGAGGTAGTGCGCGAAGGTTTCGGACGTCGACATCTCCCGCTGCATGATCGCGCCCGCGATGCCCGGATATTGCCGGTCGAGATCGCCAATGACGAGATCCATCCAGCGTTCCTTTCGTGAGCGTTTTGCTTCGCCCGAAAGTCCGGCCCAGTTCGTGAGCCGGTCGACCCCGACGAGCGCACCGAGATAGGGTCCCCGCTCATTCAGGCCGGAATCGATCTGGTCGTAGGCGACGAAGCCGTAAGGTGCGAGACGCGTCGGCGGATCCTCGCCAAGCAGCGCGCCGGCCTCGCGGAATCCGGACAGGCTCGTCAACCATTCCGGCAGCACGCTGGTCGAATAGTGCCTGACGCCGAAATCCCGCGACGGGCGGTCGAGGCCGATCGCAATGCTCCATAGCGAGATCGACGGGATGCGGCCTTCGTAGCGCGACAGGAAGGCGGAACGCTTGTCATGCGGCAACATCGACGCCAGCACGGAGGGTGCAGCGTTGCCGAGTACGATCGGCGCCAGCTCCTCACGGACATCGTCGGTTCCCGGCGCGCGATGGCGCACGCCGCGGGTGCGGTTGCCGTCGACCAGGATGGCCTCGACCTCGCGCCCCGCCTCCACCGCGCCGCCGGCATCGCGAATGATGGCGACCAGGCGATCGCTGAGGGCCTGCGATCCGCCACGGACATAATGTCCGCCGCCGACGAGATAGGATGCCTGCGGAATCGCAAACGGGATGAAGGGCATCGTGTCGGGATCGTCGGTGTAGTAGCCGAGATTCGAGGCGAGAGCGAGCTTGATCGCGTCGCTGTCGCCGAACAGGCGTGCGAGCACTTCGCTCAAAGTCGCGTGCCTGTCGCGGATCAGCGGCCACAGGCGCCACGGCAATGTCGGTGCATTCCAGAGCCACCAATCGCGATCGTCCTGATGCTCGCTCATCAGCGCCACCGCCTGCCTGACGGCGTCGATGCGCTCGAAATATTGCGCGATGCCCCTGGCCTGCGCCGGAAACTGTGCCTTCGCCGCGGCTGCCGCGGCGTCGAGGCCGTGCGGCATCACGAAGGGATGTTCGAACAGCGGGCTTCGTACCTCGTGCAGCGCGCCGACGTCCACGAAGGACAGATCGCGATCGATGCCGAGCGCGCGCAGGATCGGCAATTTGGGGTCGGATGCGTCCAGGCCGTCGATCTCGTGCAGCGACGCCTCGATCGCGAGCTGGCCATGACGATAGACCGTGGCCGCTCCGCCGAAGCTCCGGTTGCGCTCGAGCACCAGCACACCGTGACCGGCGCGGGCGAGCAGGGCCGCTGCGGTCAGGCCGCCGAGCCCCGATCCGATGGCGATGGCGTCGAACTTGCGTGACATCTGCGGTGACCTCTCATCGAGGCAGGCGTCCGGCCGCATCTTGCGGCTCCGGGTCGATCACAGCTCATCCTGCGCGGACGCCGCGGGCATGCGGTTGACCTGCGTCAATCGCCGCCGGCGGAAATTCATGCAGGTCCGAAGCTCTTCGACATCACGTGGTCACGTCCTTCAGCGTCTGCGTCCGCTGCGGATCGCGAACGGCTTCAGCAATTCGGCGCAGGCGAGGTAAACGACGACCAGAAGCGCGATGGCGGCCATCATGACCGGCGGCGGCGCGACGAAGCCGAACCAGGGTCCAAGCGGGGTGAATGGCAGCACCATCGCGACGAGCAGGGCGGTCAGCGAGGAGATCGCGAGCGCGGGATCGGGCCAGTTGCGCCAGGGCCGTCCGTTGCTGCGGATGATGAAGATCACCAGGATCTGCGTAGCCATCGATTCGACGAACCAGGCGGTGCGGAATTCGTCCGGCGTGGCCTTGAACAGGAACAGCAAGGCGCCGAAGGTCACGAGGTCGAACACCGAGGACAACGGGCCCATGATGGCGGCGAAGCGCACCAGCCGCTGCATGCTCCACACCTGCGGCTGCGCGGTCGCCTGGGCCGAGACGCGGTCGAAGGGGATGCCGAGCTCCGAGAGATCGTAGAGCAGGTTGTTGAGCAGGATCTGCGTCGGCAGCATCGGCAGGAACGGCAGCGCGATCGAGGCGGCCGCCATCGACAGCATGTTGCCGAAGTTCGAGCTCCCGCCCATGCGGACATATTTGAGGATGTTGGCGAAGGTGCGCCGTCCTTCCTCGACGCCGTCGGCGACGACTTCGAGATCCGAAGCAAGCAGGATCATGTCGGCGGCGGCCTGCGCCACGCCGGTCGCGCCATCGACCGAAAGCCCGACATCGGCGGCCTTCAAGGCCGGCGCGTCATTGATGCCGTCGCCGAGGAAGCCGACCACCTCGCCGCCGGCCTGGAGCGCCTTCACGATGCGCGCCTTCTGGTCCGGCGCGAGCCGGCCGAACGCATCGGCGGACCGGACCCGAACGGCCAGCGCCTCGTCGCTGAGCTCGGCAATGTCGGCCCCCGACAGCACGCGTTCGGGATTGAGCCCGACCAGGCCCGCGAGGCGCTTCACCACCACGGGATCGTCGCCCGACAGGATCTTGAGGGCCACGCCGCTTGCCGCCAGGCGGGCGATTGCGGCTGCCGCGGTCGGCTTCGGCGGGTCGGCGAAGGCGCAAAACCCTTCGAAGACGAGATCGGTCTCGTCGTCCGTCTCGACCTCGCGCAGCGCGGCGCTCCATGCCCGCGAGGCGACGGCCACGGTCCGCAAGCCGTCGCCCGCAAGCTGGTGCACGCAGGCCATCGCCGCGGCGCGTGCGGCCTCGTCCATCCTGCACAATGCGAGCACGGTTTCCGGCGCGCCCTTGACGATCAGGAGCGCGCCTTCGGGGCCGGTTGCGAGCACGGATCCCAGCCGGCGCGAGAAGTCGAATGCCTGTCGCCCGGCCAGGGTCCAGCCTTGCACGGCGTCCGGCTGGGAAGCGACGAGCGCGGCATCGAGCGAGCCGCGATCGCCGCCGAGCGATGCGGCGATGGCTCCCAGCTGCGCGGCCCGGACGCCGTCCCGGCCGGCGGCATCGAGGCTCCTGGCGAGCGTGATCTCGGCCGAGGTCAGCGTGCCTGTCTTGTCGGTGCACAGGACGGTCATGGCGCCGAGGTCGTGGATCGCGGCGAGCCGCTTCACGATCACCTTGCGGCCGGCCATGCGCAGCGCGCCGCGCGACAGCGTCACCGTGGTGATCATGGGCAGCAATTCAGGCGTCAGCCCGACCGCGAGCGCGACCGCGAACAGCAGGGAGTCGAGGACCGGGCGGCCGAATACGACACGGACGGTGAGCACGATCAGCACCAGCGCCAGCGTGGCGCGCGCGACCACGAGGCCGAACTCGCGCAGGTCGCGCTCAAAGGGGGGACGCGGCCTGCGCTTCGGCCAGCGCGGCGGCCGCCGCCCCGAACACGGTGTTGCGGCCGGTCCGGACGACCAGCGCGGTCGCCTCGCCGGTCTGCGCCACCGCCCCCCGGAACAGCGCGTTCGAGCTGTCGTCGGGATCGGTGGCGGCGCCGGCGCGCTTCTGCACCGGATAGGGCTCGCCGGTCAGCGCCGCTTCGCCCGCGGTGAAGGCCGTGCTCTCCAGGATCAGCGCGTCCGCGGGGATGATGTCGCCTGCGCGGACTCGCAGGATGTCGCCGGGCACGACGTGGTCGACGTCGATCTCGCGGAACTCGCCGTCGCGCCTGACCTCGGCCTTGAGCGCCACCGAGCGGCGGAGGATCTCGGCGGCGCGGACCGCATGGCTCTCCTGGATGGTGTCGAGCCCGATCGAGAGCGCGAGGATCAGGACGATGATGAGCCCGCCGATGTCGTCGCCGGTCAGCATCGAGATGATGCCGGCCACCAGCAGGATCAGCGACAGCGGCTCGAGCAGCCGGCGCAGGATCGCGCGCGCCGCGCCCTCGAGGCGTGGCGGTGCGTCGCTGTTCGGCCCGAAGCGGTCGAGGCGTTCGGCGGCCTCGGCGGCGGTCAGCCCCTGCGGCGAACAGCCGAGCTGCGTGCAGAGAGCTTCGCTCGACAGGTGCCAGAAGGAGCCGGCTTGGCTGTTTGGTGGCTTGGTCAAGGCATGTCCGGAAATGAGGGCCTGTGGCCGCGGAGGATAGGCTGCGACGGTGACAGCCATCCATTGGCGCAATTGCGCGGCGGAACGGTTGATGCGCGTCAATTCCGCTGTCCCTGGGCCCGGACGGTTTCAAGATTTAATGGGATATCAAAGGCTTGGAGCGGCAACCACCCCCCGAAAAAGCCCGGTTCTTGCTTGCCTAGAGGGGCCGCTTCCTTTATCCGGTTGGGCTGCCTCGCGTGCGAACGGCCTTGGGCCGGGGATTGCGGGGCGAATCTAAAATTCTGCGAAGGATTACCCGCGAATGGCCAATGTTGTCGTCGTCGGCGCCCAGTGGGGCGACGAGGGAAAGGGCAAGATCGTCGACTGGTTGTCGGAGCAGGCGGACATCGTCGTCCGCTTCCAGGGCGGCCATAACGCCGGCCACACGCTGGTGATCAACGGCAAGACCTACAAGCTCGCGCTGCTGCCCTCCGGCGTGCTGCGCGACCAGAAGCTGTCGGTGATCGGCAATGGCGTGGTGTTCGACCCTGCCGCCTTCCTCGACGAGGTCACCAAGCTGCGCTCGCAGGGCGTGGCGGTCTCCCCGGAGAACCTGCGCGTCGCCGAGAACGTCACCCTGATCCTGCCGCTGCACCGCGAGCTCGATGCCTTGCGCGAATCCGCCAATGCGGCGACCGCGATCGGCACCACCCGCCGCGGCATCGGTCCGGCCTATGAGGACAAGGTCGGCCGTCGTGCCATCCGCCTGATGGATCTCGCCGACCTCGACACGCTCCCGCACAAGATCGACCGGCTCTTGGCGCACCACAACGCGCTCCGCCGCGGCCTCAATCTGCCGGAGTTCGACGGCAAGGAGATCCTGAAGGAGCTGAGCGCGCTGGCGCCGCAGCTTCTGCCCTACGCCGAGACCGTGTGGCGGCTGCTCGACATCAAGCGGCGCGAGGGCAAGCGGATGCTGTTCGAGGGCGCGCAGGGCGCGCTGCTCGACGTCGACCACGGCACCTACCCTTACGTCACCTCGTCCAACACCGTGGCGGCGCAGGCCGCGACCGGCGCCGGCCTCGGACCCGGGGCGGTCGGCTATGTGCTGGGTCTCTGCAAGGCCTATACGACCCGCGTCGGCCAGGGCCCGTTCCCGACCGAGCAGGACAATCCGATCGGCCGCAAGATCGGCGAGCGTGGCCGCGAGTTCGGCACCAACACGGGGCGTCCGCGCCGCTGCGGCTGGTTCGACGCCGTGCTGGTGCGCCAGGCGGTCCGGACCTGCGGCATCAACGGCCTGGCGCTGACCAAGCTCGACATCCTGGACGGCTTCGATTCGATCGAGGTCTGCACCGGCTACAAGCTCGACGGCAAGGAGATCGACCATTTCCCGGCGGGCGAGGGCGCCCAGGCCCGGGTCGAGCCGATCTACGAGACCATCGAGGGCTGGAAGGAGCCGACCGCCAATGCCCGGTCCTGGGCCGATTTGCCGGCCCCGGCCATCAAATATGTCCGCCGGATCGAGGAATTGGTGGGCTGCCCGGTCGCGCTGCTTTCCACCAGCCCTGAACGCGAGGATACTATCCTGGTACAAAATCCTTTTGAGGCTTAACGAATTCTTACCGGGACGTGCGTATAGTTGAGTTGAAATGGCTGATTACTATCCGCTGATCGCCCGCGCTATTGCCGCCCTGGACCCCAACGCTCCCGGCGAAAGCCGTCGCGCGCTCTATGAGCGGGCGCGCACGGCGCTGATCGCGCAGCTCCGCAGCGTGCAGCCGCCTTTGTCCGAATCCGAGATCACCCGCGAACGGCTGTCGCTCGAAGAGGCCGTCCGCAAGGTCGAATCGGAGGCCGCCCAGCGCGCCCGCGAGGCCGCGCGCCCGGGTGGCGGCGGCGCCCGCAGCGGCGGCGATGCCCTGCGCCGGGCCGGTGCCCGGCCGGGTGACCCGCCCGCGCAAGGCGCTGCTCCGCCGCGCACCCGTCCGGCCCCGCCACCGCCCCGTGCCGACCGCCCGTCCATCAACGTCGATGACCCCGGTGATGCGCCGCGGGCCCCGCGCGCCCCGCGTTTCGACGCGCCGCGCCAGCCGTCCCCGCCGATGCCGGAGCCGCCGGGGTCTCCGCCAGCCGGGCGCGACCGCGCCGCCGTGCGCCGCTCGCCGGATCTCGGGCCGCCTCCGCCGCCGCAGGCCCCGGGCGTGCGCGGCTTCCGCGACATCACGGCCGATGCCAACGATCTCGGCGGCGCCGCCGCGCAGGCCAGCCGTGCCGCGCGCCGCACCTATGCCAACGTGCCCTCGCCGACGCCGGAGTTCGAGCGGCTCGAGCCGAGCCTGGAGAACCGGGCCGGCGAGGCGGACGTGCCCTATTCCTACGACGAGTCGATGGAGGAGGCGGAGCGCTACACCCCGCAGCCGCCGTCGCCACGCCCGCGCATGCCGGTGCGCGACGTCAAGAAGACCCGCGGCGGCTTTCCTTTCAAGAGCGCCATCGCGCTCGGCATTGTGCTGGTCCTGATCGGGGTGGCGCTCGTCGCCGGCAAGTCGATCGTCCAGACCGTGAGCGGCCTGTTCAAGTCCTCGCCGACCCAGGTGGTGGAGACTCCGAAGGACGCCTCGCAGCCGCAGTCGAAGCCGAAGTTTTCGGATCGCGTCGGCCAGCCCTCGATCGACCAGCCGGTCGCGCCGGTGGCGCAGAAGGTCGTGCTCTATGACGAGGATCCGTCCGATCCGAAGGGCAAGCAATTTGTCGGCTCGGTGGTGTGGCGGCTCGAGCCGATCAAGGCGCAGGGCAACCAGAAGGCCGACGTCTCCGTGCGCGCCGACATCGAGATTCCCGACCGCAAGTTCAAGATGACGATGTCGTTCCGCCGCAACACCGACTCGTCGCTGCCGGCGAGCCACACCGCGGAATTGACCTTCATCCTGCCGCAGGACTTTCCGGGCGGCAGCGTCTCCAACGTGCCGGGCATCCTGATGAAGTCGAACGAGCAGGCCCGCGGCACGCCGCTCGCGGGCCTCGCGGTCAAGGTCACGGACGGCTTCTTCCTGGTCGGCCTGTCCAATGTCGACGCCGACCGCTCCCGCAACGTCCAGCTCCTGAAGGAGCGCTCCTGGTTCGACGTGCCGCTGGTCTATGCCAACCAGCGCCGCGCCATCATCGCCATCGAGAAGGGTGCTCCCGGCGAGCGCGCCTTCAACGACGCCTTCGCGCAGTGGGGCGACTGAGCTAGCCCCCGGGGCCGTCCTTCATGATGTAGCCCATCAGGTCGTCCACGTTGTGCTCCAGATCCCGGATGATGTTCTTGACGACGTCTCCGATCGAGATCACGCCCACGACCTTGCCCGCGTCCAGCACGGGCAGATGGCGAAAACTGCGCCCGGCCATCATAGCCATGCAGCGGTCCAACTGATCGTCCGGCTTGACCGTCACCGGGTTGCCCGTCATCACCTGGCTTACCGGTGTCTGTTTCGCGTCGAGCCCGGGCAGCAGCACTTTGATGGCGCAGTCACCTTGGGTCACGATACCGACCAGCACGCCGTCGTCGATGACCAGCACCGATCGGACCCGGTTGTCGCGCATCCGGCGCAAGGCTTCGACGACCATGTCGCCGGAACGAACATGGATCAGGGCGCCACTCTTCTGGGCCAGAGCGTTTTTTACTGTGCTCATCGATATCCCCTCCCGGGCCCTGTCCTGTCCCACCCTCGATGGTCCGCACTGAAGGATAGTCGAAACTTCGTGCCTCGTCAGCACCGCGCCGATGTCGCGGGCGAAGAATGGATGTTCAGACGCGCAATTGCGCATCCCTATTGCGCCGCCGCTTCCCGCTTGCGGGCTGCTGCGGCGGCCGCTTCGCGGTCCATCACGGCGCGGCACCCGGGGCTGACATGCGCCTTGTTCCGCACCATGCAGGCCCTGATCCGGGGGATGTCGGGAATCTCGCTGAAGCAGAGCCGCATCGCATCGCCCGAGCACATTTGCTGCGCGTCGGACGAGAAGGCGTGGCCCGGCGATGTCTGGAAGGCGATTGTGGGGAGGGTGAGGGCGAAGAGAGTTGCGATCGTCCGTTGGCGTTTCATGCAGAATGCGTCCCCCGAAATTCCGCGGCCTTGAGCCGCTGTTCCTGGGGCGCCGCACGCGGCTTGATCTGCCGCATGTCACGGCCTTCACGCCGGGACCTTTCATCCCGCGTGTGGTCGCTCGATTTCCTGATGTCCGAATCGAAAGTGCTGCGCCGCCCGACTCGAGTATGCGCGATTGTCATGCGGCCGCAATGGGCGAGGTGAAGGAATTCGCAATTGTTGCGCGCCCGTCACGACGACGCGGCGCACGATCGGTCAGCCGGCCGGCGATCCGTCCGTCCGTTCCTCGCCGGAACCGAGCGCTGCATGTTCCTCGACCGCCGTGACGCCCTTGGCGGTGAGCTCGAACAGGTCGCCGTCCTTCATGACGTAGCCGCTCGCGATCAGCTCGCCGATCTTCCCCTGCCGGTCGTCGGCAAAGGCCACCGACTGGCTGATGTCCCGCAGGATCGAGAGTTGTTCGTCGCGCAGCATGTTCGTCGTCTCCGGCCGGCGGAAGAAGCTCACATGCCGTGGCTTGCGAACACCTTGCTGCAGGACCGCGAGAGCCTCGCCCGGTTGGCCTGCAGGCAGCCCTGCACGGCGCCGTCATTGCCGAGCTCCTTGCGGCACAGCCGCGAGGCATCCCGCGAACAGGCCTGCTGCTCCTGCGGCGAGCCCATGTGGCCTTGCGCGCGCGCGGGAGCGGTCGACAGGCTACCCAGAGCGCCGCCCAGGGCCATCAGCGTGATCGTCGCCAGAACAAGCTTGCGGGTCATCGGCGGCTCCCATCCGGCAGGGTGAAATTCAGGTCCTGTCTGAACTCGTCGACATGCCACTTGTTCCCCCCCTTGAGACCGCAAGGCCGCTATCCAAGGTTCCCGCCGCGCTGCTATAAACCCGCCCGAACATGAGGGTTCTTGATGAAACGCTATCTGGTGTTTGCGCTTGTCGGTCCGTTCGTCGGCGGGTTCCTGCTGCTGCTGACGACGACCTATCAGTCGGGCTATTGGACCCACACCAACTGGGGCGAGGTCGGCAAGCTGTTTTCGGTGTTCTTCAAGTCGCTGCAATACAGCTACCTGTTCGGCTTCCTGCCCTCGCTGATGATCGGCGCCGTCGACGACATCCTGATCCATGTGCGGCGCATCGGCCCGGTGCTGCGCATGCTGCTGGTCGGCCTGTTCGCCTTCGTCCTGGCCTCGCTGACCTACGGCTCGCGCGGATCGGATTCGGGCGCGGTGCAGTTCATCCTGTATGGCCTGGTGGGCTTCGTGCCGGCGGTGCTTTCATCCTGGCTCGTGTATCGATATGTCCAGGAGCCGCAGCCGGCGGCGGCGCCGACCTGAGCGCGTGACCTTCAGCCGCGGCGCAGCAACCTTGGCCGCGCATCGACGTTTCTTCAGGCGATGACCATGCCCGACGATGACATTGCGACAGGAGGCGGGGCCCGTTCCGGGCGGACGTCGCGCGCGACCTTTTCCGGCCGCGAGGCGCGCGGGCCGATCATCGACCAGGAGGGCCACGAGATCCGGCCCGAGACGCTGGAGCAGGGGTTTCGCGAGTTTCGCTTCGAATTCGGCAAAGACGGTCAGTTCACTGGCAATCCCTTCGGCAATCCGACGCGGGAGCAGCGGCTGGCGCGGTTCGAGACGATCGCAAAGCTGCTCGACATCGCCTTCGTCCTGCCCGGCACCAATATCCGCTACGGCATCGATGGGCTGATCGGGCTGATCCCGGTCGTCGGCGACATCATCACCACCGCGATCTCGCTGTGGCTCGTGCGCGAGGCCCGCGCGCTCGGCGCGCCCTGGCACATCACCGCGCGCATGCTCGGTAATGTCGCCGTTGACGGCGTGGTCGGCATGGTCCCGTTCGCGGGCGACGCCTTCGACGTCATGTTCCGCGCCAACATGCGCAACGTGCGCCTGCTGCGCCGCTGGCTGGACAAGCAGCCGCGGATCTGAGGCTCGATCCCAAAAAGCAAAAAGCGCGACGGCCGTTCGGCCATCGCGCTTTGAGCGCACATCGGAGGCTGGAAAAACTTACGCCGCGTCGGCTTCGGTGCTGGCCTGCGCCGGCTTGGGGCGGCGGGGCAGCGGGAAGGCCTCGCTCTCATACAGCGAGCGGATTCCGTTCTGGTCGAAGCGCGCTTCCTCGACCTGCAGATAGGCGCCGTTCAGCGAATCCGTCGGCAATTGCTCCATGGCGAACTGCACCGCCTCGGCCGCAGTGCCGAACCGCCGATAGGTGAAGCCCGCGCGCTTCTTCTTGCGGATCGCGGCGGGAAACAGTTCGGCGGAGGTGTTGAAGTTGAACGGACGCATTGGACGCATGGTCAAAGACCTCGTGATCTTCTGTGGGCTTTAAGCGCGTGGGGTTTTGGAGGGCAAAGGCCGCAATCGGGCAAGCCTGCCGCTTCTCAGTTTCGACCTCTAATATAGGCCGATTTGACAGAAATGCGACCCCTGCGAACGGAGATGATGAATCCGCGCATGGCTGCCCCGCAACAGGGTTAACCGGAGCAATTTCAATAGTTTACGGCGGTTATAATTTACCCAGAAGCAGCAGGACGATCAGCACCACGAGCACGACTCCGCCGATTCCCATGCCCGAATGGCCGAGGCCGTAGCCATAGCCGCCGAACCGGCCGGACATGCCGCCCAGCAGATAGATGATCACCAGGATGATCAGGATGGTCCCGAGTGTCATGGCATCCTCCCTGGCGGCCGCCAAACTGCGATGATCGGCCGCACCGCCAAAGAAGAAAAGCACATCCCGCCGCCGGGTTCCATGCCGGAACCGCGGCGGCGCAGCCGGTTATTTGGGCTCGAGCTTCAGCGCGGCCGAGTTGATGCAGTAGCGCAGGCCGGTCGGGCCCGGACCATCCGGGAAAACGTGGCCGAGATGGCCGCTGCACTTGGAGCACAGCACCTCGGTGCGGATCATGCCGTGGCTGGTGTCCCGCTCCTCGTCGATATGGCTCTCGACGGCCGGCGCTGTGAAGCTCGGCCAGCCGCAGCCGGACTCGAACTTGGCGTCGGACTCGAACAACACGTTGCCGCATCCGGCGCAGACATAGGTGCCGGCGCGGTGGTCGTGCTCATATTCGCCGGTGAAGGGACGCTCGGTCGCCTTCTCGCGCAGCACCGCGTACTGCATCGGCGTCAGTTCGCGCCGCCACTGCTCGTCGCTCTTGATGACCTTGTCGTCCGTATTTGTCGTCTTGCTGTCGGGCATGGATCTCCCGTTTTCTGAAATGATCTTTCGATCAGTTGGTGACCTTGCTGGCGTTCACCAGAGTCGGCTTCTCGATGTAGTTATCGGCGAACAGCTTTTTCAGGTTCTCGACCTTCGGAATGTCGTTGTAGGCGATGTAGGGCTGGTTCGGGTGCAGGGTCAGGTAGTCCTGATGATAGGCCTCCGCCGGGTAGAACGCCTCCAGCGCGCCGACCTTGGTCACGATCGGCTTCTTGAAGACCTTCGCCGCGTTGAGCTGGGCGATATAGGCCTCCGCGACCTTCTTCTGCTCGTCGGAGGTGGTGAAGATCGCCGAGCGATATTGCGGGCCGGTGTCCGGTCCCTGGCGGTTGAGCTGGGTCGGGTCGTGCACCACGGAGAAGTAGATCTGGAGAATCTTGCCGTAGGAGATCTTCTGCGGGTCGTACTTGATCTCGACCGACTCGGCATGGCCGGTCCGGCCGCTCGAAACGGTCTCGTAATCGGCGGTCGCCTTGGTGCCGCCGGCATAGCCGGAGACCGCGTTGACGACGCCCGCAGTGTGCTGGAACACGCCCTGCACGCCCCAGAAGCAGCCGCCGGCGATCACCGCGGTCTGGGTGCCGCTCGCAGGCGCGGCGTCCACGGCCGGCGCGGGGATCACGACCGCGTCCTCCGCGGCCCAGGTCGGTGCGGCAAAGGCCAGCGTCACGGCGGTGGTCGCGGCGAGCAGGGACAAGATGGCAGGTCGGCGCATGGCGATCCTCTTTCGGAAGGTCTGACAGTCTAGGGCGGGCGGGGGCGGGCGAACAGCCCGTTCGGCCCCGTTTTGGCGTCGTCCGAGATACGGCCGCAGGCGGCGAATGTTACGGCGGGAGGGACACGAGTCTGTGAGTAAGCTTCCGGGTGGTCCGGCTTGGCGGGACGGGGAACTCCGCGCTAGATGAACCCGCGCGATCGATGATCGACCCAAGGATTGATGGCTGGAGCTCGCCCGACAACATGCTGCGCGTCGTTTCCCTCGCCCTCCTCATCCTGATCTCCGGCGCGGCGAGCGCCGCGGCGGAGCCGCCGGCCGGCGACGATCTTGCTTTGTGCCGGGACCGCCAGACGGAGGGGCCTGCGCGCGCGCAGGCCTGCGACAATTTGCTGAACGCCGGCAAGCTCAGCGGCAAGGACAAGGCGCTCGCCCTCGTCGTGCGCGGCAACGCGCTGATCGCCAAGCGCGACTATGACCGCGCGATCGAGGCGCTGTCGTCCGCCCTCGAAGCCGATCCGGACAATGTCGGCGCCATGAATGTGCGCGGCATCGCCCATGAGCGCAAGGGCGAGGACGATCTCGCCATGGCCGACTACAACCGCGCGATTGGCAAGCGCGCCAATTTCGGCTTCGCCTATAACAATCGCGGGACCATCCAGTTGCGCCGGGGCGCGCTGCAAAGCGCGCTCGACGATTTCAGCCTGTCGATCAAATACACGCCCAAATTCCTGCTCGGCTGGACCAATCGGGCCCGCGTGCGTACCTTGATGAAGGATTACAACGGCGCGATCGCCGACTTTGCCGAGGCCGAGAAGATCGACCCGGCCGCACCGCAGATCGCCAGCCATCGCTGTATCACCTGGGGCATGATGGGCAAATACGACCAGGCCTTCGCCGACTGCGACGGACTGATCCAGAAGCAGCCGAAGAACGCCTACGCAATCAACAACCGCGCCGACGTCAACATGATGAAGGGCGACCTCGACGCCGCGCTGAGGGATTACAACGCGGTCATCCAGGCCTACCCCAACAACGTGCGCGCCCATTCCGGCCGCGGCCAGATCTATGAGGCGAAGCACGATCTCGCCCAGGCGCGCGCCGACTACCGCGCGGCGGCCTATACGCTGACGAAGTTCGACGATATCGAGGTCGCGCAGGCCCGCGCCAGGGCGCAGGAGCGGCTCGTCGCGCTGACGCCGCAGGTGCCGGCCGCGCCGACCGGGCGCCGCGTCGCCCTGGTGATCGGCAACGGCGCCTACAAGAACGTCCACGCTCTGCCCAATCCGCCGCGGGATTCGAAATTGGTCGCGGGCGTGCTGCGCGATCTCGGTTTCCAGACCGTGATGGACACGCGGGACCTGACCCGTGACAAGTTCTTCCAGACCCTGCAGGCCTTCGCCGAGGAGGCGGAAAAGGCCGATTGGGCGGTGGTCTACTATGCCGGCCATGGTTTCGAGATCGGCGGCGTGAACTATCTGGTGCCGATCGACGCAAAATTGTCCGCCGACAAGGACGCCGAGACCGAGGCCGTCGCGCTGGAGCAGGTGATCGCCGCCGTCGGTGCCGCGCGGAAGGTGCGGCTGGTGATACTGGATGCCTGCCGCGACAATCCGTTCGCGCCGACCATGCAGCGCACGCTGTCGCTGAAGCTGGTCGACAAGGGCTTTTCCAACATCGAGCCCGGCGCCGGCTTCATGGTGGTCTACGCCGCCAAGCACGGCGAGACCGCGATGGACGGCGAGGGCGGCGCCGACAGCCCGTTCGCCACCGCGCTCGCCCGCGAGATCAGGGAGCCGAAGGTGGAGATCCGGAAGTTGTTCGACATCATCCGCGACGACGTCTTTTCCGCAACCAAGCACGAGCAGCAGCCGTTCACTTATGGCTCCCCGCCGGGGCGCGAGGATTTTTATTTTGTCGCGGGGAAATAAGGGATCGCGCGTGCGACGCGACAGCGGAGCCTAACCCCCGCTGTCGTCCCGGCGAAGGCCGGGACCCATAACCACAGGGAGAAGTTTGGCGAAGACTCGTAGTGTTAAATCCTCCGCGGTATGGATACCGACCGCAAAAGATAGATCACGCGGTATGGGTCCCGGCCTTCGCCGGGACGACGAGAGGAGTTTGAGGCTCCGGCGTCGACGCTAGACCACGATGCTCAGCCGCTTCGCCGCGCGCGTGATGCCCGTGTACAGCCACCGCGCCCGCGAATCCTGGAACGCAAAGCTCTCGTCGAACAGCACGACGTCGTCCCATTGCGAGCCCTGCGACTTGTGCACGGTCAGCACGTAGCCGTAGTCGAACTCGTCATAGGGCTTGCGCTGCTCCCAGGCGATCTGCTCGATGCCGCCCTCGAAGCAGTCGGCGCGGACCGACACCTTCGTCACCTTGTGGCCGAAATCCTCGTCCGGCGACAGCCGCATCGAGAGGATGCGCGACTTCGAGCGCGAGGCGTTGCGCGACTTGACGCGCCACAGCCCGCCGTTGAACAGGCCCTTCTTGCGGTTGTTGCGCAGGCACACCAGCTTGTCGCCGGCGACCGGGAAGGGGTCCTCGATGTTCTGGCGCTGGCGCACCCGCATATTGTAGGCGCGGCGGGTGTTGTTGCGGCCGACCAGCACCTGGTCGGCGTCCATGACGCGGTCGGGATCGAGCTCCTTGCGTGACACCACCTCGCTCTCGCCATAGCGGCCGATGTCGAGCTCGCGGCCCTCGCGGACGTCCATCGACATCCGCACGATCGGATCGTCCTGGGCCTGGCGGTGCACCTCGGTCAGCATCGCGTCGGGCTCGGTGTTGGTGAAGAAGCCGCCGCCCTGGATCGGCGGCAGCTGCGCGGGATCGCCCAGCACCAGCAGCGGGCAGTCGAACGACATCAGGTCGCGGCCGAGCTCGGCGTCGACCATCGAGCATTCGTCGATCACGATCAGCTTGGCCTTGGACGCCGGCGCGTCGTCCCAGAGCTCGAAGCTCGGCTGCTCCTCGCCGGATTCGCGGGCGCGGTAGATCAAAGAGTGGATGGTGGAGGCGTTGTCGCAACCCTTGTTGCGCATCACCAGCGCCGCCTTGCCGGTGAAGGCGGCGAATTTCACCTCGCCGTCGACGCCGTCGGCGATGTGCCGCGCCAGCGTGGTCTTGCCGGTGCCGGCAAAGCCGAACAGGCGGAAGATCGGCGGGGTGCCGCCCCGTCCGGGTTTTGCTTTCAGCCAGTCGCCGACGGCTTTCAGCGCGGCATCCTGATGCGGGGTGAAGGTGGCCATATCTGTCTTTGGGAAGGGCGAAACGAGGCGATTCGCCATTCCCCAAAACTAACCATTCGCCCCGCCGGTTCAAGCGGGGCGAATCCGGCTCCGGGCGGCCCTATTGCCAGCCGGGAACGCCGCGCATGTCGGGCAATTGGTGGGCGATGCCCTTGTGACAGTCGATGCAGGTCTTTTCCTTGGTGAACAGGAAGCGCTGGTGCGCCACCGAGGCCCGCGGCGACTGCTTGGTGATGTCCATGGAATCGGCGCTGTGGCAGTTGCGACATTCCAGCGAATCGTTGGCCTTGAAGCGCGCCCATTCGTGCGCGGCGAGCTCGAGCCGATGGTCGACGAACTTCTCGCGAGTGTCGATGGTGCCGAAGATCTTGCCCCAGACCTCCTTGGAGGCCTGCATCTTGCGCGCGATCTTGTCGGTCCAGTTGTGCGGGACGTGGCAGTCCGGGCAGGTCGCGCGCACGCCGGAGCGGTTGGTGAAGTGGATAGTCGACTTCAGCTCGGCGTAGACGTTGTCCTTCATCTCGTGGCAGCCGGTGCAGAACTTCTCGGTGTTGGTCAGTTCCAGCGCGGTGTTGAAGCCGCCCCAGAAGATGATTCCGGCGACGAAGCCCGCGAGCACGAGCGTGCCCAGCGCGAACACCGAGCTCGGACGTCGCAGCACGCCCCAGAGCTCCAGCAGGAAGTCCCAGCTCCGCGCGATGAAGCCGCGCTTCTCCTTTGACTCGTCGGCGGTCGTCGTCATCGGCGTCCACCGGGGCTTGCCCGCGACAGCAGCGTGTCGATGTCGGTGAAGTCGTTGCTGACGGGCGGGGTGGCGGTGTTCTGCGGCACGTGGCACTCCGTGCAGAAGAAGCGGCGCGGCGAGATCGAGGCCAGGAACTGGCCGTCACGGTCCATGAAGTGCGTGATCGACACCATCGGCGCCTGCGATTCGGCGGTGCGCGCCCGCGCGTGGCAGGACAGGCACTTGTTGCCGTTGAGGTCGATCTGGTAGCCGTCGATATTGTGCGGAATCACCGGCGGCTGCTCCGGGTAGTTGCGCGACTCCTTCTCGGCGGTGTTGCGGTTCGGCAGCATCGGTGGCGCCGGGCCCTCGTCGTTGAGCGGCGTCGCGCCGCGCAGGCCGGAATTCACGGTCTGCGCGGCCAGAGAACCCGTGCCGATCGCGATCGCGATCGCCAGCAGGGCAATTCCAGTTCGCTTCAGCATGGTCACACCCGCTCGATGCGCACGGCGCATTTCTTGAAATCGGTTTGCAGCGAGATCGGATCGGTGGCGTCCAGCGTCACCTTGTTGATCAGCTTGGATTCGTCGAACCACGGCACGAAGACGAGGCCCTTTGGCGGCCGGTCGCGGCCGCGCGTCTCGAGGCGTGCGCGGATGAAGCCGCGGCGCGACACCACCTTCACCTCGTCACCGCGCCGCAGCTTCATGTCCTGCGCATCGTCCGGATGCATGAAGCACACGGCCTCGGGGAACGCCTTGTAGAGCTCGGGCACGCGGCGCGTCATGGTGCCGGAATGCCAGTGCTCCAGCACGCGGCCGGTCGAGAGCCAGAACGGATAGTCGTTGTCGGGCGATTCCGCCGCCGGCTCGAACGGCAGCGCGAAGATGCGCGCCTTGCCGTCGGCATGACCGTAGAACTGCACGTCGGTGCCCTGCTTGACATAGGGGTCGCTGCCCTCGCGGAAACGCCATTTGGTTTCCTGGCCGTTGACCACCGGCCAGCGCAGGCCGCGCTCGCGGTGATAAGTCTCGAACGGCGCGAGGTCGTGGCCATGGCCGCGGCCGAAGGTGGCATACTCCTCGAACAGGCCCTTATGCACGTAGAAGCCGAACGCCTTGGATTCATCGTTGGCGTAGCCCTGCTCGATCTCCGAGGTTGGAAACTTGTCGACCTGACCGTTCTTGAACAGCACATCGAACAGCGTCTTGCCGCGCACTTCCGGCTTCTTGGCAATCAGCTCCTCCGTCCACACCTCCTCGATCTTGAAGCGCTTGGAGAACTCCATGAGCTGCCAGAGATCGGACTTCGATTCTCCGGGCGCGTTGACGAGCTGGTGCCAGAACTGCGTGCGCCGCTCGGCATTGCCATAGGCGCCTTCCTTCTCCACCCACATCGCAGTCGGCAGGATCAGGTCGGCGGCGAGCGCCGTCACCGTCGGATAGGCGTCGGAGACGACGATGAAATTGTCGGGGTTGCGGAAGCCCGGATAGGTCTCCTCGTTGACGTTGGGACCGGCCTGTATGTTGTTGTTGACCTGGACCCAATAGGCGTTGATCAGGCCGTCCTTCAGCATCCGGCTCTGCAGCACGGCATGGGCGCCGTTCTTGTCGGGAATGGTGCCCTCCGGCAGCTGCCAGATCTTCTCGGCGATGTCGCGATGCGCCTTGTTGACGACGACCATGTCGGCGGGCAGGCGGTGCGAGAAGGTGCCGACCTCGCGCGCGGTGCCGCAGGCCGAGGGCTGGCCGGTCAGCGAGAACGGGCTGTTGCCGGGCGCGGAGATTTTGCCGGTCAGGAGATGGATGTTGTAGACGAGGTTGTTGCACCAGACGCCACGGGTGTGCTGGTTGAAGCCCATGGTCCAGAACGAGACCACCTTGGTCTTGGGATCGGCATAGAGCTCGGCGAGCGCCTCCAGGCGATTGAGCGGTACGCCGGACATTTGCGCCGCCTTTTCCAGCGTGTAGTCCGAGACGAACTTGACGTATTCGTCATAGGTCATGTCGGTGGAATCGTTGGCCTTGGCCGCGCCGGTTGCTTTCTTCTGCAGCGGATGCTCGGGCCTCAAACCATAGCCAATGTCGGTCTGGCCGCGCTTGAACACGGTGTGCGCGGCGACGAAGTCCTTGTTGACGCGATTGGTCTTGATGATGTGGTTGGCGATGGCGTTGAGGATGTAGAGATCGGTCTGCGGCACGAACACCATGCCGATATCGGCGAGGTCGAACGAGCGGTGCTCGAAGGTCGAGAGCACGGCAACGCGGACATGCGGGGCGGACAGCCGGCGATCGGCGACGCGCGTCCACAGGATCGGGTGCATCTCCGCCATGTTGGAGCCCCACAGCACGAAGGCGTCGGTCGCCTCGATGTCGTCATAGCAGCCGGGCGGCTCGTCGATGCCGAAGGTGCGCATCATGCCGGCGACTGCCGAGGCCATGCAGTGGCGTGCATTGGGGTCGATGTTGTTGGTGCGGAAGCCGGCCTTGAACAGTTTTGCGGCGGCATAGCCTTCCCAGATCGTCCACTGGCCGGAGCCGAACATGGCGACGCCGTTCGG
This sequence comes from Bradyrhizobium diazoefficiens, assembly GCF_018131015.1. GTDB lineage: Bacteria > Pseudomonadota > Alphaproteobacteria > Rhizobiales > Xanthobacteraceae > Bradyrhizobium > Bradyrhizobium diazoefficiens_B. The sequence goes on from NZ_JAFCJJ010000007.1 coordinate 255,867, forward strand.
CCCGCGCTTCTTGAAGGCCTCCTTCCACTTCACGGCCATGATGTCGAAGGCTTCGTCCCAGGACACCGGCGTGAACTCGCCGTTCTTGTCGTATTTGCCGTTCGTCTTGCGCAGCAGCGGCTGCGTCAGGCGGTCATGGCCGTACATGATCTTGGACAGGAAGTAGCCCTTGACGCAGTTGAGGCCGCGATTGACCTCGGCCTTGATGTCGCCATGGGTGGCGACGACGCGGTTGTCCTTGGTCGCGACCATGACCGAGCAGCCGGTGCCGCAGAAGCGGCAGGCGGCCTTGTCCCATTTCAGTTCGTTGCTGTCGCGCTCGGAAACGAGATTGGCGGCGAGCGCCGGAGCCGGCATGCCTGCGGCGGCGGCCGCGATGGCGGCGGCCTCGAGCTTCAGCATCTGGCGGCGGTCGAGCTTTGGCGATGTCATGATGCTCTTCCTCAACTCAGGCGGTTTCAATGGCGTGGAACACGAGTGCGGCCGAATAGACGTTCGACAGCGACTGGATGGTGTTGAGGATGGTGCCGAGGCTGCCGGCGTCGGGCGCCTCGGTGACGACGACGAGCTTTCCGCGCGGGTCGCGGCCGTGGATCTCGCAGCCGGCAATCGCGGTGATCTCCGCTTCCAGCTCAGTGAGGCGCTCGGGGCGCGCCTGCACCAGGATGCTGGCGATCTCGTAGCCCGGCGGCGGGACGATGCGCTCGGCGCTGAGCACCTTGCCGGTGATCAGTGCACGGCGGTTGAGTTTGGGCTGGGCCATATGCCTGCCTTTCGCTGTTCGGGGATCAATGCGGGGAGGGTGGCGGGCCGGGAGGGCCGGCGAACATCTGGTAAATCCAGACCCCAAGACCATACGTGCCGACCGTTCCGACCGCGAGGACGGGCATCACGACCGCGGTCAGGAACAGGAACGCAAAGATCTCCATGCGCTTACGGCGCACGCGCGAGGTCGTGTCGTCAGGGGCCGACATATTCGGTCTCTCTGAAAAGGTACTGAATCAAGACGGCATCCGGGCCGTTGCCTTGCTGCACTTCTGGTGCAAGCAAGCCGGCAATGCGTTGATTTGGATCAATCATTCAACTTGCCGGAATGCCGCAGCTGCCAGGACCGCGGGCGCAAGTTTGGGCTGTGCGACGTTGCGGGAACATGCCAGAATTGAATTCGGAGCGGAGGCAACGCGCTTTGTGAACGCCATGGGGCAGACGGCCGCAGACCTCGAGCCACTCGGAGCCTCGGAACGGCTCCACGCTCTCGATGCGGTCCGGGGGTTTGCCCTGCTGCTTGGCATTGTCCTGCACGCGACCTTGTCATTCGTTCCCACCCCGACCCGGATCTGGTTCATCCAGGACACCCATCAGAGCCTGGCGCTGGGCCTGCTGTTCTACGCCATCCACGTCTTCCGCATGACGACCTTCTTCCTGCTGGCCGGCTTCTTCGCCCGGATGAGCTTGCATCGCCGGGGCACAATGGGCTTCGTCGGGGACCGGCTGCAGAGGATCGCATTGCCGCTCCTGATCGGCTGGCCGATCCTGTTCGAGCTGATGGGGCTGGTGGTCGGCTGGGCCTCGGGCTTCCCGAATGGCGGACGCATTCCCGGCGCGCGCAGCTGGCCGCCGGTGCTGCCGAATTTTCCCCTGACCCATCTCTGGTTTCTCTATGTGCTGCTGGAGCTTTATGCCGCCACGCTTCTCGTCCGCAGCGCCGTGGTCTGGCTGGATGCATCCGGCGCGCTGCGCGCAGCTCTCGACCGGCTCGTGGCGTGGATCATGCGAAGCCCGCTCGCGCCGGTGCTTCTCGCGGTTCCGATCGGCATCGCGTTCTTCCTCGACCGGCATTGGATCAGCGTGATGGGCGTCAAGACGCCGGACCAGTCGCTCGTCACCAATCTCCAGGCCTGGATCGGCTTCGGCACCGCCTTCGGCCTCGGCTGGCTTTTGCATCGGCAGGTCGATCTGCTGCGGATCCTGGAGCGGCGCTGGCTGTGGAATCTCCTGCCGGCGCTCGTCCTGACGTTCATCTGCTTCGTGCTCGGCGGCGTGATCCTGGGTTCGCCGGGCGCGCCCAAACCGCCGGTCTCATCCGAAACGCTCAGGCAGATCTCGGCGGTGCTGTATGCGCTGGCGATATGGACAACCACCTTCGCGGTGATCGGTGTTTCGCTGCGCTTCATGTCCGGCTTCAGCCCGGTGCGCCGCTATCTCGCCGACGCGTCCTACTGGCTCTATCTGATCCATTTGCCGATCGTGATGGCGTTGCAGGTCGCGCTGTCGCAGTTCGACTGGCCCGCGCCGGTCAAGCTCGCGATCATTCTCGGCGTCGCGATTGCCGTGATGCTGGCGAGCTATCATGTGCTGGTGCGCTACACCGTGGTCGGCGTGGTGCTCAACGGCAAACGCGCGCCGCGTGCAGCGGCGCCTGCTGCCGTGGTCACCGGCTCCGCCGCGCCTTGACGCGGCCGCGTTCTCCCGCGCGGCGGAATTGCTGCTCCGTAGACAGCGCCGCCGCGCTCACTAAGATGCGTGCAACAAGAAACACGCGGGAGAGGCGTCATGAAGTTCGGCATCTTCTATGAGCTGCAACTGCCACGGCCCTGGGTGGCCGGCGACGAGCTCGCCCTCTATCAGAACGCGCTCTCGCAGATGGAACTCGCCGACAGATTCGGCTACGACCACGCCTGGGTCGTCGAGCATCACTTCCTCGAGGAATATTCGCACTCGCCGTCACCGGAGTCCTTCCTCGCCGCCGCGAGCCAGCGCACCAAGAACATTCGGCTCGGCCACGGCATCCTGCAGCTCACCACCAATCATCCGGCGCGCGTCGCCGAGCGCGTCGCGGTGCTCGACCTGCTCTCCAACGGCCGCTGCGAATTCGGCATGGGCGAAAGCGCCTCGATCACCGAGCTCACGCCGTTCGGCCGCGACATGGAGACCAAGAAGGAGGTCTTCGAGGAGGCGGTAAGTGCGATCTTCCCGATGTTCAAGGATGCAGGATCGGAGCATCACGGCAAGTACTTCGACATCCCCTTGCGCAACGTCGTGCCGAAGCCGGTGCAGAAGCCGCATCCGCCGCTGTGGCTGGCCTGCTCGCAACTGCCGACCATCGAGCGCGCCGGCCGCTACGGCTTTGGCGCGCTCGGCTTCCAGTTCGTCAGCGCGGACGCCGCGCACGCCTGGGTGCACGCCTATTACAACGCGATGACCAAGCGCCTCACCAAGCTTGCCGACTACGAGATCAACCCGAACATGGCGCTGGTGTCGTTCTTCATGTGCGCCAGGACGGATGAAGAAGCGCGCGCCCGCGCCGACGGCGCCACCTTCTTCCAGTTCGCGCTGCGCTTCTATGGCGCCTCGCAGAACCGCCAGCGGCCTGCGCCCTACACCGTCAACATGTGGGACGAGTACAACAAGTGGAAGCGCGACAATCCGGAAGCCCAGGAGGCCGCCTTGCGCGGCGGCCTGATCGGCTCGCCCGAGACCATCCGCAGGAAGCTCAGGCGATTCCAGAGCTCGCATATCGACCAGGTCATCCTGCTCAACCAGGCCGGCAAAAACAGCCACGAGCACATCTGCGAATCGCTCGAGCTGTTCGGCCGCGAGGTGATGCCGGAATTCCAGAACGATCCGGCGCAGGCCGCCTGGAAGCAGGGCGTGATGAGCGGCGAGATCAAGCTGGAAGAGATCGACACCGACGCCTTCACCGACCGCTACGGCAAGCTCGCCATCAACGTCGCACCGGCCAAGGCCGCGGCGGGGTAGCGGATACGCATCTGGCGTGACGGCGATGGGCCCCGGCTCAGCAGCGCACCGCTGAAGGGCGCTGCGCTGCGTCCGGGGCGCGAGACTGTTTTCTGCGTCAACTGGCTACACTCCCGTGTCCCGGACGCGCTGCAGCGTGCAACGCTGCGGCGCAGAGCCGGGACCCAGAAGCGGCATCCGCCAACCCGGCCGAATGCGAGATACCGCGAATCCTCAGGGAGGCCTGACGAATCGCGGCGGCTGAAAACCGCCATTAACCGAATCTTTGCGAAGTCTTGAACGCGGCTCGATTGCGAGCGGTGACATGCAACCTCTGTTTACCGGTTACAACGTACGGATGCCGGTCGGGTGATTGAAGAGGTTTGCCGCAATGTCCCTCGCCGCCATTGCTGCGGAGCAGACGAGCGCACGCGTTCCGCTGTCGGTCAAGATCGCGTTCAGTGCCTTCATGGCCGTTCTGGTGCCCGTCTATGTCTATTGGTACGGCCCGACCAATTTTCTCTATTTCTGCGACGTCAGCCTGATCCTGACGCTGATCGGACTATGGACCGAAAGCGCGCTGCTGATCTCGATGTGCGCCGTGGGCCTGCTGGTGCCGCAAACATTGTGGGTGCTCGACTTCGCCGCTCGCTTCAGCGGCACCTCGCTGGTCGGCATGACCGACTACATGTTCATCTCCGAGCATTCGTTCTTCCTCCGCTTTCTGTCCGGCTTCCACGGCTGGCTGCCGTTCCTGCTGGTTTTCCTGACCTGGCGGCTCGGCTATGATCCGCGCGCGTTGCTCAGGTGGAGCGTACTGGCATGGGTGCTCCTGCTCGTCTGCTATTTCCTGATGCCAGTGCCGACACCCGATCCCGGCATGACGCCGGTCAACATCAACTACGTCTTCGGGCCGAGCGACATCGCGCCTCAGACCTTCGTGCCGCCGCTGGTCTGGCTTGCCGGCCTGATGATCGGTCTTCCGCTGCTCGCGTTCGTCCCGACGCATTTCGTTCTGCTCCGTCTTGCACCTCGCGCCGCGCCGGTCGATCGACGCGGATATTGAGACGGCGCGTAGCCGGTTTTTCTGGAATGATTGCAGCACTGTTCTTGAGGGGTTTCGATTGACGATATCGCGGCGAAGCGTGCTCAAGGGAGGAATTGCCCTGGCGGTGTCCGGCGCGATGCCGGCTCGGGCCGATTTCACGCCCCGGGCCATCATCAACGATGCCAGCCGGCTCAATCCGACGGCGGTTGCGCGGCATGTCGCGTTCAAGGCAACGCCGACCGACGATGTCGTCGGACGACTTCGAAAGGAGATCGCCACTGCTGCCGCGGAGGGGCGTCCTTTCGCCATCGGCACGGCGCGTCACTCCATGGGCGGCCAGTCGATTCCCAGGGATGGCGTTGCCGTCACCCTGACCGGCGGGCACATCGAACTCGACAAGGCGAAGATGACCTATCGCGTCGGCGCCGGCATGCGCTGGTTCGAGGTGATCCGGGCGCTCGACGCGCAAGGCTTCTCACCGGCGGTGATGCAGTCCAACAGCGATTTCGGCGTCGGCTCGACCTTCTGCGTCAATTCGCATGGCTGGCCGACGCGCTACGGTCCGTTCGGCGCCACCGTCCGTTCGGTGCAGATCGTGACGGCCGACGGCCAGCTCGTGACATGCTCGCGCACGGAAAATGCCGAACTGTTTGCGCTCGCGATGGGCGGTTACGGCCTGTTCGGCGCGATCGTCGAAGCCGAACTCGACATGGTGCCGAACGTTTCGCTCGAACCGTCCTACGTTCGGATGCAGCCGTCGCGGTTTGCGGACGCCTTCCTCAAGGCCGTCGAGACCGATCCGGCCGTGCGGATGGCCTACGGCCGGCTTTCGGTTGCGCGCGATGCGCTGTTCGACGAAGCGCTGCTGATCACCTACCGCCCCGCCGCGACACAGCCGTCTCCGCTGCCACCCGTCGTGGATCATTTCGCGTTGAGCGGACTTACGCGCAATGTCTACCGGGCGCAGACCGGGCATGAATGGGCGAAGAACTTGCGCTGGTTCATGGAGGCGTCCGTCAGCCCGTCGATTGCGGGCGCGGCCACGCGCAACACGCTGATGGTGGAGCCCGTCGTCAATCTGGCGTCCGCAGACCACACGCGGACCGACATCCTGCACGAATATTTCGTGCCGCCGGATCGCTTCACCGGTTTCGTCGACCTGTGCCGGGCCGTCATCCCGAATGCGAAGGCCGAATTTCTCAATGTCACGCTGCGCTATGTCGATGCCGATCCGGTCGCGGTGCTGGCCTATGCGCCGCAGAAGCGCATCGCGGCCGTGATGTCGTTCTCGCAGGAGATCAGCCCCGAGGGCGAAGCCGACATGATGACGATGACGGAGGCGCTGATCGAAGGCATCAAGGATCTTGGCGGCGCATTCTACCTGCCTTACCGCCTGCATGCCCGCCGCGACCAGGTGCGCGCGATCTATCCGCGCACGGAGGAATTCATTGCGGCCAAACGCCGGCTCGATCCGTCGCTCGTGTTCCGCAACATGATGTGGGACGCCTATTTCGCGTGAGGACCTCGATGATGGATCGATCCCGTTTGGCCGCCTGTCTGCTCGGAGCGGCACTGCTGTTCGCGGCCGCGACCGACTACATTCCGGCCTTCATCGACCAGGAAGGGCGGGTGTTCGGGCTGTTCCAGCTCGACATCTACAAGGATGCATTGCATCTGGCCTCCGCGGCGTGGGCCATCGCTGCTGCCCTGATCTCGCGGTCGGCGGCGATCTTCTTCCTGAGAGCCTTCGGGACGCTCTATTTCCTTGACGGCGTCATGGGCGTGTTCACGGGATCCGGATATCTCGATCTCAGCATCTTCATCGACGGCATTCGCTCGACCTCGACCTTCGTGAAGATCGCATCCAGCGTGCCGCACCTCGCGCTTGGCGCGTTCGGGATCGCGACGGGCTTCTCGGCACAGAGACAGCCGGCATGAAGTGGCTTCGACGGATCGCGGCCGTCTTCGGCCTCTGCCTTCTTGCGTTCATCGCGACGTGCACCTGGCAGATCCTCGGGGTTCAATACGGCTGCAAGCCGGAAGGGTCGGCGGCGAGCGCGGCAGCCGGATTCGGCATCGACGATCCGAAATATGCACGGGCCGAAGGCGACAGCTTCCTGACCTATCCGGAATGGTACATCGTCTACGCCTATTCCGACCTCGCCGGCGTGACGCGCGCATCGTCGGAATCGTCCTTCGACTATTTCGGCAGCATTGGCGGGTTCTGGTCCAGCCTTTGCGGGGCCCGGCGCTCGACCTCGCTGCAGCGGCCGCCGACGCAGGACCAGATGATCACCGACTATATCATCGGATCGAGCTTCACCGCAGAGATGGCGGTCCAGGGAATCTACGAACGCACCATCGGTGCGCTGACCGTCGGCTTGCGCGGTTCGAAGCGCACCAAAGAGGATGACTTCAACCTGGCGCTCCTGGACGACTACGCGAAATTCCTCGAACAGACGCCGTGGTACCGTTATCCCTTCGCCGACAAGCTGTCGGCGCTCTGGCACGACGTTCCGTTCCAGCCGTCGCTGCGCGCGATCGAGCGGCGCTTTTCGCTGTCCCTGCAGTACGGCGTCAAGTCGATCTATGCCAAGGGCATCGAAGCGCTCGCGGGCCTGTCCCCGGCCGACCTCGAGATATCGAGTGTCGTGCTGGCGCCGTCGGCGGAGGCGCTGCCCGGCGACAGCCGCATCAAGCCATTGCGCGAGGTTCGCGCGGCCGACGGTCGCCAGGGCGTGCTGATGATCACCCCGCGCTATCGCGAATTCACCGGGATCATCCGCGAGATCGGCGCCAGGGGCCTGTCGTTCGCGGAGATTGCCGGCAATACGCGGATATTGACGACCGTGCTTGTCCCTCCCGGAGACTTGCCGCCCCCGCGCGGAGCCAGACAGATTTTCGAGACCCGCGTACAATCGATGCCCGGATGGCGCAGGGTAGGGTACGATACGCAGGTTTCCGCATTGGCTGCGCTTCCGGCCGCCCTCGAGGCGCACGGAGCCAAATTCGAACATGCCTATGATTATTGAGGCGCGCCGTCGTCTGCTGCGCTTGGCCGGAGGTGCCGCCGCCGTGCTCGCGGTCTGGTTCGCCGGCATGGCGGCTGCTGCCGTCGTCGTCACGCCGACCGTCGTCGTCGCGTTCGGGGACCCGGCCCGGCTCGCGGGCGTCGATGGCGATCTGCTCGCGTCCGGCCGCGGCTTCCTCGCCATGCGGACGGGCAGCACCGACACGGTCAAATCGCTTTATCAAAACGGAGCCTGGCTGGTGTGGCCGGTGCTGTCAGCCGGATGCGGCCGCCGATGATGCGCTGGATCCGCCTCCTCGCGCTTGTTTTGCTCCTTGTCATCGCTGGTGTGATCGCGAGCCTGGCTGCGTTGCGAGTGGCGGCGTATTTGCGGGAAACTGAAAGCGCCGCGACTGCTGCCCCCGCTGACGGCAAATTCGTCGAGAGTGGCCATGGCCGCATGTTCGTCATGGACCCCGGACCGAAGGACGGCGTTCCCGTCATTCTGTTTCACGGGACTGCCGCCTGGAGCAAGCTTTGGTGGCGCACCACAGCCGCGTTGAAGAATGCAGGCTACCGGCCGGTCGTCCCGGACCTTCCGCCCTTCGGTTACTCCCAGAGGCAGGGCGGCTACAGCCGCAGTGAACAGGCGGCCCGCATCGAGGGCATGATGACCACGCTCGGCACCGGCCGCGCGGTCGTGGTTGGTCATTCCTTTGGTGCCGGTGCGGCCCTCGAATATGTCGTGCGGCATCCCGATCGTGTGATCGGGCTGGTCCTCGTCGATGCCGCGCTTGGACTGACCCAGACGCCGGCGGATGCACCTGCCATCCTAAACTACGGTCCGGTGCGCGAGCTCCTGACTTCGGCGACCGCGACCAATCCGCTCGTGACCCGCTTCCTGCTATCCAGGCTGATCTACCGGCAGGAGGCCGCCACCGACGCCACGCTCGACATCCTCAAGGCCCCGATGCGCGTGGAAGGCACGACGTCAGACATCGCCGACTGGTTGCTGTACTTCGCGGGCTCCGACCGATCTGCTCTCAGTGCATCGCGTGACGAGGTCGCCAGGATCAAGCTTCGGGTTGCGATGATCTGGGGCGATCGCGATGACGTCACACCGCTCGCCCAGGCCAACGATCTGCGCTCGCTCATTCCGTCCGTCTCGCTTCACGTCATGAAAGACGTAGGGCACATTCCGCAGATCGAGGATCCGGACGCGTTCAATGCCGCCCTGCTCTCGGCGATCCGCGAGGTGGCGTCGGCGGGTACTGCCGCCTCACGTGACGATTCGCGACCGGAAGCGCGGCGTTAACCATCGCTACCGGTTCCCGTCTGGGCGAAATCGCTTCGATGTTTCTTAAATCTTTACTAGGTACCTCTCTTCTAGCTCTCATGGGCATGGTGACCTGGGTAAGACATGAGTAAGCGGGCCAAGCGTGGAAAGGCAGCGGCGGTCGCCCTGCCAATGGCTGCGCGAGTTGCAATCGGCGCGGTGGCCGTCGCCGCAGCGGGTTACAGTTTGCTCTCCAGCCCCGCGAGCGTGCAACCGGGGCGGAAGCCGCCTGCAGACCAGGCCCGCGCATCATCATCGCCGGTCTACGTGTCGACACCGGCCCGTGCATCAGCGCTAGCTCCTGCTCCAACTGCGGCTCCGGTTCCGGCACCGGCGCCTCTGGCCGAGCCGCCGAAAGCTGCTGATGGTCCCGGAGCACTGGTCCGGCAGGTGGTGGACTACGCCAGCCGCCAGACGCCAGGCACCGTGATCATCGATACCGGAAACACGTTTCTCTATTTCGTCCTGAACGACAGGCAGGCGATGCGTTACGGCATCGGTGTCGGCCGTGAAGGTTTCACATGGTCCGGCGAGCAGACCGTGGCCCGCAAGGCCGAATGGCCGGACTGGCATCCGCCGGCGGAGATGGTCTCGCGCCAGCCTTATCTTCCGCGGTTCATGGCCGGCGGTCCCGGCAACCCGCTCGGCGCCAGGGCAATGTATCTGGGCGAGACCGAATATCGAATCCACGGCACCAACAACCCCGACACGATCGGCAAGCGGGTGTCGTCTGGCTGCATCCGGCTGACCAATGAAGACGTCACGGACCTCTATGAGCGCGTGAAGGTCGGAGCGAAAGTGATCGTGCTTCCGGCAAATGCTGCCCGCCGCCCATCCCAGGGCGCGCCGGCTGATGCCGCGTTCCGCCTGCCGGACCCGGCAACGCCCTCGAAGCGGCTCTCGGCGGCCAACGCGCAGATGTTGCCATCCGGGGCGAAGATCGCCGAGGCCCGGTAGATCGTCTTCCGACGTCAGCCGTCCCCCGGCGCCAGGGACAGACGCCGGCGCCGCGCTGCGCTAGTCTGGCCCAGGGATACAAAATCGGGAGAGGCCGCCTTGAGCACCGCGCCGCGCATCGACATCGACCCCGCCGTCTTCTGGGCCGATCCCTATCCGATGCTGGCGAAGATGCGGAAAGAGGCGCCGATCGCCTTCGTGCCGCAGCTCGGGTCGACGCTGCTGGTCAGCCGCGACGACATCTCGATCTCCGAGAAGCAGATCGACGTGTTCTCCTCGCACCAGCCCGCCGGCCTGATGAACCGCCTGATGGGTCACAACATGATGCGCAAAGACGGCGAGGCGCACCAGATCGAGCGCCGTGCGTTCTTTCCCGCGGTGTCGCCGAAGACGGTGAAGGCGCACTGGATCGCGCAGTTCCAGGCCCATGCCGACCGCATCATCGATACAATCGCGCCGGAGAGCCGCATCGACCTCATGCGCGACTTCGCGCTGCCGTTTTCGGGTGAATGCCTGAAGTCGATCACCGGCCTCACCAATATCGGCTTTGCCGAGATGGACGCCTGGTCGCAGGGCATGATCGAGGGCATCGCCAATTACGGCGGCGAACCCGCGGTCGAGGCGCGCTGCCATGCCGCAACAGTCGGCATCGACGCCGCGATCGACGACATGCTGCCGGTCAGACAAAAGCATCCCGACATGAGCCTGCTCGGCGTGCTGCTCTCTTCAGGCATGGCGATCGAGAGCGTGCGCGCCAACATCAAGCTCGCGATCTCCGGCGGCCAGAACGAGCCGCGCAAGGCGATTGCCGGCACGGTGTGGGCGCTGCTGAGCCATCCCGACCAGCTCGACCTCGTGCGCAAGGGCGAGGTGACCTGGCTGCAGGCCTTCGAGGAATATGCCCGCTGGATCTCGCCGATCGGCATGTCGCCGCGCCGCATCGCAAAGCCCTGGAGCATTCGCGACGTCAGCTTCGAGACCGACGAGCGCGTGTTCCTGATGTTCGGCTCGGCCAATCGCGACGAGACGCATTTTGAGCGCGCCGACGCGTTCGATGTGACACGAGACACCGCCAAGAGCGTCGCGTTCGGCGCGGGCCCGCATTTCTGCGCGGGCGCTGCGGCCTCGCGCGCCATGATCGCCGATGTGGCGTTGCCGGCATTGTTCGCCCGCGCCGGGCAACTCGAGCTCGATGACGAGCCGGTGCGGATCGGCGGCTGGGCTTTTCGCGGGCTGCTCAATTTGCCGGTGAGATGGCAGCGCTGAATCTGCCGGTCTGAAGAACGAAGAGCCCGGCGGGCTTCTCAGCGGGCCGGGCCAAGTTGGGGAGGGACGACGGAATCCGGCCGGAATGACCGGGCAATTGGGTTGGCGATGGTTGCACGCTTGGTCTTGCGCGGAAGCTGGTTCTGTCAGCTTTCGCCTGCCGGACGTTTCGCCGTTTGCTGTGCCTGAGCTGATCCGCTTCGTGACCGGCGATCAGTCGCTGTCGCAACGGCGCTCGCTCTTCGTCCTTTTCTCGCCGTCGGCCGTCTCCACCGTCGTGGTCACGGTGCGGCAGTTCTCACGGTCTCGTTGGTCGTATCGGTCGCGTCGTTCCTCCCGGCCGCGTCGCTCTTCGCCGATGGTCACGCCGCCCGGATCGACTCGAATCCCCGGGGCGACCTGAACTCCCGGGGCCTGGTCTCTTTGCGCCAACTTCAGATCTGAAGACTGGGCTGGAGTGCTCACGAGCATCACGAACGCCGCAGCCATCACGGCATGCATCATCTTAGCCATCGATGTTCTCCTCGATCGCCGACGTGGACCTACGAGCCCCCAGAGAGCGACATGATCGGGTTCGGGCCTGGCTTCGCGCTATTGCCGAAGCGAGCCCCGGTCACTGCCGCGCGACGACATTGGTGTGCTTCATGCTGTGACGCTATTGATCCAGAGGACAATATCGATTGCTCATCGGTTCCGGCTTCTGCATGCCGAGTGGCATTCGTGCGCGCCGCCGCGCGTGCTGGAGGCAACCTGTGACGGAGTCTGCAGTGGCTGTCCGGCAACTCGCCCGCCTGACATCAGCAATGATGAGCGTGCCGAACCGACCTCGCTGACGATGCGGCGGAAGACGGCGCAGGCGCTGGCTCCGGGAGCCTGAATCGTGCTGACCTTTGCGGAAGGCGGGCGGAGCACGGAAGCAGCAACCAGGCTGGGGGCTGGACCAGCAACCGTAGGCAAGCGGCGGCGACGTTTTATCGCGCAGCGCGTGGCCGGGCTGCGCGACGAGCCCCTCATTGGAGGACCCCTGACAGGGCGAAGGCCAGCGGCCTCAATGCTCCGGCCGAACACAGCGCGATGTTGCGACTTCTGGCGCAAGACTCTGGCAACCCTTCCGCGTGTGGGGTACCCTGATCCCGGTAGGGGCATGCGTTGGTGTCTCAGCACGGACATCATTCACCAACCTATAAGGAAGCTCGGGGGGGCTGGCATGGATTGTGGATTGGTCCACGGGTCGCGCATTGGCGCGCCTTGCGCAGATGAATCGTCAGGCCTGAGTGCAGAGTTTCGGCGCATTCCACGATGGCGACGATGGTTGAGAGCCGCGCCATGCGGCGGGGCGTTGATATTGGCGGCGACGCTGCTGATGTCCCAGGATGTGCACGCGCAAGCCAACGCGATCACGATCGGCAACCCCACCCATGTAAACGGCAACAACGATATCGCGATCGGCAATTCGAGCGCGGCGATAGGCGACAGTTCGATAGCACTCGGCACCAGCTCGCAAGCGGGCAGCGTCGGCAACATCGCCATCGGTGAAACCACCGGAACCTTGGGCAACTACGCGGTGGCGGTGGGAAATAGCGGAAGGGCCATCGGCGCCTATACGACGTCGGTGGGATCGGCCGCCGTCGTTTCAGGCGACAATTCGGGCGCGTTCGGCGGCGCGCAGGCGGTGTACGGCGCCGGCACCTTCTCGGTGGGCGGCCAAAACTCCGTCAACCCCTTCATAACCGCCGGCTGGGGCGACAACGTCAACTTGCTTGGCTCGAGCAACATGGTCGCCTTCTCGGCAACCGCCGCAGGCTCCGCGTTGCTCGGCAACTCCAACACGGTCGAGGCGACCAACGCGATCGCGATCGGCAATTCCAACAACGTGACCGGCACCAGCGCTATCGCGCTCGGCAACGCGACCACGGCGAGCGGTGCCAGTTCGATGGCACTGGGCGTCGGCGCGCAAGTGACCGGCACCGGCGGCATGGCCATCGGTGCAGGCAGCTCGTCCACAGGCGCCGACGCGCTGGCCATGGGATTCGGCACATCGGCCAATGGCAACCATGCAACGTCGGTAGGAACGGGCAACACCGTCACCGGCTCCAGTTCCGGCGCGTTCGGCTCCGGGCAGGCGGTGAACGGAACCCAAAGCGTCGGGATCGGCAATTTCAGTTTGATCAACGGCAACGGCAGCTTCGCGTTGGGTGACAATAACTTTGTCAACGGCACGGCAACGGCCGGCTGGGGCAACAATGTCAACGTGGTCGGCTCGAGCAACAACGTCGCCAGCACGGCAAGTGCCGTGGGCGCCGCGCTGCTCGGCAACTCGAACACGGTCAATGCCACCAACGCGATCGCGATCGGCAACGCCAACAATGTGACCGGCAACAGCGCTGTCGCGCTCGGCAATGCGAGCACGGCGAGCGGCGCCAGTTCGATGGCGCTCGGCGTCGGCGCGCAAGTGACCGGCACCGGCGGCGTTGCCCTCGGTGCAGGCAGCTCGTCCGCGGGCACAGGCGCGCTGGCCATGGGATTTGGCTCGTCGACCAATGGCAACAATGCAACGTCGATGGGATCGGGCAACACTGTCACGGGCGCCAATTCCGGCGCATTCGGCACCGGGCAGACGGTGAACGGCATCGGCAGCTTCGGAATCGGCGATCCCAACACGATCAACGGCAATGGCACCTTCGTGTTGGGCGACAACAACGTTGTCAACAGCACGGCAACGGCCGGCTGGGGCGACAATGTCAACGTGGTCGGCTCGAGCAACACCGTCGCCGGCACGGCAAGCGCCGCAGGCGCCGCGTTGCTCGGCAACTCGAACACGGTCAATGCGACCAACGCGATCGCGCTCGGCAACGCCAACAATGTGACCGGCAACAGCGCTGTCGCGCTCGGCAATGCGAGCACGGCGAGCGGCGCCAGTTCGATGGCGCTCGGCGTCGGCGCGCAAGCGACCAACACCAGCGCCACGGCGATCGGCAACGGCGCCCAGGCAACCGGCGACAACAGCATCGCGGCCGGCGCCAACAGCACGGCTGCGGGACGTATCGCGTCCGCGTTCGGGCAGTTGGCCAGCGCGGGCGGCGACAACAGCCTGGCGGCCGGCTCGAGCGCGAATGCCAGCGGCACGGCGGCGGTCGCGCTCGGCAACGGGGCGCAGGCCAACGGCATCAGCGCCACCGCGATCGGCAATGGCGCCCAGGCAACCGGCGACAACAGCATCGCGGCCGGCGCCAACAGCACGGCTGCGGGGCGTCTCGCGTCCGCGTTCGGGCAGTTCGCCAGCGCAGGCGGCGACAACAGCCTGGCGGCCGGCTCGAGCGCGAATGCCAACGGCACGGCGGCGGTCGCGCTCGGCAAGGCGGCGCAGGCCAACGGCACCAATGCTACGGCGATCGGCAACGGCGCCCAGGTAACCGGCGACAACAGCATCGCGGCCGGCGCCAACAGCACGGCTGCGGGGCGTCTCGCGTCCGCGTTCGGGCAGTCCGCCAGCGCAGGCGGTGACAACAGCCTGGCGGCTGGCTCGAGCGCGAATGCCAACGGTACGGCGGCGGTCGCGCTCGGCAACGGGGCGCAGGCCAACGGCACCAACGCGATCGCGATCGGAAATGGCGCGATCTCGGCGCCCAATTCGGTGGTGATCGGTCCCGGCGCGACCGACAACAACTTTGCCAATGCATCGGTCTACGGCGCGGGCGCGCAGGTGGGTGCGGCCGGCAACGTCGCGATCGGCAATGGCGCGAGCGCGGCGGGCGCAAATTCCGTGGCGCTCGGCGAGGCGAGCGTGGCGGCCGGCATCGGTTCGGCCGCGATCGGCCGCGGCGCCGTCGTGGTGGCGGGCGCCACCAATTCGGTCGCGGTCGGGCAGGGCTCGGTCGCGACCGCGCCGAACACCGTCTCGTTCGGCTCGTCCGGCAATGAACGGCGGCTCACCAATGTCGCGGCCGGCATCGCGCCGACCGATGCCGTCAACATGTCGCAGATCAGCGGTATCGCGGCCGGCGTGCAGGCGCAAGTCGGTGGCCTGCAGACACAGGTGAACGGGTTGCAGGCGCGGGTGACCGGACTGCAGACGCAGGTCAACCACGCCAATTCCGGCGTCGCGATGGCGATGGCCATGGGCGGCGGCTTCCTGCCGGACAACAAGCGCTTCGCGATTGCCACGAACTACGGCTCGTTCTCCGGACAGGGTGCCGTCGCGCTGACCGGTCTGGCGCGGCTCAGCGACAACGTCGTGCTGTCCGGCTCCGCCGCCTATGGCATGGGGATCGACGCGGAGAAGTTCGGCGGGCGCGTGGGGATGCAGTACGCGTGGTAAGCGACTCCGTCTCCCGCATGCTGCCGGTGCGGTGGCTGCATTAGCGGACGCCCGCGACGATGGCATCATGCCAGTGTTTTGCCCGACGTGTCAAGCGAAATTTCGGAAAAAGCGTAAGTCATTGTTTTTGTTCGCGCGGCTATCGGTGCATGGGGTTGTTTTCGACATTTCCAGAAGCTCGGGCCGCAGCGCCGCGCTGGCCTACTGGCACGGTCAATATGTGGCGGTCGATCAGGACGAGGACGCGGCAAGGCTCGCCGAGGTCAGCGTCCCCGGACGGCGCGTCCACGCGAGGTAGACAGGCTAAAGCATGATCCGGAAAAGTGCGAAGCGGTTTTCCGGAAAGATCATGCGCAAACAACAAACTAAAGCGCTGTAAGCGCTTTAGTCGAGCAGCGCGGTCAGCGTCGCCGGCGAGTCGATGACGACGTTGCTGTTGCGGATGCTCGCCCAGACTGCGGTGACCGACTGCTTGGCGTTAGTCAGGGGGACGCCGACCACGAGCGTGGTGGGGACACGTCCAAACGAGCTCGGCTTCTGCTCGTTGTAAGTGAAGGCCGCCGTCACCGGTTGCACGGTCTTGCCCACCAGGATCCCGAATTGCCCGCCGGGATTGTTGTCGCCCTGTGCGTAGGGGTTCGGGACGTTCAGGATCATGATGGCGATGGTCCCGACGCCCTCCGGAATGGTAAGGGTCAGGCCCGGAATGGCCGTCCATCCGGCCTGGTTGGTCGAGTGCGATCCGCTGCTCTGCGCGTAAAGGCTCATGAAAACGTCTCCCCCAGTCAATGCCGGCGATCATAGCAACAACAGGTTGTGAAAGACAATTGGTTTGCCCCGGCGGACGCGAAGATTCGCGTCCGGCAGTGCGGCAGCGGAGGTGGTGGCGTTTTGGTTTGCCGCGGCCTAAAAGCGGTCAGGATGAGGCGAGGGCAGCTGCGGTCGTCGATCGCCCGCTTGCAATGTGGTGTCGGATCTTGATGAAGCGGCTGGCAGTCTGGACGTTCTACGCCGTCGGTGCGCTGGCGGTCGCCTATCTCGCGCTCTATGCCTATGCGATGTTCAGCGGCCAGCCCGTGATCATCCCCGGCGATCCCATCCACATCTTCCGCAAGCCCGACGCGCCGAGCTATTCGTGAGTGAGCTCATCCCCTCAGGATCGCCAGCGCCAGCGCCTGTGCGCGCGGCACGATGCTGTCGAGCTCGAGATATTCCTCCGGCGTGTGCGCAAGGCCGCCGACCGGCCCGACGCCGCAGATCGTCGGCGCGCCGACCGCGGCGGTGAAGCCGGAATCGGCGCAGCCGCCGGAAAACTCGCCTTCGAGCGTGGTGAGCCCGGCCTGCCTCGCGGCCGCCTGATAGGTTTCGAACAGCGCCTTCGACGCCTCGCCCTGCACCACCGGCACGAACTCGCCCTTGACCGTCAGCGTGGCACTCGTGCCCGGCACGTAAGACGTTGCGATGATCTTTTCGATCGCGGCCATCACTCTTGCCCGGTCCGCCGGATCGACATAGCGCAGGTCGATCTGGCCCTCGGCATTGGGCGCGGTGGTGTTGACGGACTGGCCGCCGGAGACGAGGCCGACATTGAGCGTGATGCCCTTGTCGAGATCGGTCAGGGCGTGGATCTGCACGACCTTGTGCGCGAGCTCGCCGATCGCGCTGACGCCGGCGGCGAAATTGGCGCCGGAATGCGCGGCCTTGCCGGTGATGGCGAACTGCATGAAGATGCCGCCCTTGCGGCCGGTGACGACGTTGCCGGTCGGGCGCCCCGGCTCGGAATTGAACACGGCGCGCGCACCACGCCCCTCGCGCTCGATCACCGGCCGCGAGGAGGGCGAGGCGATCTCCTCGTCCGAGGTGATCAGCACCTTGATCGGATGCGGATTGCCGCCGAACTTCTGGAAGGCCGTGGCCACGAACACGTTCATGACGAGGCCGGCCTTCATGTCGGCCACGCCCGGACCATAGGCGCGCTTGTCCCTGATCGTGAACGGGCGGCGTCCGGCCTCGCCCTTGCCGAACACGGTGTCGCGATGCCCCATCAACAGCACCGGCCGCTCGTTGCTGCCGGGCTTGGCGATGTCGGCATGGATTGCGTCGCCGAAAGTGCCGTGGCTCTCGCGCCGGCAGGGAATGCCATGCTCGGCAAAGTGCCGCTCGAACCGCGCGCCGACCGCATCGACGCCCTCCTTGTCGTAGGACCCGGAATCGATGTTCACGACGTCGCGCAGCAGGTCGATCATCGCCTGCCGCTGCGACGCCAGCCATTCCGTGATTTGAGCTTCCGACATGTTGACCCTCGCGTGGTTGTCGATGGCGCTTATACGAGGTTGCGCGAGCGCGACCTAGTCGTGGGATGCGGCCCGGCCATGCCTACAGATGTCGTCCCGGCGAAGGCCGGGACCCATATGTGGACGGCCCCCGTGGCACAAGAGCTTTGAGAGATTTGATCGGATCGCTTGCATCCATATGTGCGG
>NZ_JAFCJJ010000008.1 GCF_018131015.1 Bradyrhizobium diazoefficiens
CGTTCAAAAACGGCCTCGAATACTTCTTCGCCGTCGCAGCAGGGTGGACCCTCAGAGATATGTGCATGCCCTAGGGCCTGCGCCGGGACGACGATGTGGAGAAATCCGGGCTCAATCCACCTTGATGTTCGCCGCCTTGATGATCGGCCACCATTTCGCGATCTCGGCCTTCTGGCGGGCGCCGAGGGCTTCGGGGGTGAGCTGATCCTTCGGCGTCATCTCGAGGCCCTGGCCTTCGAGCTGCTTCTTCACGACGGGATCGTTCAGCGCCTCGACCGCCGCCGCGTTGAGCTTCGCGACGATGTCCTTGGGCGTGCCCTTCGGCACCCACATGCCCGACCACAGCGTCATGTTGAAGCCTTTCAGCCCCGCCTCGTCCGTGGTCGGAATCTCCGGCGCCGAGGCGAGACGCTTGTCGTCGGTGATGGCGTAGGCGCGGATGGTGCCGGCACGGACCTGGTTGATGGAGTTGGAGGTCTGGTCGACGATGATGTCGATCTGGCCGGCGATGAGATCGTTCAGCGCGGGGGCGGTGCCGCGATAGGGCACGTATTGCAGCTTGACGCCGGAGACGCTCTCGAAATAGACGCCGGCGATGTGACTGCCGGAGCCTGCGCCGGCGGTGCCGGCGGTCGGCGGCGACGGCCGCGACTTCAGCCATTCGACGAGCTCCTTCAGCGAGGTCGCAGGAACGGCGTTCTTGCTGACCACGATCATCGGGTTGCTGGGCAGCAGAACGACCGGCTCGAGATCGGCGACGAGATCGTATTTGAGCTTGTAGACGGCGCCATTGGCAACGTGGGTGCCGAGATGGCCGAACGAGATGGTGTAGCCGTCCGGCGGCGATTGCACGGCGCGCCCGACGCCGATCGAACCGCCCGCGCCGGTGACGTTCTCGATCACCAGGGGCTGGCCGAGTGTCACCCGCATCCGCTCGGCGAGCACGCGCGCCATCGCATCCGACGGGCCGCCGGCCGCGAACGGCACGATGATGGTGATGGGACGTGTGGGATAGTCCTCGGCACGCACGGCGCCCGTTGCAACGAGAAGCCCGATCAGCCCGGCCCAGATGGCCTTCTTCATTGTTGTCTCCCCAGCATTGGCATTGTTGTTTTTAGCCTCTCCCCGCGTACGGGAAGAGGCATCGTTCGTGAAGTGAGCGAAATGACGCGCTAGAACTGCGAGAAGTCGATCGGCTTGTGGCGATCGAGCGTGCGGGTGACCGGCGGCAGCGGGTATTTCAGGCCGGTCGCGCAGTTGAACAGCATCACGCGGTCCCCCTTCGAGACGCGGCCGTCGGCGAGGCTATCCTTGTAGGCGGCGTAGGTCGCCGCACCCTCGGGGCAGAGCAGCAGCCCCTCCTCGCGCGCGACCTCGTTCAGCGCCGACGAGATCTTGTCGTCATCGACCGCAATGGCAAAGCCCTTGCTCTCGCGCACCGCGCGCAGGATGAGAAAATCGCCGATCGCCTGCGGCACGCGGATGCCCGATGCGATGGTGTGGGCGTCTTCCCAGCGCGTCGCATGCTCGGTGCCGGCCTCGTAGGCCCGCACCATCGGCGCGCATCCCGACGCCTGCACCGCGACCATGCGCGGGCGTTTTGAGCCGATGAAGCCGATCTTCTCGAGCTCGTCGAAGGCCTTCCACATGCCGATCAGACCGGTGCCGCCGCCGGTCGGATAGAAGATCACGTCGGGCACGTCCCAGCCGAGTTGCTCGGCGAGCTCCAGGCCCATCGTCTTCTTGCCCTCGATCCGGTACGGCTCCTTCAGCGTCGAGGTGTCGAACCAGCCGACTTTTGCCTTTCCTTCACCGACGATCTTGCCGCAATCGTCGATATAGCCGTTGACGCGGTAGACGGTCGCGCCCTGCAGCTCGATCTCGCTGACGTTCACTTCGGGCGTGTCGGCCGGGCAGAAGATCGTGGTCTTGATGCCGCAGGACGTCGCGTAAGCCGCGAGCGCCGCACCGGCATTGCCGTTGGTCGGCATCGCCATGTGCTTGATGCCGAGCGCCTTGCCCATCGACACGGCCATCACGAGGCCCCGCGCCTTGAACGAGCCGGTCGGCAGCCGCCCCTCGTCCTTGACGATGATCTCGCCGCCGCCGAGCTTCTTGCCGAGCTTCGGCAGCCGGATCAGCGGCGTCGTGACCTCGCCGAGCGAGACGATATCCCTGCATTTGCGCACCGGCAGCAGCTCGCGGTAGCGCCACATGTCGCCGGGCCGCTGGGCAAGCGCGTCCTTGGTCAGCGCCTTCTTCACGCCGGCGAGATCGTAGCGCACCAGCAGCGGCTTGCCGGCCTTGGAGAGGTTGTGGACCTGGTCGGCCGCGTAGCGATCGCCCTCCATCGCGCATTCGAGATGGGTGACGAAGGTCGGGCGTTCGATGGTGAGGTTGTCGTTGTCGTGCATGAGGCGCCTTCTAGTTCTGTCCGCGACCTTCCTCGGCTGTCATTGCCGGGCTTGACCCGGCAATCCATCCTTTGAAGAACGCATTGCTTGATGGATGCGCGGGTCAAGCCCGCGCATGACGGGTGGAGAGTGCTACTAGATGTTCAACACCCTTCCATAGGCGTCCAGCACGGCTTCCTTCATCATCTCCGACAGGGTCGGATGCGGGAAGACCGTGTGCATCAGCTCTTCTTCCGTCGTCTCCAGGTTCATGGCGACGACGTAGCCCTGGATCAGCTCGGTGACCTCCGCGCCGATCATGTGGGCGCCAAGGAGCTGGCCGGTCTTCTTGTCGAAGATCACCTTGACCAGGCCCTGGTCCTCGCCGAGCGCGATCGCCTTGCCGTTGCCGACGAAGGGGAAGCGGCCGACGCGGATCTCGCGGCCACCCTCTTTCGCCCTGGCTTCGGTGAGGCCGACCGAGGCGACTTGCGGATGGCAATAGGTGCAGCCCGGGATCATGTTCTTGTCCATGGCATGCGGATGCAGGCCCTTGATCGCCTCGATGCAGATCACGCCCTCATGCTCGGCCTTGTGGGCCAGCATCGGGGGACCGGCGACGTCGCCGATGGCGTAGATGCCGGGGACGCTGGTCTTGCCGTAGCCGTCGACCACGACGATCCCACGGTCGGTTTTGACCCCCAGCTTTTCCAGGCCGAGATTCTCGATGTTGCCGACGACGCCGACCGCCGAGATCACGCGCTCGAACTCCGTGGTGACGGGCTTCTTGCCGTCGTCGATGGTGGCAACGACGCTGTCGGCCTTCTTCTCGAGCTTGGTGACCCTGGTCGAGGACATGATCTTGATGCCCTGTTTCTCGAAGCGCTTTCGCGCCAGCCCCGCGATCTCGGCATCCTCGACGGGCAGGATCTGCGGCAGCACCTCGACCACGGTGACGTCGGAGCCCATGGTGTGGAAGAAGGACGCGAACTCGATGCCGATCGCGCCGGAGCCGACGACGAGCAGCGACTTCGGAATCCGCTCCGGCACCATCGCCTCGAAATAGGTCCAGACCAGCTTCTTGTCGGGCTCGAGCCCCGGCAGCACGCGCGGCCGCGCGCCGGTTGCGACGATGATGTGCTTGGCCTGATAGGTTCCCTCGCCGAGCGCGCCCTTCGGGGCCTCGACATCGGACTTCTTCACCGTGATCTTGCCGGGCGCGTCGATCGTGGCGGCGCCCCAGATCACGCTGACCTTGTTCTTCTTCATCAGGAAACCGACGCCGTCGTTCAGCCGCTTCGAGACGCCGCGCGAGCGCTGCACCACCGCCTTCGGATCGAACGAGACCTTCTCGGCCGACAGGCCGTAATCCTTGGCGTGCTGCATGTAGTGATAGATCTCGGCCGAGCGCAGCAGCGCTTTCGTCGGGATGCAACCCCAGTTCAGGCAGATGCCGCCGAGATAGGATTTTTCGATGATCGCGGTCTTGAATCCGAGCTGGGCGGCGCGGATCGCGGTGACATAACCGCCGGGACCGGAGCCGATGATGATGACGTCGAAGGATGTGTCGGCCATGGCGGCTCCCATTCAACTCAAACCGTGGCGCCGCGAGCGCGGCGTTTTGAAACGATCAACCTCGCCAGCCATTCGATGGCGCAGATCGAGATCAGGATCGCAAGGAGGATGAAGGCGATCGGCTGGGAAAGGCTGCGCATGAGCCCTTCGCCGTTGAAGAACGCGTCGTACAGCACGTCGGTGCCGATCGGGCTGACGAGGATGACGACCGACAGCAGCATCGAGATCCAGGGCCAGCGCGTTCGCATGCAAGTCCCTTCGCGACGCGTCAGACCATCATCATGACGGGGTTTTCGATCAGCTGCTTGAACGCGCCGATCAGCTCGGCGCCGAGCGCGCCGTCGATGGCGCGGTGATCGCAGGACAGCGTCACGCTCATGATGTGCGCAATTTCGATCTTGCCGCCGCGCACCACGGGGCGCTCCTCGCTGGTGCCGACCGCCAGGATGGTCGCATGCGGCGGGTTGATCACGGCGGCGAAATGGCTGATGCCGTACATGCCGAGATTGGACACCGCGGTGGTGCCGCCCTGGTATTCCTCGGGCTTGAGCTTGCGCGCACGGGCGCGGCTCGCAAAATCCTTCATCTCGTTGGAGATGGCCGACAGCGTCTTGGTCTCGGCTTTCCGGATGATCGGCGTGATCAGGCCGCCGGGCATCGCTACCGCAACGCCGACGTCGGAATGGTGGTGCTTGACCATGCCGGATTCGGTCCAGCTCACATTGCAGTTCGGGATCTTCTGCAGCGCGACCGCCATCGCCTTGATGACGAAGTCGTTGACCGAGATCTTGTAGAGCGGCTTCTTCTCCTTGTCCTTCGGAGCTGCCGCATTGATCTCCTCGCGCGCGGCGAGCAGCTTTCCGATGTCGCAGTCGATGGTCAGGTAGAAGTGCGGGACGTTCTGGATCGAGGCGGTCAGGCGCTGTGCGATGGTGCGGCGCATGCCGTCATGCGGGACGATGTCGTAGGAGCCCGGCTCGAACAGCGACAGGATCTGCTTGTCCGACATGGTCGGCGCAATTGATGGCGCGCCGGACGGCGCCGCCGCAGGTGCCTTGAGGCCCTTGCCGGATTTTGCCTCCTCGACGTCGCGGGCGACCACACGGCCATGCGGGCCGGTGCCGGTGATCCGCGCAATCTCGATGCCGGCTTCCTTGGCGATGCGCCGTGCCAGCGGCGAGGAGAAGACACGGCCGCCCTGGCCGTTGCTTTGCGCTGCGGCTGCAGCCTGCGGCGCAGGCGCAGCAGGCTTCGGCGCTTCCGCGAGCTTCTCGGGCGCTTTTTCGGCAGCCTTTTCCGGAGCCTTTTCGGCGGGCCTTTCTGCACTCTTGGGCGGCGCGGCCGAGGCGCCGGATTTGGCGACGCCGGCAGCCTTCACGTCCTCGCCCTCGCCGGCAAGCACTGCGATCACATCATTGACCGGAACGTCCTGCGTGCCTTCAGGCACCAGGATTTTTGCGATCGTGCCCTCGTCGATCGCCTCGACCTCCATGGTCGCCTTGTCGGTCTCGATCTCGGCGATGACGTCGCCGGATTTGACCTTGTCGCCTTCCTTCTTCAGCCACTTGGCGAGGTTGCCCTTCTCCATCGTGGGCGAGAGAGCGGGCATCAGGATGTTGATGGGCATCGGTTCACTCGTTTCTCAAATCAGCTTGGCGAGGTGGCCGGCCACGGTCAGTGTCCCTTCCCGCGCGGCGTCGTGGTGCCGGTGTCGGTCGGACGCTCGATCTCGGCCTGGAACATCTCGAGGATCCGGTTCAGGGCGTCTTCCTCGGTGTATTCGCTCTCGCGCGCATAGGCGCGCGCGGCGTGGCGGGCGAGATCGACGAGCAGGAGGCCCCACATGTCGGGCTCCTCGAAGGCGCGCTGGAACGCCATCGACAGCCCGCCGTCCAGCACGAACACGCGCAGGATTTCGATCGCGTCCTCGCGGGCGATGACGTCGGGCGGCAGTGGCTGCTCCTTCGGACCCGCCATGGCCTACCTGTAGCAAACGGCTTTGGCGGCCTCGACGACTTCCGCGGCCGACGGCAGCGCAAGCTTCTCCAGGTTCGACGCATAGGGCATCGGCACGTCCTTGCCGGAGACGCGCGCGACCGGCGCGTCCAGATAGTCGAAGGCATTCTCCATGATGCGCGCGGCGATCTCGGCGCCGACACCGCTCTGGGCCCAGCCCTCCTCCACCGTGACCGCGCGCCCCGTCTTCTTGACCGAGTTGATGATGGTCTCGGTATCCATCGGACGCAGCGTGCGCAGGTCGATCACCTCGGCCTCGATGCCGTCCTTGGCAAGCTCGTCGGCGGCCTTGAGCGCATAGGTCATGCCGTTCGACCAGGAGATAATGGTGACGTGGGAGCCGGACCGCACGATGCGGGCCTTGCCGATCGGAATGACATAGTCGGCGAGCTTCGGCACCGGACCGCTATGGCCGTAGAGCACCTCGTTCTCGAGGAAGATCACCGGGTTGGGATCGCGGATCGCGGCCTTGAGCAGGCCCTTGGCGTCGGCGGCCGAATACGGCGCGACGACCTTCAGGCCCGGGACGTGCGAATACCAGGACGAATAATCCTGGCTGTGCTGGGCGGCGACGCGCGCAGCCGCGCCGTTCGGCCCGCGGAACACGATCGAGCAGCCCATCTGGCCGCCGGACATGTAGAGCGTCTTGGCCGCGGAGTTGATGATCTGGTCGATCGCCTGCATGGCGAAGTTGAAGGTCATGAACTCGACGATCGGCTTCAGCCCGGCCATCGCGGCACCGACGCCGACGCCGGCAAAGCCGTGCTCGGTGATCGGCGTGTCGATGACGCGCCTGGCGCCGAACTCCTGCAGCAGCCCCTGGGTCACCTTGTAGGCGCCCTGATATTCGGCGACCTCCTCACCCATCACGAAGACGTCGGCGTCGCGGCGCATCTCCTCGGCCATGGCGTCGCGCAGGGCTTCGCGGATGGTCTGCGTCACCATCTCGGTGCCGGCGGGAACTTCCGGATCCGGCTCGGCAACGGCCTGCGGCGCGGGCGCAGCCTTCGGCTGCGGCGCTTCGGCCTTCGCGGCGGCAGGCGGCGCCGACTCGGCCGCCTTTTCCTGCCTGGCCGGCGCAGGCGCCTTGGCGAGATCGGCAGCGCTCTCACCATCGGCGAGAATCGTTGCGATCGGCGTGTTGACCGCGACGTCGGCGGTGCCCTCGGGGATCAGGATCTTGCCGAGCGTGCCCTCATCGGTCGCCTCGACCTCCATCGTCGCCTTGTCGGTCTCGATCTCGGCAATGACGTCGCCGGACTTGATCGGCTCGCCCTCTTTCTTCAGCCATTTGGCGAGGTTGCCCTTCTCCATCGTGGGCGACAGCGCGGGCATCAGCACTTGAATTGGCATATCGACTCCAAAGAAAGCTTGCGCGCGTTCAGCGGTAAACGTCGGTCCAGAGCTCGGCAGCATCCGGCTCGGGATCATGCTGGGCGAAATCGGCGGACGCGTTGACGATGTCGCGCACCTCGGCGTCAATCGCCTTGAGGTCGGCCTCGCTCACCTTGGCCGCCAGCAGGCGCGTGCGCACCTGCTCGATCGGGTCCTGGTCGTGGCGGACCTTCTCGACCTCCTCGCGCGTGCGGTACTTGGCCGGATCGGACATCGAGTGGCCGCGATAGCGGTAGGTCTGCATCTCGAGGATGTAGGGGCCCTTGCCGGCACGGCACCAGGCCACCGCCTCCTCGCCCGCAGCCTTCACGGCGCGGACATCCATGCCGTCGACCTGCTTGCCGGGAATGTTGAAGGACGCGCCGCGCTTGGAGAAATCCTGCTGGGCGGATGCGCGCGACACCGCGGTGCCCATGGCGTAGCGGTTGTTCTCGATGACGTAGACCACCGGCAGCTTCCAGAGCTCCGCCATGTTGAAGCTCTCATAGACCTGGCCCTGGTTGGCCGCGCCGTCGCCGAAATAGGCGACGCTGACATTGTCGTTGCCGCGATAGTGGTTGGCGAAGGCGAGCCCGGTGCCGAGCGAGACCTGCGCGCCGACGATGCCGTGTCCGCCGTAGAAGTGCTTCTCCTTGCTGAACATGTGCATGGAGCCGCCCTTGCCCTTGGAATAGCCGCCACGGCGGCCGGTGAGCTCGGCCATGACGCCGTTGGCCTCCATGCCGGTGGCGAGCATGTGGCCGTGATCGCGATAGCCGGTGATGACCTGATCGCCCTCCTTCAGGGCCATCTGCATGCCGACCACCACGGCTTCCTGGCCGATATAGAGATGGCAAAAACCGCCGATCGCACCCATGCCGTAGAGCTGGCCGGCCTTTTCCTCGAACCGCCGGATCAGGAGCATGTCGCGCAGCGCCTTGAGTTCCTGCTCCCTGGTGAATTCCGGAGGCGAACTGCGGTTGGTCTTGTCCTGCGCAGCGCTTGCGGCGGCTTTCTTGGGTGCGGCCATGGGAATTCCGGATCAGAGAAAACTTTCGACCTCTCTAACCCAGTTCAAACGCCCGCGAAAGCACTGCTGCGGCATGGCAGAAGTTTCGTTATGCCGCACTGCAACGTGATCGAAATATTGCGCAAGGTTTGGCGCCGATGGGGCAACATTAGCTCTGCGCGCTGACGGCACGGCGTGGCGTGCCAGATCGCCGACATGCCACCGTCATTCTGCGCGAACGGCGACAATCGCGCACAGGTCCGATCGAAGGAATCAGCGACAACGACGCTGCCTGCGCCAACGGCAAATCTTGCGCGACGTCGTGCGTCAGTTCGGCGCGGTCATCCGTACCACGTCGTGGGGATTGGCGTAGTCGAGCTGAAAGCGCGCCCGCTCATCCAGCATGTCGGGGTCGATCTTCGCCGAGCGCAACAGCGACACGCGCTGCTCGCTCCTCGCACGCTCGCGCTTGAGCTGCGCGAGCTCGCTGGTCAGCGCGATGATTTCCTGGTCGAGTTCCTGGCGGGCGTTGAGCCCGTACTTGCCGGTATAGGCGTTGACGCCGAAATAGCCGACGATGGCGGCCGCCATCGCGTAGAGGGCAAGGCCGGTCAGGATCGATTTCAGGCGCGCGCGTGAGACCATCCTGGCAAGATGGGACAGGTTGGTTAAGGGAGTGCTAATTCCCCTGCCCGGCCACTCCGCAGCGCCTCGAGGATGAGGGATTTCCGGAGCGGCCGCGGGATGTTCGGCCTCAGCCCTGGTTCTTCGCCACGTGCGCCGCGAAGGCGTCGAGGTACTGCTGCAGCACGGTCTTGAGCGAATCCTTGACCAGGTTGCCGGCGGCATCGAAGGCGTCGCCGACGCCGTTCAGATAGATCTCCGGCTGCTGCAGGATCGGTCCGGCAATCCCCGGCAGGATGTTCTGCAGGTGCTTTGCGGCGCTGACGCCGCCGAGCGGCCCCGGCGAGTTTGAGACGATGCCGACGGGCTTGCCGAGGAACGAGCTCTTGCCATAGGGGCGCGAGGCGACGTCGATGGCGTTCTTCAGCACGCCCGGGATCGAGCGATTATATTCGGGCGTGACGAACAGGACGCCGTTCGACTTCTGCAGCTTCTCGCGGAAGGCGAGCCAGTCGGCCGGCGGGGCCGCCTCGAGGTCCTGGTTGAAGAACGAGATGCCGGCCGGCGTCATCACCTCGAGGGACAGATTAGTCGGCGCGAGCCTGGCAAGCGCATTGGCGATCTTGAGCGAAAAGCTCTCCTTGCGCAGGCTGCCGGCGATGGTGACGATGTGATGAGCCATGAGGGTTCTCTTTCTCGGGAAATAATGATGCGGACTTAATCCGGCTCGCGGAGAACATGCAAGTGCATGAACCGCTCCGTTTTGGAAACGCTGCGTTTGCGAAAACGATCCGTCGCCCAAAGCGCGATGAGATTGGGATGGATCGTCATCGCGCTTTAGGTTGTTGTTTGGGCATGATCTTTTCGGAAAACCGCTACGCACTTTTCCTGATCATGCCTTAAAACGATCCAGGCCGCCCATGGGCGGCCTGGTCGTCCTCAGACATTCGTAGCCCTGGTCAGATCGTCGGATTCCAGGCCGACGGGACCAGGCGATATTTGGCGCCGTCCTTCTCGACGTGACCGACCGAGGGGAAGGTGAAGTGGAAGCCGACCACGGTCGCCTTCTCGGCCGCCGCCATGTCGTAGAACTTGTGGCGGGTCGCCTGCGCCGTCGTGGGGTCGATGTCGAAGGCGACGTGCCAGTCCGGATTGCGCAGAAACAGCTCCGGGATGTTGGTGACGTCGGACTGGATCAACACCTTCGCGTCGCCGGACGCGACCGCGAACGAGCTATGGCCGGGAGTGTGGCCGGGCGTCGCGATCGAGGTGATGCCGGGAGCGACCTCCTTGCCCCACTCGTATTTGGTGACCTTGGACTCGAGGCCGGCAAAGGTCTTCTTCACGTTGGCGAAGTAGTTCTTCATCATCGCGTTGGACTCGGCCTTGGCGGCATTGTCCTCGCTGGTCCAGAACTCCCAGTCCTTGCCCGGCACCATGATCTCGGCGTTCGGGAAGGCGAGCCCGCCGTCGGCCAGGCGAATGCCGTTGGTGTGGTCGGGGTGCAGGTGCGAGAGCAGCACGACGTCGATGCTCTTCGGGTCAACGCCGGCGGCGGCGAGATTTTGCAGGGTGCGGCCGACCGCGCCCTTGCTTGCCTCGAAATTCGCAATGCCGTTGCCGGCGTCGATCAGCACGAGCTTGGAGCCGGTGTTGATGAGCTGCGGATTGAACGGCACGGTCACCATGCCCTTCGGCATGTAGGCCGCGTCGGCCGCGGCAAGCGCCTCTTCCTTCGGCACGTTGACCACGAACTTGTCGGGCATCGGGAACGAGCGCGCGCCGTCGTTGATCGAGGTGCACTCGTAGGAGCCGACCTTGTAGCGATAGAAGCCCGGGGCCTGCGCCCCGCTTTGCGGCACTGCGGCATTGGCGGCGATCGGGCGGAGCCCGGTGACGGCGGCGGCGCTGACGGCTGCTGCGCCTGCGAGCAGGTGACGGCGATTGAGATCTGTCATGGCGTTGTCCCCTTCTGAGCCCCGCGGTTTGTCCGCGTTCGATGGCGGCGGGAATAATCTCCCGCTTGGCTCAGAAGGCAAGACCTCTTTTGGGCGGCCCGCCGCCGCACGTCACCACTATTTATTTGGGTTGATGAGGAATTTTTCACCGGTGGCGCGTTTCGCGTAGACCGCGATGTTGGCCGGGTCGAGCGCCTCCTGGAGCGACACCACCTTGGTGTAGTGGCTGGCAAAGGTGGTCTTCAATTCGTCCACGACGCGCTGGCGCAGCCTGGCCCCGTCCGCCGGCCCGATCTGCATCAGGAACGGAAACAGCAGCCAGCCGCCGACGCCCCAGGCCATGCCGAAGCCGCGCGGCAGCTCGATCGGACGGATGTCGAGCGCGCCGTAGACATAGACCTGCTTGTACACGTTGGAGCCGTAGCGGCTGTATTCCTTCGCGGTCTTGTTGATCGCGGCTTCCATGCAGTTGAGGATGTCGCCGGCAAGCTTGCCGCCGCCGATGGCGTCGAAGGCGATGGTGGCGCCGGTCTCGGCCAGCGCATTGGTGAGGTCGGCAAGGAAGCTCGGCGTCGTGGAATCGACGACGTATTTGGCGCCGATCTTGCGCAGGATGTCGGCCTGCTCCTTGCTGCGCACGATGTTGACCAGCGCAATGCCGTCCTTGATGCAGATCTTGTTCAGCATCTGCCCGAGATTGGAGGCGGCCGCGGTGTGCACCAGCGCCTTGTGGCCCTCGCGCCGCATGGTCTCGGTCATGCCGAGCGCAGTCAGCGGATTGACGAAGCAGGATGCGCCTTCCGCCGGCGTGGTGCCGTCCGGCAGCGGCAGGCACTCGCGCACCTTCAGGGTGCGGTACTGCGCATACATCGCACCGCCGATCATGGCGACGGTCTTGCCCATCAGCGCCTTTGCGGCGTCGGACGAGCCGGTCCTGATGACGATGCCCGCGCCCTCGTTGCCGACCGGCATGCTCTCGTCGAGCCGTCCGGCCATCGCCCGCATCGCGCCCTCCGGCACCTTCGCGGTGATGACGGGAGCATCCTTACCGCCCGAGGCCTTCGCCGTGCTCATGTCGGCCGCGCCGATCAGGAGCCCGAGGTCGGACGGATTGATCGGCGCCGCCTCGACGCGGACGACGACTTCGTCCGCCGCGGGTTCGGGGGTCGGCACGTCGAGCAGCGAGATTTCCAGCTCGCCGCTCTTCTTGATCAGCGAACGCAGTTGCAGTCCGGTCTTGCCGTCGCTCATGTCGATCCTCCCGTATCCTTCGTTGAAGCGCCGGCTTATGCCAGCGCCTTCAGGGCCGCCTTGCCGCCGTAGAGCGCCTGCTTTCCGAGCTGCTGCTCGATGCGCAGGAGCTGGTTGTATTTGGCGGTGCGGTCGGAACGCGCAAGGGACCCGGTCTTGATCTGTCCGCAATTGGTTGCGACCGCAAGGTCGGCGATGGTGGAATCCTCGGTCTCGCCGGAGCGGTGCGACATCACCGAGGTGTAGCCCGCCTTGTGCGCCATCTCGACGGCGGCGAGCGTCTCGGTCAGCGTGCCGATCTGGTTGACCTTGATCAGGATCGAGTTGGCGCGGCCGGCCTTGATGCCCTCCGAAAGACGCTTGACGTTGGTGACGAAGAGATCGTCGCCGACGAGCTGGCACTTCCTGCCGATGAGGTCGGTGAGCTCCTTCCAGCCGTCCATGTCGTCCTCCGACATGCCGTCCTCGATGGTGACGATCGGATAGCGCGAGACGAGATCGGCGAGATATTTGGCCTGCTCGGAGATCGAGCGGGTCTTGCCCTCGCCTTCATAGACATACTTGCCGTCCTTGAAGAACTCGGTCGAGGCGCAGTCGAGGCCGATCACGATGTCGGCGCCGGCCTTGTAGCCGGCCTTGCCGATCGCGTTCATAACGAATTCGAGCGCGGCGTCGGCCGACGGCAGGTTCGGGGCAAAGCCGCCCTCGTCGCCGACATTGGTGTTGTGGCCGGCCTTCTTCAATTCGGACTTCAGCGTGTGGAAGACTTCCGCACCATAGCGCAGCCCTTCCGCGAAGGAAGACGCGCCGACGGGGAGGATCATGAATTCCTGGAAGTCGATCGGATTGTCGGCATGCACGCCGCCATTGATGATGTTCATCATCGGCACCGGCAGCAGCCGCGCCGAGGTGCCGCCGACGTAGCGGTAGAGCGGCATGTCGAGCGAGTTCGCGGCCGCCTTGGCGCAGGCGAGCGAGACGCCGAGGATGGCGTTGGCCCCCAGCCGGCTCTTGTTCGGCGTGCCGTCGAGATCGATCATGACCTGGTCGATCTGGGCCTGCTGCTCGACGTCGAGGCCGCTCAGCGCCTCGAAGATCTCGCCATTGACGGCGCCGACCGCCTTGGTGACGCCCTTGCCGAGATAGCGGGCCTTGTCGCCATCGCGCAGTTCCACCGCCTCATGGGCGCCGGTCGAGGCGCCGGACGGCACGGCGGCACGGCCAAGCGCGCCATCTTCCAGCACGACGTCGACCTCGACGGTGGGATTGCCGCGGCTATCGAGAATCTCGCGGCCGATGATGTCGATGATGGCGGTCATGATGCATTTCCGTTCGTTGGAGCTGATCGGTTCGCCGCGCGTCTTACACGCAGCGCAAGCAAAT
The DNA here is from genome assembly GCF_018131015.1 of Bradyrhizobium diazoefficiens. Lineage (GTDB taxonomy): Bacteria > Pseudomonadota > Alphaproteobacteria > Rhizobiales > Xanthobacteraceae > Bradyrhizobium > Bradyrhizobium diazoefficiens_B. The sequence continues at coordinate 13,584 of NZ_JAFCJJ010000008.1, forward strand.
GTGAACGCTTGGACGGCGAGCTTCGCCTGACGCGTGAAGCGCCTGGGATTAGGCTCGAGGCCGTCCGCTCCGTGCGTCCAACCTCCTTCTGAAACAGCCGGGGTAACGCCATGAATCGCCGCCAGTTTCTCGCCTCGAGCGCCGCCCTCCTCGCGGTCCGCCCAGTTCTTGCGCAGGAAGGCCCGTTCCGGACGAGATATTTCCCGATCAGTCCCGGCATCGGCCTGCACGACCTCGCCCCTGCCGCCGAGGGCACGGTCTGGTTCACGGCCCAGGGCAAGGGCAAGCTCGGCCGGCTCGATCCCCGGGATGGCAGCTTCAAGTCCGTCGATCTCGGCCAAGGCGCCGCCCCGCACGGCGTGACCATTGGCCCCGACGGCGCCCCCTGGATCACCGAGGGCGGCCAGAACGCGATCGCGCGGGTCGACCCGATCGACCTCAAGGTCACGCTGTTCCGCCTGCCCGAAAAGTTCGCCTCCGCCAATCTCAACACCGGCGTGTTCGACAAGGGCGGCACCTACTGGTTCACCGGCCAGTCCGGCTATTACGGCCGGCTCAAGCCGAAGTCGGGCGAGATGGACGTCTTCAAGGCGCCCAAAGGCGTCGGCCCCTATGGCATCACGGTCACGCCCAAGGGCGACGTCTGGTACGCCTCGCTCGCCGGCAGCCATATCGCCAGGCTCGACCTTGCCACCGGCCAGGCCAGCGTGGTCGAGCCGCCGACGCCGGCCCAGGGCGCGCGGCGTGTCTGGTCGGATTCGAAAGGGCGGATCTGGGTCAGCGAGTGGAACAGCGGTCATGTCTCGGTGCACGACCCCGCCGATGGCTCGTGGAAGACGTGGAAGCTCCCGGGCGAGCGCCCCCGCGCCTACGCCGTCTTTGTCGACGACAAGGACAAGGTCTGGCTCACGGATTTCTCAGCCAATGCCATTGTCCGCTTCGATCCCGCCACCGAGCGGTTCAACGTGTTCGCGAGCGACAAGCCAAATGCCAACGTCCGTCAGCTCGACGGCCGTCCCGGCGAGCTCTGGGGCTGCGAGTCCGGCACCGACCGCATTGTCATGATCCAGACCGTTGCGAGCGGTTGAAGGGAGCGCCATTTGCGTCCATCCCGCCGACGGGGCAAAGCGCAAAAGGCCCGGCTTGGGACCGGGCCCTCATTGCGCGCCATTCGCAGGCCAGGTTGAGGTGTGAGTTCAGAGGCCAAAGGAGCCACCGACCGCGAAACGCAGGCTTACGTTCGAGATGAGTAGCGTCATTTATTGACGCAATTGAGTCCTGGATCGGCCGCTCGCGAGGCTTTTCCGCACGCGGCGCGCGAATGTTGGTCGCCGCACGCCTACGCCGGGTAACTATCGCGATTTCGGAAGGTTGGAATAGCCGAAAGGGGTCGCCTTTCGGCGGCCCCTTACCGGTTGCAATTCTGTTTCGGGATAGGAAATTCCAGCCCCGGCGGACGTCATGTTAGAGGGCTCGAGAGGCCGGAGCGACCCCGATAAAATACTCAATACATTGCTGTCCTATTTTGTGGTCCCGAGTGGGGATTGGGACCGCCTCGATCCGGACGGTCGCGGCCGGTTGACGGCGGCGCCGTTTGCGTCCATCCCGGCAAGCCGAAACAGGATGCGACGACGATGGCGAAGAAATCCCTCCAGCTCGGCCGTGCGGTCGAATGGCCGCACACGCCGGAAGAAGCCCAGCTCGACCGCGTGCCCAATCCGCAAAAGGGCACCGACTATCTGGTGCGCTTCACCGTGCCGGAATTCACCTCGCTCTGCCCGGTGACGGGCCAGCCGGATTTCGCGCATCTGATGATCGACTACGCGCCGGGTGCGTGGCTCCTGGAGTCGAAGTCGTTGAAACTCTACATCGCGAGCTTCCGCAATCACGGCGCGTTCCACGAGGACTGCACCGTGATGATCGGCAAGCGCATCGCAAGCGAGATCAAGCCGAAATGGCTGCGCATCGGCGGCTACTGGTATCCGCGCGGCGGCATCCCGATCGACGTGTTCTGGCAGACCGGACGGGTGCCGAAGGGCCTGTGGGTGCCCGAACAGGGCGTCGCGCCGTATCGCGGACGGGGCTAAAGCGCGATGAGATTGGGATGAATCGTCATCGCGCTTTAGGTTGTTGTTTGCGCATAATCTCCGCGCAAACGCGTTCCGCGTTTGTCGCGAGGGAAAACCGCTCCGCACTTTTCCAGATCATGCTTTAAGGCGCGTCTTCGCGCGCCTCAGGCAACGGGCTCGGCGGTGAGCTGTTCGAGGCCCGTGATCGACGGCGAGAAGAAGTAGCCTCCACCCCTCGCAACGATGAAATCCTGCATCTGCACCAGGCGGTGCGACTTCCCCTCCCCGTCGACGATCTCGATCGACGAAGCCGGCGCTCCCTCTTGCGGCCGGTGCCGGCCGAGAACGGCATCGCGGCCGCTTCCGACATGCGGCAGGTCGTCTCCATTGACCCAGTTCTGCATCAGGAACTCGAATTGCCGTTCGATCGACGCCTGGTAGGACACGAAGATGAGGCCGCGTTCCTTGCCGTCGTCGGCGGCGTGCCGGGGATCCGCGAACGCGGGACCGTAGGGAATCCCGCGCCTGACCAGCAGGTGGGTCAGCGTGTCGCCGGGCCCGCCGAGCTCGACCGCGTCGTCGCGGGGATTGACCTTGCGGATGTGGCCGGCGAACGGACAGATCGCTCCCTTCGGGTCGGCCTGCGACAGCGGCAGATCAGGAAGCGGCGGCTGCGTCGCGACGAGCTGCGGCCTGGTTCCCGCAAGACGGAAGCGGAAATCGTTGGCGACACGATTGTCGGCCACGAATTCCGGCCGGTCGGCATCGGGCGTCCGCGTGACCGGGGCGCCGGACCGCCACCGGCCGACCACGCGCGCGCCGACCCAGTCGATCGCGGCGTCGTCGGAGCGTCCCAGCACCTTGGCGGCACAGGATCGAATTTCGGCCCAGAATGCCGGCACGTCCTGCTGGAGCATGCGCAGCACCATGAATGAACCGTTCTTCGCCCAACCGACCTTCAAGGGGAAAGGCTGGTTCGGCTTGAGCGGATCCTGCCCGTTCTGTGTGGGCTGCCCGAGCAAAATCTGGCCCGGCCAAAGCAGGACCTGTCCCGGACGTCCGTAGCTTTTCGCGTCGGAAAGGGCCGGATCGATGATCCGCTCGACAATGAACTTGTCGGGCGAGCTCTTCGCCCGGCCCCGGATAGCGGGCTGGGAAACTCCGTCGCGAAAGCCGAAATGTTCGTGGCCGTTCAGCTCCCCGCCGAGCGTGTCTCCGACCAACTCGAACACCAGCTCCAACGCCGGCTTGCCGCCCGGTGTCTTGTGCGCGGCCATCCTGGCGTCGATGTCGCCGAGATAGGAGGCGATATCGGCCCGCTTGTCTCCGGCCACCGTCATGACCATGTCGATCGAGGGTGTCTTGAAGCCGCCGAACAGCCAGTTGGCGGGATGTCCCGGTTCGGCCTCGTCGAGCGGATCGCCCAGCAGGGGCGATCTGTCCGGCAATCCTGCCTTGAATGCACCGTCGTCCACCGCATCGGCGATCGCGGCGGACGAAAGCTTGGCAAGGCCCGAATAGCTGAACGACAGATTCATCCAGGTCGCGCTCAGCCCCGAAGCTCCGGCGCGCTGTCTCTTGAGCGTCGCGCGGAGCCTGGCGTAAGCCTGGACGACGGCACTCGTGGACACGTCCGGCAACAGGTCTGCGATCGCGCTTCGCGCCGCCGCAGCGTCGACGATCGTAAAGCAACGGATCGTCTGATGGTCCTTGTTGAAGCCCGGATAGATGTTTCCCTGAATGTCGTCGAGATCGAGAATGGGCTCTTGCGTGGTGGTCATCTCACATCCGCCGCGTTGGCTTGTGGAAGTCAGTGAAGGCTGCCCCCGCCATCACCGCAGTCCGCGGCGGGTCACCGCAGTCAAACGCGGGATCGCTGATCGTCCCCTTGCCGTAAGCGACGCCGGTCAGCCCCATATCGATCACCTTGGCCACCTGGCCGCCCCAGCGGAGCGGAACGCCGCCGATCGACAGATCGCCGACGGTGAATTTCGACCCCTTCGGCGCCGCGAACACGCCGCGAAGGATGAATTCCTCCGATCCCCGCGCGACGGTGAACCAGTCCTGCGAGATCGGCTTCTTGTCCGGAGTGGTGAAGCCGACCAGCCGCGGCCGGCTCATGTACAGGCCGACGGGATCCTTGAGGGAGATGACATATCCGTCGCGGGCCAGCGCGTTGACAAGATCGCCGATATGCGGATCGCTGGCGCGCCCGCGATCACCGTAGTTTGCGCAGTCGATCAGATCCTGGGCCTCCGTCTTGAGTGATCCATCGGCGTTCTTCCGCAGAATGGTGGCGTCGCCGGCGATAACGATCTCGGCGAAGAGATTGTTGGAGGGCTGGATCAGATGCATCGCGCCGCGCGTCGTATTCCATACGTTCAGCGGGTTGTAGTTCTTGCCGGTGATGAGGTCGGGGAGCTTCACGTCGGGGCTGATGTGCTTCTGATAGAGCGCAAGCAGGACCTTGGGCTCGTGCTCCGCGAGAAACCGCCAGTATTCGGGCCCCTCGCAGGTGAAGTCGACGCGGACGATCCTGCCGTCGTCGCCCCGCGTGACGAACCATTCCAGATATTCGTCCTGAGACTTCAAGCGGCCGAGGGATGTCCCCGAGATGACCTCGGCGCGGCGGAACTGCTCGTCGAGCGGCAGGCCGAGGTTCTCGAGCTTGCGCGGAAAGCCCGGCCATTTGATCGGCTGCTCGGCATGGTCGGGTGTGTTCGGGATGCCTCTCGTGGGATTGAAATACTGGCTGGGAAGGCCCTTGAGATATTGCTGCGTCCGCTCGATCGCTTCATCGAAATCCTTGGACCGCTCGCTGCTCCACTTGGCAAACGAGTCCTTCTCCTTGAAATCCTTGAGATTGCCGGGCGGAGACAACACGATCCCGTTGCCGAAGGTCGGCGCCGTCGTTGCAGCCGTGGTCGGCCCCAGTGAAATGACCTCGGTCGCCGCGCCTGCGAGCGCCGCGGCCATCGCGAGGCCGGCGTGGGCGCCCGGAGCTTCCGGACCGTGGACGCGGTTGGACCACATCAGCTGGATCGGGACTGTGTGCGGTTCAGCCGCGATCGTCACGCGCTTGAACACCCGTTCGAGGTCGGATCCGGCTTCACCGATCGGGAAGTCCCCGATCTCCTGGCCGCTGTTGGAATTCCATCCGATGAAGCGCAGATCACCGGTACGGATCGCGTCCTCGACGTCGGGATCGGTCCGCGCCTCGCAGAGCTCGTGGTAGAGCGTCGCGCAGATGTTCTCCCAGGGCTCCCACCCCGAAATCGGAATTCCATTGTCGCCATCGGAGAACACCGCCGCGGCGTAGTAAACGGTAACGCCCCCGGTGGGACTCTGAATGTGGACGGAGCCGTGATAGCCGCCGAGACCGTTGCGCGAATCCTCCTCCTCCGCTTCCGGCGTACCCGGACGAGTGCGAGCAGCGCGAACGACGCGTTTGACGCGTTCGTTGCCGCCGCCGTCGCTGGACAGCACCGCGCGCGGAGGAAGCACGAAATTGATCAGCGTGGTCTTGAGGTCGAGCGCGGCGAGATTGCCCGACTTGAACAGGCGCTTGACCAGATTGTGGATGTCGCCCTTGTCGAAGGTGGCCTCGCCCGGAACGTCAAGAACGGCGGACGGCAAGGCCTTCGTCGTTATCGGCGCATTCCCGAAATATTGGGCGACGATGCCGTTCAGGCCGGGGTCCGACATCGCGGCGTCGATCGCAGCATCGAGCTTCTGGCGCGGGGCCGCGAGCGGAGCGCTGGCCCAGCCCTTGCCGAGATAGAACGTCTTGAAGCTCATATTCGGCATGGTGCGGCCGCCGCGAAACACCAGATCCTCCTTGGGAAAGGGCGGAAAGACCGCACCGCCTGCCCCTCCCTTCCCCTTCTTGGCCGCCGCCGCAGCAGCCGCGGCCGGCTGGCGCCGATCCTTGGCCTTGGGAGCTTTCACGATGCTTTGGATGCGATGGGCGGGGGCGTATTGGTGTTGCATGATTGCTCCTCGTCAAAGAAACTCGGAAAAATTCAGCGCACGCAGGGCTGCTCGCAAGCTGGAGCACACAGGCTCCGCAACCGGCCTTCTGCGGCCGTTCGTATCGTGTGGTTGGTGAAGCGAGAAAAGCCGAGGCGAAATTGCCGGCTAGCGTTTCTTGCGCATCGTGGCCCACTCCAAAATGATCAGGTGGTCAATATCAGTCGGCACAGCGTCTCGGACGCACAGCCAGGAAAATAAAATGCTACAAATTGAAAATGCAATGTCCAATTGTACAGGAGGGAGGTGCGGTGCGCAAGCTCTTGCTACACGCAGAGCGTGCCGCTTCGCATTTGGACGCAGCGCATTACACCGCAACCGCGGCGTGCTGCGCTCCCGCATCGTGTTCATCACGCGCGGTATCGCGCGCGAAGAGGTGCTCGCGCTCTGGCAGGCAGGCCGCGCTGCCGCCTAGCGGTCCCGTCAGGCGACCGCCCGCACCTTGCTGATGAACCCGTCCACCTCCGACGTCAGCGAGGTCGACTGGCTCGACAGATTGGCGGCGGCCTGCAGCACGCCGGAAGCGGCGCGGCCGGTTTCGTTGGCCGCCGACGACACGGTCGCGATGTTGCGGGTGACGGTCGAGGTCGCCTGCGCGGTGTTCTGCACGGTGCTGGCGATCTCGGCGGTGGCCTTGTTCTGCTCCTCGATGGCGGCAGCGATGACGCGGTTGATGCTCGAGACTTCCTCGATGGTCCTGACGATGCCGTCGATGGCGGTCACCGCCTTCTGCGTCGCGCCCTGAATCTCGGTGATCTGGGTGCTGATCTCCTCCGTGGCCTTCGCCGTCTGCGACGCGAGGTTCTTCACCTCGCTTGCCACGACCGCAAATCCCCTGCCGGATTCGCCGGCGCGGGCCGCCTCGATGGTGGCGTTGAGCGCCAGCAGATTGGTCTGGCCGGCAATCGAGGTGATCAGGCCGATGACCTCGCCGATGCGATCGGCACCGTCGGCCAGCGCACGCATGGTGCCGTCGGTCTCCTTGACGGTGGCGACCGCCTGCTCGGTGGCGCGCGTTGCCTGCTCGACCTGGCGGTTGATCTCGCGGATGGAGGTGTTGAGCTCTTCGGCCGCGGCCGCGACGGTCTGCACGCCGTTGCCGACCTGATCGGCCAGGGTCGAGGCGGAGTCGGCCTGGGTCTGAGCCTCGGCAGCCGTGCCCGACATCGAGCGCGCCGTGGTCTCCAGCTCGCCCGAGGCGCTCGACAGCGTCTGCACCATCTGGCCGATCCGGCTTTCGAACTGCCGCACGAGGCCGGACAATTCGGACGCACGCTTCTCCTTGTCGGCGCGCTCGGCGGCCTGGTCACCGGACAGGCGCTCGGCCTTGATCATGGCCTCCTTGAACACCTGGAGCGCGGCGGCCATGCGGCCGATCTCGTCCTTGCGGTCGAGGCCCGGCACCTCGCTTGCGAAATCCTGCGCGGCGAAGCGGGTCATGACGCCGGTGATCGCGGTCAGCGGCCTGGTCACGCGGTTGCGCATCAGCAGCACGCCGCCGATGGTCAGGGCCAGCGAGGCCGGCACCAGCAGACCGAACAGGATCAGGCTGATCCGCGAGCGCGACGCGCCGTCCTCGGCGCGCGAGATCATGTTGGCGAGCGCGGCTTGGGTGACCTTCACGAGATTGTCGGCGCCCGCAAGCTGACGGTCGCGATATTCGATCCCGACGACGCCTGGAGGCTCGCCGGCGAGCAGCCGGGTCGCAACGCTGTTGCGCTCGTCGTTCAGGGCGCCGGAGATTTCCGGCTGGGCATCGCGGATCGCCTGCAGCAGCTCGGGCGATGCGACGTTCGGGCCGAGATCCTTCACGACCAGCCAGGACTGCTGGATGCGGCCGCGCAGGTCGGCAAAGACGACGCCATCGGCGGCGGTCCAGCTCTTGTTGGCGAGGATCGTGGAGAACGTGACCAGAATGGTCTGGCCGGCATTGGCGCGGGCCTGCCAGGCGGCCTGCTTGGCGATCAGGAGGCGGTCGACCACGGGATCGAGCAGCGTCATCGCATCGTCCACATGGGCGGTGACCTCGCCGATCGCCTCCATATAGGCATCGCTGGTCTTGGCCCAGGCCGGCGTCAGGCTGGGCTCGCGCGCGGCCTTCTCCTGCTTCAGCGCCGTCACCGAGCGCGGGCGCAGCTCTTCGAGCTGGGCCCAGATGCCGCGCAGCTTCTCGAGCTTCTCGGCAAGGCCCGGCGCCTCCACGGTCGAGAGGCTTTGCAGGGCCTGCGCGTAGTTCTTCCGCGCCGTCGCGCGCATGTCGTCGAGTTTCGTCATGATCGCCTCGGGAGCGGCCGGTGCACCGGCGAGATAGCTCAGCGTGTCGCCACGCTCGAGGCGGAAGATGACCAGTGCATTGGTGAGGTCGCGGCTCGCGACCGCCAGCGAAACGATGCGGTTGCTGTCGGAGTAGCGCGTGACCGCCAGCTTCAGCGCATAGGCGCAGATGACGACAAGGACGAGTCCGAGGGACCCGACCACCGCCCCGAGGACACGGGCGACCGAACGCTGGTTTTGCATCGACTGATCCAAGATGTTGCTGCCAATTCGCGGCTTGCGGGAATCTACGGATCGAAGAATGAGGTTTGATTTAAGATTTGCAGGAATCGGCCGCCATCTCTCCACGGAGAAATACGGGGTTTGGTAGCGCAGTACTTCCGTCAGGCCCGCGCGTCGGAGGGTGCCCGCTGCTTGAGCAGTTTGGCGCAGGCGAGGCCCAGCACCACCATGATCGCAGCGCTCGCAAGCAGGGTCGGCACCTTGCCGCCATGCGCGAGGCCGAGCCCGTAGGCAAGTGGTCCGACCGTCTGTCCCATGAAAAAGAAGAACGAATGCAGCGACAGCGCGGTAGCGCGCGCCTCGACCGAGAGCTCGCTGGCAAAAACCTGGAGGCAGCCATGGGCCATGTAGAAGCCCCAGCCCATCACGATGAGGTTGAGGGTCTGCATCTCCCAGCGCGGCCCGAACGCGACGGCGACGAGTTGCGAGGCGACCAGCGTCATGCCGGCGATCATCATGCCCCTGACGCCGAGCCGCGGCAGGAAGCGCGACACGGTCATGGTGTAGAACAGGCCGCCGACCGCAAAGCCCGCGATCACGATGCCGGCGATCGAGAGCGAGGTCTGGCCGAGGTCGAACAGGAACGAGGCGATATAGGGAAACAGGCCGAGCACGCAGCAGCCCTCGACGAACACCGCCGCATAGCAGACATAGGCGTTCGGATTGGTGAAGATGGTGCGATAGCCGGCCTTCAGCGCCGACAGGCTCGTCTTCGGCGGATGCTTGACCCTGGCGCCGCGAAAGCCGGCCGCGACCGCGATCGAGGCTGCGATGACGAGCGCGCCGAGCACCGCCAGCACGCCGCGCCAGCCGAGGAAGTCGCCGATCAGGCCGGAGGCCGAGGCGCCCAGCAGATTGCCGGTCATCGCCCCCGCAAGCGTGCGGCTGATCGCGACCTGGCGTTTCTCCGGACCGACCAGGTCGCTGGTCAGGCTCAGCGCCACCGGAAACACGCCGCCGGAGCCGATGCCGGCGATGATGCGGGTCGCGAACAGCAGCGGGAACGAGGTCGAGAACGCGCCCAGGATGTTGGCAAGGCCGAGCAGCGCAAGGCAGCCGATCATCAGCCGTGTCTTGCCGAACAGATCGGCGGCGGCGCCAATCACCGGCTGGATGATCGCGAAGGTGAAGGCGAACACCGCGGCAAAGCCGGCGGCGGTCGCGATGCTGACGCCGAAATCCTCGGCGACGTGCGGCAGCACCGGATCGAGCGCGCGCGCCGAGAGCGCCGCGGCGAAGCTTGCACCGGAGATGACGTAGAGCGCCGCCGGCAAGCCGTGATCGTGCGGCCGCGCCTCGCCTTGCTGCATCAGCGCGGGTTCTTTGCGAGCGCGTCGAACGCCATCAGGTTGCGGATCAGCCCTTCGAACTCGCGCAGCGGCACCATGTTGGGCCCGTCGGACGGCGCGCGGTCCGGATCCGGATGGGTTTCGATGAAGACGCCGGCGACACCGACCGCCACCGCCGCGCGCGCGAGCACCGGCACGAATTCGCGCTCGCCTCCGGACGAGGTCCCCTTCCCGCCCGGCTGCTGCACCGAATGGGTGGCATCGAAGATCACGGGCGCACCGGTGGTGCGGGCCATGATCGGCAGCGCGCGCATGTCGGAGACCAATGTGTTGTAGCCGAAGGAGGCGCCGCGCTCGGTGACGAGCACGTTGGGATTGCCCGCGCCCGTGATCTTGGCGACGACATTGGCCATGTCCCAGGGCGCCAGGAACTGGCCCTTCTTGACGTTGACGACCTTGCCGGTGGCGGCCGCAGCCAGCAGCAGATCGGTCTGCCGGCACAGGAAGGCCGGGATCTGCAGCACGTCCGCGGCCTGCGCCACCTCGGCGCATTGCGCGGCGTCGTGCACGTCGGTCAGCACGGGCAGGCCCAGCGCGGAACGGATCTCGGCGAAGATCGGCAGCGACTGCGTCAAGCCGAGGCCGCGCGCGGCCGAGGCGCTGGTGCGGTTGGCCTTGTCGAAGGAGGTCTTGTAGACGAGGCCGACCTTGAGGCGCGCGGCGATCTCCTTCAGCGCGGAAGCCACCTCCAGCGCATGCTGGCGGCTCTCGAGCTGGCAGGGTCCTGCAATGATCGAGATCGGCAACTCGTTGCCGAACCTGACCGTGCCAATGGTGACGACCGGCGCCGCTGACTGCGAAGAGCTCAAGGCCAAATACCCTCGTTTCGCCGCGACCATAGCGGCGATGAGGGGCGGATCAACCCTATTCCGCCCGTGGCCGTTCGAATATCAGGGTTGCGCCGGGCAGCCGCGCCGGCGGGCGCTATTTCACCGAGGAGAAGGCGGTGGGCGTCAGGATCTGGCTGACGATGTTGGCGAGGATCTGGCCGTCGGCCTCGGACTTTGCCCGCGCATCGATCCAGTCCGGATCGCTCTGGAACGCGGTCCACTTCTTCTCGCGCTCGGCAAGCGACTCCCAGGCCAGGAAATAGGTCAGCTCCTGGTTGGACTCGCCGATCAGGGTGGTGAAGAATCCGGCCTGCCGGATGCCGTGCTTCTCCCAAATCTTCAGCGTCGCCGTCTCGAACCGCTTCAGCAGCGCCGGCAGGCGGCCGGGCAAACAGCGATAGACGCGCATTTCGTAGATCATCGGACTTCACTCCCTGCCTTGTTGTTCTTGCGGCAGGGAGTTGTCGCAACAAACGGTGCGATCGTCAAAGGGAGAGAACGCGCTAAACCAGCCGGCTCTGCGCGATCGCGGCCTTGACGAAGGAGGCGAACAGCGGATGCGGCTCGAACGGCCGCGACTTCAGCTCGGGGTGGAACTGCACGCCGATGAACCAGGGATGATCCTCGTACTCGACGATCTCCGGCAGCACGCCGTCGGGCGACAGGCCGGAGAATTTCAGGCCGTGCTGCTCGAGGCGGTCCTTGTAGGCAGTGTTGACCTCGTAGCGGTGGCGATGCCGCTCGGAAATCTCGGTCGCCCCGCCATAGACCTCGGAGACGCGGCTGCCGCGGTTGAGTGCGGCAGGGTACGCCCCGAGCCGCATGGTGCCACCGAGATCGCCGGCCTGCGTGCGCTTCTCAAGCTCGTTGCCGCGCAGCCATTCCGTCATCAGGCCGACCAGCGGCTCCTTGGTCGGGCCGAACTCGGTGGAGTTGGCCTCCTCGATGCCGACGAGGTTTCGCGCGGCCTCGATCACCGCCATCTGCATGCCGAAGCAGATGCCGAAATACGGCACGTCGCGCTCGCGCGCGAACTGGGCCGCCCTGATCTTGCCCTCGGCGCCGCGCTGGCCGAAGCCGCCCGGCACGAGGATGCCGTTGACATGCTCGAGGAACGGCGCGGGATCCTCCTTCTCGAAGATCTCGCTCTCGATCCAGTCGAGGTTGACCTTCACCTTGTTGGCGATGCCGCCATGCGAGAGCGCCTCGATCAGCGACTTATACGCATCCTTCATGCCGGTATATTTGCCGACGATGGCGATGGTGACGTTGCCTTCGGGATTGCGGACGCGCTCGTTGATCTTCTGCCAGCTCTGCAGTGCCGGCGGAATCCGCGAGCCGATGCCGAAGGCGGCGAGCACTTCGTCGTCGAGGCCGGCATTGTGATAGGCCTCGGGCACGGCGTAGATGTTGTCGACGTCGCGCGCCTCGATCACTGCGCTTTCGCGCACGTTGCAGAACAGGCCGAGCTTGCGCCGCTCCTCCTTCGGGATCTCGCGATCGGTGCGGCAGAGCAGGATGTCCGGCTGGATGCCGATCGAGCGCAGCTCCTTCACCGAGTGCTGCGTCGGCTTCGTCTTCAGCTCGCCGGCGCTCGGAATGTAGGGCAGCAGCGTCAAATGGATGTAGACGGCGTGATCGCGCGGCAGCTCGTTCTTGAGCTGGCGGATCGCCTCGAAGAACGGCAGGCCCTCGATGTCGCCGACGGTGCCGCCGATCTCGACCAGCACGAAATCGTAATCGTCATTGCCGGAGAGGACGAATTCCTTGATCGCGTTGGTGACGTGCGGCACCACCTGGATGGTCGCGCCGAGATAGTCGCCGCGGCGTTCCTTCGAGATGATGTCCTGGTAGATGCGTCCCGTCGTGATGTTGTCCTGCTTGGTCGCAGGCCGTCCGGTGAAGCGCTCATAGTGACCGAGATCGAGATCGGTCTCCGCGCCGTCATCGGTGACGAACACTTCGCCGTGCTGATACGGCGACATCGTTCCGGGATCGAGGTTGAGATAGGGATCGAGCTTGCGGAGGCGGACCTTGTAGCCCCGGGCCTGCAACAGAGCACCAAGTGCTGCCGAAGCCAGACCCTTGCCGAGCGAAGAAACCACGCCGCCGGTGATGAATATGTACCGCGCCATGGGGCTTAACCTCTAATCCCTCGAATTCGATTCGCCAAAGCGATTCGTATTCCGCCCCAAAGATTTTGCGGGCCTGTGGGTGAGTCAAAACTGGGAGTTGTAACAGTGCCTTGATGGGGATTGTTGATGCAGGATGCCAGCCGGCGCCCTGCATGGCCCCCCTGCGTTATTGCGAGCGCGGTACCTGCGGGCCGGCAGGCGCCTGATTCTGCTGCTGCTCGTCGGCCTTCTTCAGCGAATCCAGGATGCCGCCCGACGTCGGGGGCGCGACCGGCGATCCACCGGCGGGCTGGGTCTGCGACGCCGGCTGGCTGATGATCGACGACGGCTTGCGGTCGTAGCCGGCATACCAGGACAGGAACAGGCTGGTGATGAAGAAGCCGACCGCCAAGATCGCAGTCGTGCGGGTCAGGAGGTTCGCGGTGCCGCGGCTCGACATGAAGCCCGCGCCTCCTCCCATGCCGAGGCCGCCGCCTTCCGACTTCTGCAGCAGGACGGCGCCGATCATGACGGCAACGATCATGAGATGGATGACGATGACAACGGTCTGCATAGTATCCTTCCGTCACAAGCCGACAGCGCCGGTACCGGCAGCCGATCGCGCTTCGCGGGTTTTCCTGAAGTTGCGCGGTGTTACACGATCGCAAGAGGCATTGCCACCCCCGATCAGTCCCGATCTGCGCCTTGCCCCTTCAGTCCGGGGGCAACCCCTTACCTAGGGGCAGCCCTTGGCGATCGCAAGGAAATCGGCCGCCTTCAGGCTGGCGCCGCCGACCAGCGCGCCGTTGACGTTCGCGACCGCCATCAGCTCCGCGGCATTGGACGGCTTGACCGAGCCGCCATAGAGGATGCGCATCCGGCCGCCCTCGGCCTTGAACCGCGAGGTCAGGAATTCGCGGATAAAGCCATGAATCTGCTCGACATCCTTGGCCGTGGGGGTCAAGCCGGTGCCGATCGCCCAAACCGGCTCGTAGGCTACGACCAGATTAGCGGCGGTGGAACCGGGCGGCAGCGAGCCGTCGAGCTGGCCGCGCAGGATATCGAGGGTCTGGCCTGCATCGCGCTGGCCTTGCGTCTCGCCGATGCAGACGATCGCGACCACCCCGGCCCGCCAGGCGGCTTCCGCCTTTTGCCGCACCAGGGCATCGCCCTCGCCATGATCGGCGCGACGCTCGGAATGGCCGACGATGATGGCGGAGGCGCCGGCATCGGCCAGCATCTCGGCGGCGATATCGCCGGTGTGGGCGCCGGAGGCCTTGGTGTGGCAATCCTGCGCGCCAACGGCGACCGGCTTGCCCCTCGCCTTGGCCGCGAAGGCCGCGATCAGGGTCGCCGGCGGGCAGACCAGGAGGTCGGCCTTGGCGGTCACCTCTGCCGCGCCGCTGAGCATGGCATCGAATTCGGCAGTCGAGGCCTTCAGGCCGTTCATTTTCCAGTTTCCGGCGATCAGCGGGCGGATGGCGTCGGTCATGTCAAATTCCAGCGAAAATTGCGTTTGGGGATGCGCTAGCAGAGGTACCGCGGCAGTTCCAGAGACCGGGGGTCTTAACCGCAGCTTCGGGGCACCAGGTGGACCGAGGTTGCGGGGCGAAAGCCGCCACTTTATGATGCCATATCAATTTGGTGACGCGCTTTTGCGGAATCTGCATTAAAGACGCGCTCCCGTTCCCCTCCTGCCAAACAAGTTGGACCAAATGCTTCGAGGAATGCGCAAGGCCTCATCAAACTGGCTCGGCAAGACCATTATGGCCATCGTGATGGGCGTGCTGATCATCAGTTTCGGCGTCTGGGGCATCGCCGACATCTTCCGCGGCTTCGGGCAATCCACGGTGGCCAAGATCGGCCGCACCGAGATTTCGCTGAACGAGTTCCGTCAGATCTATACCGACCGCCTGCAGCAGATCGGCCGTCAGTTCGGCCGCCCGCTGACGCCCGACCAGGCGCGTGCCTTCGGCATCGACCGACAGGTGCTGCAGCAGACCATTGCCGAAGCCGCCCTCGACGAGGAGGCGCGCCGGATCGGGCTCGGCCAGTCCGACGACCAGATCCGCCAGGTCATCATGAACGACCCGAACTTCAAGGGCGTCGGCGGCAATTTCGATGCGAACCGCTTCCAGGCCATGATCCGCAATTTCGGCTACACCGAGCAGCGCTACGTCTCCGAGCAGCGCAAGGTGTCGCTGCGGCGGCAGATCACCGGCACGATCGGCGCCGGCCTCGAGCCGCCGAAGACGATGCTCGAGGTGATGACGCGCTACCAGAACGAGCAGCGCGCGATCGAATTCGTCAAGCTCGATGCCGCGCAGGCAGGCCAGATCGACCCGCCCTCGCCCGAGGCGATCGCCGCCTATTTCGAGGATCACAAGGCCCAGTTCCGCGCGCCCGAATACCGCAAGATCGCCTTTGTCGTGATCTCGCCGGAGGAGATCGGCAAATGGAGCGACGTGTCCGACGAGGACGCCAGGAAGGTCTTCGAGCAGCGCAAGGACCGGCTTGGCTCGCCTGAGAAGCGCCAGATCCACCAGATCGTGTTCCCCAACGCCGCCGAGGCCCAGGCCGCGCGCGAGCGCCTCGTCGGCGGGCTGTCGTTCGAGGACCTCGGCAAGGAACGCGGACTGACCGCCTCCGACGTCGATCTCGGGCTGGTGACGAAGTCGTCGCTCGACCCGGCGATCGGAGACGCCGCCTTCTCGCTTCCGGTCGGTGAGATCAGCCAGCCGATCCAGGGCCGCCTCGGCACCGCGATCGTCAAGGTCGACACCATCCAGCCGGGGATCGAAGCCGAATACATGAGCGTTGCCGGCGAGATCAAACGCGAGATCGCCACCGAGCGCGCGCGCGTCAAGGTCGCCGAGCTTCGCGACAAGATGGAGGACGAGCGCGGCGGCGGCGCAAGCGTGGTCGACGCGTCGCAGAAGCTTGGCCTCGCGCCCGTCACCCTCGACGCGGTCGACCGCTCCGGCCGCGGCCCGGGCGGGCAGCCCCTCGCCAGCATCCCGCAGGGCCTCGACGTGGTGTCGCAGGCCTTCAACAGCGACGTCGGCGTCGACAACGATCCGATCTCCTACCGCGGCGGCTATGTCTGGTACGATGTGCTCGCCATCACGCCGTCGCGTGACCGCAGCCTCGACGAGGTCCGCGACCAGGTCGAGCAGCGCTGGCGCCAGGACCAGGTCGCGACCAAGCTGAAGGCCAAGGCGACCGAGATGGTGCAGAAGCTCGAACAGGGCGGCAAGCTGACTGATGAGGCCAGCGCGGTCGGCGTCAAGGTCGAGACCGCGGCCGGCTTCAAGCGCGACGATTCGCCTGCCGGCGTGCCCGCTCCTGTCGTGCAAGCGGCCTTCCGCGCCGCCAAGGACGGCGCCGGCCAGACGCCGATCAGCAACGCCAGCAGCGACGTCGTCGTCTTCCGCGTCACCGAAATCGTCGATCCCCCGGTCGATGCCGCCTCGGAGGCCGTCAAGAAGCTGAAGGACAGCGTCGACCGCTCGTTGACCGAGGAGCAGATTGCCGCCTACGTCAACAAGCTTGAAACCGATATCGGGACCACCATTAATCAGGCCGCCTTCGCGCAGGTGACGGGCGCGAACCAGTAATCAGTTGAAAGCACGCGATGGACGACCTGAAATCGATCATTGGAAAAGTGGCGACTGGCGCCAGCCTGTCGCGTGACGAGGCCGCCTCGGCCTTCGATGCCATGATGTCGGGCGAGGCCACGCCCTCGCAGATGGGCGGCCTGCTGATGGCGCTGCGGGTCCGCGGCGAGACCGTGGACGAGATCACCGGCGCGGTCGCGGCGATGCGCTCCAAGATGCTCACCGTCGCCGCGCCCGCAGACGCGGTCGACATCGTCGGCACCGGCGGCGATGGCTCCGGCTCGGTCAACGTCTCCACCTGCGCCTCCTTCATCGTCTCGGGCGCGGGGCTGCCGGTCGCCAAGCACGGCAACCGCGCGCTGTCCTCGCGCTCCGGCGCGGCTGACGTGCTGGCCTCGCTCGGGGTGAAGATCGATCTCAGGCCCGAACAGGTCGGCCGCTGCGTGCAGGAATGCGGCATCGGCTTCATGTTCGCGCCCGCCCATCACCCGGCCATGAAGAACGTCGGCCCGACCCGGGTCGAACTCGCCACGCGCACGATCTTCAATCTGCTCGGACCCCTGTCCAATCCAGCGGGCGTCAAGCGGCAGATGGTCGGCGTGTTCTCGCGGCAATGGGTGCAGCCACTGGCGCAGGTGCTGAAGAATCTCGGCTCCGAATCCGCCTGGGTCGTGCACGGCTCCGACGGGCTCGACGAAATCACGCTGACGGGTCCGACCTTCGTCTCCGCGCTCCACAAGGGCGAGATCACGAATTTCGAAGTGACGCCGGAGGATGCCGGCCTGTCGCGCTGCGAGCCCGGCTCGCTCAAGGGCGGCGACGCCGACGCCAACGCGATTGCGCTGCAGGCCGTGCTCGACGGCAAGCCAAGCCCCTATCGCGACGTCGCGCTGATGAACGCCGCCGCCGCGCTGGTCGTGGCCGGCCGCGCCAAGGACTTGCGGGAGGGCGTGGCGATCGGCGCGCGATCGATCGACAGCGGCGCGGCCGCCGCGCGGCTCAAGCACCTCATCGCGGTCTCGAACAGCTGAGCCTTGCCATGGCGGACATCCTGACCAAGATCGAGATCTACAAGCGCGAGGAGATCGCGGCGGCCAAGCGCGCGAAGCCGCTCTCGGTGGTCGAGGCCGAGGCCAGGGCGCAGGCCGCGCCCCGCGGTTTCGTGCGCGCGATCAGGGCCAAACACGCCGATGGCGACTACGCGCTGATCGCCGAGATCAAGAAGGCCTCTCCCTCCAAGGGGCTGATCCGCGCCGATTTCGATCCGCCGCTGCTCGCAAAAGCCTATGAGGCCGGCGGCGCCGCCTGCCTGTCGGTGCTGACGGATTCGCCCTCGTTCCAGGGCCATCTCGACTTCATGGTGGCGGCGCACGCAGCGACCTCGCTTCCCGTGCTGCGCAAGGACTTCTTGTTCGACACCTACCAGGTGGCGGAAGCCCGCGCGCATGGCGCCGACTGTATCCTCATCATCATGGCCGCGCTCGAGGACGCCACCGCCAAAGACCTCGAGGACGCGGCGCTGGCGTACGGGATGGACGTGCTGATCGAGATCCATGACCGCGCCGAACTCGATCGGGCGCTGAAACTGCGTTCGCCGATGATCGGCGTCAACAACCGCAACCTGCGCACCTTCGAGACCACGCTTGCGACCAGCGAGGCGCTGGCGCCGCTGATCCCCGGGGACCGCCTGATGGTCGGCGAGAGCGGCATCTTCACGCCCGCGGACCTCGCCCGGCTCGAGCGCGTCGGCATGTCGACCTTCCTGGTCGGCGAAAGCCTGATGCGGCAGGCCGACGTGACCGCAGCCACGCGCGCGCTGCTCGCGCGCGAGAATGCGGTCCGCGCCACGGGCACGCGCTGACATGGCGCGCAAGCCGACGGGACAAGCGGGCCCTGCCCTCACCCATATCGGCGCCTCCGGCGAGGCGCGGATGGTGGACGTGTCCGACAAGCCCGCGACCGAGCGACTGGCCGTCGCCGAGGGACAGGTCGTCATGAGCGAGGCGACACTCGGTTTGGTCGTCTCGGGCAATGCCAAGAAGGGCGACGTGCTCGGCACCGCGCGCATCGCCGGCATCATGGCGGCCAAGCGTACCTCGGAGCTGATCCCGCTCTGTCATCCGCTCGCCCTGTCGAAGGTCACCCTCGACATCGAGCCCGACGCGAGCCTGCCGGGATGCCGCGTCCGCGCCAGCGTGAAGGTGACCGGCCCGACCGGCGTCGAGATGGAGGCGCTCACCGCGGTTTCGGTCGCCTGCCTCACCATCTACGACATGATCAAGGCGGTCGAGCGGGGCGTGCGCATCGAAGGCATCCATCTCGTCGAGAAGCTCGGCGGCAAGTCCGGCCATTACCGCGCCTGAGCCCAGGGGTTACTGCATACCTGCGCGCACGCGCGATTAACGTTGCATTAACCGCGCCGCCCAACTTCGTTCCCGCATCAACTTCGCCTCCACATCGTTTCCGTAAACCGACGGGTGTTCTCTGGATCAAGAACTGATCCCGGCGTGTGCACGGCAACGATCGAGATGATGACGAGATACGGCAGCCGCCTTCTTGACCAGATCCTTGTGCGCAGCGGACCGATCCGCTGGCTGGTGGTGGGCGGAGTTTTCCTGATTGCGGCGATCGCCCTCGGCGCGGTGCTGATGGCGCAGAACTTCCGCGAGCGCGCGCTGCGCAACAGTGCGCGCGAGCTCGAAAACACCGTGCTGCTGCTCGCCCATCATTTCGACCAGCAATTGCAGGACTTCGCAGTCATCCAGAAGGATTTCGTCGGCCACGTCCGCGCGCAGGGAATCTCGAACGCCGAGGACTACCGCAAGCGCCTCTCCGGGCAGGACGTGCACCGCATGCTGCGCTCGAAGATCGAGGCGCTGCCCTATATGGGCGGCGTCAACGTCATCGATGCCGACGGCAATCTGATCAATTCGTCGGCGGCATGGCCGGCGCCGAAGGTCAACGTGGCCGACCGGTCCTATTTCCGGACCTTCAGGTACGACCCCAAGGCGCCCGAGGTGCTGATCGAGCCGGTGTACAGCCGCATTTCCGGCGTCTGGACCATCGTGATCGTGCGCAAGATCACCGGGCCGAACGGCGAGTTCTTGGGCGTGGTCGGGCGCGGCATCGAACCCGCCAATTTCGAGAAATTCTTCGAGTCCGTGATGCTCGGTGAAGGCGCCTCGATCTCGATGCTGCATCGCGACGGCACGCTTCTCGCCCGCTACCCCCATTCGAACGATCTGATGGGCCGCAATTTCAGGAACGGCTCGTTCGACAAGCAACGCGTCTTCAACCTCGATCATTTCGGCGGCCGGTTCGTGAGCCCGGTCGACGGCGACGACCGGCTGATAGCGGCCCGCGCCCTGCCCCACTTCCCGATCCTGATGATGGCCACCACGACGCGCGCGGCGGCCCTTGCCGACTGGCGCGAGCAGATCAACATCCTGATCTCGGTCGCGGCATCTTCGGCCCTCGCCATTGCGGGCGTGCTGATCGCGATCGTGCGCAAGCTGCTGGAGCAGCACCGGCTCTCGCGGGAACGGCTGACGCTGGAGAAGCAGCGCCTCGATTACGCCGTCAACAACATGACGCAAGGCCTGCTGCTGTTCGACGCAGCGCAACGGCTCGTCGTGTGCAACCAGCGCTATGTCGAGATGTACGGGCTTTCGACCAAGGTCGTGAAGCCCGGGTCGAGCTTCCGCGACATCATCGCGCATCGCAAGGCGACCGGCTCCTTCACCGGCAACGTCGATCAATATGTCGCGCGGGTGCTGCGCGACATCCATGTGCGCAATTCCATGGTGGTGGACACCGCCGACGGGCGCTCGATCCACATCCTCAACGAGCCGCTCGGAGACGGCGGCTGGGTGGCGACGCACGAGGACATCACCGAGCGGCGCCGCACCGAGGAGCGCATTACGCATCTCGCCCATTATGACGCCCTTACCGACCTGCCCAACCGCGCCATGTTCCACGAGCACCTGCGGCAGGAGCTGGCCGCACTCATGGCCGGCGAGGAGCTCGCGGTGCACTATATCGACATCGACGAGTTCAAGGGCGTCAATGACGCGCTCGGGCACCTCGTCGGCGACGAGCTCTTGAAGTCGGTCGCCACCAGCCTGCGTTGCTGCGCCGGCCCGTCGGACTTCGTGGCGCGGCTCGGCGGCGACGAATTCGCCATCGTGCAGAGCGCGGTGACGTCGGTGGACCAGGTTAACGATCTCGTGGCGCGGGTGTTCGCGGCGATCCGCACCCCCTTCGACTGCATGGGCCACCATCTCACCACCGACGCCAGCATCGGCATCGCGCTGGCGCCGCAACACGGCACCGCGCTCGACCAGATCCTCAAGAACGCGGACATGGCGATGTATGCCGCCAAGGCCGCCGGCCGCCGCACCTATCGTTTCTTCGAGCCGGAGATGGACGCGAAGGTGCGCGAGCGCCGGCAGCTCGAAATCGATCTGCGCCACGCCATCGCCCATGGTGGTCTCGAGGTCTATTATCAGCCCTGTCTCAGCCTGAAGGACGACCGCATCACCGGCTGCGAGGCACTGGTGCGCTGGCGTCATCCCGAGCGCGGCATGGTTTCGCCGGCCGAGTTCATCCCGATCGCGGAGGACACCGGGCTCATCAACGAGATCGGCGAATGGGTGCTGGCGACGGCCTGCCGCGACGCCGCCAGGTGGCCCGACGACATCCGTCTCGCCGTCAACGTCTCGCCGGTGCAGTTCAAGAGCGGCACGCTGGCGCTGAAGATCATGTCGGCGCTCGCCGCCTCCAACCTGCCGGCGAGCCGGCTCGAGCTCGAGATCACCGAGGCGGTGCTGATCCGCGACGACGACACCGCGCTTGCGATCCTGCACCGGCTCCGCGCCATCGGCGTGCGCATCGCGCTCGACGATTTCGGCACCGGCTACTCCTCGCTGAGCTATTTGCACCGCTTCCCGTTCGACAAGATCAAGATCGACCGCTGCTTCGTCGATGACATCGCCGGCCCCGACGGCTCCGCCAGCATCGTGCAGGCCGTGGTCAATCTCGCCAGCGCCCGCCGCATGACCACGACGGCCGAGGGCGTCGAGACGGTGGAGCAGCAGCGCCTGCTGCGCTCGCTCGGCTGCTCGGAGATGCAAGGCTATCTGTTCAGCGCGGCCAAGCCGGCCGACAAGGTGCTGGAGCTGTTCGCGCTGCATCGCAGCCGGCTCGCCCAGCGCGGCGGCCAGGAAGGCCGCCGCCGCGAGGCAGGCTAGCTCGCCACAGCCGCCGCAAGGCGCCCTTGCAGCAATGAAGCGGGCTGAGGCGCGTCCCAAAACGAATTCGCCCGGGAGCGGTCATCCGCACCCGGGCGATATCAGGAAATCGCAGTGGGTCTAGTTCGGCACCGTTGCCTTCGGCGCGGGCTTGGCGGCCACGGCATTCGCGGTCACGCCGTGCAGGAAGTCGTAGGCCGCGTGCAGCGCCTTGTCGTCCTTCTCTTCCGGCGGGACATAGGACTGCGAGCCGGTCTGCTCGGCGCCCTCGCTGTTCTGGAGATGCCCACGCATCTGCGACTCGGCCATGGTGTCGATCCGGCCCTTCAGCTCCGGCGGCACGTCCTGCAGGATCTCGATGTCCGGCGCGATGCCCTGGGCCTGGATCGAGCGGCCCGACGGCGTGTAGTAGCGCGCCGTGGTCAGCGCCAGCGCGCCGTTGCCGGCGCCGAGCGGGATGATGGTCTGCACCGAGCCCTTGCCGAACGAGCGCGTGCCGATCAGGGTCGCGCGCTTGTGGTCATGCAGGGCGCCGGACACGATCTCGGAGGCCGAGGCCGATCCGCCATTGATCAGCACGACCAGCGGCTTGCCCTTGGTGAGGTCGCCGCCATGGGCGGTGAAGCGCTGGGTCTCTTCGGGATTGCGGCCGCGGGTCGAGACGACCTCGCCGCGCTGCAGGAACGCGCTCGAGACCGACACGGCCTGGTCGAGCAGGCCGCCCGGATTGTTGCGCAGGTCCATCACGTAGCCAACCAGCTTCTCCTGCGGGACCTGCCTGGAGATCGCGGCGATCGCCTTCTTCAGGCCGTCGGTGGTCTGCTCGTTGAACGAGGTGACGCGGATATAGCCGATGTCGCCGTTCTCGACGTGGAAGCGCACCGGGCGCACATGGATGATCTCGCGGGTGATCGCGACATCGAGTGGGGCGTCCGCGCCCTTGCGCACGATGGTGAGCTTGGTCTTGGTGGAGACCGGGCCCTTCATCTTGTTGACGGCCTGTTCGAGCGTCATGCCCTGCACGGCCTCGCCGTCGATCTTGCTGATGAGGTCGCCGGACATGATGCCGGCCTTGGATGCCGGGGTATCGTCGATCGGCGAGACGACCTTGACGAGGCCGTCTTCCATCGTGACTTCGATGCCGAGCCCGCCGAACTCGCCGGAGGTGGTCTCCTGCATCTCGGTCCAGGCCTTGTCGTTCATGTAGCGCGAATGCGGATCGAGCGAGGTCACCATGCCGGTGATCGCACCTTCGATCAGCTTGGCGTTGTCGGGCTTCTCGACATAGCTCGCCTTCACCCGCTCGAACACCTCGCCGAACAGGTTGAGCTGGGAATAGGCGCCGTTCGCGCCCGCCGCCGCCCGTGCCGCCCATAGCCCGCCCTGCGGACCGGATGCCAGGAGGGTCAGACACGCCCCGGTGAGCGCGCCCAGGGGGAACAACAGGGTTTTCCGCATGAAGTGTCTGGCCTTTTTCGCTTGGCGGTTCTCTTGGGGCTCGGATTCCATGCAAATGGCGATCCAGCCCGGTTCTCACAATACCATTCAGGTTTCTTCAAGGCCGGGCCGCCGGTCTGGCGATCTTGCTCGCAAAAATCCCTTCGCCCCGGCCTAAACTTTTGGCAACGTTTCGGACCCATCTCGCCCAGAGCGGGAATCGGTTCGAGCCGCCACGCCTCGCAGCTATGCGATTTTAGGATGGTTTTGGAGGGCCGAACGGGATAGGCGATGACACAAGACTTCAAATTCTCGGGAGGAAAACAAATGAACGAAGCGCCCCGGCCGCAGCGGAACGTCGAACTCGGCGCCAGCGACGAGCCGTTCCAGAACCTGCACGAATTCATCCGGAAGGCGCGGTCCAACCTCAACCAGAACGCCTGGGACTATATCGTCGGCGCAGCCGAAACCGAGACCACGATGCGCCGCAACCGCATGGCGCTGGACGAGATCGCGTTCCGGCCGCGGGTCCTGCGCGACATGCGCAAGGTCGAGGCAAGCGTCGAGCAATTCGGCCGCAAGATGCGCCTGCCGGTTGTGCTGGCGCCCGTCGGGGCGCTCGAGATCTTCGATCCACATGGTGCCGCCAGCGTCGCGCGGGGCGCCGGCGCCTTCGGCGCGGCCCACATGCTGAGCTCGGTGTCCGAGCCCGGCCTGGAAAAGACCGCCGAGGCCGCCCCCGATGCGCTGCGCCTGTTCCAGCTCTATGTCCGCGGCGACGACGCCTTCGTGGCCGATGTGGTCAGCCGCTCGGAGAAGAACGGCTATGCCGGCTTCTGCCTGACGGTCGACACCGCCCATTACAGCCGTCGTGAGCGTGACATCGCCAAGCGCTACGTTCGCGAGAGTCGCTTGCGCGCCACCGGCGGCGATTTTCAGAAGGGACTGGAGTGGCGGACCGTCAAGATGATCAAGGACAGGTTCAAGATCCCGCTGATTATCAAGGGCATTGCCACCGCCGAGGACGCCCGGATCGCGGTCGATCACGGCGTCGAATGGATCTACGTCTCCAACCATGGCGGCCGCCAGCTCGATCACGGCCGCGGCGCCATGCATGTGCTGCCCGAGATTGTCGATGCCGTGAAGGGCCGCGCCAGGATCATGGTGGATGGCGGCTTCTGCCGCGGCACCGACATCGTCAAGGCGATCGCGGCGGGCGCCGATCTCGTCGGCATCGGACGCCTGCAATGCTGGGCGCTGGCGGCGGCCGGTGAAGCGGGCGTGACACGGATGCTGGAGCTTCTGGAGGACGAGGTGCTGCGCTGCCTCGGTCTGCTGGGCGCCGCCTCGTTCGCGGAGGTGAACAAATCCCACCTGCATCCGGCCACCGCCACCAACGCGCCGAGCGTGTTCAGCGCGTTTCCGCTGTTCGACATCGAGCCTTACCGATACTGATCTTGCCGATACCGACCTGAAAGGATCCAATGACATCTCTCTCTCCCGGCAGCGCGGACGCGCTCCTGTTCGATCTCGGGCGCGTGGTGATCGACATCGATTTCTCCAAGGCGATCGCCTGCTGGGCGGGGCATGCCGGCTGCCAGCCCGAAGCCATCGTCGGGCGCTATGTGCGCGACGAGGCCTACCGGCTGCACGAGGTCGGCAAGATCAGCGACGAGGCCTATTTCGATTCGCTGCGCGCCTCGCTCGGGATCGGCATTTCGGATGCGCAGTTTCTGGAGGGGTGGAACGCGATCTTCGCCGGCGCGATGCCCGACATCGCCGACCTGCTGCCGCGCGCCGCCCGGCACATGCCGCTCTACGCCTTCTCCAACACCAACCGGCCGCATGTGGACTATTTCTCGAAGGAATATGCTCCCCTGCTCGGCCATTTCCGCGAGCTGTACCTGTCCTCCAGCATCGGCCTGCGCAAACCGGATGCGGAAGCGTTCGACCATGTTATCGCCGCGATGGGCGTGCCGGCGAGCCGCATCGTATTCTTCGATGATCTCGCCGAGAACGTCGAAGGCGCGCGCGCGCGCGGCTTGACCGCGGTCCATGTCACCTCACCACGCGATGTCGGCGAGGCCTTGAAGACCCTGGGCATCTGACGACGGCCCGAGAGGCGTTTTGCACCTGCTAAGGCCTGGGTTCCAGGGAACTATTTTGCGCAAAATGGGGAACCAAACCATTTTGTGCATTTTTGTACAGAGTTCCGGGAACGGAATGCCGGTCTCCGGACTCATGAGTCCGTTGGGACCTCTACATCGGACGGACGTATCAACGTGTTGGGCAAAACTTACCTCACCAGACAAGCCTCCCTGCTGCTGAAATTCGCCAGAACCACCTCGGACTCTGACCTTTCCGCCAAGCTGATCAGCAAGGCCGCCGACCTGAAGTCACAGGCCGACCCCATGCCGGACCGGGATCAGGGGCCGCAGGCGCCCGATGTCAGCCCGAACGGGTCGGCGGGGAGTTGACCGATACCGATGCTGGCCGGGGCGCTCGTCGTTCTCGTCCTCGCCATGGCCATCCTGGTGCCAGTTCTTCTCGTCGTCCGCATCATGCCGCCCCGGGCCTGAGGCGGAGTCCGATGTCTTGATGCACGCGCCGGGACCCGCGCTGCGGGAGACGTTGGCCGCGACACCAGCGCGGTCAGCGCTATATCGAAGTGCTGATTGATCCGCAGGGCTTAAGGTGGTCTTTGACAGAGCGTCCGTCCAAGCACCCGTGATGTTTCTGGGCATAGGCAAGCAGACTGATCGTCATCAAACCGATCAGGACAAGTCCGGCAACGATATTTTTCATCATGGCTACGGTTCCAGGCGATCCTTTTGTAATGTTCGAGGCACTGCATTCGGACCGCGGACTGATCGGCGAATGTGCACCAATCGCCGCCTGTGAGCTTGATACGACCTAAAGCACGTGCCCCGCGCCCGGAACCTTTCGCAACGCTTCAGTCGTGACCCAGCTCAGGAAAACGGTCAGCACGAAAGCGATCAGGCCCTTTGCGATCGCCGGAATGTCGAAGTCGGTCATCCAATAGACCAACCAGAGCACGATTGGATAGTGCACCAAAAACATGCCGTAGGCGGCGGGCTGCATAGGGTCAAAGATACTCCAGCTCGATTGCTTGGCTCTCAGGAAGTAGGCCAGGA
Organism: Bradyrhizobium diazoefficiens; assembly: GCF_018131015.1. Lineage (GTDB taxonomy): Bacteria > Pseudomonadota > Alphaproteobacteria > Rhizobiales > Xanthobacteraceae > Bradyrhizobium > Bradyrhizobium diazoefficiens_B. The sequence continues at coordinate 39,989 of NZ_JAFCJJ010000008.1, forward strand.
TCGTAAACATGATGGCTACGCTGAAGGACGCGAAGAACAGCCCGTAGATCGCTTCATACCAGTCGGGCAGCGGATTCGGATTTCCGAGTATTTCGCGCTTGACGTAAACCATCATCCACATGAGGCAATAGGGAACGAGTGCCGGGATCGTCCAAGCCAAGCTGCGCTTTCCGAGTTGGCCATCGGAAGCCAGCAATCCGCGATCCAGGTACTTGACGCCAATGCCTGCACCAAAAAAGAAGTAGGTCGCATACAGCAAAACGCGTCCGTGCTGGACCGAGAACGGTCCGAACTCGAACCAGCTGAATGTTCCGAAGTAAACTCGACCCGGGATGTAGAGCACCGCCGTGACGGCAAGCATGACTGCAAAGAACTGCTCCGGATGATCTCGGCCGTGCAGCGACAGGCGGTTGATCGGGTCGATAAGTGTGGGCGAGAGCTTGTGAAGGACGATCGCGACCACGTCGAATGCAAGCAACACCCAGAGAAACCAGATCGGGCCACTTGGCCAAGGTCCTACAGTGATGGTGTCCCACCAGAAGTCGGCGAATCTGACGTCAGGATGCCGACGCAATTCGATCGCGTAATAGGCCAATGGGATGATCGTGAAGGCACAGATTACAAAAGGCAAGCCGAGCCGGATCAGGCGATCGCGCAGATAGTCCAGCGAACCCTTCCGCGCGATCGCCGACCACACAAACAGACCCGACAAAAAGAAAAACATCGCCATGAAGAAGCTGTCAGTGGCGAGCACGATAATGTCAAAGCCGATCCATGACTTCGGGTCGGTATGACCGAAATAAGTGTATGGAATGACCGCGTGGTGGAGCAGCACCACCAGCGTGAGAAACGTGCGAGCGCGGTCGAGCGCGGGGTTGCGTGCCTTTGGCTTTGCCAGAACGTCAACTGGCGCCACTGGCTGCGAGACTGACATCATCATGCACCTCGCCCGACCGGAGATCGGCATTGTGGCAAGTAACCCGCCGGTTGCCCGAGCAGGACACCCGCATGAAGGCGCGATCACCTTCGGATTGTAGTCAGTACACGCTCTAGAGTATATTCCCAGGGCGGCAGGAATATTGGCGCGATGCGTTTCGAAGGTAACCGGCTCCGCATGGTTGTAAGCGGTGGCATGCTCAATCTCGCAAAGATGCGCCTCGAACGAGCCCAGTGGAGAGCCCCTTGATGCGGCGCCGGCATTTCATCACAGGTACGGCTGCGCTGGCTGCCTATGCGCGATTGCCGAGGGCCAAGGCGCAAGCTTCAGGGCATGGCGATAGCCGCCTTCCCGAGGGATTCTATAACTTCACCGGCTCGAATCTATCGAATTGGGCAGCCGCATTGGCCGCGCAGCAGCGCGGATCGGCTGATGCGATCATTGGATGTCTCGGGGATTCAACGGTAGCTGGGCACGGCGCAGCCGGAAACGATCTCGCGTCCAATGCCAAGGGCTTGTCCTGGCCTACGCAATTGGCAAAACTGATCCCGGGCGGGAGTTGGTCAAGTGTGTGGGGTGACAATAATGTCACGGCCGCCGGCGGCAATCTCTATGATTTTGATGTCCGGCTGAGTGGATCCGGCTGGACCATCGAAGCCATGGCCTCCGGAACACTCTGTGGCGGACTGCTTCGCGAACATCCTGGCCGTCCGGACAAGAGCGCACTGTCCTTCGAACCAGCCGATCAATTCGACAGGATCGAAATCTGGCATGCCCAGTTGCCCGAATCTGGGCACTTCTTGGTCGACGTGGATGGCGGGCCGACACTTGCTGCGGTCAATTGTGCGGGCGCCGACGCATTGGTGAAAACGACGACAAGTTGCGCACTCGGACTTCACAGGATCAATCTGCGAAGATCGCCCGATAGCGCGAAAGATGTCTATTTGACAGCCCTTCGAACCTACAATTCGGCGGTGAAGGAGATCTCCGTCTATAATCTCGGCGGCTCGATGTTGGCCAGCGCCGATTTCACCATCAATCGCCATCCTTGGAACATCTTGCCCGCTCTCGCCGCCATATCGCCTCACCTCGTGATCTTCGAAGCCGGCATTGTGAACGATTGGAATGGTGCCGCTCCGCTTGCGACCGTAGCCTCAAACATGACGGCCGTCATCGATGTGTTGAAGTCGGTGAACTGCGACGTGATCTTGATGAGCGGCGTTCCGTCCGAACCCCCGCCCTATGCGTCCAGTGAAGCGCAGGAAAGGTACGTGGCCAACATGAAGCAGCTCGCCTATGCCGCCAATGTGCCGCTTATCGACATTTGGGGGCTCTTTGGCGGAACGCGAAATCATGGAGCGATGTTCGACTCACTGCATCCCAACCATGTCGGCTGCGGACTGATCGCCGGTTATGCGAAGCTCGCCGTTCTGAACCCCGCTGCACGGAGCTCGGGCTAGAGCAAGGCAAATGGCCGGCACGGATCGAGAGATAGAACCATGGCCACGAACTCCGCCAGCCGAGGCCGATCCTGATCGAAACCTGACCGTCCAACTCATCGTCCTCTGGCCCGCCGGATCCGTCGTTCGCGAACGCGGCCTGCCTATCTGTGCCTCGCGTTTGGCAGCTTTGCTGCAATGCCGATATGCAGGCTTGCCCGAAAGCGCGTAGCGCATTGTAGAATAAGTCGCGGGACTGGAAAGGGCGTCACATGCAGGACGCGGGGAAGCAGGACCATGTCTAAGCGCCGAGCATTGGCTCTGACGCGTATGCGGAACGCGCGGGGCTACACGACCTTTCTCGGTTGGCCGCTTGCGTTTCTCCTGATCTCGTTGGGCGCGATCGCCGCGGTATGGTGGTGGCTGGGCATACCGGTCAACCTGGTGCGCGCACCAATCGATCCGAATGACAAGATTCAATGCATATCGTACGCCCCCTTCCGCAGCCATCAGACGTCACTTTCGCAGGCGACGCAGGTGTCGCGCGAACAGATTGCGGAAGATCTTGCCGAGCTTGCAAAAATCTCCGACTGCATCCGTACCTATGCGACTGATCTTGGTCTCGATCAAATTCCCGAACTTGCGGCCAAGGTGGGGCTGAAGGTCATTCAGGGCATCTTCCTTGATAAGGACCGCAGGAAGAATTTGACGCAGATATCAACGGCGGTTCGGCTCGCCAGGGAATATCCCGAGACCATCATCGCGCTTGTGGTCGGTAACGAGACACTATTGCGCAAAGATATCACGGCTTCCGATCTCGCAGCCACGATCCGCTCGGTCAAAGCACAGGTCTCCGTCCCAGTCACCTATGCCGACGTTTGGGAGTTTTGGCTGAGCAATCGCGAACTTTACGACGCCGTCGATTTCGTCACGATTCATATCCTGCCATATTGGGAGAATGTTCCGATACCGGCGGAACGAGCTGCCGCTCACGTTGATACGATCCGTCGGCAGATCGCAGCAGCGTTTCCGGGCAAGGAAATTTTCATCGGAGAAATAGGCTGGCCCAGCGGGGGGCGGATGCGTGAATCGGCGCTGCCGTCGCGTGTCAATCAGGCCCGGGTGGTCTCGGAGATCCTTGACCTCGCCAAACGCGAGCATTTTCGCGCCAACCTGTTCGAGGCCTATGACGAAGCGTGGAAGCGAGAGATCGAGGGTACCGTCGGAGGGTCCTGGGGCCTGTTCGATTCCGAACAGCGCAAGCTGAAATATCCGCCCGGCGTCCCTGTCTGCAATTTTCCGCTCTGGAAGCTGCAAATGTGCAGCGGATGGGCGCTTGCGGCTCTGGTTTTCGGCGCGGCGTGGCTGACCCTGCGCCGCGAGCCCAGGAGACCCTCCCTGGTCTCATGGCTTGCGGTCGGAATTTCAGCAGCCACGGCCGGAATTCTGTTTGGAGTGGCCGCCCAGGAGGTTTTCTATCAAAGTAACGGAGCAGGAGGCTGGCTTCTGTGGGGCTTGCTTCTGGTGGCGACCACTGCTTCGCCGGTGTTTAGCGCGACTGCCCTGATGTCAGGGCGCACGTTACCCAGCTTTCTTGATGTGCTGGGTCCGAAGCACAACCGGACTGGATCGGTGCTGGTGATCATGCACGGACTGGCCTTGATCGTCGTTACTGTGATCGGTACGGCCACTGCGCTCGGCCTGGTATTCGATCCGCGCTTTATTGATTTTCCGTTCGCGGCTCTAACCATGGCGGCTGTGCCTTTTGCCGCCGTGACGCTGCTCAACCCTTCCCAAAAAGGGACCCGCCCTATGGCAGAGTCGCTGTTTGCCGGCGTCTTTTTCGGAGCAGCAGTTTATGTAGGGTTCAATGAAGGGCCGGCCAACTGGCAGTCGCTGTGGACTTGCGCCGCCTATACGGTGCTCGCGGTGACGCTATGGCGAGTGCGCGCCTGGCAATGGTGAAAACCCTCACCGATTCGATCTGTCGGACCAGAAGGATAGGCCCGGCCGGCGGCGGAAGAAGCGCGAGTTTCGCGTTGGCCTCCTCCCTTTTGCTTCAGCCCCTCCACTCGGCTAGAACTTAGCCGACCAAGACGCCTGATTTGTAGCGGGAGTTCGCCTGTGGCCCTCATGCCGGTTTCTGACGCGCTTGCCGCGGTGCTTGCTGGCGCCGAGCCGCTGCCCGAAGAGATGATTGCGCTCGAAGACGCCTTCCATCGCGTGCTCGCGCGCGACGTCGCGGCGCGGCGCACGCAGCCGCCGCAGGCGATGTCGGCGATGGACGGATATGCCGTGCGCGCGGCCGACGCAGCCGCGATCAATGCCGCGCTCACGCTCACCGGCGAGGTGGCGGCGGGCCGGCCGTTTGCGGGAACGGTCGGTGCAGGCGAGGCGGTGCGGATCTTCACCGGCGGCGTCGTTCCCGACGGCGCCGACGCCGTGGTGATCCAGGAGGACACGGTCGCTGACGGCAAGCGGATCACGATCAGGGAGGCCGCCATTGCCGGGCGGCACATCCGTCCCGCCGGCATCGACTTCCGCGAGGGCGACGTGCTGCTGCGCAAGGGCGCCCGCCTCACCGAGCGCGACCTCGCGCTCGCCGCCGGCATGAACCATCCGCGCCTTGCCGTCTTTCGCCGCCCGAAGGTCGCCATCCTCGGCACCGGCGACGAGCTGGTGAAGCCGGGCACGACGCCCGGCCACGGCCAGATCGTCTACTCCAACGGCTACGCCCTGCACGCGCTCGCCCGCAGCGAAGGCGCCGACACCATCGACCTCGGCGTCGCCGCCGACACGCTCGCGGCGACCGTCGCAGGCATCCGCCGCGCGCGCGACAGCGGTGCCGACATCCTGGTCACCACCGGCGGTGCCTCGGTGGGCGATCACGACCTGGTCCAGCAGGCGCTCAAGGCCGAGGGCACGGCGATGGCGTTCTGGAAAATCGCGATGCGGCCGGGCAAGCCGATGATGCACGGCCGGCTGGGGGCAATGCGCGTGATCGGCCTGCCCGGCAATCCCGTGTCCTCCTATGTCTGCGGCTTCCTGTTCATGGTGCCGCTGATTCGCGCGCTGTCGGGGCGGTCGGCTGTCCATCACCGCCGCGAGCGTGCCGTGCTGGGCCGCGATGTCGGCGCCAATGATGTGCGCGAGGACTATCTTCGCGCCCGCCTCGAGACGCGCGACGATGGCATGCCGATCGCCGTTCCCGTCGATCATCAGGATTCCTCGCTGCTTGCGAATCTCGCTGCGGCACAGGCACTTCTCGTGCGCGCTCCGCTTGCGCCGAAGGCGGAGGCCGGCTCGCCTTGCGAGGTGCTGCGATTGCCGGCCTGACGGCCCGGCCCGACCGGAGCCGCCCCTTGCTCCTGTTCACGGTAAATTAAGCAGTTGCGGAACACATATCGAACATATAGTGTCCGTTCATGATTTGTTTCGAGCATGTAGCGATGCTTCGCTGACTCAACGTCTCGGAATCGAACGACATCAACCGGGGGATTTTGGTCGAGATGCTAACGCGCAAACAATACGAGCTTCTGCGGTTCATCAGCGAGCGGCTGAAGGAAAGCGGCGTGCCGCCCTCCTTCGACGAGATGAAGGACGCGCTCGATTTGCGTTCGAAGTCGGGCATCCATCGCCTGATCACGGCGCTGGAGGAGCGCGGCTTCATTCGCCGCCTGCCCAATCGCGCCCGCGCCATCGAGGTGATCAAGCTGCCTGAGCTGCAGGCCGCCGCCGGCAACCGGCGCGGCTTCACGCCGAGCGTCATCGAAGGCAATCTCGGCAAGGTCCGCGCGACCTCCAGCCCGCCCGCGGACGAGGGCGAACGCCCCGTCGCCGTGCCGGTGATGGGCCGCATCGCGGCCGGTACCCCGATCGAGGCCTTGCAGACCCGCAGCCACACCATCAGCGTGCCGCCGGACATGCTCGGCTCGGGCGAGCACTATGCCCTCGAGGTCCGTGGCGATTCCATGGTGGATGCCGGCATCCTCGACGGCGACATGGCGCTGATCCAACGCAACGAGAGCGCCGACACCGGCGACATCGTGGTGGCGCTGATCGACGACGAGGAAGCAACGCTGAAGCGCTTCCGCCGCCGTGGCGCCTCGATCGCGCTCGAGCCTGCCAACGCTGCCTATGAGGTGCGCATCCTGCCGCCGAACCGCGTAAAGATTCAGGGCAAGCTGATCGGGCTGTACCGCAAGTACTGAGCCCGTTCGCGCGCCGCCGCCTGGCGGCCCGCGCGTTTGACGATTGGAGCGGGCGGATTGTCCGCTCCGGCTGGATGGTCTTTCTGGTATCGCACAGATTATCCGGCCCCCTCTCCGGCGCTACATCCTCGGCACGCCGTGCGAAGCTGTCATCGCTTCGCGCCATCCCGAAAAGCCGAGGAGACCGTCATGCGCAGAATCGTTTTGAGCCTGGTCACGATGGCGCTGATCGCAGCATCAGCGTCACCCGCCGCCGGCACGTCACAGCACCATGCTCGCAAGGCACGGCAGGCGACGAGCGAACCATTCCACAATACCGTCGCGCAGCCGTCGCAGCCGGCCTCGCCGAATTCGGGCTGGTCGGCGCCGGCCGGTCGATGATGTGACACGCACGCCGAATGCACGGAAGCAGGCTTTGTTCCTGCGCATGCGAAAAAGATAATGTGATACCGCCTCGCGATCCAAGCCGCAGATTTGCCTACAACCAAGCAGACGCTCGCATGCTTCCACCCTTGGTAGAGGCCTGCGCCTCCGAGAGGCGCGGCTTGCTATCTCGATTGAGGAGCAATCCGATGTGTGACTACAGCCTGCATGCGATCTCGACGCGTCCTGCAGAGGTCGGCGAGACGATCGTGACGACAACCTTCCGGGGCACTTCGACGCGCGGCTTCGCCTCCGAAGCCGACATGTCCGTCGCAGTCTGCCTGCTGCCTGGAACGGAGCTCGCCTTCGCCGACAACGTCCGCTACGACAATCGCTGGATCTGGACCCGCACCATCAACTCCCGCGTCGGCAAGTTCGGCAAGATCGATCCGCACATCCCCGACCGCCACCACGACGCGATCGAATTCCCCGACGGCAAATACGTGCTGGTGACGCAACTCGTCGAAGGTCAGCGCGCAACCGTGCTGCAATTGCCGGTGACCCAGCCGCTCGGCGAGCACAAGCCGCAGGTCGTCGCCGACCGACAGCCAACCACCCGTCTGCCGATCGGTTGACGTCGCCGTCCCCGGCCGGCCGGTCGAGGCCGGACTTGAAATCACCTTCGCCGGCCGAGGCCGGCGAGGCCGATCGGTTTGCGCGCCCTCGCCGCATTGCTGCCGCCGCACGAAGTTTGCGCTGTCCTGCCTGAATTTTGAACGCCCGTTCCGCAAGCAAATGGCCGATGCTGTCATTGCTTGAGGCGGCGGACAGGCTCGATGAAAACCTTCATTCGCGTCGTTGAACTCTGGGTGCCGGACCGGACGCGCATGCGGCTGGAATTCGGCGGCGGGCTCTACAGCGAGGGGCTGTCCGCCTTCAAGGCTGCGAGCGAGGACCTGCGCTTCGGATATGACGAGGGACTGCCGGGCAAGGCCTGGGCCTGCGGCCATCCCGTCATCCTCACCAAGTTCGCCAACTCCTATTTCAAGCGGACCGAGCCGGCCATCGAGGCCGGCCTCACCTGCGGAGTTGCGGTGCCGGTGTTGGCCGGCGAATTCCTGCAAGCCGTCATGGTGCTGTTTTGCGGCGACGACGAACAACATGTCGGCGCGATCGAGCTCTGGCACAACGATCCGGATGTCTCGCACGAGATGGGGCTCGTCGACGGCTATTACGGCACCGCCGAGATGTTCGAGTTCAACTCGCGCCACACCCGGTTTCCGCGCGGCTTCGGCCTGCCCGGACGCACCTGGAAGGCCGGCCTGCCGCTGATCATCAAGGACCTGCACAACGCCAGGAGCTTCTTGCGCTGGGAGGATGCCGCCGAGGTCGGCATCAATCTCGGCCTCGGCGTTCCCTTCCGGAGCGGCAACGGGAAGACCTGGGTCCTGACCTTTCTCTCCGCACAGGCCACGCCGATTGCGCGGCGCTTCGAGATCTGGGTCCCGGACGCAGCCCGCTCGGCGCTGGTCTTTCGCGCCGGCGATTGCAGCGCGCTGACCGATCTCGCCGCGCTCTATGCGAGCCGAACCATTGCGCGCGGCCAAGGCAGCATCGGCGGGGCCTGGGCCACCGGAATGCCCGCGCTCAACGATGATCTGGCGCAGGACAACTCGATTGCGGCCACCGAGGCCCGTGCCGCCGGCCTCTCCCAGATGGTCGTCCTGCCGGCAATCGGCAGCGCCGGGCGGCTCGACGCGGTGCTGGCCTGGTATCTGTAGCCGTTCAATCCTCGGCCTGCAGGTCGGCCTCCGACGGCGTCGCATCCGGCTTGCGCGGAGCGGTCGTCCGCGGCGCAAGGCTCGCATCGAGATCGCCTTCGCCAACGGTCGCCGGCGACCACGGCCGGTCGGTGACCCGCGCCTTCACCGCCTGAACCGCAAAGCCGTCGCCGCGCCGCGTCAGCGCCAGCGCGCCCTGCCGTGCCAGCCGCTCGCGGTCCACCACCATCGCCGCGCAATCGGGCGGCGCGGGCCGCGCCGTGACCACCAGCGCCGCGCGGCCGCAATCGTCGACCAATGCGTCGATCCGCAGCGCCAGCGCGACCAGGCGTCCGTCGGCAAGCGGCGTCACGCAGCCGGCCTCGTCGCATGACACCCCGCTACCCAGCGAGGCATCGCGGCCGCCGCGCGGATCGGCGTCGGCGGCGAGCCACTCCCTGAGTTGAAAGCTGTCCTTGCCCGCCCGTATCAGATGCAGTCTGGCGTCGCTGCCCCGCACCGCGACGCTCTCGCCGTCGCCGGCGATCAGGATATCGGGTTGCCGGACCGACAGGCCCCACACGATCGCGCCCGCCAGCAGCAGCGCGCCAGACCAGCGCAGCGGCGTGCGCAACAGGCCCATCACGACGATCCCAACGCTCGCCGCAGCCAGCGGCGCGGTGCCGAAGGCCGCGATGCGGCCGACCGCCCCCGGCAATGCAGCGACCCAGCGCGAAACCGCGACCATCCAGTCGATGCCGATCCCCATCACCCACCAGAACACAGCGTCGAGCCCGAAGGGCGCGGCGAGCAAACCGAGCAATCCCGCCGGCATCACCAGCGCCGAGACCACCGGCATCGCGCCGAGATTGGCCAGCACGCCATAGGGCGTGACGCGGTGGAAATGAAAGGCGGCGTAGGGCGTGGTCGCAAGCCCCGCGATCAGCGAGGCCAGGAACAGCATCGCGATCTCGCGGCCGCCCCACAGCGCGATGCGCGCGGTCGCCGAATGATCGGGGGATGCGAACAGGTTCGGCATGCCGATCTGCACCAGCGCCACGAGCCCCAGCGTTGCGGCGAACGACATCTGGAAACTCGGATGCACCAAGGATTCCGGCGCGACCGCCAGCACGATCATGGCGGCGACCGCCAGCGTGCGGAAGGTGATGGCGCGGCGGTCGACCATCACCGCGATCAGCACCACCGCGGTCATGAAGAACGATCTTTGCGTTGCGACCTCCGCGCCGGAGAGCAGCAGATAGAACGCGGCCGCGACGAGGGCCGCAGCCGCCGACCATTTCTTGATGGCAAAGCCGGCCGCCAGCCCCGGGATAAGCGCAAGCAGCGCGCGAACCGCAAAGAACACGACGCCGGCCACGACCGCCATGTGATAGCCGGAGATCGAGAGCACGTGGCCGAGGCCGGAGATGAACATGGCGTCGTTGACGGGCGTGGTGATCGCGTCGCGCCGGCCGGTCAGGAGCGCGGTTGCGATGGCGCGGTTGTCGCCTTCGAGCGTGGCACGGATGCGCGCGTCGATCGCATCGCGCAGGCCCTGCATGAACGCGGCATAGCGCAGCCGCAGGCCGCCGCCATCGGGCGGCGCCGCGGTCGTGATCGCACCCATCACGAATCCGGAAGCGCCGATGCCCTGAAAGAACATGTCGCGGGAAAAGTCGTAGCTGCCGGGGCGAACCGGCGACAGCGGCGGCAGCAGCCGCGCCTTCAACTGCACGAAGCTGCCGACGTCGGGCGCGGTGCCCTTGCGCACCGACAGGCGCACGCGCTCCAGCCTGACGTCGCCGCGCGGCGCCTCCATCGCCGTGACGCGCAGCACAAAACGGTCGGTGCGCTCGCGGATGTCGCGGGTCTCGACGAATCCCGACAGCGTCACGGCATAGAGCGGCTTTGCCAGCACGGTGTGCGCGATGCGCGCCGTCTTCCAGGTCGCCGTGGCGAAACCGGCCGCGACCGCCGCGATCATGATCACCGCGGCGAACAGCCGGGTCCGCCGCAACAGGGCCGCGCCGAGCACCAGCGCAATGGCCGCGACGGCTGCGACCCACAGCACGGGTTCGTGGTCGGCGGCAAAGTAGAGCGCAATCCCGCTGCCGAAGGCCACGGGTACCCACGGCAGCAGCCGCCCGGCACCGGCTTCGGCGCGTGCCCACTCGCGCAATGTCCCGACGATCGCGGGCCAGAGGCCAAAGCCTGTCGGCGCGAAGCCGCCGGCCGACGCGGTCCGGCCAGTCGGCCAGGTCCCGGCGATCGAAGTCCCGCCCTGCGGCGCGCGCTGCCGGCCCGGCTCCGCCATTCCTTAGCAACCCTGCGATACGCAACGGGGGCAGAGGCTACCGGAACGTGCGACCGGACGAATAGCGGTACGGATCAGGAACGAGGCAGGATGGCCGCTACTTTTCTTCTTCCATCGTCACGGCGACATCGGCCTTGGCGGAGAGCCGAACCTTGTTGCCTTCGACGCCCGCGACGAGGCCCTTGTCGATGAAGTGATGATGGCCCTTGTGGCTGCCCTCGCCGCTGTCCTTCCTGGTCAGCTTGATGCGGTTGCCCTCGACCTTGTCGACGGTTCCGACATGGACGCCGTCGGCGCCGATCACTTCCATATGTTCTGCGATATTTTGCATGGTGGGATCCTTGGTTGGATCCACTTGAACGCGCAGCACGCGCGTTCGTTTCTACGGCCGGAGTGACGATCCCGTGCGCACAGTCAGATCAGCGGCGCCTTCGACGAGGCGTGGTGATTGACGATCTTCCACTCGCCGTCCTCGCGAATGAGAACCCAGCTCATCTTGACGACGAAATCGGGGCGCTCGCCGGCGAGGTCGAACGTGATGGTTGCGCCCATGTTGATGAGGTCAGGGCCGGCCTTCGCCGCGTTCACCTCGGAGAAGGCAGCGCTCGGCTTGCGCCAGCGCGGCAGGCCGTTGAAATAGTCGGCGACGCCGTCCCTGCCTCGATAAAGTTTCGGGTTGGAGCCGAAGAAGAACGCGTTCTTCGCGTAGAGCGACGACAGCGCCGCCGCGTCGAGCGTCGCGAAGCCCGCGCACCATTTCGCGATGATGGTGGAAACGATGTCGCTGGCTTCGTTGCTCATGTCACCCCTTCGCGACTTCCTTGGCGAACGTGTCCCGCAGCCCGATCGTGCGCGAAAACACCGGTCTGCCTGGCGTCGAGTCCCGGTCGCGCACGAAATAACCCTGCCGCTCGAACTGCATCGGCTCCATCGCGTTGCTCTCCGCGACCGACGCCTCGACCCGCGCGTCGCTGAGGATTTCGAGCGAGGCCGGATTGAGGTCGGCGGCGAAGTTCGAGGCATCCGGGTTCGGATTGGCAAAGAGCTGGTTGTAGATGCGGATTTCCGCAGGGACCGAGGTTGCGGCCGGCAGCCAGTGCATGGTCGCCTTGACCTTGCGGCCGTCGGGCGCGTTGCCGCCCCTGGTCGCGGGATCGTAGGTGCAGCGCAGCTCCACCACCTCGCCCTTGTCGTTCTTGATCACGCCGGTGCACTTGACGAAATAGGCGTAGCGCAGCCGGACCTCGTTGCCCGGCGACAGGCGGAAGAACTTCTTCGGAGGATTCTCCATAAAGTCGTCCTGCTCGATATAGAGCTCGCGGCCGAACGAGATCTTGCGCGTGCCGGCGGAGGGATCGTCGGGATGGTTGATCGCCTCGAGCTCCTCGACCTGCCCTTCCGGATAGTTCTCGATGACGACCTTGAGCGGCTTCAGCACCGCCATGCGCCGCTGCGAGGTGCGGTTCAGCTCCTCGCGGATGCAGAATTCGAGCATGCCCACGTCGACGACGCTGTTGGCCTTCGCGACGCCGATGCGCTTGACGAATTCGCGAAGGGCCGCCGGCGGCACGCCGCGGCGGCGCATGCCCGCGACCGTCGGCATACGCGGATCGTCCCAGCCGGCGACATGACCATCGCGGACGAGCTGGGTCAGCACGCGCTTGGACAGCACCGTGTAGGTCAGGTTCAGCCGCGCGAATTCGTACTGGTGCGGCTTGGACGGCACCGGCAGCTTCTCGATGAACCAGTCATAGAGCGGCCGATGGTCCTCGAACTCCAGCGTGCAGATCGAATGCGTGATGCCCTCGATCGCGTCCGACTGGCCATGCGCGTAGTCGTAGCTCGGGTAGATGCACCATTTGTCGCCGGTGCGCGGATGATGCGCATGCAGGATGCGGTACAGCACGGGATCGCGCAGGTTGATGTTGCCCGCGGCCATGTCGATCTTCGCCCGCAGCACGCGGGCACCGTTGGGGAATTCGCCGGCCTTCATGCGGCGGAACAGGTCGAGATTCTCCTCCACGCTGCGGTCGCGGAACGGCGAGTTCTTGCCCGGCTCGGTCAGCGAGCCGCGCGCGAGCCGGATCTCCTCCTGGGTCTGGTCGTCGACATAGGCGAGGCCGTCGCGGATCAGCTTCTCGGCCCATTCGTACAGGCGGTCGAAATAGTCCGAGGCATAGAACAGGTTCTTGCCCCAGTCGTAACCGAGCCAGTGCACGTCGGCCTGGATGGAATCGATATATTCCTGCTCTTCCTTGACCGGGTTGGTGTCGTCGAAGCGCAGATGGCAACGGCCCGGAAACTCCTGGGCGATGCCGAAATTGAGCGCGATCGACTTGGCATGGCCGATATGCAGGTAGCCGTTTGGCTCCGGCGGGAACCGGGTCACGATCTCCTTGTACCTGTCCTGATCGAGATCGGCCTGGATGATGTCACGAATGAAATCGCGCCCAACCGCAGCTGCTACCGGTTCTGTCGTCATTTCCGAAAATCCTGCAGGGAAATCAGCGGTCCTTCTGCCAAATTCGCGTGGCCTCGCCAAGGCCTCAGGCATGGTCCCCGCGGACAGGGTTTAGTTATGTACCGTTCCTGCTATACACCATCGCCTCCAATGCATAGGTCCTGCCAAGAATGCCCGATTCCGTCGTCACGCGCTTTGCCCCCTCGCCGACCGGCTTCCTCCACATCGGGGGCGGCCGCACGGCGTTGTTCAACTGGCTCTTTGCGAAAAAGCACGGCGGCAAGATGCTGCTCCGGATCGAGGATACCGACCGGGAGCGCTCCACCGAGGCGGCCATTGCCGCCATCCTGGACGGGCTGAAATGGCTCGAGCTCAACTGGGACGGCGAGGTCATCCACCAGTACGGACTCGCCGCCCGCCACCGCGAGGTCGCCGAGCAGCTGCTCGCCGAGGGCAAGGCCTATCGCTGCTATGCCACCGCCGAGGAACTTGCCGCCATGCGCGAGAAGGCGCGGGCCGAGGGCCGCACCCGCCTCTATGACGGCATGTGGCGGGACCGCGACCCGGCGACCGCCCCAGCCGGCGTCAAGCCCGCGATCCGGCTGCGCGCACCGCTCACCGGCGAGACCGTGGTCGAGGACCAGGTGCAGGGCCGCGTGGTCTGGCAGAACGAGAATCTCGACGACCTCGTCCTGCTGCGCGGCGACGGCACGCCGACCTACATGCTCGCGGTGGTTGTCGACGACCACGACATGGGTGTCACCCATGTGATCCGCGGCGACGACCATCTGATCAACACCGCCCGCCAGAAGCAGATCTACGACGCGATGGGCTGGCCGCTGCCAAGCATGTCGCACATCCCGCTGATCCACGGCCCGGACGGCTCGAAGCTCTCCAAGCGCCACGGCGCGCTCGGAATCGAAGCCTATCGCGCCATGGGCTATCTGCCGGCCGCGCTCCGCAACTACCTGCTGCGGCTCGGCTGGGGCCATGGCGACCAGGAGATCTTCTCGACCGAGGAGATGATCGCGGCCTTCGACATCAAGGATGTCGGCCGGGCGGCCGCGCGCTTCGACTTTGCCAAGCTGGAAAACCTCAACGGCCACTACATCCGCCACAGCGACGATCGATCGCTGGTGAAGATGTTCGAGGACGTGCTGGACTATGTTCCCGGCCGCGCAGAGCTTAAGGCCAAGTTAAACGACGGCACGCGCGCGCAGCTGCTGAAGGCCATGCCGAGCCTGAAGGAGCGCGCCAAGACGCTGATCGAGCTGATCGACGGCGCCGATTTCATCTTCGCCGACCGGCCGCTGCAGCTCGATCCCAAGGCGCAGGCGCTCCTGACCCCGGAAAGCCGCAAGCTGACCGGCCAGCTTCTGTCCGCGCTGGAGAAGGTCGAGACGTGGAATGCGGCCAATACGGAGGCCGCGCTGCGCAGCTTTGCCGAGGAAAATAGTCTCAAGCTTGGCGCGGTCGCCCAACCGCTCAGGGCGGCTCTGACCGGACGGACGACATCGCCTGGTATATTCGAGGTTCTGGACGTGCTGGGACGGCAGGAAAGTTTGGGCCGGCTTAAGGATCAAACTACGACATAAGT
This sequence comes from Bradyrhizobium diazoefficiens, assembly GCF_018131015.1. Taxonomy (GTDB): domain Bacteria; phylum Pseudomonadota; class Alphaproteobacteria; order Rhizobiales; family Xanthobacteraceae; genus Bradyrhizobium; species Bradyrhizobium diazoefficiens_B. Next base: position 55,071 of record NZ_JAFCJJ010000008.1, read on the forward strand.
CGCCCCGGGCCGCCCCCATCTTGCAGCGCACACAGCAATAATATACCCATCTGGGCCGTACCTTCTGGAATATCCGGCCTGCCCCACCATGTCTTCGGGGCCTTCCGGGTCCGGCCCGTTTCACCATACATCGGGGACCTCTGATGGACGCAAAACCAAGCAACAAGACCGCGACGCTGACGGTCGGAAACAAGAATTACGATCTCCCGATTCTCAGCGGCAGCGTCGGGCCTGATGTCATCGATATCGGCAAGCTCTACGGCCAGTCCGGCCTGTTCACCTACGACCCCGGTTTCACCTCGACCGCGAGCTGCCAGTCCCGCATCACCTATATCGACGGCGACGCAGGCGTGCTGGAATACCGCGGCTACCCGATCGAGCAACTCGCCGAGCACGGCGACTTCCTGGAGACCTGCTATCTGCTGCTCTACGGGAGCCTGCCGACCGCCGCCCAGAAGAAGGATTTCGACCACCGCGTGATCCATCACACGATGGTGCACGAGCAGATGGCCCGTTTCTTCCAGGGCTTCCGGCGCGATGCCCATCCGATGGCCGTGATGGTGGCCTCCGTCGGCGCGCTCGCCGCGTTCTATCACGACTCTACCGACATCAACGATCCGAAGCAGCGCATGATCGCCTCCATGCGCATGATCGCGAAGATCCCGACGCTGGCCGCGATGGCCTACAAATACACCGTCGGCCAGCCCTTCGTATATCCGAAGAACTCGCTCACCTTCGCCGAGAACTTCCTGAACATGTGCTTCGCGGTGCCGTGCGAGGACTACAAGATCAATCCGGTGCTCGCTGACGCGCTGGACAAGATCTTCATCCTGCATGCCGACCACGAGCAGAACGCCTCGACCTCGACGGTGCGCATCGCCGGCTCCTCCGGAGCCAACCCGTTCGCCTGCATTGCCGCCGGCATCGCCTGCCTGTGGGGCCCGGCGCATGGCGGCGCCAACGAGGCAGCGCTGGCGATGCTCGCCGAGATCGGCACCGTGGACAAGATCCCCGAGTTCATCGCCAAGGTGAAGGACAAGAACTCAGAAGTCCGCCTGATGGGCTTTGGCCACCGCGTCTACAAGAACTATGATCCGCGCGCCAAGATCATGCAGAAGATGTGTCACGCCGTGCTCAAGGAGACCGGCCATGGCGACGATCCGATGCTGAAGGTGGCGATGGAGCTTGAGAAGATCGCGCTCAGCGACCAGTACTTCATCGACCGCAAGCTCTACCCGAACGTCGACTTCTATTCGGGCATCACGCTGAAGGCGATGGGCTTCCCGGTCTCGATGTTCACCGTGCTGTTCGCGGTCGCCCGCACCGTCGGCTGGATCAGCCAGTGGAGCGAGATGATCGAGGATCCACAGCAGAAAATCGGCCGTCCGCGCCAGCTCTACACCGGCGTCACCCGCCGCGACTACGTCGCGATCAAGGATCGCAAGTAAGTCGTCAGCCTTCACGGCTTTCGGAACGGCGCCATCGCAAGATGGCGCCGTTTTTGTTTGTGCACCCTTGTAGGGTGGTTAGCCCTGCAGATGGCCGAGCGCATCTGCTCGGCGTAACCCACCAATTTCGTTCGCAAATGCGGATGCGCGGTGGATTACGCGTCGCTAATCCACCCTACGAATCTCCCCGTCCTTGCTGCCGCGCACAACAACAAGTCGGCTCATCGCGCCGACAAGCGCTTGACAGTCGAAGCGCTCGGCGCGCAAATTCTTACACTAAGTAAGAATGACGACAGGGATGGAAATGCCGGAGCAGCCGAGAAGTCGGCGGCAGACGCGCGCTGCCATTTTGACCCATCTGCTTCAGTCCGGCGGCTCGTTCCGGCCGCCGCTGGCGAAGGCCGTGCGCCTGTCGGAAGCGAGCCTGTCGCGCATCCTGTTCGACCTCAAGGCCGAAGGCCTGATCGAGGAAGTCAGGCGCCCCGCTCCTTACGTCGGCGGCCCGACCGGCCTCGTGTCGTTCGACAGCGCGATCGCGCTGGCGGCGCTCGAGCTGACCGGCCAGTGGCTCAGCGTCGGCGTCGGCGGCATGGCGGGCGAGATGCACTACACCGAGCGTGTTCCGCTGCCGAAGAGGCCGACCGTCGATGCCGTCAGCAAGGTGTTTCGGGAAGCTCTGATTTTGCTGCGCGACTGGACGCGCCGCCGCCGCATCGCGCTGGCGCAGATCGGCATCACCATTCCGGGCCTCGGCCGCTTGAGCGAGTTCGGCAACCCGATCATTCCCTGCGACATCGAACGTATCGGCGACATGTTCGGCGAGCTGTTTGCGGACGTCCCGGTCGCCTTCACCAATTCGGTGGTGGCGCATGCCACCTTTCATCGCTGCCGCACGGAAAACTATCCGTTCAGCGACGCGCATCTGTTCGTCTTCGTCGGCCAGGGCGTCGCCGGGGCGTGGATGGACGATCCGATCGAGGACGATGCACTCCAGCCGGTCGAGCTCGGCCACATGGTGTTCGGCACCGACGGACCGCGTTGCCGCTGCGGCCATCGCGGCTGCGTCGAAGCCTATGCGTCGCTACCGGCCCTGGCTGAGCTGCTGCGCGTCACGGAGGCCGAACTGCTGCAGCTCGGCAGTGAATGGGCGACCGCGATCCCGCTCACCTCGCGCGTGCGCCAGGAGTTGCGACAACGGCTGTTCCGGCTCGGCCTCGCCATCGGCAACACGTTGAACGTCAAGCCACGCCGCGGCGTCGTCATCAGCGGCTGGCCATCCCTGCTCACTGACGACGATCGCAAGGCTGTCATCGAGGGGATCGATGCATGTCTGCTCGGCGGCAGGAAACTGGCACAGGTGTCAGTCGCCTTCGTGCCGCCCTCGAACGGCAACGATCCGCAGGCCGCACTCGCCTTCGCCGCCTTTTGTCTCGCCAGAAGCGGCGGCATGCCGGCCGCTTCGACCGAAGCCGCCTGACATGAACTGAGCCGCGCAACCACTTCACACCAGGAGGAACTTGCCATGCCGATCACAACAACAAGGCGTCGTCTGCTCGCTGGATCCGCTGCCGCGCTGGCGCTGCCGGCCTTTGCCCGCGCGCAAAGCGCGGTCAAGCCGCGCCTGACCGCGATCTCGCAATGGTCCGCGGGCAGCGACGGCGCGGCCATCACGGCGCTCGGCAAGAAGTTCGAGGAGAAGGGCGGCGTCTGGCAGCACTCGCCCGTCCCAGGCTTCACCACCGAGATGATGAACAAGCTGCGCGCCCAGATCATGGCCGGCGATCCGCCGGCCTGTTCGCAGCTCAAGGGCCCCGAGATTGCGGCCTGGTCGAAGATCGCGCCGACCGTCGATCTCGACGCCCTCGTCGCCGCCGCCGGCTATGAGAAGGTCGTAGCTCCGGACCTTGCGAAATTGCACAAGCCGGCCGGCAAGTGGATCGCGCTGCCGCTGCAGATCTACAGCACCAACATGCTGTTCCTCTCCAAGCGCGCGATGGACAAGGCCAAGGCCGACAAGATCCCCGTCACCTGGGCGGACTTCAACGACCTCGCCGAGAAGATGAAATCAGGCGGCGTCGCTTTTCCCGTCGCCAACGGCGGGACCCGCCCGGACGACGGGCAGAAATTCGAGGCTTCGCTCGCGGGCATCAGTCCCACCGCCTACCGCAAGGCCATCATGGATCTCGACAAGAAGGCCTTGGAAGGTCCCGAGATCAAGGCGGCGTTCGCGCAGGTGCGCAAGATTGCCGACTGGATGGACCCCAATGTCGGCGCCCAGCACTTCTCGACCAATTTGAAACGCTTCGTCGAAGGCGAGATGGGCATGATGATCATGGGCGGGTGGGCCCAGGGCGTGTTGCGCAACGCCGGCTTCAAGTTCGAGGATTTTACGATCGCGCCCGGCCCGAGCGACAACGGCAAGCCGGTGTTCCTGCTGAACGCCGACGCCTTCATCTTCTGGCAGCGCAAGGAGGCGGACCTGCAGGCCGGTCAGACGCTGATGGCCCAGCTCGTCATGGATCCGGCGATCCAGACCATGTATTCGCAGATCACCGGATCGATCCCCGTGCGCACCGATGTCGACCTGTCCGGAGAAGGCTGGTCAGCGGGTCAACGGCTGACCGCGGCAGCCCTGAAGGACGCCATCGCCAGCAATCAGGCGGTCCTCAGCGTCGCCCACAACATGGCGCAGGAAAACGGCCTGACCGCAGCGTTGATCGACGTCATCACCGAGTTCGTGAAGAACAAGACGATCAAGCCCGAGCAGGCGGCCATCCGGCTCGCCGAGGCCGTCGAGAGCGCACGTTGACCAACGCCGTCGTGACAAACACGGGCCGGCCGGGGCCCCCTGAAATGGTGCGCCGGCTGCCCGAAGTTCTGGCGATCTGGGTGCCGCTGCTGTTGTCGGCGGCGCACCTCGTTTCGTTTTCGCTATGGACGATCTGGGTTTCGTTCACGCCATCCACCCTCATCCCGGTCGCGGGCTGGGTGGGCCTGCGCAACTACACGGCGGTCCTGGCAAGCCGGAACTGGCAGATCGCCTTCGACAATCTGCTGCTGTTCGGCAGCGCGTTCGTGCTGCTCAGCCTCGTAACCGGCCTCTTCCTCGCGATCCTGCTCGACCAGCGCATTCGCGGCGAGAACGTGCTGCGATCCATCTTCCTCTATCCCCTTGCGGTGTCGTTCGTGGTCACCGGCACGGTCTGGAGCTGGCTGCTCAATCCCGGCCTCGGGATTGAGAAGCTGGTCCACGACCTCGGCTGGACCAGCTTCAAGTTCGATTGGCTGATCGACCGCGACATGGCGATCTGGACCATCGTCGTTGCCGCGATCTGGCAATCGTCCGGCTTTGCCATGGCGCTCTTCCTCGCGGGCCTGCGCTCCGTCGATTCCGATCTCATCAAGGCCGCGCAGATCGACGGCGCCGGACCGGTCCGGATGTACCGTCGCGTCATCCTGCCGACGCTCTGGCCGATCACCGTCACGGTCATCGTGATCCAGCTCCAGTTCGCGATTTCGACGTTCGACCTCGTCCGCGCGCTCACCAATGGCGGGCCGGGAATTGCGACCCAGCTGCCGGCCCTCGTCGTCTACGACCTGATGTTCCAGCGCAACCTGCTCGGCCGGGGAGCGGCGGCGGCAGTCCTCATGTTGCTGATCCTGCTTGCGGTGCTGCTGCCCTACGCGGCGTGGCGCTATCTCCAGAGACGGCGGGCCGCCCATGCGTGATCGAACGTTCGCGCCGGGCCGGGCGCTCGTCTATCTCGTCGTGTCGCTGGTCGCGGCCGCCTGGCTCGTTCCGCTGATCGTCGTCGTGCTGAACTCGCTGCGCAGCAACGAGGAAATCGCGCAGACCTCGATGATCGGCTGGCCGCAGCACTGGGCCTTCGGCAACTACCTCGCCGCCTGGTCCGACTTCTGCGTGGCCCAGACCTGCGCCGGCATCCGGCCCTACATGCTGAACTCCGCGCTCGTCACCATCCCCGCGACGATCTTCTCCACGCTGCTTGGTGCGGTCGCCGGTTACGCGGTATCGCTCTGGCGTTTTCGCGGCGACAGCTGGATCTATGGCATCGTCACCCTCGGCATCTTCCTGCCGCAGCAGATGCGCCTCTTGCCCTGGACCATCGTGCTGCGCGATACCGGCCTGATGAACACGCTGACGGGCCTCGTCGTGATCCACACCATCCAGGGGCTCTCGTTCACCACGCTGTTCTGCCGCAACTACTACGTTGCCGTCCCGCAGGAGCTGATCAGGGCCGCGCGCATCGATGGCGCGGGGTTCTTTCGCATCTTCTGGCGCATCATCCTGCCGCTCTCGCCACCGATCCTGGTCGTCACCGTGATCTGGCAATTCACGCATATCTGGAACGAATTCCTCTATGGCGTAACGTTCACGACCGGTCAGCAGCAGCCGGTCACCGCCGCGCTGATCGCGCTCTCCGCCGCCGTCGCCGATATCCCGCAGCATGGCGTGCAAAGCGCCGCGGTCCTGATCGCGGCCCTGCCGACCTTGCTGGTCTATCTGCTTGGCGGCAAGTATTTCGTCCGCGGCCTGACCGCGGGAGCCGTGAAATGATGGAGACGTCATGGCAGCCTTGAGCATTCGCTCCCTGTCGAAGCGCTACGCCAATCTGGAGGTGCTGAAAGGAATCGACCTCGACATCGAGAGCGGCGAATTCACCGTGCTGGTCGGGCCGTCAGGCTGCGGCAAGTCCACCCTGCTCAACATCGTCGCCGGCCTTGACCGGCCGAGCGAGGGAACGATCGAGATCGGCGGCCGCGTCGTCAACGACGTGCCGCCCAAGGACCGCGACATCGCCATGGTGTTCCAGTCCTACGCGCTCTATCCATCGATGACGGTGCGCCAGAACATCACCTTCGGCATGGAATGCCGTCACGTGGCGAAGGCGGAGCAGGACAAGGCGCTGGCGAACGTCGCAAAGCTGCTCCAGATCGAGCCCCTGCTCGGCCGCAAGCCGTCGCAGTTGTCCGGCGGCCAGCGCCAGAGGGTGGCGATGGGCCGGGCGCTGGTGCGCGATCCCCTGCTCTTCCTGTTCGACGAGCCGCTCTCCAATCTCGATGCGAAACTGCGCGTCGAGATGCGGATGGAGATCAAGCGGCTGCACCAGCGCATCAAGGCCACCATGATCTATGTCACCCACGACCAGATCGAGGCGATGACGATGGCGACGCGCATCGCGGTGATGCACCGGGGCATGGTGCAGCAATTCGCCGATCCGGACACGGTGTACCGTTATCCGGCCAATCTGTTCGTCGCCCGCTTCATGGGCTCGCCGCCGATGAACACGATGCCGGCGCGGCTCGAGGCGGATGCCGCAGGGCTCGTCGCCGTGATCGGCGCCGGGCGGCCGGACGAGGTTCGTCTGCGCCTGCAGGGATATGAGGCGGCTGCGTCCTATGTCGGTCGCGAGGTGGTGCTCGGGATCAGGCCGGAATGCATCGCCGAGGGCGGCCGGGTCTTCTCGGGCGATGCACCAGTCATCGTCACCGCGCCGGTCGAGATGGTCGAGCCGACCGGGGCCGAGACCATCGTCCTGCTGCGGCTTGGCGGCGCGCCCGCGCAGGCGCGCGTCTCGCCGGACATCCGCCCGGCGCCGGGCACCGAGGCCGCCTTTGCGCTCGACACCCGCCGCATCTGCCTGTTCGACCCCGAGACGGAGCGACTGATCGCATGACACAGACGAGCTATGCCGGCCTCGCCGACCGCGTGGTGCTGATCACCGGGGGCGCCAGCGGCATCGGCGCCGCCTTCGTTCGGGCCTTCGCCGCCCAGGGCGCCCGCGTCGCTTTCCTCGACATCGACACGCAGGCGGGCGAGGCGCTGGTGCGGGAGGTGGCCGAAAGCTCTCGCACAGCGCCGCTGTTCGTGCCCTGCGATCTCCTCGACATCGACGCCCTGCGCGCCGCGATAACGGAGGTCCACGGCAAGCTCGGCGATGCCGCGGTCCTCGTCAACAACGCCGCCAATGACCAGCGCCAGGTGCTGGCCGACGTCACGCCTGCCGAATTCGACTGGATGATCGGCGTCAACCTCAGGCACGTCTTCTTCGCGGCCCAGGCGATCGTGCCGCAGATGCAGGCGCGCGGCGGCGGCTCGATCATCAACATGTCGTCGATCGCGTGGATGCGCGGCGCCCCGGGGCTGCCGGCCTATGCGGCCGCAAAGGCCGCGATCGTCGGCTTCACCAATTCGCTGGCCCGCCTGGTCGGCCCCGACCGCATCCGCGTCAACGCCATCGCGCCGGGCATGGTGATCACCGAGCGGCAGCGCCGCCTGTGGTATCCGGACGAGCAGGTCATCGCCGAGATGCGCACGCGCCAGTTCATTCCGGATGCGGTGACACCCGACGACATCGCCAACATGGCGCTGTACCTCGCCTCCGACGACAGCCAGCGCATCACGCGCCAGTGTTTTCAGGTGGATGCGGGCCTGGCCTAGGGCATTCTGAGACGACGTGGTGACTAACCGTGACCGTCAGGGATTGCGCCGCGAGAACGAGATGGCATAGGCGCCGTTGCGGACGTCGATCATCGGATCGTCGGACTGCTCGATCCCGTCGGTGAGCTGGCCCGGCAGGAACAGGAGCTTCTTCTGTGCGTCGTCACTGTTCGCCACGGCCTTGTCGATCGTCAGCACGCCAAGCTCGACCAGCTTGCGATCATCAGGCCACGGCTTTGCTGGATCCTTGGTGGAGTCGCCGGCGGCAGCGAGTTGCGCCTTGAAGCGGAAGGTCACCGGCCCCTGCTTCAATCGCGCGGGCAGCTCCTCCATCAGGAAGTCCGGCGTCTTCTTCGCAGCCTCGGCCTTGTCCAGATGCACGACCTTCTCGGGGATCATCTGGTAACGGACGGCCTGTCGCTCGCCCGCCTTGTTGACGAACACGAACGCATTGATGCCGAAATAGGCCTCGCTGGCAAAACTGTCCGGCGTGGCGACCGTGGCAAAGGCAGCCGGAATGGTGGGATGGCTCGCCACGAACTGCTCGAACTTCGTCGGCTTGGCCGCGTCCGGCGGGCTCTGCGCGATCGCGACGAACAGGTCGCGAAACTCCTCGCCGGTCGAGACGGGAAAGAATTTCAGCGAGTTGATCACGATGTCCGTGTCGCTGCCGTCGGGCAGGTGAAACTTCACCGCCATGCCATGCGGATTGGCATCGCCGGAGCCGTCGGGCAGGTTCGGCACGCCCGAGGCATCCGAGAACCGCACTGTCACCGGAACCTCAGCGCCGCCGAACAGCACCGCCTTGCTCAAGCCAGCGGCTTCCGACGAGGCCTTGAACTTCCCCTCGGCCACGACGCCCTTGGCGTGATTGGCGCGGAATCCGGCGTGGACACCGAACACCTTGTTCATCTGATTGACAATCTGCTCCTCGACCGGCGCGTCCTGCGCGCGGGTGACGGCGGGCAACGCCAGGCCAAACACGACCAGCGCGGCAACGAGCTTGCGGTTCATCATCAGCAGCTCCTCTTGTCATGAGCATCGCAGCATAGCAGCATAAAGTGACGCATGAGCGACTTTCGTGACGTTCACGACCGACGCGCAGTAACTCCCTGATCATACAGGCCCCGCTGCCCCTTCCCAATCGTTGCGAGCACGATGTCGGCAGCAAGTTCGCTCGGCGGTTTGTCGCCGGTGGACATGATGCCGTCGAGACGGGCGAACGCCTCGACCTGCCGGCGGCGCATGTCGCTGTCCGTGAGCACCTCGGACAGCGCCGGCGCGAGCTTCTCCGGCGTGCAGTCCTCCTGCAGATACTCCGGAACGACATCCTCGCCGATCACGAGATTGGCGAGGATCACCGAGGAGACACGGACCGCGCGGCGCAGGATGAAGGCCTCGACCGCGCCGACGCGATAGGCCGTCACCATCGGAATGCCGGATAGCGCAAGCTCCAGCGTCACCGTGCCGGACTTGGCCAGCGCCGCGCGCGCGATCCGGAAGGCGGCGCGCTTTTCGGCTTCGCCAACCACGATCTGCGGCCTGACCGGCCAGGTCGCGACACCCTCGCGGATCGTCGCTTCGAGATGCGGCATGGTCGGCAGCATCAATTCAAAGGCGTGCCCCTCGGTCTGCAGCCGTCCGAGCGTGGCGCCAAAAACGTCGAGATGGTGCCTGATCTCGCTGCGGCGGCTGCCGGGCAGCACCAGCAGCACCGGCGGCGGCGCCTCGCGCCGCTTCTGCTCCTCGGCATTCGGCCGCAATGACGGCAATTGCTCGATCAGGGGATGGCCGACATAGCTGCAGGGCGGCCCTTGCAGCTTGCGGTACTCTTCCGGCTCGAACGGCAGCAGGCCCAGCACGTGATCGACATAATCGAGCATGGCGCGGGCGCGGCCCGGCCGCCACGCCCAGACCGAGGGCGAGACGTAGTCCAGAATCGGGATCGCGGGATTTTTTGCACGGACGCGGCGGGCGACGCGATGGGTGAAGTCGGGACTGTCGATGATGACGAGCGCATCGGGCGCGGCCGCCGTCACGGCGTCCGCGGTCCTTCGGATCAGCCGCAGGATCTTTGGCAATTGCTGCAGCACCGCGGCGAAGCCGACGATCGACAGCTCCTCGATCGGAAACAGCGTCTTGAGCCCCTCGCGCGCCATGGCGCTGCCGCCGACGCCCTCGAACTCTACGCCGTCGCCGAGGCGCTGGCGCAGCACCTGCATCAGCGCCGCGCCGAGCCGGTCGCCGGATTCCTCGGTCGCGATCAAAAATATCTTTCGCTCCGGGTTGCGGGTCACGCCGGCAGGCCGATGATGAAGAGGCGTTTGGTGTCGGCGAGCGCGATCATCGCCTGCGGCTCGGCGGCAATGGTGTTGCCGGCGATGACGGCGATGCCGGCAAGCCCGGCCTTGGCGACGCCTTCGATGGTGCGCGGACCGATCGTCGGCAGGTCGAAGCGCAAATCCTGCCCGCTCTTCGGCGCCTTGACCAGCACGCCGCGTCCGGTGGCGGCACGGATGCGTCCCTCCTCGCGCAGGCGCGCGACGCGGGCCAGCAGCGCATCGGTGCCCTCGATGTCCTCGACCGCCACCACATGTCCGTCGATCACGACCGCGGCCTGGCCGATGTCGAACGGACCGAGGGCGGTGAGCACCGCGCGTCCGCGCGCGATGTCGGCCGTGGCTTTGTCGGCCGGCCAGCCGCGGCTGATGCAGCCCTCGGGCATCAGCAGATCGGGCGCCACGTCCTTGATGCCGACCATGCGAAAGCCGTCCTGCTCGAGGATGCGCCCGACGCCGGACAACAAATGGTCGTCGCCGCCGCGGAAGGCCCTTATGACGTTGCCGAGCAGGCGCAGCGTCTTGACGTCGAACCGGATCTCGATGAGCGAAGGCCGCACCAGCGTGCCGATGAAGATCAAATCGCGGCAGCCTTCCTCGCGGAACAGCCGCATCGCGCGGCCGAGCTGGCCGACCGAGATCCAGCGATGGCGGAATTTCTCTACCCGCGCCGGGTCGCAGGCGCCGCGCAGTGGAAACAGCACCGGCGTGATGCCGCGCGCTGTCAGCGACTCCGCAACCGCGAACGGCATGGCGCCGCCGCCGGCGACCACACCGACCGGCGATGAAATCGGGGAAGCCGCCGATGTCATGTCTGCGGCCATCCCGGCGTCACTTCTCGATTGCGGGAAGGCAGAGCGGGCGATGCTTGCCCTTGCCGATGAAGTCGAGGATTTCGCAAATCGCGGGATCTTCCGCGGCGAGCGGCTGCACCGCCGCGAGGCGCTCGGCGAACATGCCGGGACCGTGAAAGAGTTTCTGGTAGAAGGCGCGCACGGTCGCGAGCCGCTGCTTGGTGAATTTGCGCCGCTTCATGCCGATGATGTTGAGGCCCTCGAGCACGGCATACTGTCCGTTGACGAGGCCAAACGGAATGATGTCGTCGCGCACACCGCAGACGCCGCCGACCATCACCTGCGGGCCGATGCGGGTGAACTGGTGCACCGCAGACAGGCCGCCGATGAAGACGAAGTCGCCGATCTCGGCGTGACCGCCGAGCGTCGCCGATGTCGCGAAGATCACGTCGTTGCCGACGTGACAGTCATGGCCGACGTGGCTGCAATTCATGAAATAGCCGCGGTCACCGACCGTCGTAATACCGCCGCCCGCGACGGTTCCGGCATTCATGGTCACGGATTCGCGGATAATGCAGCCGGAGCCGATCTTCAGCCTGGTCAGCTCGCCGCGATAGCTCAGCGACTGCGGCGGTGTGCCAAGCGAGGCGAACGGATAGATGGTGCAGTCGTCGCCGATGGTGGTCTGCGCGGTGACGTGCACATGGCCGATCAGCTTGCAGTTCGCGCCGATCACGACGTTCCGGCCGATCATGCAGAAGGGCCCGATCTCGGTGCCCTCGCCGATCACGGCCCCGTCCTCGACCCGTGCGGTGGGATCAATCTTGCTCATCAAGCAATCTTATTCATCAAGAAGGTCTGATTAAGTGTTGAAGTCGCTTGGTTTTCGGCTGGTTAGCGCGACTTTGCCCGATCTGTCCAGTGACGTATGATCTCGGCCTGTTTCAGGTGCCGGATGAGCCGGCCCCGGCAGCCCTTCAACGCGTTCATGTGGAGCTTGAACTCATAATGGTCAGGGCCCTGGCAATCCTGCTCGCTCAGCTCATGACCGCACCGGTCGTGTCCGAGACGGTCGAGACCACTGAGCGCCAGTTCGTCGATCTCGGGACATTCGAATGCCGCGATATCAACCGCAGCACGGTGCTTCAGCGGGTCTGCTACGACCGCGCGCAGCAGGACCTCGTGGTCGCGGTCCGCGGCGCCTATCAGCGCTATTGCGGGGTTGCGCCGGACACGGTCCAGCGCCTGCTGGGCGCCCCGTCCATGGGCCGGTTCTTCGACCAGAATCTCAAGCGCGAGACCCGCGGCGTCCGCTACGCCTGCCCTGCGAACGGACTCGTCCAGCGAAGCTGAAACCGCTTCAGTCCGTCAGCATGGCGCCGACGTCAGCCTCCGCGACCACCTGGCCGTTGACCTTGGCGTCGCCGTGAAACCACCACATCGCCTTGCGGCGGCCGATCGACCGCATGTGGTATTCGATGGTGTCGCCGGGCAGCACCGGCTTGCGGAACTTGCACTTGTCGATGGTGAGGAAATAGACCGCCCGCGGCTTCTCGGTGCCGTCAACCGAGGTGATGCCGATCACGCCCGCGGTCTGCGCCATCGCCTCGATCATCATCACGCCGGGATAGACCGGGCGGTCGGGGAAATGCCCCTGGAAGGCCGGCTCGTTGAAGGTGACGTTCTTGATGCCGATGCCGCTGTAATCGGTGCGGATGTTGATCACGCGGTCGATCAAGAGCATCGGAAAGCGGTGCGGGAGCGTGCGCAGAATCGCGTTGATGTCCACGAGCTCGAACCTGACCGGTGCCTCCTCCATCACTCCTGTCCCTTATCTTTCGGATCGGCCTTGCTGTCGCGCACCAGGCGCTCCACTGCCACGATCTCCTTGAACCACTGCTTGGTCGGCTTGGCAAAAAATCCGCCCCAGCGTCCGCCTGCCGGGATGTCGTCCTTGACGCCGCTCATCGCGGTGACCTGGGCCCCGTCGCCGATCTTGAGGTGATTGTTGATGCCAACCTTTGCTCCCAGCGCCACGTTGTCGCCGATCGTCAGGCTGCCCGCGAGCCCGATCTGGGCCGCCAGCAGGCAATTCCGTCCGATGGTCACATTGTGGCCGATCTGGACCTGATTGTCGATTTTGGTGCCCTCCCCGATCACGGTGTCGCGCAGCGATCCGCGGTCGATGGTGGTTCCGGCGCCGACTTCGACATTGTTCTGGATCAGCACCCGGCCGGTCTGCGGAACCTTCAGATGGCCCTCGGGGCCGAAGAAGATGAAGCCATAGCCGTCCTGGCCGATCGAGCAGCCGGGGTGGATCAGCACGTCGTTACCGATCAGCGCGCACTGGATGGCCGTGCGGGCGCCGACGTTACAATCCCGGCCGATCTTGACGCCCGGGCCGATCACGGCGCCAGAGCCGATCACGGTACCGCTGCCGATCTCGACCTCCGGGCCGATCACGGCCAGGGGATCGACGACGACGCCATCCTCCAGCCGCGCCGAGGGATCGATGATGGCCGAGGCGGCGATGCCGTCATTGCCGATCCAGGATTGCGGGCGCAGCGCATCGCCATGCCATTCCCGGGCGAGACCGACGAAGGCGCGGAACGGCTGGGCCACCCGCAGCACCGCGACATGCGCGGGCACCTGGGCCTCGAAGCGCGGGCTCACGAGGCACGCGCCGGCCCGGGTCGTCTTGAGCTCATCGGCATATTTGAGGTTGTCGAAGAACGTCAGATGCATCGGACCGGCTTCGTCGAGCGAAGCAAGGCCCGTGATGATTTGGCCGCCCCTGGCGGGGTCGACCAGTTGCGCCTTGGTCAGCGTGGCAATGTCAGCCAGCGCTGAGGCAGGCGGCTTTTTGAAGAAGGTCGGCTGCGCCATTCCACCCCGTCGCGGTCCGGCTTCGGCATGAAGCGGCCAGGCCGCATCTTGCCTCATCTCCTGGATTGAGCGCGATCCTCTTGCAGAGGCCGGCACCCTTGCGGAGGCCGGCCCTGCTGATCGAATTAGAAGGTCGTGCCGCCGCCGAACCTGAACTGCTGCACGCGGTCGTGTGCGCCCTTGGTGAGGGGCACCGCATAGTCGAAGCGCAGCGGACCGAACGGCGAGGCCCAGATCAGACCGACACCCACCGACGAGCGGATGGTCCGGCTATCGTCAAACACCAGGCCCGTACAGGTACCGGCCGAGGCCGGATTGACCGTGGACGGGATACAGCTCGAGTTCTTCGGCGTGGTCAATTCGTTGGTGAGAGCCCACGTCGTCGGACCCTGATAGTCGTAGAGGCCGCCGGCATCGGCATAGACCGCGCCCTTCAGACCCACTTCCCTGGGTAGGAACCAGAACGGCATCTGCAATTCGAGCGAAGCGCCCCAGTACTTGGTGCCGCCGAGCGCGTCCTGCGTACCGAAGGGATTCAGGTCGCGCGGGCCGATGCCGTTCGGGGCGAAGCCGCGCACGAGGTTCGGGCCCATCTGGAAGTGGTCGAGCATGCGCAGGTCGCTGCCCACCTTGGTCAGCACGCCACCCTGGAGATGGACGAGACCGACGAGATCGGACACCAGCGTCTGGTAGTACTTCGCATCGGCCGCAGTCTTCAGGTAGGTGACGTCGCCGCCGACGCCGGCGAAGTCCTGCTTGAAGTCGACGAGCAGGCCGTCGGTCGGGTTCTTGTTGTTGTCCAGCGTGTTGTAGGTCAGTGTGTAGCCGAGCGCCGAGGTCAGCGTCTTGCCGTTCGCCAGCTCCTTGCGCACCGGCAGCGACGCTTCGCCGTTGGCGTAGCAGCCGAGGCCGCCGGTCGAGCTGAGATCCGGAATGCCACCATTGGCGGCGGAGAAGGCCGGGCTGGTGTTGGCCGCAACACCGTTGTTCAAGCAGTCCGTCAGGGAAAACGGCAGCGAGATTTCCTGGCGGTAGACCGAGTAGCGCACCTGCAGCGCCAGATCTTCACGCAAGGAGAAGCCGAGGCGCGGCGAGAAGCCGAGCGTCTTGGTGCCGTAGGAGATGTAGCTGTTGGAGAGCTGCTGGCGCTGATAGAGGTCGAGGCCGAGCGCAACGCGGTAGTCGAGCAGATAGGGCTCGACGAACGACAGCGAGTAGCCGCGCGCGTACTGGCCGTAGGTGACCGATGCCTTGGCGAACAGGCCGCGGCCGAGCAGGTTGCGCTCGGAGATCGAGACTTCGGCAAGCGCGCCGTCGGTCGTGGAGTAACCGCCCGAGACCGAGAAGTCGCCGGTCGACTTCTCCTCGAGATCGACGATCAGGATGACGCGGTCGCTGGAGGAGCCGGGCTCAGTCGTGATCTTGACGCTCTTGAAGTAGTCGAGGTTCTTCAGCCGGCGCTCGGCACGGTCGACCAGCGCGCGGTTGTAGGCGTCACCCTCGGAGATATCGAATTCGCGGCGAATGACGTAGTCGCGCGTGCGGGTGTTGCCGCGGACGTTGATGCGCTCGATATAGGTGCGCGGACCCTCGTCGACGTTGAACACCACCGACACGGTATGCGCATCGAAGTTGCGGTCGCCGCCCGGGCGCACCACGGCGAAGGCATAGCCGCGGCGCGAGGCCTCGATCTGCATTTCCTCGACCGACTTCTCGACCGATTCGACGTTGTAGAGCGAGCCGACATTGACGCGCGAATAGGCCCGCATCGTGGTGGGGTCGAAATTGGGAATGCTGGTGCGGAAGTCGACCGACCCGACGCGATATTGCTGGCCTTCCTCGATCTTGAAGGTGACCAGGAAGCCCTTCTTCTCGGGATCGTATTCGGTCAGCGCCGCCACGACCTGAACGTCGGCGAAGCCGTTCTTGAGATAGAAGCGCCGGATCAGATCGCGGTCGGCCTCGACGCGATCGGGATCGTAGACGTCGTTGCTGCCGAGGAAGCTCAGCAGGTTCGATTCGTGCGTCTTGATGACGTCGCGCAGCCGGTAGGACGAGAACGCGTTGTTGCCGATGAACTCGATCGACTTGACGGAGGTCTTGACGCCTTCGTTGACGGTGAAGATGAGGTCGACGCGGTTGTTCGGCTGCTCGATGATTTCCGGCGTGACGCGCACGTCATAACGGCCGGAGCGGCGGTAGATTTCGGCAATGCGCAGCGTATCCGACTGCACCATGGCGCGGGAGAAGGTGCCACGCGCCTTGGACTGGACCTCGGCGGTGAGCTGCTCGTCCTTGATCTTCTTGTTGCCCTCGAAGGCGATGCGCCCGATCACCGGGTTTTCCACCACGGAGACGATGATCTGGCCGCCCGGACCGCGGTTGATTCGAACGTCCTGGAACAGGCCGGTCTCGATCAGCGCCTTGAGGCCGTCGTCGATGGCGCCCTGGTCGAGACGACCGCCGGGACCCGGCCTGAAATAGGAGCGAATCGTCTCCACCTCGACACGGCGATTTCCCTGAACGGAAATCGACTGGACGGTCTGGGCAAGCACAGAGGAAGAGACAAAAACAGCCCCGACCGGGGCAACCACCGGCGCGCCGAAAAAGATCAGGGTTGCGAGCAAGCCCCCCCGGAGTCGCAGTCCAAACTTCATGCGCAACGCGCCCTTATCATTCCGAACCAGACCCAACCCCAACGCCGGTCTGGGAGATTCCCCAAAAGTTCAGGCCGCTTGTAGCCAATTTCACCGACGCCGCAAACGGCCGAGCGCGCCGTAATTTCAATTTCATTCCAAGACGTTGCCCAACAGCAACGTCACAAAAAAGCCCCGATCAGGAAGCCGCCATCCGCAGGATGTCGTTGTAGGTCGCAAACACCATCAGCATCAGCACCAGGCCCAGCCCGATCCGGAAGCCCATTTCCTGGGTCCGCTCCGACAACGGCCGCCCGCGCACCACCTCGGCCGCATAGAACATAAGGTGACCGCCATCGAGCAACGGGATCGGGAACAGGTTCAGGAGGCCGATCGAGACCGACAGCACGGCGCAGAGATTGATCACGAATTGGAACCCGGCGCTGGCCGCCTGCCCCGACATCTTGGCGATTCCGAGCACGCCGCTGACGTCGCCGGGATTGCCGTTGCCGACGAACAGCGAGCCCAGGAACTTGAACGTGCTGGTGATGATGAACCAGACCTGCTCGACGCCGATCTTGAGCGCCTCGCCGGCCCCGACCGGGGTGGTCGATGCCTCACCGGCCTGCGCCTTGTGCTCGACCCCGAGCACGCCGACGCGGTGGCTGTTGCCGAAGGGATCCTTGCGCTCCAGCAGCGCCGGGGTTGCGGTGAGCGATACGATGGCGCCGTCCCGCTTCACCTGGAAAACCAGCGACGAACCGGCGCTCATGGCCACGATCCGCTGCATGTCGGCAAAGCTCTCGATCGGCCGGCCATCGATCTGAACGACGACATCGCCGATCTTGAAGCCGGCCGCGGCGGCGGCGCCCTCGGCCACGACGCCGTCGACGCGCGCGATCGTGCTCGGCTTGCCGTAGTACAGCGCCATGCCCGCGAAGATCAGGGCGCCGAGGATGAAATTGGCAATCGGGCCGGCGGCGACGATGGCCGCGCGGGGAGCAACCTTCTTGTGATGGAAGCTGCCGGCGCGCTCCTCGTCCGTCATGGCCGCGAGCGTCTCTGCCGAGGGGGTCGAGGCCTCGCTCTCGTCGCCGAAGAACTTGACGTAGCCGCCGAGCGGGATCGCCGAGATCTTCCAGCGGGTGCCGTGGCGGTCGTTGAACCCGAACAGCTCGGGACCGAAGCCGAGCGAGAAGGTCAGCACGCGAACGCCCGCCCAGCGCGCGACCAGGAAATGGCCGAGTTCGTGGAAGAACACGACGATCGTCAGGACGAACAGGAAGGGAACCGCGTAGCCAAGCAGCCCATGGCTCAACGTGTTGAAACTATGGACGAAAAAGTCAGACATCAATTCCCCTTATCCAGTGCCGCAAGGCCCTGGTCCCGAATTAACTAGGATGCCTTTAAGGCAATTTGAGGCAATAGGGCGGCAGCTTTATTTCGCGAAACATGGTCAACGAATATTGCATCGTCGGCCGATGTCATCGGGCTCTGGTTACCGCCGCGAACCCAATCCTCCAGCGTCGCCTCGACCAGCCGGGCGATGGCCCCGAACCGGATCTTGCCGGCGATGAAGGCCGCCACCGCCACCTCGTTGGCGGCGTTGTAGACGGTGGTCGCCCCCTTCCCGGTCCGCAGCGAGTCATAGGCCAGGCGCAGCGCCGGGAACCGCTCGAAATCCGGGGCCTCGAAGGTCAAGGTACCGATCTTGGCCAGGTCGAGCTTGGCCGCCGGTCCCGTGATGCGGTCGGGCCAGCCGAGGCAGTGGGCGATCGGGGTGCGCATGTCGGGGGCGCCGAGCTGGGCCACCACCGAGCGGTCGGAGAACTCGACCATGCCGTGGATGATCGACTGCGGATGGACCAGTACGTCGATCTCGTCCGGCGTGAGCGAGAACAGATAGGAGGCCTCGATCACCTCGAGCCCCTTGTTCATCATCGAGGCCGAGTCGATCGTGATCTTCTGGCCCATGCTCCAGTTCGGATGCTTCAGCGCCTGCGCCAGCGTCGCCTGCTCGATGTCGGCGGGCTTCCAGGTCCGGAACGGGCCGCCCGAGGCGGTGATGATGACGCGGACGAGTTCGTCACGATTGCCCGAGCTCAGCGCCTGGAACAGCGCGTTGTGCTCGGAATCGGCCGGCAGGATGCAGGCTCCCGCCTTCGCCGCGCGCTGCATGAAGAAATCGCCGGCGCAGACCAGGCACTCCTTGTTGGCGAGTGCGACGTGGGCGCCGCGATCGACCGCGGCGAGCGCCGGCTTCAGCCCGGCGGCGCCGCTGACCGCCGCCATCACCCAGTCGGCGGGACGTGCGCCGGCCTCGATCACCGCGCTTTCGCCTGCGCCGCATTCGGTGCCGGTGCCCGCGAGCGCAGCCTTGAGGTCGGCGAGCTTGGAGGCGTCCGCGATCGCAACATAACGCGCGGAAAATTCCTTCGCGAGGTTTGCCAGCGCGGCGACATTGCTGTTCGCCGTCAGCGCCTCGACGCGATAGCGCTCGGGCGCGGCACGCAGCAGATCCATCGTGCTGTCGCCGATCGAGCCGGTGGCACCGAGCACCGTGACGCTGCGGACGTCGGAGGCCGCAAGCCTGTTATTACGCAAGGGGACTGCGCTCATATCGTCACCAAACCATAAGACCGCTTCCGGCGCTATGCACACCATGGCGGAGAAAGCCGATAATCCATGCCACCAGGATGGCGGCGACAAAACCGTCCAGGCGGTCCATGAGCCCGCCATGGCCGGGAATCAAGTGACTGGAATCCTTGACCCCGAAGCGTCGTTTTACCGCGGATTCGAAGAGATCCCCGAGTTGCGAGACCACCGACAGGATGGCGCTGACGAGTAGCAGTGGAACCGCCTTTCCAAGCCCGCAGGCGGAAAAGGAGGCCGCAACGGCAAGGCTCGCCACGAACCCGCCGGCCGCCCCGGCCCAGGTCTTCTTGGGGCTCACCCGCGCCCACAGCTTCGGCCCGCCGATGCTGCGGCCGGCGAAATAGCCGCCGATATCGGTCGCCCAGACCACCAGCAGCACGAACATCAGCGCGGAAAAACCGTTGACCAGATCCTTCCGCACCAGGATCGAAGCCAGCAGCGCCGCCGCAGCGTAAGCGAAGCCGGTCGCGGCCCAGACGAACTTGCCGCGCGCGATCAGTGTGACGATCCCGCCGCCGACACAGCCGACGATGACCGCGGTCTTGAGCGCGCCGGCGGCAACGCACAAGCCCATCATGGCAATGACGATCGTCCCGGCCCCGGTCAGCGCGGTCGAGCCTGCGCCCACCACCATCAGCCATTCGGCGAACAGCCCGATCGCCACCAGGGTGACGAGCAGCGACCACAGCCAGCCCCCCGCGTAAGCGATCGCGATCGTCAGCGGCGCAAGCACCAGCGCTGCGAGGACTCGCATCACGAGATTGCTCGGAGCGGGCGCGGTGCCCGCCGGTGCGGCGTCGGGCTCGCTCACGAGGCGGTCTTCGCGACCAGACCGCCAAAACGGCGCTCGCGCCTGGCGAATTCGGCGATCGCGCTCTCAAGCGCGGGCTTGTCGAAATCGGGCCAGTGCATCGGCACGAAGACGAGCTCGCTGTAAGCGGCTTGCCACATCAGGAAGTTCGACAGGCGCAGCTCGCCACTGGTGCGGATGATGAGATCGGGATCGGGAATCTCGGGCGCGTCGAGATGGGCCCCGAGCGTCTCGGCGTCGATCGTGGACGGATCGCGCCGGCCTTCCGCGACCTCGCGTGCGAGCTTCTGCGCCGCCTTCGCGATCTCTTGCCGCGAGCCGTAGTTGAAGGCGACGACGAGCGTCAGGCGCGTGTTGTCACGCGTCAATTCCTCGGCCTCGTTCAGGAGCGCGCAGATGTCGCTCTCGAGCCCCTCCCGCTCGCCGATGATGCGGACCTTGACGCCGTCGCGATGCAGGGTCGCAAGGTCGTTGCGGATGAATCTGCGCAGCAGGCCGAACAGATCGCCGATCTCGCTCGCCGGGCGCGACCAGTTTTCCGAAGAGAAGGAGAAGATGGTGAGGTAGCGGATGCCGAGCTCGTGCGCGGCGCGCACCACGCGGCGCAGCGCCTCCACGCCGCGGCGATGCCCCTCCGCGCGCGGCAAGCCGCGCGCCGCCGCCCAACGCCCGTTGCCATCCATGATGATGGCGACATGCGCAGGCGCGCCGGACCGATCGGGTCCTTCCGTTGCAGGCGCGGCGGCGTTGGACATGAGGCAGCCCTAAAGCATGATCCGAAAAGTGCGAAGCGGCTTTCCGACGAGATCATGCGCGAACGATTCTCTAAGCGCGATGATGATCCTCGCCGCGCGTCAGACGGTGAGGATCTCTTTTTCCTTGGCGGCCAGGAGCTGGTCGATCTCGCCGATCGTTCCGTCGGTCGCCTTCTGCACCTCGTCGGCGTGACGCTTCTGGTCGTCCTCCGACATCTCGTGGTTCTTCTCGAGCTTCTTCAGGACGTCGAGGCCGTCGCGGCGGACGTGGCGGGCGGCGACCTTGGCGGCTTCGGCGTATTTGTGCGCGACCTTCACCAACTCCTTGCGGCGCTCCTCGTTCAGCTCGGGGATGCGCAGGCGCAGCACCTGGCCTTCGGTCGCCGGCGACAGGCCGAGATTGGAATCGACGATCGCCTTCTCCACCGCCTTGACCATCGACTTGTCCCAGACCTGCACCGAGATCAGGCGCGGCTCAGGCACGCTGACGGTGGCGAGCTGGTTGAGGGGCATATGACTGCCATAAGCATCGACCTGCACCGGATCGAGCATCGAGGCGGAGGCACGCCCCGTGCGCAGGCCGCCGAGTTCGTGCTTGAGGGACTGGACGGCGCCCTGCATGCGGCGCTTCACTTCGTTGAGGTCGAAATTACCCGTGGCCATCACGTTTCTCCTTCAAAATCCGCCCGCCCCTCCGCGCCCTTGCCTCGGGGCGCGCAAGATGAGGTCAGCCGGCGACGATCGTCCCGTGGCCGACGCCGCGCAGAATCGCGCCGATCGAGCCGGGCTCCGCGATCGAAAACACGATGATAGGCAGCGACGTCTCGCGGGCAAGCGCGAAGGCGGTCGCGTCCATCACCTTGTAGCCCCCTTCGATCGCCTGCGAATGGGTCAGCCGGTCGAACCGCGTCGCGGAGGGATCCTGCTTCGGGTCGGCCGAGTAGACGCCATCGACATTGGTCGCCTTCAGCACCGCCTGCGCGCCGATCTCGGCGGCCCGCAGCACCGCGGTCGTATCGGTGGTGAAGAACGGATTGCCGGTTCCACCGCCGAGCAGCAGGATTCGGCCTTCCGCGAGGTATTTGTGCGCCGCAGTGCGGGTGAACAGCTCGGAAATCTCGGGCATGACGAAGGCCGACAGGGCGCGCGCCGGCATGCCCTTGCGCTCGATCGTGGCCTCGAGCGCGAGGCAGTTCATCATGGTGGCGAGCATGCCCATGGTGTCGCCGGTGGTGCGGGAAACACCTCGGGAAGAGACCTCGACCCCGCGAAAGATGTTGCCGCCGCCGATCACGACGGCGACCTCGGTGCCGAGATGACGGGCCGCGATCAGATCGTCGGCAACCCGGTCGATGGTCGGCTGATCGATGCCAAAGCCCTGCTGTCCCGCGAGATATTCGCCGGACAGCTTGATCACGACGCGACGGTAGACCGGATCAGTCATGAGCACTTTCCTTGTCCGGGCGCCGCTTCCGGCGGCACGCCGGAAGGAGGTGTTCCGGCGTTTACTTCTTGCCGCTGGCCGCAGCGACCTCGGCCGCGAAGTCCGATTCCTGCTTCTCGATTCCCTCACCGAGAGCATAGCGCACGAAGCCCGCGATCTTCACGGCGCCGCCGACCTTGCCCTCGGCCTCCTTCACCGCCTGCGCCACCGACTTGCCGGTGTCGTGGATGAAGGCCTGCTCGAGCAGGCAGACTTCCTTGTAGTAGGTCTTCAGGCCGGACTCGACGATCTTCTCGATGACGTTCTCGGGCTTGCCCTGCTGGCGATATTTGTCGGCGAGCACGTCCTTCTCGCGCTTGACCACCGCCGGATCGAGACCTGACGGATCGAGCGCGAGCGGGTTGGCGGCCGCGACATGCATCGCGAGCTGGCGGCCGAGCGTTGCGAGCTCGTCGGCCTTGCCCGGCGATTCCAGCGCCACGATCACGCCCATCTTGCCGGCGCCGTCGATGACCGCGCCGTGGACATAGCTCGACACCACGCCCTGCCCAACTTCGAGCGAAGCTGCGCGGCGCAGCGTCATGTTCTCGCCGATGGTGGCGATCGCGTCGTTGATCGCGGCCTCGATCGTGACGTCGCCGACCTTGGCGGCCTTGATCTTCTCGACGTCGGCGCCGGCGTCGAAGCCGACCTGGGCGATCATCTTGACCAGACCCTGGAACTGGCCGTTGCGGGCGACGAAGTCGGTCTCGGAATTGACCTCGACCAGAACGCCCCTGGTGCCCCTGGTGAGCGCGCCGATCAGGCCTTCGGCCGCGACGCGGCCCGACTTCTTGGCGGCCTTCGACAGGCCCTTCTTGCGCAGCCAGTCCTGCGCCGCTTCCATGTTGCCGTCGTTCTCGGTCAGCGCGGCCTTGCAGTCCATCATGCCTGCGCCGGTGGACTCGCGCAGGTCCTTGACCATCGCTGCTGTGATCGTTGCCATCGTTGAAAATCCTTTTTGCCTGACGGTTTGCCGCGGCGTGGCATCATCGCCTCCGCCGCGGTCCATCTCAGGAATTCGCGTCAACTGAAATGGTGGCCGGACCCTATCCGGCCAACCCATCGCTCTTTTTGACTATTCCGCTTCCGCGGTCAGCGCCTTGGCCTTGGCGACCCAGGCATCCGCACGGCTGGGCAGACCGACTTCTTCGCCGATCGTGTGCGCGGTGTCGTGATCGAGCTCGGCGAGCTGCCAGAAATGGAAGATGCCGAGGTCGTTGAACTTCTTCTCGATCGCGCCCGACACGCCCGGGAGCTTCTTGAGGTCGTCGGCGGTGCCGCGCGGACCGGCAAGGCCCTGGAAGCCGCCGGTCGTGGGCAGTTCTTCGGCGGCCGGACGGACCGAGGCGCCGATGTCGATGCCGGCATCGCCCTGGGCACGCGAGATGCCGTCGATCGCCGCGCGCGCGACCAGGTCGCAATAGAGCGCGATGGCGCGGCCGGCGTCGTCATTGCCCGGAACCACATAGGTGATGCCCTTGGGGTCCGAATTGGTGTCGACGATCGCGGCGACCGGGATGTTGAGGCGCTGGGCCTCCTGAATCGCGATGTCTTCCTTGTTGGTGTCGATCACGAAGATCAGGTCGGGCAGACCGCCCATGTCCTTGATGCCGCCGAGCGAGCGGTCGAGCTTGTCGCGCTCGCGCTGCAGCGTCAGGCGTTCCTTCTTGGTGTAGGAATTGGCTTCGCCGCCCGCCAGCACCTCGTCGAGGTGACGCAGGCGCTTGATCGAGGCCGAGATCGTCTTCCAGTTGGTCAGCGTGCCGCCGAGCCAGCGCGAATTGACGAAATACTGCGCGCAGCGCTTGGCCGCGTCCGCGACGCCGTCCTGCGCCTGGCGCTTGGTGCCGACGAACAGGATGCGGCCGCCCTTGGCGACGGTGTCGCTGACGGCCTGCAGCGCGTTGTGCAGCATCGGCACGGTCTGCGCGAGGTCGACGATGTGGATGTTGTTGCGGGCGCCGAAAATGAACGGAGCCATTTTCGGATTCCAGCGGTGGGACTGGTGACCAAAGTGCACGCCAGCCTCGAGCAGCTGACGCATGGTGAAGTCGGGAAGCGCCATAGTCTAATTCTCCGGTTGGTTCCTCCGGAAACGTGTGAGCAAAACGGAGCGTTCTCGCCCCGGTTGCCACCGGACGGCCTTGTGAGCCATGTTTCCGTGTGAGATGGCGCGCTATATAGCGCCATTTCGGGCAGAAGCAAGGAAATAAGGGCCTCATCTGGGACGGTTTTCACCCCCCCAGAGGGCCCTTTCCGTAAACACCCTGCCCTAGCACCTCGGCACGTTCGGCGGGCACTTCCTCGCTGCCGGCGGCGGCGCGGCGGGACGCGGCGGCGGGGCTGCCGGACGCGGCGGCGGCGCAACAGCCATCCGCGGCGGCGGTGGCGGGGCCGGCCTTGCGACCGGCGGCGGCGGCGCAGGCCGCGCCATTGGCGGAGGTGGCGGACGCACGGCCGCCACGGGTGGAGGCGGCGGCCGCACGGCCACGGGCGGCGGAGCCACCCTGGCCGGCGGCGGCGCAGCGACATGCGGAGGCGGCGGTGCCGGGCGCGCGGCTGCGGGCGGTGGCGGCGTCGGTCGCGCCACGGCCTGGGGCGGCGGCGCTGCCGGCGGCCGGGCGGCCTGCGCGGGAAGCGCCTGATTCGGCGGCTTGATCTGCTGGCCCGCGGCGGGCGGCGTCGGTGCAACCGGTCGCGCGGCGACGGCGGGAGGCGTGCCGGGCGGTGTTGCGCCCGGCGGCTTTCCGCCCGGACCTGGTGTCACGGCGGGGTTTGCAACGGGTGCGGTCGCGGTCGCCGGAGCGGCCACTGGCGGCGGACCGGAACGAGGCGGCGGTGTCGTGCCCGGAGCAACCGCCGTCGGCGTCCCCGGACGGCCCGGCGGCGGCGCGCCGGGTGCCGTCGGTGCAGTCGCGGTCGGTGCGGGCCTGCCGCCCGGCCCTGCCCCGGCTGGCGGGGTCGGCGGGCCGCCCTGGGCACCGGGAACCGGCAGCGTGTTGGCCTGGGGCAGCCTGGTCGGAGCCGCAGCAGGCGGTGCTGCGGGCGGCGTTGCGGCCGGGGCGACGTTGGCGGGCGTTGCCGCCGGCATTCCGGGCCGCGCGACCGGCTGGATCGTCGCACTCGGCGGCATCGGCGCCTTGCCCTGCTGGATCAGCGCGGCGCGCTGCGCCACCGCCTGCGGCACGGCGGGGCCTGCGGGGTTGGCGCGGCCGGCCACGGCCGGGGCAAGATTGCCGGGTCCGGGTGCTGGCCCCGCCCCCGCCGCTGGCGGCGCTGGCGGGCGGTTGATCACGGTATTGATGACCGTGGTGTTGTGGATGTTCTGATAGACGATGTTGTTCGGCGGCGGCGCCACATAGGCCGGCGCGCGGACATACACAGGGATCGGCACGAACAGCGGCTGCGGCAGCACGAACAGGCCGATCACCGGCAGCGGCGGCGGCAGCACGACGAAGTCCGGCGGCGGCGGCGGCAAATAATAGACCGGCGGCGGCGGGGGCGGCGCGAAGTCGAACACGGGATCGCCGAACGCCAGCACCGGACGATCGACATAGACCACCTCTGCCGGCGGCGGCGGCGGCACGTCGTAGTCCATCATCGCAAAGGCGGGCGGCGGCTCGAGCGGCGCGGTCAGGATCGCGAGACGCCGGCGCGCGTCGTCCGCATGCGGCCCGCCCGGATAGCGGCGCAGATACGACCAGTACGCTTCCGGCGTGTCGGTGCGATAGGTTCGCCGCCATGTGATGGCCTCGCGGCGCGCCGCGGCGATCGCCATCACGCGCCTGGCGAGGGGATCGCCGGGATAGGCGGCGAGAAATTCCTCATAGGCCGGCAGCGTGTCGCGCTCGAGCACGGCGGCATAGGCATCCCGCACCCCGAGATCGCGGATCGGCTTGTTGCGGATCGCGGCGACCTGGTCGGGCGCGGCCTCCGGCGGCGGCGCGTCGGGCCCGCGCTCGAAGAACGAGAACGGCGCTGCAATCTTCTGCTCGTTCCAGGGCACCTGCGCGCCCTTGCTGGCCTCGTTGACGCGCAGGCGGACGCGGTCGAACACCTCGGGCAGCGGCAGGCCGCCGGTCCGGATCATCTCGGCGAGCGACTGGGCGTAGATGCCGTAGGGTCCGGGCTCCTCGGGCGCGACCGTGCCGGGCGCGGCGTTGAAGCCGATCAGCATGTTCTGGTCGGGCTCGACCAGCGCAAGGCCGCTCGCGATCCGCTGGCCGCCCTCGATGAAGGGCTGGGCGCGCGCGGCGTCGAGCACGATGATGTTGGCCTTGAGCGGGATCGCCGCGAGCTGGCGCGCATAATCGCTGATGCGCAGGCCTTCGGTCGGAACGTCGGTGTCCCGCGTGATGCTGGAATCGACCGGGATGAAATAGTTCTCTCCGGCGAGCTGAATGCCGTAACCGGCAAAATAGACCATTGCCACCGTGCCGGGACCCGAAGCCTGCGCCTTCTGGATGAAATCGCGAAAGCTCTTGCGCAGCGTATCGCCGTCGAGATCGCGCGCGCCGACCACGTCGAAGCCGGCCGCCTGCAGCGTCTGCGCGATCAGGCCGGCATCGTTCGCGGTGGTTGCCAGCGGCGATTTGGCATAGGCGCCGTTGCCGACCACGAGCGCGATGCGCTTTTCCTGCTGCTGCGCAAGCGCCGGATGGGTCGCACCCGCGGCAAGGAGCAGAATCGGCAGGAGGAAGAAGATGAAGGCCTTTTGTGTCCCACGCATTGGCTTGCTTGCCCGTCGTCGTCGTTGAGATTGTTGTTGGGTTACCACGGCGCATGAGGCGCGTGGAAGGCTGAACGGCACTTGAACGAAAGGCCCGGATTGAGGCGGGCGAATGGCGCCGGGTCTGACGCCGAACGCGAAACGCCGGGCTTCGCGAGCAGCCCGCCCCTGCGCGGTCATCCGCCGGTCAGCTCGAGCTTGCTTTGCTCCACGGCCGCGTTCGTCGATGCAGCGCCAGCCACGCCGCACAGTCCTAGTCGGCGGCCTGCAACTCGGCGAGTTTTGTTCGCGCGGTCGCCTCGTCAAGCGGGACAAGCTCGGCGGGCCCGGGATTCGCATCGCCCGCCGTCGCGACCGAGACGACGGCAAGCCCGGCCAGCCCGCCGAATATCGCGCCGCCCGTCGCGGCATCGTGCCGGGCGCTGCTCTTGATGAGGTAAAAATGCGTGCGGCCGGATTCCATCACGATCTCCCGCTTGGTGTCCCCGGGAAACATCACCTCGGTCACCAGCAGTTCGTGGCGACCGGCCGGACGGTCGGCATAGGCATATTTCCCGGCCGAGACCTTCCCGAGCGGCGCGCCGTCGAGTTTCACGTCGCAGGCGCAGATCGACATGCTCAGGCCGCTCCGCTTGTCCTGCAAGAGCACCACGCGCGAATGCCCCGCGCGCGGAGGACGATCTTTTGCGACACCGAGGCAAAGTCGGTCCCGACCTGATCGCTGACGCACCCAGCCAGCATCGCACCAACAGCAAATAACAACGCGCCCCGTCGCAACATCACAGCCCCCATAGTTCCCCGGAGGGCATCTAGCCGGAAACAGCGTCAGGTTGCAACCGCGCGGCGATGACTGCGGAGATCGCGGCCCCGCGGCTACAATTGCTGCACGTCGACGACGCCCGCGACCGCCTTGATGGCGCCGGCGATCTGCGGCGAGACCTTGAAGCGGCCGGGCAGCTTCATCTCCACCTCGGTCTCGAGGTCGATCATCATCACCAGCGAGACCTCGCCGTCGCCATTGGAGCGCGGCGCGATGCCGGGACTGCCGACCTTTGGCGCTGCGCCACCTGATACGGCTGCGTCGGGACCGGCGAGACGCTTGGCGATCGACTCCAGCGGCTTGGTGTCGCGCAGGAAGATGCGCAGGCCCTTCTGCGTCTTGGCGGCGGCGTGATCGAGCGGCTCGGCATGCAGCACGCGGGCGCGGACGTCCTCGCCCTGAAGCTCGGCGCCGAGCTGCAGCAGCACCGCGGCGCCCGGCTCCAGCACCTCGCGATACAGCGCAAGGCCCTCCGAGAACAGCACCGCCTCGAAATGGCCGGTGGGGTCGGACAGCCCCATGATGCCCATCTTGTTGCCGGTCTTGGTGCGCCGCTCCATGCGCGAGACCACGGTGGCGGCGACCTTGCCGGCGGTGGCGCCGGTCTTCACCGCGCGCGAGAACTCGGCCCAGCTCTGCACCCGCAGCCGCTTCAACACCGTGGCATAGTCGTCGAGCGGATGGCCGGACAGGAAGAAGCCGATCGCATCATATTCGCGTCGCAGCCGCTCGGCCGGCAGCCAGGGCTCGATCTGCGGCAGCATGATGCTGGGCGCATCCGCCGACATGCCGAACATGTCGTTCTGGCCGATGGTCTCGGCCTGATGCGCGCGCTGGCAGGCGGCGAGGATCGAGTCCGCACCGGCGAACACGCGGGCGCGGTTGGGCTCCAGCGTGTCGAAGGCGCCGGCGGCGGCGAGGCTTTCGATGATGCGCTTGTTGATCGCGCGCGGATTGACCCGCGCGGCGAAGTCGGCGAGCGAGGTGAACAGCCCGCGCTTGGTGCGCTCCTCGATGATCTGCTCGATCGCCTGGATGCCGACGCCCTTCAGCGCCGCGAGCGCGTAGTAGATGGTCTTGTCGCCAACCTCGAAGGTCGCCCCGGAGCGGTTGATGTTCGGCGGCTCGACCTTGATGCCGAGGCGCTGCGCCTCCGAGCGGAATTCGGAGAGCTTGTCCGTGTTGTTGAGATCGAGCGTCATCGACGCCGCGATGAACTCCACCGGGTAGTGCGCCTTCATGTAGGCGGTGTGGTAGGACACCAGCGCATAGGCCGCCGCGTGGCTCTTGTTGAAGCCGTAGTCGGCGAACTTCGCCAGCAGCTCGAAGATGGTCTCGGCCTGCCCCTTGGGCACGCCGTTCTTCACCGCGCCGGCGACGAAGATGTCGCGCTGCTTGTCCATCTCGGCGCGGATCTTCTTGCCCATGGCGCGGCGAAGCAGGTCGGCGTCGCCGAGCGAATAGCCCGACATCACCTGCGCGATCTGCATCACCTGTTCCTGGTAGATGATGACGCCGAAGGTCTCCTTGAGGATCGGCTCCAGCACGGGGTGCAGATATTCCGGCTCCTCGTCGCCGTGCTTGCGCGCGCAATAGGTCGGGATGTTCGCCATCGGGCCCGGGCGATACAGCGCCACCAGCGCGATGATGTCCTCGAAACGGTCGGGGCGCATGTCGACCAGCGCGCGCCGCATGCCCTGGCTTTCAACCTGGAACACGCCGACCACCTCGCCGCGCGCCAGCATCTGGTAGCTTTCGGCATCGTCGATCGGCAGCGTCGCGAGATCGACGTCGATGTTGCGCGGCTTGAGCAGCTTGCAGGCGACGTCGAGCACGGTCAGCGTCTTCAGGCCGAGGAAGTCGAACTTGACGAGGCCCGCCGGCTCGACCCACTTCATGTTGAACTGGGTCACCGGCATGTCGGATTTGGGATCGCGATACATCGGCACGAGTTCGCTCAAGGGGCGATCGCCGATCACGATGCCGGCCGCGTGCGTCGAGGCGTGCCGGGTCAGGCCTTCGAGGCGCTGGGCGATGTCGAAGGCGCGCGCCACCACCGGGTCCTCGTCGCGGAACGCCTGCAGCTTCGGCTCGCTCTCGATCGCGGCGGCCAGCGTCACCGGCGCGGCCGGGTTCTGCGGCACCAGTTTCGTCAGCTTGTCGACCTGGCCGTACGGCATCTGCAAGACACGGCCGACGTCGCGCAGCACGCCGCGCGCCTGCAGCGTACCGAAGGTGATGATCTGCGCGACCTGGTCGCGACCGTAGCGCTCCTGGACGTACTTGATCACCTCGCCGCGGCGGTCCTGGCAGAAGTCGATGTCGAAGTCCGGCATCGAGACGCGCTCGGGATTGAGGAAGCGCTCGAACAGGAGGCCGAACTTGATCGGGTCGAGGTCGGTGATGGTCAGCGCCCACGCGACCAGCGAGCCCGCGCCCGAGCCGCGGCCCGGCCCGACCGGAATCCCCTGCGCCTTCGCCCATTTGATGAAGTCGGACACGATCAGGAAGTAGCCCGCGTACTTCATGCGCATGATGACGTCGAGCTCGAAGGCCAGCCGCTTGTTGTAGTCCTCTTCGGTGGTGCCCTGCGACAGGCCGTGCACGCGCAGGCGGCTCGCGAGCCCCTCCTCCGCCTGCCGCTTCAGCTCGGCCGCCTCGACCGCGGCGGCGTCCGGGCTTGCGGCGGCGCCGACGGTGAAGAACGGCAGGATCGGCTTGCGCGTCATCGGGCGGAACGAGCAGCGCTCGGCGATCTCCACCGTCGAGGCCAGCGCCTCCGGGATGTCGGCGAACAGCACCGCCATCTCGGCGCGGGTCTTGAAGCGGTGATCCGGCGTGAGCTGCACGCGGTCGGTCTCGGCGATCAGCCGCCCGCCGGCGATGCAGAGCAGTGCGTCATGCGCCTCGTAATCGTCGGCCGCGGCGAAATAAGGCTCGTTGGTCGCGACCAGCGGCAGGCCCTTGGCATAGGCGATGTCGATCAGGGCGCTCTCAATGCGCCGCTCCTTGTCGATGTTGTGGCGCTGCAATTCGACATAGAGGCGATCGCCAAACAGGCTCGCCAGCCGCTCGCAGCGCGTCGCGGCGAGCTCGGCGAGACCGCCGGCAAGCGCCAGCGAGACCGGCCCGTCCGGTCCGCCCGTCAGCGCGATCAGCCCTTCCGTCTCCCCGCTCAGCCAGTCGAACTTGATGAACGGGGCATGGCTGTCGGGGCTCTCCAGGAACGCCCGCGAATTCAGCCGCATCAGGCTGCGATAGCCGCGCTCCTGCGCTGCCAGCAGCACCACGCGCGAGGCCGCAAGCGCATTGCGCGCGTTCGGATCCTGGTCGCCGAAGTCGATTGCGAGCTCGCAGCCGACGATCGGCTGGATGCCGGAGCCCGCCATCTTGTCGGAGAACTCCAGCGCACCGAACAGATTGTCGGTGTCGGTCAGCGCCAGCGCCGGCTGGTGGTCTTTCTTGGCAAGCTCGGCGAGCTTGGCGATCTTGATCGAGCCCTTGAGCAGCGAATAGGCCGAGTGAACGTGAAGGTGGACAAATCCGGCGCTCGGCATGGTCGCGTGACGGCCTCTTGCAGATGGGATGGAACGGTCGCCGGCTCTGGAGGCATTCTGCCGGCCGGCCGACTCGCCTCACAATGGTGGGGTGTCGCCGCGCCAGAGTCCACGACGGAGCAACCGATCTGCCGCCTCATCCCGCTTTTCCCCAAGGGGACCACAAGGGGACCACAAGGGGCCTGAGGTATTCAGAGCTGCGGGATGACCTGGGCCCAGATCGCAACCATTCCGACGAACAGCGTGATCGAGGCCAGTGCGGCGGCTTCTTCGACGAAAATCCTGAACATGACTTGCTCCCTTGCTGGAACGTATGGAGAACATTGTTCTCATTTCGTTCCGGGGAGTCAAGCCGCCTGGATCACCTCGCGATGGAATGGTTAACTCGCTGAATTCACATAACAAAAAAGCCCCGGCGCGAGGCCAGGGCTTTCGATGAGCGCTTCCAGCGAAGCGATCAGTCTCGGTGCTTTGCTCAGTACTTTGCTCAGTACTTGGCGATGATCGGGCCACCGAACTTGTAGTTGAGGCGGACGAGGCCCATGTCGACGTCCTGCTTGATGTGGTCGACGGCGCCGCTGGCGAACGTGACGTCCTTGCCGCCCAGGAAGATGTGGTTGTACTCGACGCCAACCGACCAGTTCGGCGCAAAGCCGACCTCGAGGCCGACACCGACCGTGCCGCCCCAGTTGGTCGCGCTCGCCGAGTCGAGGTTCGCACCAGTGGCGACGCTGAAGACGTCATACTTGTTGCCGACGACGGCCGCGCCGCCCTTCACGTAGCCGAGCACGTTGTTCCAGGCGTAGCCGACCTGGCCGGTGATCAGGCCGAACGAATCGATCCGCGTGCGATTGCGGAAGCCGGTGATGGCGCTGATGTTGTCGCCCGAGAAGTCGGCCCAGTTGCCCTGGCCTTCGAGGCCGAACACGAACTGGCCGGACTGCCAGCGATAGCCGATCTGGCCACCGATGGTGCCGCCGGTCGCGTTGTGCGAACCTTCGGGACCGAAGCCCACGAGGTCCCAGCTGGTGTGAGCCGAACCGCCACCGCCGTTGATGCCGATGTAGAAGCCGCTCCAGTCATAGATCGCCGCGACCATCGGCGGCGCCTTGGTGTAAGGGCGCGCCGCGAGATCGGCAGCCACCGCCGGCGCAGCCGCGCCGAGCGCGATGAGGCTGGCAGTGACAAGCAACAAACTCTTCTTCATTTGAATCCCGTTCCAATTTCTTCGTTGAGGCCCCCGGGCCGCTGACGGTCTTAGCAATGAGCGCCGGAATTGCTGTAACCGCACCGCCACAGTCGGGGCCAAACGCCCGCCGCTCCGTTCATCGAGATTCGGCGGCATTGCAAAAAGCCTACAAAACAAGGGTTTTCACGAGTTCCAATGTCCTCTACACATGACGCACCTGCAATGCGCGACGACATGAATGCGCGCGCACGATCGTGTGATCGGAGAATAATGATGCGTGGACTCATTGCCTTCCCCATTGTTGCCGCATTTGCGCTCGCGCTTTGCCAGAATTCACCCGCGCAAGCCTTCGGCACCAACCACGCCTTCTGCCTGCAGGGTGATGAATGGCCGGGGCTGAGCAATTGCCGATTCGACACCTATGCGCAGTGTCAGGCCAGCGCATCGGGCCGCGCGCTGACCTGCATCGCGAATCCCTACTTCTCCGGCGCGAGCGAGGATCCCTACGCCTATCAGAATCGTCCGCGTACGCTGGCGCCTCCCCCGCCCGGCTATTCGCCCAGCTATTCCTGGCGCTGAAGATGCGCGGCCGCCTCACGCTCGTCTCGGTCGGCGCACTGCTCGCGTTCACGCCGGCATCCGCGCAGACCCACGATCCCGGCTATCCCGTCTACATGCAGATCTACGGGCAGGTCGGTTATTTCGACTGCCGCTACGCTTCGCTCGAGCAGTGCCGCTTTCTCGCCGTCGGCCGCTCGGCGAGCTGTGTTCCGAATCCGTATTTTGCGCAGAAGAAACCCGCGCGGCGATCGAAGCCAGGCGGCTAGAACCTTTTCCACCCTTGCGACATTGCCCCACTTCATGGTTCGCGAGACCACGGGTTCGCTGATGGGTGGCTTGACGTCACTCCGGCAGCCCGGCCCGTCGCAATGCCTCCTCGTAGCGCGCGAGGTCTTCGACCCGCCGATGCGGCATCACGTTTCTCATGCTGGAGACACGGAGCGCAGGGAGGATTTGCCGCAGCCGGGCGACCGCCTTGCCCGCCTGTTCCTGGCGTCCCGCCATGGCGTGGCTTGCGGCGGCGACCCGCAAGGCAGCCGGAAAATCGGGATCCTCCTGCAATGTCCTTGCGGCCCATGAGGCCGCTTCGTCGTACTGGCCCAGGAGGAAATGCGCATAGGCGGTCCCGGTCCGCATGCCCCTCACCCGAGGCCCGAGCGGATTCAACCGCATGGCGCGTGCGAAACGTTCGATCGCCGGCACCGGCTGAAGCAGCCAGGCTTTGATCCAGCCCGCGGAGTGCCAGGCCTCGGCCAGATTTGAATTCAGAGAGAGCGCCCGATCGATCAGGGCCGCCGCCTGGTCGAAGTCGCGCACGACATAGGCCAGCGCCCACCCGCTGGACGAGAGCGCGATTGCATCATCCTTGCCCAACTCGATGGCCCGTCTGGTGAGCCTCATGACCTCGGCAACCTCATCCACGCTACCCGGGGTCCAGCCGACGCCCCTGCCATAGGCGTAACATGCGGCGGCGCGCCCGTACGCGGCGGCGAAACCGGGATCGAGTTCGGTCGCACGGTTGAACAGTCGCAAGGCCTCGTCATTCGCCTGCTGGCTCATGTCCTGATATGAACTGGCCAGGCCGCGAAGATAGAGCGTGTAGGCGTCGAGGCTACCGGTGGGCTTGCGCTTGGCGCGCTCGATCTCGGCCCTTTCCACCGTCGGCGCGATCGCGCCCACGACGCGCTCGGTCACCCGGTCCTGCAGATCGAAGACGTCGCCGAGCCCGCCATCGAAGCGATCCGACCACAGATGGACACCGGAGGCGGTGTCGGCGAGCTGTCCCGTGATGCGCACGCGGTCCGCAATCTTGCGGACGCTGCCCTCCAGCACGTACCGCACGCCAAGCTCGCGTCCGACCTGCTTCACATCGACCGCGCGGCCCTTGTAGGTGAAACTCGAATGGCGCGCGGTCACGAACAGCCCGTTGAAGCGGGACAGCGCCGTGATGATGTCCTCGGCCATCCCGTCGGCAAAATACTCCTGCTCGGGATCCGAGCTCAGATTGGCGAAGGGAAGCACAGCCACCGACGGTCTGTCGGGAAGCGGGAGCGCAGGCGCTTGTGCGGGAACATCGCAGGCGGCCTCGCCCGGGAGCCCCCCGGCCTCGCTGACCGTACCGACGAAGCGAAAGCCCTTGCGCGGCAGCGTCTTGATCAAGCGGTGTTCTTCGCCGGAATCACCGATCGCGCTGCGAGCCGCATTCAGGCGCGTCGTGATCGCGGCATCGGACACGGCGCGGCCGTTCCAGATCGCGTTGACGAGATCGTCCTTGCTGACAACGCGTTCCCGGTTGCGGATCAGATATTCGAGCAGGTCGAACACCTGCGGCGTGATGGCAACGATTTCTGCCCCGCGATGCAGTTCACGCAGCTCGGTGTCGAATGTGAACTCCTCGAAGCGATAGCGCAAACTGCCAACCCCTCAGGCGGCGTCCCAGGGAGACGTCTCCCTGCCTGCCGCCCGAGACTAAGCCGCCAGTCGGAAAAATGTAAGCCGATGACGCGGCTCAGGCCACCGCGCCCTTCGGTCGCGTGAACGCGGTCAGCGGCGGCGGGGTGCCCTTGTAGACCTCGACCTGGACCATGCCGGACTGGCCGCAATTTCCCATCGCCAGACTGGAGGTCGGGATGTCGCGCGTGAGCACGTTGACGCAGCCGTTCTTGCACAGCGTGCCGGCGACGCCGGGCTCGAGCGGATCGTACCAGGCGCCTTCACAGACGCGCACGGCGCCCTCGATGATGTCGTCGGTGACGACGGCGCCGGCCAGGATCTGGCCGCGCTCGTTGAACACGCGCACGACGTTGCCGTTCTGGATGCCGCGCGCGGCCGCGTCTTTCGGGTGGATCAATATCGGCTCGCGGTCGGCGACCGCGTACTGATTGCGCAGCGACGGCGCGTTGGACAGTTGCGAGTGCAGGCGCTTGGTCGGATGCGAGCTGATCAGCTCGAGCGGATAGGTCTTGGCCGACGGGCTCTTGTGCCAGTCGAGCGGCTCGTACCATTTCGCCTGCGGGCCGCAATCCTCGTAGCCCATCTTCTCGATGTTCTTGCTGTAGAGCTCGATCAGCCCGGATGGCGTGCCGAGCGGGCTGAGCAGCGGGTCCTTGCGGAACGATTCGAACCGCACCCACGCCTTCGACTTCTCCGGCACCGGAAACTCGACATAGTCGCCGGACTTCCAGAAGATGTCGAACGGCGGCAGCGCGACGCGGTTCGAGCGCGCGCCCGACATCGAGCTTTCGTAGACGAATTTCAGCCACTGCATCTCGTCGCGCTTTTCCGTGAACGCGTCGCGGTAGCCGAGACGCTCGGCGAGATCGGCGCAGATGTCGAAATCGTTGCGCGATTCCCCGATTGGCTCGACCACCTTGTGCATCGGGAAGAGGTAGCGGCCCGAATAGTCGCCGCCCATTTCCAGATCGTTGCGCTCATAGGCCGTGGTGGCCGGCAGCACGATGTCCGCCATCTTGGCCGTCGGCGTCCAGTACGGGTCCTGGACGATGATCACCTCCGGCCGCTTCTGCCACGACTGCACCAGCTGGTTGATGTCCTGGTGATGGTGGAACGGATTGCCGCCGGACCAGTAGATCATGCGGATGTCGGGATAGGTGATCTTGCGGCCGTTGACGTCGATGGTCTTGCCTGGGTTCATCAGGCAATCGAAGATGCGCGCCGCGGGAATCGCCGGCGGCAGCGGCTGCGTCGAGGTGCCGGCGCTCAGCCCCGTCATGCTGCCGCCCTTGGCCTTCGGCGAGGCGCTCGAGGCGTAGTGATAGGAGACGCTGAAGCCGCCGCCGGGTTGCCCGATCTGGCCGAGCATCGCGGCAAGAGTCGCGATCATCCAGTGCGTCTGCTCGCCGTGCTGCTGGCGCTGGATGCCCCAGCCGCCCATGATCATGGTGCGGTTCTTCGCCATGTCGCGCGCGAGCTGGCGGATGCGGTCGGCCGGCACGCCGCAGAGCGAACTGGCCCACTCCGCCGATTTCGGCGTCCCGTCCTTGGCGCCCGTCAGATACTCCTCGACCTGCGGCCAGCCGACCGTGAAGCTCTTGAGGAAATCGACGTTGTGCAGCTTCTCGGCGTGCAGCGTGTGCATGACGCCGAGCATCATGGCGACGTCGGTGCGCTGACGGATCGGAATCCACTCGGCGTTGATCGCCTTGGCGGTGCCGGTGCGGACCGGGTCGATCGCGATCACGCGCGTGCCCTTGTCCCTGAGGTCGCGCAGGCCTTCATAGCCGCCGAAGTCCGGCAGATTCCACGAGTTCTTGAGCGTCACCAGGGGGTCGCAGCCCCACAGCACCACGAGCTGGCTGTGCTCGACCATCACCGGCCACGCCGTCTGCGGGTCGTAGACCTCGATGGTGCCGACCACGTGCGGCATGATGATCTGTCCCGCGCCGGTCGAGTAGTCGCCGAAATAGCCCTGGCAGCCGCCGCCGAGATGCATCAGGCGCCGCACCGCGTGCCGCGAGTTCTGGAACAGGCCCGCGCTCTTCCAGCCATAGAGGCCGGCGAGGATGCTCTTGCCGCCGGCCTCGGTGCGCACCCGCTTGATCTCGGCGGCAACCAGCGTCAGCGCCTTGTCCCAGGGCACGCGAACCCATTCGTCGCGGCCGCGGCCGGCGGGATCGGCCTTGTAGCCCTGCTCCAGGAAGGCGCGGCGGACGTGGGGATATTTGACGCGCGTCTCCGAATAGACGAGCTCGGGGGTTGCGCGGACGAGGTCATCCGCGGGCGTCGCCATCAACGGAATCGCCTCGACGAACTTGCCGTCCTTGACCACGGCGCGGAATGCGCCCCAGTGCGCGCCGGTCAGGATGCCGTCGACCTCGCGGATGTTCGGGTTGACGAAGGTCGATTGCGCGAGCGCCGCCGCAGGCCCTGCCGCGGTCAGCGCCACGCCGCCAAGCCCCTGCTGCAAGAGGCGCCGGCGCGTGAAGCTGAATTTCCGGTCGGCGTCAAAGACCTTCATCGTTCGCCCTTTCCAGATTCAAGCCGTCCATGCGCTAGCCGAACCTTGGTTCAGTGCTTCTGGCCGGTGCCCATGTCGCTGCCGTGCTTCTGCGTGTACTGCGTCAGCATGCGAACCTGTTCGGCGTCCATCGACGTGCGGGTCTGCATCGACTGCACCACGCCGATCCACTGGTTGGCCGTGAAGTGGTTCATGTCGGGCTCACCGTGGCAGGTGCCGCAATTCACGGTCATGAGCCCCTTGGCGTAGTCCCAGAGCGTCTCGGACTTGTCGACGAACTGGTCGCGTTTGACATAGGCCTCGAGCGAGGCGGCGGTCCACTTCTGGCCCGTCGCCGCGTCGGTCTCGCTCGCGCCCGAAGCCACCTTCTTGGCGGTGTCGTCGGACAGCGCCACGCTCATGATGCGCTTGCCGGGCGCGAAGTAGATCACCTTGTCGACGCCGTCCTGGCGCCATCCGGCGATCTTCACCTTGATGAGGTCGCCCTCCTGGCCGATGCGCTCGACCGGCGCGGATGGCATCACGCGGCCCTGGTTCTCGTCCTTGGTGTCGGCGGTCAGGAACAGCGGGGTGGTCTGGATCGCGAACAGCTTGGTTGCGCTGGCCGGAACCGCCTTGGCCGCGTCCTGCAGCTTGGTTGCGCCCGCGTTGGCGTCAGTCGTCACCGGCAGGAAGTGCGCGATGCCCTTGTGACAGTCGATGCAGGTCGCGCCGTCCTTCATCGCGATCGTGTGGTATTTGCGCGCGCCGGGCCGCTGCGACAGCAGATCCATGGTCTCGAAGCTGTGGCAGGAGCGGCATTCGCGGGAATTGTTGGCCTTCATCTTGTCCCAGACGACGTGGGCCATGTGCTCGCGCCGCTCCTCGAACTTCTGGGGCGTGCCGACGGTGCCGATCAGGTGATGGAAGACGTCGCTGGAGGCCCGGATCTTGTCAGCGAGCAGCGGCAGCCCGCCGTCCGCGACGTGACAATCCGAGCAGCCGGCCTGCACGCCCATGCGGTTCTGGAAATGCACCGTGCCCTGATACTCGGCGAAATTGCCCGTCATGCTGTGGCACGAGGTGCAGAACTCGTTCGACTTGGTCTTGTGGGCGACGAAATCGAACCCGACGAACAGCACGGCCATCAGCAGCGCGCCGGCGGCGAATGTGCCGATAACCCCTTTGGTGAGCCACCTGCGCGGTTTGCGCGTGTCGGTGCTTTGCTCGGCCACGGTCCACCCCCAATATCGATCGCTCGCCAGCGATCCACAAAAGGTGCACATGCGGGACGCGTCCCGTCCCCGTTCGGCGTCGCCTGATGGTGCATCGCACGATCTGACGCCGGAGGTTGAAGACTCCGTTGAGTCCCCGCAGGCTTTGTTGATTTATATCAATCGCAGGGCCTGTCCCGGCTGCGGCAAAGGCGGCGTGACCTCAAAACCGGAACGCGCTAGGCTTCTCGCGCAAGAACAAGAGGAAACGCCAATCGTGTACGACTTCATTATCGTGGGCGGCGGCTCGGCGGGGTCCGTGCTGGCCCACCGGCTCTCCGCAAGGAGCGCCAACAAGGTTTTGCTGTGCGAAGCCGGACAGGACACGCCACCGGGCAACGAACCGGCCGAGATCAGGGACAGCTATCCCGGCACCGCCTATTTCGATCCGCGCTTCCACTGGACCGAGCTCAAGGTCACGACCCAGGTCGTCAGCCACAACAATCCGGACCAGGCGCGGCCTCCCTTGCGCAAATACGAGCAGGCGCGCGTGCTCGGCGGCGGCTCGTCGATCAACGGCCAGATGGCCAACCGCGGCGCTCCGACGGACTACGACGAATGGGAGGCGCGCGGCGCGGAAGGGTGGAACTGGAACGAGGTGCTCCCTTACTTCAAGAAGGTCGAGCGCGACCTCGATTTCGACGGACCCTGGCACGGCAAGGACGGCCGCATCCCGGTCCGCCGCATTCCGCGCGAGCACTGGACCCGGCATTCCCAGGCGTTCGCCGATGCGTTCCAGCAGGCCGGACATCAATACCTGCCCGACCAGAACGGCGAGTTCGTCGACGGCTTCTTCCCGGTGACCCATTCCAACCAGGCCGAGCAGCGCGTCTCGGCCGCGATGGGCTACCTCGATCGCGACACCCGCAAGCGCGACAACCTGACCATCTCCACCAACACGCAGGTCCGGGAGGTTCTCTTTGAAGGCACGACCTGCGTCGGGGTGAAGGCCGTGGTCGACGGCCGCGAGCAGGAGTTCCGCGGCCGCGAGATCATCCTGTCCTCGGGGGCGATCCACTCGCCGGCGCATCTGCTCCGTGCCGGCATCGGCCCGATCGGCCACCTCAGGGACCTCGGGATTCCCGTGCTGATGGGCTTGCCCGGCGTCGGCCAGCGCCTGATGGATCATCCCTCGATCTCGCTGTCGTCCTTTATCCGACGCGGCGCGCGCATGAACGAGCACACCAGGCGGCACCTGCAGCTCGGCCTGCGCTACTCGTCGGGGCTTGAGGGCGTGCCGAAGGGCGATATGTTCGTCGTCGTGCTCTCCAAGTCGGCCTGGCACGCGGTCGGCGCGCAAATCGGCTCGCTCTTGACCTTCGTCAACAAGACCTATTCCGAGACCGGCCAGGTCAAGCTCGCCTCGCGCGACCCGGCGGCCGAGCCGATCGTCGAGTTCAACCTGTTGTCCGACCGCCGCGACCTCGACCGTTTGATGAGCGGCTTCCGCAAGATGGCGGCCATCCAGATGAGCGACGTGGTGAAGAAGGTGACGGACAAGCCGTTCCCGGCCGCCTACACCGACAAGGTCCGCAAGATCGGCGTGGTCAACACCAGGAACAGGATCCTGACCTCGATCGCCGCGACGATGATGGATGGGCCGGCGGCGCTGCGTCACTATCTGATCGACAATTTCGTGGTCGAAGGTTTTACCTTCGATGACGTCATCAACGACGACGAGGCGCTGGAAGCCTTCGTGCGCAAGGCAACCATCGGCGTGTGGCACGCCTCCTGCTCGTGCCGGATGGGCGGGGCCGACGATCCGATGGCGGTGGTCGATGCCCAGGGCCGCGTCAGGGGCACCCAGGGCCTGCGCGTCGTCGACGCCTCGATCTTCCCGGTGGTGCCATGCGCCAACACCAACTTCCCGGTCCTGATGTCGGCGGAGAAGATCGCGGCCGCGATGATGCAGTGACAACGACCGAAGGCGTGCCGAACTCCGTTCCTGCCGAGGATGACAATGCGTCCAGGACCGATTGCTCTCGCCATTGCCCTCGCCGCTCTTGCTGCGACGGGCCTGCCCGCGCACGCCGGCAGCGGCTCCGTCATGGTCGTCTTCTCAAAGCTGGGACTCATTGCCGGGGTCGGTAACGGCAACGGCATCCTGACCTTCCGCGGCAAGCGATACCGGTTCGACGTCACCGGCCTTGGTGCGGGCGCAACCGCCGGCGTATCGACCACCCGTTTCGTCGGAACGGTCGAGAATCTGGATCGGCCGCAGGATCTCGCGGGCACCTACTCCGCGACCGGCGGCGGTGCGGCGATCGGCGCGGGCGTCGGCCGCGTCCGCCTGCAAAATGACAGGGGCGTGATCCTGCTGCTTCGCGGGGTCAAGTTCGGGATCGAACTGACCGCCAATTTCGGAAGTGTCGAGATCACGATGCGATGAAATAAGGCTGCAGCGGCGTTCGCCTGCAAGTTGTGAGCTGGCCGATCATCGGATAGGTTGGGCGCCTGTTGTTCGAGGTGCCCGGTTCATCGCAATGCTCGTTCGGATCTTGTTGCTCGCGATCTCTTTGCTCATTCCCGGTGCGTTGCGCGCAGAGGAAACGCCGGCCGAGAAAGCCGGGTTTGCGCCCAGGCTCATGATCTATCTTGCCAAGGGAGCCCCCGACGCCTGCGGGCCGGGCTGCGACCGCTGGATCGCCATCGAAGGCGAGATCGACCAGGGCGCCGCAGTGCGCATTCGCCGCTTCCTCGCTGGCGTCAAGGACACGCAACGACCGATCTACCTTTATTCGCCGGGCGGCAACGTCGAGCAATCCTATGCCATCGGGCGGCTGTTGCGCAGCCGCAAGGCGATCGCACGGGTTGGCCGGACGATGGTAACGGCGTGCGCCTCGGGCACGCAGGTGGACGCCGCGTGCCTGAAGGCCAAGGGCACCAGTGGCGAGATCGAGGCCCAGCTCACCACCCGCCTCGCGATGTGCAACTCGGCCTGCGGTTACCTGTTTCTCGGCGCGACATCGCGCGAGGTGGCGCCCGACGCCGCGCTGGCTGTGCATAGCTCCAGGCTGGTCTTCGTCGTCGAGGGCCGTCCTCCTCCGGCACTGGTCGCAGAGGCCAGGCGGCGCCGGATGGCGGTCGCCGATCGCGAGCGGGCCGTCTATGTCACCGCGATGGGGATCAGCCGCGAGCTCGATGATCTGATCCGGACCGTGAAGTACGAGAGCCTGCACGTGCTGACGCGAGCCGAGCTCTACCGGTTCGGCATCGACACGCGGCCGCTGGCCGAGACGACCTGGCGGCTGGAGAAGGCAACGCAGCCGTTCGTCACCAAGATCGCAATGGTGAAAGAGAATAGCGGCTCGTCGTTCCGGATGATGGAGTGGCGCCTGTACTGCGAAAAGAGGAATCGCGTGCCGCTGATCTTCGCGGCCGAGATCGACGAGGCGACGGTCGCCAAGAGCACGGTCATGATGACGGCGAACGCCGACGAGACCTGGGAAGCCGGAGGATCGTCGGTGCGAGCCGGCAAGTACGCGATGTGGAGCGGGACCGTCGAGCCCGGAATGGTCAAGGCGATGCTGGCGTCGCGCCAGCTGCAGGTCCGCGAAACCAGGCGGATGTCGGAAGAAAAAGCCGACACGGCAAAATTCGAGATCGACCTGTGGGGCCTGCCATCGGTGTGGACGCAGCTCGGCACGTCGTGCCCGCCTGCGATCCCTGCGAACGCACCGATCCCTGCGTTACCTACGACCTCCGGTCCGAACAACCCCTGGATGGGCTTGCCGATGCCAAAGGTCGCTCCGAAATCTCCGGCCGCTCCCGCACCGTGAGCGCGATCTGCGCATCTTCGAAGCCAATCGTCCGCTTGACATTCGTCAATTAAGCCATTGGCTCGACAATGGACCGGCAATCGGTGGAACCAATAGAAATGCACCGGAGGCCATTTCGGATTTTGACTAGGTTCAGGCCTACTGGCATGCTGTCAGTTGGGCTGCCATTACGTCTGCCGTGACTCCGGTGTGAGGTGGCTATGACTTCTCGTGTTTGGCTGCAAGGAAATCATCAATCGATTTTCCTGACTCCAGAGCGGCTTTGATCCACTTGGGCTTTCGACCTCGGCCACTCCAGGTGTTTCCCTCGCCATCGGCATACTTTCCTCGCGCACCGTCGCCTGCGATCTTGATTGCATTCTTGGCGGCACGGAAGTCCTCCTTGGGCGTCGCGTCGATACCAATCACGCGCAGGAAAACCGAGTTATCCGCAATCTCCTTCTTCCGAGCCCTGTCTCTTAGGATTGCAAGCAGTTCGTCGAACTTAATCGATTTGCCATCCGGCCCGTCCCATTTGCGCTGCTTCTGGAGCACAACGACAAAGAAGCCGATCTTCGAGTTCGGCGCCTTCATGTACTGTCCCTGGAGTTGCTTCTCCAACGCTTCGATGTAGTCCGCCAAGGTCCACCTTAGCGACATTTTGAGTTCAACCGTTGCTCGCAACGAGTTGGCCTGGCACAAAACATCTCGGCGCGTTCCCTCAGGGAGGATAGACTCAAGCGTTACCTCATACCGACCGCCTGCAACGTGGTTGAGTTCGCTGCCAAGCAGCGCCTGGAAATCCTCTTCGAGAGCCAACCCGTCGTTATCGGTCTTGATCCGCTTGAAGTTCACCGAACTGAAGAAGCGCCGAAGACTAAAGTCCCCTGTTTCGATCTCGCTCTTCACCGTCAGCAAGTCCGTTTCCACCGCCATGGCGAAGGCGATGTAGTCGGAGATGACAGGCGCAAAGCTCCTCTCGAACTCCGGGTAGTCGGCCTGCGCAATCGGCTGCTTGGTATATTGTGCTTCGCGCATCATGAACTGCGTGTAGCGCAGATACTTCGCTCGACGACCATCAGCCCGCTGCCGAAGCTCCTCGAGAATCTCGTAAGCTTGCTCGGATTTAGCGTGCGAAATAGCCGGCACCAGCGCATCGCGCAGGCGCTCGGCGTGATCTCGGTCGCCCGGCGCAAAGGTGCGCCCCTCTTCGCGCTTTACGTCGTCTTCTTCCCTGACTACCGAACACACCCAATCGTAGAGCACCTTGAGTGTATTGAGCGCTTCGCTTCCCTTCTCAGTAATCTGTACGAGGCGTGCGCCCCTGTCTTCGCCCAAGCGGGCCGCCAGCGCAAACATGAAGTCCTCTGCCGAACGAGACTTGCTCGCCCGCCATGACTCCCACCGTCGGCAAAACGTGCCTGGGTAATTCCACAACCAGACGCTACCCCAGACAAGGGCGTTGGAGCGCTGACGTCTAAGTTCATTGATGTGCTCCTCGAGTTCTTGCCAAGCCTTCTGAGCCTCAGCGTCCATATCGGCATCCGGCTCGCCTTGCGAAGGAAGCCGTTTGTCGAATGCGGAATCCATCCGCCGCCATGCTTCTTCCTCAAAGGTTACTTGATCGATTGCATCCGTCCGGCTCACCACAGCCTCTAAGGCGGCCGAATATGCGTACTGCGGAAGCCGAGGATATCTCAGGATGAAGTTCCAGGCTGCCCGAGCAAGGGACTGCTGAATGCCTCTCGGGGCTTCATTGAGATGCCGAATGAGCGTTTCCGCCTTGTCCAGTGAAACCTGCCCCTTTTGGGCACTTGCCAATATGGAATTGAACTCCGGCGCGGCAATCTGCTCGTGAGCAGTCACCAAACTCCAAAACCACCTCGGGTAGCCGTTCATCTCAAATTGGGCATATCGAATTGCTCGCCGAATTTCTTGGGAGCTGAGCGTCGGGAGGCGCGAGCCGTCGCCCAGTTCAAGGTGCAACCCCTGCAAGCCGGCGATGGTGATGTGGTAGGTGGAATTGGGTTCGGCTTCCTTCCACGTCGGGTCCTTCTTGCGCCACAGGTTGCTAAGGCCGGCACGAACTGCTTGTGCAATCTCGCTGCCCGCTGCGTTCTCGAAGATTGCGAAGTCGCATTCGCCGTATCGTGAACGCGAAGTCGTGTTTACGAGCCACTCCGCCACCCAAGCCAGCGCGCTCTCTTGCGAAGCATCCCGGATCCTATCGAGCATAGCACGCAGAGCTGCCTTGGACTTCTCGTCTACGACGGC
Organism: Bradyrhizobium diazoefficiens; assembly: GCF_018131015.1. Taxonomy (GTDB): domain Bacteria; phylum Pseudomonadota; class Alphaproteobacteria; order Rhizobiales; family Xanthobacteraceae; genus Bradyrhizobium; species Bradyrhizobium diazoefficiens_B. Next base: position 99,962 of record NZ_JAFCJJ010000008.1, read on the forward strand.
CCGGCGGCGCGACTTGGTCGGCCTGTGTGGCGTCGGCTTCGCGGCGTTCTTCTTCCGATTTGCAATGAGCTCACTAAAGCCGGGCTCTCCAATCTTCTCATCGTCACCAGGGACCAAGGAATAAACGTACGGATAGTCAAAAACCGCCTGAAAGATGCTAGTGGCCGTTTTGTCGGTTGGATGGATGAGCCCACGCAAGAATGCGAGGCGAACTTCCTGGTGGTCTTGAAGAGCGGACCGCAGCTTGGAGGTATCGACATCAAAACTGCGGTGTTTGTTGACGAAGCGACGGAGCACCAGGCAGAGCTTGGCTACCCGCAAGGGCTTATCGGCGGAGCGATTGACGACCAGCGCGAGTAGGTCCGCCAAGAGCTCTATAAACTTCGCCCCAGTTCCTCTTGCAGGTTTACTCTTGGTGTCCACCAATTGGAGCAGTAGCGATCGGGTGAGCCCATACAGGTCAACATTGCTCGCCTCTTCCGCAACTTCGTGCGTGAGTACCCAATCCAACCAAAACCCTTCTGCTCCAAGGCGAAACTGCCGCGCCACAACCCGCGAAATTGCCCTAGCATCGAGCACTTTCCACGCGAGTCTCTGCACAAGGCGAGACACCTGTGATTCCGCTAACCCCTGCTCGGCCTCGAGGGCGGCACCGAGTGCACGATAGTCATCATCCCGTCCTAGCGACAATATGTAGTCCAGTTCGGTACGCTCTCTCAAAAGCTTGGCGTAGTCCCTGCCGTAAGCATCCAGCGTAGCGTCGCGGAGCGCCTCTGACGGAGCATGGCTAGCGATGCTCAACAGGGCCTCCCTCGCGTGACGATCGGTCCCATAGTGCTCGAACAGGCGCCTTAGCGTCGGCTCAATGCCGGGCTTAGCGGCTTGCCAATAGTTCTCAGCCGTAAGGGTGAAATGCGAGCGCCCGAGTGAATCGCCCTCCGAGACGAGACGCTCAATAGTGCGCTCAAGTGCACCTGATGCTTCTGCCAGCTGAACCTGCGGATTCCTTAGATCGCCGAAGAATGCAACCGCTTGCGGTTCCACAATGAGCAATTCTCGGCGACAGTGTGCGCTGAAGACTGATAACCAGCCAACCAAGGGGAGGAGCGCACGGTAAACTCCGCACTCCCCGGTGGTCGCATACCAAGTGAAATTCGAAAGCAGTCGGCGAGCGTGCTCCGGTGATTTTACAAGTGAAGCAAGACGCTTGGCTGCAAGAAACGGCAAAAGCTCATCTGGATAAAGCTTGACCTGATGCTGCCCTGAATCGATGAACAGACGAGAGCCAAGCAGGTACGCAAGAGATTCCTCTGACAAAAGAGATGCAATGATAGGACGCGCCGATAGAACGCCGTCGCGATAGCGAAGCGCCTTGGGGGATATCTCGATGTTGAGCAACTGACAAACTGCGGAAGCGCCGGCAAGACGCTCAATAGCTTCCCTCAAGCTCTCAGGGGGTGGGTTGCCGACCCGTCGTTCCCGCGGATCCATGCGCTGTTGCTGTTGAACGGCACCGACCATGCGATCGAAGACTTCCGTAAGGTGCCGATGTGGATTCTGAACTAAGTCGATATGCGCCAGTATGTCCAAGCCCCCGGGACCTTCGGCAAGACGACCGAGCCCGTACCGCCACGCGGCGCTCAATGTCTGCTCCGGCTGAGATATGCCACGGTGGCTTCGTAGGTAGCGGACTGCTCCCGCCCTCTCCAGCGGCAGCAAGCTATAGACCTTCAGGTGTTCGTGTTTCGGCGCAAGAGTCTGAGTCTTGCTCGCGGCGTCGGCAGACGTAATATCGCCAATCGCCGCGTCGGCCGTATCCTGCTCGCCTTCAAAACCATCAGACGAGCCCTCGCTAGCCCCGGTATACAGCGTGGTGCGAAGCTCGGCCTGTAGCAGTTCGAGGACGTCTTCAGTCAACACGGCCGGACGGGAGGAGAGAACCCATTTGACGTCAGCGGCCGGCCAGCCAAGCGTCTTGTTGACGCGCCTCAATGATTTGCGAATGCCGTCGTCGATACCAAGGGACGCTTCATCAAGAGAATCGACGAACACCGTCAATTCGCCGCCGGACTGCTTCCATCCCGTCAGCGCTTCGAGATTCTCGCCCTCAAGCGCGTCCTCGGGGTTGTCTTCGCTCAGAACCTTCTGCAAGGCGATATAGACTGCAGGCTGACCCTGCGCGCGCAAGGCTTTGCACTTTGCCCGCAACTCCATAGTCTTGCCAAAGTTGGCTCGGCCCACGATGATGGAGAAGCGCCCTTTCAGCACTTCGTCCCAGCGTAGACCCTTGCCGCGGAGGTCTGACGCGAACAGCTCCTCAGCACTGTAATTTGTGAGGAGACCAAAGCGGCGACTCAAATCGAGATATTCGTCCATGTTTTATCTATACATCGGCTCGGCGAGCAAACTAACTAGTAGCCTGCCTGCGCCCCCTTCGGCCGGCGGCTCGCTCACCCCCTTGAGCGGACCTGCCGCTGCCGAAGGTAACCCCGAAAGCTCCCGCCACGCCCGCACCGTAAGCGCGGACCGCAAAATCTTCAGAGCGATCGCGCCTGGCGCCGTGCCTCAACCTGGCGTCATGCCCCGCGATTTGATGATCGCAACTGCTGCGGGTGCCTTGAGGAATTGAATGAGCGCCCTGGCCGCGGCAGCGTCGCCTGCGCCGGAGGCGACCGCGGCCGTGAAGACGACGTTTTCCTGCACTTCGGCAGGGAATGGGCCGACGAGGTCGAGACCCGGCGCGGTGAGGACGTTGCTGAGAAACAGGCCGAGTTCGACCTCTCCGTTGGCGACCGCCGCGACGACGGCAGCAGGATTGGGCTGCGCCTTCATCCTGGCCTTCATCTGCTCCGAAATGCCAAGGCGATCAAACACCCTCGCAATCGAATAGCCGGTCGCGCTCTCCGGTATAGACGCAATCGATTGCGCCTTGAGCAGGGTCGCCTTGAACGCATCGGCCGTTCCGATGTCCGGCTTGGCGGCGCCGGCGCGGACGGCCACGCCAAGGCCGACGCGGGCAATATCGGTCGTCGGTCCCTCCGCGAACTTTGCGCGCGCCGCGGCGTCCTGCATCACCTCGACGGGAACGACGCCGACGTCGAATGGCCGGCCTGACGTCGCCTCCTTGATGAGGTTCGGCGTGGTGGCGAAGAAGATTTCGAGCTTGTGTCCCGAGGCTTGCTCGAACTGCGGTCTGAGCTCCGCCCAGACGGTGGTCATCGCCCCGCCCGCCAGCAGCTTGAGTTCAGCCGCGCACACTTGCCCGGCCGACAGGATCGACACCGAACCGTACGCGATGATGGCCGCGCAGACGTTCAATTTCTTCATGGTGGTGCCTCCCCAAGAAATACGTCGATACAGATCACGCCCAACTGAGCGGGTCGCGTCGATGGCGTCGTACGGCAGCCCAGCACGAGAACGTCGTCAGCGCTCTCCACTTGCGAACTGAAATTCGACCTCGATCTCCACGGGGCCACCGGTGTCGCCAATGCTCCGCTGAACCTCCTTGCGTACGCTATCGCGGACGAAAGGTAGGAGTTTAAGATAGGCTTGTCCGGTGGATGCGCCACCGCGCTCGAACGGGCCAAAATAGGCGTCAAAAGAGGGCAATGCGAACCGATGCGCTTGCTTCGATATCTCGATATTGCGGAACCCTGCACTTTCGAGCAGTTGGCGCAAGCGAGCCGCATCGCCCAACGCGAAGGTCCTTGCCGTCGCTTCGCCGATCTCGGGCAAATGCCTGGCTATCACCGCGTTGATGCGGCCATTGTAGGAACGTTCGGGCACCGTAAGGACGGAGGCGGCTGCGCGCCCTCGCGGACGCAGGACACGCAGGAAGTTCGATAACCCGCGCGCGGGATCGGGAAAGAACATCAGCCCGAGACTGCAAACCAGCGCGTCGAAACTGCCATCGGCAAACGAAAGAGCTTGTCCGTCCTCCCTGGCGAAGGTGACGTTCGGTGCTGCGCCCAGGCGCCTCCTGGCCTGCTCCACCATGCTTTCCGACAGATCGGCAGCGACGACATGGCCGGTCGGCCCGACGGCGCGCAGGCATTCTGCCGCGGCCAATCCCGTCCCCGTCGCGACATCGAGAACCGACATGCCAGGCGCGACGCCCGCGGCCTGCAGGAGAAACGGCAGAAAGTGCCCCGACACATGCGCAAATGCGCGATCGTACTCAGCGGCGGCCTCGTCGTGGTAGGCGAGCTCTCCTGCCATCTGCCCCTCATGCCGGTATGGCCGACGGGCCGGGATGATGACCGGCTACGTTCGTAAGTGCAACGTCGTGTGACAGAAGGACGCGCCCCGGCTTCGGATCGCAAGCAGAGCCGGACCCACGCGACGCATCAAAGTGGACTTCTGCGACACAAGGAGCGATTAGCAATCACTCCTCGAACCGCTCTTGCGGCTGGAGCTTGCGCAGACGGGCCGTCCAGGCCCGCCGAAGCTCGACCTCGGTCTTGCCGTCGTCATAGGAGGGCGACGTCAGGGGCAATGCCTTGGTAACCGTGATCATCACGATGGTGCGGATGCGATGGGCGAACGCACTTTGCAGATGGGGAAGCACGGTCTCGAACTGCGCCTCGCCCCTGTCGATCATCGTGGCCAACCCCGCAAAGCGATAGCCCTTGCGCACGAAGACATCGACGAAATTGACCTCGATGCGTGGATTTGCCCGGAGGTTTCGGATCGTGCCCGGCGAGCGGATCTCGCCGAATGCGATGGTGCGGTCATCGAGCACGGCGAAGGTGCCTTTCGGCGACACATTCGGCGTCCCGTCCGGAGCGACCGTCGCCACGAATCCGAGGCGCTGCTCCGCGATGACCCTCTTCATGTCCTGGGTGAGCATCATCGGTCCTCGCATGCCGATCAACGGTGGGCCAGCCTATCAGATGGCCTCAGGAGGTCACGCTCTCGTTCAGCAGGATGATTTCCGGAACGAGGAAGTTCGACGATGACAGGGGAATCGTCGCGACGCGGCCGGCCTGCAGCGCCTCGAGCGCGCGAATGATCGCCTCGCCGTCATCGTCGCCCAACGGCGCGTTTGCCGCGTTGCCCGCCGCCTCGATCTCCCAGCACGCGGAGAGTATCCGGAAGGCCAGCCTCTGCGCGGCGACGATGGCAGGCCAGGCGCGGTCCGCCTCGCCGCGCGCGCGCTCCGTCCCACCCGCCTGCTCCTCATAGAGCAGGATCAGACCGAACGCATTCGATCGCAATCGTCGCCGTGCGGTGCGGGCTTCGATGGTTGTCACTTCGCCACGCGCCAGAAACGGCAAAACCAACTTTGCGGCGGCGAGCGTCTCTGCAAGCGCCCGTCTCACCGTCGAGCCGCCCGTTCGGTAGGTCACAAGCAGCACGGCCAGTCCAACCGCGCAGCCGAGGATGGTGTCGAGGCCGCGCGCCAGGAGCAATTCATTGACGTCGGATACAGAGGCACTGCCCGGGCCGGCCATCAGCAGAGCCATCGGCGTGAAGAAGGCCACGGCGAATGCATAGTTCGATACGACGAACAACTGGCCGATGAATTGCAAGAGGACGATGCACCCGATCAGCGCAACCCCGCCGGGATGAAGCCACGTCAGTGTGGCAGCAAGGATCAGGCCGAGCATCGTGCCGAGCGTTCGCTCGAAGCCGCGTTGCATGGCGAGCACCCAGTTGAGCCCCTGGTACAGGACCAACACGGCGGCGGCAGCGGCCCAATAGGAGCGTTCGAGGCCGATCATCACTCCAGCGGCCCCTGCGATCAGGGCGGCCGCCCCGACCCGCGAGGCAATCAGTGGCGGCTGCAGCGTCCAGGCGAAGGACGACGCGATCATTTCGCGACGCCGAAAGAACGCGCGTCGTTCGTTCGGGCCGGCAAGGGCAGGTTCGCTCGGCAATTCGGCGACACGCGACATGATGGTCCGCGCCTCGGCGCTCGCTGCTGGACCGGGCGAACCGCCTGCGCTGCCCTCGCGAACGGCCGCGGCAAACAGTCCATGCAGCCTGCGGCTGCACGCCCGCAATTGTCTCAGGGCCGCATCGGGATCTCCAGCCGGTTGCCACGCGATGAGCGCTCTCCAGGCGTCATGCAGGCTCGTCGCCGCCCTGTGGCGCGGAAGATCGGAGCGGCTGTGAGCCGCACTGTCGATGAAGTCGGCAACCGCCAGCGCCGCATTGGCGACGGCCCTTCGCTCCGGTCGCCGCCGCTCCCAAAGCGCTCCCAGCATATGCAACAGCCACGCGACCGTCCCGCCCGCCGCGACGAGCACGGCGATCCTCCCCGGATGTGATGCCTGCCCAACCATTGCCGTGCCGGTTGCACAGGCGAGCATCAATATGTAGGCCCCCGGCGGTCCGACATTCAGCGCCGTGCAGAGGAAGCTCGCAAGCGTCGCAATCAGCGCGGCCACCGCGACGCTGACCCAGGGGTTCGGCACCACAGCGGCCTCCGCGCCCGCGACGACGCACACCACCAGCCCGCCCGCGATCAGCGCCAGCAATATTGCGCGGTTGTGGTAGGGACGTCCGCTGCCATAGAGGGCGACGAAAGTCCCGAGATTGGCCATCAGGCCGGCCGCTGGATCGTCGAGCAGCCAGCCCGCGACCATGCAGATGCCTGACGCCATCGCCGCGCGCGTCGCCGACACCAGCATGGTCCGGTCGGGTCGAAGGCGCAGCAAGCCCGCCAGGTTCACCCTCGGATGCGGCGGCGGTGGTGAGGCTGGATGAGCCGGATTGTCCATCATCGTGCCGAACTCACGCTCATCGGCCCCACTGCTTTCCTGCCCTCACACCGGTGTGTATATCACGAGCTTCAGCGCGGGATCGTCATTGGCCTGAAAGCTGGTGTGCTCGAAATGCAGCACGCCGAGGGTCGGATGCGACATGGTCTTGAGGCCGGAGGCGGTGCTGCGGATCTCGTGGGCCTCCCACCATTTGACGAATTCCGGGCTGCCCTGCCGCAGCCGCGCCAGCAATTCCGCGAAGGCGGGATCGCCGGCCCAGACGTCGTGCGTGGCGCGGAACATCGCCACCATGCGCTTTGCAACCTCCGCCCAGCCGGCGCCGTAGGCCCTTCGCGTCTGCTTGTTGGTCATCATCAGGATCATCGTGTTGCGATCCTCTTCCGGCAAACGGCCGAACGCGAAAACCTGCTCGGCGGCTTCGTTCCAGGCCAGTACGTCCCAGCGCCGCCCGGTGATGTAGGCCGGATGCGGCAGGCTCTCCACCAGCCGCCGGATCGGCGGCGGCACGATCTCGCGCGTGAAGGCGCTCCTCGCACCGTCGCGGGCCAGCGCCTTCAGATGCGCGTGCTCGGTCTTGCTCAGACGCAGCGCGCGCGCCAGCGCATCGACGGTGGTCACGGACGGGCTGACGGTGCGGCCCTGCTCGAGGCGGATGTACCAGTCGACCCCGATGCCGGCGAGTTGGGCCACCTCCTCGCGGCGAAGGCCTGCGGTGCGGCGGCGCTGGCCGGCGGGCAGCCCGACGGTCTTGGGCGTCAGCTTCTCGCGGCGGGAGCGCAGGAAGTCGCCGAATTCGACGCGGCGTGGATCGGCCATGATATCGCTCCCGCAGGGAGGGTTTTTGGAATACTAGGATAATACCAGGCCTTCTTGTCCCTTCCAAGGCGGCGCATATGCCTCATCACCCGACCTTGAGGTGAACATCATGAAAGCTGCCATACTCAAATCCTTCGGATCGCAACTCGCAATCGAGGACATGCCGGAGCCGGTGCTCGGCACCGGCGAGGTCATCGTCGACATCGTCGCCACCCGCGTGCTGTCCTACATGAACGAGGTCTTCAGCGGGGAGCGCAAATATGCGCTCGACCTGCCGGTCATCCCGGGACCGGGCGGCATCGGCCGGGTGCGCGCGACCGGTCCGGATGCGACCAGGCTCGCGATCGGCGACTGGGTGTTTTGCGATCCGACGGTGCGCTCGCGCGACGACGCGGTCGCGCCCGATATCACGCTGCAGGGCCTGAGCGCGCGCGACGCCGGCGGGCTCAAGTTGCAGAAGTACTTTCGCCACGGCTCGTTTGCCGGGCAGATGCGGCTGCCGACCGAGAACGTCAAACCTCTCGGACAGATCACCTCCGAGGACGCCAGCCGCTGGTGCGCGCTGGGAACGATGCTGGTGCCCTATGGCGGCTTCCTCGCGGCAAGGCTCCAGCCCGGCGAGACCGTGCTGGTGAGCGGCGCCACCGGCAATTTCGGCAGCGCGGCGGTCGCCGTCGCGCTCGCGATGGGCGCGGCCTGCGTGGTGGCGCCCGGCCGCAACGAGGCGGTTCTCTCTGACCTCGTCCGCCGCTTCGGCGACCGGGTGCGGCCGGTCAAGCTCACCGGCAGCGAGAACGACGATCGCGAGACCATGAAGCGCGCCGCAGGCGGGCCGATCGACTGCGTGCTCGACATCATGCCGCCCTCGGTCTCAACCACCGTGGTGCGCGCGGCGGTCATGACGGTGCGCGCCAACGGGCGCATCGCGCTGATGGGCGGCGTCGGCATGCTCGGCGGCGCCGGCCTCGAGCTGCCCTACAACTGGATCATGCGCAACTGCATCACCCTCCACGGCGTCTGGATGTACCCGCCGGATGCGGCGAGCCGCCTGATCGCGCTGGTGCGATCAGGGCTGCTCAGGCTCGACGAATACGAGGTGACGGCGTTCGATCTCGACCACGCCAACGACGCCGTGGCGCACGCCGCCGCCAATGCCGGACCGTTCAGGATGACCGTGATTCGGCCGTAATCGGCCTGTCCGCTGCAGCGATGCGCCTTGGCCGTGGATTTGCCCGACATCTCAATTGGATGGCAGGAACCACCCCCATCGCGGCCGGAATCGGCCGGAATCGGTGCATGGGGTTGTTTTCGAGTTTTTTATTCCAGCTCGACGACCTGGCCGTTCGACAGCGACACGCGACGGTCCATGCGGCCGGCGAGCTCCATGTTGTGGGTCGCGATCAGCATCGAGACCTTGGTCGCCTTGACGAGCTGCATCAGGGCCTGGAACACGTGGTCCGCCGTGTGCGGGTCGAGGTTGCCGGTCGGCTCGTCCGCAAACAGCACGCGCGGCGCGTTGGCGACCGCGCGCGCGATGGCGACGCGCTGCTGCTCGCCGCCCGACAGTTCTGCGGGGCGGTGCGTGATGCGGTCGCCGAGGCCGAGATAGCCGAGGATTTCCTTGGCGCGCGTGGCGCACTCGGACTTCTTCAGGCCGCGGATCATCTGCGGCAGCATGACGTTCTCCAGCGCAGAAAACTCCGGCAGCAGCCGGTGCGACTGGTAGACGAAGCCGATATCGGTGCGGCGAAGCTGGGTGCGCTCGATGTCGGGCAGTTGCGAGGTCGGCGCGCCGTTGACATAGACCTCGCCGGAATCGGGCGCCTCGAGCAGGCCTGCGATGTGCAGCAGCGTCGACTTGCCCGAGCCCGACGGCGCCACCAGCGCCACCGACTGGCCCGCCCACAGCGCGAGCTTGGCGCCGTCCAGGATCGTCAGCGGCACCTCGCCCTGCAGATACTGCCGTTTTATCTCGTGGAGATAGATGACCGGTACATCTTCCGCCCCCTGCTTCTGCTCCATCAGCCCCTCACTCGTACCGGAGCGCTTCGACCGGATCGAGGCGCGCGGCGCGCCAGGACGGGTAGAGCGTCGCCAGGAACGACAGCGTCAGCGCCATGATCACGACGGCCGTGGTCTCGCCGACGTCGATCTCGGCGGGCAGTTTCGACAGGAAGTACAGCTCCGGCGAGAACAGCTCTGTGCTGGTCAGCCAAGACAGGAATTGCCGGATCGATTCGATGTTGAGGCAGATCACGAGGCCGACGAAGAATCCGACCAGCGTGCCGACCACGCCGATCGAGGCGCCGGTGATCAGGAAGACGCGCATGATCGAGCCCTGCGAGGCGCCCATCGTGCGCAGGATCGCAATGTCGCTGCCCTTGTCCTTCACCAGCATGATCAGGCCGGAGACGATGTTGAGAGCCGCGACCAGCATGATCATGGTCAGGATCAGGAACATCACGTTGCGCTCGACCTGCAGCGCGTTGAAGAAGGTGGAGTTGCGCTGGCGCCAGTCGACCAGGAACACCGGCCGGCCCGCGGCCTCCGTAACCGCCTTGCGGAAGGCGTCGATCCTGTCGGGATTGGTGGTGAACACCTCGATCGAGGTGACGTCGCTGCTGCGGTTGAAATAGGCCTGCGCCTCGGCGAGCGGCATGAACACGAAGCCGAGATCGTATTCGGACATGCCGATCTCGAACACGGCGACGATCTTGTACGGCTTGATGCGCGGCGTCGTGCCCATCGGGGTGACCGCGCCCTTCGGCGCCACCAGCGTCACGCTGTCGCCGGCATGCAGCGAGAGCTGGTCGGCGAGCCGCCGGCCGATCGCGACCCCCTGCCCTTCGTCAAAGCCCTCGAGCGAGCCCTGCTTGATGTTCTTGGCAATGGAGGTGAGGTTGTTGAGGTCGTCGGAGCGGATGCCGCGCACCAGCACGCCCGAGGCGTTCCATGGCGAGGACGCCAGCGCCTGGCCGTCGACGACGGGGGCGGCGAGCCGGATGCCCGGGACCTGGCTGAGGCGGTCGGCGACGTCCTTCCAGTCGGTCAGCGGTGATTCCAGCGGCTGCACCAGGATGTGGCCGTTCAGCCCGAGGATCTTGTCGAGCAGTTCCTTGCGGAAGCCGTTCATCACCGCCATCACGATGATCAGCGTGGCCACGCCGAGCATGATGCCGAGAAAGGAGAACCCGGCGATGACCGAGATGAATCCCTCCTTGCGCCGCGCCCGCAGGTAGCGCGCCGACAGCATCCACTCGAAGGGCGCGAAGGGCTTGGTTTGAACGGTTTCGGTCATGGTCTCGTCCATCGCTCGATAATCCCATGATTCGGGGTCAATTGTGGCCGGATTGGCGGCCGCGACATCGGGCGATGAACAATATTCAGCCGGCCAGGCGGGCGACCGCGTCCGCAGGCGACATGGTCTCGCGGGCGCCGTCACTGCGCCGCTTGATCTCGACCTTGCCGTCGGCGAGCCCCTTCGGCCCGATCATGATCTGCCAGGGGATGCCGATCAGGTCGGCGGCGGCGAATTTGGCGCCGGCGCGCTGGTCGGTGTCGTCATAGAGCACGTCGACGCCCTTGGCGGTCAGCTCCGCATAGAGCTTCTCGCAGGCCGCATCGACCGCGGCATCGCCCTGCTTGAGGTTCAGCACCACGGCACGGAACGGGGCCACGGCTTCCGGCCATTTGATGCCGGCGTCGTCATGGCAGGCCTCGATGATGGCGCCCAGAAGGCGCGAGACGCCGACGCCATAGGAGCCGCCATGGATCGCCACGTCGACGCCGTCGGGCCCGGCCACCATCGCCTTCATCGGCTCGGAATATTTGGTGCCGAAATAGAAGATCTGGCCGACCTCGATGCCGCGGGTGTTGAGCCGCTTGTCGGCGGGCACTTCCTGCTCGAACCGCGCGGCGTCGTGAACGTCTTCCGTCGCAGCATAGACCGAGGTCCACTGCTTGATGATCGGCGTTAGGTCGCCTTCGTAATCGACGTCCTCGCCGGGAACGGGGAGGTCCAGCACGTCGCGGTTGATGAACACGCCGGATTCGCCGGTCTCGGCCAGCACGATGAACTCGTGGCTGAGATCGCCGCCGATCGGGCCGGTCTCGGCGCGCATCGGGATCGCCTTCAGCCCCATCCGCGCGAAGGTGCGCAAGTACGCGACGAACATCTTGTTGTAGGCAACGCGCGCCGCAGCCTCGTTGAGATCGAAGGAGTAAGCATCCTTCATCAGGAACTCGCGGCCGCGCATCACGCCGAAGCGCGGACGCTGCTCGTCGCGGAATTTCCACTGGATGTGATAGAGGTTGAGCGGCAGGTTCTTGTACGACTTGACGTAGGCGCGAAAAATCTCGGTGATCATTTCCTCGTTGGTCGGCCCGTACAGCAGCTCGCGCTTGTGGCGGTCGGCGATGCGCAGCATCTCCGGACCATAGGCGTCGTAGCGGCCGCTCTCGCGCCAGAGGTCGGCGAGCTGCAGCGTCGGCATCAACAGTTCCAGTGCACCGGAGCGGTCCTGCTCCTCGCGCACGATCTGCTCGATCTTCTTCAGCACGCGAAAGCCGAGCGGCAGCCAGGCATAGATGCCGGCGGCCTCCTGCCGGATCATGCCGGCGCGCAGCATCAGCCGATGCGAGACAATCTCCGCCTCTTTCGGATTTTCCTTCAGGATGGGCAGAAAGAATCGCGACAACCGCATGGCAATACTCTGGGAATCAGTGATCGGCTGCAGTGAAAGCGGATTGGGAGCGAAAACACAAGGCCGGGAATGAGGAAAAGCCGCTAAGGCGGCGGAATTCCTTGTCATTTTTCCGTCGGCTTCGCCTTCAGCGCGAAGCGCGACGGAATCCTAGGGCGGCGCCACCTCGAGTTCGTCCTCCAGCGTGACCTTCTCGAAATCGGTCACCAGCGCATCGATCCGCACATGCCAGCGGCCGGCAAACGGCAGCTCGACCTTGCGCACATGCCAGTAGCCGTCGGACCCGAGTTCGGCATTGCGCTCCATCGGCTCGATGCCGCGCTCCGGCAGGCTCAGCGTCAGCGTCACCTCCTTGGCGTTCAGCGGCGTCGCCTCGCCGGTCATGAGCTGGAGCACGAAATCGTCGATGCCGGCCTTGCCCGGCGAGACCAGCACCTGGAACATCGCCTTGTCGCTGTGGATGTGGATCGCCAGCGGCGTCTCCGGGACGATGGTCCGCGGCGGCGGTGTGAAGCGCCAGCCGGCAACGACGGCGAGGATGCCGAGCGCGAGCGCGCATTCCAGCAGGATCGAACGTTTGAGCGCGAGGGCGGCTTGCTCGTTCCGCGCCAGAGCCGGCGTCAGCCTGAACCGGTTGAGCGCTGCGAGCGCCAGCAGGACCAGAACCAGCGCGAGCTTGACCGTGAGGATGAGGCCATAGCGGGTCTCGATGAGCGCGGACAGCTTTTCGACCTGGATGATCGCAAGGACAAGGCCTGTCAGCGCCAGTGCTGCGACGACGGGCACGGCGATCGCTGAGAAGCGGTTCAGGAGGAGAAGCGGTGCCGCCGCCGGCTTCGGCACCGCTGCGGCGAGCGGCGCCAGGGCACCGATCCAGAAGGCGGCACCGAGGCCATGGAGGAAGACCGCAGGCCGCGTCAGGGCTTCGGGCGGGGCCGTCGCGGCGTGGCCGGTCATGGCGAGCGACAACCCGACACCGGCAAACGCGATCGCCGCAGCCGCGCGGGCATACCACGCGCTGCGGAGTGCTATCAGGGCGAGCAGCATCGCAGCAATGGCAACCAGCAAAGCAGGGCCGGCGCTGGTCGCAAACGCAACCGTCCAGGGTGCCATCGTCGCAAGCGCCACAGCCGGCAGGCCGAGGAGATCGAGGCCCAACGCGCCGAGAGAAGCAACAGCACCTGCCAGTCCGATGACGAGCGCTGAGCGCGCGGCCGTCATGCCCGTCATCGACCGCGCGATCGAGCGCGCAAAGAACACGCCGCCGATGCCGACAAAAAGCCCGAGATAGAGCCCGATCCGCGCGATCCAGATCAGCACACCCACCCCGCCATCCGCGGTAGCCGGCGGCTTCGTGCCCGTGGGCATGCCGATCGAGAAGATCATGGAACCTGCGACGGGATGGCCGTCCTGCGAGATCACGCGATAGCTCACGACGGCCGTGCCCTGCGGCAGGTCCGGTGGCATCGCGACCGAAATCGTCTCGCCGGACGCGCTGACGTGTGCATCGTCCCGTGCCCGGCCCGCTCCGTCGATCAGCCGGATCGCTCCGGGTGTCACCGCTTCGTTGAAGCGGAGCCTCACCGCTTCCGGCGCGCTCGCAAGCATGCTGCCACTCGCCGGCTCGACCGAGATGAGCGCGGCATGCGCGGCAGCGCCGGTCGCGAACCCCGCAACAAGAAGCAGCGTCGCAAGCGCAGCGAGCAGACGCATCAAGGCTTTGGCAACAGCTTCACGCCAGGTGCCTGCGACTTGCCCTCATGCGAATGCCCCGCCCCCTCCGCCGGGATTTCGATCCAGCGGCTAACGCCGGTCTCGCATTCCTGGACGACGGGGAAATACAGGGTCGTGTTCGGCTTGAGCGTATCGGTCAGCACCGTGTGCATGACGAACTCATCATAGTTCTTGTCCAGCAGCTTGCCGCCGGACCAGGCAACTTCCTTGGCGCCTGAGGAAAGCTTGTTGCCGTGATAGGCGTATTCGCTGGCATATTTGCCCTCGACGATGTCGATGGTCCAGCCCGCCTTCGGCATCGGCTTCACGGCGACGACGCCTTCGGGGATCTGCACGCGAATCTTGACCGTCGGTGAGCCCGAACAGCCGTGCGGCACGGCAAACACGGCCTTGTAGGACGCGCCGACGGTGGCCTGCTTGCCTTCCAGAAACACATGTGCAGCCGCAGGCGATGCGGCCAGCACAGCCATCAGGATCAGCCCGGATTTCTTCGACATCTGCGTACTCCTCGGCACGGTCACTTGATCAGGATCGGAGATTCGATGCTGACGTGATCGGACTCGGAGATCGAAATTCCGAGCCCCAGCATCCAGCGCCCGGGCGTCAACTGCGCGACCTTCACATGCCAGCCGTCCTCGCCATCGCGTGAGGCCTCGACCGGCACCAGCGCCTTGCCGGTCCGCGTATCGACGAGCGTCACCGAGACGGCCTGCGCCGAGAGCGGCGTCTCGTCGATCGTTTCGAGCTGGATGGCGATCTCGACCGGGCCCGCGTGGCCCGGCGAAACCGTGACATTGGCCATCGCCTTCTCGGTGTGCAGATGGGTGAAGAAGCTGTCGTCGTCGGTTGCGGCCGCGAGCGGCGTCGCCGCGACCGACAGCAACGCCGCAACTCCGAGCACGAGGCCCGCCATGGTTCGACCCGAGGTCATGGGAGACTTGATCTGTTTCATTGCTTCATCATTCCCGAATGGTCCGGCATATTCTTCATCATGTGTCCGCCGCCGCCGGGCGCCTGCGCACCGACGCCCTGGACGTCGAGGGAGACGGCGACCTTGCCCGCCTTCTCGAACTGAAGCGTCACGGGAACCTTGTCGCCCTGCTTGAACGGGCCCTTGAGTTCCTGCAGCATCAAATGATAGCCGCCGGGCGCAAGCTTCACCGTCTTGCCGGGATCGATCACGAGCCCCTTGTCGAGCATGCGCATCTTCATCACGCCGTTGTCCATCGCCATCTCGTGAACCTCGGCCTTCCCGGCAATATCCGCCGAGACTGCGACGAGCTTGTCCGGCGCCGCGCCCTTGTTCTCGATAGTGAGATAGCCGCCGGCAACCTTTGCGCCGCCCGGCGTCGCCCGGCTCCAGGCCTGCGAGATGACGAGGTCGCCGGCCTTGACGTCGTCGGCGCGGACGGGCGCGGCGATCACCATGGCCGAAAGCGCCGCGAGCGCGAGAATGTTGGAGAGCTTGTTCATGCCTTTTGCCTTTCTTGTCGTCGTAAACATCGCCCCATCCGTCAGAACGTATATTTGGCGGCGAGAACGAAAGTACGCCCCGGGAACGGATGGAACAGGAAGTACTGCTCGTTGAAGAGATTATCGATACCGAAGTCGAACGCGAAGTTCCTGGTCGCGTTGTAATGGACCTTCAAGTCCACAACGAAAAAGTTATCGAAGGCACCATAGACGTGCGGGACGCGATCGGTGTTGTCCAGCGTCGAGTACTGCTTGCCGCTGTAGCGCGCGGCTACCGTGTACGCCCAGCTGTCGTTCGGGCGCCAAGTGACGCCGAACTTGGCGCGCCAGTCGGGCACGAAGGGCACCCGCTTGCCGACGACACTCGTCGGCTGGTTGGTCAGGGGATCGATACCGGCCCAGCTTGCGTCAGCCAAGATTCGCGAGTCCACGTAGGTTATGCTGCCGAACAACTGTAGACCGCTGACGAGAACGTTGTCCTTGTCGGCGGACAACTCCACACCCTGCAGGCGGATAGCATCGACATTGCTGATGACGGTAGTCGGCGTTTGCGCCTTCGTGACCGGATTGGTGACGAGGTTGGTCTGGGAGATGATCGCGTGGTCGGTGTGCTCCCGAAAAAGAGTCAACCGGACCCGACCATCGTTCCATCTGCGCTCGATGTTCACCTCGCCCGTCAGGTCCTGCTCGGGCAGCAGGTTCGGATTGGCTATTGTGGCCACCCCTCCCACGGTCAGGTTCTGATAGAGCTCCATGACCGTGGGGTAGCGATAGGCCTGTCCGACATTTGCCGTGATATTCCAGTCCTTGTTTGGATCGAAGGACAGCGAGGCTTTTGGCGAAAAATTCGTCGAGGAGAGCTGCGGTTGCTGAACCGCCGCGATCGAGGTGATCGCGCCGGCCGCGCTGGTCGTGGTGCTGACGTTGAATCCGTCCTGGGCACGCCAGGTTTCGAACCGTCCACCGAGCGTCAGCTTCAGATTGGGAACGATCTTCCAGGCATCCTGAATCCACAGCGCGCCGGTACGGGTTTCGCCCTCGCCCTGGGAATAGAGCGTACCGGTACCGGTGTCGCCCGTCGCGTACCAGACCGACGACGCATAGACGGGGCTTTCGAGACGATAACGGTCGCCGTGCAGGCCAAAGCTGACTTCGTGCCGTCCGCCGTAGCCGAACGGACGCCAGATGCCCTTGGCGTCGGCGTTCTGCCAGTTCGTGCCGTCCATCCGCGTGATCTTTCCGTTCAGGGAATAGCCGGCCCCCGTGGGCGAGACTGTGAACGGATTGAGCTGGATGTCCTGGAGATAATTGTAGCTCGAGGCCGAGAGGTCGAAATCGTAGGTGCCCTTGGTGTCGCTCCTGAGCGAGATGGCATTACTGACGTGAGTCTGGTCCCAGACATATTTGCCAGTGGCAAATCCGGAAAGGCCAGCAAACGTCGGCGCTCCGGTCGCGGCCGACTTCAGGTAGGTCTGGGGATCGGAGACCTGGTGGTTATTCCAGATGCCGAACGAGTAGGTCGCCTGCACCTGTGCCGTCACGTCATAGACCATGCGGATATTGCCGGAAGTCTGTTGCGAATGCGCAAGGATGCCGGTGCCGACGACATTGGCCGGAACGCCCTGCTTGTTCAGAGCAGGAAACGCACCGATGGTGCCGGCCGGAATGGCACCGTTGGTCGTGTAGGTCAGCGGCTGCTGAAAGCTGTCGAGATAGTTGGCGCTGACGAGCCAGGACAGCGCACCGTCGCGATTGCCCGCGGCGGCGCTGGTCTGGCTGGTCACATAGGTGTCCTTCGTGCCGTACTGATTCCACGGCATCACCGACAGGGTCTCTTTGGCCACCGCGAACGGCTTGTCCGGCATCTTTGAGGAGATCAGCAGCACACCGCCGATCGAGTTGCCGGGATAGGCCGCAGCAAACGGGCCGTTGAGAAAATCTATCCGGCCGATCGCTTCCGGCGAGATCAGATTCCACTTCGGCGAGGCGGTGGTGTTGTTGTTGCCGATCAGCGCCGAGATCAGCAGGTCGTCGTAGTAGATCAGCGTCCGCGAGCTGGAATTCAGCCCCCAGCTCCGCGTCGCGAGCACCGCCATGTTGTCGCCGTCGTTGCGCTTCCGCACGAACAGGCTCGGCATGTATCTGACGGCGTCCTCGGCATCCTTGAGATTGATCGTCTCATCGATCTCCTTCGCCGTGACGCTGAAGGAGCGCTGCGGCAACTGGTAGCGGGTCACGGCGGCCGGTGCCTCGAGCGACGGGCGGACATCGCCCGCTCCCTGCGGACCCGCGCTGGCTGGAGCCGCCCGGTCGGCCGCGCTCACGGACCTGGCCGACTGGTTCCTGGTGCCGGCCGTATGCACCGGCGGCTTGGGTGGCTTGGGCTTTGCAGCGGCCGGCGCATCCACGGTGATCGGCGGCAAAACCGCACTGCTGCTTTGCGCAACGGCTCCGCTCGTTGAGGCGAGCAGCGCGGCCTGAACGGCAACGAGGCTCACGCCGCAGCGGGCATGATGACGTAACATGGGGCATTCCTGACGCCGGCAGCGTGCGCCGGCCAATCGACGGCATCAATCGCCAACGGCGTGCCGCGGCGACATCGAGGATCGTCAGGAAATACGAGGAGGTGCGCGCGCCTGGGCGCTGGAGCCCTTGTGGACCACGACTGCGGAGACGTCCGCCGCGTGCCAGGCCACGCGCTCGACGTGGCGGAGGGGAATGGCGAGGGCCGCCTGCGGCGGCGAATCGAGCGACGCGTTGGCCTGGGCCAGGCAACAGAGTGCACACGCGCCGGCATGCGCTGGCGAGCCCGTCTGATCGATCAGACCGCCCTGCTCGGCCGGGCTGTGGCAGATGACGGCCGCGGAGAGCGGATCGGGTACGGCCTGCCCTGCTGCGAAGCAGGCGGCGATCGGCGCCAGCACCTGCATCACCAGGGCGAGCAGGACGATAGGCAGGAATTTTTGCAGTCGTGCGCGCATCCGCCGAACCATTGTTCGTGCACCAACTAAACACCCCGCCGTGCCCCAAGTCGAGGTCAGTTCCGCCGGCTTCTTGGCCCAGCGCAAATTTCTCGAAAACTGTGCTCGGGCCGCCCCACCCGCAGCCCGCCCGGCATTCGAGGCAGTCAAAGCGCCCCGCCCATCCGCAGATTTCTTATATTTGTCATATGCTTACGGGGCTGACAGCCCGATCATTGCGTCAGCTGCTCGAATTTTGAACAATCGTTGCCGAAAATGATGACAAGTGAGAAAAGTTGATCTAGCATCCCTTCCGCTCAGGCTGGCCGCGAGGTCGAAGTCTGGTGGTCCAAGTCTCGGGAGGAGCCCCTGGCGCGCAAAACGCAGCGTCGCCCCGTCAATCAAGAGCAAATCTTAGAATCGGGGATAATAGGGTCGACACAATTTTTGAGCGGGGCCAGGGCCCCGCTCTTTTTTTGTCTGCATGGCATGAGTGCCGATGGGCGCCTCCCCTAATCCGATCGAGAACAGCTTTGAAATCGCGGCCCAGCGCTGCGCGGATCTCACGCCGCTGGTCTATCAACGCCTGTTCGAAGCGCATCCTGAAACGCAGGCGATGTTCCGCACGCAAGGCAGCGCACTCGTCAAGGGATCGATGCTGGCGCTGACCATCGAGGCGATCCTCGACTTCGCCGGCGAGCGCCGCGGAGCCTTCCGGCTGATCGGCTGCGAAGTGTCGTCGCACGACGGCTACGGCACGCCGCGCGAGCTGTTCATCGCCTTCTTCGCCATCATCAGGGATACACTGCGCGACCTGCTCGGCGACGAATGGTCGCCAGAAATCGCGCAGGCCTGGGATAAATTGCTCCTCGAAATCGACGCCTTCGCTGGCATCGCAGCGTAACCCTTTGCGCTGCACCAACACGACCCTGCGGCGATCGCGCGGCTGATTGCAGATTGAGTGGCATCAACTCTTGTGAGAGACTTTCGGGCATCGGTAGCGCAACCAATGACGCGCCGACGACAAAATACATGGGAGCGAGCGATGTCCGGGACGAAAGATTTCTCGACGACGAGGCGCGATCTTCTTCAGGCGGCAGCGACCGCCGGCGCCGGAGCTGCCCTCTTCGGCAGCATGGGCATAAACCCCGCACTTGCAGCCGAAGTCGGGCGAAGCGAGAAGCCGCTGAAGGCGGCGTTCTCCAACGCCGGCCTGCAGGCGACCTGGTGCGCGCAAGGAAAACAGGCCGCGGAATTCTGGGGCAAGCTGTTCAACGTCGAAGTGACCTGGTTCGACGGCCAGCTCGATGCGGTGAAGCAGCGCGCCGCGATCGACAACATGGCCTCGCAGAAATGGGATTTTGTCGCGATCCAGGCCTTCGGCATCGGCACCCTCACCCAGCCGGTGCAGAAGATGATCGACGCGGGCACGCCCGTGATCGACATGGACACGCTGATTGCCCCGCTCGACCAGATCAACGTCCACTCCTTCCTCGCCCCCGACAACGAGTTCATGGGCGCCTCGGTGACGCAGGCGCTGTGCAACGCCATGGGCGGCAAGGGCAAGATCATCATGACGCAAGGCGCCCTCGGCCACACCGGCGCGCAGGGACGAGCGAAGGGCTTCAACAACGTCGTCAAGCAATTCCCCGGCATCGAGGTGCTCGACACCCAGCCGGCCGACTGGGACGTGTCGAAGACCGCGCGGCTTTGGGAAACCTATCTGACCAAATATCCGCAGATCGACGCAGCGTTCTTCCACAATGACGACATGGCGCTTGCCGCCGCCAACATCATGAAGGCGCGGAACCGCACCAACATCCTGATCGGCGGCGTCGACGCCATGCCGCCGGCGATCCAGGCGGTGAGCGAGGGCCGCATGTTCGCGACCGTGCGCAATCCGTCCTGCCGCATTCATGGCGGCGCCATCATTGCCGGTGTTTCGGCCGTGGTCGGCGGCGAGAAGAGCGGACAGGGCATCCCCAAGAACGTCGTCACCGACGGCCCGGTCGTGACCAAGGCCAATGCCGCCGGAATGCAGTGGATGCAGGATCACTTCCTGATCTGAGCCTCCAAGATCCGAACTTACATGCCTGAGGGTCGTCAGCCCATCCTGGAACTCCAGGGCATCACGAAGAGCTTCGGCGGCGTCGAAGCGCTTCGTGGTGTCGACTTCGCGCTCCACGCGGGCGAGATCCACGGTCTCGTCGGTGAGAACGGCGCCGGAAAAAGCACGCTGATGAAGATCATCGCCGGCGTGCACACCGAATTCTCGGGCCGCTTCCTGATCGATGGCCAGGAGGCCCATCTTCGCTCGGCCCGCGACGCCCGCGCGGCTGGCATCGCCATGGTGCACCAGGAGCTCTCGGTCGCCCCCGACCTCACGGTCGCGGAGAACGTCTTCCTTGGCAACCAGCCGACCAACGCGCTCGGCCTCGTGCAATGGCGGCGGATGGCCCGGGAAGCCGGCGAGCAGCTCGCCCGCTTCGGCATCGACGTCGATCCGATGTCGCGGCTCGGCGACCTGCCGATCGGGCTGCAGCAACTGATCGAGATCGCCCGCGTGCTGTTCTCCGGGGCACGCATCGTCATCCTCGACGAGCCGACCTCCGCCCTCTCCCCGCCGGAGGTCGAGCGCCTGTTTGCAACGCTCAGGCGGCTGCGCGAGGAAGGCACGGCCATCGTCTTCATCTCGCATTTCATCGAGGACATTTTGCGTGTGTCCGATACGGTCACGGTGTTCCGCAACGGGCGCAAGGTGGCGGAAACCGCCGCCTCCGCCACCAGCAAGGGCGCGCTGATCGAGGCCATGATCGGCCGCGGCGGCGAGGCGCTCGAGCACAGCTACACCGACGATCTGATGCTGCCGCAAGCAGGCGATGGCTCGGTCGTGCTGAAGGCCGACCAGCTCTCGCTGGCCCGGAGCCTGCAGGAGGTCTCGTTCGAGGCGCGCGCCGGCGAGGTGCTCGGCATCTACGGCTTCATGGGCTGCGGCCAGCAGGAATTGTCGCGCATCCTGTTCGGCAAGCTGAAGCCGGACAGCGGCGCGCTGATCGTCGACGGCGCGGCACGCTCGTTCGCCAGCACCGCGGCGGCGCGGCGCGCGGGCATCGCGCTGGTGCCGGAGAGCCGGCGCGCGATGCTGTTCCATCAGGAGCCGGTCTACAAGAACGTCTCGATCAGCATTCTGGACCGCATTTCATCGCTGCTGCTCAAGCCCGCGCAGGAGCGCGACATCGCCCGCCGCCAGGTCGAGCAGTTGCAGATCCGGCCGCCGGTGGTCGGCCTCGACCTCGGCATGCTCTCCGGCGGCAACCAGCAGAAGGTCGCGCTGGCGAAATGGCTGACCTATCCGCCCAAGCTCCTGGTGCTGTGCGAGCCGACCCGCGGCATGGATGTCGGCGCCAAGAACGACGTCATCAACATCGTCCGCGACCTCCGCGCCAGGGGGCTTGCGATCATCGTGCTGTCGACCGAGCCGGAGACGGTGCTGTCGCTGGCCGACCGCATCCTCGTGCTCAAGCGCGGCGCGGTGGTGCGGGAGTTCAGGAACGAGCCGGTCAGCAAAGACCGCCTGCTGGAGGCGGCGTGACGGAGAAGCACATGGCGAGCAGTGAGACGGTTCCGGCCGGTGGTCACCGGGCACGAGGCCTTGCGCCCTTCCTGCGCTCGCAGATGCGCAACATCGCGCCGTTCTTGACGCTGATCTTCCTGTCCGCCTTCTTCGCGATCGCCAGCCCCTCCTTCGCCACGCTCGACAATTTCGGCAACATCCTGACCCAGGTGTCGGTGACCGGCATCATCGCCGTCGGCCTCACCTTCGTGATCCTGTGCGCGGAGATCGACCTGTCGATCGCCAGCATCGCCAACGTCACCGGCATCGCGGTCGCCTACTTCACGCTGCAGGAATCCTACGTCAACATCGCCAACGTTCCCATGCCCGGCGCGGTGGCGATCGTGCTGGCCATCCTGCTCTGCGCACTGCTCGGCCTCGTCAACGCGCTGGGGCTGACCGTGATCGGCATCCCCTCCTTCATCATGACCTTGGCGATGATGCAGATCGCCGCCGGCATCTCGGCGCTGCTGGTGCGCGGCCAGATCGCCTACAAGGTGCCGAGCCTGATCACGACGCTCGGCTCCGGTTCGATCGGCGGCATCCCCTGGATCGTCATCGTCGCCGCCGTGATGCTGCTCGGCGGCCATCTGGTGCTGACCTACACGCGCTTCGGCCGCTACGTCTACATGGTCGGCGGCAACCGCGAGGCCGCCGAATATTCCGGCCTCAACGTCAAGCTGATCCTCGGCGCGGTGATGGTGATCTCGGCGGTGTGCTCCGGCATTGGCGGCATGCTCGGCGTCGCCCATTTCGGCAGCGCGCAGCAGAACGAGTTCGACACCTATCTGCTCGACTCCATCGCCGCCGTCGTGGTCGGCGGCACCAGCCTGTTCGGCGGCCGCGGCGGCATCGGCAACACCATCGTCGGGCTCTTCGTTCTCGGTGTTCTCAACAACGGCCTCGACCACGTCAACATCGACAGCTTCTTGAAGATCCTGATCCGCGGCCTGATCCTGCTCGCGGCCCTCGTCATCAACGTCTACGCCCAGCGGCTCAGGGAAAAGGCGACGGACTAGGCCCTCCGAACAAAAAAGACGAAAACAACCCCATGCACCGTCCAAATCATTGAGGAATTCCGTCCGGGTTGACCTCGCCCCCGGCCGCAGCGACGTTTGAGACGTCGAGCAAAACGGCATCATGATACCATCACCGCGTCGTACCGTCGGCGAGATCGGGAGCCTCATGACCATCATCATCACCGCCTTCGAGCGCTCGCCCGATGGCGGCAAGGGACTGGCGCGAGACACGCGCGTTCGCTGGGCGCTCGAGGAGACCGGCCAACCCTACGAGGTTCGCCTCGTCTCGATCGATGCGCTGAAGGAGCCTGCGCATCTGGCGCTCAATCCCTTCGGGCAGATTCCGACCTATGAGGATGGCGATCTCGCCCTGTTCGAGACCGGCGCGATCGTGCTCCACATCGCCGGGCGCCACGCCGGCCTGCTGCCCGATGACGCCAATGCCCGCGCCCGCGCCATCACATGGATGTTTGCCGCGCTCAGCACGATCGAGCCGCCGATCCTCGAGCTCGCCAACGCAACGCTGCTGGAGGGCGACAAGCCGTGGAGCGGGGAGCGCCTGCCGCTGGTAAGGGATCGCGTCCGCGCGCGGCTCGGCCCACTCTCGAGCCGCCTCGGCGGGGCCGACTGGCTCGACGGCGCGTTCAGTGCCGGCGACCTGATGATGGTCTCCGTGCTGCTCAGGTTGAAGCCTTCGGGCCTGCTCGGCGAGTTTCCGGCCCTTGCCGCCTATGTCGGGCGCGGCGAGGCGCGGCCGGCCTACAGGCGGGCTTTCGAGGCGCAACGCGCGCTCTACGCAACGATCCACCGGGAACCCCGGCCTTGACCGATGCGCGCGGTTTTTCAGGCAGGTTGCGGTAGTTCGCGCCGCCATTTGAACAGGTTGCGCGTCGCGATTGCGGTTAGAAACACGGCTGCGGGAAGGAAGCCAAAGTTTCCCGAGATCGCGATCCAGATGAACCAGAGAGCCTGGGTGAGGAGCGGCACATACCAGGACCACCAACTCTTGTTGCCGATCACCCAATATCCGTACATCGTCATCAACGACATACCCCACGGCATATAGGTGACGAAGTCGTGCCTGGTCATAGCCGCTTCTCCCCCGCCCGGCGTTTGCGTGCCGCCACCGCGTAAGCCCCTTGCCGCCGCCCGATCGGATTCATGCCGGGCTGAACAATCGTGCGCTCGAAGGCTCGCCAGTCCTCGGCAGTCAGTCCCTCGAAGCCGGTGTGGACGGTGAAATTATTCAACTTCTCGTCGTCATATTCAGCGCGGTGAATTGGGATCAACTGGAGGAACGGCTGGTCGGCGCGAAAATCGACGGGAATGCCGGTGTCGATGAGCCTGATATTGGTGAACAGCGGACCAAACCAGCGATCGGTCTCAACGATGCCTTCCATGACATGGTAGGCGTCGTCCGGCACGACGTTGACGGGAGAGCGCACCATCAGGCTGTAGCCCGGCGCCGTCTTGATCAGGTATCCCGGCCATACCTGCATGATGCCGTAGAACTGGGTCATGCCGCACATCCACGGTGAAGAGAATCTTGCAGCGTCGGGCGCGTGACTCTGAAATGTCTGCTCGAAATCCGGATACTGGATCGCGTCCAGCTTGTTCCATGTCTTGCCGTCGTCGAGGCTGATCAAAGTCCTGCGGCCCGACCACAGCAGCTTGAAGGAGATGGGCAGGAAAACGTACCAGCCGAGCCCCGATGCGGCACGCACGGGTTCGCAGCGATGATGCCCCGCCGGAAGCTGATCGCCGGCCGTCTTGGACGCGCGAACAGGTGAGCGATGATTGTAGACGAGTTCGTGAAACGTGATGAGAGACACTGAAGCAACCTCCAGACCCGCTCGGCAACCCATTCAGCCGAGTTGTGAACGAATATCGCGATCAACGCGTTGCGAGCGGCGCAACTGCTCGCCCCGCCACGACGAATGCCGGGCGAGAAACGATACCAAGTCTAATTGCTTGCGAGCGCTACGGCGGCTTGCAGGAAATGGGGCAAGCGAGGCCGGCCCCATTCCGTCGAACCGAAGCCTATTTCACGGCCGTGAACACGGGCGCCATACCGCCGATATTGACATTGTCCCGATCACGAATGTTCTTCGGCAAAGTCTTTTCGACCTTCACACCCAACTTCATGCGGACCTCCTATCGGAGCGTGATGCTCCTGGATTTAGGAATGACTCACGCCTGAATTCAGCAGCACCTGCGGGAAGCATGCATGCTTGAAGCAATATATACGATTCGCTGTCGCAAGACGCACGGCCGTCCCTGTCCTCACAGTTCGCCGACATGCGCGCGGCCTATGTTCGCGCGGCCGCAGCCGGCGAATAACGCGGCAGCACGGTGCGTCATTGACCATCTCGACGGCCCGGGGCGGTTCGACGCATTGCCGTCTCGCCAGCGGGATCGGATCACCGCCACCGCGCCGAACCATGTCCTCGACACGCGCTCCGGCTTCGATCCCACGATCCCGGCGCTCCGCAACATCCTGCTTCCGACCCGAGTTGTACGCGGCGAAGGAACGGCACGGTCCCTGTACACATGCGCGGATGTCCTGAGCCGCGCGATGGCAAACGCATCGTTGCATTCGATTGCGGGTGCGGGCCATTTCATGACGGCCACGCACGCGGCCGAACTGGCCGGGCTCATCGGCGATCACGTCATGAAGGCCGAGAACGCAGCCTGGGCCGATTTGAGCTTCGCATCACCCTTTGGGCTCGCCGCCCGAAGCGGGTGAAGGCTGTCCACGCGGCTCCGACGCAAAATACGTCAGATCGCGAGGGAGTTCCGCCGGTCGCGCTTGCTGCGACAGAAGTGATCCAGCAGGTGCTGGATCGCTTCCAAGTTCGCGAGCAGCCTGTCCGCCTGCGCGCGCTCCGTCGAACCAAAGATGAAACTGTCCCGCAAATTCCTTTGGCGGTCCACGCGCGCTCGGCCCATCGCCGCCCTGTCTTCCGCGAACTCGATCTGCTCGAGGGCGTGACCAAGCTTGTCTTCTTCAGCGACCAACAACTTGATGATCGTCGCCCGGTTCGTGGCCGGAACGTCATGATCCCTGAGGAGATCGAGATAGTGATCGATGTTCGCCCTGGCGACATAACCTACCGTTTTCACCGTCACGCGCCTCTCCCGTGGATGCAAGCTCCCCCCAAAAGAACACTGCCAAGAGACTTGCCGGATCGCGATCACATTCTGCAGCCCCCCGTAACCTTACGGACGCCACTGGCAGACCGAATGCGGCCATGGCCGACCCGGAGGTTCCGCCTCAGGCCGGGAACTTGCTATGACCGGGTATGTGGCCCACCACGGCGCTGCCTGATCCAAAAAAAGTAAGCCCCCTGTAAGGAAATGTGAGCTGGCCGACAAACAGGGCCGACCGGACTGCGGCAGGATCACACTGGAACAAGCAACATCAAAAGGAGCCGCCGATGGGCAAATGCCACGGCGCCATCGTGTTGCGCCAAGCCGACGCATTCCCATCGTTCGTCGCCGGCTCTGTCAGATGGGCCGTGATCGCCTGTCGAGAGCGCCGCAAATGCATGGGCGGTTCGCAAGCCCGCCTGGTGCGCCTGGCGTTATTGCTCTGCGCCATGTTCATCTGCGGATACGCGAATGACGCCGAAGCTCAGTCCACTGCTCGCGATGTGCTGCGGCAAGAGTTGACCAGCCCGGCACCCACAGTCCCCATGCCCAAGACTTTGGTGACGTCAGCGTCCGAGATCGCCGAGTGGAAGAAGATCACGATCGGGGCATTCAAGGATTTGTTCGCGCTTCTCAACGCCATGAACGCGATGAGTTGCAGGATCGGTGACTCCGCTGCTGCGGCTCTCGCGCGTCCGACCTTTGCTGTCGCAGCCACGAAAACAACCGTGTCACTTCTGACGGTGACGGCGGCTGACCTGGGCTTCCAGGGCGAGACGGCACCACTGCGACAAATCTACCGCGTTGCGCAGCGAATGGGCTTCGTCCTTGCGCCGGCCGAAGTTGCCCCGCAGCTCAGGCTCCAATATCAGGATCAGCCAGTGGGTGAGTTTCTGATCATCGCCATGGAGCCGATCCGCACCTGGGCGGGTGAAGCCGTCGTCCTGACCGTGGCGAATGGTGGCGCCGGTCTCATCCTCATCGGCCAGAACGGCGACAACGAGGCGGACATACCCGTGACCTCCCGTTTCGTGTTCGTGCGATCTCCACCGGGGGCACCGACACTGGCAGGGAAGAATTGATCCGCAGGAGCACGGAGGCAATGGGACGGTGGGAATAGACCGGACGTTGTCGCCCGCACACGCAATCGACGCGAATGACCAAACCGAAAGTTGGGCTCCCCGGCGTCAAACTCGCCCAACCATCGGTTTACATGTTTCGTACCGGGGGCTTATTCTTTGGATGTGCGAAGATGTCTTCCTGCAAAGGGAGGACACTGTGAGGGGGTTCGCAACTTGCGCTATCGCTTCGAAGAATTCGCATTTGACATTGACCGACGCGAACTGCGTCGCGGGGCAGAGGTCGTTCCCATTACACCGCAGGTGTTCGATCTGCTCGAATACCTGATCCGAAACAGGGAGCGCGTCGTCAGCAAGGAAGACCTTATTAACGCGGTTTGGAATGGTCGCATTGTGTCCGATGCTGCGCTTACGACCCGCCTGAATGCTGTCCGCGCTGCCATCGGCGATACCGGCGAGGAGCAGCGCCTCATCAAGACACTTCCGCGCAAGGGCTTCCGTTTCGTCGGACAGGTGCGGGAAGCGCGAGAAGTTGGGGGTGAAAATCCGCGCGATACGCTCGAGAGCGCTCTCGCGCTCCCCGACAAGCCATCCATCGCGGTGCTGCCGTTCGAGAACATGAGCGGCGATCCCGAGCAAGAATACTTCGCCGATGGAATGGTTGAAGAGATTACTACGGCGCTGTCGCGGTTCAAATGGCTCTTCGTTATCGCTCGCAATTCCAGCTTCACCTACAAGGGCAAGGTGGTGAACGTGAAGCAGGTCGGGCGCGAACTGGGCGTGCGCTATGTGCTTGAAGGGTCGGTGCGCAAGGCAGCGGGGAAAATTCGCATCACGGGCCAGTTGATTGACGCGGTGACGGGCGCGCACCTCTGGGCGGACAGGTTTGAGCGTGACCTGACCGACATTTTTGCTCTTCAGGACGAAGTAACCGTCGCCGTCGTCTCGGCTATTCACCCAAAGATGCTCCAAACAGAGATTGAACTGGCGACGCGACGGCGATCGGAAAACCTCACCGCCTACGATCTTGGTCTCCGAGCCTTGCAGCAGTACTACCTGGCGACACGAGAAGGGATTGCCGAGGCGATGAGGCTGGCTCATCGCGCCTTGGAGCTCGACCCTCGGTTCGGCGCTATAGCGGCCCTGGCAGGCACCTGTCACATGATGAACGTCATTTTAGGTTATACTGTCGATGCTAACGCCGACCGCAAGGAAGCAGTTCGCCTTTTTCGCCTGGCATTGAGCATCGATGATGGTGATCCGGACGTGTTAGCAATCGCTGCCGTGATCTCGTCGTTCATGGTCGGCGATAGTGAAGCCGAGATCGAAATGGCTGACCGGGCGGTCGCGCTCAACCCAAATTCATGGATAACTTGGCACAACAGAGGCCATGTCTATAGAGTTGCGGGGCTGCCGGAAGAAGCGGTCCGTAGCTTTGAACGCGCCATCCGGTTGAGCCCGGTAGCACACTTGACGTTTGAAGGCATTGGGATGGCCCTTATTGCGCTTGGTCGCTTTGACGAGGCTATCGTCGCAGGGAAGAAAGCCCAACGTCAAAACCCCTTTCATTTACCAACTTACCGCTGTCTCGCGTCCGCTTTCGCCCATCTCGGACATGACGCGGAGGCGCGTGAGGCGGCGGCGCATGTGCTTGAACTCGATCCGGTCTTCACCATATCCGGATGGATCGCTCGGGGCGGGCAATCAAACTCGAAGCTGTTGATTGAGGGCCTTCGGAAGGCGGGGTTGCCCGAGTAGCTCTCCATCCCCAATGAGGTGATCGCGTGGCGGCACTCTGCTGCGGCGCATTTAGTCCGGTTATGGCTCTTAGCGGGCGACCCGGCATGTCCGCTAAATGTCTGCCCCCTGGGGATAAGCCGCATCTCGGATTTATGAGTACGCGCCCCAGTCTTTCGAAAACTCCGGCATCCAGTTGTGCAATTCGCGCGCAGCCGACGTCACGCTGCCGATGTCGGGACACTTCGCCGTCTCCACCATCATCGTCCTCGCCAGCCGGACGGCGCGGGCTTCGCTGATGGCCCGCACCTTCGGATCCTCGATCAGCTCGAAGTCGATGTTGTGGGCGAGGCCAAAGATGCGGCGGATGGTTTTGGCGCCGGCAAAGCCAACGGTGTCGGCGAACAGGCGCTGCATCCAGGCCTGCCGCTCGGCTTCGAGCCGCGCGGCACCTTTCTCCCCCGGGAAGAGCGAGACCGGATAGGCATCGCCGGCCGCCTCAGTCCGCCACAGGGCGAGGAACTTTCGCGAGAACTCGTTCCAGACCGCTTCGACCGTCTCCAGCACCCAGGCCTCGAAGGCGGCCCGCTCGCCCGGCGCGCGCTCGTGACCGGCCGAGGCAAAATAGGCCATCAGGAGATTTGCGATGACGGCACCGACGTCAAAACCCATCGGGCCATAAAACGCGAATTCGGGATCGATCACCCGCGTCTCACCGTCCGTCACCATGATCGAGCCGGTGTGGAGGTCGCCATGGATCAGCGCCTCGGGGCTCGCCATGAATTTCAGCTTCAGCCGGGAGATCGCGACATGCAGCTCCATGTCGTCGCGCAGGCTTGCTGCGAGCGCGTCGAGGTACGGCGCGGTCCAGCGGTTCTGCTCGGCGATGCGGTAGGGATCGGTGAAGATCAGGTCTTCCGTGATCTTGCACAGCGCGTGATTGCCGGCGAACGCCGCGATGCCTTCCTTCTTCTCCGCGGCTGACCGCGCGAGGTCGGAGGTGAAGAAAAGCGTGCGCGCCATGAAGGTGGTGATGTCACCTGTGAAGCGCGGATATCGCGTCCCCGCGACCAGCCCCTTGCGCATGATGATGTGGGGCGTGAGCAGCTCCATCACCGTCAGCGCCAGCGCCTCATTGTGGTGCAGCAGGGCCGGCACGAGGCCGGGCGCGAGCTGGGCCTGCCGGGACAAGGCGAGATATTCGTAATGGGCCCGCGACAATGGCAGCGGCCAGCTCTCGCCGACGAGACGGACGTAAGGAAGGGCCTGCTTCACGGCGATGCCGGCGCGGCCGCCCGTAACGATGAAGACGAGGTTGAGGTTGCCGTCGCCGACCTCGGTGATCGCCCAGGATGCCGGTTCGCCGCCGAGCAGCGCGGCGAGGTCCGGCTGGCCCGCGAGATAGTCCCGCAAGGCCGCCTCATGCAAAATTCGATAGTCCCCAGCCCGGCTCCCGGTCATGACGATCCTACCCCATGTGTACGGGCCGGATCGTTTACTCCCGCTCCAGGAAGCTCGAGCCGATCTCGGCCTTTCTTTTGATCGGATCGTAATCACAATAGACGCTGTCCGCCACCAGCGTGTAGCTGGCGATGACGGTGTATTTGTCGAGCTTGACCGAGTTCAGCCCGATGATCGAGGTGCTCTTGCCCCCGTTCCATTTGAACGGCGTCGAGCTTTTGGCCTGCTCGCAGGCCATCACCGCCTCGTTGAAGACGTAGCCCTCGACGAACGCCTTCAGCGTTCGCACCTGCACCGCCATCTTCCACTCGAACCAGCCGATGGCACCGAGCCCCGCGACGATCAGCACCAGCAGCGCAATCACGATCCTCTGAAAACTCATTCATTCCCCCCAGCAACCAAACAGCCGCAAATTCTAGGCGACTGGCGCTACGAAACAAGGCCTGGTGCCACGAGGTGTTACACCTCTCCCCAGCGAGGAGAGGTGTAACTGGAACGGCATTCCCATCAATTTCGGCAGACGTTAGCCGATGTCCGGCATGTCCATCTCGACCGAGCGGTCTGCCGCAAGGAGGGTTTTGGGTTCATCGACCGGCACGGGCCAATATTCCCAACCGCTCCATCCGAATTTGTTCAATTCGTTGCGGTAGAGCGCCTGGGACCTGCTGACCACGAACAGCTCGACCTGGGTGTCCAGAGGGTCCAGCGGTGTCGCGAAGTTGGCGAAGACCTTGCTCACCTTGACGGTTGAGGGCAGTTCGAGGCCTCGATCCGTCTTCGACCAGCCGCGCCAGCCTGTCGAGACAGCGAAGGAATAGTAGTTGTGGTAAAGTTCGCCGTCCGAGGTCGTGACGAACACGTCTGCACCGGACACGCTTTGCAAGGCACAGACGCCGACTGCGGCGGTGTTTGCGGGCAGCGCCAGGTTAGGACGGTTGTTCGCCCAGCCTTGCCAGTTGCCATCGTAGTAATTGTGGTAAAGCTGGTTGTCGGTCGTGACCAGGAACATTTCGAGGTGCTTGCTGGCTGAATTCTCGGCCGCGGCTATCATGAACACCGGCTTGTCGAATTTCAGATTGTGACGATCGCCCTTGAACGGGTGCCATGTGCCTCTGTTGGTATCGACGAAGGCGTGCAAGAGGTGGCCGGTCGCCGGATCGTTGGCGAAGATTTCCACATTGCCATTGCGATTGTTCGCCGTCGCGCAAAGATTGACATTCCAGGATTCGCCGACGGGTTGGCCGATGTTGCCAAGAAACTCCCAATTCGTGTTCCGATTCTCGACCTGCAAAATTCTCTGATAAAGGTCTCCCCTGTTGGTGGCGACGAAGACCTTGAACTGCCCGGTATTGCCGTTCCAGGCGCCGGAGATATCGCGAAGCGGCCCGGAATTGTCCCCGGTGCCGGCCATGAGCCAGCCGCCCGCCGATGCATTCCAGGAGCTGCCATCGAACCAATTATAGTAGATGTTGCCGCTTCCATGAGCGAGAACGTGGAAGGCGACGCGATTCCATGTGTCGATGCAGACAAACCCCTTCATGGCCCGGTCGTTGAAGTGAAAGCCCGGATGTCTGGAAGACCAGTCCGACCAATTCCAGGTGAGCGACCGCGGGTCAAAGCCATACTGCCTGCTGTACATCTGGCCGCCCATGGTGATGGCGATCGCCTGGCGCGTGAGCTTCACCCTCGAATCGGGCGCGCGCTGCTGGCCGAGGACCTGCTGGTATGAAGCGCGGCGGTCAGGCGGTGCCGGAATCCCAAGTTGCTCAAACAGCCAGCGCTTGATTTCCGGCGTGATTCTGACGTGCGGGGTGTTTGCCTCGGAAGCGAACCAATCGGAGAACCTTGATTCTGGTGGGTTGCTGGTCAGATCGCGCGAAAGGTCGGATTGCTGATAGGGCGAAAGCGACGGCATCCAGAGCGCGCTGATCGTGGGGATAAAGCACCCCGTGTTGCTGCTCACGCTCGGATCGGACTGATACCAGATCCTGCCGCCCGGGTTGAACGGTGCGGACAACGCGTCGCCGATTTCCTTGAAGAAATCCCTTGTCCCTCCCGCGGCGCTGTCGATCTTTGCCCGTGGCACCAAGCTGCTTTCGGTCGTGCCCGCTCCACCCTTGGTCGTGATGCCTCCCTTGAAGTACACATTCGGCTTTGTACCAAGCGCGGTATAGAACAGAGCTTGCACCCCAATGTCGAGGGCTGAGACTCCCCAATCGACAACCAGTTTCTCGCTCGGGGTATAATTTCCAGATCCGGTGATGCACCCGTTCGCTACGCCGATCTTCTTTCCATTGAAGCTTTCCAATTCGTGCATATTGCGCAGGTCTTCGAGAAATTTCTGCCGCAGACCGCTTGGGTTGGCGACCTCCAAATTGTTGTTATTGTCCGTTACAAAAAACAACAACATCTGCTGCGAAGCATCGCTGGTAATCAAATCGAGATTTTCCTTGAGCAGGGGATCCCTGGTCTGCTGGTAGAATACTCGCAGCATGAACTGGATCGAAAGCGGAACGCTTCCTCCCAGATGCGGCGAGTCGAACGAGAAATAGGTGCCGATTTGCCGGGCCTCCGGCATGTTTTGATGAATCATGTAGGACAGTGCGTATTTTGACACCAGGCCGCCCATGCTGGCTCCGCCGAAGATGATGGCATCATGATCGCCGCTCGTGCGCTCCTTCAGAATGCGCTGCACGACGGCGATCATGATGCCCGCGTTCGATCCGATGTCCTTCCGGCCATCCTCGTAGCCGACGATGACGATATCCCATCCTGCTGCGAGCATGTCGCTGGCGAACCTGTCCGCGTCGAATACCCTCCAGAGATCTACCACCGAGTAATTTCCCGGGAAGCCTTCGCTGACAACGAGGGGATTCGCGAATTTCTGTGCACCGCTCCCGAAAAAAACGAACGCATGACCCTCGGCATCGAATTCGGGATACGTGATGTTGTTCCAGACGGTATAGTCCGGCATATCCAGCGCGCGTTCGACCTGCACCTCAAATCGCGCACGCAGCACGGTGGCGCCCGCCGTCGCATGAAGCTGCAGGATTTTGGCGCCCGGCCGGGCGTAAATCACACTCTGCACTTGATCGAAGCCGACCGTTCTGAAGCCATGTCCGTCATCGAAGTCGATCTCCAGCTTCTCCGGCCTTGCATCCAGGTTGGTCAAATAGCCCGACGCAGGGACGACGAAATTGACGCCCAGGCCATGGTGAACCTCCGGCAGGCGCACGTACTCGCGATAGCGGCTTGGCAAGAAGGCTGCGGCGAAGAACACGCGTTTCTCCTGCAGCGCTCTCTGTATTTCGCTCGAGCTCGGAGCGGCGCGGGGCTGCGCCGTGGCCGCATCGCCGGCAACCAGATCGTCAACCAGCGAGGCTGCGCTGTGGTAAGAAAAATCGGCAATCTCGATCGGAACCGGCGGTCGGGGAGAAGCGGACGTCACATGCTCGACCGGCGGTCGAGGCGGCGGGGCGGCCGCCGCCTTGACATCGTCAAGGCTTGGCATCCTGCCTTCTGTCGATCCTGCGTGAAGCAGGTGATACATTCGCTCCCACGTGCGCTTGTCCAGAATTTCCGGCTCTGCGCCTGTTAC
The DNA here is from genome assembly GCF_018131015.1 of Bradyrhizobium diazoefficiens. GTDB lineage: Bacteria > Pseudomonadota > Alphaproteobacteria > Rhizobiales > Xanthobacteraceae > Bradyrhizobium > Bradyrhizobium diazoefficiens_B. The sequence goes on from NZ_JAFCJJ010000008.1 coordinate 134,033, forward strand.
CTGGGAGATTCCATCCGGGAAGCCGATGGTGAGCAGGATGCCGCTGCCGGGCGGACTCGTTCGTCTCACCTCCTCGATGCGCTCATGCAATTCGCGTAGCTTTTCCTCGCGCTCGCTCATGGTTCTGCTCCTGTGACACAGACAAGACAGCCAAAGCCGAGCGGCCTCCCCGCCTTGCGGCGGACAGGTTGCCGTGTTATAGGAATTCGACTTTGGGTTTAGCGCAAAGTAGCCCCCTGCGACATTTCGTCAAGTCACGAAGCCGGGATTGCGGCTGTCCGCCTTCTCGTTGCGCACGAATGTGAAAGGCGGACGCAGGCGTTAGCGCCAGCCTGCAAAAAAGCAGAAACTTCGCGACCTCGTGAGCGATCTCACGATGCTACGGACAAGGATTCGTCCAGGGGCAGATGGGCTAGAACGGCATTCCCATCAACTTCGACAGCCGCTCGATCGACAGATAGCCGGCGTGATAGGCCGCCATGCCGAGACCGTAGACGATCGCCGAGATGATCGTGGTCCAGATCAGCTTGCGGCGCATCCCGGTCAGGATCGGCGCGCCGGGATCGGTGCCGGGCGCGCCCACGCCGTCCTCGTGCTGGCTGCGCACGCCGAACGGCAGCGTCAGGAACAGCGCGAGCCACCAGATGACGAAGTAGATCGCGATCGCGGTTGAGATCTGGACGGCCATGGTCCGGCCTTATGCCTGCTCGATCTCGACGAGGGCGCCGGAGAAATCCTTCGGGTGCAGGAACAGCACCGGCTTGCCGTGGGCGCCGATCTTCGGCACGCCGTCGCCGAGCACCCGCGCCCCCTCCTTCACCAGCGTGTCGCGCGAGGCGATGATGTCGACGACCTCGTAGCAGACGTGATGGATGCCGCCGTCGGGATTGCGCTCGACGAATTTCGCGATCGGCGAGGCTTCGCCAAGGGGCTCGATGAACTCGATCTTGGTGTTGGGCAAGGTCGCGAACACGGTGATGACGCCGTGCTCGGGCAGCGGAACGGCCTCCGAGATCTGCGCCCCGAACGCCGCACCGTAGATCTTTGCAGCCTTGACGGCGTCCTTGGTGGCGATCGCCACATGGTTGAGGCGGCCCAGCATCTTTCTCTCCCTTCGCGCATGACCCTAGGGATCACGCCCAGACAATCAGACTGTCAGCACATGTACCAGACAGGCGGGCTTCTTGCCCCAATGTTCGTTGATGACGGCCCGGACCGCGCGTCGCACCGATTCCCCGAGCGCATCGGGATCCCTGCGGCGCGCCTTGGGCAGGCCCTCGATCGTGGACATCACGGCATCGAAGACGAGGTCGTCAAAAAGCTCACCGGCCCTGTTCTTTTCGGGGACGCCGACCAGATCGACCTCGGGCTCGTCGACGAGCTCGCCCTGCGCGGTCATCGCGACGGCGACGAAGGCGCAGCCGGCGAACGCCATCCTGCGCCGCTCGACCACGGCCCGCGACTTGGAATCCTCGAGGATCGCGCCGTCCTTGTAGAGCCGGCCCGATGGGACCTCGCCGACGATGCCGGGATCGCCGGGGCCGAGCTTGACGAGGTCGCCGTTGCGGATCACCAGCACGCGCGGCACGCCGGCGGCGCGCGCGAGCTTGGCGTGCTCGTGCAGATGCAGGGGCTCGCCATGGACGGGGATCAGGAGCTGTGGCCTGACCCAGGAGATCAGGTCGCGCAGCTCGTCGCGGCGGGGATGACCGGAGACGTGGACCAGGTGGTCGCGGTCGGTGATGACCTCGACGCCCTGCAGGACCAGGTTGTTGATGATGTTGCCGACCGCCTTCTCGTTGCCCGGAATGGTGCGCGAGGAGAAGATGACGCTGTCGCCGCGGTTCAGCGTGATCTCCGGGTGGTCGTCATTGGCGATGCGGGCGAGCGCGGCGCGGGATTCGCCCTGGCTGCCGGTGCAGAGCGCCAGCACCTTGTCCTGCGGCAGGTGGCCGTAGACCTCGGGCGAGCGGAAATTCTGCACGCCGTCGAGATGGCCGGTCTCGCGCGCCACCTGCACCACGCGCTCCATGGCGCGGCCGACCACGACGACCTCGCGGTCGGCGGCCCTGGCGGCTTCGGCGACGGCCTTGATGCGCGCGACGTTGGAGGCGAAGGTCGTCACGGCGACGCGGCCCTTGGCTGATTTGACGAGGTCGATGATGGTCCGGGCCACCTCGGCTTCCGAGGGCGAGCGGCCGTCGCGCACCGCATTGGTGGAATCGCCGATCAGGGCGAGCACGCCCTCCTCGCCGAGCTCGCGCAGCCGCTTCTCGTCGGTCGGGAGGCCGAGCGTCGGGGTCGGGTCGATCTTCCAGTCGCCGGTGTGCAGCACCGTGCCGGCTTCAGTGTGGATCGCCAGCGCATGCGCTTCCGGAATCGAATGCGCGACCGGGATGAACTCGACGTTGAACGGGCCGACATCGACGCGGCCGCCGGACGGGATCACGGTGACCGGAATGTTCGGCGCATTGCGCTCGGCGGCGCACTTGGCCTCGAACAGCGCGGCGCTGAATTTTGTCGCGTAGATCGGGCATTTCAGCTTCGGCCAGAGGTCGATGATGGCGCCGAAATGGTCCTCATGGGCGTGGGTCAGGACCAGGCCCATCAGGTTCTTGCGCTCCTTCTCCAGGAAGCTGATGTCCGGCATGATCAGGTCGATGCCCGGCAAGTGCTCCTCGTCGCCGAAGGAGACGCCGAGATCGACCGCGAGCCAGGCGCGCTGGTGACGGTTGCCGAGGCCGTAGATCGACAGGTTCATGCCGATCTCGCCGACACCGCCGAGCGGCGCAAACACCAGTTCGTCGGGCCGTGCCATCAGGCAGCTCCCACGGAGGCCGCGGTGCCGAAGAACACGTCACCCGCGGCCACCGGCACGCGGCGGCCCTCAGTGGTGCGGACGATCAGGCAGCCGGTGTCGTCGATGGTGTCAAAGGTGCCCTCGAGCGTCGTCGTTCCCGTGTGGATGGCGACCCGCTCGCCGAGGCCGGCGGCGCGCGCGAGCCACAGCTTGCGGATCTCGGCAAAACCGCGGCCATCGTCCCAGATGCCGCGGAATTCCACCCAGGCGTCCGACAAGGCGGAGAACAGCTCCTCGGCGCTGATCTGGACGCCGAGCGCGGCGAGCGACACCGCGGGCGTCGGCGTGCCCTCGGGCGCGGCCACCACATTGGTGCCGATGCCGACGACGACGGCAAGGCCATTGTCCACGGGTTCGGCCTCGAGGCCGATGCCGGCGAGCTTCCTGCCGCCGGCGAGCAAATCGTTCGGCCATTTCAGGGCGTAGCGCGGCCGGCCCTCGCCGAGACGCAGGCTGGCCTCCAGGCTGACCTTCTGCAGCGCCGCCTCCTCGGCGAGCCCGGCCGCGAAGCCGAGCGTCGCGGCGACGGACGGGGCGATGGTCGTGACTTCGAGGATGCTGGCGGCGAGATTGCCGCGCGGCGCGATCCAGGCGCGCTGGCGCCGGCCGCGGCCCGCCGTCTGCTCGGATGTCACGAACCAGATCGGGCCGCGCTCGCCGGATCGGGCGCGTTCGAGCGCCTCGGCATTGGTCGAGCCGATCCGGTCGAAGGCTGCGAGCCGGTAGCCCGCGGAGGAAGCGCGAGGACCGAGCGCGAAGGCCATCCCTAGAACAGCGACTTTGCCGCCGCGGAGGCCACGGTCACGACCGGGCCCGCAAACAGCGCGAACAGGAGGTTGAACAGGCCCGTCACCGCCAGCACCGTCCGCACCTCGATGCGGACCGGGTCGACCTGGCCGGCCGGTTCGTCGAAATACATCGTCTTGACGATGGCAAGGTAGTAGTAGGCGCCGACCACGCTGGTCAGCACGCCGATCACGGCGAGCGTGAACATGTTGGCCTTGATGGCGGCGACGAAGACGTACCACTTGCCGAAGAAGCCGGCGAGCGGCGGCACGCCGGCGAGCGAGAACAGCAGCATCGCGAACATGAACGCGAGCAGCGGATTGGTGCGCGACAGGCCGGCGAAATCGCTGATCTGCTCCACGGCCTGGCCGTTGCGCTTCATGGCGAGGATGATCGAGAACGAGCCGAGCGTCATCGCGACGTAGATCACGATGTACATCAGGACGCCCTGCGCGCCCTCCAGCGTGCCGGAGGCAAGGCCGACCAGCGCGAAGCCCATGTGGCCGATCGAGGAATAGGCCATCAGGCGCTTGATGTTGGTCTGGCCGATCGCGGCGAAGGAGCCGAGCGCCATCGAGGCGATCGCCACGAACACCAGGATCTGCTGCCATTGCGAGACGATGCCGGGGAACGCGGTCAGCGTGACGCGGGTGAAGACGGCGAGCGCGGCGACCTTCGGCGCCGAGGCGAAGAAGGCGGTCACCGGCGTCGGCGCGCCCTCGTAGACGTCGGGCGTCCACATGTGGAACGGCACGGCCGAGACCTTGAAGCAGAGGCCGGCGAGCAGGAAGACGAGGCCGAACACCAGCCCGACATTGGAGACGGTGGCGGCCGTTGCGATGCCGGCAAAGGCGACTGTTCCGGTGAAGCCATAGACCAGCGAGGCGCCGTAGAGCAGCATGCCCGAGGACAGCGCGCCCAGCACGAAATACTTCAGGCCGGCTTCGGTCGACTTGGCGTTGTCGCGGTTCGAGGTCGCGACGACGTAGAGCGCCAGCGACATCAATTCGAGGCCGAGATAGAGCGAGATCAAATCGCCGGCCGAGATCAGCACCATCATGCCGAGCGTCGCGAGTAGCACCAGGATGGAATATTCGAAGATGCGGCGCGACGGATCGGACAGGAACTCGGTCGACAGCACCAGCGTCACCGCCGAGCCGATCAGCGCAAGGATCTTCAGGAAGCGGGCAAAGTCGTCGACGATGAAGCTGCCGCCGAAGGTGACGGTCTTGCCGGCCGGCTGCAAATAGACGAGCACGCCGACCGCGACCAGCAGCACCACCGAGAGCGTGGTGACCGTCCTCGTCGTGTCCTGGCCGCGATAGACGCCCAGCATCAGCAGCGCCATGGCGCCGACCGCGAGCACGAGCTCGGGCAGCACCGGCGCCAGTTGATATTCTGAAATCTCAAAGCTCATGGCGATATCCTGACCTGCCCGCTCAGTGGAGCAGTGCGGCGGCCTTCACGGCCGACACCGCGGTGTTGTAGTTGTTGACGAGTTGCTGGACCGAGGCGGCCGACATGTCGAGCACCGGCTTCGGGTAGACGCCGAACAGGATCGTCAGCGCGATCATCGGGAACAGCGTCAGGCCTTCGCGGAAGGTCAGATCCTTCATGCTCATCAGCGACGACTTGACGAGCTCGCCGAACACCACCTTGCGGTAGAGCCACAGCGCGTAACCGGCCGACAGGATCACGCCGAAGGTGGCGAAGAAGGCGGTCGGGATCGAGACCTTGAAGGTGCCGAGCAGCGTCATGAACTCGCCGACGAAGCCGGACGTGCCGGGCAGCCCGACATTGGCCATGGTGAAGACCATGAAGGTCATGGCGTAGAGCGGCATCCGGTTGACGAGGCCGCCATAGGCGGCGATCTCGCGGGTGTGCATGCGGTCGTAGACGATGCCGACGCAGAGGAACAGCGCGCCGGAGACGATGCCGTGCGAGATCATCTGGAACATGCCGCCGGCGACGCCCTGCATGGTGCCGGCGAAGATGCCCATGGTGACAAAGCCCATATGCGCGACCGAGGAGTACGCGATCAGCTTCTTCATGTCCTCCTGCATCAACGCCACCAGCGAGGTGTAGACGATGGCGATGCAGGACAGCGTGAAGATCAGCGGCGCGAAGTCGTGCGAGGCGAGCGGGAACATCGGCAGCGAGAAGCGCAGGAAGCCGTAGCCGCCCATCTTCAAGAGGATCGCCGCCAGCACCACCGAGCCCGCGGTCGGCGCCTCGACGTGCGCGTCGGGCAGCCAGGTGTGCACCGGCCACATCGGCATCTTCACCGCGAAGGAGGCGAAGAAGGCGAGCCAGGCCCAGGTCTGCAACGACCGCGGCACGGCCGTGTGCATCAGGGTCGGGATGTCGGTGGTGCCGCCGTTCCAGTACAGCGCCATGATGGCGAGCAGCATCAGCACCGAGCCGAGGAAGGTGTAGAGGAAGAACTTGAACGAGGCGTAGACCCGGCGGGGACCGCCCCAGATGCCGATGATCAGGAACATCGGGATCAGGCCGCCCTCGAAGAACAGGTAGAACAGCACGAGGTCGAGCGCGGAGAAGGTGCCGACCATCAGCGTTTCCAGGATCAGGAACGCCATCATGTATTCGCGCACGCGGTTCGTGATCGCCTTCCAGCTCGCGATGATGCAGAACGGCATCACGGCGGTGGTGAGGATCAGGAGCGGCAGGGAAATGCCGTCCACGCCCATGTGGTAGGTGATGCCGGTAGCGAGCCAGTTCGCCTTCTCGACGAACTGGAAGTCGGCGATCGACGGATCGAAGCGCACCGCCATGATCATCGACACCGCGAAGGTGATCAGCGTGGTCCACAGCGCGATCCAGCGCGCATTGCGCTTGGCCGCCTCGTCCTCGCCGCGGCAGAGATAGACCAGCAGCGCGCCGACAACCGGCAGGAACGTCGTGACGGAAAGGATAGGCCAGGTTGTCATTTACTGGCCTCCAAAGCCGAACATGAACCAGGTGATCAGGCCGGCGACGCCGATCAGCATGGCGAATGCGTAGTGATAGAGATAGCCGGTCTGGATCTTGACGACGTTGCGGGTGACGTCCAGCACGCGGGCCGAGACTCCGTCGGGGCCGAAGCCGTCGATGACGAAGCCGTCGCCTTTCTTCCAGAGCTGGTAGCCGATCCACTTCGCCGGACGGACGAAGATGACGTCGTAGAGCTCGTCGAAATACCACTTGTTGAGCAGGAACTGGTACAGCATCGGCTGGGTGTTGGCGAGCTCGACCGGCAGGTACGGCTTGCGGATGTAGAAGGTGTAGGAGACCAGGAAGCCCAGCACCATCATCACCGTCGGCAGGAAGGCGATGGTCTGCGGGATGTGGTGCATCTCCTCGATGATGTGCGGGTTCATCTTCACGGACTCGCGGAAGAACTCCTCGATGCCGTGACCGGCGAACAGCTCCTTGAACGGGAAGCCGGCCAGGATCGAGCCGACCGCGAGCACGCCGATCGGGACCAGCATCCAGAGCGGGGCCTCGTGCGCGGCCTCGTAGTGATGCTCGTCATGCGGCTCGCCGTGGAAGGTCTTGAAGATCAGGCGCCAGGAGTAGAACGAGGTCAGGCCGGCGGCGACGATCGTCATCAGGAAGCCGTAGACCCCGAACGGATTGTGCGAGGCATAGGCGGACTCGATGATCGCGTCCTTGGAGAAGTAGCCGGCGGTGAGCGGGAATCCGGTCAGTGCCAGCGTGCCGACCACCATCACCGCATAGGTGTACGGGATCTTCTTCCAGAGCCCGCCCATGTTGCGGATGTCCTGCTCGTGGTGCATCGCGTAGATCACCGAGCCTGACCCTAAGAACAGCAGCGCCTTGAAGAAGGCGTGCGTGAACAGGTGGAACATGCCGACCGAATAGGCGCCCGCTCCCATCGCCACGAACATGTAGCCGAGCTGCGAGCAGGTCGAGTAGGCGACGATGCGCTTGATGTCGTTCTGGACGAGGCCGACCGTGGCGGCGAAGAATGCCGTGGTCGCGCCGAAGAACATGACCACCGCCTGCGCGGTCGGCGCGAGCTCGAACAGCGGCGACAGCCGCGCCACCATGAATACGCCGGCCGTGACCATGGTCGCGGCGTGGATCAGCGCCGAGACCGGGGTCGGGCCTTCCATCGCGTCCGGCAACCAGGTGTGCAAGAGGAACTGCGCCGACTTGCCCATCGCGCCCATGAACAGCAGGACGCAGGTCAGGGTCAGCGCGTCGGCATGCCAGCCGAGGAAGTTGATGGTCTTGCCGGTGAGGCCAGGCGCAGCATGGAAGATGGTCTCGAAATCAGTCGAGCCGACCAGCGCGAAGATCGCGAAGATGCCGAGCGCGAAGCCGAAATCGCCGACGCGATTGACCACGAAGGCCTTGATGGCGGCGGCGTTCGCCGACGGCTTCTGGTACCAGAAGCCGATCAGCAGATAGCTCGCCAGACCCACGCCCTCCCAGCCGAAGAACAGCTGCACGAGGTTGTCGGCGGTCACCAGCATCAGCATCGCGAACGTGAACAGCGAGAGATAGCCGAAGAAGCGCGGCCGGTACGGATCCTCGTCCATGTAGCCGATGGAATAGAGGTGCACGAGCGAGGACACGGTGGTCACCACCACCAGCATCACGGCGGTGAGCGTGTCGACCCGCAGCGTCCAGTAGACCTGCAGATCGCCGGAGAAGATGAAGGGCAGCAGCTGGACGCGGGCGTCGTGGTGCATGAAGCCGACGTCGACCAGCATCATCCAGGACAGCGCCGCCGAGACGAACAGCAGCCCCGTGGTGATCAGCTCGGCCGCGCGCGAGCCTGCCGCGGCCGGCTCGACCGGTCCATGGCCGTGGTCGTCATGGGCGTCGTCGTGATGGCTCTCGTGGATGACGGAGGCATCCTCGGTGATGGTGTCGGACGCATGGGCGTGCGCGCCATGGCCGTGATCGCCGTGGTGCTCGACCTCGTCGCCGGAGGGGTTGCGGGCATGCGCGCCGAACAGCGAGATCAGGCCGGCGAGGATGGCGCCCAGCAGCGGCAGGAAGACGATTGCCTGGACCATAGCCCGGTTAACCCTTCATCAGATTGACGTCCTCAACCGCGATCGAGCCGCGGTTGCGGAAATAGACCACCAGGATGGCAAGACCGATCGCGGCTTCGGCAGCCGCGACCGTGAGCACCAGCAGCGCGAAGACCTGGCCGACGATGTCGCCGAGAAAGGTCGAGAACGCCACGAGGTTGATGTTGACCGAGAGCAGGATCAGCTCGATCGACATCAGGATGACGATGATGTTCTTGCGGTTCAGGAAGATGCCGAGGATCCCGAGCGTGAACAGGATCGCGCCGACCGCGAGGTAATGTCCGAGCCCGATCGTCATTTCACCCACTCCGCCGCGTCGGCGTCCGAGAGCCCCTGCCCCGGCGCCACCTTGCGCATCGCCATCGCCATCTCCGGCGTGCGCGCGTTCTGAACGTTGATGTCCTGCCGCTTCACGGAGGCCTTGTGGCGCAGCGTCAGCACGATGGCGCCGATCATGGCCACCAGCAGCACCATGCCGGCGAGCTGGAAGTAGTGGACGTATTTCGTATAGAGCACGAGCCCGAGCGCCTCGGTGTTGGAGACGTTGGCCGGGATCGCCGCCGTGATCGTCTTGGCGACGCCGGGGTTGATGACCCAGAAGCCGACGGTCAAGAGCAACTCGAACAGGAAGATGCCGCCGATCACGAGGCCGACCGGCAGGTACTCGATGAAGCCCTCGCGCAGCTCGAGGAAGTCGACGTCGAGCATCATGATCACGAACAGGAACAGCACCGCGACGGCGCCGACATAGACGACGATCAGGATCATCGCAAGGAACTCGGCGCCGAGCAGCACGAACAGGCCGGAGGCGTTGACGAAGGCCAGGATCAGGTACAGCACGGAGTGCACGGGATTGCGCGAGACAATCACCATCACCGCCGAGGCGACACAGACGCCGGCGAAGAGATAGAAGAACAGCGCGGGAAGGATCATGCCCTCACCTCACCGGTACGGCGCGTCGAGCTCGATCGCTTTCGCGATCTCGCGTTCCCAGCGGTCGCCATTGGCGAGCAGCTTGGCCTTGTCATAGAACAGTTCCTCGCGGGTCTCGGTCGCGAACTCGAAGTTCGGGCCTTCGACGATGGCGTCGACCGGGCAGGCCTCTTGGCAGAGGCCGCAATAGATGCACTTCACCATGTCGATGTCGTAGCGCACGGTGCGGCGGGTGCCGTCGTTGCGGCGCGGGCCGGCCTCGATGGTGATGGCCTGCGCCGGGCAGACCGCCTCGCACAGCTTGCAGGCGATGCAGCGCTCCTCGCCGTTCGGATAGCGGCGCAGCGCGTGCTCGCCGCGGAAGCGCGGCGAGATCGGCCCCTTCTCGAAGGGATAGTTCAGCGTCGGCTTCGGCTGGAAGAAATAGCGCATGGCGAGGAAGAACGCCGAGACGAATTCCGACAGCAAAAGCGAGCGTGCAGTGGCGTTGACGTTGATACCCATGACGGCCCTCACTTCGGCGCGATGCCGGCGAAATGCAGCACGCCGGCCACCACGATCACCATCGCCAGCGACAGCGGCAGGAACACCTTCCAGCCGAGACGCATCAGTTGATCGTAGCGGTAGCGCGGCACGATCGCCTTCGCCATCGCGAACAGGAAGAACATGAAGAACAGTTTCAGCGAGAACCAGATGATCCCCGGCACCCAGTTGAACGGCGGCAGGTCGACCGGCGGCAGCCAGCCTCCCAGGAACAGGATCGTCGCCATCGCGCACATGGTGCAGATCGCGACGTACTCGCCGAGCATGAACAAGAGGTACGGCGTCGAGCCGTATTCGACCATGAAGCCGGCGACGAGCTCGGATTCCGCCTCGACGAGGTCGAAGGGCGGGCGGTTGGTTTCCGCCAGCGCCGAGACGTAGAACACCACGAACATCGGGAACAGCGGCCAGACGTACCAGTTCAGGATGGTGAGCTGCGGCAGCCCGATCAGGCTGGCGAGGCCGCGGACGTGCTGGGCCTCGACCACGGCCGAAAGGTTCAGCGTGCCGGCGCAGAGCAGCACCGTGATGATAACGAAGCCGATCGAGACCTCGTAGGACACCATCTGCGCCGCCGAGCGCAGCGCCGCCAGGAACGGGTACTTCGAGTTCGACGACCAGCCGGCCATGATGATGCCGTAGATCGACAGCGACGAGATCGCGAAGATGAAGAGGATGCCGACATTGATGTCGGAGATCACCCAGCCGAGGTTGGTCGGGATCACCGCCCAGGCCGCGAGGGCGAGCACGCAGGAGACGAGCGGCGCCAGCAGGAAGACGCCCTTGTTGGCGCCGGAGGGGATGATCGGCTCCTTCAGCACGAACTTCAGGAGGTCGGCGAAGGACTGGAACAGGCCCCAGGGCCCGACCACGTTCGGGCCGCGGCGGATCTGCACCGCCGCCCAGATCTTGCGATCGGCGAGCAGGATGTAGGCGATCGCGACCAAGAGGACGACGAGCACCAGCACGCTCTCGGCGACCATGATGATCAGCGGCCAGAGGAACCCGGTCCAGAATGCGCTCTCAAAGAATTCCATCAGCTCACTCCGCTGCGGTCAGCATCTGCCCGGAGGCAAGCCGCGAGCACTCCGCCATCACGGCGGACGCACGCGCGATCGGGTTGGTCAGGTAGAAGTCCTCGACGAAGGATTTGAACGGCGCCTTTTCCGGCGTGCCGCCCTTTCCGGCAAGCTTCTTGACCTGGTCGGCCGAGCCGGCCTCGATCTGGTCGAGACGGATCAGGTGCGGCGCGGCCTTGAACACCGCCTGGCGCAGCGCCGCCAGCGAGTCATAGCCGAGCTTCTTGCCGAGCGCCTCCGACAGCGCGCGGACGATCGCCCAGTCCTCGCGGGCCTCGCCCGGCGGGAACGCTGCGCGGCCCGTCATCTGCACGCGGCCTTCGGTGTTGACGTAGATCGCGGACTTCTCGGTATAGGCGGCCGCCGGCAGGATCACGTCCGCACGATGCGCGCCGCGGTCGCCATGGGTGCCGATATAGACCACGAAGGTGCCGTCCGGCGCCTTGATCTCGTCGGCGCCGAGCAGGAACAAGAGGTCCAGCGTGCCGAAGGTGGTCATCTGCGCCGCGTTCAGCCCGCCCTGGCCTGCGACGAAGCCGATGTCGAGCGCGCCGACGCGCGAGGCGGTCTCGTGCAGCACGCCAAAGCCGTTCCAGCCGTCCTTCACCGCGCCGACGTCCAGCGCAAGCTTTGCGGCGGCGGCGAGGATGGCGGCGCCGTCATGACGCGAGGCCGCGCCCGCGCCGACCATGACGATCGGGTTCTTGGCGTTCTTCAGCACGTCCATGAAGGCGTGCTTGCCGGCCGCGAGCGTACCGAGCGTCTCTGTGCCCGCGCCGAGATGGTCGTAGTCATAGGTCAGGTCGGCCTTGGCGCCGATCACGCCGACCTTGAAGCCGCCGGCGCGCCAGCGCTTGCGGATGCGGGCGTTGAACACGGCCGCCTCCTTGCGCGGATTGGCGCCGACGATCAGCAGCGCGTCGGCCTGCTCCACGCCGACCAGGGTGGGGTTGAAGATGTAGGAGCCGCGGCCGAGCGCGGCGTCGAAGGCGTCGCCGCCCTGCACCGCCAGATTGGCCGAGCCGAGCTTGCCGAGCAGATCCTTCAGCGCGAACATTTCCTCGACACCGGCGAGATCGCCCGCGATCGCGCCGATGCGCTTGCCGTCGGTGCGCACAGCCTTCGCCGCGATCGCTGCAAAGGCTTCCGGCCAGCTTGCCGCGCGCAGCTTGCCGGCTTCGCGGATATAGGGCCGGTCGAGCCGCTGGGTGCGCAGGCCGTCGACGATGTGGCGGGTCTTGTCCGAGATCCACTCCTCGTTCACCGCCTCGTTGATGCGCGGCAGCACGCGCATCACCTCGCGGCCGCGGGTGTCGACGCGGATCGCCGAGCCGATGCCGTCCATGACGTCGATGGACTGGGTCTTGCCGAGCTCCCAGGGGCGCGCGGCAAACGCATAGGGCTTCGAGGTCAGCGCGCCGACCGGGCAGATGTCGACGAGATTGCCCTGCAGTTCCGAGGTCAATGCGTGCTGGAGATAGGTCGTGATCTCCATGTCCTCGCCGCGGCCGGTCGCGCCCATCTCGGGGGCGCCGGCGACTTCCGCCGAGAAGCGGACGCAGCGCGTGCACTGGATGCAGCGGTTCATCGAGGTCTTGACCAGCGCGCCGAGATACTTGTCCTCGACCGCGCGCTTGTTCTCGGCGAAACGGCTGGTGTCGACACCATAGCCCATCGCCTGGTCCTGCAGGTCGCACTCGCCGCCCTGGTCGCAGATCGGACAGTCCAGCGGATGGTTGATGAGCAAAAACTCCATCACGCCTTCGCGCGCCTTCTTCACCATCGGCGAACGGGTGGAGATTTCCGGCGGCTCGCCCTTGGGGCCCGGACGGCAGTCGCGCACGCCCCAGGCGCAGCTCGCGACCGGCTTCGGGCCGCCCTTCACCTCGACGAGGCACATCCGGCAATTGCCGGCGATCGACAGCCGCTCGTGATAGCAGAAGCGCGGAATCTCGGCGCCGGCGGCTTCGCACGCCTGCAGCAGCGTGTACTCGGCCGGAACATCGATCTCTTTGCCGTCGATGATGAGCTTGGTCATTCTTCCTACTCCGCCGCGACCATGTTCACGGGATCGCGGACACCGGCGTCGTCGACGTCGGCCTTGTGCGAATACTGATCGATGCGCGCTTCGATCTCATGACGGAAATGCGCGATCAGGCCCTGGATCGGCCAGGCGGCTGCGTCGCCGAGCGCGCAGATGGTGTGGCCTTCGACCTGTTTCGTCACTTCGAGCAGCATGTCGATCTCGCGCTTGTGGGCGCGGCCCTCGGCCATGCGCGTCAGGACGCGCCACATCCACCCCGTGCCCTCGCGGCACGGCGTGCACTGGCCGCAGCTCTCGTGCTTGTAGAAATAGGAGATGCGGGCAATCGCACGGATCAAATCGGTGGACTTGTCCATCACGATCACGGCCGCGGTGCCGAGGCCCGAGCGCAGCTTGCTCAGGCTGTCGAAATCCATCGGCGTGTCGATGATCTGCTCGGCCGGCACCATCCGCACCGACGAGCCGCCGGGGATCACGGCCTTGAGATTGTCCCAGCCGCCGCGGATGCCGCCGCAATGCTTCTCGATCAGCTCACGGAACGGGATGCCCATGGCCTCTTCGACGTTGCAGGGCCGCTCGACATGGCCGGAGATGCAGAACAGCTTGGTGCCGACATTGTTCGGACGGCCGATGCCGGCGAACCAGGCCGCGCCCCGGCGCAGGATGTCGGGTGCGACCGCGATCGACTCGACGTTGTTGACGGTGGTCGGGCAGCCGAACAGGCCGACATTGGCCGGGAACGGCGGCTTCAGACGCGGCTGGCCCTTCTTGCCCTCGAGGCTTTCGAGCAGCGCGGTCTCCTCGCCGCAGATATAGGCGCCGGCGCCGTGCGCGACGTAGATGTCGAACGGCCAGCCGTTGACGTTGTCCTTGCCGACCAGCTTGGCGTCATAGGCCTGGTCGATCGCGGCCTGGAGATGCTCGCGCTCGCGGATGAACTCGCCGCGGACATAGATGTAGCAGGTATGAGCGTTCATCGCGCAGCTCGCGATCAGGCAGCCCTCGATCAGGAGATGCGGATCGTGCCGCATGATCTCGCGATCCTTGCAGGTGCCGGGCTCGGACTCGTCGGCGTTGACGACGAGATAGCTCGGACGGCCGTCGGTCGATTCCTTCGGCATGAAGGACCACTTCAGGCCGGTCGGGAAGCCGGCGCCGCCGCGGCCGCGCAGGCCCGAAGCCTTCATCTCGTTGATGATCCAGTCGCGGCCCTTGTCGATGATGGCCTTGGTGCCATCCCAGGCGCCACGGCGCCGCGCGCCCTCGAGCCCCCAGTCGTGGAGGCCGTAGAGGTTCTTGAAGATGCGGTCCTTGTCCTCGAGCATTTCAGTGCTTTCCGATCAACGGTTGGCTTGCTTGTAGGCAAGCCCGGCGGCGCAGACGCCAAAGGTCAGCGCCCAGAGCAGACTGGATTCCAGCGTCGCGTTCAGGCTGAAACGCTGCAGCAGGAAAATGAACATGGCCGCCACGGCGGCATGCATCGCGATGAAGCCCCACTTCTTCATGGCACCGCCCCCCTTGGCTGCCGGCGACGAGACCTCACGCATCAGGAGGTCTCCTTCAGCGTGGTCGGTCCGGTGATCGGCGCCGAGAACTGGCGGCCGTTCTGCGGACCGGGCTTCGGCGGATTGCCGGAGGCAAAGCCGTCCAGCACCTTGCCGAAGGTCTCCTTGGTCAGATCCTCATAGGTGTCCTTGCCGATCAGCACCATCGGCGCGTTCACGCAGGCGCCGAGGCATTCCACCTCTTCCCAGCTGAAATTGCCGTCCTTGGAGAGATGGAAGGGCTCGTGATGGATCCGGCTCTCGCAGACATGGA
This sequence comes from Bradyrhizobium diazoefficiens, assembly GCF_018131015.1. Taxonomy (GTDB): domain Bacteria; phylum Pseudomonadota; class Alphaproteobacteria; order Rhizobiales; family Xanthobacteraceae; genus Bradyrhizobium; species Bradyrhizobium diazoefficiens_B. The sequence continues at coordinate 149,162 of NZ_JAFCJJ010000008.1, forward strand.
TCAGGTCCTCGGCACCGCGCAGGCGGCACGGCGTGGTGCCGCAGACCTGGACGTGGGCCTTCTTGCCGACGGGGGCGAGCTGGAACATCGTGTAGAAGGTCGCGACCTCGAGCACGCGGATATAGGGCATGTCGAGCATGTCGGCGATGACGCGGATCGCGGCTTCCGACACCCAGCCCTCGTGCTGCTCCTGCGCGCGCCAGAGGATTGCGATCACGGCGGACGCCTGCCGCCCGGCCGGATATTTCGCGATCTGCTGCTTTGCGAAGGCAAGGTTCTCCTCCGTGAAGGCGAAGCTCGCGGGCTGGACTTCCTTGGGCGCTAATCGGCGGACGGACATCTCTTATCTCTCACTGCATGCGGCGCGCGGTTTTCGCATTCAGGGCCTCGATCCTGCCCTGCCAGAATGCGCTTGCGGTGCCGAAAACGTTGTAGCCGACATGGGTCGAAACCTTGATGCGATCGAGGATCGACAGCTCGGTCACGGTCTCCAGGCGGTTGCTGCGCGGATCGAACACGATCAGCTTCAGCGGGGTCTGTTCGAGGATGAAGCGCGACACCGCATGCGAGCGATCGCTGCCGTGCTCCTCGCACATGATGACACTGTCGGCCTGAAGCAGCCGCGCGCCGCCCTTGATCGCCTCGATCTCGACGCCCTCGACGTCGAGCTTGATCAGGTATTTGCCGCTGGTCGAGATCTTGCCGTCGTCGATCAGATTGTCCAGCGCGAGTACCGGCACCTCCTCGCCGCCATCGGCCGCATCGCCGGCGATGCTGAAGGCCTCGTGCTTGGTGCCGGACAGCCGCGCGCTGCCGCGGGCCGCGCCGATCGCGCATTTCAGGGTCTCGAAGCGGTTGCCGTTGACGCGGGCGTTGTTGGCGAGCTTCGGATAGTTCTGTCCCGACGGCTCGATCGCGATCGCCTTGTGCGCGCCGAACGGCTTGCTCGAGACCAGCACCGACCAGTAGCCGTAATTGGCGCCGCAATCGAGCAGCGTGTAATCGACGTCGACGGAGTCGGCGAACAGCAGCTCGAGCTCGTCCTCGTAATTGTAGGAGCGGTTGAGCAGCTTGCTCCAGTAGCCGTCGCCGTAGGGGAATTCGAACACGGCGTCCGGATTGAGCTTGATCGCGATGTTGCGCCTGGGCAGCGTCTTCGCCAGCAGATTGGCGCAGGCGATGTAGCCCATATGCGAGAAGTGCGAGGAGATCTTCGATCCCGTCACCAGCGCCAAGGCAGCCGTCCGCTCCCACAGGTTGGCCCCTTCCAGGGCCCCCGAGGCGCGGTCAAACTGGATTGGCGCCTGCGCCATCACCGATCGACCTCTCCGAACACGATGTCGAGCGAGCCGAGAATGGCCGAGACGTCGGCGAGCAGGTGGCCGCGGCAGATGTGGTCCATCGCCTGCAGATGCGCAAAGCCCGGCGCGCGGATCTTGCACTTGTAGGGCTTGTTGGTGCCGTCGGCGACGAGATAGACGCCGAACTCACCCTTCGGTGCCTCGACCGCGGCATAGACTTCGCCGGCCGGCACGTGGACGCCTTCGGTGTAGAGCTTGAAGTGGTGGATGAGAGCTTCCATCGAGCGCTTCATCTCGCCGCGGCGGGGCGGTGCAACCTTGTTGTCCTCGACGACGACAGGTCCCTTCCCCTCCGGCGCGTTCATCTTCTCGATGCACTGCTTCATGATGCGCACGGACTGGCGCATCTCTTCCATGCGGATCAGGTAGCGGTCGTAGCAGTCGCCGTTCTTGCCGATCGGAATGTCGAAATCCATCTCGGCGTAGCACTCATAGGGCTGCGACTTGCGCAGGTCCCAGGCCGCGCCCGAGCCGCGCACCATCACGCCGGAGAAGCCCCACTCCCAGGCTTCCTTCAGCGGCACCACGCCGATGTCGACGTTGCGCTGCTTGAAGATGCGGTTGGCGGTAAGCAAGCGGTCGAGGTCGTCCACCACCTTCAGGAACGGATCGCACCAGGCCTCGATGTCGTCCACCAGCTTCTGCGGCAGGTCCTGATGCACGCCGCCGACGCGGAAGAAGGCCGCATGCATGCGGCTGCCCGAGGCGCGCTCGTAGAACACCATCAGCTTCTCGCGCTCCTCGAATCCCCACAGCGGCGGGGTGAGCGCGCCGACGTCCATCGCCTGCGTGGTGACGTTGAGCAGATGCGACAGGATGCGGCCGATCTCGCAATAGAGCACGCGGATGAGCTGGCCGCGGCGCGGCACCTCGATGCCGAGCAGTTTTTCGGCGGCGAGGCAGAAGGCGTGCTCCTGGTTCATCGGCGCGACGTAGTCGAGGCGATCGAAGTACGGAATCGCCTGCAGATACGTCTTCTGCTCGATCAGCTTTTCGGTGCCGCGGTGAAGCAGGCCAATGTGCGGGTCGACGCGGGCGACGACTTCGCCGTCAAGCTCCAGCACGAGGCGGAGCACGCCATGCGCCGCCGGATGCTGCGGTCCGAAGTTGATGGTAAAGTTGCGAAGCTGTTCAGGTTGCTCGTTCATGATCAGGCCTTCGGTTCCGCCTTCTCGTCACCGGGAAGCGGATAGTCCGCCCCTTCCCACGGCGAGAGGAAATCGAACTTGCGGAATTCCTGGTTGAGCCGCACCGGCTCGTACACCACGCGCTTCTCCTGGTCGTCGTAGCGGACCTCGAGGAAGCCGGTGGTCGGGAAATCCTTGCGCAGCGGATGACCCTCGAAACCGTAATCGGTGAGGATGCGGCGCATGTCGGGATGGCCGACGAAGAACACGCCATAGAGGTCATAGGCCTCGCGCTCGAACCAGTCGGCGCCAGGGAAGATTTCGATCAGGGACGGCACCTGGGTGGTCTCGTCGGCGGCGACCCGTAGCCGGATCCGCGTGTTCAGCGTCGGGGACAGGAAGTGGTAGATCACGTCAAAACGCTTCTCGCGGTCGGGATAGTCGACCGCGGTGACGTCGGTGATGTTGACGAAGCGGCAATTCGGATCGTCGCGGAGGTACTTGACCACCTCGACGATCTTGGCGGCCTCGACGTCCACCGTGAGCTGGTTGAAGGCCACCGAATGCCCGGTAGCCGCGCCCGGAAGCGCGCTAACGATCGATTGCCCAAGGGCTTCGAGCTTGCCGTCGTCCATGACGTAAAACCTTAGCGTTCGATGGTGCCGGTGCGGCGGATCTTCTTCTGCAGCAGCAGCACGCCGTAGAGCAGCGCTTCCGCCGTGGGCGGGCAGCCGGGCACGTAGATGTCGATCGGCACGATGCGGTCGCAGCCGCGCACGACCGAGTAGGAATAGTGATAGTAGCCGCCGCCGTTGGCGCAGGAGCCCATCGAGATGACGTAGCGCGGCTCCGGCATCTGGTCGTAGACCTTGCGCAAGGCCGGAGCCATCTTGTTGGTCAGGGTGCCCGCGACGATCATCACGTCGGACTGGCGCGGCGAGGCACGCGGGGCGAAGCCGAAGCGCTCGACGTCGTAGCGCGGCATCGACACCTGCATCATCTCGACCGCGCAGCAGGCGAGACCGAAGGTCATCCACATCAGGGAGCCGGTGCGGGCCCAGGTGATGAGGTCGTCGGTCGCGGCGACGAAGAAGCCCTTGTCGGACAGCTCGTGATTGACCTCGAGGAAGAACGGATCATTGGCCCCGATTGGCTTGCCGGTCGACGGGTCCAGAATGCCCCTGGGGGCCGGCGCAACAGCCGGACCGGTGGACGATGCAGGGTTCAATCCCATTCCAGTGCTCCTTTCTTCCATTCATAGGCGAACCCGACCGTCAGCACGGCGAGGAACACCACCATGGACCAGAAGCCGGTCGCGCCGAGCTTGCCGAACGCCACCGCCCAGGGAAACAGGAACGCCACCTCGAGATCGAAGATGATGAAGAGGATGGCGACGAGGTAGAAGCGGACGTCGAACTTCATCCGGGCGTCGTCGAAGGCGTTGAAACCGCACTCATACGCCGACAGTTTTTCCGGGTCCGGCTGCTGGAAGGCCACGATGAAGGGGGCGATCAGCAGCACGAGGCCGATGAGGCCCGCTACCCCTATGAAGACGACGAGTGGAAGATAGTTCTGCAGAATGCCGCTCATTGGCGAGCCCTTTTTCCCGCGGCCTCGGGATGGCCACGGATTCGTCCGATTTGGAATTGTTCTGAGCCTTAGCGCAGTGCACCAATGGGCGCAAGACACGCTGCTTTTCAGGCCCTTTGCCGCTCCCCAAACGGTGGAAATCCCAGAATCGCCCGGCGCTGGTATGGAGCAGATCGTCCACCCCAGCAAGGGCGGCACAGTTTTGCAGGGCAGCAGTTCTGGGATTGCGGCGCACGGACCCGCGGGCGCGATCCGCCGTGTTCCGCCCTGGCAAAATGCACGGTTTTTTGGCGCGGCGGCGGATCCAGGCCGAGGCGCCCCGCCCGACCGTCACGGCATACCGGCCGCCCTCCCCTGAGCCGCGCAGCCAAGAGGCGGCTGCCATGCATCATGATGGGGCCAAGGTCCCCTCTGGCGAATGCGTCGGGACGGGCGAATGCTCGCTTCCGCCGGCGCACCCGCCAGAGCTGCGCTAACCGATCACTGGGGCGTGTGCCCAATCCTCACCATTTGTAGGAGACGCTGGCGGTGACACGGCGGCGGTCGCCGTAGAAGCAGGCGCCCTCCGACGCACAGCTCGCGACATAGACCTTGTCGCTCAAATTGATCACGTTGAGCGCGGTGCGCCAGTTCTGCCATTCGTAATGGACCGCGAGATCGCCGAGCACCACCGCGGGAACCTCGAGGGTGTTGGGGATGTCGGCCCAGGACGAGCCGACGTAGCGCACGCCGCCGCCGAAGCCGAAGCCGTCGAGCGGCCCGTCCCTGAAGGTGTAGTCCGCCCAGCCCGAAACCAGCATCGAAGGCGTGTTGGTCGGCGTCTTGCCGATCACGGTCGGGGCGATGTCCTTGCTGTTGAAGATATGATAGGCGGTGAAGGCGCCGATCAGCTTCAGCTCCCTGGTGGCATTGGCCACGGCTTCAAGCTCGATGCCGCGCGAGGTGACCTCGCCGGTCTGATTCTGCAGCGTGACGATGGCGCCCGGCGCGGTGGAAGCCACGTTCTGGCGCTTCAGGTCGAACACCGCGGCGGTAAAGTAGCCGTCGAATCCCCTGGGCGCGACCTTGACGCCGATCTCGGCCTGCTGGCCGGTCTCCGGCAGGAACAACTGGTTCGTCGCGTTGAGGCCGATGACCGGATTGTAGCTCGTCGCATAGGAGACGTAGGGCGCAATCCCGTTGTCGAAATTGTAGATCAGCCCGGCGCGGCCGCTGAACTTGCTGTCGTCGCGCTGGCCGACGACGGCATCGGTGTCGCGCGCCGCCTGCCTCGTCTCGACCCAGTCGTTGCGGCCGCTCAGCACCAGCGTGAAATTACCGAGCTTCATCTGGTCCTGCAGATAGGTACCGGCCTGCTTCTGCGTGATGAGGAAGTTGCGGAACGGCGCGGTCGGCAGCGGAACCTCAGCCGCCCCATAGGCGGGATTGAAGACGTTGATCGGCGGCACGCCGAAGCCGAAGGCCTGATAGTCGTCGATCTGATAGCCCTTCAGGTCGAGCCCGAACAGCATGGTGTGCCTCACCGCGCCGGTGTTGAAGCGATACTCGAGCTGGTTGTCGAGATCGGCCTGGCTGGCGGTGTCCTTCGCATACCAATTGTAGCGGCCGAGCGAGGCGGTGTTGATGTCAGCCCAGCCGCTGCCGACGTATCCGCGATAGGTCAGGTCGACATGGGCAAAGCGCGCGTTCTGCCGGAACGTGACATCGTCGGTGAGATTGCGCTCGAACTGATAGCCGAGCATCTCCTGCTCGCGCGTGAACTTGTCGACGCCGGGATCGCCGGCAAAGAAGCTGGTCGGGATCCTGCCGAACGGCGCGTTGGTCACCGTGCCCTGGTAAGGCAGGAAGTTGATGCCGCGGGTGTCGGTCTTCGAGGCCGAGGCAAGCACCGTGAAGGTCGTGTCGGCATCCGGCTTCCAGGTGAATGACGGCGCGATGAAGTAGTTGTTGTCGGGCGTGAAGTCGACCTGGGTGCCGCCGTTCCGGACCTCGCCGACGACGCGGTAGAACAACTTGCCGTCTTGTTTGCCGTCCTGCGGCTGCGTCGCAACGGGTCCGCCGACATCAAAGCCGACATAGGCGTTGCCGAAATTGTTGACGCCGGTCTCGACGTAGCGGATCGGCTCGGCCGGCGGCAGCTTGCTGATGACGTTGACGATGCCGCTCGGGCTCGATCCGCCGTAGAGCACGGCGGACGGACCGCGCAGCACCTCGATGCGCTCCATGTTGGAGGGCGGAAGCCGCCAGCTCGCATAGGCGGTGTAGAACAGCTGCATGCCGTCCAGGAACAGCCCGATGTCGTCGGACTTGAAGCCGCGGATCAGCCACCAGTCGTTGCGCGTGTCCGCGCCGAAGGTGCCGGCGCGGACGCCTGCGGTGTAGCGCAGGGCCTCGTCGAGCTTGGCCGGCTTCTGGTCGCGGATCTGCTCGGCGCCGACCACCGACACCGACTGCGGCGTCTGCATGATCGGCGTGGCGGTCTTGGTGCCGGAGGAGCTGCGGTTGGCGACATAGCCGTGGACGGGACCGCGCGCGGTCTCCACGAATCCGGCGCTGCGCTGCGGCTGCGGTTTCTGGTTGTTGGCGATGGGCGTCGAACGCTGCGCGCGGCGCGGTGCGGTCGCTGCCGCGCGGCGGCGTTGTTCCGGAGCCGCGACGGTAACTGGCGGCAGGTTGGCCGCTCCGGTTTGCGTCGATGATTGTGCGAACGATGCCTGCGGCACCAGAATACAAGCGGATGCGGTCGCCAACACGGCCGACCGCAGCATACGAAGACAGTTCAACGCGCCACCCCAAAATACGTGATCAGTGCGTCATGCCGTCGTTTCCCCCAACGGCATGCGTTGCGTCGACGCATTATGGGAGCGCGCGCGATTCACCTAATTGAATGGCTCTTAGAACGAGTCCAACTCCGGCGTGATGTTGCCGGTGGTTTCCGCGCTAGCGCGCTTCCTTTTCGGACTCGAGCATCCGCTCCGCAGTCGCGGTGAGACGCTCGATCTGCGCGAGCAACGTCTCGAACTCGTCCCTGCTCAGTTGTTCGAGCAGCAGACGATTGCGCTCCTGCGCGCCGGCGACGATCGCATCGTGGGCGGCGAGGCCCGCGGCCGTCAGCGAGACCAGCACCTCGCGGCTGTCTCTTGGATTCGCCGACTTCGCGATCAGCCTGCGCGACACCAGTTCGGCGAGCGCGCGGCTGATCTGTCCCTTGTCCTGGCCGACCGCTTCGGCGAGCCGCGCCACGCTCATCGGCGGGCGCCGGCCGAGCGAGGCGACCAGCCCGAACTCGACCGAGGACAATCCGGCAAGCCGCTTGTAGCGCAGGATGGCGCCGCGCTTGAGCAGGTTGGCGAGCACCATCAGCCGCGACGACAGCATCACGGTGATCGGCGCCGGCTCGCCCTTGTCCGCCGCGGGCGTCGCCCGCCGGCCCCTGGCCGATGTCTGGTTCATGGTTCACCTCTGCCAAGAAAGCCGGGACCTGCCAAGCCCGCGGCCGCTCTCACTCCATCCGAACGCAAGTATGGAGTGTCGGGAATATCGTTGACATTGTCATCGAATTATTTTTCACTGGGCGGTGCGTGAGAAAAGCGACCGGGCGTGGCAAGGGCCGCCGCGGGAGGAACATCATGTCGATCACCCAGCGGGATCGCGACCTCGGCACCGGCTATGCGATGAAGCCGGCGCAGACGCGCACCGAGCTGACCTCGGTCGTGCGCGGCACGCCGATGGGCGAATTGCTCCGCCGCTACTGGCATCCGGTCGCCCTCGCCGGTGACGCGACCGGCACGCCAATGAAAGTGCGGGCACTTGGCGAGGATCTCATCCTGTTCCGCGACAAGCACGACCGCGCCGGCCTGCTGCACGCCCGCTGCTGCCATCGCGGCACCACGCTCTACTATGGCAAGGTCGAGGAAGACGGCATTCGCTGCTGCTATCACGGCTGGAAGTTCGACACCCAGGGCCATTGCCTGGAGCAGCCCTGCGAGCCCGACGGCGGCCCGTTCAAGGACAAGGTGCGCCAGCCCTGGTATCCGATCGAGGAGCGCTACGGGCTGATCTTCGCCTATATGGGCCCGGCCGGGAAACGGCCGGTGCTGCCGCGCTACGAGTGCCTGGAAAACATGGACGACGGCGAGTTCGTCGAGGCCGACGATTCCTCGATCGGCGGTGGCGGGCCGGCAATCATTCCCTGCAACTGGCTGCAGCATTTCGAGAACGTGGTCGATCCCTACCACGTGCCGGTGCTGCACGGCTCGTTCTCGGGGCCACAATTCACCAACATGATGGCCTCGATGCCGGAGGTGACGTTCGACCGGACGGCGCGCGGCGTCGCCGTGCGCTCGATCCGCAAGCAGGACGACGACAAGGTATTTTACCGCGTCACCGAAGCCGCACTTCCTACCCTGCGCGTGGTGCCGAACCCGCGCGTGGCCCAATTCGCGCGCGTCGAGTCGATCGGCTGGACGCTGCCGATCGACGACACCTCGTTCCGCATCTATGTCGCCGGCCGGGTCAAAAATTCCGGCGACATCGGCCGCATGCGCTCGAAGTTCAACGGCAAGTTCTGGTGGGACATGACGGAACTGGAGCACCAGCAATTCCCCGGCGACTACGAGGCACAGGTCGGCCAGGGCGAGGTGACCGTTCACTCCGAGGAGCATTTCGGCCAGAGCGACCGCGGCATCATGATGATCCGGCGCATGCTGGGCGACCAACTCGAGGCGCTCGCGGCGGGCCGCGATCCGATCGGCGTGACGTTCGACGCAAGCGCGCCGCCGGTCGAATTCGAAGCGGGGAATTTCATCCGCGACGCCTGAAGCAACCAGCTCCGGCAAGGGTTGGACCGACGACGACAATTGGGGGAAGCGATGGTCGATGTGACGTCACAGACCTCGGTGCAAACGGCGGCCACGCCGTCGGCGCGGCGCTACTACGTGCTGGGCCTGCTCACCGTCGTCTACGCTCTGAACTTCCTCGACCGCACGATCTTCAACGTCCTGATCGAGCCGATCAAGAAGGAGTTTCAGCTCAGCGACACCATGATGGGCCTGCTCGCAGGCTTCGGTTTCGCGCTGTTCTATTCCCTGCTCGGCCTCCCCATCGCGCGCGCCGCCGACCGGTTCAACCGGCGCAACATCGTCGCCGTGGCGTTGGCGTTCTGGAGCGCGATGACGGCGCTGTGCGGCGCGGCTTCCAGCGTGACCTCGCTGGCGCTGGCGCGCATTGGCGTCAGCATCGGCGAGTCCGCAAGCTCGCCCGCCTCGCAATCCGTCGTCGCCGATCTCTTCACCAAGAACGAGCGCCCGCGCGCGCTCGGCATCTACGCCATCGGCACCTATCTCGGCATCTTCCTCGGCTATTTCGTCGGCGGCTACGTCAACCAGCACTACGGCTGGCGGATGGCGTTCTACGTCGCCGGCCTGCCCGGCATCCTGCTCGCCCTGATCCTGTGGCTGACGATCTCCGAGCCGAAGCGCGGCGCGATGCAGGAGAGCTTTGTGCCGGAGCCGCTCGGGCCGACGTTGCGCTTCCTGGCATCCCAGCAAAGCTTCATCATCGTCCTGATCGGCTTCTGCCTGACCACCTACACCAACTACGCGACCGCGGCCTGGATTCCGCCGTTCCTCGCCCGCGTGCATCATCTGTCGAGCGCCGAGATCGGCACCTATGCCGGCACCTTCAAGGGGCTCGCCGGCATGGCCGGCACCCTGCTCGGCGGCTTCCTAGTGGCGCAAGTGAGCCGCCGCGACGACCGCTGGAAGCTGTGGGCACCGGCAATCACCTCAGGGCTCGCCGGCCCCGTCTTCGCGCTGTGCATGCTGACGCAGGATTTCACGATGATGGTGGCGATGCTGGCGCTGACCTCGTTTTTGGCCGGCTTCCATCTCGGGCCGATTTTTGCGATCGCGCAGACCGTGGCCAAGCCCAGCATGCGGGCGCTCGCCTCCGCACTGGTCGCGCTGAGCGCTACCTGCTTCGGCCAGGGCGTCGGCCCGCTCGCCGTCGGCGTGGTCAACGACGCCTTGAAGGGCAGTTTTGGTGCGGACGCCGTGCGCTATTCCCTGCTCTCGGCCTCGGTCACGACCATGCTCGGCGCCCTGCTCTTCATCTGGGCGGCGCGGACCATCCGCACCGACATCGTGCGGGCGAGCTGAGTCCCCTCACGCGCTCATGAAGGCGAGCATGTCCGCAAGCAGGCGCTCGCCATGCGTCAGCGGCAGCGGATGCGGCGCGCCCTCGTAGACGGAGAGCTTGCTGCCCTTGATCAGGCGCGCGGTTTTTGCCCCCGTCAACGGCAGCGGCGCGCTGGCATCCTTGTCGCCATGGACGATCAGCGTCGGCCGGTCGATCCCCGCGGCGGCCATCCGGAGATCGGCGAATGCAATTGCCTCGCGGCACGCCAGCGCCACGGGCAACGGCACGCTGAGCATCATCGCGCGAATCCAGGCCCGCGTGATCTCCGGCGTCTCCGCCGTGAAGAACGGCGCTTCGTTCGCCGCGATCCATTTGGCGAAGTCGCGCGCGATGGCCGCATCGTCGGCCTCGATCATCGCCTTCGGTACGCCGTCCGGATTGTCTTCGGTCCGAAGCAGGAACGGCGTCGTTGGTGCAATCAGCACCAGCCGTGCGATCCGCTCCGATCCGTGGCGGGCCAGATAATTCACCGCCTCGGCCGTTCCCATCGAGAAGCCGACCAGCGTGACGTTGCGCAGGTCGCGCGCCTCGATCACGGCGGCGACGTCGTCGCTCAGCGTGTCGAGGTCATAGCCCGTCGAGGGCATCTCGGAGCGGCCGTGGCCGCGCCGGTCGGGCGCGATGCAGCGGAAACCCCGTGCGTTGAGCGCGACGATATGGCTGCCCCAGATGCTCGCATCGAAGGTCCAGGCCGACAACAGCAGCACCGGTTGTCCGCTTCCAAAATCCTGCACGAAGAGCCGCGTGCCGTCCTTGGCGGTCACATAGGGCGGTCGCGCCACCGGCCCTGCCGCGGCGGCCGGCGCGCTCGCAACGGCGGCCGCGGCAAAGGCGGTCCCGAGCAACGTGGCTTCGAGGACGGTTCGACGATTCATGGTTCTCCTCCCTTGCAGATCGGCCGGCGTTCGCGGCCGATTTGGCGATCATGGCAAGGAGAAACTGCCCCCGCGATTACGCGGCAGGTAAGGCAGTCGATTGAGCGGGGCCGCCCTGGGTGGCTTCCGGACGGGCCGCTCCGCGCGCCCCCCGCAACCCGCGGCGCCATCAACCATATCGGCGGATGAAACCATTTTGCGGAACCCGCGAAACGATCCGGAAACAGATGGTCTCTAGAAAAAGGGGCAACAGACGGGCGGCAAAGCCCGTCGGGAGGCTCAGATGAACCACTCAATTCACTCTGCCGATCGGGCGACGCACCTCAAGATCGTGGTGGTGGCGCTGGTGGCCGGCATCGCCGTGGCCGCCTTCGGGATCGCAGCCCGCACCAATGCCGAATACAGCCAGACCGCCCAGTCCACCCACGTGATCAAGGCCGGCAAGCCGGTGGTGGTGACCAGCTCTGCGATGTCGGAGATCCGCTAACACGCCCTTTCCGGGCTGACGGATGGCCGCCTCCGGGCGGCCTTTTTCGTTTTCAGGGGCCTGTTGAGCCGGGATGCTCCGGTGCAGTGCAACTGTCCTTGACTTCACCAAGCCCCGCCTTTAAGTCCCCCCTCGTTCCGCGGACATCAACGCGTCGTGCGGGAGTAGCTCAGTTGGTTAGAGCGCCGGCCTGTCACGCCGGAGGTCGCGGGTTCGAGCCCCGTCTCTCGCGCCATTTTGGCAATCCCTTCATACCCTTAGCCAGATCTCCTCGCCCCTTTCTGCAGCGGCGATGACGATTGCCGTCGACCGGTGTGGCCCGGACCATAGTCAGCCGGCTCCCGAATCGTCTAGGCCTTGCCGGGACTTGGAGAGAATCCTCCTCGCGCACACGGAATTTCCGGGGATTCCCTGCATTTGGACATTCGAGGAGACCCAACAGCATGGCGAAGAAGGCAGCCAGTCCCGTCACCATCACGCTCAAGCACCTCGCCGCCGACATTGCCGAAAGCCAGGAACTCTCGAAGAAGCACGCCGAAGCCGTCCTGACCGACATGGTCGACCTGATCACCAGGCACCTGAAGAAGGGCGACCGGGTCCGGATCGTCGGCCTCGGCATCCTCCAGGTCCGCAAGCGCGCCGCCCGCACCGGTCGCAATCCCGCAACCGGCGAGGCGATCCACATCAAGGCGAGCAAGAAGGTCGCTTTCCGGCCGGTCAAGGAGCTCAAAGAGGCGATCTGAGGCTCAACGTTTCGTTAAACCTGCATCCGGCGCGGGTTCCGGCCGCAATGCGGCGCGCTTTTCTGATATACCGCCTGCTTCCCTGACCCGGCGGTTCAAGCAGAAATGTCCTCCCTCACCTTCACGCATACCGTGACCGAGCGCTTCCTGCGCTACGTCACCATCGACACCCAGTCCAATCCGGACTCCCCGTCCTCCCCCTCGACCGAGAAGCAGAAGGATCTCGGCCGCGTCCTCGTCGCCGAGCTCAAGGCCATGGGCGTCGCCGATGCCCATCTCGACGACTTTGGCTACGTCTATGCGACGATCCCGGCCAATACGCCCAAGAAGGTGCCGGTGATCTGCTTCTGCTCGCACATGGACACCTCCCCCGACGTCACCGGCAAGAACGTCAAGCCGCAGATCGTCGAAAACTATCGCGGTGGCGACATCACGCTGCCGGCCGACACCAGCCAGGTGATCCGCTTCGCCGAACACCCGGCGCTGAAGACCCAGATCGGCAACGACATCATCACCACCGACGGCACCACGCTGCTCGGGGCCGACAACAAGGCCGGCGTCGCCGAGATCATGGATGCCGCGCACTTCTTCATCACCAACCCGGACGTGAAGCACGGCACGATCAAGATCCTGTTCACGCCGGACGAGGAGATCGGCCGCGGCGTCGACAATGTCGACCTGAAGAAGCTCGGCGCCGATTTCGGCTACACCATGGACGGCGAGAGCGCAGGCTCCGTCGAGGACGAGACGTTCTCGGCCGACGGCGCCAGCGTCGTCATCAACGGCGTCAGCGCCCATCCCGGTTACGCCAAGGGCAAGATGGAGCACGCGATCAAGATCGCGGCCGCCATCGTCGAGCGCCTGCCCAGGGAGGGCTGCTCGCCCGAGACCACGTCAGGCAAGCAGGGTTTCCTGCATCCGATCTCGATCGCCGGCGCGCTGGAGCAGGCGACGCTCTCCTTCATCGTGCGCGACTTCACCGAGGAAGGGCTGAAGGAGAAGGAGGCCCTGCTCGAGGGCATCGTCAAGGACGTGATGAAGGACTACCCGCGCTCGACCTACCGCTTCGAGGTCCGGGAGCAGTACCGCAACATGAAGCAGGTGATCGACCGTCACCCGCACATTCTCGAATACGCCATCGAGGCGATCCGGCGCGCGGGCCTGCGCCCGATGCGCACCGCGATCCGCGGCGGCACCGACGGCTCGCGGCTGTCCTTCATGGGCCTGCCCTGCCCCAACATCTTCGCGGGCGAACATGCGTTCCACTCGCGCCTGGAATGGGTGAGCCGGCAGGACATGGAGAAGGCTGTGCAGACCATCGTACATCTGGCGATGATCTGGGAGGAACGGGCTTAGATCCGGTTCTGCAGCGGATCACTTCGTGCCGGTGCGCTGCCCATTCGCCCGGCGCGCGCGGCGAGCCTGCCTTGGCGGTGCGCCGTGGATGGATCGAAACCGCCGCGGCGTCGAGCCGGTCCAGCGGCCGAAGGCGTTGGTGAAGGAGCTGGCGTCGCAGTAGCCGAGCAACCAGGCGATCTGCGAGATCGGCAGCTCCCGCTCGCTCAGATATTGCTTGGCCAAGGCCGCCCGGAGCTCGTCGAGGAGCTCCGAAAACGTCGCGTCTTCCGCCGCCAGCGCCCGCGCCAGCGTCCGGCGGCTCATGCCGAGCCGGTCGGCGATCAGGTCCGCGTTCGCCCTTCCGTGCGGCAAGGCCTGCACGATCGCCTCTTCCACGCGGGATCGGAGGCTCGACTGACGACGCGGATGGCGCTTGCTGAGGGCCTCGTCCGCATAGCCCCGCAGCAGCTTGTGGAGGTAAGGGTCGGCATCGACCGACGCGAGAGAGGCCGCGGAGTCGCCAAATACGATCTCGTCGGCCGACGACCCGAACTGGATGCTGCAGCCCAGGAAGGTCAGGATTTCAGCAGGCGTCTCCGACCGGTAGTGCCTCACCCTGATCAGGCGCGGCGTCAGGCGGATGCTCGTGATCTGCCGGCAAACGCGAACCAGCGCGCCAACCCAGAACTCGACCTGGTGCCGGTCGGAGTAGCGTTCGACATCGACGTAGCTGAGCGTGACGGCGGCAGCGTGATTGGGACCTATGCCAAGCCGAACGCCTTCGTTGTTCAGCATGCTGTAGCGCCCCGCATTGCGAAGCGCCTCCGCAAGCGTCGGCGACGATGCCATGACGTAGTACAGCAGCCCGATCTCGCGGAGATCGAAGTCCTGCGCCAGATGGAAGCCGAGAAACTCGTCGCCCAGTGCTGCGGCTGCCCCATCCAGGAGCTTGATCTGCGCATTCACGTCGAGACGGTGTGCCGGCGCGTCGATGACGTCGAGCGTAAGGCCTGCCGCGGACACCAGGTCGGTGAGGTTCTTCCCGGCGACCCGAACCCGCTCGCACGCCAATCGCGCGATTCCGCCGGTTGCACTGGGTATGGAGGAGAGGCGGCTCGTGCTGCGCATAACGATGATAATGTCGCCCTGACCCCAAACCGCAAGTGGTCGGCACGCGATCGCAAGACGTGACTCTCGCCCGCTCCTACATCACGTCAGGACGCCGGGACCGAATTCTGCCGACTCCCACGGCGTCATTCCACCGGCGACGGCCGTGACCAACGTTGATTTGGGTCAACGAAACGGCTGCTGGCCGCCAACCGAGCTGGCCGATGCACCTCGCGCGCGAAACGGTCGAACTGCTGGTCCAGACGGCCATCGCCTGCCATCCCTCGGACGATCAACGCGGCATGCGGGATCGGGAATGGACGGCCTTGCGGTTTCTGGCCCGCGCCAACCGATTTTCCAGAACCCCCTCGGCGCTGGCAGACTACCTCGGTTCGACCAGAGCCATGGCGACCCAAATCATTAAGATTCTCGAGGAAAGGTCGCTGGTCGTCCGCAGGCCCTCGGACCGCGACAAGCGCTCGGTGGTGCTTTGCGTCACCGCGCCGGGCGAGCGACTGCTGGCCCAGCATGACCCGATCCGCGGCGTCGTGGACGCGGTTGCAACGCTGGTCACGGCAGACTGCGTCAAGCTGAGGGATTCGCTCCATGCGATCCTGAACCGCATCGACACGCCCCTCCCGCAAGCCAAGGCCGGCTCATGCCGGGACTGCATTTTTCTCAGCCAGGGCCGGCGGGCGTCCGAGTTCCAGTGCCGGCTGCACCGGGCTCCGATCATGGCGGGCGAGACCGATCTGCTGTGTACGAGCTTCGAGCGCGCAGATTCGGGATCCAGGCCGGGCTGAATTTCAGGATCCGTCGCGGGAACGAACCCGCCGGACGCGCGTTAACACGCAAGTCCCGCTACGATGAGATTGTGAGCACAAAAGGCCCCAGCCGGTCAGCCCCGGAGCTGGGGCCTTTCCGCGTCTTGCCGTGTCAGCATGGCGGTCCCCAGGAACCATGTTGCATGATCGACACCATGTCGGCTGCCATGCTAGTGCAGACTGACCGGGGAACCTGAGCCATCTCGTGATCGCGACCCACAGAACCAATCAAACGAGCCTCCTGCGCAACTGGCGCGGGCTCGTGGCCGTGCTGGTTGCCGTCATGTACCTGCTGTCGGGCGTGCTGCACAGCGCGCACGACATCGACGTCACGAGCCCGGCCGGCGGCCCGGAGGTCGCCTCGATCCTCGACGACGGTTCCGCAAGCCAGGACGATCACAAGGCCCTCGGCGGCCATCACTGCCATGGCTGCTTCTCGGTTGCCGTGGCCCAGCCGCTGCAATCGGCGGCCGCGGCCGAGCCTGCGGCTGCGACGCCCATGTCGCATCAACCGGCGCTCGCAGGCAGTACCCCCAACACAGACCCGCCCCCTCCCAAACATCGGGCCTGA
Organism: Bradyrhizobium diazoefficiens; assembly: GCF_018131015.1. Classification (GTDB taxonomy): domain Bacteria; phylum Pseudomonadota; class Alphaproteobacteria; order Rhizobiales; family Xanthobacteraceae; genus Bradyrhizobium; species Bradyrhizobium diazoefficiens_B. The sequence goes on from NZ_JAFCJJ010000008.1 coordinate 165,383, forward strand.
ACGGATCAGCCGGGCGCCGCGTGCGTCCATTGGTGCTTTTTTACGGGTCCTGTTGATGTCTTGCATACGTACGGCCGCGCGCATGGCGTGCGCGATGGCTATTCTCTTCAGCCCATCCCTGGTGCTGCCCTCCCACGCCCAGACCTTGACGATGCGCGCGGCGCTCTCGCGCGCGCTGGCCGCGAGCCCGCGCCTGACCGCAGCCGAACGCGACGTCGGCATTGCGACGGGACAACGCATCCAGGCCGGCGCGTTGCTCAATCCGGAGCTGTCCTACGAGCAGGACAATTCGTTCGGATCGGGCCCCTATCGCGGCACCAGATCGGCCGAGACCACGCTCCAGATCAGCCAGGCCTTCGACCTGTTCGGCAAGCGCGACGCGCGGATCGCCGCAGGCGTGGCCGGCATCGAGGTGGCCGCGATCCAGCGCAAGGCCGTCAGGCTGGAGGTGCTGTCGGAGACCGCGATTGCCTTCCTCGGCGTGCTCGGCGCCCAGCGGCGCATCCAGATCCTCGACGAGCAGATCACCGCGATCGACCGGCTGACGCCGCTGCTCCGTCGCCGCGTCGAAGCCGGGGCGTCCTCGCCGGCCGAGACCGGCCGCGCCGAGGTCGCCTCCGCCCTGGTGAAAGCCGATCGCGAGCGCTTGAAGGCCGTGCTTGCGAGCGCCCGGCGCGAGCTTGCGGTGCTGATGGGTGATCCCTCGGCGAAATTCGGCGAGGTCTCCGGCCGGCTCGACACCACCGGACGGCCGCCGACCTTCCAGTCCGTGGTCGCCGCGATCGACGCCAATCCGCAGCTGGTGCGCTGGACCGCGGTCTACGCCCAGCGCAATGCGGAGCTGTTGCTGGCTCGCCTCAGACCCTATCCGGACGTGCGAATCTCGGCCGGATGGCGTCACTACAACACCACCAATGACGACGCGGTGCGGCTCTCCCTCTCGGTGCCGATCCCGGTGTTCGACCAGAACCAGGGCAACATCCTCTCGGCGCAGGAAAGCCTCGCCAAGACCTCAGCCGAGCGCGAAGCCAACCGCAACACGCTGATCGTGGTCGCCGGCCGCGCCTACGACACAGTGCAGGGCTCGCTGCGCGAGCTCGCGGTGTTGCGGGAGACCGCGATCCCCAAGGCGACCGAGGCGTCCGAAGCGATCTCGCAGGGCTACGGCCAGGGCCGCTTCACCCTGCTCGAGGTGCTGGACGCCCAGGCCAGCGTGGCGCAGGCGCGGCTGCGCGAGCAGGAAGCGCTCCAGAACTTCCATGCCGGCGTCGCCACCATCGAAGGCCTCGTCGGCAATCCCTTCGCGCTGGCCCGGGAGAGCGCACGATGAAGACATCCTCCACCATCCTCATTGCCCTCCTTGCCGCCGCGCTCGGCGCCTACGGCTACTCCCTGCTCGCGCCGGCCAAGGTCGCGCCGACCGAACAGGCCGCGGCGCAGAAGCCGGAGAAGCCGAGCGACCATGTCGAGCAGGACGAGCATGGCGCCGACCGCATCCGCATCTCCGACGTCAAGCTCGCGGCCGCCGGCGTGGTGCTGGCGGAGGCCGCGAGCGCCACGCTGACCGATACGCTCTCCTTCAACGGCATTTTGCGCGCCAACCAGGAAGCTGTCGTTCAAGTCACCCCGCGCTTTCCGGGCGTGGCAAAATCGATCCAGAAGCGCATCGGCGACAAGGTCGGCAGGGACGACCTGCTCGCCACCATCGAGAGCAACCAGAGCCTGACCGTCTACGAGCTGAAGGCGCCGATCGCCGGCACCGTGATCGAGCGGCAGATCTCGCTCGGCGAATATGCCTCGGAGCAGAAAACAGCCTTCGTCGTCGCCGACCTCTCGACCATCTGGGTCGATCTCTCGATCTACCGGCAGGATCTGCGGCGCGTCCGGCTCAACGACGAAGTGCTGATCGATCCCGACGACGGCCGCGGCGAGATCAAGGGTACGATCTCCTATATGGCGCCGATCGGCTCGAGCGAAACCCAGACCGCGCTCGCCCGTGTCGTCCTGCAAAATCCGGATGGCCGGCTTCGTCCCGGCCTGTTCGTCACGGCGCGGCTGATCCTCGCCTCGCGCAACGTCGCGGTCGCGGTGCGCCGGAGCGCGATCCAGACGCTGGAGAACAGGACCATCGTGTTCGTCCGCGAGAACGGCGACAAGATCGAGGCGCGCCCGGTGGAACTTGGGGACGCCGATCCGAAATTCGTCGAGATCCGCGCTGGCCTGTCCGCCGGCGAGCGCTATGTCGCCGAGAACAGCTTCGTCGTGAAGGCGGAGATGGGCAAGGGAGACGGCGATCATGATTGACGCGCTCCTCGCCTTCTCCGTGCGCCAGCGCTGGCTGGTGGTCCTGATCGCGCTCGCGGCCGGCGCTTTCGGCGTCTGGAATTTTACCCGCCTGCCGATCGACGCGGTGCCCGACGTCACCAACGTCCAGGTCCAGATCAACACGCGCGCGCCGGGCCTGTCGCCGCTCGAGGCCGAACAGCGCATCACCTTCCCGATCGAGACCGCGATGGGCGGCCTGCCCAGGCTCGACTACACCCGGTCGATCTCGCGCTACGGGTTGAGCCAGGTCACTGTGGTGTTCCAGGACGGCACCGACATCTATTTCGCGCGCCAGCTCGTCAATGAGCGCATCCAGCAGGCGAAGGATCAGTTGCCCGCCGGCACCGAGGTCGCGATGGGACCGATCTCGACCGGACTCGGCGAGATCTACGTCTACTCGGTCGAGGCCAAAGCCGGGGCGAAATCGCCGACCGGCGCCGAGTTCACTCCGATGGAGCTGCGCACCATCCAGGACTGGATCATCAAGCCGCAATTGCGCACCGTTCCCGGCGTGGTCGAGGTCAACTCGATCGGCGGCTATGAGCGGCAGTTCCACGTGCTGCCGATCCCGGAACGGCTGATGGCCTACAAGCTCGGCTTCCGCGACATCATGACGGCGCTGGCCGCCAACAACGCCAATGTCGGCGCCGGCTACATCGAACGCAATGGCGAGCAATATCTCGTGCGCGCGCCCGGCCAGGTCGCCAATATTGCAGAGATCCGCGACATCGTAATCGGCGCGCGCGGCGGTGTGCCCGTCCGCATTCGCGACGTCGCCGAGGTCAAGGAGGGCCAGGACCTGCGCACCGGGGCGGCGTCGGCGAACGGCCGCGAGACCGTGCTCGGCACCGCCATGCTCCTGATCGGCGAGAACAGCCGCAGCGTCGCCCAGCGCGTGGCCGCACGTCTCGAGGAGATCGCCAAATCAATGCCCGACGGCGTGATCGCGCGCGCGGTCTATGACCGTACGCGTCTGGTGGAAGCAACCATCCAGACCGTCGAGAAGAACCTCGTCGAGGGCGCGGCGCTGGTGATCGCGGTGCTGTTCCTTATCCTCGGCAACATCCGCGCCGCCCTGATCACGGCCTGCGTCATCCCGTTGTCGATGCTGTTCACGATCACTGGGATGGTCGAGAGCAAGGTCAGCGCCAATCTGATGAGCCTCGGCGCCATCGACTTCGGCATCATCGTCGACGGCGCGGTCATCATCGTCGAAAACTGCCTGCGGCTGCTTGCCGCCGAGCAGCACCGGCGCGGCCGGCTGCTATCCCTCGAAGAGCGGCTCCAGACCATTCGCGCAGGCAGCGGCGAGGTCATCAAGCCGAGTCTGTTCGGCACGCTGATCATCGCCGTGGTTTATCTGCCGGTCCTGACCCTGACCGGCACCGAGGGCAAGATGTTCACGCCGATGGCGCTGACGGTGCTGATGGCGCTCGCCGGCGCGGCACTGCTGTCGGTCACCTTCGTTCCGGCGGCGGTTGCGATCTTCGTCACCGGCAAGGTCTCGGAGCAGGAAAACATCTTCATGCGGGCGGCCAGGCGGCTCTACGTTCCGCTCCTAGACCGCGCCATCCGCTACCGCCGCAGCGTCGCGCTCGGTGCAGTTCTCATCGTTGTCGGCAGCCTGCTCGCCGCGACACGCATGGGCGGCGAATTCATTCCGAGCCTGGACGAAGGCGACATTACCATCGAGGCCATCCGGATTCCCGGTACCAGCCTGAGCCAGAGCGTCGACCTGCAGCTCCGCCTGGAAAAGGCGGTCAGGGAGGTGCCGGAAGTGGCAACCATCTTCTCCAAGCTCGGCACCGCCGAGATCGCCAACGACCCGATGCCGCCAAACGCCGGCGATACCTATGTCACGCTCAAGCCGCGCGAGGAATGGCCCGACCCCGCCAGGCCGAAGGACGAGGTGGTCGCCGAGCTCGAACGCGCCGCCAACACACTGCCCGGCACCGCCTATGGCATGACCCAGCCGATCCAGATGCGCTTCAACGAGCTCATCGCCGGCATCCGCAGCGACGTCGGCGTCAAGATCTTCGGCGACGATCTCGACGTGCTCGCCGGCATCGCCCAGCAGGTCAACGGCGCGATCCGGCGCATCGACGGTGCGGCCGACGTGAAGACCGAGCAGATCGCGGGCCTGCCGATCCTCACCGTCAGGCTCGACCGCCAGGCGCTGTCGCGCTACGGCCTCGGCCTCGGTGAGGTGCAAAACCTCGTCGAGATCGCGATCGGCGGCAAGCCGGTCGGAAAGCTGTTCGAGGGCGACCGCCGCTTCGACATCGTGGTACGCCTGCCCGAAAGGCTGCGGGCCGACCCGGACGCGATCAGGTCGCTGCCGATCCCGCTGCCGCCGGGCGAGGACGTCGCGGCGCCGTCCAAGACCGCATGGCCGGGCGCTGCGGGCACGGCACTGCGCTACGTGCCCCTCTCCTCCGTCGCCGCAATCGAGATCGCGCCGGGCCCGAACCAAATCAGCCGCGAGAACGGCAAGCGGCGCGTCGTGGTGACGGCCAATGTCAGGGGGCGCGATTTGCGCTCCTTCGTCACCGAGGCGCAGGACGCCGTCACGGAGAGGGTCAAGCTGCCGCCGGGCTACTGGATCGGCTGGGGCGGACAGTTCGAGCAGCTGGTCTCCGCGACGAAGCGGCTCACGATCGTGGTGCCGGTGGCGCTGCTGCTGGTGTTCGTGCTGCTGTTCATGGGGATGGGATCGGCGGCGGATGCGTCGCTAGTGTTCTCCGGCGTGCCGCTGGCGCTGACCGGCGGGGTCGCGGCGCTGCTTTTGCGCGGCATTCCCCTGTCCATCAGCGCCGGCGTCGGCTTCATCGCGCTGTCTGGCGTCGCCGTGCTCAACGGCCTCGTCATCATCGCCTTCATCCAGCGGCTGCGCAGCGAGGGACGATCCGTTGCGGACGCGGTGCGCGAGGGCGCGCTGACGCGGCTGCGGCCGGTGCTGATGACGGCGCTGGTCGCCTCCCTGGGCTTCGTACCGATGGCGCTCGCCACCGGCGCCGGCGCTGAGGTGCAGCGCCCGCTTGCGACCGTCGTGATCGGGGGCATCATCTCCTCGACGGTGCTGACGCTCCTGGTGCTGCCGGCGCTCTACGTGTTGTTCCGGCGTGACGCCGCGGGCGAAAGGACTAGAATGGCACCTGATTTGGCGGCTTCCGGGGAGCGCTAGAGGTGGGCAGCCACCATCATCACGGCCATCACCACCATGACCATGCCGGCCATGACCACGATCACGACCATGGACACGGCTTCGGCCACGCGCATGTCCATGCACCCGCCAGTTTCGGCAAGGCGTTCGCGATCGGGATCTCGCTCAACAGCGCGCTGGTGGTGGCGCAAGCCATCTATGGCTATCTCAGCAACTCCACTGCCCTGCTCGCCGACGCCGGTCATAACCTCGGCGACGTGCTCGGCCTGGTGCTGGCCTGGGGCGCCTCGGTCGCGGCGAGGCGCGCGCCGAGCGGCCGCTTCACCTATGGCCTGCGCGCCTCGACCATCCTGGCGGCCCTCGCCAACGCAATGTTCCTGCTGGTTGCAATCGGCGCGATCGGCTGGGAAGCGATCCTGCGGCTGCGCGAGCCGGAGCCGGTCGCCGGGGTTACGGTGATGGTGGTCGCCGGCATCGGCATCCTCATCAACGGTTTTACCGCCATGCTGTTCGCCGGCGGGCGCAAGCACGACATCAACATCGAGGGCGCCTATTTGCACATGGCGGCCGATGCCGCGGTCTCGCTCGGCGTCGTGATCTCGGCGGCGCTGATCATCTGGACCGGCTGGCTCTGGCTCGATCCCGTCACCAGCCTCGTCATCTGCGCCACCATCCTCTGGAGCACGACCAGCCTGCTCCGCGGCTCCATCGACATGTCGATGGCGGCAGCTCCAAAGGGCACCGATCTCGCCGCAATCAGGACATTCCTGCTGGAGCGGCCCGGCGTCTCAGGGATCCACGATCTCCATGTCTGGCCGATCTCGACCACCGAGACGGCGCTGACCTGCCATCTCGTGGTGCCCGGCGGCACCGGCGATGCTTTCTTGATGGAGACGGCGCAGCTCCTGAAGACGTCCTTCCGCATCGGCCACGCCACGCTCCAGGTCGAGACCCATCCGGACAATGGCTGCGCGCTGGCGCCGGATGATGTGGTGTGAGGGGGGACTCGTTGGCGCGGTGATCCCTACCCGTCAGCAAGCCACCGCACCCCGGAAGCAGAAATCTCAAGTATCAAGGCGCGCGACAGCTCCTTCCAGGGAACCGTGCTGTCATCGAACTCCACCAGCTCATAGCTGCGGCCGCAAGTCACCCAACTTGTGCATGGAGCTGCATTCGGCATCTCGTTCCAGGGAATCATGGCCCTTCGCCGCAACTCCGTGATTGCGAGCTGTCGCGTCTGAAACTCGCCTTGCCATTCAGCGTGCAATTCATCCTCAATGACAAACATTGCGACATTCCCGGAACAAGGTGACTGCTGGTTCGCAGAAGCTCCTACGCCGCCTTCGCCGTCACGATCCAGATCGAGCCCTGCAGCGCAACGCTCTGTCCCTTCAGGAACGGCGCCAGCGCCTCGCGGATCGAGGCTTTGGCGGCCTCATAGGTCTCGGGCGGATGGCCCTGCAGCGCGCGGCTGGCGGGGCCGATCTGGAGCGAGCCGTCGACGGCCGCATCGAGGCCGCCGCCGATGGCGATGTCCATGGCGAGATTATGCGGCTCCATCGCAACGTCGACGAAACCTGCGCCGTTCAGGACGCGCTTCACGCGTTCCTCGGAGGCAAAGGCGAACGGGCCCGGCTCCTCCGGCCCGACCGGCGGCATTTTCGGCACGTGCTTGTAGACGGCCATCAGCGGCGCCATCATCCACGGATTTTCCTTGGGCTCGCGCCAGCAGACGAAGGCAAGCCGCCCGGACGGCTTCAACGCGCGGCGTAGGTTCGTGAAGGACGCGATCGGATCGGCAAAGAACATGACGCCGAAGCGCGAGGCCAGGAGATCAAAACTCGCGGGCTCGAACGGATGCACGGTCGCATCCGCCAGCACGAAATCAAGCGGCAAGCCTTTTGGCGCGAGCGCACGCGCCTGCGACAGCATCGGGTCGGAGACGTCGAGGCCGAGCGCGAAGCCATCCGGCGCCACCGCCTTCGCGAACGCGACCGTCGTCGCGCCGGAGCCGCAGCCGACGTCGATCACCCGCTCGCCCGGCTTCGGCCTGGCGCGGTCGATCAGGACATCGGCGATCGGTCCAAGCAGCTTTTCCTGCACCGCATGGCGATCGGCCCAGCGCTGCCCGCTCGGCCCGTTCCAGTAGGCGATCTGGTCGGCGTTCTCTGCGTGTCCGCCTGATTGTTGCATGATGTCCCCGGTCATTTCCGATCCGCGCGATGCCCGCCGCGATTGCACCAGCGGCGATATCACGTCAGGGTGCCGGGTGCACCCTTCTCCGGGATCACCAGATGGCGATCATCGAGCCGCCCTGGCTCATGCGGCGCGCTTCGCGCAAGGACGCCCGGCAGCAATGGCGATAGATGAGATCAAGCAGTGCACACATTGGGCCAACCCTCCGTCGTGACTTGCGGAGATGACCATGCTCCATTCCGGCGCGGCCAGCTGTGATGAAGATCACAAATGGTTCGATTGCCTGGCCGAAGTTCGCCGCCAAACGCCCGCCTCCGCCCGTTGGGCTTCGGCGCGGCAGCCTTCGCTCGCTTCGCGTTAATCGGATTCGGAGGCTGGCCAGCCGAGCCGTAGCTCGCGAAGCGAGCGAAGGCTGGTGGGCGGTCACGGATTCGAACCGCGGACCCTCTCGGTGTAAACGAGATGCTCTAACCAGCTGAGCTAACCGCCCCTCGCCGCCTCTTTATCCCCAGCCGCCCCGGCGGGGCAAGCCCGGAACCGCAATGGCGGGCTTCAATCCTGCGGCCGGCCCGGCAGCAGCGGCACGGCGTCGATCCAGACCGCGGCCGACTGGCACCAGATCTGGCGGCTGGGCCGCAAGGCATCGCGCTGGCGGATCGAGCCCCAGCGGACGCCCCAATCGTCCGCCTGCTCGCCCTCGCCGCTGGTGAACAGCGGGGAACCGCACTCGCCGCAAAAATGCTGGAAGCGCATCCGGCCGTTGTCGCCGCGCTTGCCGTAGACCTTCGGCTTGCCGCCGGTCAGCCGGACCGAGTCGCCGGTGCAGATGGCGGTGACGCGGAACGGCGATCCCGTCAGGGCCTGGCAGTCCCGGCAGTGGCAGACCGAGACCGCCTCGGGGTCGATCTCGGCCACAAAGCTGATCCGTCCGCAATGGCATTGCCCGTCAATCTGCATCGCTTCGCCTCCCGAAACAAAAACGGCGCCCGAAGGCGCCGTTTTATCATCTTGATGCGATCTCAGTGAGCGGTCAGGCCGCCGGCGGCTTCATCGCCGTCCGGCTTCACCGCCACCTTGGTGTCCTCTTCCCACACGATCGGCACGGGCTTCCTGACCAGCGCCTTGGCGACGACGTCGTCCAGACGAGAGACCGGAATGATGTCCATGCCGCCCTTGATCGCATCGGAAATCTCCGTGAGATCCTTGGCGTTGTCCTCGGGGATCAGCACCGTCTTGATGCCGCCGCGGGCCGCGGCGAGCAGCTTCTCCTTCAGGCCGCCGATCGGCAGCACGCGGCCGCGCAGCGTGATCTCGCCGGTCATCGCGACATCGTGGCGGACCGGGATGCCGGTCATGACCGAGATGATCGCGGTGGCCATGGCGACGCCGGCCGACGGACCGTCCTTCGGGGTTGCGCCTTCCGGCACGTGCACGTGGATGTCGCGGCGGTCGAACAGCGGCGGCTCGACACCGTAGTTGATCGCGCGCGAGCGGACATAGGACGCCGCCGCCGAGATCGATTCCTTCATGACGTCGCGCAGATTGCCCGTGACCGTCATCTTGCCCTTGCCGGGCATCATGACGCCTTCGATGGTCAGCAGTTCGCCGCCGACATCGGTCCAGGCAAGGCCGGTGACGATACCGACCTGCGGCTCGCTCTCGATCTCGCCGAAGCGGTACTTCGGCACGCCCAGAAGCTCTTCGAGAGTCTTCTCGGTGACCTTGACCGACTTCTTCTTGGAGATCATCAGCTCCTTCACCGCCTTGCGGGCGAGTGTGGAGAGCTCACGCTCCAGATTACGCACGCCCGCCTCGCGGGTGTAGCGGCGGATCAGAAGCAGCAGCGCGTCGTCGTCGATCGAGAACTCCTTGGAGTCGAGGCCGTGCTTGGACACCGCGTTCGGGATCAGGTGCTTGCGCGCGATCTCGACCTTCTCGTTCTCGGTGTAGCCCGCGATCCGGATGATCTCCATGCGGTCCATCAGCGGTCCGGGAATATTGAGCGTATTCGCAGTCGTGATGAACATCACGTTGGACAGATCGTAGTCGACCTCGAGATAGTGGTCGTTGAAGGTCGCGTTCTGTTCGGGGTCGAGAACCTCGAGCAGCGCCGAGGACGGATCGCCGCGGAAGTCGGCGCCCATCTTGTCGATCTCGTCGAGCAGGAATAGCGGATTGGACGACTTCGCCTTGCGCATCGACTGGATGATCTTGCCGGGCATCGAGCCGATATAGGTGCGGCGGTGACCGCGGATCTCGGCCTCGTCGCGCACGCCGCCGAGCGAGACGCGCACGAATTCGCGCCCCGTCGCCTTCGCGATCGACTTGCCGAGCGAGGTCTTGCCGACGCCGGGCGGCCCGACGAGGCACAGGATCGGCCCGGTCAGCTTGTTGGCGCGCGACTGCACCGCGAGATACTCGACGATGCGTTCCTTGACCTTCTCGAGCCCGTAGTGATCGGAGTCCAGGATGGCTTGCGCCGCCCCCAGGTCCTTCTTGACCTTGGACTTCTTGTTCCACGGGATCGACAGCAGCCAGTCCAGATAGTTGCGCACGACGGTCGCTTCCGCGGACATCGGCGACATCTGGCGCAGCTTCTTCAATTCATGCTGCGCCTTCTCGCGCGCTTCCTTGGAAAGCTTGGTCTTGGAGATCTTCTCCTCGAGATCGGCGAGCTCGTCGCGACCGTCGTCGTCGCCGAGTTCCTTCTGGATCGCCTTCATCTGCTCGTTGAGATAGTACTCGCGCTGGGTCTTCTCCATTTGTCGTTTGACACGAGAACGAATCCGCTTCTCGACCTGCAGAACCGAGATCTCGCTCTCCATCAGGCCCAGCACCTTCTCCAGGCGCGTGGTGACCGACAGCGTCTCCAGGATTCCCTGCCGATCGGCGATCTTGACGGCGAGATGGGAGGCAACCGTGTCGGCGAGCTTGGCGAAATCGGTGATCGCCTGCACGACGCCGACGACCTCGGCCGAGATCTTCTTGTTGAGCTTCACATAGCTCTCGAAGTCGGACACGACCGAGCGCGCCAGGGCTTCGGCCTCGACCGATTTCGCATCGGTGTCGGCGAGCGCGACGGCGGTCGCCTCATAGTAGTCGGCCCGGTCGGTGTACTTCTCGACGCGCGCGCGCTCGAGCCCTTCGACCAGCACCTTCACGGTGCCGTCGGGAAGCTTCAAGAGCTGCAGCACGCTGGCAAGCGTCCCGGTCTCGTAGATGGCGTCGGGCGCCGGATCATCGTCGGACGCGTTCTTCTGCGTCGCGAGCATGATCAGCGCGTCGTTCTTCATCACCTCTTCGAGCGCGCGGATCGATTTCTCGCGGCCGACGAACAGCGGCACGATCATGTGCGGGAAGACGACGATGTCGCGCAGTGGCAGCACCGGATAGGCGTGCGTTTCGCCGTGGACGATGGTCGGCCGGGGTTTTGGGTTAGTCATGGCCTTTTCCTTTTGCAGTGCCCCCTTGCACGCAGCCCGCCATGCTCAGGCGCAACCGCCACAAGGTGCCGACGTGATCGACGAAGCCGGTCTACCATTCACAGGTTGGTCCAGGCTTGCCGGATCGAAACAAAGGCGAATCTTGAACAGAATTCTTGCTCGCCGCCGACATTAGGTGGCTATCGACCCGGGGGGTGTCAAGTCATTGAAAAAACACGCGCCATCAGGCGCTTACGCACGCGGATAAGCGACGCAACACCGACTGCGGAGGTAATTTCCGCAGCCGTCAGTCCCTTTGCTGGACGATTTGTCCCTCAAGCGCCGAAAGAATCAGGCGCTGGCGTTTTCGACGGCCCGATCGGACCGGTCGGCGTAGATGTAGAGCGGACGGGCCGTGCCTTCCACGACTTCGCGCGAAATCACGACTTCTTCCACACCTTCCAGGCCCGGCAGATCGAACATGGTCTCGAGCAGGATCGCCTCGAGGATCGAGCGCAGGCCACGCGCGCCGGTCTTGCGCTCGATCGCCTTGCGGGCGACCGCGCCAAGCGCCTCGTCGGCGAAGGTCAGCTCGATGTTCTCCATTTCGAACAGCCGCTGGTATTGTTTCACCAGCGCGTTCTTCGGCTCGGTCAGGATCTTCTTCAGCGAGGTCTCGTCGAGGTCCTCCAGCGTCGCCACGACCGGCAGACGGCCGACGAACTCGGGGATGAGACCGTACTTCAGGAGGTCCTCAGGCTCGACGTGGCGGAAGATCTCGCCGGTCCGGCGGTCCTCCGGCGCCATCACCTGCGCCGCGAAACCGATCGAGGTCGACCGGCCGCGCGCCGAGATGATCTTCTCGAGCCCGGCGAACGCGCCACCACAGATGAACAGGATGTTGGTGGTGTCCACCTGCAGGAACTCCTGCTGCGGATGCTTGCGGCCGCCCTGCGGCGGGACCGAGGCCACCGTGCCTTCCATGATCTTCAGCAGCGCCTGCTGCACGCCCTCACCCGACACGTCGCGCGTGATCGAGGGATTGTCGGACTTGCGGCTGATCTTGTCGATTTCGTCGATGTAGACGATGCCGCGCTGGGCGCGCTCGACGTTGTAGTCGGCGGCCTGGAGCAGCTTCAGGATGATGTTCTCGACGTCCTCGCCGACATAGCCGGCTTCGGTCAGCGTCGTCGCATCCGCCATCGTGAACGGCACGTCGAGGATGCGGGCGAGCGTCTGCGCGAGCAGCGTCTTGCCCGAACCGGTCGGACCGATCAGCAGGATGTTCGACTTCGCGAGCTCGACGTCGTTGTGCTTGGTCTGGTGGTTGAGGCGCTTGTAGTGGTTGTGCACCGCGACCGACAGGACCTTCTTGGCATGGCTCTGGCCGATCACGTAGTCGTCCAGGACCTTGCAGATTTCCTTCGGCGTCGGAATGCCGTCACGCGACTTGACCAGCGAGGACTTGTTCTCCTCGCGGATGATGTCCATGCAGAGCTCAACGCATTCGTCGCAGATGAAGACCGTGGGACCCGCGATCAGTTTGCGGACTTCGTGCTGGCTCTTGCCGCAGAACGAGCAATATAGCGTGTTCTTGGAGTCGCTCGTGCCGACCTTACTCATTCATGTCTCCGTCCGCGGTTCGATCCCGTCCGCTCGATCGCCCCATTCCGGCACGATGGCCGGCACAAGGATCAAATAGAGCAAATTCCGGGCCAAAAAAGACCCTACGCGTTACATCCCGTGCGAATCACGGTCGCTTCGATTCTCCGCGATCATAGCCGATCAATCGTAGCCAACCATGCTGTCACCCGACTATCAAGAATTCGCTAATCGGGGGTCGCTGACCGACCGTGACAATAGCGTGATTTCACGCCTTGGCACGGGCGAAGTGACCGAAATCACCCCGGCGTTGCCCGATTACCACGAAAACCATGCACGAAAGCGGAACTTTCTGCCTGCAGGAGGGCGCAAACTTCCGTTTTGCGCGCTTGCGAAGAGCGCCGTTGAAGCCGAGGCCGCCCCGCCGCTCCAGGAATCCTAGATAATCGATCCAGCCACCGAACGCAGCCCCGGCAGGACTACGGTGCCTTGGCCGTCGCCGGCTCCTCGGCGCGCTTGTCGATGACCTTGTCGACCAGGCCGAACTCCTTGGCGTCGTTCGCGGTCAGGAACTTGTCGCGTTCCAGCGCGTCCTCGATCGTCTTGTAGGTCTGGCCGGTGTGCTTGACGTAGATCTCGTTGAGCCGCTTCTTCAGGTTCAGGATTTCCTGGGCATGCAGCATGATGTCGGTGGCCTGGCCCTGGAAGCCGCCGGAGGGCTGGTGCACCATGATGCGCGCGTTCGGCAGCGAGAAGCGCATGTCCTTCTCGCCCGCGGCGAGCAGCAGCGAGCCCATCGAGGCCGCCTGCCCCGTGCACAGCGTCGAGACCGGCGGGCGGATGAACTGCATGGTGTCGTAGATCGCAAGGCCCGACGTCACCACGCCGCCCGGCGAGTTGATGTACATCGAGATTTCCTTCTTCGGATTTTCCGCTTCCAGAAACAGGAGCTGCGCGACGATCAGCGTCGACATGCCGTCCTCGACGGGACCGGTCACGAAGATAATGCGCTCCTTCAGAAGGCGCGAGAAAATGTCGTAGGCGCGCTCGCCACGGTTGGTTTGCTCGACCACCATGGGCACGAGGTTCATGTAGGTTTCAACCGGATCGCGCATGAGTCACCTAGGGTTTTCGGAGGCGGACATCGAAAGACTTGGGCTGCCAGTTTTGGCTGGATTGCCGAAAAGGCCGATGGACGTCCCGTGATGCAGGAACTTCTGTAGAAGGGTGTACCGACAGATATAGCCCAATTCGCGCCAGACAAGTGCCGAACGAATTAAGGCTTAATTCGATCAGGCAGTTGAAGCCGATTCGCGCAAAGAGGCCCAGCCGGCCATCTGGCTAGCTCGGCCTCTTCGCTGATCATCCTTAACAGGAGGCTTTCGCAAAGGCCTCAGGCCGCAGTCTTTTCCGCCTCGTCGTCCTTGTAGAGCTCCTCGCGCGAGACCTTCTTCTCGGTGACGTTGGCGAGTTCGAGGATGAAGTCGACGACCTTGTCCTCATAGATCGGCGCACGAAGCTGGGCCAGCGCCTGGGCATTGCTGCGGTAATAGTCCCAGACTTCCTTCTCGCGGCCGGGCATCTGGCGGGCGCGCTCGATCACGGCGCGGCCGACCTCGTCGTCGGTGACGGTGATCTTGTTCTTCTCGCCGATTTCCGACAGCACGAGACCGAGGCGCACGCGGCGGTCGGCGATCTTGCGGTATTCTTCCTTGGCGGCGTCTTCAGTGGTGTCCTCGTCGGCAAAGGTCTTGCCGGCGGAATCCATCTCGGCCTTGACCGAGTTCCACATCAGGTTGAACTCCTCGTCAACCAGCGAGGGCGGCGCCTCGAAGCGATGGGCTTCGTCGAGACGGTCAAGCAGCGCCCGCTTGACGCGCTGGCGCGTCGCGCTGGCGAACTCGGCGGCGAGCCGCTCGCGCGCGGCTTCCTTCAGCTTGTCCAGCGATTCGAGGCCGAGCGTCTTGGCGAACTCGTCGTCGATGGCGACGTCCTGCGGCGCCTCGATCGTCGTCGCCGTGGTCTCGAACTCGGCCGGCTGGCCGGCGAGCTTGTCGTTCATGTAGTTCTTGGGGAACGACACCTTCAGCGTGCGGGTCTCGCCCGCGCCGATGCCGATCAGCTGCTCCTCGAAGCCGGGAATGAAGGTGTTGGAGCCGATCACGACCTGAATGCCCTCGCCGGTGCCGCCCTCGAAGACCTCGCCGTTGATCGAGCCCTTGAAGTTGATGGTGACGCGGTCGCCGGACGCGGCCTTCGCACCCTCGGCCTTGGCGGCATAGCCGCGGTTGGTGTCGGCAATGCGCTTGATCGCCTCGTCGACATCGGTGTCGGCGACGTCGGCGACGGGCTTCTCGACCTGGAAGGTCTTGAAGTCGGCGAGCGCGATCGCGGGCACCACCTCGATCGCGACCGTGTAGGTCAGGTCGGACTTGCCCGACAGCAGCTCCTCGACCTCGGCCTGCTCGGTCGGCATCGTGATCTTCGGCTCGGTCGCAAGGCGGAAGCCGCGCTCGGAGAACAGCTGCGTGTTGGTGTCGCGGATGGTCTGGTCGATGGTCTCGGCCATCACCGAACGGCCATAGACCTTCTTCAGGTGAGCGACCGGCACCTTGCCGGGACGGAAGCCGTTGATGCGGACCTTGTCCTTGAGGTCGACGAGCTTGGCGCCGGCCTTGGAGTCGAGATCAGACGCGGGAACGCTGATCTTGAACTCGTGCTTCAATCCTTCCGAGAGGGTCTCTGTGACCTGCATGGCGTCCAATCTTCTTCTCGTTCGGTCCAGGCGCGCATGCGCCGGGACGCTGTCATTAATCGATCTGGCGCAAGGCTGTCGCCTCAACGCCGGTGGTTCGTCGGACCCGGCTCCTGGCGGAAGCATCCACGAGGAGTGAGGCCCTTCGGTAATCCGTGCAAACGCGATAAGCGCTTGGTGCGGGCGGAGGGACTCGAACCCCCACAACTTTCGTCACTGGAACCTAAATCCAGCGCGTCTACCAGTTCCGCCACGCCCGCGTAATTTGCATCAAGGCCGGCCGCGATGCCGCGGGCGGCCGGGCTTATAGCATGTGCCTGACTGTTCGCAGCAAAAAAATGGCCGGTTGGAGGCACGCTTCAGATAGGCGCGACGGCTGGACTTATCCAGCGCCGCATGATCCGGATCGGGCGATGAAAACGCGGATCATTGCCCCCTCTCGGCGTGACATTCTGGCGGGCCTCGGCGCCTCCGCGGCCGCCTTCATCGCCGGCGGCGCGGGCCCGGCCGTCACCGCCCAGCTGGCCCTCCAGGCAAGGCCGGCAACCTTGGCTCTGAGACCGGGCCAGCCGGCTACACCGGTGTGGGAGCTTACCGCCGCAAGTCATATCGGGGACGTGCGTCTCAAGCGTTTCGACCGCTGCCAGGTGGTATTCCGGAACGGACTGCCTGTACCACTTGCGCCAGTCTGGTACGGTCTGAACGCGCCGTCCGTGGCCGATCCGCTTCGCGCCCGCGCACCGGCACCGCCGAATTCAACAGAAACATCAATTATTTCAATACCTAACGCAGGAACCCTGTTAGCCGACTTCCGCCTCTTCGAGGACGGTCAGAAGCAGCCCGCCCGCCCGCTTCCAATCATCGCGGCAGAGGCCGATCGCGTGGCCGTCGATCGTGACGTGGTGCTGCTGATCGAGGAATGGCGCCTGTCGCCGGATGGCAGCGCGCTTCCCCCGGGGCGAGATCCCAAGGACACGATCCCGCTCCATACGTTGAACGGGCTCAGTTCGTTCGAACTCTCAGCTGCGGCCGGCGAGCGGTTGCGGCTGCGCTTCATCAACGGCTCCCAACGTTCCGTCCTGGCGATCAAACTGGAAGGTCACGAGGTCCGCGTCATGGCCATGGACGGACAGCCGGCCGAGCCGTTCCCGGCACGGAATGGTGCCCTGGTCCTGGCGCCCGGCGCGCGGGCCGACGCATTCGTGGATGCGGCCACATCAGCCCCGTTCCTGCTGCATGACGGCAGAGAGGCGCGCCAGATCGGGAGCCTCACGATCTCCGGCAGCCTGGAGCGGCGCGCACCACTGCCCCCGCCGCAACGGCTTCCCGCGAACGACCTCCCCGACCAGCTCGATCTGAGAGGCGCCCTGCGGTTCGATGTCGCGCTCGGCGAGGCCGGCTGGATGCGGCCCGCCAGTTTCTCCGCCGCCGCTAACCCCGCCTTCCGCGCCAGGGCCGGCCGCACCGTCGTGCTGGCCCTCAAGAACCCCGGCCCCGTCACCACCGTCTTCCATCTGCACGGCCACCATTTCCGCCTGCTCGACAAGCTCGACGACGGCTGGAAGCCCTATTGGCTCGACACGCTTGCGATCGAGCCCGGCCAGACCCAGCGAATCGCGTTCGCGGCCACTTCCCCCGGACGGTGGCTGATCGAATCCGTCGTGACCGACTGGGCCGCACCGCGGCTGGTGCGCTGGTACGCCGTCGAGTGAGCTATCGGCTCGATCGCGTCCAGGCGTACCGGGCGTCAGGCTCTTGCTCTTCGTTCCGCTCCCCTTTGGTTTCCTCGGCCAGGATAAACCCGCGCGCCTCATAGAAGCGCCGCGCCCGCGCGTTGCGCTGAAAGGTCCAGAGCTCAAGCTGCGCGCAGTCCTGCTTGGCGACGTCAAGGAGCTCGGTGCCGATGCCGCGGCTGTGAGCCGCCGGAAGCACATAGAGCTGTTCAATCCAGCCGTCGCGGAACGCGATGATCCCGCGCAGCTCATCGCCATCGAAGCGTCCCCAAACGCGACACGTCGGAAAGACACGCTCGCGGTAGAACCAGCGATCCTGGTCCGGCGTATGCAACCCGGCCAGCCACGGCATTGCCTGGTCGAACGCGATCCGATGGACCTGCGCCGCCGCACCCATGTCGGTGAGCGCGAGCAGCCTGAGCATCAGTAATCGATCCCGAGAGCGTTGTAGATCCGCCGATGCACCGCCGGCAGCGTCTCGGTCAGGTCTTCCGCGATCAATCCCGGGCCGGCTTCTGTTCCCGCTTCGCCGTGCATCCAGACACCCATGCTGGCGGCCTCGAAGGCCGGCACGCCCTGGGCGAGCAGACCTGCGATGATGCCGGCGAGCACGTCGCCGGCGCCGGCGGTCGCAAGCCAGGGCGGGGCGTTGGCAGCGACGGTGGCGCGCCCGTCGGGGGCTGCGATCGTGGTGTCCGGACCCTTCAGGAGCACCACGGCGCCGGAACGCTCGGCGGCCGCACGCACGCGCTCCAGCTTCGAGCGGTACGGATGCTTGTTGCTGAGGTCGGAGAACAGGCGCGGAAACTCACCCTCGTGCGGCGTCAGCACCACCGCATTGTCCTGGGAAGATTTGATCGATTCAAACAGCCGCTCGGGCTTGGCGGCAAAGCTCGTCAGCGCATCGGCGTCGAGCACCAGATGCCGCTGCGCCGCAAGCGCGGTGTGGACGAAATCGCAGGTGCGATCGCCGACGCCGGCGCCGGGGCCGATGATGCAGGTGGTGTAGCGGAGGTCACCGAGCAGCTCGCCGAACTCGACCGCGGTGTCGAGCGGGCGGACCATCACCGCCGTGAGCGCGGCCGCATTGATCGCGAGCGCATCGCGCGGGCTCGCAAGCGTCACGAGGCCGGCGCCGGCCCGCAGCGCCCCGCGCGCGGCAAGCCGCGCCGCGCCGGTGGCGGCCGCATCACCCGAGACCGCCAGCACATGGCCGCGCGCATATTTGTGGCCGTCGATGCGCGGCACCGGAAACGCAGCGCCCCAGCAATCCGGATCGTTCTCGAAGGTCTGCGGGGCGATCTCGGCGAGCACATGGCCCTCGATGCCGATGTCGGCGACGCGCACCCGGCCGCAATGCAGCCGCCCGGGTAGCAAGAGGTGCGCCGGCTTCTTGCGGAAGAAGGTGACGGTCTCGGTGGCGTTCACCGCCGCGCCCAGCACGGCCGCGCTGGTGCCATTGATGCCGCTCGGCAGATCGACGGCGAGCACGGGTGCGCCATTGGCGTTGATCGCCTCGATCATCGCGCGCGCCTCGCCGTCGACGGGGCGGCCGAGGCCCGCACCGAACAGCGCATCGATGATCAGCGCGGGCCGTCCGATCGCCTGCGGATTGAACGGCAGCACCGGCTGCTTCCAGCCGCGCGCGGCGGAGGCGGCGTCACCCCCGAGCTGATCGCGCTCGCACATCAGGATCACCGAGACCTCGCGCCCCAGGGCGGCAAGCTCGGCGGCCGCGACAAATCCGTCGCCGCCATTGTTGCCGGGTCCGGCCACGACCAGGATCGGCCCCTCCTCCACCAGCGCATTGGCGGCGTCGGCAACCGCCTGGCCCGCGCTCAGCATCAGCTTGAAGCCGGGCGTGCCGGCCGCGATTGCGAGCTGGTCGGCGCGCTGCATTTCGGCGTTGGTCAGTACTTCCATTGCCACTTCCCTGGTACAAACGCCTTTTCAGCAGGCAGTTTCCATGCTGGCCCGACGCCGGGGAGACGAACCTGCACACATATTGAACTGTTTGCCTATTTCACAGTCTTCGCTATTTTGGGCCCTTCGGCTGCACCTGTCGGAGACGCGCGTTAAAAGGCTGATAACGTTCCAATAATCAGGGCATTTGCAACTTGGCATAGACCCTGCTTTCGAGGAAGCCGCTTCGGTTCGTCGTGCTCACTGGCATTCATCAGGGTGTGGCCGGCCGCCGCCGGGCTTGGTCAGGCGACCCGGACCGCGAAGTCAAATCAGTGCGCGAGAAAAGCGCATCCTGACGAAGACGTTACGAAATTGATCGAAAGGCCGGGAGACGCGCAGTGAAGAAAATCGAAGCCATCATCAAGCCATTCAAGCTCGACGAGGTGAAGGAGGCGCTTCAGGAGGTCGGTCTTCAGGGCATCACCGTGACCGAGGCCAAGGGCTTCGGCCGCCAGAAGGGTCATGCCGAGCTTTACCGCGGCGCAGAATACATCGTCGACTTCCTGCCCAAGGTGAAGATCGAGATCGTGATCGGCGACGACCTGGTCGAGCGGGCGATCGACGCGATCCGCCGCGCCGCGCAGACGGGGCGCATCGGCGACGGCAAGATCTTCGTCTCCAACATCGAAGAGGCGATCCGCATCCGAACCGGCGAATCCGGGCTGGACGCTATTTGAGCCGGATGCTATTTCGCTTTTTGCGACACTCTGACAAGAAATAGGGCTGCTTCGGCGGCCCGGTTTCGTTTATGCGATCGCGCGCAAACTCGCCGAAAACGAGAACAAATTCGTCACGGGAAACCGACCCGCAGAGCCAAAAGGGGTATGCATGAAGACCGCCAAAGACGTCCTGAAATCGATCAAGGACAACGACGTCAAATACGTCGACCTGCGCTTCACCGATCCGCGCGGCAAGTGGCAGCATGTGACGTTCGACGTCAGCATGATCGATGAAGACATTTTCGCCGAAGGGACGATGTTCGACGGCTCCTCGATCGCCGGCTGGAAGGCGATCAACGAGTCCGACATGTGCCTGATGCCGGATCCGGTGACTGCGACGATCGATCCGTTCTTCGCCGAGACCACCATGGTCATCACCTGCGACGTGCTCGAGCCGACCACCGGCGAGCCCTACAACCGCGATCCCCGCGGCATCGCCAAGAAGGCCGAGGCGATGGTGAAGTCGATGGGCGTGGGCGACAGCGTGTTCGTCGGTCCCGAGGCCGAGTTCTTCGTGTTCGACGACGTGCGCTACTCCGCCGACGCCTACAACACCGGCTTCCGCCTCGACTCCTCGGAACTGCCGATCAACTCCGCCACCGAGTATGAAGGCGGCAATCTCGGCCACCGCGTCCGTACCAAGGGCGGCTACTTCCCGGTGCCGCCGCAGGACTCCGTGCAGGACATGCGCTCGGAGATGCTCGGCGCCATGGCCAAGATGGGCGTCAAGGTCGAGAAGCATCACCACGAGGTCGCCTCGGCCCAGCACGAGCTCGGCATGAAGTTCGACACGCTGACGCTGATGGCCGACCACATGCAGATATACAAGTACTGCATCCACCAGGTCGCGCACATCTACGGCAAGACCGCCACCTTCATGCCGAAGCCGGTCTATGGCGACAACGGCTCGGGCATGCACGTGCACCAGTCGATCTGGAAGGACGGCAAGCCGGTGTTCGCGGGCAACAAATACGCCGATCTGTCGGAGACCTGCCTCCACTACATCGGCGGCATCATCAAGCACGCCAAGGCGATCAACGCCTTCACCAACCCGACGACCAACTCCTACAAGCGTCTGGTCCCCGGCTACGAGGCGCCGGTGCTGCTCGCCTATTCCGCGCGCAACCGCTCGGCCTCCTGCCGCATCCCCTACACCGCCTCGCCGAAGGCCAAGCGCGTCGAGGTTCGCTTCCCCGATCCGCTCGCCAACCCCTATCTCGGCTTCGCCGCGATGCTGATGGCCGGCCTCGACGGCATCAAGAACAAGATCGATCCGGGTCCGGCGATGGACAAGGACCTCTACGACCTGCCGAAGGAAGAGCTGAAGCAGATCCCGACGGTGTGCGGCTCGCTTCGCGAGGCGCTCGAAAACCTCGACAAGGACCGCGCCTTCCTCAAGGCGGGCGGCGTGTTCGACGACGACTTCATCGACAGCTATATCGAGCTGAAGATGACCGAGGTCGCCCGCTTCGAAATGACCCCGCACCCGGTCGAGTTCGACATGTACTATTCGGGCTGATCGGGCCCGGCGACAAGCAGAAGGCGCCCCGCGAGGGGCGCCTTTTCGTTTGGGCAATGCGAACCTAGCTGTTCGACCTCGCGACCCGCAGCCCGTCGGTGCCGATCGGGCCGAACGTGCCGGCGATGATCTCGCTGGTCGGCTGCATGCCGCCGAGCGACCAGTGCGCCGGCTCCTGCTCGTCGATCCGGACCCAGACGTTGCGGCGGAAATCCGGATTGCCCTGCCCTTCGACCTCGACCATCAGGTCGGTGACCCGTTCGAGCAGGGTCTTCTTTTGCGCGGCGTCGAGGATGCCGCGGGCGGTGGAAATGGTGACGTAAGGCATTGTCTCTCTCCAATCCTGTCGTGTGCCGACCGGACGAGATTGCGCCCGGCCCGCCGGGGATGGCAGTGGCGGATAAGACATAGATCAGGCAATTTCCGCCAGGCGCCCGGCCGGTCGATCAGCTAGGATCGCTGCGTCCGGGAGGCCCCATGAAGGTCGCAATTCTCGCGCTGGAAGGTTGCATGCATTCGGCGATCGCGGGGATCGCCGACATCCTGTCGCTCGCCAATCACGTGATGCAGCAGAGCGGCGCAGAGGCGTGCTTCGCCTGGCAGACGCTGTCACTCGACGGCAAGGACGTGCGGGCCGGCGGCGGCCAGATGGTCCCGGTCGATGGGTCGATCGGCAAACGCACCCGCTTTGACGCGATCATCGTCCCCGGCAACCTCGTCGATCACGTCACGGCAAAACGACTGCAGCCGCAATACGACCGCGCCGGCGCCTGGTTGCGGCAGCAGCACGCGAGCGGCCGGCTGATCGGTGCGTTTTGCAGCGGCGTCTTCCTGCTGGCCGGCAGCGGCCTGCTCGACCACCGCCGCGCCACCATCACCTGGTGGCTGCAAGGCGAGCTGCGGCAGCGTCATCCCGCGGTCGACCTCGCCGCCGACGCCGTCGTCACGGTGGCGGACCGCATCGTCTGCGCGGCCGGACCGATGTCGTGGGTGGACCTCCTGCTCAGGCTGATCGAGATGGTCGAGGGCAAGGAGACCGCAAGGCTCTGCGCCGACTACGCCGTCATCGACACCGCTCAGCGCACCCAGTCGATCTTTATGCCGGTCGGCTATTTGCTCTCACAGGACCTGCTGCTGACCAAAGCCGACCTGCTGGTTCGCCGCGCCGGCAAGGGCCCGATGACCGTCAAGGGCCTCGCAGGAGCGCTCGGACTCAGCGAACGCACGCTGAACCGAAAATTCCAGGAGCTCACGCGCGAGCCGCCGCAGGCCTTCATCACCCGCCGGCGCGTCGAGCATGCGCGCACGCTGCTGGAGACGACGACGCAGCCGGTCAAGACCATCGCGCGCGCGGCCGGCTACGAGGACGAAAGCAGCTTTCGCAAGGCCTTTCGCAAGCTGACCCTGATGTCCCCGCAGGCCTATCGCGCGCGGCGGATGGAGCCGGCGGCGTAAGGCTGGCCGAAATGGCCCGCCTCGCGTTCGCTTGCGCCTCAGCGCAGCTTTCGTTCTGCATCTGACTCCATTTCGTTCGCGAAGAACAAATCAGTGACGCGAAAATCGCGGCGGACCAATTCCTACCGATTGGTTTATCGCGCCGAAAGTTTGCCGGTCCAACCCCTGCGCACTTGTTAGCGCACGGATCGCGGGTGCCAGCCGGCGCCCGGCCTTCCTAGCGCCCTTTGGTGTCAAAGGTGCGAACGAAGCGGCAAAGCTCAGGCGAAACCGGCCGCGAGGACGCGAAGCCATGCGTGCATGTCATATCGAATCAGAAGCGAGCCGACGCTCGTGCCCCCGAAACCGTGCAGCCCACCTAATAGGCCGTCGCGCGCTGCCGTTCGACGAGCGCTTCGCCAAAGGCCTCGAACAGCTTCCGATTGATCGGATTGCGCTGGGGGTCGTATTCGGCGTGCCATTGCACGCCGAGCGCAAACGTCGGGGCCTCCGCGATGCGGATCGCCTCGATGGTGCCGTCCTCGGCGACGCCTTCGATCAGCACGCGCTTGCCGGGATCCAGGATGCCCTGGCCGTGCAGCGAATTGACCCTGATCCTCTCGCAGCCGAGGATGGTCGCGAACGCCCCACCGGGCGTCAGCTCGACGTCGTGGCGATCGGCGAACACCACGGTGGGATCGGGATGGATCTCGCCATTATCGAGCCTCGGCATGCGATGGTTCATCCGGCCGGGGATTTCGCGAATCTCGGGATGCAGGGAGCCGCCGAAGGCGACGTTCATTTCCTGAAGACCGCGGCAGATTCCGAACAGCGGGATGCCTCGAGCGACACAGGCGACCGACAGCGCCAGCGCGACCTCGTCGCGGTGGATGTCGTAGGGCTCGTGCTTCTCGCAGGGATCGACATTGAAACGGGTCGGGTGGACGTTGGCGCGGGCGCCCGTGAGGACGATGCCGTCGACGGCATCGAGCAGCGCACTGATGTCGGTGATGTCGGGCGAGCCTGCGAACATCACCGGCAAGCCGCCGGAGACCTCGGCCACGGCACGCAAGTTTCGCTCGCCGACCATCTGGACCTGAAATCGATTTTCGACGCGATGGGCATTCCCGATCACGCCGACGACCGGCTTTCTCATCTCCCGTTCCGACCTTCCGCAGACGAAGATTCTGCAAGCATGCCCCCGGGATGGAACAAATTCAACCGAAGGGATCGCGGGACGGCAATGCTATTTTCGCGCAAATGCCTCGCGGGCCTCGACCGCGCCTCCGACCGGCAGGCCGGCGGCCTTCAGCGCGATCGCCGCCGGATCACCCGGCGCGGCCAGCCAGGGCAGTTTGGCGTCGATTCCGCGCGTCACGGGCTCCCCGAGCGCGCCCCCGAAATCGATCGGCCAGAACCCGTTGGGCACCACCTCGGCAGTGACGCCGCGGACCTCGTAGCCGTCGCCCAGGGCCGCCTCCGCATGGTCGGCGGCGACACGGCGCGCGGTCGCCGGGTCGCTGCGATCGCCAAAGCTCACCAGCACGGGAACGAGGTCCCCCTCGACCTTGACGATTCCGGTCTGCCGGTTCATCTCGTTGAACGAGGCGCGGGCGCCGCGCGCTGCACCATAGGCGCGCAGTGCGACATAGTTGATGTCGTCGACATCGAGCTTTGCGTCCTGCTGATGCGCCAGCAGGGCCACCAGGTTCTTGCCCTGGCCGAGGTCGACGAACACAGCCTCCCCAAGCATCGTGGTGCGGCCACGGCGGCTATAGCCGCGGTCGGGCACGACGGCCAGGATGCCGGACCCGGTCCTGATCCCGTCCGGCGTCATCACCTCGACTGTGAGACGATATTTGTGGTTCGGCCGGTTGATCCGGATCTGGTCGCCGATCACGAGCACCGCCAGAAGCCCGAGCACGCCGGCCCACTTGCTGATGAAACTCAACCTGCCCTCACCTGTTCTCTCCGCATTGCACCTTCTCGCTGCGGCAAGTATCAGACCAAAGCGTTGACGTGGCCTTGATCCGGATGGTGTTTGCCGAAACAGTGCGGTCGCGCACCGCGCCGAAAAAGGACCCGATGTGACCATTTCCAGAAATGAACGGCCCTGGACCCGCACCGATCTGGCCTGGGCGATCTCGGTGGGGGGCATCGGCATCGTGCTGTTTACGGCAATGCTGATCTTCACCTGGTATTTTGCCGCAACCCTGCTCCTGATCTTCACCGGCATGCTGCTCGGTCTCGGCCTCAATGCGCTGACCGACGCGCTGGGCCGCCGCATGCACCTGCCGCATGCGCTGCGGCTCGCGATCGTGTGCGTCGCGCTCGCCTTGATGCTCGCCTGTGTCGGCTATCTCGGCGGCGCGACGATTGCCGAGCAGGCCTCGGTGCTCAGCAAGACCATCAAGTCGCAGATCACCAACGTGCGGTCCTTCCTCGAGAACCACGGCATCGACACCAGCGTGTTCGATCTCGGCAGCGCCGCGCCCGCATCCTCCACCGAGGCCGAAGCGGCACCCTCCCCGGGCCCGGGCTCGCACGGTGCGTTGCCCAGTGCCGGCGCGCTCGCCTCCAGCGGCGGGGCGATCGTGAGCCAGACCTTCAAGCTGCTGCTCGGCACCATCAGCGCGGTCGGCAACATCTTCATCGTGCTGTTTCTCGGGCTCGCCTTCGCCGCCCAGCCAAAAATCTATTATGACGGCCTGCTGTTCCTCACCCCGGCCGGGCAGCGCACCCGCGCCCGGCTCATCATCGACCGCATCAGCGAAACGCTGGAGCGCTGGCTGATCGCGCAGATCGTCGTCATGATCGCGGTCGGCGTGGTGACCTGGATCGGGCTTGCCGTCATCGGCATTCCCGGCTCGTTCATCCTGGGAATCCAGGCCGGCATCCTCGCCTTCATTCCGACCGTCGGCGCGATCATCGCCGGCGTCATCGTGGTGCTGGCGAGCCTCGCATCGGGCTGGATCCCGGCGCTATCGGCGCTGCTGCTGTTTCTCGGCGTGCATGCGATGGAGAGCTACGTGCTCACACCGATCCTGCAGCGCCAGGCGCTCGACATTCCGCCGGCCACGCTGTTCGCGTTCCAGATCCTGCTCGGGGTCGTGTTCGGAATCTGGGGGCTGGCGCTGGCGCTGCCGCTGGTCGCCATCGCCAAGGTCGTGATCGACCATTTCAAGACCTATGAGGCCGATGCGCCGCCCCGGGTCGAGGCGGCATAGAGCACGAAAATCACGCCCTCAGGTCGTCAGTACCGTTTCGGTGTGCTCGACCTCGGGGGCTGCGGCAAAATACTGGCCGACCAGACCGCGCCATTCCGTGAAGTTCTCGGAGCCACGGAAATCGACGGTGTGGTTCTCCAGGGTCGCCCACTTCACCATCAGCCGGTAGCGCTGCGGCTTCTCGATCGACCTGTGCAGCTCGAAGCCGTGAAACCCCTTGGAGCGGCCGAAGGCGGCCTTGGCCTTGGCGACGGCGGCCTCGAAATCCTTCTCGCTGCCCGGCTTGACGTCGATTTGCGCAATCTCGGTGATCATCGGTTTCCACCCTTGTTGTTTTGGCGGGGCGTGTCTAGCGCAGACGGCAGCAAAGAAAAAGGCGCCGGAACGGCGCCCTGACCGGCCAGAAATGCCGCGCTCTCAGGCGAGGAAGAGCACCGAGCCCGTCACCACCAGCGCGCACCCGATGAACAGCGCGAGCGGCCAGTGGCTGCGGCTCCTTGCATAGCGCCCCTGCGCGCGGCGCTCGCTGATGAGCGCCGTCTCGTATTCGTCTGCGGTCGAGAACAGGCAGGCGAAACTGCCGCGCGCCGAAGCGGCTCGGGCTTCGAGCGACATCAGGGCGGCCTGCGGATTCTGTCGACGGATCGATTCCATGACCGCAATGGTAGGGATCGAATGGTAAACAGGGGATTACCGCAAGGCCCCCTCGCCTCAGGCCGTGGCCGGTTGTGGCCGCGATATACGTGCCGCGCTCTGGCGGCGCCAGTGCTCCAGCGACAGTGGCAGCTCCTCGGCCGCCTCGACCCGGTTACGGCCGCCGCGCTTGGCCTGGTAGAGCGCGGTGTCAGCCGAAGCCAGGAGAACCTCGAGCTCGGTGCCGGCCGGCCCGCCCGCCACGCCGATGCTGACGGTGGTGTCGACCGGGCCCTCGTCGACCACGACGCCCGACGTCTCGAAGGCCTCGCGCACGCGCTCGGCGACCAGCACGCCCTCTTCAAGAGCGCACGGCAGCAGGGCTGCAAACTCCTCGCCGCCAATGCGGCCCGAGAGATCGGAGATGCGCAGGTTGCTGACGACGACGGTCGAGAACAGCCTGAGCATCTCGTCGCCGGCAGGGTGACCGAAGCGATCGTTGATCGACTTGAAGTGGTCGATGTCGAAGATCATCACGGTCACCGGCCTGCCGGCCTTGGCCTCGCGCTCGATCACCCGCGCGCAGGCTTCGGAGAAGCCGCGGCGGTTGAGCATGCCGGTCAGCGGGTCGGTGGAGGCCGCGGTCCGGTGCGCCGTCACGGCCCGCTCGGACACCAGCATGAAGATCACGAACACGGTGCCGACCGCATAGAGCACGAGCTCGACCGCGAACACGGTGACCCAGATGCTCGAGGCGAAGGCCGCATCGCCCGGCCGCAGGAAGCTGCCGATCAGGATCGGCAGCATCAGCACGCAGCCGTGCATCACCGGCACCAGGAAGGCGGGCCAGCGGCGCTGCAGGCTCTTGCGCCGCTCGACCCAGAGCTCGCTCGCCGTCAGCGCGGCATAGAGCGAGACGATCCCGGCGCCGATGATCATGCGCAGCGTGGAGGCAGCCGGATCGATCAGCGAGACGGCGGCGACCCAGGCGAGCGCGCCGAGCACGAGGCCGGGCCAGTTCGGCTTGCGGCCATGGAAGACGCGCGCCGCGTTCCACACCATGCCGCAGGCGACGAAGCCGACCGCGTTCAAGGCGAGATAGAGCTGCGGCCCCAGCCTGTCGCCGGCCGCGGTCCACAGCGCCACCGAGGCCGCGCCGAGGAGATAGGCCGTGCCCCACCATTTCAGCGCGGGACTGTTTTCCTGCCTGCCGAAGAACACCATCATGGCGCCCAGCAGTGCGGCAACCATGGTGGCTACCAAATAGAGCGTTATGCTATCGAGCGACATCATGTCGGCCCCCTTCAACACATAGAAATTGCGCGATCGGCCCAGCCGACTTGCGCGTCCTTCCGATTGCAAGGCTAGAGCCGGCGGGTTCCATTGAGGTTTTCGCGCGAGGCCAAGTTTTCGCGAAACACTCCGTCAATTTGCGTACAAACGAACAACAAAAAGGGCGCTGGATTCAGCGCCCTTTTGCATCTCATTGAAGCCGCTTTCGCGGCGAATGCGACCGAAGCGATTAACGCTTGGAGAACTGGAAGGACCGGCGGGCCTTGGCCTTGCCGTACTTCTTGCGCTCGACCACGCGGGAGTCGCGGGTGAGGAAGCCGCCCTTCTTGAGCACCGTGCGCAGCTCCGGCTCGAAATAGGTGAGCGCCTTGGAGATGCCGTGACGGACCGCGCCGGCCTGGCCGGACAGACCGCCGCCCGCGACTGTGCAGATCACGTCGTACTGGCCGGAACGCTGGGCCACCGAGAACGGCTGCTCGATCATCATGCGCAGCACCGGACGGGCGAAATAGACCTCGACCTCGCGCGAGTTGACCGTGACCTTGCCGGCACCCGGCTTGATCCAGACGCGGGCGACCGCGTCCTTGCGCTTGCCGGTGGCGTAGGCGCGGTTGAACTTGTCGACCTTCTTCTCGTGCTTGGGCGCGTCGGGCGCGGCCGCCGTCTTGAGCTGCGAGAGCTGATCGAGCGACTGGATGGATTCGGCCATGTTATGCGGCCCTCGTGTTCTTGCGGTTCAACTTGGCGATGTCGATCTTCTCGGGCTGCTGCGCCTCGTGCGGATGATCGGCGCCGCCGTACACACGGAGGTTGCCCATCTGCACGCGACCGAGCGGACCACGCGGAATCATGCGCTCGACGGCCTTCTCGAGCACGCGCTCGGGATGCTTGCCCTCGAGGATCTGGCGCGCGGTGCGCTCCTTGACGTGGCCGACGTAGCCGGTGTGCTTGTAGTAGGTCTTCTGCTCGCGCTTGCGACCGGTGAGGACCGCATGCTGCGCGTTGATGATGATGACGTTGTCGCCGCAATCGACGTGCGGCGTGTAGGTCGGGAGGTGCTTGCCACGCAGGCGCATGGCGACGATGGTGGCGAGACGGCCGACAACCAGACCCTTGGCGTCGATCAGCACCCACTTCTTCGTCACCTCAGCCGGCTTTGCCGAAAAGGTTTTCATGTCAGAATTTCCGTGAGGGAGACAACGGCGCGAACACCGCACCGGACTGCGCGGGTTTCTAGAGAAGAGACGCGCCGCGGTCAATGCCCCACGCGCGAATTTGTGGCAATGAAATCAATGCTTTAAAATTATGGTGCTATATTACCTGAGAAAAGGTCAAACATTTGGAATGGAATAGGTCGAGGTGACATGGGCTATCGGATCGGGCGAGCTGCCGGACAGGAGCTTCACCTCGCCGACCGCGAGGCGCTTGCCGAGCTTGAGCAGCCTCGCTTCCGCCAGCACGTCCTGCCCGGGCTGGCCCTTGCGCAGGAAGTTGATGTTGAGATTGGTGGTCACGGCGAGCCCGACCGGCCCGATCGCCGACAGCAGCACCACGTACATCGCGAAATCCGCCAGCGCCATCAGGGTCGGGCCGGACACGGTTCCACCCGGCCGCAGCATCTTTTCGCTGAAGCGCTGGCGCATAAGGCAGGTCTGGCCGTCGGCGCTCTCGATGGTGATGTCGTCGCCGCTGAAGGCCTGGGGAAACTCGACGCGGAGAAATTGTTCAACCTCAGCCACGCTCATTTTAGCTAACGCCATGTCACGCCTCGATCTCGCTTCACACCCCCTGTTACATTAGGTTATCTGCATCATCCAACTGCAATAATCCAACCGGAAACGCTTCGATGTCCGCCCAGGCCGCCCGCGCCCCCTCCCCGCAACCGCCGATCCTGCTGCGTGAGACCGTCGGCCCCATCGCGGTCCTGACGCTCAACCGTCCGGCCGCGCGCAACAGCCTGTCGGAGGCGATGATCGCCGGTCTGCACGCCGAGCTCAACAGGATCCGCGACGACAAGACCGTCCGCGGCGTCGTGATCGCCGCCAACGGTCCCGCCTTCTCGGCCGGCCACGACATGAAGGAACTGACCGCGCGCCGCGCCGATCCGGATCGCGGCCGCGCCTTCTTTGCGCAGATGATGAACGCCTGCAGCGCGATGATGCAGGCGATCGTGCACCTGCCGAAGCCGGTGGTCGCCGCCGTCCAGGGCATTGCGACCGCGGCCGGCTGCCAGCTCGTCGCAAGCTGCGATCTCGCGATTGCCTCGGAAGCGGCGAGCTTTGCGACGCCCGGGGTCGATATCGGGCTGTTCTGCTCGACGCCGATGGTGGCGCTGACGCGCAACGTGCCGCGCAAGCAGGCGATGGAGATGCTGCTCACGGGCGAGCCGGTCCCGGCCGCGCGCGCCCGCGAGATCGGGCTCGTCAATCGCGTCGTTGCGGCCGGCACCGAGCGTGATGCCGCAATCGCGCTGGCGGAACAAGTCGCGCTGAAATCGGCCTACACCGTCAAGCTCGGCAAGGAGGCGTTCTATCGCCAGGCCGAGATGAGCCTTGCCGATGCCTATCGCTATGCGGCAGAGGTGATGACCGAGAACATGATGGCGCGCGACGCCGAGGAAGGCATCGGCGCCTTCATCGAGAAGCGTTCGCCGGCATGGCGGGACGAGTGAAAGAAAAAGATGAACCACGACGCCTATCCCGACAATTACATCCGCGGCATCCTCAACAGCGTGAAGTCGATTGCCATGGTCGGCGCCTCGCCGGTCAACGTCCGGCCGAGCTATTTTGCGTTCAAATATCTGGCGCAGCGCGGCTACGACATGATCCCGGTCAATCCCGGACATGTCGGCAAGGACCTGCTCGGCAAGCCCTTCGTCGCCTCGCTCCGCGACATCGGACGTCCGCTCGACATGATCGACATCTTCCGCAACTCCAGCCACATCATGCCGGTCGTCGAGGAGGCGCTGACGCTGGATCCGTTGCCGAAAGTGATCTGGATGCAGCTCGGAGCGCGCGACGACGCTGCGGCGGCGAAGGCCGAGGCGGCCGGAATCAAGGTCGTGATGAATCGTTGCCCGAAGATCGAATACGGCCGCCTGTCGTCCGAGATTTCCTGGATGGGCGTCAATTCGCGCACGCTGAGCTCAAAACGCCCGCCGGCGCCAACGCAAGGGATGCGCCTGTCCATCAATCGCATGAGCGTCGGCGGCGGCGACACCGCAGCGTCCGACCGTGCGGCCAAGAACAAGAGCGAGCAAAGCTGACGCAATTGCGAAGGATTCATATCGTCGACGCGACAATGCGTAGCACGTTATGCCGATGTGAAGCGGCGCCTTGACGGCAGCCGCTTCGCCCATCAGCATGCCGCGCGATTTCAGACCACAAGAACAGGACGCCTCAATGAGCGATCGCCTTCCGGGATTTTCAACCCTCGCCGTGCATGCCGGTGCACAGCCCGATCCGACCACCGGTGCACGCGCGACGCCGATTTATCAGACCACGTCTTTCGTCTTCAACGATGCCGACCACGCCGCCTCTCTGTTCGGCCTGCAGGCGTTCGGCAACATCTATACCCGCATCGGCAACCCGACCAACGCGGTGCTGGAAGAGCGCGTCGCCGCGCTCGAAGGCGGCACGGCTGCGCTCGCGGTCGCATCCGGCCACGCCGCGCAGGTCGTGGTGCTGCAGCAATTGCTCCAGCCCGGCGACGAGTTCATCGCGGCGCGAAAGCTCTATGGCGGCTCCATCAACCAGTTCACGCATGCATTCAAGAGTTTCGGCTGGAACGTAGTGTGGGCCGATCCCGATGACATCGCGAGCTTCGAGCGGGCGGTGACCCCGCGCACGAAGGCGATCTTCATCGAGTCCATCGCCAATCCCGCCGGCAGCATCACCGACATCGAGGCGATCTCGACAGTGGCGCGCAAGGCGGGCGTGCCGCTGATCGTCGACAACACGCTGGCCTCGCCCTACCTGATCCGCCCGATCGATCACGGCGCCGACATCGTCGTGCACTCGCTGACGAAATTTCTCGGCGGTCACGGCAATTCGCTCGGCGGCATCATCGTGGATGCCGGCACCTTCGACTGGTCCGCAGGCGGCAAATATCCGATGCTGTCCGAGCCGCGGCCGGAATATCACGGCATCCGGATTCAGGAGACGTTTGGCAATTTCGCCTTCGCGATCGCCTGCCGCGTGCTCGGCCTGCGCGATCTCGGGCCGGCGCTGTCGCCGTTCAACGCCTTCATGATCCTTACCGGCATCGAAACGCTGCCGCTGCGCATGCAGAAGCACTGCGACAATGCGAAGGCGGTCGCCGAATTCCTCGCCGGCCATCCGGCGGTCGCTTCGGTGAATTATGCGGGCCTTCCCAGCGACAAGTACCACCAGCTCGCGCGGAAATATGCACCGAAGGGCGCAGGCGCCGTGTTCACCTTCAGCCTCAAGGGCGGCTACGACGCCGGCGTCAGCCTGGTGTCGAAACTGCAGCTGTTCTCGCATCTGGCCAATGTCGGCGACACCCGTTCGCTCGTCATCCACCCGGCCTCGACAACGCACAGCCAGCTCGACGACGCCGCCAAGACCAAGTCCGGCGCCGGCCCGGACGTCGTGCGCCTCTCGATCGGCATCGAGGACAAGGAAGACCTGATCGCCGACCTCGAGCAGGCGCTGAGCGCCTAGTGCTTATCGCTCCGGGGCATGCAGAGGCGTGCCCCGGAACGGACCTCGGTTAACAGTCATTAACCAAGACTGCCCCATACATGGTGCTGAATCGCCCCTTTTGATTCGGAGCCGACGATGCTGCGGTGGATGCTACCTGCCCTTGCGGCGATGCTGACGGTCTCGAGCGCGCTGGCCGCCGATCTTGCGGCTACGCCGAAGCGACGGGTTGTGGTCGCTCCGCCTCCGGAACCGCCAAAGGTCTGGGTCGAGACCGATCCGGATGCGCTGATCTCGCCGGCCTATGGCGTCGGCAGCTACATCCGCAACCTGCCGGGCACGCCGCTCCTGCCGGGATCGCACACGCTGCCAGGCTATTACGGTCGGCCTTGGTCCTACGACTATCAGGGCGCGTATTACGGCGGTCCCCAGGTCGATTACTACTGGCGGCTGCCCTATGCCTGCGGCACTTACGGCTATTGCTGATTTGATCAGCCGGCCTGACTGAGCGGGACCGCGAGCGGCTGCGCCTGCGCGGATTGCCGCGAGGACAGACGTTCCATTTGCATCACTGCAAGCGTGAGCACCGCGATCGCGACCGCCTGGTGCGCCAGCGCCAATCCGATTGGCACCTGGTTGAGCAGCGTGAGGATGCCGAGCACCGCCTGCAGGCTCACCGCCGCGAGCAACCAGAGCGCGCCGCCCACTGCTGCACCCGCGCGCGAACGCACCGTGTCGATCGCATGCAAGGTCGCGAGCATGAACAGCGCATAGGCGGTCATGCGGTGTTCGAACTGTACCGTCAGCACGTTGTCGAACATGTTGCGCCACCACGGCGTCTCGAACCACAGCCGCTCGCCCGAGGGAATGAACGCGCCATCGATCTGCGGCCAGGTGTTGTAGGCGCGCCCGGCGCGCAGGCCCGCCACCAGCGCACCAAAATAGATCTGCACGAAGGTCACGACGAGCAGCAACGCACTGCTGAAACGCAACCGCGCAGGCGCGCCGATCTGCGGCCGCTGCGCAAGCCGCCGCACCGTCCAGACGATGCCTGCGAAGATCAGCAGCGCCAGCATCAGATGTGTTGCCAACCGATACTGCGACACCTCGACCCGTTCCGTGAGGCCGGAGGCCACCATCCACCAGCCCACCGCGCCCTGCAGCCCGCCAAGCGCGAACAGCAGCCACAGCCTGCGTTTCAACTCACCCGACAGGCCGCCGCGCCACAGGAAGAACAGGAACGGCAGCAGGTAGGCCACGCCGATGAAGCGGCCGAGCAGCCGGTGGCTCCACTCCCACCAGAAAATCTCCTTGAATTCGGACAGGCTCATGCCGGCGTTGAGCTCGCGATATTGCGGGATCTTCTTGTAGGCCTCGAACGCGTCGGTCCACTGCGCCTCGGTCAACGGTGGAACACTGCCCGTGACCGGCTTCCATTCGACGATCGAGAGGCCGGATTCCGTCAGCCGCGTCGCGCCACCGACCAGCACCATCAGCGCGATCAGCGCGGCGACGGAGATCAGCCACCAGCGCACGGCGCGATGCGGTTCGGACGGGGTGGAAATCGTCGTCATTTCAAGGGTGAAACCAGGCGTTGGACTTGAACCGGACTGCGTGCCCCTTATAGTCGCCGGCTCCCGCAGCGCAAGTTACGTGAAAGACCGCGACAACCCGTCATGACGATCCGCACCCGCAAGTTCCTCGGCGCCATCCTGCTCCTGGTGCTGGCCACCGTCTGGGCCCTGCTCGGCATGGCCGCCGCGCAGATGCCGTGGATCGCCGAGTCCGGCTGGCGGCAGGCGATCTACTATGTGGTGGTCGGCATGGGCTGGGTGCTGCCGGCGATGCCGATCGTGAGTTGGATGCAGCGGCCGGACCGGCCTCGGCCTACTTCCTAGCACTGTCGGTCGGCCGCACCGGCGCGAAGGCGGTGCCCGACACCAGCACCCGCATCATGCGCAGCGAGCGCATCCGGCCATCCCAGGAAATGCGCGGCAACGCGCGCAAATTGGTGCGCCCCGACGCCTCCACGATTCCCGGTATCGTCGACACCGCGCTGGCAAAGCCCGCCTCCTCCGCCATCAGCACATGGCTGCGCTGGAACGAGGCGCGATCGCCGAACGGATACGCCAGATGCCGGATCTCGCGACGAAAGGCCGCTTCCGCCACAGCCTTGCCCATCGTCATCTCGCGGAGTGCGTCCGCATCCGCCATGTTGGCGAGAACGGGATGGTTCACCGTTGCGCTGCCGAGCGTGACGAGCGGATCGGCGGCGAGGCTCGCCAGATCCGCCCAATCCATCGACGCCTCGCGCGAGAGCGCTGCGAGATCGATCCGGTAGCGCGTGCAGAGATCGTTAATCGCGGCCGACAGATCCGCCGGCGCCAGTGAACGCAACCAAGCCTCGAGGTGCGAGAACAGCGCCCGCTTCTCTGCATCCTCCTCAACGGCGAAACGCTGCTCCTTCTGGCCCATCAGCAGGCTGATGCGGCTCTCGCGCGCGATCACCTGCTCGAGCCCGAGCCGCCACGCCTCGCCGACGCCATCGGGAAAGGCGGTGGGAACATAGACGGTGAAGGGCACGGCATGACGCCGCAGCACCGGGTAGGCAAAGCTGATCAGGTCCTTGAACGCGCCGTCGAAGGTGAGCGCGACGAAGCGCCGCTTCTGGCGCGGCGCGAGCGCGCGGCGGCACACATCGTCCATGCCGAGGAAATCATACTTCCAGCGCTTCAGCGCGCGGATGGCGCGGTCAAGAAATTGCGGCGTGATCTCGCTTGCGCGCAGTGGCTGGAATGTGTCGCCCCGCTGCGGCCGCACGCGCTCGAAGCGCAGGATCGCGCCGGCACCGCGGCCGCGCAACAGCGGCCGGCCACTGAACCAGGCCAGTTCAAGGCGCAACCGCTCCAGTCCTCTAGCGTCGGATGCCAATATCCCACCTTCGCCTTCGCCGGCGGGCCAATTCCCTCACCGGAAGTCCTTACCCTTTGTTGACGTTTCTTTGCAAAGGTCGGCCGCAGGCCGAACTACGCATTTTTTGTTTTCTCGACAGGTTTCGCGAATGACCATGGCTGCGGCGATGCAAAGCCGGACGGCAGACGCGCCAGCGCGGTCGAAAGCGAGCCGCATCGCGCATGTCGACATCGTCGCCGATCTCGCCGCCGCCGAGCCGGTCTGGCGCGGCTTCGAAGGGCCCGGACATCTCTTCACGCCCTACCAGGGGTTCGACCTGCTCGGTTCCTGGCAGCGATCGGTCGGAGCGCAGGAAGGCGCCCATCCCTTCGTCGTGATCGCCTTCGATGCCGAGCACCGTCCGCTTGCGCTGCTGCCGCTCGCGCAACGCCAGGGTCATGGCGTCCGTACTGCCTGCTTCATGGGCGGCAAGCACACGACCTTCAACATGGGGCTGTGGAACGCGGAGTTCGCCGCACAGGCCAACGCTGTCGATCTCGACGCGCTGCTCGCGCCGCTACGCGATCATGTCGACGTGCTGGCGCTGACCCAGCAGCCGCTGCGCTGGCTGGATCAGCAGAACCCGCTGGCGCTGTTGCCGCGGCAGCGCGCGATCAATGGCTGCCCGCTGCTGGTGATGGAGCCGGG
This sequence comes from Bradyrhizobium diazoefficiens, assembly GCF_018131015.1. Classification (GTDB taxonomy): domain Bacteria; phylum Pseudomonadota; class Alphaproteobacteria; order Rhizobiales; family Xanthobacteraceae; genus Bradyrhizobium; species Bradyrhizobium diazoefficiens_B. The sequence goes on from NZ_JAFCJJ010000008.1 coordinate 201,630, forward strand.
CGGCCCGCCCGCGTCGCGGATCAGCAACTCCTTCCGCCGCCGGCTCAAGAGCAAGGAAAAGAAGCTCCAGGCGCTCGCCGGCTACCGCTACCATCGCGCGGTCTCGGATGCGGACGTCACCCGCCTGCTCGACTGGTTCTTCCGCGTCAAGCCGGCGCGCATGGCCGAACAGAAGCTACCGAACGTCTTCGCCGAGCCGGGCGTCGAGCAGTTCATCCGCAGCGCCTGCCTGGCGCCGCGCGGCGAAGGCCGTGTCATCGACATCCACGCACTGGAATGCAACGACGAGGTGATCGCGATCTTCGCCGGCGTCGCCGACGGCAAGCGCTTCTCGATGATGTTCAATACCTATACGCTGTCGGAACAGGCCCGTTACAGCCCCGGCCTGATCCTGATGCGCTACATCATCGATCGCTATGCCGAGCGCGGTTACCAATCGCTCGACCTCGGCATCGGCACGGACGACTACAAGCGGATGTTCTGCAAGGACGACGAGGAGATTTTTGACAGCTTCGTGCCCCTGACCTCGCGCGGCAAGTTCGCGGCGATGGCGATGTCCTCGCTCAACCGTGGCAAACGTCTGGTGAAGCAGAACCAGGTGCTGTTCGACCTCGCGCGACGGCTGCGGCAGGCGTTCGGCTAAGCGCCGAAGCCGGCGCGATTGCCGATCCGGGCGTGCCGGCAGCGGCATGACGGACGTGGGACAGACAAAAAAGCGCGAAAACAACCCCATGCACCGTAACCGGTGACAGCAAAATCAACGGCTTACGCGGGCCGCCTGCAAGGGATTAGACACGTCGGGCAAAACAGGAGCATAATGCGATTATTCCGAAATCGCGATGCCCCCCCCTCTTCGCCCCCTATGCCGCCACCACGCGCGGCGCTTCCGCGGCGCCCGGCGGCTGCACTGGCCTCGTCAGCATCGTCACCTCGGTGAAGCCGACGGCCTTGAGCTCCTCGCTCATCGAGGCGCGCGCATCCGGCGCCATCGACGCATCGGGCACCACGACGGCGCAGGCATTGGTCGTCAACAGCTCCGCCGGCAGGTCGGAGGCGGCGCCGGCATCGATCAGCACGTGGTCATAGGCGCGCAGAAGGGCGTCGATCGCGAGGGTCACCCGCGGCGACTGCAGCAGGCTGCGGTCGAAGCCGGGACGGCCGGCCATGACGAGATGCAGCCGCGACAGCTTGTCCCTGGTGATCACCTGTGCGAACGACGCCTCGCCCTGCATCAGCTCGGCAAGGCCCGGCGCCATCGGGTCGACGGAGATGGCCGCGATCGTCGGCGACGTTGCGGCGAGATCGACCACGACGACGCGCGCATCGCGCGCAAGATGCCGGGCGAGCGTCAGCGTCGAGAGCGTGATGTCGCCGCCCGCGGCGGTGCCGAGCACCACGACCTTCCTGGTCGCCGCGCCAGCGCTACGCAGGCGCTCGGCCAATCGCTCGATCTCGGCGAATTCGACCGGTCTGGCGTCCGGCGCCACCTCGGGCTGGAGCGGCGCGGCGTCCTCCACGACGGGGGCGACAACCGGCTCGTGCCGGACCGCCGCCTGCGCCGGCGCAGCCGCGGGGCTCGTGCGCGGGGCGGTCTGGCTGAGCAGCTCGCCGGTGACGACGAGGCCCGAGGAGAGCAGCAGGGTCGCCAGCGTCGCGATCAGCACGATCGGCAGCTTCTTCGGATAGGCCAGCGTGTTCGAGACGATCGCGCGCGAGATGATGCGGCCGTCGGTCGGCGCGGTGTCGATGGTCTCGCGGGTATTGGCCTCGCGGTACTTGGCAAGATAGGTCTCGAGCAGGTCGCGCTGCGCCTTGGCCTCGCGCTCCAGCGCGCGCAACTGCACGTCCTGGCCGTTGGTCGAGGTCGCCTGCTTCTTGAGCTGCTCAAGGCTCGTCGACAGGCTGTCGACCCGGCCGCTGGCGATGCGCGCGTCGTTTTCGAGCGCGCGCGAGATCTTGGCCGCCTCGTCGCGAATCTGGTTGTCGAGGTCGCCGAGTTGCGCCTTCAATTCCTTGATGCGCGGGTGGTTGCCGAGCAGCGTCGAGGACTGCTCAGCCAGCTGGGCCCGCAGCGTCACGCGCTGCTCGGACAGACGCCGCATCAGCTCGGAGTTCACGACCTCGGATGCCTCGATCGGCTTGCCGCTCTGGAGCATCTCGCGGATCAGCCGGGCCTTGGACTCCGCGTCCGCCTTCAGCGCACGTGCATTGTTGAGCTGGGTGTTGACCTCGCCCATCTGCTGGTTCGACAGCGTGGTGTTGTTGGTGCCGACGAAGAGCGATGATTTCGAGCGGAAGTCCTCGACCTTGGCCTCCGCCTCCGACACCTTCTTGCGCAGATTCTCGATCTCACCGGCGAGCCACTGGCTGGCGTTGCGGGCCTGGTCCTGGCGCGCATTCTGCTGCAGCACGAGATAGCCTTCGGCGATCGAATTGGAGACGCGCGCGGCAAGCTCCGGATCGGCCGACTGGAAATCGACGACGATGACGCGCGACTTGTCGACGGCGTAGGCCTGGAGGCGATCGTAATAGGCGTCCAGCACGCGCTCTTCCGGCGTCATCGAGAACGGGTCGCGGCCGATGCCGACCAGCGCCGCCAGCGACTTCAGCGGCGAGATGCCCTGCAGCACCGGATCGAATTCGGGCCGCTCGGCGAGCTTGTTCTTTTTGATGATCTCGCGCGCGAGATCGCGCGACAGCACGAGCTGCACCTGGCTGGTGACGGCCTCGGCGTCGAGCGCCTGCCGCTCTTCGGTGCGGTCGCTGTTCGGGCGCAGGAACACGTTCTCGCGGCCGTCGATCAGGATGCGAGATTCGGATTTGTAGCGCGGGGTGACGAGATTGACCGCGGCGACGGAGGCGACGAGCGCGAGCACGGTCGGCATGATGATCCAGCCGCGCTTGCGCACAAGCGCCGCGCCAAGCGCGTGCAGATCGATGTCACCGGATTCGACGGATGCCCGCCTCAGCGCGGCGGGCGCGGGGCTGGCCTCAACCCTGGCTTGGTCGGGCTTGCGTTCAGGTTTGGACTTCGAGACGGCCCGCTCGACCAACGCCTTGCCCTTCCTGGCACGCCAGAACGCCAAACGCATCTCATACCCCCGCAGGACAACGCCGCGACCCTAACTCGATCGGTGCGATTACACTCCATTAAGGTTGCCGCTGAGTTAATCGCACCATCTTGCAACGGGCGCGTGCATGATCGACACCGTTTGTTAACCACGAGGGCTCTTAATCCCTCTCGATATTTCGAGAACTTTGTTCGGCACACGCCGTCGAGCGCTGGTTTTGATCATGCCCCCCTCTCCCGACCAGCCGCTTCGAATCCTTCACGCCGTGCGCGCTCCGGTCGGCGGCATCTTCCGCCACATTCTCGATCTCGCCAACGGCCAGGTCGACCGCGGTCATCATGTCGGGATTCTCGCCGACAGCCTCACCGGCGGCGAGCGCGCGGACAAGGCGCTGGCCGCACTCGCTCCGCGGCTAAAGCTCGGCGTGCACCGGCTCGCGATCCATCGCGAGCCGTCGCCGGGCGATGTCCTGGTATGGCTTCGCTTGCGACGCCTGATTGCCGGCCTCAAGCCCGACGTCCTGCACGGCCACGGCGCCAAGGCCGGCGCCTTCCTGCGCATGCGGCGGCGCGCCGACGACAAGATCCGCATCTACACCCCGCATGGCGGCTCGCTGCACTACCCCCTCAACACCTTCAAGGGCGAATTCTACGCGCGGCTCGAGCGCTCGCTGATGAACGCGACCGACCTGTTCCTGTTCGAAAGCGCGTTTGCGCGTGACACCTATCAGCGCATCGTCGGCACACCCAGGGGCGTGGTCCACTGCGTCTTCAACGGCGTGACGCCTGAAGAGTTCGAGCCGGTCGAGGTGGCCGGCGATGCGACCGATCTCGCCTATGTCGGCGAGTTCAGGCACATCAAGGGCGCCGACCTCCTGGTCGATGCGGTCGCGCACCTGCATGCGGGAGGCCGGAAAGTCACGCTGACGCTCGGCGGCGACGGCGAGGAGACGGCGGCGCTGAAGGCGCAGGTCGCAAAGCTCAAGCTGACGGACGCGATCCGCTTCATCGGCCACGTCCGGGCGCGCGACGGCTTTTCCAGGGGACGGCTGCTCGTCGTGCCCTCGCGCGGCGATTCCATGCCTTATGTCGTCATCGAGGCAGGCGCGGCCGGGATTCCCATGATCGCCGCCCGGGTCGGCGGAATCCCCGAGATATTCGGCGCCAACAGCCCGGCGCTGTTCGCGCCCAACAATGCCGAGGCCATGGCCGATGCAATTGCGGCCGCGCTCGGGAATCCGCAGGCGACCACGCAGCGCGCGGCGTCGCTGCGCGCGCGCATCTCTGCGCATTTCTCCCAGCAGGCGATGGTGGACGGCGTGCTCGCGGGTTATCGCGACGCATTTGCCAATCATTAACCATCCTTAAGGCCCGCTTTAGAGAATCTTCCGATTTGTCCGATAAGCGATGGACCGGGGGATGCTCGCCCGGGCGCAACGCTGTTGTCCCGGGGGTCTTGGAATGGACGTGGACGCCCGTGGAACCGCTCAACGCACGTTCGATGCTCGATGCCGTGGCCAGCGCCGCGGTCAAGCCCGCTGAACCACCGTTCGTCGAACGCCGTCGCCGGCTGACGCCGGCCGCGCTCGATGTCGTCAACCAGAAAGTCGCCCGCGCCTATTCGCCGATCGTCATCGCCGGCGTCGTGCGCGCGATCGACCTCGCGCTGCTGAGCCTCGTCGGTATCGCGCTCTTTGTCGGCTACGTCATGCCGCTCACCGGCTTCCGCTGGGATTATCTCGCCGCGATCTTCGCGGTCGCAACCGCCGCGGTGGTCTGCTTCCAGGCCGCCGACATCTATCAGGTCCAGCTCTTCCGCGGACAGCTGCGGCAGATGACGCGAATGATCTCGTCCTGGTCGTTCGTGTTCCTGCTATTCATCGGCGCCTCCTTCTTCGCCAAGCTCGGCGGCGAGGTGTCGCGGCTGTGGCTTGCGGCCTTCTACTTCCTCGGCCTCGCCGCACTGATCGGCGAGCGGCTCGTGCTGCGCTCGCTGGTGCGCAACTGGGCGCGCCAGGGCCGGCTCGACCGCCGCACCATCATCGTCGGCTCCGACAGCAACGGCGAGGAGCTGGTCGAGGCGCTGAAGGCGCAGGAGGATTCCGACATCCACGTGCTCGGCGTGTTCGACGACCGCAACGACAGCCGCGCGCTCGACACCTGCGCGGGCGCCCCCAAGCTCGGCAAGGTCGACGACATCGTCGAGTTCGCCCGCCGCAGCCGGGTCGACCTCGTGCTGTTCGCACTGCCGATCTCGGCGGAGACGCGCATCCTGGAAATGCTGAAGAAGCTCTGGGTGCTGCCGGTCGACATCCGCCTGTCCGCCCACACCAACAAGCTGCGCTTCCGTCCCCGCTCCTACTCCTATCTCGGCGACGTGCCGACGCTCGACGTGTTCGAGGCGCCCATCACCGACTGGGACCTGGTCATGAAGTGGCTGTTCGACCGCATCGTCGGCAGCCTTGCGCTGCTCGCGGCCTTGCCGGTGATGGCGCTGGTGGCGCTGGCGGTGAAGCTCGACAGCCCCGGCCCGGTGCTGTTCCGGCAAAAGCGCTTCGGCTTCAACAACGAGCGCATCGACGTCTACAAATTCCGCTCGATGTACCATCATCAGGCCGACCCGACGGCCGCCAAGGTCGTGACCAAGAACGATCCGCGCGTCACCCGCGTCGGCCGCTTCATCCGCAAGACCAGCCTCGACGAGCTGCCGCAGCTCTTCAACGTGCTCTTCTCCGGCAACCTCTCCCTCGTCGGCCCGCGTCCGCACGCGGTCCAGGGCAAGCTCCAGGCCCGGCTGTTCGACGAGGCCGTCGACGGCTATTTCGCCCGCCACCGCGTCAAGCCGGGCATCACCGGCTGGGCCCAGGTCAACGGCTGGCGCGGCGAGATCGACAATGAGGAGAAGATCCAGAAGCGCGTCGAGTTCGACCTCTACTACATCGAGAACTGGTCGGTGCTGTTCGACCTCTACATTCTCCTGAAGACGCCGATCTCGCTGCTGACCAAGAACGAGAACGCGTATTGAGTTTGCTGACTCCGAACCACACTGTCATCGCCCGGCTTGACCGGGCGATCCAGTAATCACCGGCAGCGGACACTGCCACGAGCGGCTCGGAGCACTGGATGCCCCGCCCCCCGTGCGCAAGTGCGCACTAGGCGGGGCATGACGGCGGAAGTTGGTACGATTGCGTAGGCGTAAGAGAGTGTGATGGCGTATGCGGCGACAGCCGGGGACATGAATGCGGCGGTTCGCGCCGCGCCCGGCGTGCTGGCCCTGCAGCGCGCGCTGGTGTGGCTGGTCGGCGCCTGCGGCGCGATCGTCTTCATCGAGCCGAGCCCCTACGAGATCGTGACGCTGCTCGCCATCGTCACCTTCTTCGCCACCGGCCTGCGGCTGAAACTGGTGCTGATGCCGCTGGTCCTGCTGCTGGTCCTGCTCAATGTCGGCTACACCATCAGCGCGATCCCGCTGTTCGAGCAGTCCGAAGTGGCGAGCTGGATCGCAACCTCCTGGTACATGGCGGTCACCGTGGTGTTCTTCGCCATGGTCACCTCCGAGGACACCGCGGCGCGGCTCGACATGCTCCGCCGCGGCCTCGTGGCCGGCGCGATGGTCGCCGCGCTCTCGGCGGTCGCGGGCTATTTCCACCTGGTTCCCGGCGGCGACGACCTGCTCACGCTCTACGGACGCGCGCGCGGCACGTTCAAGGACCCGAACGTGCTCGGCGCCTTCCTGATCCTCCCCGCACTGTTCGCGCTCCAGAGCGTGGTCTCGGACAGGCTGGGCAAGGCGTTCCGCAACGTCATCGCCTTCGGCATCATGTCGCTGGCGATCCTGCTCGCCTTCTCCCGCGCCGCCTGGGGCGGGCTGGTGCTGACCTCCGCCTTCATGCTCGCGCTGATGGTGCTGACCAGCCGCACCAACGCGCAGCGCTCGCGCATCATCATCATGGCGATCGTAGCCGCAGTGATTGGCGTTGCGCTGATCGCGGTGCTGCTGTCGTTCGATTCAACCGCGGAGATGTTCAAGCAGCGCGCGAGCTTCGACCAGAGCTATGACGAGGGTCGCTTCGGCCGGTTCGGCCGGCACATCCTCGGTGCGGAGATGGCGCTCGACCTGCCGTTCGGCATCGGCCCCCTCCAGTTCCACCGCTACTTCCCAGAGGACACCCACAACTCCTATCTCAACGCCTTCATGTCCGGCGGCTGGCTCTCCGGCGTGTGCTATCCGGCGCTGGTGTTCGCCACCGTGATCATGGGCTTTCGTCACATCTTCGTCCGCGTGCCCTGGCAGCGCGCTTATCTCGCCGTGTTTTCGGCCTTCGTCGGCACCGTCGGCGAAAGTTTTGTGATCGACACCGACCACTGGCGGCACTTCTGGATGATGCTCGGCGCCATGTGGGGCATGATCGCGGCCGCGCAGATCTACAGGATCAGGTCTGGCGAGGACGCTTCTTCAGCTTGAGATCGGGCCGCTTCTCCGGCGGCGTGTCGAGCAGGCCCTTCAGCGCCTCGGTTGCCGCCAGGACGCCCTTGTAGCCTTCGGTCGCAAAGCGCAGCAGCAGCCGCAACTCCTCGTCGGAATAGCCTCCAAAAACCTTCTCCATCGCCTGCTGCATCGGCACATAGAGCTGGCCGATCTTCATCGCTTGCTCCGGCACGACTGCGATGAATACCCTTCGGCGGTCCGTCTCGTCCCGCTCGCGGCGCACCAGCCCGGCCTTCTCAAGCCGGTCGACCACGCCGGTAATGGCACCGGTCGTCAGGCCCGTGACCTCGGCGAGGCGGCCCGCGGTGACGCGTCCCTCGAGGTACAGGATGTCCATGCATTCGAGGTCGGAATTGGCGATTCCGGCAACGTTCGCAACGGTCTGGCCATAGAGCACGCCCTGCGCGGACGACCGCCGCATGGCCTCTTCCAGTTCCCCCAACAACCCCGCGCGCACTTTCGTCCTTGACAAGGCCGGCCTCATATCTTAGTTGATATATATCTTAGTCACTAAGAGATTTAGCGACCGTAATTTCTCCTAGCACCACGGAAACGTCGGGAGCAAGCCATGTCCAATCGTCCCCGCAAGGCCCTGATCATCGGCGCCGGCATCGCCGGGCCCGTCACCGCGATCCTGCTGCGCCGCGCCGGCATCGAGTCTGCAATCTACGAGGCGTGGCCCTACTCCAAGGGGATCGGCGGCGGTCTTCAGATCGCGCCGAACGGCATGCATGTCATGGACGAGATCGGACTTGCAGGCGAGCTGACCAACCGCGGCTCGGTCGCGGAGTCCTTCGACTTCTATTCGCAGGAGGGGCGGAAGCTCGGCTCGATCAATCGCGACATGGCGCGCCGTTTCGGCCAGCCGGCCGTCAATGTCTGCCGCGCCACGCTGAACGAGATGCTGATCGACAAGGCCTGGTGCGCCTGCGCCTCGCTCTATTTCGACAAACGCCTGATCAAGATCGAGGATCGCGGCGACCAGCCCATCATCGCCTATTTCGCCGACGGCACCACCGCGGAGGGCGATTTCCTGATCGGCGCCGACGGCGTGCACTCGGTGACGCGCCGCCGGGTGGTGCCGGACGGGCCGAAACCATTCAACACCGGCCTGATCGGCTTCGGCGGGTTTGTGCCGCATGCCGTCCTCGACGGCCGATCGGTCGGCAGACACGTCGAAACCACGTTCGGGCAGAGCGGCTTCTTCGGCTACGGCTATTGCAGTCCGAATCCGACCGACGGCGTGATGTGGTGGAGCACACAGCCCGCGCACGGCATGGACGCCGCGATGTTCCGCGCGCTCGACCCGGCAACGCTGAAACAGCATCTGCGCGGCTTCCATCGCGGCTGGCACGATCCGATTCCCGACATCATCGAGGCCGCCGAGAACATCGTGGTGACCGACACGCTCGACGTTGCGACCTTGCCGACCTGGTCACGCAAGCGCTCGCTGCTGATCGGCGATGCCGCACATGCAACCAGTCCCCATGCCGGCCAGGGCGCCTCGCTCGCGCTCGAGGATGCGATGCGCCTCGCCCGGCTCATGCAGGAGGGCCAGGAACTCAGCGCCACCTTCCAGGCTTTTGAAGCCGAACGCCGCCCGCGCGCGGAGAAGATCGTGGCGATCGCCCGCCGCAACGGCAACGGCAAGCACGAATTCAGCGCCACCGGCGCCTGGGTCCGCAATCAGATGCTGAAGTGGCTGCTGCCGCTGGGATCGAAGAGCATGGAGTTCATGTACGCATATGATGCGCGGGCGGTGTAGCTCTTCTCTTCCTCCCTCTCCCCGTTCTTACGGGGAGAGGGTTGGGGTGAGGGGCTGCTTCAGCGAAAACGATGAGAATTGGACTCGCGGAGAGTCCCCCTCACCCGCCGCGCTCGGACGATGCTGCGCATCGCTCGGCGCGCGTCGGCCTCTCCCCGCAAGCGGGGCGAGGCGAAGCAACGCCTAGCCTTCCACCGCGAACGTCAGCCCGGCATGGTCCTGCAGCCGCTTGATCAGCTTGTGCTGCATCGCCGCGCCCGGGGTCCAGATGCCCGCCGGCACGTCCGTCGCATCGCGCAACAGGCAGATCGCGCATTCGGAGATCATCTTCGAGGTCGAGCCGTAGCCGGGATCGCGATCGCCGGTGACGCCGGCGCGGACCTGGCGGCCATCGGGCGCGATCGCGACGTAGAGCAGGTTGAAGAGACCCTTCTCCTGCTCTTCCTTCGACGGCCCCTCGCCCGGCTTGGGCGCATTCGGGCCGGTCTTCTCGGCGTTGGCGGCCATCACGCGCTTGGCGTTGGCCTCGCCCTTCTCGCCGGGTCCGGTCAAAACCATCTCGTCGTAGACGAAGTCCTGGCCGTAGGGAAAGCCCATCAGCATGTTGGAGCGATGGACGTTGCGGGTGTTGATCAGCGCCATCATGAACGGCGCGGTCCAGGATTGCAGGTCCTCCTCATAGGCCGCCCTGTTGCCCTTCGGCTGCTTCGGGCCGGTGAAGCCCGGCGTCAGCGCGAAATGATCGTTGAGAATGGCGACGAGGCTGAGGTCCTTGGCGACCGCATCGAAGGTCGCCTTCGCACTGGCCGCGGTGCCGCCCGACAGCGTGCCGCGCATGTCACGCACGCGCCCCTTCACGCGCGATGCCGGCGCACCGAGCACGCGCCTCGCCTCTTCCTGCACGAAGAAGGTGCCGAGCTCGAACGGAACGGAATCGTAGCCGCACGAGAACATGATGCGTGCGCCGCTCGCCTTGGCCTGCGCCTCGTATTTGTCGATCATCTGCCGCATCCAGACCGGCTCGCCGCAGAGATCGAAATAATCCGTGCCCGATGCCACGCAGGCGGCGAGCAGCCCTTCGCCGTAGAATTGATAGGGCCCGACGGTCGTGATCACCGACTTCGTCTGCTCCACCATCGCCTTCAGCGAAGCCGCGTCCGAGGCGTCCGCCACGATCAGCGGCGTATCCGCAGATGCGCCGATCGCCTCACGCACGGATTTCAGCTTGTCGAGGCTACGCCCGGCCATCGCCCATTTGAGCGCCTTGTCGTCCTTGTAGTGCGTCGCCAGATATTCGGCGACGAGCTGGCCGGTGAAACCGGTCGCGCCGTAGACGACGATGTCGAATTCTTGGGAGCTCATGGTCGTCCTTTATTTCTTCGCGTAGCTCACGCCCATGCCGGCGCGGACGTCGCTTTGAATGCCATAGGGCGGGATCGGATAGCGCAGGCCGTTCTTCGCCAGCGCCTTCATGCCCTCGATCGCCTTGGCGAGATGCGCGGGCTTCAAGGCCATCAGCATCTCCTCGTCCGGCACGCCGCCATAGCGCCGTTCGGCATAGCATGGCAAGGACAGGCTGGGCTCGCCGGTCTTGAGCGCCCGCCCCCAGGAATCCGCGCAGGCGGTCTCGCCGACCACGCCCCATTCGAACTTCTTGTAGCCGGTATATTGCAGGCCGTTGATCAGAATGATCATCTGCCCCGGCGTTGCATAGACGAGGCAGATGTCGGGCGGATCGAGTCGGCCGCTCGCAAGCGGGCTGACCGCGAGCGCCTGATACTGGCCGAACGGAACCACGTCGAGCGCCTCCTGGCGCTTGCGCGCATCCTCGGCGGTGCCGTGCCAGACGCCGACATAGTTTTCGCCGGCGAGCCATTTCTCGTCCTGAGGGCTGAGGCCGATCACCGCGCGGCACTGCGCGCCGACGAGATCATCGCCGGTGATGCCGACGGTCCAGCCCAGCCGCGCGGCCATGCTGACGATCTGGTCGGTGGTATGGATCGCGTTCGGCCGCCGGATCTTCGGGAGCGCCTCCATGTCCGCGACGTGTGCGAACAGCTTCATGCCGATCACCGTCGTCTTCAGCCGCAACAGGCTGTTGAGATCGGCCACGAGGCCAGCAAGATCGATCGTCTCAGCATTCTGTTGTTGCATGGCGTCCTCCGAACCGGCGTTCATGCGCCGATCATCCCTTGTCTTATCGCGGTTTTAGTCCTTCGCCGGTCCGGGAAGCAACTCGCCGGTCCGGCCCATCAGGCGATAGGCGACGAGGCCGATCCATTCGCGCATCGCCACCTCGGTGCGGCCGAAGCCGTCCAAGGCGCTGTTGGTGAAGGAGAACAGGTCCTCGCGCCCGCCCATCCGCCAATCCACGGGATAGGCCTCGACGTCGAATCCGGCCTTGCGGAAGATTCCCATCGAGCGCGGCATGTGGAAGGCCGAGGTGACCAGGAGCCAGCGTTCGCCCGGTTTCGGCATCACCAATTGCCTCGTGAAGATCGCGTTCTCATAGGTGTTGCGCGACTCCCGCTCCAGGATCAGGCGCGCTTTCGCGATTCCCGCCGTTTCCAGGATGGGCGCGGAGTAGTCGGCTTCCCTCGCCTCGGTCGAGAGCAGGCTTGCGCTGCCACCGGTAAAGACGATGCGCGCATTCGGAAAGCGGCGCGCGAGGTCGGCCGGCGCCAGCAAGCGATCGGCCGCGTGCGCGACCACCGGCGTCCGGTGCGCCGCCGACAAATCGGTGTCGACGGAGCCGCCGAGCACGATGATGCCATCGGGCGCGCCGCGCGACGGATCCCACGGCGGAAAGCGCGATTCCAGGGGGTAGAGCAGCAGATTGCCGAGCGGCGAGAACGCCGCCAGCGCCAGCAAGACCAGCGTGGTTGCGGCAAGCTTGCGGCCGAGCGCGGCGAAGCGGGTCGCCATCAGCAGCAGCGACAGGATTCCGAGCTCGACCAGGAGATTGATCGGCAGCAGCGCCGTGCCGAGGGTCTTGGAAAGAACGAAAAACAGGGGAGCCTCGCTGGAATGATCGTGCCGGGCTTGACCGGCGCGCCCGTCTTCAGAAATCTTCTTGAAAGAGGATCGATCGCCCGGTCAAGCCCGGGCATAGCAGGTTCTCCTGACGAGCCCTGATGAAATCGAACGGACCCGGCCAATGACCCATCACCACCTGCATTCAAGTCCCGAAACCTGCCATTGGGGCTTCTTCGAAGCCGCGCTCAAGCCCGTCCTCACCGTCAGAAGCGGCGACGAGGTGACGGTGGACACTATCAGCGGCGGCCCGGACATGCTGCCCGACCGCAGCAAGTTTCACATTCCGCCCGAAATGTTCGAGGTTCATGCCAGGAACGAGCGCATGCTGCCCGGCCACATCCTCACCGGCCCGATCGCGATCGAGGGAGCCGAGCCCGGCGACGTGCTCGCGGTCGAGATCCTCGACGTCCAGCTCCGCCAGGACTGGGGCTGGAACATGATCAAGCCGCTGTCCGGGACCCTGCCCGACGATTTCCACGAGACCCGCATCCTCAACATCCCGCTGGACCGGACACGGATGGTCGGCCGCATGCCCTGGGGCCTCGACCTGCCGCTGAAACCGTTCTTCGGCGTGATGGGCGTGTCACCGCCGCCGGCCTGGGGCCGCATCTCCTCGCTCGTGCCACGCGCGATGGGCGGCAATCTCGACAACAAGGAGCTCGGCGCCGGCGCGACGCTGTATCTGCCGGTGTTCGTGCCGGGCGCGCTGTTCTCCTGCGGCGACGGCCATGGCGTGCAGGGCGACGGCGAGGTCTGCGTCACCGCGATCGAGACCGCGCTGCAGGGCCGTTTCCGCCTCACGCTGCGCAAGGATCTCCGGCTCGACTATCCCCGCGGGGAAACGCCGTCGCATTACATCACCATGGCGATGGACCCCGACCTCGACCAGTGCGTGGTGCGCGCGCTCCGCGACATGATCGCGCTGCTCGGCGAGAGGCGAAACCTGTCGCGCGAGGACGCCTATACGCTGTGCAGCCTGGCGGCCGATCTGCGCGTCACCCAAACCGTCAACGGCTCCAAGGGCATCCATTGCATGATCGAAAAGGCGATCGTGCACGGCTAGAGCCGCCACCTGCTTTCCTGGCCGTCCTGGCTTCCCACCGCCCGGCGTATCGCCGCGGCGCCTCGAGGCGTGCGGTTTTCCCAAAAGATTCCAATGGCCTTTAGTACAAGCACGGCCCGGATTGACTTCCGCCCTCAAACCTAAATAGAGTCTTAATCGTTACTTTTATGTACCCGAGTAAGAGGCTAGCGTTCGGGCCATGGCCACCGAAAAAGCCGAGACTGACCGCATTCCCGTAACCTTGGCGCTCTCGACCATCACCTATCTGGAGAAACTGGTGAGACAGGGCACCCACGGCACCAGCGTTCCCGGCGTCGCACGGACATTGATCGAGGAAGGCATCCGTCTCGCCATCAAGGACGGGCTTCTGTCGATCCGCGACAATGGCAGGACGTAAGCGCGCGCCGGACGTGAGGCGGACGGATCTCAGCGCCAGTTGGCCGGCGCTGCAACCTGGGACCGTACACATGCCTGTTCCAACCTGGACCGACGAACGGATCGAACTTCTGAAGCGGCACTTCGAGGCCGGCCTCTCCTGCCGCGAGATCGCCGCCGACATCGGCGTCAGCCGCAACGCCGTGATCGGCAAGCTGTCACGGCTCAATCTCACGCGCGGCCGATCGACCGACGAGCGCAGGCTCGACAGAAGTTTCGGGCAGGGGCGCGCACCGCGTGCCGTGCCGCGGCTGCAATATGAAATGCTGGCCACGATCTATGGCGAGAGCGACGCGCCTGATGTCACCGGCCCGATCGACGACGGCAATCGCTGCTCGCTGCTGGAGCTTTCCGAGAACCGCTGCCGCTGGCCGATCTCGACGCCCGGCGAAGACGATTTCTGCTTCTGCGGCAACTCCGCGCCCGACGGCCAATCCTATTGCGCCGGCCACAGCCGCCTCGCCTACCGGCCGAACTCGCGCGCCCGCGTGATGCGCGGCTGAGGACGCACGACGGGCGCGAAAAACCTTCGGCAGGGCATTGCCGGGGCCTTGCAGAGGTCTGTACCTCCACCGTCATAAGCCTGTATGCCCGTGCACCACCGCGGGGCGAGCCGGTCGGCTGAGTAGATCATCTTTGTATTATCAGTGACGAAATAATTCTGCCCTGCACTTGCGTCAGGGCAGGCTTGCGTGGACTATCGTCCGGCGCGACAACCGGCCGGACAGAAATCAGAACACGGGGAGTGATGCTGTGCCCGCGACGAGGAAGGAAGGGGCGCGCCTCCGCTCCATCGGCAATCTGGATATCATCAGACGCTTCACCTGGGAGATATCGTCGATCAACATGCATCTGGAGGAGCTGCGTCAGGTCTGGGCGAGGACGCTCGGCATCAGCGGCCCGCAATGGTTGATCCTGATGGCCATTTCCGACCTCGACAAGGACGACGGCGTCCCCGTCAACGTGGTCTCCAAGCTCCTCCACGTCGACCCGTCCTTCGTCACCACCCAGTCCAAGCTGCTCGAGAAGAAGGGCCTGCTCCGCCGGCGCCCCTCGCCGACCGATGCAAGGGTGGTGCGGCTGTCGCTGGCCGAGAAGACGCAGAAGCACATTGCGAGCCTCAACGACCAGTACAAGTCGATCCGGGAATTCGTCTTCCAGGACTTCGACGAGAACGAGTTGGCGGAATTCACCGCCAGGCTCGCTACCCTGAAGGCCCGACTCGAAAAGGCCTGCGTCAGGATATCCCTCGACCTCTGAGCCCGCGCTCAGCTCCTCCGGCCGGCGACGCCGAGCCGCGATTCCAGCCAGTCGAAGATGTATTCGTTGGCAAGGCTCGGATTGTCCGCATGCGCCTGCGCCGCGCCGGTCTCCGCCGCGGTGAACACCTTCAGCACGACATCGGAGCTGCCGAGCCGGGATGCCTCCACGATCTGACGCACCCGGTCGGCTTTCAGCCAGCCGTCCTCGCCGAGCGTGATCAGCACCGGGCAATCGACACTGGCCGCGATCAGCGGCGACTGCGGCACCGGAACGATGCTGAGGTCGCTCATCGCGAGGCGGCTGGCGAAGAAGGAGCGTTCGTGCAAATCCCACAGGCCGCCGTCGCAGACCGCGGCGGCCAGCCGCGGCTCCTGCGACACCGCGCGCGCCACGAGGGAGGAGCCCCACCCGTCCGCCACGATCGCAACGCGGTCGAAATCGACGTCGCCCCGCGTCTCCAAATAGTCCATGACGCTCGCGATCCAGCTCTCGAGATCGCGGCGCTGCAAAAGCATGTCGACGTAGTCGTCGCGCTGGTCGCCGAGCAGGTCCAGCGCAAGCATCGCAAATCCGCGTTCACGCGCATGCGGCGCGAGCTTGAACAAGAACTCTTCCTTGCGGTGCCCGGGCTCGCCGACGCAGATCACGGTCGGCGCCGGTCCATTCGCCGACGGCGCCGGCAGGAAGTAGCCCTGCAATGCGTGGCCTTCGACCCACGGGATGGTCACGGTGTCGCCGGCGGGCTTGCGCGCCGCGACGAAACGGCGGGCGCATTCCTGCATCGCGAGCACGGCGACCCAGCGCCGCTCGTCGGCGAGGTCGAGCGGCATCGCGGCCGCGCCGTAGTAGTTCATCGCGCGCAGCCAGTTGCGTTGCGCGGTCGCCAGATGGCCGTCCGCAAAAGCCGCCTCGGCGCGCTGCCGGTTGGCATGCGCGAGCTTCTTCCATTGGCGATGCCAGGACTGCCCGTCGCCCTGCCCGAGCTGCCGCGCGATCATCAGGCATTCGGCGATGGTGGCCCCGCCCTCCTGTGCCGCGGTCAAGAGCCGCGTGAATTCGGCGGAGATGTCCTCTCTCTCCGCGCAGAGGGTCCAGTCGTCGGACAGGCATGCGGACATCATCGGAAGTTACGCTCTATCGTCGCGTTACGCCTGACTGAGTAGACTATTTCAGTTTCCCAACCAAGGCGGCGCGCGACGAATGGGGCGCGTTCAAGATCACCATCGCTTGAACGCCGCTGCGAGAGGAACGAACGCGCACGCGCAAGTCACATGAAATTCCGCCTGACGCTCTTGCCATGATGATCGGCATACCTACATTGGCGCGCGCGTTCGCCGGCCGCCTCAGCCAAGCCGCCAGCCAACCTCTTGGGTAAAGCTTTCGTAGAAGGCCCGGTCATAGGCCTGCTCGGGCGTGGCGCGCACGCGCTCGTCGAGGCGCTTTGCGTCCTCGCCCACGAGAATGCGCCACCGCTCCGCTTTCACCCCGTCGAGGATGATCTTCGCGGCCTGCGCAGCCGTCGTCGGCGCATCCTCCAGGAAGCTGCGGGCGCGCTCGGCGAAGGCCGCCTGGATGTCGTCGTCGGACATTTTGTCAGCATCCGGCACGCCGGCCGCGGCCATGCGCTTGCGGGTCAGCGCGACCTCGTCGGCGTTGAGCCGCTCCGAACCGTCACCGCTCTGCACCTTGCGCGAGTTGGAGACGATCGAGGTGCCGATGTGGCCGGGCATCACCACCGAGCATTTGACATGCGGCGCATGCAGGCGCAGGTCGTTAATCAACGCTTCGGTAAATCCCTTCACCGCGAACTTGGCTGAGCTGTAGGCGGTGTGCGCCTGCCCCATGCCGATCGAGGCCCAGAAGCCGTTGACGCTCGCGGTGTTGACGATGTGGGCCTCGTCGGCTGCCACCAGCATCGGCAGGAAGGTGCGCACGCCGAGATAGACGCCGCCCCAGCAGATATTGAAGGTGCGCTCCCACTGCTCGCGCGTGTTGGTGAACAGGCTGCCGCCGCCGCCGATGCCGGCATTGTTGAACAGCAGGTGGATCCGGTCGGTCTTCTGCTGCTCGGCAAGCTCGTCGCGAAAACGCTTCAGATGATCCTCGATCGCGACGTCGGCGACATGCATCGTGACGCGCAGGCCCTGCGGCAGCTTCTCGACCTCGCATAGCCGCTTGGTCTCGGCCATCGCAGCCTCCGAGACGTCGCACATCGCCACGTTGCAGCCCTCGGCGACGAGTTGCCGTGCGAGCTCGCGCCCCATCCCGGTGCCGCCGCCCGTGATGACGGCGATCTTTCCTGCAAATTCCTTCATGGGACTTTCGGCCCCTCCCCTTATCGGCATGTTTCTTCGGCGCTCCGCTCATTGGAGCGCGCGAAATGTAGCAGCGCCGCGTCCGCAGGTAAAAGCGGATCCGCGCTGCCGCGTATGGCGCCAGTTATTTCGGCGGACGGACTATTCGGCCGCTTCGACGCGTCGCCCGTCAAGCGCATCCAGGCCTTCGAGCGCCTTGCGGATCGCCGCCCGTTGCGCCGGCGAGGCCTCCGGCATCGGCGCACGAGGATGGGTGGCCGGCAGTCCCTGCAGCGTCTGCGCGTAGCGCGTGCAGGCCGGCAGATTGTCGGCGAAGATCGCGTTCCACAGCGTCAGCAGCTTCTTGTGCAGTTCGAGCGCGCGCGGATGGTCGCCCGCCTTCACCGCGTTCCACAAGGCGACCGAGGCATGCGGCGCCGCGGTCAGGATCGCGGCGATCGAGCCATGGGCTCCCAGCGTATAGGACGGATACATCAACGCATCGACGGCGCTGTAGATCAGCTTGTCCGGCGCCATCATCATGAGGTCGGCAAACAGCTTGAGATCGCCCGCACTCTGCTTGACGCCGACGACCAGCGGCACCTCGGTCATGATCCGCGTGAGCAGCGCGGGCGACAGATAGGACCACGGCACCACATTGTAGATGATGATCGGCATGCCGGTCTCGTCCGCCATGGCACGGAAATGCGCGACCATCGCCTCGTCATCCGGCTTGAACAGATAGTGCACCGGCGTGACCTGGAGGGCGGCGACATTCATGTCGCGCACCAGCTTGCCGCGCCGGATCGCATCGCGCGTGGAATCGACGATGATGCCGGCGATCACCGGAATGCGGCCCCGCACCGCCTCGACCGTCGCGGCCATCAGGTCGCGATATTCCTCGTGATCGAGCGTGTGCCCCTCGCCGGTCGAGCCGCCGGCGGCGACACCATGGGCGCCGGCGCCAATCATCCACTCGACCTGGGGCGACACGAGCTTGTGATCGATCTCGCCGTCTTTCCGGAATGGCGTCGTCATCGGCGGGATCACGCCGGTCGGTCGTACCTTCATGGTCTGCCCTCGCGTTTCCATAGGTGCCGTGGCGGTCTCACTCTCCTGGCGAGTATCCGCGCCGATACCAGCTTACGGGTCCGAAAAACCCTGTGAAAGCGCCACCGGCGCGGCGCAGCCCCACAATCACTCATTCCTTGTGGGTTCCCCGTAGTTGCCCGGCTTCGGTTTAAGGGGAATTTTTTTACAATCCGAATCGTCAAATGAGGCTGGACGGTGGGTCGAGTCGCGCATGGCGGCGTGTCGTTCGCGACACAGGCTGTGGCACCCGGCTTGCATCTTCCTCGTGGTCAGAATCTACCGAAGAGGTGACTGGAATGTTCGTGACCGTCGTTGCCGTGCTCTGCCGGCTTGGCGCCGCTGCTTCGGGCAGTTGCGTCGAGGAAATCGTGACCGACAGCAACATGACGCCCGAGATTTCGATGATGCAGTGCGCGGTCGGCGCACAGGCAGGTCTTGCGAAATGGATGGGCGAACACCCGATCTATCGTGTCAACTGGCGCCTCGAGCGCTACAAATGCGTGCCGGGCCATTACGAGATCAAGGGCCACGCCTAAGCCCGTAAAACCGCTTATATCGAGGAAACGCCCGGAGGCTGCCCTGTCGCTCCGCTCGGGCTTGCAGCGCCAGACCCGTCAAGGCGCTCCGTGACAACGATCACGCCATTTTGCTCAGGCGACCGTCCGCAGGATGATCCTGCGCGCCCCTCGCCCCTCCGGCGTCGGCATCAGCGCATAATTGTGCGGCTGATCGCGCAAGAGATGTAGTTCGACCGACACCCCCACCGCTCTCGCCCTCTCCGCCAGGTCAATGCTGTCGGGATAGAGCAGGTCGCGCGTCCCCGAGAAGATCGTCATCGGCGCCAGAAACCGGAAGGCACCGTTCAGCGGGCTGACGAAGGGATGGCCGACGTCGAGTTCGCCGGCATAGAGCCGGCCCGCCTCGACGATCCCGGGAATGTCCTGGATCGGATCGCGCGTCGCGAGCATCCGCTGCTCCGGACGGCTGACCGATGCATCGGCCGCGGGCGAGATCAGCACCATCCGGTCCGGTTGCCGATGGCCGCGATCGCGCAGCCACTGGCAGGCGGCGAGCGCAAGGCCGGCGCCGGCCGAATTGCCGACCACCGTCACCTTCGCAGGTCCCGCGTCCTCCAGCAGCATCCGCAACAGCTCGGCCGTCGCCGGCACGACATCCTTGGCGGTGGCGCGAGGCGCAAGCGGGTAGATCGGCACGACGCAGACCACGCCGGCCTTGCGCGTCATCTCGCCGACGAAGCGCCAGTGCGCGGGCACGATCTCGTTGATGTAGCCGCCCCCGTGCAGGAACATGACGTGGTTGCAGCCCTCATGGCCTGACGACGGCGCGGTGTAGTAGACCGGCCATCCCCCCATCTTGGTCAGGATCGCCTCGACGCCACGGCCAAGTCCCTTCGGCTCGTGAGACGCAGGTTGCAACGCCTGCTTCTGCACATGCGCCTGCACAGCCTCCGCGGATGCAAGCTGCTGCTTGTACGGAAGCTGTCGCAGCAACAGGTTGAAGACGCGGCTCTGCAAGCTCGGCCCCGGATCGCGCGGCGCCCGCGCACCGAACACGCAGCCGCCTGGGCAAAACTGCAAGGCCGACACAAGTCTTGCAACGCTCATGGTCCGTTCTCCGCCTGGCCCGCCATCCATATGGCGACAAAGACGCTTGCCGGAAGGCCACCTCGTGCGGATATAATGCGAGCATTAGCTCGCTTTTTCCACTCGCATTCGGGATCGCATCGCCATGGCGCGCAAGCCGCCGACAAATCCCCGGAAAAACGCCTCGCAAGCGCGCTCGCGCGCGACCGTCGACGCGCTGATCGAGGCGACCGCTCGCATTCTGGTCAGGGACGGTTTCGAGAAGGCCAGCACCAACCGGATCGCCGAGATCGCCGGCGTCAGCGTCGGCTCGCTCTACCAGTATTTTCCAAGCAAGGAGGCGCTGGTCGCCGCCGTGATCGACCGACACAACCGGGAGATCATGCAGGTGGTCCGCACCACGCTCGCCGAGGTCGCGGGCATGCCGCTCGACAAGGCGGTGCGACGCCTCGTGACGGTCGCGATCGAGGCCCACCGCATCGACCCCAAGCTCCACCGCGTGCTCGCCGAGCAGATCCCGCGCACGGGACAGCTCGCCGAAGTCGAGGCCTTCAACCGCGAGGTCCACGCCCTCGTTCGCTTCTATCTCGACAGCCGCCGCAAGGAAATGCGCAAGATCGACCCGGGGCTGGCGGCCTTCATCTGCGTCAGCGCGATCGAGGCGGTCGCGCACAACATGGTGCTGGACGAAGCCGAGATGCTCTCGGAAAGGATGGTGAAAGCGCTGGTCGATGAGACAACGCTGATGGTGGTGGGATATTTGCAGCCGAAGTGACCACGCTGCGTCGCCTTGTTGCAGATTTGTCGCACATCAAGAATGCGTGCGCGCCCTGCTGAAGGGTTGAATCTGGCGCAGACGCCCTACCTATCCCGGCACGTGGAGTGGAATATCTAAGAAAGTTCGTTGATGAAGTCAGCAGAATGGAAGGGAATGGCCGTCGCTGCGGCGGTTGCGTTCCTTTCGACAGGCCTTTTGGCGGCGGACGCGGCCCTGGACCTGAGCGCCAGCGGGTTCGCAAGACGCCTGGAAAGCGCACGAGCTTCGATCGCGGACGCGATGGGGCGGCATCGACCCGCCTTCACCATTCAGGCGTGGGCCCGGCGAATCTCCGAGAAGCGATCCGCCGCGATCGAATAGCTCAGGCGTCAGCAGCGAACGTCCGGCAAGTCCCCGAAAGAGCATCCAGACCCACTAGTTCGATTTTCGCTTCACATAGTTGCCGGGCGCGGTTTCGATCACCGGGTACCTTGCATTGCCCGGTTGCTGCGGGGCCGCGATCGTTCCGCTGGAATGGCGCTTCAACCACGCGTCCCAATCCGGCCACCAGCTTCCCGGTTTCTCCTCGGCCTTTGCCAGCCAGTCCGCCGGAACGCCTTCCAGTTTGTCGTTGACCCAATGACTGCGCTTGTTGCGCGCCGGCGGGTTGATCACGCCGGCGACGTGACCGCTCGCAGCGAGCACAAAGCGGGCCTCCTTTCCGATCAGGCTCTGCGAGCGATAGGCGCTTTGCCACGGCACGATGTGATCCTCGCGCGAGGCCAGCAGGTAGAGGGGGACCTTGGCCTTGGAGAGGTCGACTTGAACCCCGCATTGCGTGGTGGCCCCCGGGTCCTTGATCTTGTTCTCCAGATAGGTGTTGCGGGTGTACCAGCAATACATCGGACCCGGCAGGCTGACGCTGTCGGAATCCCAATACAGCAGGTCAAACGACTCCGGCGGCGCGCCCTTCATGTAGCTATCGACGACGTAACGCCAGATCAAATCGTTCGCGCGCAGCGTTCCAAAGGTGAAGGCGAGTTCCTTGCCGGGCATGATGCCGCCGCTTCCGATCGTCGCCTCGCGCAGCGCCACCGCGGCCTGGTCGATGAGGAGCCCGATCTCGCCAGTATCCGAGAAGTCGAGCATGGTGGTCAGGAGTGTCAGGGTCGCCAACCTGTCCTCACCGCGCGCGGCCAGCACGCCGGCGGCGCAACTGAGGAGCGTGCCCCCGACGCAGAACCCGAGCGCGTGAACCTTCTCGACATCGGCAATGTCGCGAACGACCTCGATGGCCTTCAGCGGTCCCAGGGTCAGATAGTCGTCCCAGGTCAGGTATTGCGTTTCCGCCACCGCGCTGCGCCACGAAATCAGGAAGACCTGGTGCCCCTGGGCGACCGCATATTCGACGAACGAGTTTCCCGCACCGAGGTCGAGCAGATAGTATTTGTTGATGCAGGGCGGAACGATCAGAAGCGGCGTCTTTTCGACCTCGGCCGTCTGCGGCGTATATTGAATGAGCTGGATCAGCTCGTTCTCGAACACGACCGTGCCGGGCGTGACAGCCAGATTGCGGCCGATCTCGAAAGCGCGCTCGTCTACGCGCGTGATGCGACCCTTCTGGATATCCTCGATCAGGTTCTGCATGCCGGCCGCCAGACTCGCGGACTGCGTCTGGATGGCGGTTCGAATGACCTCGGGATTCGTTGCCGGAAAGTTCGCCGGGCTCATCGCGTCGATGAATTGTCGCGCGTAGAAGCGAAGCTGAAGCTTCGACTTGTCGTCAACCTCGGCCTGATCGACAAACTCCGCCAATTGCTTCGAATTGTGCAGATAGGCCTGCTTGAGGATGTCGTAGTAGGGCGAGCCGCTCCACGCCGCGTCCTTGAATCGGCGGTCGCCGCGCGGCGATGATGCGGCCGGGAATCCTCCCGCCGCTTTGCCGTTGAAGAAGCCGCGCCAGAAGTCCGCAACCGGCGACCAATACTGCCGTTGAAAATCCGCTGCGATTGAGAACGGCGACTTCTGTCCCTTGGCAGCAGCCCCCTCGATCCCCATGGCGGCGACGAAGGCATCGTCGAACTGCCGGGCGGCCTGCTGGCCCGCCTGCATCAGGCTTGCGAGATAGTCAGAGGGACCGATTGGTGAGGACGGATTACCCATATGCACCTCCCACGAAGGCCGTTATTGCGCGTGATCGATTTTACTCCCGGTTGCAATCGATCGCAGCGTCTTTTCTCACATTCTGTTGCCGGCGTCTCGCTGCAGCGCACCGCGCGCAAATTCGTCGCCGCTTGATCTAGATCAAGCGAGCCTGCGCTTCTGCTCGCACAACCTGAGCGGGCGGCGACGCGTCTCGCGGTGGAATTCGCCTTCGCCACGCGGGCAGTGAAAATCGCCGCGGGCAGTCCGGATCATCGGCCGCCGCCAGTCCGGAGCGTACGGCTGTGCAGGTGAACGTCATGGCTCATCCGATCAGACGTCCCGAACAAATCCTGGCCTATCGGCCGCTGAAGCAGATCCTCGCGGCCAAGCCGCAGGCGCTGTGGACAGTCGCGCCCAAGGACAGCGTGCAGTCGGCGATGCAGCTCATGGCCGAGAAGGACATCGGCGTCCTCGTGGTCATCGAGAACAAGGGGATTGTCGGGATCCTGTCGGAACGCGACTGCGTGCGTCGCCTCATCCTGGCCGGCAAGGCGCCGGCGACCACCGTGGTCGCCGACATCATGGTCCGCGATGTGATCAAGGTGGATGTCACCGACACCTTCGCCGACTGCGTCAGATTGATGCACGAGCATCGCATCCGACATCTGCCGGTGACCGAAATCGGCGCGCCGATCGGGGTCGTCTCGATCCGCGACCTCCTGCGCGAGACGGTCGCACATCATGCCAAGGTCATCGGTGAACTCGAGCGCGAACGATTGACCATGTTCACGTCGATGGCCTGACCCGCGTCATCGCGACATCCAAGGGAGCCTGCCGTGGAACTCCTGATCGTCCTGGGTGCCCTCGTCTTCCTGATGCTGGTGGCCTATCGCGGCTACAGCGTCATCCTGTTCGCCCCGATCGCCGCGCTCGGCGCGGTGCTGTTCACCGATCCGTCGCTGGTGCCTCCGATGTTCTCCAGCGTGTTCATGGAGAAGATGGTCGGTTTCGTCAAAAGCTACTTTCCGGTCTTCATGCTGGGCGCGGTGTTCGGCAAGGTCATCGAGCTCTCCGGCTTCTCGAAGTCGATCGTCTCGGCGGTGATCGGCGTCCTCGGCAAGGAACGCGCCGTCCTGTCCATCGTGGTGGTCTGCGCGATCCTGACCTATGGCGGCGTGTCCCTGTTCGTGGTGGTGTTCGCGGTCTATCCCTTCGCGGCGGAGATGTTCCGCCAGGGTAACATCCCGAAACGTCTGATTCCCTGCACCATTGCGCTCGGCGCGTTCAGCTTCACCATGGATGCGCTGCCGGGAACGCCGCAGATCCAGAACATCATCCCGACGACGTTCTTCAACACCACGACCTGGGCCGCGCCTATCCTCGGACTCATCGGCAGCGTGTTCGTGCTCGCCGTTGGCCTCGGCTATATCGAGAGCCGTCGCCGCGCCGCCCAAGCGAGCGGCGAGGGCTATGGCACCGAGCTCCTGAACGAGCCGGAGCCGTTCGAGGACAAGGATCTGCCCAATCCCTGGATCGCCCTCCTACCCCTGATCGTGGTCGGCGTCGCCAACTTCGTGCTGACCTTCGCGGTCCGCCGCGCCTATGGCGCCAAGCACGAGATCCTTCTCGGCGACCACCCGATCGTGACCCAGGTCGGACCGGTGGCGGCGATCTGGGCGGTCGAGGGCGCGCTGATCCTCGGCATCCTCACGGTTTTCGTGTTCGCCTGGAGGCCGGTGCTCGCAAGATTCGCGGACGGCAGCAAGGCGGCCGTCGCCGGCGCGCTGCTGGCTTCGCTCAATACCGCATCCGAATACGGCTTCGGCGGCGTCATCGCGCTCCTGCCCGGCTTCAAGAGCGTCTCCTCGGCGCTGGCTGCGATTCCCAATCCGCTGGTCAATGAGGCCGTCACCGTCACCGTTCTCGCCGGCATTACGGGGTCCGCCTCAGGCGGCATGAGCATCGCCCTCGCCGCCATGTCGGATACCTTCATTGCCGCGGCGCAAGCGGCGCACATCCCGCTCGACGTCTTTCATCGCATCGCCGCGATGGCGAGCGGCGGCATGGACACGCTGCCGCACAATGGCGCCGTGATTACGCTGCTTGCGGTCACCGGGCTCACCCACCGGCAGGCGTACAAGGACGTCTTCGTGATCACGCTGACGAAGACCGTAGCCGTGTTCGTCGCGATCGCGTTCTATTATCTGACCGGACTCTACTGAACGGAAAGCCAGCCGGACCGATATCGTGGAGGCCTCATGTCGAATGCTGCACGCGCACTGACGCTGGCGCCGGTCAAGGCGCAGGACAGCGGAAAGATCGTCACCGCGGCGGAGGCCGCGAGCCTGATCCGGGAAGGCGATACCATCGCCACCGGCGGCTTCGTCGGCATCGGCTTCGCCGAGGAAATCGCCATGGAGATCGAGGCGCTCTTCCTCGCCAAGGACGACCAGGCGGTTCCGACGGGACACAAGCCCTGCAATCTGACACTGGTCTATGCCGGCGGACAGGGTGACGGCGGCAAGCGCGGGCTGAATCATCTCGGCCACGAAGGCCTGGTGCGGCGCGTGGTCGGCGGACACTGGGGCCTGGTGCCCGAGCTGCAGAAGCTCGCAATGGCCAACAAGATCGAAGGCTACAATCTTCCCCAGGGCGTGATTTCGCACCTGTTCCGCGACATCGCCGCCAAGCGCCCGGGGCACCTCACCCGCGTCGGACTTGGAACCTTCGTCGATCCCCGTCACGGCGGCGGCAAGATCAACGAGCGCACCAAGGATGATCTGGTGCGCCTGATCACCATCGACGACGAGGAGTTCCTGCTTTATCGCACCTTCCCGATCGACGTCGGGATCATCCGCGGCACGACGGCCGATGCGGACGGCAACATCACGATGGAGAAGGAGGCATTGACGCTCGAGGCTCTCGCCATCGCGATGGCCGCCCGCAATTCCGACGGCCTTGTCATTGCGCAGGTCGAGCGGATCGCCGACCGCGGTTCGCTCAATCCCAGGCAGGTCAAGATTCCCGGGATCATGGTCGACTGTGTCGTGGTCGCAAAGCCCGAGAACCATTGGCAGACCTTCTCGGTCCAGTACGATCCGACGTTCAGCAGCGAAATCCGTGCCCGGGTGGATTCAATTCCGCCCATGAAGATGAGCGAGCGCAAGATCATCGCGCGGCGTGCCGCGCTCGAGCTCAATGTCAACAGCATCGTCAATCTCGGCATCGGCATGCCGGAGGGCATCGCGGACGTCGCCAACGAGGAGAAGATCTCGGACCTGTTGACGCTGACCGCCGAGCCCGGCGTCATCGGCGGCGTTCCGGCCGGCGGCCTCAATTTTGGCGCCGCCGTCAATGCCCAAACGGTAATCGACCAGCCCTATCAATTCGATTTCTACGATGGCGGCGGCCTCGATGCGGCCTTCCTCGGGCTGGCGCAAGCCGATGCCGAAGGCAATCTGAACGTCAGCAAGTTCGGGCCGAGGCTCGCCGGCGCGGGCGGGTTCATCAACATCAGCCAGAACGCCAAGAAGCTGGTCTTTGTCGGCACGTTCACGGCCGGCCGGCTCGGCGTGGCGATCGAGGACGGAAACCTCCGAATCGTCAGCGAGGGCAACTCGGCGAAGTTCGTCCGCGAGGTCGAACACCGGACCTTTTCGGGCCGCTATGCGGTCCAGCGCGGACAGCCGGTTCTCTATGTCACCGAGCGTTGCGTCTTCAGGCTGACGCCGGACGGTCTCGAACTCACCGAAATCGCGCCGGGGGTCGATATCGAGCGCGATATTCTGGCCCGGATGCAGTTCCGACCGATCATACGCAGCCCGGCAATCATGGATAAGCGCATCTTCGCGCCGGGCCCCATGGGGTTGCGCGAACGCTTGCTGCGCATGCCGATCGAGCAGCGGCTCACCTACCACCCGAAGGACAACCTGTTTTTCGTCAACTTCGAGGGCCACAGCATTCGCAGCCGCGACGATGTCGAGCAGGTTCGCCGCGCCGTGGAAGGCAAATTGGCCCCGCTGGGCCACAAGGTCTATGCCATCGTCAATTACGACAATTTCGAAATCTTCCCCGACATCGTGGATGAATATACCTCGATGGTCGGGGGCCTCGTCGACCGCTTCTACTCCGGCGTCACCCGCTACACGACCAGCAGCTTCCTGCGCGCCAAGCTGGGCGAGGCGCTCAAGCGGCGGGCCATGGCCCCCCACATCTTCGAAACCGCCGAGGAGGCGTCCGCGCAGCTTGCGTCCGAACGAAGGTCGGCCTGATCGCCGACCGGCGCCGCCGGCCGATCACCGCACGGCCTTCACGACTTCGTCACGCAGCCGGCAGCGCAGCGCGGCAAAATGCACCATGCCGTTGATCTAGATCAAGCGCCCCGACCTCGTTGAAATCACCATTCGCGCGAAGCCGTCCGCCTTGGGCCCGGTCGGGCATCAATGGCAACAACACGCTGGTGGGAGACGTACCATGGCAAATGCCGCTCTTAAGGGAGAAGCCGGGTCTGGTGATAGCTGGAGCGGGTTCGTGCCAGGAGGATGGCAGACCTCCATCGACGTCCGGGACTTCATCGTCCGCAACGTCACCTCCTACACCGGCGACGAGGCCTTCCTGGCCGGACCATCGCAGCGCACCAAGGCCGTCTGGGCCAAACTGCAGCCCTATTTTGCCGACGAACGCAAGAAGGGCGTTCTGGCGGTCGACGCCAAGAACCCGTCGTCCATGCTCGCCCACGCTCCCGGCTACATCGACCGTGACAACGAGGTCGTGGTCGGGCTGCAAACCGACCAGCCGTTCAAGCGCGCGATCTTCCCCTATGGCGGGTTGCGCATGGTCGAGACCGGACTGAAGGCCGCCGGCTTCGAGCCGGACCCGGCAGTGCACGAGGCGTTCACCAAGTACCGCAAGTCGCACAATGACGGCGTGTTCGACGCCTACACCCCCGAGATCATGAACTGCCGCCGCTCCGGCATCATCACCGGCCTTCCGGACGCCTATGGCCGCGGGCGCATCATCGGCGACTACCGCCGCGTCGCGCTGTACGGAGTCGACCGCCTGATCGAGGCCAAGCGCGCCGAGCGCGCCCAGATCGACGACATGTGGCCGACCGACGAGATCATCCGCACCCGCGAGGAACTCGCCGAACAGGTCCGCGCCCTGAAGGATCTGGCCGAAATGGCCAAGCGCTACGGCCACGACATCTCGAAGCCGGCCGCGAACGCCCAGGAGGCGTTCCAATGGACCTACTTCGGCTATCTCGCCGCGATCAAGGAGGCCAACGGCGCGGCAATGTCGATCGGCCGCATCTCGACCTTCCTCGACATCTACATCGAGCGCGACCTCAAGGCCGCCATGCTCGACGAGGCGCGGGCCCAGGAACTGTGGGACCAGCTGGTGCAGAAGCTGCGCATCGTTCGCTTCCTGCGCACGCCGGACTATGACGCGCTATTCTCGGGAGACCCCTACTGGGCCACCGAATGCGTCGGAGGCATGGATCTGGACGGCCGCGCGCTGGTGACCAAGAGCAGCTACCGGATGCTGCACACTCTCTACAACCTGGGACCGGCGCCGGAACCGAACATCACGGTGCTGTGGTCGACGCACATGCCCGCGGCGTTCAAGCGCTTCTGCGTCAAGGTCAGCAAGGACACCTCCTCGCTGCAGTACGAGAACGACGATTTGATGCGCCCGTTCTGGGGCGATGACTACGGCATTGCCTGCTGCGTCTCGGCGATGCGGCTCGGAAAGCAGATGCAGTTCTTCGGCGCCCGCGTCAATCTCGCCAAGGCCCTGCTCTACGCCATCAACGGCGGCCGCGACGAGGTCTCCGGCGATCAGATCGCGCCGCAAACCATGCCCGTCACCGGCGACTTCCTCGACTACGACGACGTCATGGCGAAGTTCGACACCACGATGGAATGGCTTGCCAAGACCTACGTCCACGCCATGAACTGCATCCACTACATGCACGACAAGTATTTCTACGAGCGGCTGGAAATGGCGCTGCACGATCGCGACATCCTGCGCACCATGGCGTTCGGCATCGCCGGCCTTTCGGTGGTCGCCGACAGCCTCAGCGCCATCAAGTACGGCAAGATCAAGGTCGTGCGGGACGATCGCGGGGTCGTGGTCGATTACAAGAACGAAGGCAACCAGGCGACGCCGCAGTTCGGCAACAACGACGACCGGGTCGACCAGATCGCATCCCAGCTCGTCACGCGCTTCATGGAGAAGATCCGCAAGCACCCGACCTACCGGAACGCGACCCATACCCAGAGCGTACTCACGATCACCTCCAACGTCGTTTACGGCAAGGCCACCGGCAACACGCCCGACGGACGCCGCAAGGGCGAGCCGTTCGGCCCCGGTGCCAATCCGATGCACGGCCGCGACAGCCATGGCTGGCTCGCCTCCTGCCTGTCCGTCTCCAAGCTTCCCTACAAGGACTCGCAGGACGGCATCAGCTACACCGTCTCGGTCGCGCCGCAGAAGGCGCATTTGTCGGAAGGTCAGCTCGTGGACGAAGCGGTCAAGGCCTTCGATGTCTATTTCGGCCGTGGCGGCTTCCACATGAACCTGAACGTCATCGACAAGGAAACGCTCGAAGACGCCATGAAAAACCCGGACAAGTATCCGCAGCTCACGATACGCGTCTCGGGTTATGCGGTGAATTTCGTGCGGCTGACGCCGGAGCAACAGCGCGACGTGATCAGCCGCACTTTCCACGGCCAGATCTGAACCGAGGTGCACCATGTCGATGGTGCAGACACTGGAGCCCGGAAGTCGTTATGATCTCCGGGCCGGGCTTTCGCCCGACGCGCCCGACGAGGACAAGCTCAAGGACGAAGAGGGCTTGTTCGGCTATTGCCATTCCTACGAAACGTCCTCGCGCTACGACGGCCCCGGGTTGCGCGTGGTACTGTTCGTCTCGGGCTGCCTGCTCCGGTGCACCTATTGTCACAATCCGGACACCTGGCACCTCAAGGACGGCACCTATGTTTCGGCCGACCACGTCCTCCGCCGTCTGGCCGATTTCGCGCCTTCGATCAAGGCCCTCGGCGGCGGGCTGACCATCTCCGGCGGCGAAGCCATGGTGCAGCGCGCGTTTACGCAACGCATCTTCGCCGGCGCCAAAAAGATGGGCCTGCACACGGCAATCCAGACGTCCGGCTTTCTCGGCGATCGCATCAGTGACGCCTACCTGGCGGAGATCGACCTCGTGATGCTCGACATCAAGAGTTCGGACCCGGCCACCTACAAGCGGGTGACGGGGCGCGACATTGCGCCGACGCTTCGCTTCGCCGAGCGCCTGGCAGCAACGGGCAAGCCGGCCTGGATCCGGTTCACGCTCGTCCCGGGCGAGACCGACGATCCCGACAACGTCGCCGGCATCGCCCGCTTCGTCGCACCCATGAAGAACGTCGAATGGGTCGAGGTGCAGCCCTTCCATAAGATGGGCGAGTTCAAATGGAAGGCGTTGGGCCTCGACTACAAGCTGCAGGACACCAAGCCGGCCAGCCGCGAGCTGACCGACCGGGTGATCGCACAATTCAAGGACGCCGGGTGCAACGCCCGCTGATGTCGCCATAGGGGGAAGGAACTCGAATCATGCTGGATCTTGCGCGTGACATCATCGGCAGCCAGCCGATCCTGACGGCGTTCCTGGCGATCGGACTGGGCTACCTGGTCGGCCAGATCAGCATCTTCGGATTTTCTCTCGGCGTCGGCGCCGTGCTGTTCGTCGGCCTTGCGCTCGGGGCGTTTGCGCCCAAGGCGCAGATCATCGGACCGATCGGACTGACCGGACTGATCATGTTCCTGTACGGGATCGGCATCCTCTATGGACGCCAGTTCTTCGAGGGCATATTCGGCGCCGGGCAGAAATATAATCTGCTCGCTCTGGTCGCCTGCCTCGCTGGCCTCGCCGTCGCCCTTGGCCTCGGCAAAGTCTTCGGCATCAAGCTCGGGCACACGCTCGGTCTGTATGCGGGATCGATGACCAGCACCGCCACCCTGCAGGCGGCGCTCGACGTCATGAAGAACAAGGATCCATCGATCGGCTATTCCATTGCCTATCCCTTCGGCGTCATCGGGCCCATTCTCTGCATCTACTTCATGACGCAGATCGTGAAGCCGAAATTTCCGGCAAAGGCGCAGAACTTCCACATGGCCGAGATCTCGATCGGCCAGGCCTTTGCCGGCAAGAAGCTCGAAGAGCTGACAAGCACCGTCCTGTCCGGGCTTCAGGTCACGATGGTGCGAAGCGAAGGACGCAATATCGTTCCGACACCGGACACCGTCTTGTCCGCGGGAGACGCAATTCTGGTGGTCGGGGAACAGCAAGAGGCGATCGCCAAGGCAGCGGCGCAACTCGGAAGCCTGGAGCCCGGCACATTGGCAAGCGATCGCGCCGACCTGGACTACATCCGCGTCTTCGTCGGAAAGGCGAGCGTGGTCGGCGTACCTCTTGCCCGTCTTCCGATGCCTGCCGGTTATCAGACCCATCTGCTGCATGTCCGGCGCTATGATGTCGACCTGGTGCCCTCGCCCGACCTCATGCTGGAATTCGGCGATCGCGTCGGCGTGCTGCTGCCGCCCGAGCGCAAGGAGGAGATCCGGCGCCATTTCGGCGATACCGTGAAGGCCGCCGCCGAGTTCAGCTATGTCTCGCTCGGGTTTGGGATGGTCATGGGCGTCCTGCTCGGGCTGATCCCGATTCCAATCCCGGGAATTGGTGTCGTGACGCTCGGCATCGGCGGCGGGCCGCTGATCGTTGCGCTCATTCTCGGCAAGCTCCGTCGCACCGGCCCCCTGCTCTGGACCATGCCTCTGCCGGCCAATATCGTTCTTCGAAACTTCGGCCTCGCCATGTTCCTCGCGACCGTCGGCGTCAATGCCGGTCAGCCCTTTGTGCGGACGGTGGCCGAATCCGGCCCGACCATGCTGCTCATCGGCGTCGCCGTGCTGCTGACGACGGTCTTCATCGTCCTGCTGGTCGGTCACTACGTCCTCAAGATTCCCTATGACGACCTGGTGGGCGTGGCGTCGGGAGCGACAGGAAACCCCGCCATCCTGGTCTATTCGACCAAGATGGCGCCGACCGAGCGCCCGGACATCGGTTACGCCATGATCTTCCCCTCGATGACGCTGGTGAAGGTGATCGCCGCCCAGATCGTGGGGCTTCTGGCGGGCGGGGCCGCCGCCGGCGGCGGGTGACGGCGCCATGGGCCGCGAGCAAGAAGACACGACCGGCCGGGCATCCGCGCCCCCGCCACCGATCTTCAATCTGCAGGCTTACAGTCCGGCGGAGATCAAGGAGGCGGTCGAAAAGGTCGGCGTCAAGAAGGCCAACATGCCGTTTCTCGCATCGTTCATGCTGGCGATCGTCGCCGGTGGCGGCATCGGCTTCGGCGCGCTCTATTATACCATCGTCGCCAGCGATCCCACGCTCGGCTTTGCCACGACACGCGTGCTCGGAGGGCTGGTCTTCACACTCGGGCTGGCGCTCGTCCTGATCGGCGGCGCCGAGCTGTTTACCGGCAACAATCTGATCGTGATGGCCTGGGCCAGCGGGAACGTTTCCACGCGCACGATGCTGGGCAACTGGACCATCATCTGGTTAGGCAATCTGCTGGGAGCGCTTGGGCTCGTCGTTCTGGTGTTCTTTTCACACCACCTCGACATGAACGAGGGCCGCATCGGTCTTTCGGTCTTGAATACCGCGGCCGGGAAGATCCGCCCCGATGTGGTGACGCTCTTCGTCAAGGGCATCCTCTGCAACGTGCTGGTGTGCGCGGGGGTCTGGCTTGCCTATGCGGGCCGATCCGTCACCGACAAGTTCTTCGCGATCCTCCTGCCCGTGTCCGCCTTCATCGCGGCCGGCTTCGAGCATTGCGTCGCCAACATGTATTTCCTGCCTTTGGCCTGGCTGCTGGTGCAGACAGGCCACGCTCCGGCGACTTTCGACGCATCGCCGATCACCATCGCCGGCATCATCCACAATCTGGTGCCGGTCACGCTCGGAAACATCGTGGGCGGCGCCGGCTTCGTCGGCGCCATCTACTGGGTGATCTATCGGGCAGCATTCGGCGTGAACTATCGGGGCGAGCCGCGCTAGGTCCTTGCGGCGGTCGCGACCCCAGCGTCTATCCCCAAAGCATGACCAGCAGCATTCCGCCGATGGTCAGTGTCGTGCTCGAGACAGCGTAGGGAACGGCATAGCCGAGGGCCGGGATCCTGCTCCTGGCGCTGTCGCAGACCATGCCGAGGGAGGCCGTCGACGTGCGCGCTCCGCAGCAGCATCCCAGCAGGATGGCATCGTCAAATCGAAACACATATTTTCCCAGATAGATCGCCAGGATCATCGGCACGGTCGTGGCGGCCGCCCCCCAGAGGAACAGGCTGAAGCCGAGCTGTTGAAGCCCGGCAACGAAACCCGGTCCCGACGAAATCCCCACGATGGCAACGAACACGTTCAGGCCGATCGAGTTCATGAACCACACGGTGGATGACGGTATCCGTCCGAAAGTCGGGCGCACCGAGCGCAACCAGCCGAAGAAAAGGCCGGAGATCAGCACCCCTCCGGAAGTCGACAGTGTGAGCGGCACGGTGCCGATATTGTAGACCAGCGTGCCGAGCACCGCGCCGGCCGCAACGGCTGCGCCAAGGAACCCGATGTCGGCCATCTCGGTCGCGCGGTCGGGACGGCCCAACATCCGGGTCGCGGCTGCAACGTCTGTCGTGCGCCCGACCAGGGTGATGATATCGCCCCGCTGCAACTGGGTGTCCGGAAGGATCGGAATGTCGATCGCGGTCGCTCCTCGCGTGATCTTTCGCAGGAACACGCCGCGCGCCCACGGACGTTTCGCCAGTTCAGCCAGTGTCTTTCCATCGACGTCCTTGCGGGTCACGTAGACGTCGGTGCCTTCGATCGGCACCGCCAGCAGCTCGCGATCGTCGACTTCTTCCGCCGCCGCGCCGATCGGGCTGACGAGCACGTCGCGCCGGCCCGAGATGGCGAGGATGTCCCCTGCACGGATCATGATGTCGGCGCTCGCATCCATGATCTTCCCGTCACGGCGAATCCGATCGATGAACACGCGATGCTCGGGAAGCAGCGCCTCGGCTTCCGCGACCGTCTTGCCGACAGCCAGTCCCCCTTCCCCGATCCGGAAGGCGCGCAGGTCGAATTGGTACCAGGGTGTACCCGTCCCACCCGATTGCTTCTTGCCCCCGTGCTCCTCCTCATAGCGCTTGCATGCCGCTTCGAGATCGATGCCGAGCAGGGCCGGCCCCACGAGGCTCAGAAGGATCGCAGTGCCCAGGGTGCCAAAGATGTAAGTGACCGCGTAGGCAACGGGAATTGCATCCAGCAGCTTCTTGATGTCTTGCGGCGACATATCGAGCCGATTGATCGCATCTGTCGCGAGCCCCATCGACGCCGAGTTCGTCTGCGAACCAGAGTACAGCCCGGCCGCTGAACCAATCTCGTAGCCAGCCAGTTTCGCGCAGACAAAAGCCGAGCTGAAACACAACAGGCAGACCAGCGCCGCGAACAAGGCCTGTGGGACTCCATCCTTCGCGACACCGCGGACGAATTGAGGCCCGACCCCGTAGCCCACCGCGAAAAGGAACATCAGGAAAAAGGTCGGCTTGAGCGGACCTGAAATCGTGATCTCGAACTGGCCGATGATCACGCCCGCAAGCAACGTCGCCGTAACCGGTCCAAGGCCAAGCCCCCTGTATTTGAAGGAGCCGAGATAGTGGCCGGCGGCCAGGGCCAGGAAGACGGCGATTTCGGGATGGGAACGAAGGGTGTGACTGAACCAGTCGATCATGCTGCTGCGCCCGCCGATACTTCGTCGTGCATGCCATTCGCGATCGCGCACGACGTCCGGGCTGAAGCTCGTCCGGAGAATGGGTCTGGCGGCTTGATCTGGATCAAGAATGGAAATCAAGGCCCGCAGTTTCCGGGAAAATTGAAACTGAACCGGCGTCAGGCCGGTTGCCCCTCGCCCGAGCCGTGGTCAAACTGGCCGCGATGATCCACCTCGCGAGCCTAGCGTCATGCATCCCAGCCACGGACCCCAGGCCGAACCACTCCGGCGCGCCTCGCTCGCGCTGCAGATGCAAAACTTTGCCGAGGCCGAACGGCTCGCCGCCGAAGTCCTGAAGGCGAGCCGGACCGATATCATGGCGACATGGATTCTGGGCCGCGCCCTGCTCGCCCAGAACCGTGCTGCCGATGCCATTGCCGCCCTGGAACGGGCAGCGCGCCGCACCAGCGATCCGGGCATCGAGACCCTGCTTGGGGCAGCGCTTGGTGAATCCGGTCGCCGTGCGGAAGCCATCGAGCAGTTGCGCCGCACCTCTAGCCGGCGTCCCCCTTTCCTGCCGGCGTTTCAGGAGCTCGCAGGCCAGCTTGCCAAGGACCAGCGCCTCGATGAGGCCATCGCCACGATCGAGGGCGCGCGTGCGCTCGCGCCGGAGAGCGTCGATCTACAACTCGACCTTGCGCGCCTGCACATCGAGTGCAATGCGCGCGGCACGGCGCGCGCGATCCTTTCCAAGGCCCGCGAGGCCGCGCCTGCGCGTCCCGACATATCGACCCTGCTGGCACGCCTGCTGCGCCAGGATGGCGACTATGCTGCCGCGGCCGAGATATACCTGCACGCGCTGGCGCTGCGTCCCGACGATGCCATGGCGCGGGCCGATCTCGGCGCATGCCAGCTCGAGATGGGGCAACGCGATGCCGGCGAAGCCAGCCTTCGTTCGGCCGTGCGCGGCCGGCCCCAGATGCTGGCGCAGGCCGCCTATGCGCTGGCCCATTCATCGCGCGGCCGCGTCTTCCTCCGCCCCAGCGCGCTCAAGAAGTTCTTGCGAAGCGATGGGCCGTGATGCCGGTCTAGGCCCGGAATTTGCGCCGGTAGACGCCGGACTCCTGCGAGATCGACTTCGTCACCTCGTGCACCCGCCCAATCTCATCCGTCGTGAGTGGCGCAGTTCGGGCGATCCAGCTCTCGCGCTTCACTGCAATACATTGTGCGATCGGAGTGCCCTTCGGAAGAACGCCCTGGAAGTCCACATCGTGCCAATGCGCCGGGAAATGGATCCAGCTGTCGCGATAGTGATCACAGTCGACGAGGCCCGTCAGCGTCGTGAAGGGCAGATCGAAGCGATTGACCGGATGCATGAACAAGACCGCATAGCCCTCCGGCGCTTCGATCAGCCATGGATTGCGAAACTTGATCAGAAGCCGGTCCGGCTCGAACAGGGGCGAGCCGGTGACCTGGCTCGAATCGTGAAATCCAATCGGCGAGCGCGGGAAATCGAGCCCGCCACCGGCCGGCAGGTCATTGTCCCATGAGATCTCGCCGTTCTCGAACCTGACGTCGCACATCAGCGGGATCAGGAAACCGCTGGTCATGGCATCGACGAACGGCGGACAGCGCTTGACCGTGTCCTCCTCGCGCTGATTGATGGCGTTGAAGGCCTGCATCGGCATCGCCTTGAGCCAACCGGGCAGTCCGAGGCTTGCTGCGACCGGCGGCGGCAATTTGTCTTCGAGCCCCGGCGGGCAGCGGAATTTCAGGATCAGGGGTTCATCGGCCACGGCGGATGCTTTCACGGCTCCCTGGACCCTCACGGTCCAAGGTCATGAACCGGGAAAGTTTGCCCCAGTTCCGGAAAGCTCTCACTCAACAATCCTTGAGCATGATCGCGTTAGGGCAAGCGCGCGGGCTTTGTGAACCGAACCAATTTGGTGGGGGCTGCTTGCGCAAAGCATCGATCCTAGCTAATGGAACGACGTTCGGAGCGTGGCGCAGCCCGGTTAGCGCACTAGTCTGGGAGACTAGGGGTCGGAGGTTCAAATCCTCTCGCTCCGACCATTTTTTCCAAATAATTTCAATGCCATTTGGGGCGGTCGGCCCCAAAATTTGCCGGATCAGATCGCCAGGCCGGCGAGACCGCCCCTCAGCCGTCCTTCAATGCCTGGTCGAGCATGTCCTTGCAGGCGACGAGATCGGCGAGCACCCGCCCGAGCCGCTCGCGGTCCAGCACGCTGGGTCCTGCAGGGGCGGCAGTCCCGCCCTTGCGGAAGGTCGTCAGGATTTCCTCGTCATCGATCTCGGCGAAGCGGAAGTCGATGCCTTCCTCTTCCTCGCCCTGGTAATCGTCATCGTCGGAATCCGTGCCGGCGACGCCGCGGATGGGAGCCTCGTCCCCCGGCTCCATCAGGCTCTGGCCGATGGCATCCTCGATCGCCCCGAAGGACACCGCGGCTGCACTGTCGGCGAGGCCCTGCACCGACTTGACGCCATGCTCCTTCAGGATCCGCTGCACGCCGCGGATGGTATAGCCCTCCCCGTAGAGCAACCGGCGGATGCCCTTGAGCAGGTCGACGTCGTCGGGGCGGTAATAGCGGCGGCCGCCGCTGCGCTTCATCGGCTTGATCTGGGAGAAGCGGGTCTCCCAGAACCGCAGCACGTGCTGCGGAATGTCGAGTTCCTGCGCTACTTCGCTGATGGTTCGGAACGCATCCGGCGCCTTGTCCAAATGCCAAATCCTCCGCGCAGGCGATTACGCCTCGGGTTGTGCCTTGCTGCCATCGCCATTGGTGCGATGCTGGGAATTAATGCGCTGCTTCAGGATCGCCGACGGCTTGAACACCATCACCCGGCGCGGCGAGATCGGCACCTCGGTGCCGGTCTTCGGATTGCGGCCGATGCGCTGGCCCTTCTTGCGGACCATGAAGGAGCCGAACGAGGACAGTTTCACCGTCTCGCCCTTCTCCAGGCAGTCGGTGATCTCCTTCAGCACGAGTTCCACAAACGCAGACGATTCCGTGCGCGACAGGCCCACCTTCTGGTAGACGGCCTCGCAGAGATCAACACGCGTTACGGTTTTACTTGTCTCGGTCATCGCCCTGCCCCACATCACGGCGAACAATTGTTGTCTGAAATTAGGAGGTTACGATACGGCGGTCAACCCGCTCATCAATGCAGAAGCATCGATCATCGCGGCTAATTCCGGCAAAATTTCATCGATTGCGACCTACCAGCGCACGAGCGCGGAGCCCCAGGTGAAGCCACCGCCCATTGCCTCCAGCAGGACCAGGTCACCACGCTTGATGCGGCCGTCCTTGCGCGCCACGGACAGCGCCAGCGGGATCGAGGCCGCCGACGTATTGCCGTGGCGGTCGACCGTCAGCACCACCTTCTGCGGCGCGATATGGAGCTTGTGGGCGGACGCGTCGATGATTCGCTTGTTGGCCTGGTGCGGCACGAACCAGTCGATGCTGTCGGCATTGAGCCCGGTCGCCTCGAAGGCGTCGACGATCACGTCGGTGATCATGCCGACCGCATGCTTGAAGACCTCGCGGCCCTCCATGCGCAGGTGACCGACGGTCTGGGTCGAGGACGGCCCGCCGTCGACGAAGAGCTTGGCCTTGTGGCGGCCGTCGGAGCGCAGATGCGTGGTCAGCACGCCGCGGTCGGCAGTCTTGCCCGCCTGCTCCTGGGCCTCCAGCACGACGGCGCCGGCGCCGTCGCCGAACAGCACGCAGGTGCCGCGATCGTTCCAGTCGAGGATGCGCGAGAAGGTCTCCGCGCCGATCACCAGCGCACGCTTGTAGGCGCCGCTGCGCAGGAAATTGTCGGCGGTGGCGAGCGCGAACACGAAGCCGGAGCACACGGCCTGGAGGTCGAACGCCGCGCCATGATGGATGCCGAGCCCGTTCTGCACGGTGACCGCGGTCGCGGGGAAGGTGTTGTCCGGCGTCGAGGTCGCCAGCACGATCAGCTCGATGGACTGCGCATCCACGCCGGCATCACTGAGCGCGGCCTGCGCCGCCTTGATCGCCAGATGCGAGGTGAACTCGCCCTCGGCCGCGATGTGCCGCTCGCGAATACCGGTGCGCTGCACGATCCACTCATCGGACGTGTCGATGCGTGCCGCCAGTTGGGCATTGGTCACCACCTGCCCCGGCAGATAGGAGCCGCAGCCGAGCACGACCGAACGAATTTTAGTCACGAAACAGCCTCCTGCGCGGCCTGCACGGAATTGAGTGCACCACCCTCGCGGTTGAGCATCTGATTGATCTTGTTGAGGAGATCGTAGTGAGCCATCTCATAGCCAACATCGATCGCATAGGCAAAGCCTTCGGCGCTGGTTCCGCCGTGGCTTTTGACAACCAGCCCCTGCAGCCCCAGGAACACACCGCCGTTGGACTTGTTGGGGTCCATCTTGTCGCTCAGGGCCTGGAAGGCGCGGCGGGCAAAGAGATAACCGAGCTTGGTCATCCAGCTCCGCCGAATCTCGTTGCGAAGTAATTCCGCCATCTGGCGCGCGGTTCCTTCGGCGGCCTTCAGCGCGATATTGCCGCTAAAGCCCTCGGTCACAATGACGTCGGCCACACCCTTGCCGATGCCGTCGCCCTCGACGAAGCCGATATAGTCGAGCTCCGGCAGGTTCCGGGCACGCAGGATCTCACCGGCTTCGCGGATCTCCTCGTGCCCCTTGATCTCCTCGGTCCCGATGTTGAGCAGGCCGACCGTCGGCCGCTTCTTGTTGAACAGAACGCTCGCCTTCGCCGCGCCCATGACGGCCATCGACACCAGATGGTGCGCGTCACCGCCGATGGTGGCGCCGAGGTCGAGCACGATGGACTCGCCGCGCCTGGTCGGCCAGATCGCAGAGATGGCCGGGCGATCGATGCCGGGCAGCGTGCGCAGATGGAAGCGCGACATCGCCATCAGCGCGCCGGTGTTGCCGGCGGAGACCGCGACATCGGCCTCGCCCTTCTTCACCGCATCGATGGCCAGCCACATCGAAGAGGTCTTGCGGCCGCGGCGCAGCGCCTGGCTCGGCTTGTCCGAGCCGCTGACGGCAACGTCCGTATGGATGATCCTCGACGCGGCCTTGAGCTTGGGATGTTTCTCGAGCTCAGGCTCGATCCTGGCGCGGTCTCCGACCAGCAGGAATTCGGTGTCGCCATGCCTGTCCAGCGAGATGGCGGCGCCGGGGACGACCACGGCGGCGCCGGCGTCGCCTCCCATGGCGTCCAGCGCGATGCGAATCTTGCTTGGCATAGAAGTCCTGGAAACCCGGTCTGGTGCGGTCTCGAGCTAGAGGGACCGCAAATTGAGCCCGCCATGGTCATGACGGCCGGCCAAGCGCCACGCCGCGCCCGAACCGGGGCCGGACAATAGCGTTTTGTCGTCCCGAAACAACCTCTTGCCCCCAGCCTTTTGCATTCCGGGCGATCCGGGGCCGAGCCGGAGCGATTTAAAAAACATAATATAAATCAAACAGATACCACTGAATTTAAAAGCGCAATACCAGCGCCTCTCATCCAATGTGAGAACGACAGAGCGGGAAATGCCGTCTATTGGCCCTTCTTCTTGTCCTGAAGCGCCTTCAGCGCTGCGAAGGGATGGTCCTCCGGGTTGGGGGCAACGACCTCTGCCTCGAACACGGCCCCCGGTTTTCGCGGATAGGGATCGATCGCCAGGAACAGGGCGTCGGTGGCAAGCCGGCCGAGATCGATGATGCCGCCCATGATCGCCTCCGGCGGATCGGCGACCTCGGGCGGCGCCTCGTCGTCCTGCCCCTCCTCGATCAGATCGGAAAGCCGTCGCGCCTCGGCTTCAGGCGCGAACATCAGGTCGATCTCCTCGTCGATCTCGTTCTCGACGGGATCGAGTGTGACGACGCAGGTCTGGCCGATTCGGGCTTGCACGCGGCCCGCGACATGGATCCGGCCGCCGCTCTTCGGCATCACGTCGAACTCGGCACGGGCCGACAGGATGTCGCGCAGCCCCGCGACCTCGGCCATCGCCTGCCGCTCCGCGACCGAGGCCTCGATCTCGCGATGCAGGCCAGTGTCAGGAATCTGCGCCACCGTGACGGGCACGCGCCACGGATCAGGTTCGGATCCGGCAGTCGGTCGGTTCATGGCGTCACATCCTTCGGTGGCGGCGGCGGAAAGCGGAAGGATCCCCGTAGCAGCGCGGCCTCGCCGGTCTGGCCGAGATCGGCCACGGCGGCCTGCGCGTAGGCTGCAAGCCTCCGCGCGGAATCGGGCTCGGCACCGTTCAAGATATTCTTGCAGATCGCCTGCGCCAGCGCCTCGCCGCCCTCCTCGATGGCACGGTCATAGGCCTGGGTGCGGCCATAAAAGGCCTCGCCGAAGGCCCGCATCCGCTTGGGCACGGTCTGGTCGCCAACACCCATCTCCCGCAGATTGTCGTCCATGTCCTCACAGAAGCGGTCGAACAGGGCCTGCGACAGTTCCACCCCGCCCTGGACGGTCCGCAGCCGCCGCAGCAGCAGCCACAGATGCAGCAGCAGCAGGTCGAAACGGCCATTAACCGTGTCCGGCACGCCCAACTCCCGGTAAAATATGGGTTCTCGCGCCTGCGTCACGATCATGCCATAGATGGCCCCAATGGTGCCGGCCGGGGTTAGCCGGGGTTTCCTGAAGTGATTGAACGGCCAAAGCATTGTGGTTTCCGCAAGCGGGCGCGCGCGAGTTGCATTCAGAGCCTCCGCCCGGTACTTCAGGGCCTCGCGCGACGCAAGGGGACGGAATCAGTTCCGCAATGACGAAAACGAACCAGACCCGCCTGCGTGCCGACCGGCCGCGCGGCCTTCATGCGTGCTGGCGCAGCCTGCGCATCCTCGCGGCCGCAGCCCTGGTTGGCGCCGCGCTCACGGGGTGCAGCGGCGAGCAATTCCAGAAGGGCTACATCCTGCCGCCCGGCGCGCTGGAGCAGATTCCGATCGGTGCGAGCCAGGACCAGGTCCTGATCGTGATGGGCACGCCTTCCACGGTCGCAACGCTGGACGGCGAGGTGTTTTACTACATCTCGCAGCGCTCGGAGCGCATGGTCGCCTTCATGAACCAGAAGGTCGTCGACCAGCGCGTCATCGCGATCTATTTCGACAAGACCCGGCGCGTGCGGCGGCTCGCGAATTACGGCCTGCAGGACGGCAAGATCTTCGACTTCATCAGCCGGACCACGCCGACCTCGGGCCAGGAGATGAACTACCTCACGCCGATCTTCAAGCTGCTCAGCTTTAACTGAGCCTTCACACTGCGGCGTCCTGCCGCTGTCCGCGCGGCACTCGCCGTCGCGAGCGACTTGCCGTCGCGCGTCGCCTTCCCTACCCTTCCTGCAAAACAAGAAGCAGGGAGTGGATTCGTGACCAAGAAATTTCTGTCCCGTCGTCATGTGCTGGCCGGCGCTGCCGGTCTGTCGGCCGCAGCGATCCTGCCGCGGTCGAGCCTGGCAGACTGGAAGCCGACCGAAACTGTCCGCATCATCGTGCCGGCGGCGGCCGGCGGCTCGACCGACGTCATGGGCCGGCTGCTGGCCGCGCATCTGCAAACCGCCTGGGGACAGACCGCCGTTGTGGAGAACCGCTCCGGCGGCGGCGGCACGATCGGCACCGCCGAAGTGGTCCGCGCCAAGCCGGACGGCCACACCGTCCTGATCGGCAACCCCGGGCCCAACGCCATCGCCTACAGCATCTTCAAGAATCTCTCCTACAAGGCGGACCAGCTCCAGCCCGTCTCCAACATGATCCGGATCCCGAACATCGTCTCGGCGCATCCGAAGACCGGCATCAAGTCGGTCGCCGAGCTGGTCGCCTATCTCAAGGCCAATCCGGACAAGCTCAGCTACGCCTCGTCCGGTGTCGGCCAGAGCCCGCACCTCACCGGCGCCTGGTTCCTGCAGCTCACCGGGCTGAAGATGACGCACATCCCGTTCCGCGGCGCCGGCCCCGCGCTCCAGGCCGCACTCGCGGGCGACATCCAGATCCTGTTCGACAATCTCTATCCGAGCCTGCCGCAGGTGCAGAACGGCACGCTCAACGGCCTCTGCGTCACCACCACCGAACGCAGCGACCTCGCGCCGAACCTGCCGACCATGCGCGAGAGCGCGCCGGAGCTCGCCAATTTCGACGTCTCGTCATGGTTCTCGGTTTTCCTGCCGAAGGGCGTTCCCGCCGCCGTGCTCGAAGCGCTGAATCTCCAGGTGAAGGCGATGCTCGAACGCGACGACATCAGGAAGAACATCGCCGCCATGGGCGCCCGCCCCGACTACGGCACGCCGCAGCAGTTCTCCGACTTCGTGGACGCCGAGACCAGGAAGTTCGCCGGCATCATCCAGAAGGAAGGCCTGCAGATGGACGTGCAGTAGGCGCGTTCTCCTGCGGAGCCGGCGACTTGAACCAGTTGAAGGCAAGCAGGACCGCTGCCGTAAGCACCACCGCCAGCACGGTCCGCGGCTGAAGCGAGCCGCGGGCCGCTTGGCTCCTGCCGCAGCTCGGACAGACCGTGAGACCCATCAGCATCTCGCTGCCGCATTGATTGCATTTGGTCGTCTCGAACTTCATGGCTGCAGCCCGTTGAGAGAGGACAGCAAAAAACCCGCGGCTCTCGCCGCGGGTTTGTCGTTTGACGTGCGCACCGGGTTCAGTGCGCGAGGATCGCCAGCAGCAGCAAGGCCACGATGTTGGTGATCTTGATCATCGGGTTCACCGCGGGGCCGGCCGTGTCCTTGTAGGGATCGCCGACGGTATCGCCGGTCACCGCCGACTTGTGGGCATCGCTGCCCTTGCCGCCGAAGTGGCCGTCCTCGATGTACTTCTTGGCGTTGTCCCAGGCGCCGCCGCCCGAGGTCATCGAGATCGCGACGAACAGGCCGGTCACGATCACGCCGAGCAGCATCGCACCGACCGCCGAGAACGCCGCCGACTTGCCGGCCGCCCCGCCACCCGCGATCGCGTAGATCACGAAGTAGACGACGATCGGCGACAGCACCGGGAGCAGCGAGGGAATGATCATTTCCTTGATCGCCGCACGGGTGAGCAGGTCGACCGCTTTGCCGTAGTCAGGCTTGTCGGTGCCCTGCATGATGCCCGGCTTCTCGCGGAACTGGCGGCGGACCTCTTCGACGATCGCGCCGGCCGCGCGTCCGACCGCGGTCATGCCCATCGCGCCGAACAGGTACGGCAAGAGGCCGCCGAACAGCAGGCCAACAACCACGTACGGGTTGTTGAGCGAGAAGTCCGGATTGACGCCGGCGAAGTAGGCATGATGCGCGGAGTCTGCAACGAAGAACTTGAGGTCCTGGTTGTAGGCTGCGAACAGCACGAGTGCGCCGAGGCCGGCGGAGCCGATCGCATAGCCCTTCGTCACCGCCTTGGTGGTGTTG
Source organism: Bradyrhizobium diazoefficiens (assembly GCF_018131015.1). Taxonomy (GTDB): domain Bacteria; phylum Pseudomonadota; class Alphaproteobacteria; order Rhizobiales; family Xanthobacteraceae; genus Bradyrhizobium; species Bradyrhizobium diazoefficiens_B. The sequence goes on from NZ_JAFCJJ010000008.1 coordinate 245,870, forward strand.
CCGACCGCGTCGAGCGCGTCGGTCGACTTGCGCACCTCCTTCGGCAGGCCCGCCATCTCGGCGATGCCGCCGGCGTTGTCCGTGACCGGGCCGAAGGCGTCGAGCGCGACGACCATGCCGGCCAGCGCCAGCATGGTGGCGGTCGCGATTGCGATGCCGAACAGGCCGGCGAGGCTGTAGGTGACCAGGATGCCGGCGATGATGACGATCGCGGGCAGCGCGGTCGCTTCCATCGAGACGGCGAGGCCCTGGATCACGTTGGTGCCGTGGCCGGTCACCGAGGCCTGGGCGATCGACTTCACCGGACGATAGTCCGTGCCGGTGTAGTATTCGGTGATCCAGATGATCAGCGCGGTGACGACGAGGCCGACCACGCCGCATTCGAACAGCGCCATGCCGGTGTAGTCGACGCCCTCGAGCTTGCCGAAGCCGATCAGGTAGTAGATCACGCCGGCGATGCCGATCAGCGACAGGACGCCGGTTGCGATCAGGCCCTTGTAGAGCGCGCCCATGATCGACTGGCTCTGCCCGAGCTTGACGAAGAAGGTGCCGATGATCGAGGTGATGATGCAGATGCCGCCAATGGCGAGCGGCAGCGTCATCATGTTGGCGAGGATCGGCGTCTTGGCGAAGAAGATCGCCGCGAGCACCATGGTGGCGACCGCGGTCACCGCATAGGTCTCGAACAGGTCGGCGGCCATGCCGGCGCAGTCGCCGACATTGTCGCCGACGTTGTCGGCGATGGTTGCCGGATTGCGCGGATCATCCTCCGGGATGCCGGCCTCGACCTTGCCGACCAGGTCGCCGCCGACGTCCGCACCCTTGGTGAAGATGCCGCCGCCGAGACGGGCGAAGATCGAGATCAGCGAAGCGCCGAAGCCGAGCGCCACCATGGCGTCAACCACGGTGCGGCTGTCGGGCGCGAGCTTCAGCGAATGGACCAGGAAGCCGAAATAGAGGGTCACGCCGAGCAGCGCGAGACCCGCCACCAGCATGCCGGTGATCGCACCCGCCTTGAAGGCGAGCTCGAGGCCGCCGGCCAGCGACGTCGTCGCGGCCTGGGCGGTGCGCACATTGGCGCGGACCGAGACGTTCATGCCGATGAAGCCCGCCGCCCCCGACAGGACGGCGCCGATGGCAAAGCCGATCGCGACGTAGATCCCGAGGAAATAGACGAGCAGCACGAAAATGACGATGCCGACGATACCGATCGTGGTGTACTGGCGCCGCAGATAGGCCTGCGCGCCCTCGCGCACCGCTCCCGCGATCTCCTGCATGCGCGGCGACCCCGCATCCGCGCTCAATACCGAAGACGTCGCCCAAATCGCGTAGACGACGGAAAGCACTCCGCAGAGCACTATCAACCATAAAGCTGTCATGTGATTTTTTGCCTCAGATCCTTGATGTACCCCCGGCGCCTTTATTGTCCGCGATGCGGCACGGCGCCTTGATTTCGAACAAGGCTGCCCCTTGCCCCGAAGGGGCGGCCCCAGTCGGCGGCGACATTGCCAAAATCAAATTGACGGTGCAACGCCGGAAGGGGCTGAAAAAGCCGATCTCAGCAAGTATTTAGGCCCGGCTCCGAGACCTTCCGGTTTGGCGCAATTTCTAGAAGTGACTGAAGGACTGCCGCTTCAACACCAATTCCCGGCCCTGCCCGTCCAGGAAGCGCGGCCGCCCGTCACCCTCGACGATGGTGCCGATCGCCGCGACGGCCACGCCTGCCGCCTGCCCTGCGGCTATCAGCGAATCGCTTCTCCCCGCCGGCGCGGTGCACAGCACCTCGTAGTCGTCGCCCCCTGCAAGCAGCGTCTCGATACCGGCCGCGCGGCTGGCGATCAGGCCCGCTACCGCGGGCGAGAGCGGCACGCTCGGTACATCGACAATGGCCGAGACGCCCGAGGCCGCACAGAGCTTTGCGAGATCGCCGGCGAGCCCGTCGGAGACGTCCATCGCTGCCGTCACATGGTCGCGCACCGCCCCGGCAAGCGCGTTGCGCGGTTGCGGCACGCGATAGCGCGAGACCAGGAAATCCCGTGCCGCGGGATCGGACGCGAGCGCGCCGGCCAGTGCACCGCCCGTGAGCACGCCGAGACCAAGCGCGGCATCGCCGATCGTCCCCGTCACCAGGATGCGGTCGCCCGGCTTGGCGCCGGTACGGCTGACCATCCGTCCCTTCGGCACGCGGCCGAAGGCGGTGATCGAGATCATTTGCGGGCCCGGCGTCGAAACCGTGTCGCCGCCGAGCAACGGGCATGAGAAGGCTTTGGCGTCCTCGCCGAGCGCATCGGCGAACGGCCTCAGCCAGGAATCGTCCTTGCTGCGCAGCGCCAGCGTCAGCACGAAGCCGGCGGGCGCCGCACCCTTGGCGGCGAGGTCGGACAGGTTCACCCGCAGCGCCTTGCGCGCGATGGTGTCAGGGGGATCAGCGGCAAGATAATGCACGCCCTCGACCACGGCGTCGGTGGTAACGACGATGTCCTCGCCGGACGCGGACAGGATCGCGGCATCATCGACCAGCCCGAAAGCGCCGGGATCGGTCGCCAGCGGCTTGAAGTAGCGCGCGATGAGGGAGTCTTCGCCTGAGGGATTTTGCGGAGTGGTCATCGATGTCAGCCCTACACTCCGCGGTCATCGCCCGGCTTGACCGGGCGATCCAGTACGCCGAGACGCCTGAAATCAACTACCGCTGCCGCGGCGTACTGGATCACCCGCTTTCGCGGGTGATGACAGCGGAATGCGTGACTACCCCCGCCCGAACTCGTCGCCGCGGAACTGACGGCCGATCTGGTCGAGCACGGCGTTGACCATGCCGGTCTCCTCGCGATCGACGAAGGCGTTGGCGACATCGACATATTCGGAGACCACGACGCGGCCCGGCACGTCCTTGCGGTGCTGCAGCTCGTAGGCCCCTGCCCGCAGCACGGCGCGCAGAATCGCCTCGATCCGCTTCAGCGGCCAGCCCTTGGACAAGGCCTCGTCGATCAGGGGATCGAGCTTCTTCTGGTCGCGCACCACGCCGGAGACGACGTCGCGAAAGAAGGCGGCTTCGGCCGGCAGGTAGGTTTCGCCCTCGACCTCGTTGCCGAGCCAGTGGCTTTCGAATTCGGCGAAGATGTCGTTGATGCCGGCGCCGGCGATATCCATCTGGTACAGCGCCTGGACGGCGGCGAGCCGCGCCGCACCGCGACGGTTCGCTTTCTTCTCCGCAGCGCCCGGCTGCTTCTTGTTGTTGTCAGCCATGACGCTAGGTCCGCGCCAGGCGGCGCTTGATGCGCAGCATCGCAAGTGCCGCGCGCGCGGCATCGCCGCCCTTGTCGAGCTCGCTGGCGCGCGCCCGCGCCCAGGCCTGCGCCTCGGTGTTGACGGTCAGGATGCCGTTACCGAGCGGCAGCTTTCGCGCCACCGCCAGGTCCATCAACGCGCGTGAGGATTCCTGCGACACGATCTCGAAATGGATGGTGTCGCCACGGATCACGCAGCCGAGCGCGATCACGGCATCATAGGGCTTGCCGTTTGCCGCCGCGGCATCGACGGCGATCGCCACCGCGGCCGGGATCTCCAGCGCGCCGGGAACCGTGATGACGTCATGGGAGAGGCCAGCGGCCTTCAGCTCGGCCACCGCGCCGTCCAGCAGCGCGTCCTGGAGATCGTCATAGAACCGCGCCTCGACAATCAGCGCGCGTGCGCCCGCGATGTCGGTCTGGTCCTTCAGGGGTGCGCGCCGCGCGTCTGCCATCGTCAAAATCCGTCAATTCTGGGTCGATCGCTATGTAGTCGCCGGCGGCGGTGAAGCCAAGTTTTAAACCGTCATTTCCGTCAGCCGCGCCGCATAGCGGGCCATCAGATCGACCTCGATATTAACCTCGTTGCCGGCGCGCCAGCCACCGATCGTGGTGACCGTCAGCGTGTGCGGGATGATCAGCACCGAAAAGGTCACGTCCTTCACCGTATTGATCGTGAGCGACACGCCATCGAGCGTGATCGAGCCCTTGGTGGCGATGAAGCGCGCCAGCTCACGCGTGGTCGAAAGCTCGAACCGCGCCATGTCGGGCAGGTCCTCGCGGCCGACGATGGTTGCGATCCCGTCGGCGTGGCCGGCGACGATATGGCCGCCGAGCTCGTCGCCGATCTTGAGCGCGCGTTCCAGGTTAAGCCTGGTGCCGACCTTCCAGTGCCTCGCCGTGGTCAGCGCCAGCGTCTCGGCAGCGGCATCGACGTCGAACCAAGTCCTTTGAGCAGACCCTTTGCCGCCCTCGACGCCGGAGGCCACCACGGTCAGGCAGACGCCGTTGCAGGCGATCGAGGCGCCGTCGGCAATGGTGGTCTGATCGTAGCGGCGGGCAATGCGCAGGCGGTGCAGCTGCCCCTGCGCCACCGGCGTCAGGCTGACGATCTCGCCGATATCGGTGACAATGCCGGTGAACATGCTAGGCGCGTCCGTAGATGGTGAGAGTATCCCTGTCGAATGTCTCGCTAGCATGAACCCTGTAGGCCTGCGACTGCGTGATTTTCGACAGGGGCAATGCATCGAGCGCATCCACCCCGTCGGCCCCGACCGCTTCCGCCCCGCGGAACAGCCAGACCTCGTCGACAAGATCGGAGGACACGAAGGACGCCGCAACGCGGCTGCCGCCCTCGACCATCAGCCGCGTGATGCCCTTCTCCGCCAGTGCATGCAGCACGGCCGGAAGATCGAGCCCGGGCGTCCCGCCCGGCGGTATGCGGATGATCTGCGCCCCGGCCGCGCCAAGCCGCGTCACGGCTGCGGCTTCGGCCAGTTCGGAGGCCACCACCCAGAGCGGGGTCTCGCGCGCGGACTGCACCAGCTTGCTCGTGGCGGGAATGCGAAGGTTTTGGTCGAGCACCACGCGAACCGGCGAGTGCGCGCCCATCCCCGGCAGGCGGCAGGTGAGAAGCGGGTCATCCGCGAGCACGGTGCCGATGCCGACCAGGATGGCGTCGCTCCGGGCGCGCAGCAGGTGCACGCGGTCGCGCACCGCATCGCCGGTGATCGCGACCGGCTTGCCGCCGGCGGCGCCGATCTTGCCGTCGGGCGAGACCGCCAGCTTCAGGGTCACATGCGGGCGCCGGTCACGGATGCGGCGAAAATGCCCGGCGTGATCGAACGCGGCCTCGGCTGCGCAGAGGCCGACATCCACCGTGATGCCGGCGGCGCGCAGCCGCGCGTGACCCTGGCCGGCGACCTCCGGATTGGGATCCTCGATCGCCGCCACCACCCGCTTGATGCCGGCGGCGATCGCCGCATCGGCGCAGGGCGGCGACTTGCCGAAATGCGAGCACGGCTCGAGCGTGACATAGAGCGTGGCGCCGCGTGCCGCCTCGCCGGCGCGCCGCAGCGCCTCGGGCTCCGCATGCGGCCGTCCGCCGGCTTGCGTCCAGCCGCGGCCGACGATGACCCCGTCCTTGACGATGACGGCGCCGACAGCCGGATTGGGCCAGGTGCGCCCCTGCCCGCGCCGGCCGAGCGCGAGCGCAAGCTGCATGAAGCGGCGATCGGCGTCCCTGGCCTCGCGGGCCTTCTGCGCGAACTGATCTTCCAGGATGCGGAAGATCATTTGCGGATCGCGGCGAGCCGCGCTTCCTCCTCACCGGAGAGCTCGCCGAGCACGTCGGCGAAATCCTTGGCCTCGCGGAAATTGCGGTAGACGGAGGCGAAGCGGACATAGGCGACATCGTCGAGCGTGCGCAGATGCTCCATCACGGTCTCGCCGATCACCTCGGAGGAAATCTCCGCCTCCCCGCCCGTCTCCAGCTCACGCACGATGGTCGAGACCATCTTCTCGACGCGCTCCGGCTCGACCTGCCGCTTGCGCAGGGAGATCTGAACCGAGCGCATCAGCTTGTCGCGGTCGAAGGGCACGCGGCGGCCGTTGCGCTTGACCACGGTGAGCTCGCGCAGCTGCACGCGCTCGAAGGTGGTGAAGCGGAAATTGCAGGCGACGCACACGCGCCGCCTGCGGATGACGGACGAATCCTCGGTCGGACGCGAGTCCTTTACCTGCGTATCGAGACTGTTGCAGTTCGGGCAGCGCATCCGCGTGACTCAACCTTACTGGTAGATCGGGAACCGGTCGGTCAGTGCCTTGACCCGCTCCTTGATCGCGGCTTCCACCAGCGGCGCCTTGCCGTCGGAGGACTGCGCGATCGCGTTCAGGACTTCGGCGATCATGCCGCCGACCTGCTGGAACTCGGCCACGCCGAAACCGCGCGTGGTCGCAGCCGGCGTGCCCAGGCGCAGGCCCGAGGTCACGAACGGCTTCTCCGGATCGAAGGGGATGCCGTTCTTGTTGCAGGTGATGGCGGCGCGGACCAGCGCCTTCTCCGAGACGTTGCCCTTGAGGCCCTTCGGCCGGAGGTCAACCAGCATCAGATGGTTGTCGGTGCCGCCGGACACGATGTCCAGCCCATGGCCCTTCAGCGTCTCGGCGAGCGCCTTGGCGTTCTCGACCACGTTCTTCGCATAGACCTTGAAGTCCGGCCGCAGCGCCTCGCCGAAGGCAACCGCCTTGGCCGCGATCACATGCATCAGCGGGCCGCCCTGCAGGCCCGGGAAGATCGCCGAGTTGAGCTTCTTGGCGAGCGCCTCGTCATTGCTCAGGATCAGGCCGCCGCGCGGACCGCGCAGCGACTTGTGCGTCGTGGTGGTGGTGACATGCGCGTAAGGTACCGGTGAGGCATGCACACCGCCGGCGACGAGACCGGCGAAGTGCGCCATGTCGACCAGCAGATAGGCTCCGACGCTGTCGGCGATCTCGCGAAAACGCTTGAAATCCCAGGCGCGCGAATAGGCCGAGCCGCCGGCGATGATCAGCTTCGGCCTGATCTCCTCGGCCTGCTTCTGGACCGCATCCATGTCGATGATCTGGTCCTCGCGACGCACGGTGTAGTGCGCGGCCTTGAACCACTTGCCGCTCATGTTGACGGGCGAGCCGTGGGTGAGATGGCCGCCGGCCGCGAGGTCGAGGCCCATGAAGGTGTCGCCGGGCTGCAGCAGCGCCAGGAACACGGCCTGGTTCATCTGGCTGCCGGAGTTCGGCTGCACGTTGGCGAAGTTGGCGCCGAACAGCTTCTTGGCGCGATCGATCGCGAGGTTCTCGGCGACGTCGACCCACTCACAACCGCCGTAGTAGCGCGCGCCCGGATAACCCTCCGCGTACTTGTTGGTCATCACCGAACCCTGCGCTTCCAGCACGGCCCGGCTGACGATGTTCTCGGAGGCAATCAGCTCGACCTCATGGCGCTGCCGGCCGAGCTCGCCCTTGATGGCGGCGGCGATTTCCGGGTCGGCCTGGTCGAGCGAGGCGGTGAAAAACGAATCGGGCGCAGAGGCGGTTTTGGCGAGGGTCATCTTGCGAATATCTCCACCGCCGCGGCCTTTTGGCGGGCTACGGGCGGGTCTGGTGTGACGATCGGAAGCGAGCGCGATCTACCACATCGCCCGCCCCCGGCCAAGCATTTGCGGGTCGGGCCTGAGATTTATGCAAGATATGGTGGGGATTGAAGGATTTTGGCGTTGGGGCGGCGCGATCAAACTGCCCATCCGGCGGGCCATCGGACATAGGGCCGATCTGAGTCCGAAATCCTGTTACAGCCCGGTATACCCCGCCTTCACCGGGTCGATGCTGCCGTCGAGCTGGCGCAGATAGGTCAGGCCGCAGACGGTCAACCTGTGGGTGTCGTTTTCGCCGGCTTCCATCAGCGTGGTGAGGTAGCTCGTCACCTTGGCCCGCGCCTCCTCGCTCGCCGCCGCCGTGCGATTGGCCAGCAGGTCATAGGTCTTCATGATGCGGTCGATGGCAGCTTCCATGGCACCCTCTGGCTGTGGCGGAATTTCTTGGGAATTTGACCAGGCTAGATCAGGCAACCGCCCGGGTCCCGGACTGCGCCTCGAACCTGGCGATGGCCCTGTTGGCAAGTCTGATCTTGTTGAACTCGCCGCGCTGGAGCAGCTTGATGATAATCTCGAGCAGAAGCTCGTTGGTGGCGAGCGTGTCGGGAATCGCGCCGGAGCGGCGGAGATAGTTGGCGGCGATCGCATAGGCGTCGCTGACAAGCTCGACACTCATGGCCTGCAACCCGCGTTCGACCAGCATCTCATCCTCCGATCCCGGTGGAGATAAGCGCGATGAGGGGAACTTGTTCCCTTCGGCCCGGCTGATTTTTCGCAGTCGCGAAACAACAAAACGCACCGGTCCGGAGCGAATCCGGGCCAGTGCGCTTGGGGAAGTGAGTCACGTTCGGGAGGCCCGCCGGTCTTGTTTTTGGCCGGCTTGGCCTTGGATCCCTTTACAAAACTCAGAGCCGATACAGGATCTGGTCGGTCCAGAACCGCTCGAGGCGATGCAGCGACTTGTTGAGCGTGGAGAATTCCTCGCCCGAGATGCCGCCGACCTGCTCGACCGTCTTGACGTGCTTCTGATAGAGCGCATCGACGATGCGGCGGACTTCCTGACCCTGCGGGGTCAGGCGGATGCGCACCGAGCGGCGATCAACGCGCGAGCGCTGATGATCGAGGAAGCCGAGCTCGACGAGCTTCTTCAGATTGTAGGAGACGTTCGAGCCGAGATAGTAACCGCGAGTGCGCAGTTCGCCCGCGGTCAGCTCCTTGTCGCCGATGTTGTAGAGCAGCAGCGCCTGCACCGAGTTGATGTCGGCGCGGCCGCGCCGATCGAATTCGTCCTTGATGACGTCGAGGAGACGGCGATGCAGCCGCTCCACCAGAGTCAAAGCTTCCAGATAGAGCGACTGCACCGAGCCCTGCTGGCCGGAAACGCGCTCTGCGGTATCTGCCGCAGTTGCGACGGCTTTCATCATGACACTTCCCCTGTTGTCGTTTTTATCGACACTTATTCGACGAAACTTGTGTCCCGCCTGATAGCTGCAACTTAAGGGGCCGGTTTGAACATCAGCTTAAACAAGACAATAAAGAGATCATGAATGGAAGACAGTGAATTGCGGATTAAGCCTGTGCCACAAGGACTTTTCGCAACCGTCCATTGACCGTTGCAAGGTCCTGTTCACCCTCCGTCCGCGCCCGTTGTCGCATTCCAGCACAGCCCCGCTCCGTTTCGAAACGCTCGCGTAAGAGCTGTGGCGGAAAGCACGGAGTCAACGAAAAGTTACCTCGAATTTTAGGCAACCAGCGGTCAACCAAGTCACTACGACTCCCGCTCGTGTCCCGGACGAGCGAAGCGAAGATCCGGGACCCAGAAGGCCAAAAGCGAGATCGCGGTGAGATGGGCCCCGGCTCTGCAGCGCATCACTGCGTGCTGCGCAGCGTCCGGGGCACGAGAGTGTGCAAGTTGAAATCGTTTGCGCTACGGCGGCCGCTCGCGCGCGGCCATCCAGGCGAGCGCGAGATAGGCGGCGAGCATGAAGGCCTCGAGCCCGACCACGATCAGGCTGCCGCCGTAGATGCCCGGGAACATCAGCTCGATCACCGCCATCGACACCACGGTGGTCAGCCACACCACCGCGCCCCAGGGCGTTGCGAGCCAGAGGCCGACGGCGGCGACGAGCTCGATCACCGCGAAGTAGACGGTTGCGGCCTGCCAGGCCATCGACTGGTTCTCGAACGCCTCGTCCTCGCCGCCGACGAAGCCGGTGACCTGCGCCCAGTGATAGAGTCCCTTGAGGATGGAGAGCAGCGCCATCACGCGCAGGAACAGCACCAGCCGGCGCGTCCAGACATTGTCGTCGGTGTCGGCGCGCTCCGACGAGATCGCCGCCACCGACATGGCGCTCTCGCGGGCATTGTCTCTGGCGGCGTCCCTGGCACTGGCGCCGTCGCGTGCCGCATCACGGGTCGAGATCTCGGACATGGCTCCCTTCTGGCTGCTTCGCCCCGCAAAATCAATCGGCTGCCATCCTTTGCGGCAGGTCAAGCCGCGGTGACGGGAACCATGCGAACTGGTATAAGAATAATTCCAGCCGGAGGAAGAGTAATGGCGATCAAATACGGACGTCCGATCGAATTGCGCGAGGTCTCGCGCCGGGATGGCGCGGCCTCCCCTGCCCTCGATCTGACCGTCCGGCCGCGCCGCAACCGCAAGGCCGAATGGGCGCGGCGCATGGTGCGCGAGAACGTGCTCACCACCGACGACCTGATCTGGCCGCTGTTCCTGGTCGACGGCCACAACAAGCGCGAGCAGGTCGCATCCATGCCCGGCGTCGACCGCCTCAGCGTCGACCAGGCCGTGCGCGAGGCCGAGCGCGCGATGAAGCTGACCATCCCCTGCATCGCGCTGTTTCCCTACACCGAGCCGTCCCTGCGCGACGAGGAGGGATCGGAGGCGACCAATCCGAACAATCTGGTCTGCCAGGCGGTGCGCGCGATCAAGAAGGAGTTTCCGGAAGTAGGCATCCTCTGCGACGTCGCGCTCGACCCCTTCACCAGCCACGGCCATGACGGCCTGATCGCCGACGGCAAGATTTTGAACGACGAGACCGTCGCGGTGCTGGTGCGTCAGGCGCTGGTGCAGGCCGAGGCCGGCTGCGACATCATCGCCCCCTCCGACATGATGGACGGCCGCGTCGCCGCGATCCGCGAGGGCCTGGACCGCGCAGGCCTGCTCGACGTGCAGATCATGGCCTATGCGGCCAAATACGCCTCCGCGTTCTATGGCCCGTTCCGCGACGCCATCGGCTCGGCCAAGACGCTGACCGGCGACAAGCGCACCTACCAGATGGACAGCGCCAACACCGACGAGGCGTTGCGCGAGGTCGAGCTCGACATCGCCGAGGGCGCCGACATGGTGATGGTGAAGCCCGGCATGCCCTATCTCGACGTGGTCCGGCGCGTGAAGGACACGTTTGCGATGCCGACCTTCGCCTACCAGGTCTCCGGCGAATACGCGATGATCGCTGCCGCCGCGAACAATGGCTGGCTCGACGGCGAGCGCGCGATGATGGAGAGCCTGCTCGCCTTCAAGCGCGCCGGCGCCGACGGCGTGCTGAGCTATTTTGCGCCGAAGGCAGCGGAGAAGCTGCGCGCGCAAGGCTAGCTTATCGCAGGGCCGCCTGCCCCCGAATCGCCGGAATATTTCGCCTTGTTAAGTTGAACGCGCCCTTGGCAGGGAGAGTGCCTGTTCCCATGTCCTGCCACGGGAGTTTCCCGCTGGGAGGACGGACCATGACGTATTCGGACCAGGGCAATAGCTGGCGCAATGACGGCGGTTTGCAGCCGCACGCCTATGATCCCTATCTGCATCCGGAACTGTTCCGCGGCGTGGCCACGCGGCGGGTATTCGCCTTTCTGGTCGACATGATCGTGATCGCGGTGCCGGTGATCCTCGGTTACCTTTTCATCGCGGTATTCGGCGTGGTCACGCTCGGACTCGGTTGGGCCCTGTTCTGGCTGGCCTGGCCGGCCTCGGTGATCTGGGCCATCGTCTATTACGGCGCCTGCATCGGTGGCCCGCACTCGGCGACACTCGGAATGCGGGTGATGGACCTGGAGTTGCGCACCTGGTACGGCGCGCCCGGCTATTTCGTGCTCGGCGCCACCCATGCGGTGCTGTTCTGGGTGACGCTGTCGTTCCTGTCGCCCTTCGTCGTCCTGATCGGCCTGTTCAACGGCCGCCGGCGCCTCCTGCATGATTTCGTGCTGGGAACCGTCGTGATCAACAATTCGGTTCGGGCGCCCGCCGTTGCTCAGCCGGCAAAGACCTACTGATCAAGAACCTATCAACCAGGACCGGCTAAGCTGACTGATCTGACCTGTCCAGCAGAGCGATTGACCGGGGGCTTCCGTAGCGCGATGCTGATGCCCACTTCGGAGGCCCACGACGTCCCTTGACCCAGCACTCGCGCGACACCCCCCAGTTTTACCTGACGGCGCCGTCCCCCTGCCCCTATCTGCCGGGCCGGCACGAGCGCAAGGTGTTCACGCACCTGGTGGGAGACCGCGCCAGTGACCTCAATGACCTCCTGACCCATGGCGGTTTCCGCCGCAGCCAGTCGATTGCCTATCGGCCGGCCTGCGACCAGTGCCGGGCCTGCGTTTCGGTCCGCGTCGTCGCCAACGAGTTCCGTCCCTCCCGTAATTTCCGGAAGGTACTGGCGCGCAACGCCGACATCATCGGCGAGCAGCGCAGCGCGGTGCCGACATCCGAGCAATATTCGGTATTCCGCGCCTATCTCGACGCCCGTCACCGCCATGGCGGCATGGCCGACATGACCGTGCTCGATTACGCCATGATGGTCGAGGACAGCCATGTCGAGACCCGCATCATCGAATACCGCAGGCGTGGCCCCGACAGCGGCATCACCGGCCGCGGCGAGGAGCTGATTGCGGTGGCGCTGACCGACGTGCTCAGCGACGGCCTCTCGATGGTCTATTCGTTCTTCGAGCCGGGCCAGGTCAGCCGCTCGATGGGCACCTTCATGATCCTCGACCATATCGCCCGCGCCCGGCGGCAAGGGTTGCCTTACGTCTATCTCGGCTACTGGATCGAGGGGTCCAAGAAGATGGACTACAAGGCCCGCTTCCTGCCGCAGCAGCGCCTCGCGCCGTCAGGCTGGCTGCGCATCGACGCGCAAGGCGACGTGGCGTCCGAGCCGCAGGATTAGCGGCTTACCCGAACAGGGTATCGGCCAGCAGCTTCAGGTTCAAAACCACGATCACGCCAGCAACGATCCACGCGATCGCGGCTACCGAGACGGGGATCGCGAACTTCCCCATCTTGCGGCGGTCGGAGACGAAGCGGACCAGCGGAATCACAGCGAAGGGAAGTTGCATCGACAGCACGACCTGGCTGAACACCAGCAGATCGGCGGTGCCCCGCTCGCCATAGATTGCGGTGACCACGATGACCGGAACGATGGCGATGCCGCGCGTCAGCAGGCGGCGCGCCCAGCTCGGCAGGCGCAGGTCGAGAAAGCCCTCCATCACGATCTGGCCGGCCAGCGTCGCCGTCACCGTCGAGTTGAGGCCGGAGGCGAGCAGCGCCACCGCGAACAGCGTCGAGGCGATGCCAAGGCCGAGCAGCGGCGACAACAGCTCGAACGCCTGGCTGATCTCGGCGACGTCGGAATGGCCGCTCTTGTGGAAGGTCGCCGCCGCCACCACCAGGATCGCGGCGTTGATGAACAGCGCCAACATCAGCGCGATGGTCGAGTCCGTCGTCGCCCATTTGATCGCCTCGCGGCGGCCCGCCTCGTCGCGCTCATAGGCGCGCGTCTGCACGATCGAGGAGTGCAGGTAGAGATTATGCGGCATCACGGTCGCGCCAATGATGCCGATGGCGATGTAAAGCATCTCGGAATTGGTGAAGATCTCGCTCTTCGGCACGAAGCCCTGCAGCACTTCCGCGACCGGCGGCGATGCCGCCACGATCTGGACCGCGAAGCAGACCGCGATCACCGCGAGCAGCGCGATGACGAAGGCCTCCAGGAAGCGGAAGCCGCGATTCATGAGCAGCAGCAGCAGGAAGGCATCGAGCGCGGCGAGCAGCGCGCCGCCGATCAGGGGAATGCCGAACAGGAGTTTTAGCGCGATCGCCGTACCGATCACCTCGGCGAGATCGCAGGCGATGATCGCGGCCTCGCAGGCCAGCCAGAGCAGGAGATTCACCGGCGCCGAATAGGTGGCGCGGCAGGCCTGCGCGAGGTCGCGATCGGTGACGATGCCGAGCCGCGCGGCCAGCGACTGCAGCAGGATCGCCATCAAATTCGAGAGCAGGATGACCGAGAGCAGCGTGTAGCCGAACTTCGACCCGCCGGCGAGATCGGTCGCCCAGTTGCCGGGGTCCATGTAGCCGACCGAGACGAGGTAGCCCGGACCGACGAAGGCCAGCAGCCGCCGCCACCACACCCCCGCCGCGGGGATGGCGACCGAGGCATTCACCTCGGCGAGGCTCTTGGTGACGGGCGCATCCGCGCGCCAGCCGCTGGCATCCGGGGTCAGATCGGGCGATCGGGCATCCATGCGGCGAGAATACCGATGTCGGGACTTATTGCAACTCATTTGCAACTGCATCTAGCCATATCGGTTCCCGATCCGGCCGTTGGTCGCCGCCCTGTCGGGAAGCGGGTGGGTTTGGCCGTCCTCGGAGGCGGATACTGGCGCGAACCCGACTTTGCAGGAAATGAGCCATGTCAAATTCCCTCAGGCTTCCCGACACATTCAACCGCCTCGCCTGGTCCAATCTGGCGGCCCAGTCGGCTGAGCAGGTCGCGCTGGCTGCGGCCCCCATCGTCGCCGTGCTGTCCCTCGGCGTCGCGGAAGGCCAGACCGGTCTGCTGCAGACCGCCCTCACCCTGCCTTTCGTGCTGGTCGCCATTCCGGCCGGCCTGCTCGCCGACCGCATCTCGCGCCGCGCGCTGATGGCCGGGGCCGAGGCGCTGCGGGCCTTCGCGCTCGCCGCCATCGTGCTTCTGCTTGCCGTTGGCGCGCTCAACCTGTCGCTGCTGGCTCTGCTCGGTTTCGCGGCCGTGTGCGGCACCGTCGTCTACAGCGTGGCCGCCCCGGCGCTGGTGCCCTCGCTGGTGAGTTCCGAGCTGCTGCCGGCCGCCAATGCCCGCATCGAGCTCGCGCGCACCATCGCGTTTGCGAGCGGCCCGGCAGCCGGTGGCGCGCTGGTGGGGTGGCTCGGGGCGAGTCCCGCCTTTGGTTTCGCTGCCGCCCTCTCGGCGATCGCGGTCGTGCTGCTCTCCGGCATCTACGAGCCGGAACGCGCCCCCGCCCCCCGCCGCCATCCGTTCCAGGACATTCGCGAAGGCGCGGCGTTCGTGTTTGGGCACCCGCTGCTGCGGCCAGTGTTCATCACCCAGTTCATCTTCAACACCGGCTGGTTCTTGCAGATCGCGGTGTTCGTGCCCTACGCCGTCCGCCATCTCGGCCTGACGGCGGCCGGCGTCGGCACGGTGCTGACCATGTACGGCGTCGGCATGGTGATCGGCGCATTGCTCGCAACGCGCGTGATGAAGCGCGTCGCCTTCGGAACCGTGGTCGGTCTCGGCCCGGTCACGGGATTCATTGCGGCCGTGACGATGGCGCTGACGGTGCTGGTCCCCTCGCCCTGGCTCG
This sequence comes from Bradyrhizobium diazoefficiens, assembly GCF_018131015.1. Taxonomy (GTDB): domain Bacteria; phylum Pseudomonadota; class Alphaproteobacteria; order Rhizobiales; family Xanthobacteraceae; genus Bradyrhizobium; species Bradyrhizobium diazoefficiens_B. The sequence goes on from NZ_JAFCJJ010000008.1 coordinate 260,922, forward strand.
CGGCCTTGAGCTTCTTCCTGCTCGGCGTCGGACCGATCCTGTGGGTGATCTCGACCACGACGCTGCGCCAGTCGGTGACGCCGCCTCGCCTGCTCGGCCGCGTCTCCGCCATCAACATCATGAGCTACGGCGCCCGTCCCCTCGGCTCGGCCCTGGGCGCGATCGAAGGCGGCTTCTACAGCGCGGAGGCGTGTCTCTATCTCGCGGTCGCCGTATTCGGTGTCCAGGCGCTGGTGATCTGGCTTTCGCCCGCGGTGGCGCTGGACCGGCAGCCGGCCATGGTGGAGGAACGCGCGGCGGCGCGGTGTTAGAGCATGATCCGGAAAAGTGCGAAGCGGTTTTCCGAAAAGATCATGCTCAAACAACAACCTAAAGCGCGATGAGGATTCATCCCTCATTGCGCTTTAGCCTCGCCTCGTATTGGAGCCGCGCCTAATCCGCGAGATACCGCTCATAGGCGCCCGTGACCGGCGCGCTGGTATCGACCTCGGGATCGAGCGTGTAGAGATCCTGGGCGCGGCCGATGCCGCGCAGCGCGTAGCGGCCGGTGGAGACGAGGTAACGGCGACCGGGGGCATCGAGGCCCTTGAAAAACTCCGACGACGCCAGCAGCTCGCGATCGACCGAGCGGCTCATCGAGGCGATCCGGCTGACCTCGTTCACCGTCGGACCCACCACGGTGAAATCGAGCCGGTCCTGGCTGCCGATATTGCCGTAAAGGACCTCGCCGACATGCAGGCCGATATAGGCCGAGGTGGTCGGCCGTCCCTCGGAGGCGCGGCGCGCGTTCAGGACCGCGACGTTCTTGCGGGACAAATGTTCGGCACGGAGTGCCGCGCGGCGCGCATCCGCCATGTCCTCGCCGATGAACATGGCGAGCACGCCATCGCCGATCAGCTTCAGCACGTCGCCGCCGGCGTCGTGGATCGCGTCGATCACGGCCTGGGCGTAGTCGTTGAGGAACGGGATGATCTCGTCCGGACCGATGGTCTCGCTGATGCTCGTCGAGCCGCGCAGGTCCGAATACCAGAGCACGGCCTTGATACGCTCGGTGACGCCGCGCGAGATGCGTCCGCCCAGCACCTGTTCGGAGGCACCGCGGCCGAGATAGACGCGTCCCAGCGTGCGCGCGATGTCGACCTGCTGCGCCGACTTGATCGCAAGTCCCAGCACCGGCACGAGGTCGCGAAGCGCGGCAAGCTCCGCCTCGGAGAAGCCGCTGTCGCGGCGCGTGGTCCAGCACGAATAGAGGCAGTCCATCAGGCCGAGCGCTCCGTTCTCGCCGAAGCGGTGCACGAAGGCGAGATAGTGCCGGTGGCCCTTCTCGGCGAGCTCGCCGATCTGCGAAAAATCCATCGAGGGCGCGTCCGCCAGATCGATCACCATCTCGTCGTGGCCGTGCTCTAGCATGTGGAAAAACACCGACCGGCGCCAGCCGCTGCCGGAGGCCCCATCGTCAGTCGGGAGATATTCGAACGCCTCGCTCTCGTTGCTCGGCCGGTCGCTCCAGCGGAAGCCGCGGCCCTCATAGATCGGATGCAGCGTGTCGATGACGACGAGCCCGCGCGAGAGCTCCAGCCCTTCGGCGCGGCAGCGCTCGCAGAAGCCACGAAGCAGGTCGATTTCGGGCAGGCCGGTGAGACCCTGGCCGGTCAGCCAGTTCATCAGGGCAAGACGTGAAGTTAATTGCATGCACCATTATGGCTTGCATTCGTGACGAACGAAAGGCCGCGCTAGAGCCGGCCTGCCAAGCGTGCTCCAAGGCTCCCGCCCGAAGCAGATCGAATATGTCAAAGGGGCTGTTGACGCGCTCGCGCCGTGGGCTGCAAATGCGACCGATGACACCGACCAGAAACGCGGGACTATGAGCCAGCGCCAGCTTCCGATCATCCTCGCGCTCGGCACCACGCAGACCCTGGCCTGGGCTTCCAGCTATTACCTGCCGGCATTGATCGCCGATCCCATGGCGCGCGATCTCGGCGTCTCCTCCAACTGGATATTCGGCGCGTTCTCGGCGTCGCTGGTGATCTCGGCCATGCTCGGCCCGTGGATCGGGCGGCGGATCGACCTCGTCGGCGGCCGGCAGGTGCTGTCGGCCTCGAACCTCACCATCGCCGCCGGTCTCGTTCTGCTCGGATTCTCGCACTCCGTGGCGGTGATGGCGATCGCCTGGCTCGTGCTCGGCATCGGCATGGCGATGGGGCTCTACGACGCCGCCTTCGCCGCGCTCGGCCGCATCTATGGCACCGAGGCGCGCAGGCCCATCACCGGCATCACGCTGATGGCGGGCTTCGCGTCCACCGTCGGCTGGCCGCTCACCGCCTGGGGCCTGTCCCATATCGGCTGGCGCGAGACCTGCTTTGCCTGGGCCGCCGCCAACATCCTGATCGGCCTGCCCCTGAATTATTTCATGCTGCCGGCGATCAAGGGCGCGAAACAGGCGGCGGCAACGGCGGAAAAGCCGCACATGCCGCTCGACCGCACCATGGTCCTGCTCGCCTTCATCTTCGCCGCGGTGTGGACCGTCACCGGCGCGATGGCGGCGCATTTCCCGCGCATCCTCGAGACGACGGGCGCGACGCCGGTCGAGGCGATCGCGGCCGGCGCGCTGATCGGCCCGGCACAGGTTGGCGCGCGCATGCTCGAAGCCGGCTTTCTCAGCCGCTTCCATCCGCTGTGGTCGACGCGGCTCGCCTGCCTCACCCATCCGATCGGCGCTGCCGTCGTCGCCATTTTCGGCGGCGCCGCGGCGAGCGCCTTTGCGCTGTTCCATGGTTCAGGCAACGGCATCCTGACGATCGCGCGCGGAACGCTGCCGCTTGCGATCTTCGGCCCGAAGGATTTTGGCTATCGCCTCGGAATCATCGGCGCGCCGGCGCGGATGGCGCAGGCCGTGGCGCCGCTGGCCTTCGGCCTGCTCATCGACGTGATGGGCGCCAAGGTGCTGATCGTCTCCTCCGCGCTGAGCCTGTCGGCGCTCGCGGCTCTCTTCATGATCCGGCCAGAGCCGCGGCCGGATTGACCGCACTGCCTCTTTCGCGCACAACAAAACTATGAGCCACAACAGCGGCCCGCCCCGCACCTTCAAAGACCTCCTGCGCTGGGCGATGACGCCGCCGCAGGCCTGGGGCGTCTATCTCCTCGCCGTCCTCCTGGTTTGGCTGGTCTCGTTCTACGCGGGCACGCTGAAGCCGAAGAAGACAGACGCGAGCCCGCCGCCGGTCACCGCTCCCCGAAGCTAGGCCGGCTTCGCCTCGCTGGTCGCGATCCAGATGCCGGCGAACACGGCGACAAGCCCGATCAGAAGATTTGCCGTGATCGGCTCTCCGACCAGGAGCGCCGCCAGCAAGGCAGCCGCGATCGGATTCACCGTCATCGTATTGGCGACACGCGTCGGCGTCGCCCGCGCCAGCGCCATGACCCAGAGGATGAAGGCGAGCGCACCGCCGCCGATGCCGAGATAGATACCGGCGATCCACTGCGCCGTCGTGAAGTGATCGAGCGCCGCGAAACTGCCTTTCACCAGGCCCGCCAGCACCAGCACCACGGCGCCCGCGCCCATGCCGACCGTAAGAAAGCCCAGCGCGCTGGAGCGCTGCATCAGTGGGCGCGACAGCACGTTGTAGAACGCCATGCAGAACACGGCGCCGGTCATGATCAACTCCCCGCGCCAGGCTCCAAGCGGGCTCTGCGCGAGGCCGGCGGCTAGCGCCGCCACAACGCCAAGCACGGCAATGCCGACGCCGGCGATCTTCCGCCCGGTCAGGCGCTCGACGCCCAACAGCGCACCGACCACCATCGTGTGGAGCGGCAGCGTCGCGAGCGCAAGACTGGCGCGCGCGGCCGTCGTGTACGACATCGCGATGTTGTAGAGGATGAAGAACAGGCCGAAGAAGCAGATGCCGAGCAGCGCCACCGCCGGCCAGTCGGAGCGCTGCGGCCAACGCACGCGCAGCATCAGCGCGCACGGCAGCAGGCAGAGAAAGCCTACTCCCCAGCGCAGGATCGCAAGCAGGATGGGATCGGCGCCGCCGACCAGATAGCGGGTGATCGCCGCCGCAGTGCCGCCGAGGCTGCTCGACACCAGCGCGATCGCGACCCCGATCCACTCCCCCACAATCGTCTCCTGTCGCGGCGCCGGTCGCGGGCGCTAGCACGACGCTGCTGCCAGCGTCATGGCAGCAGTCCCGGCGCGCGTCAGCCCGATCGCATCAATGCGGGCAGGTCTCGACCTCAATCGTGACGTGGCTGAGACCCTTCAGCCCGGCAAGCCGCTTCTTGTAGACGGCCGGCTGCTTCGGGGCGTCGGACACCACCGAGAGCAGCACGGCGCAGTGGCCGGGGCCGACCTGCCAAAGGTGGAGATCGGTGACGCGGTCATCGCCGATCTCCATGCGCGCCCGGATCACCCGCTCGAGCTTCTCGTCGGCACGCACGTCGAGCAGCACGGCGCCCGATGCCTTGATCAGCCCGAACGCCCAGCTCGCGATCACCGCGCTGCCGATCAGGCCGACGGCCGGGTCGGCCCAGACCCAGCCGGAATACATCGCGACCGATAGTGCTGCGATCGCCAGCACCGAGGTCGCGGCATCGGCCATCACGTGGACATAGGCGGCGCGAAGGTTGTTGTCGTGATGGTGGTGATGGCCGTGGTCGTGATCATGGCCGCCGTGATCACCATGCGCGTGGCCGTGACCATGATGATGGTGATCGTGGCTGTCGCGCAGGAGCCATGCGCTGGCGAGATTGACGCAGAGGCCGAGGGCTGCGACCGCGATCGCCTCGCCATAGACGATCGGCACCGGCGTGATCAGCCGCAGCACGCTTTCATAGGCGATCTCGACGGCGATCAGGCCCAGGATGATCGCGCTGGAGAAGGCGGCGAGATCGCCGAACTTCCCGGTCCCGAAGGTGAAGTGGGCGTTGCCGAGATGCCGGCGCGCAAAGTGGTAGGCGAAGGCGGCAATGCCCAGCGCCGCCGCATGCGTGCCCATGTGCCAGCCGTCGGCGAGCAGCGCCATCGAGCCGAACAGCGAGCCCGCGACGATCTCGCCGACCATCATGACCAGCGTCAGAACAACCACGAGCCAGGTGCGCCGCTCGTTCTCGTCATGCCTGTCGCCAAGGAAAGCATGGTCGTGGGTCCACTGTTCAATCGAGTGGGAATGCATCGATAACTCTCCGGAATCTCAAGTCGATCAGAAACATAGTTCGGAAACGCCAGGCTTCTAAGTCCAATCACCCGATGGATTGACAGTTCCGCTCGGTTCGCTGTAATCAGCACCCATGGGGATTGAGCGATCTCCCCACGAGGCGACATGCCCAAGAATCGCGTCCCGCTCGGTTCTTCGAGGACGCATCATGTCAACGTTTACGACCATATCATCTGATAAATTGGCGCGCCTGATCGGCACGGCGAACGCGCCGGCCCTGATCGACGTGCGGACCGATGAGGATTTTGCCGCCGACCCGCGGCTGATCCCGGGCTCCATCAAGCTCAGCCACGGCAATGTTTCCGACTGGGGCGGCGATTTCGCCGGCCGTTCCGCCATCGTCTCCTGCCTGCGCGGCGCAAAGCTCGCGCAGGGCACGGCGGCCTGGCTCCGTCAGCTCGGCGCGGAAGCCGAGACGCTGGAGGGCGGCTTCGAGGGCTGGAAGGCGGCGAAGCTGCCGCTGCTCGACGCGACGAAACTGCCGCCGCGTGATGCCAAGGGACGCACCGTCTGGGTGACGCGGGCGCGGCCCAAGGTGGACCGCATCGCCTGCCCGTGGCTGATCCGTCGCTTCGTCGATCCCGGCGCGGTTTTCCTCTATGTGGCGCCATCCGAGGTCGTCGCGGTCGGCGAGCGTTTCAACGCTGCTCCCTTCGACATCGAGAACGTGCTCTGGAGTCACCGCGGCGAGCTCTGCACCTTCGACGTGATGATCGAGGAGTTCGGCATTGCGACCCCGCCCCTGCTCCGGCTCGCAACGCTGGTGCGCGGCGCCGACACGGCGCGGCTGGACCTCGCGCCGGAGGCGGCAGGCCTGCTTGCCGCTTCGCTCGGGCTGTCGCGGATGTATGACGATGACCTCGAGCAGCTCGAGGCCGGCATGCTGCTTTACGACGCCTTCTACCGCTGGTGCCGCGACGCCACCGGCGAGAACCACAACTGGCCGACCAACAAGGTGAAGGCGTGATGGATACCCGCACCAATCAAACGGGAGCTGATGCCGGTCACGGCATCAGCTTCGGAGAGGCCTTTCGCGTCTGGCTGCGCGTCGCCTGTCTGAGCTTCGGCGGACCCGCGGGCCAGATCGCGGTCATGCACCGCATCCTGGTCGAGGAGAAGAACTGGATCTCGGAGGGTCGTTTCCTGCATGCCCTGAACTACTGCATGCTGCTGCCGGGACCGGAGGCGCAGCAGCTTGCGACCTATGTCGGCTGGCTGATGCACCGCACCGCCGGCGGGCTGATGGCGGGCGGGCTGTTCATCCTGCCCGGCATCATCGCCATCATGGGCCTTAGCTACATCTATGCAGCCTTCGGCAATGTCAGCTTCGTCGAGGCGCTGTTCTTCGGCCTGAAGGCCGCCGTGCTCGCCATCGTCGTCGAGGCGGTGGTGCGCGTCGGCAAGCGCTCATTGAAGAACCGCGTCATGATCGCGCTGGCCGCGATCGCCTTCGTCGCGATCTTCTTCTTCGCCGTCCCCTTCCCAGTCATCATCATCGCCGCCGGTGTCATCGGATACATCGGCGCGCGCGCCGGCCGGCCGGAGTTCGCACCGGCCGGTCACGGTCACGGCGGCAGCACCGCCGTGGTCGACAGCATGCTGGGCGAAGCCGTTCCCGAGCATGTGCGTCCCGACACCGTGCGCACGATCCGTGTCGGCGCGGTGTGGCTTGCGCTCTGGCTCGTGCCGGTGATCGCGCTGCTCCTCATTCTCGGGCAGGCCAACGTGTTCAGCCAGATCGCGCTGTTCTTCTCGAAAATGGCGCTGGTCACCTTCGGCGGCGCCTACGCCGTGCTGGCCTATGTCGCGCAGCAGGCGGTCGAGCATTATCACTGGCTGAAGCCACACGAGATGCTCGACGGCCTCGGGATGGCCGAGACTACGCCGGGCCCGCTGATCATGGTGCTGCAGTTCGTAGGCTTCCTGGCGGCCTATCGCGACCCCGGCGGTTTGTCGCCGATGCTCGCTGCGACCCTCGGTGGATTGCTCGCGACCTGGGTCACCTTCACGCCCTGCTTCCTCTGGATCTTCGTCGGCGCGCCCTATATCGAGCACCTCCGCGGCAACACCGGCCTCGCCGGCGCGCTCGGTGCGATCACGGCGGCCGTGGTCGGCGTGGTTCTCAACCTCTCGATCTGGTTCGCCCTGCACACGCTGTTCCGCGAGACCGTGCCGGTGCACGCCTTCCCGCTCAACTTCGACATGCCGGTGCTCAGGAGCATCGACGTTCCGGCGCTCGTGCTGTCGATCGCGGCGGCAACCGCGATCTTTCGGTTCAAGCTCGGCATGCTCACGGTGCTGGCGGCCAGTTGCGCAGCGGGCGTGGCGCTGCGGCTGGCGGGGGTGATCTAGGGCGCGTGCTCATAGACAGGCACGACGCGTCCGGCTTGCCATCGGAAGGCGACGTTGAACCTGGCAATCGATGCAAACCGGTCTGCCTTCCAAAGCGTTGTCTGACATCGGCAGGTCCCTAATATCTTGGAAAGGGTTAGCAACAATGCACGTCGGCCTTATTGGAGGGATCGGTCCTGCAGCAACGGACTTCTATTACCGGCGCTTGATCGCAGCGTTTGCCAGCAGGAAGACCCCACTGGAATTGACGATTGCCCATGCTGACACACCAACACTTCTCAAAAATCTCGCAAGCAATGACAAGGCGGGGCAGGCTGCGATATTCGCGCGTCTCACGGAACGACTTGCCGTGGCAGGTGCGAACTGCGTAGCGATAACGTCGATAGCAGGGCACTTTTGCATGGACGCCTTTAAGGCGGTGTCCCCACTTCGTGCCGTCGACATGATTGTCGAGGTCAATCAGGCAATAGCAGAACGCGGCCTCAACCGGGTCGGCATACTCGGAACCCAGACGGTCATGGAGACTCGTTTCTATGGGGGCGTCACTTCGGCGGAAATCATTGCCCCGGGCGGACAAGAACTGCTTGATGTCCACCAGGCATATGTGACCATGGCGGCCTCAGGCGTCATAACCGAGGCCCAGCGATCCGTCTTCGATGCGGCCAGTCATCGGCTGCTCAAGAAAGGCGCTCAGGCGATCCTGCTTGGGGGGACTGATCTTGTATTGGTTTACGATGAGCGAACCTCTAGCTTCCCGCTGATCGATTGCGCAAGTATTCATGCCGATGCCATCGCGCGGTTGGCAATCGGCTAGTCTGGCCGGGTCACTCGGTGGCCCGACGAGACTGGGCAAGAATTGGACGTTGGCGGCCTTAGGCCGTAGCGAACCGGGCGATTGCGAGCCGGGGCTGAAT
>NZ_JAFCJJ010000009.1 GCF_018131015.1 Bradyrhizobium diazoefficiens
ATCTCTTCTCGAAGGAGGAATGTGCGAACTACTTCAGAAACTCAGGATATGTTTCCGTATAAAAACAGCACGCTCTAGCCCGCAAATCCCTACGCCGCGTCGGCCTTCGGCGCGACCAGCCGGTCGAGACTGACCAGCAGCAGATCGGCGACACGCATGAGCTGGTAGAGCGGAATGTCCACTTCCCCCTTCTCGGCGAGCGACACGAAGCCGGCCGACACGCCGATGAGATCAGCGAGTTGGTCCTCGGTGTAGCCGCGCTTCTCGCGCGCGGTCTTGACCCGCGCGCCGATCCCAAGCCGGTGCCGGGACTGCTCTTCCGCGGTCATCATCGCCGCCTGTTCCTCGGGGCTCGCATAGCCGTCGGCGAACGCGCTGCCGATCAGCCGCCCCCGGTGCCAGGCGAGCCGGCAGGCCTTGCGCAGGCCGCTCGTGAAGACTAGCGTGAACTGCTCCGGCACCCAGGCCGAGCTGTTGAGGGAAAGCCGCGCGCCGGTGCCGGAGACATCGCGGATCGTACAGGGAACGCGGACGATGCTACTGGAGCCGTTGTCGAACTCGACCATCGCGGTTCGCAACGTCTCGTGTCTGACTGCAGCGCGATGCTCGCTCATGACTCCTGCGCTCCGGTAACCTGTGGCCGTTGCGAACAACCTATCCGACGCATCCTTAAAAATTCAGACGTGGGTACCGCAGAATTTTTCCGCAAGTCGTTTACTTCGGCTGGTTCAGCCGGGGCTGGAAGCCATGGTAAAGGATTCCCTCCTTACGGGTGCGGTGCATCCCGCGACCACTGACGAGGCAAGCGATGACCGAGCCAATGAAATGTCCGAACTGCCAGTCGGAGCACGCCTATCAGGACCGTGATCTCTGGGTCTGTCCGGAGTGCGCCCATGAATGGAGCGCTACGGGCGAAGCGGCGACGCAGGTCCCGCAGGAGGCCGGCGTACGCGACGCCCATGGCAATCTGCTTGCCGACGGCGACAGCGTCATCGTGATGAAGGACCTCAAGGTCAAGGGCTCGTCATCGGTCGTCAAGGGCGGCACCAAGGTCCGCAACATTCGTCTCCAGGACGCCACCGATGGACACAACATCGCCTGCAAGATCGACGGCATCGGCGCGATGAACCTGAAGTCGGAGTTCGTGAAGAAGGCTTGACCCGCGGGTGGATGGGTTCGATTCCCTTCCGGCCGATCGCGCGGCAGCGTCATTTGCGGAGCAGCCGCCCGACTTTCAATTCTCGCGATCCCTCAGGCTTAGAATGTAGTTTGCGAGTGCGTCGGCCTGATCGGGCGAGATCACCAGATTGGGCATGTTCTGATGGCTGGTCCGCCAGAACACCTTCAGCGACAGCATGGTGGTGCCTCGGCGGTCAGCGATGGCCTGGAAACTCGGAGCCTCGTCGAACAGTCCCGTCATCTGCGGCTCGACGGCATGACATGTCTGGCACCACGCCTGCGCCAGACGGTGTCCCGCGGACGCCGTGCGCGAGGGCGCCCTGGGCGCGCCGGCGGCCGTGTGGATGACGCTGAAGAGAAACAGCACCGACAGCGCGATCAGCAAAGTGAGGCCGATATAGATTCGAACGCTGCGCGACATGGCCGTGCCCTCACACGTTGCTTCGCCGAAATGTAAGCCTAGGCCGGCGCGCGCGGATGGAATTGATCTGTGTCAAGCAGCTGACGCGACGAGGGTGGCGACCGACGGCGCGAGCATATGAGCTTCGCAACGGCTCGAGCCGATCCTACGACCTGAGCAATGCGTCATAGCCTTCGCGGCTGAATGCCAGAAGACAAAAGCCGTGGCCGAACGGATCGGCCAGCATCGCGATCCGGCCGTAAGGCGCATCGCGCGCGGGCGCCTCGAGGATCGCGCCGGCGGCCAGCGCGCGCGCGACGGCGGCATCGACGTCGTCCACGACCACGTCGACATGCAGCGGCGTCCAGTGCCGGCCATAGCGGCGGCGGTCCTCGCCCGCCCCGACCGTGCCGGCCTCCTTGGTGAGGAGATAGACCGGCGCCGGCCAGCCGAGCAGTTCGACGAAGGCGGAGCCGAAGCGGCGGCCGACCGTCAACCCGAAGGCGGCGGTGTAGAATCTCGTGGCGGCCGCTACATCGGGCACGTCGATATTGAGGAGGAAGGTCATGGCTTGGCCTCGTCGCGGCGATCAGGGTAACGCAGCTTAAGCCCAACGCACTTCGTTGGCAGCACGTCCAGCCTGCGGCACCCCGTCGCCAGCGCCACCGCATCGAACGTGTTGGACTTCACGGTGGCGCTTCTCGACCGCCTGATTTTTGGTGTTATGCTGCGTTGGTCATCCGACCGCCGGGACTGCCGGCATCAAGGAGCGAGCGCATGACCCTGCATCTTCCACGCCTCCTGCTGGCCTGTACCGCGCCTGCGCTGCTGCTGTTTGCCGTCTCGACGGCCAATGCCGGGGGCTTCTGCGGTCCCGGCTGCCACGCCACCATTTTCGGCAACTGCGTGGCCGATGGCTGGGGCACGGGGGCGCGGGTCTGGAACGAATGCCCGGCGACGACCCGGCCGCGTCCGTCCTGCGGCGGATCGGACTACGTCTGGGACCGCCGCAAGCAGGCCTGCTTCCCGAGGCGCAGCGACTGGATCTGAAGCCTCGCGCCGGCGCCCGCCTCACGGGATCTCGTACACCGACACCTTGTCCGCGATCCCGCTCAGCGCCACGCTGCGGCGGGTCGGCCTGAGGCCGTTCTTCTCGAGCAAGCTCCGTGCCTCGATGTGGTCCACCACCTGCTCCGTCACCACGATCGAACGCGAGGCCGCCAGCCCCTGGACGCGCGAGGCGATGTTGACGGTCTGGCCGAAATAGTCCTGCTGGCCGTTCAGCGTCACCGCAAGGCACGATCCCTCGTGGATGCCCATCTTGAGCAGCAGGTCCTGCTGCTGGCGCTGCGCCCCGAGCTCGCTCATGGCCTCGCGCATCTTGATCGCGGCGGAAATGGCGCGGTCGGGAGTCTCGAAGGTCGCCATCACGGCGTCGCCGATGGTCTTGACCACCGCGCCGCGCTCGGAGGCGATGATTTCCTGCAGCATGCGGAAATGCTCGTTGACGAGATCGAAGGCGACGAGGTCGCCGACATGCTCGTAGAGCCCGGTGGAGTTCTTGAGGTCCGAGAACAGGAAGGTCAGGCTCAGGATCTTGAGGCGCTGGCCGATCGCGAGCGCGTCGGTGCGGTAGAGATCGCGAAAGGTCTGGTTGGTGAGCAGCCGCTTTGCGGTGAGGCTCGGCTTGCGCCGCATCAGCAGATGATCGAGCCGCTCGTTCGCTACCCACACCGCCGGCAGCACGCGTTCGTCGGTGCGGTTTTCGAGCGCCAGCCGCAGCGGTCCGGGGCGCATGCTCACGGCCTCGACCGGGACGTCAGCAGCCTTGTTGAAAATCAGCGACAGGTTCTGGCGCTCGGCCATCTCCTCGCCCCTGACGTTGAGGCATTGCGCCGTGTGCGTCACCGGATCGAACACGATCAGCATGCCCGCCGGTACCTGCAGCGACAGGATGGCCCGCTCCCCCGGCGGCAGATCGACCGTCTCCAGCGTCACCTCGCGCAACAATCCGTCGATGTCCGCAGGCAGGTCGATTGCCGAGCTGAAGAACATCTGGCGATGATACTCGGCGAACGGCAATGTTCCGGCGTCGTGCGCCGCGATCTTGCGCACGCGCGGGCTGACCGTGAAGGTCACCTCGACCAGATTGTCCAGCGTCGTTTCGGAGACCAGGGAGCAGAACGCGCAGTGATAATGCGTGCTGTTCACCGTCTTCAGGCTTTTGTTGGCGGAGAGCACGCCGGCACAGCTAGGGCACACCACGCTCCAGGTCATTTCGAGGATGCCGAGCCCGACCGCGTGCAGCAGGCCACCGATCACCTGCTCCTCGCCGAGGCCGGCGCTCCCGGCGAGTTCCAGCGCGTTCATCCGGCTCAAGGCATGGTCCGGCGCCTCCCGCACCATTCGCTCGAGCATGGCGACGACAGCGTCGTCGGCCGACTGACGCAAAGCACCAAACAACGTCTCGATTTCGCTCATGCGGGCTATGATACCTCAAAGCGCCGCACGCGGAAATCCGCTTTCCCGTGATGGTAGCGAAATCGTGGGAGGGTTCGCCCTGCGGCTGCGCGAGGCGCAAGCCGCGATGACGGCGCGGACTACTTGTCCTCGTCAAGCAGAAGCGGCGGCGCCCAGGGATGATGAACCGTCTGTTGGGGCTTTCTGAGGCCCGGCTTCCTGACCGGCTGGTAGCGATCAAGCTCGTACATGATCGCTGCAAGCTCACGCTCAATTTCGAGTTCGCGCTTCTCGCTGATCGGCACGTGACGCTCCTGTTGGTTTGATTCCCAGCCGCGCCCATGACCGATTTGTTACAGCGAAAGTTTCAACTGGTGTAATTGTCCTCTGGGACAGGCCGCCCGTTCGCTGGGGATAAACCGCAAGTGCGGAATCGCAGGTCGCGATCTCAGAAAAACCCGGGGCTCAGATCGAGCCCGTCGGTGAGGCTGAGCAGGAACACGAACAATGCGGCCGCGGCAAACAACGCAGCATGCCTGAGAATGATTGCACGCGGCGAGACGGTCGTGGCGACGGCTTTCTGCGCAACGGACATGGTGGCTCCGTGATCAAATCGATTGTTGGCCGCTCAGGATGCGGCGCGCCGCATCAAGCACCTCGATCGGCCAAGCAACTATTAAAGAGATCACACCCGTCGTGAACCGCCGTACACGATCGGAGCGCTGTGAATATTTTTTTGAAAAGGGATTCTCGGCCAGCGCATCGATGCGCCGCGCGAAGGCAGGGAGAGCAGTTCGCATGTGGTGGTGGACCTGCATCGCAGGCCCACCTGGTCTCAATTCATTCAGCTCAGCGCGCAGCGCCGACGGTCGCGGTCTTCAGCTTGCGCGGCGTCAGAACGCTCGCCTGATGGACGGTGACGGTCGATGCGGGCGCCGCGACCTGCTGCTGCACTTGCGCGGCCCCGAGCACGCGCATTTGCACCGGCGAGACCGGAATGCCGGCGGCTTCATAAGTCGGCAACTCTGCTGCGAATGCTGCCGTCGCGCATGCGATGGCAAGGGCGGCGGCTGAGATCGAGAACGTCAGTTTCTTCACGGTGATGCTCCTTAAAGTCCCGGAGCACATTTAATCGACCGATGCTGCATTGCGACATGCATTGCTGCAATGCAATATCGCGTTCGGCGCATGGCAAAATGCTTCATGCGCACGAGGCGTTACGCGCACGGGTTGCGGGTTCCGCCTCATGCCTGTTGTTCGGGATGATGGAGGGCTACTTCAACGCCGTCGCCAGCGACTGCAGCTTTTCGACGAGGTTGGTTCCGAGCGCATAAATGATTTCGATGATGGCGAGCGCGATGCCCGCTGCGATCAGGCCGTATTCGATCGCCGTGGCGCCGGATTCGTCGGCGGCAAAATCGGCCAGCATGCATTTCAATTTCACGTCATGTCCTTCCCAGTTCCACCGGACGTTGCCGGCGCGAGAGCAATGCACCACTACAACCCAAGATTGGGTAAATGCGGATCACTCAATTTGACAGGAAACCTGACCTGTCGTGGAACCGCAGGGAACCCGCGTGACATCTGCGCAACACCCGTCCGAAAAGCTTTTTTCCGAAGAATTGTGCCATTGCACGGCCACATCGTCATTCGAACAATCCAGGACATCGCGGGCTTGGCAGTGGCAAACTGGTTCGCTCGGAACGCTTGGAGGCAGGGATCATGAATGATCGGCGGTCTCTTGTTGTGGCGGTCGCATGCCCCTCGGCCGTGATGGCCGGTTGGCTGGCGTTGTCGCTGTCCGCCTACGCCCCTGCCCTCATCGAGAACAGCGGCGCCAACGCCGCCACCATCTCACGCGCGAAAGATCTCACCCGCCTCGAGCTCGCCGATATCCCGCGCGCGGCAACCATCGATGACGGCATTGCACTGACGGCCGACATCGCCGCCGCCGCAGCAGCGATGCCGAGCCTGGCGACAGTTGAGGTGGCAACGACCGAGACCGCAACGTCCGAGCCGGCCGTCGCTCCCGTCCAGATCGCCTCGGCCGATCCGGCTGAAATCATCCTGCCGGCGGAACCATCGTCGCATGCGATCGTGCCGCCAAAAACGTGGCACTCTGCGAGCGTGACCGCGGAAACGCCGCCGTCGGCGATCCCGGCAGAACCGACGCCCGCAGTCAGCGCTCCCGTCGTCAGTGAAGCCGCCATCAGCGAGCCCGCGCCCGCGCCGGAGCCCGTCATCAAGCTCGCATCCGCCGACCCCGGCGATGTCGTGGCCTCGGACACGCCTCCGCTTGCAGCCGTCGCGAGCGGGCCGGTCGCCGAGCGAAAGCCCTCTCCGCCCGCCGACACCGTGGCCGTGCTCGACGAGTGTTTCGTCATGGACGCCTGCATCGACCGCTATCTCTGGGCGCTCTACCAGCGCACGGCGAAGGAAGACTCGATCAAGGTCCAGGAGCGCCGCGCCGTCACCGTCAAGCGCAGGGGCAAGACGGTCACGGTGATGCGCAGCTTCACCAAACTCGTCGACGAGGATTTCGGCTGGAAGGACCCGAAGGCGGCCGAACACGCCAGGATGTCGCTGATGGATTACGTCATCGGCGGCATGGACAGGAGCTTCAAGCAGAAGCTGTTCCGCACCCTGCTCGCGGCGGAAGCGGCCGGCCTCTCCCCCGGTATCACCAGCGCGTTCCGTGACGACTATCGCCAGTCGATCGCGAGCGGCCTCAAGGCCGCCTCCGACCGGTCCTATCACGGCGGCAGCACGCGTGGCGGTTACGGCCACGGCATGGCGGCCGACATCGTCAGCACCAAGGGCGACAATCGCGCCCAGCGCTGGGTCTCGACCGAGGCGCTGTGGAAATGGGTCGACGCCAACGGCAAGGCGCTCGGCATCGGCAGGCCCTATCTCGGCCGCGATCCCCCGCATGTCGGCCCGATCGACGGCAAGGAATATATCTCCAAGCGCGGCGTTGCGACCGACGGCAAGGAAGTCGCCCGCGTGAAAACCAGGAAGGTGCGCGCGATCGCGAGCAGGACGCCGAAGGCGCCGAAAGCGCAGGCCGCGCGCGAGCAGAAGAGCCCGGCCAAGCCGCAGAAGTCCGCGCAGTCCACCGCGAAGCGAGCGACCTGAAGCGGCGCCCTATTTCCCTGACGTCGGCAGCGGCACGAGGCGCATCTCGGTCGATCCTGCCTCCTGCGTGCGCACCAGCACCGCAAAGACGGTCTCGACCGAAAGCCGCACCGCCGCCTCGATCGCCGCGCCCTTGGCGAGATGCGCCGCGATCAGGCCGGTCAGGAGATCGCCGGTGCCGTAGGGACGGATCGGCAGGCGCGGCGTCGCAAAGCGCGACAAAAGGCCGTCCTCGCACAGGATCGTTTCGACCTGCCCTTCTACCGTGTCGGCGAGCGCGCAGCCGGT
Source organism: Bradyrhizobium diazoefficiens (assembly GCF_018131015.1). Classification (GTDB taxonomy): domain Bacteria; phylum Pseudomonadota; class Alphaproteobacteria; order Rhizobiales; family Xanthobacteraceae; genus Bradyrhizobium; species Bradyrhizobium diazoefficiens_B. The sequence goes on from NZ_JAFCJJ010000009.1 coordinate 7,463, forward strand.
GGCGACAACGTCGATCCGACGCGCGGTGGCAATCATTGCTGCTGCGGCGCGCAAGGCCTCCACATCCGCTATGGCGATGCCGGAGAGCAGTTCGAGCTCGAACTGGTTCGGCGTGATCAGCGTTGCCGCCGGCAACAGCCGGTGCCGCAGCACCTCGAGAATGCCGTCGGCGACATAGACACGGCCATCGTCGCCGATCACGGGATCGCAGAGATAGACCAGCTTCGAATTCCGTATCAGCGCCCGCTCGACGAAATCGGCGATGACGGCGGCGTTGTCGGCCGAGCCGACATAGCCGGTGACGAGGACGGCGGCCTCGTCGACGAGGTCCCGCTCCTCGACGCCCTTCAGCAGGTCGGCGACGAGAGAGGATTCCAGCACGCGGCCGCGCACGGTCGGATAGCGCGGATGGTTCGAAAGCAGCGTGGTCGGGACCGCTGCGACGTTCACGCCCTCCGCCTGCATGGCATGGACGGCCGCACTGTTGCCGACATGGCCGTGGACCACCTGGCTTTGAATGGAGATGACGAGCATGCACCGACCTGCAGGGATGACAGAGCTGAAGCGATAGCCGTCAATTGCTCCGCAAGGCAAGCGCGGCCCGAACCTCGATCCGGTCCGCCCAGGCCAGCCGGTGCCGGCAAATGTCGGCAGCCGCGCCTGTCGCGCGGTCGTCACTCCGGCGTGATAGCCCCTGTCCTCGCAGTATCCTTCCTGCACCAGGCGCCCGAATCGACCATGATGTCCGCCGTTAGTGCCTATGCCGCGCTCGCCCTCGCTATCGTCTTCGAGGTGACGGCATCCGCCCTGCTGCAGCACTCGGCGCAGTTCACCCGCCCGTGGCCGACCTTCGCGATGGTGCTGTTCTACGTCGCCTCGTTTTACGCGCTGTCTGTCGCGATCCGGGTCATTCCCTTGAGCATCGCCTATGCGATCTGGGGCGGGATCGGCATCATCCTGACTGCCACCGTTTCCTTCGTGCTGTTTCGGCAGATGCTGGATGCCGCCGCTTTCGTCGGCATCGCCCTGATCGTATCGGGGGTCGTCATCATAAACCTGTTCTCGGAAACGACGGTGCATTGACGCGGTCGCCGCCGCAATGCCCGTGTCAGGAAGCGGTTATTGGTTCTGGACCGGCTTCGCTGGGCGGGGTTTTGATCGAGACGGCTTTGCAGCGGGCTTCGCCGCGGCACGCGGCGGCTCGTCGACCGACGCCAGATAGGCCGCGAGCGCCTTGGCCGAATCCGGGCCGGCCGCGTAATGGTCTTGCAGGAACCAGGTCAGCGAAAGGCTGAAGCGCCCCTTGGCGAGGCCCCGCGGGCTGCGATGGCAGGTGGCACAGCCGTCGGCGAAGAGTTTTGGCGGAGATTTTCCCGCGTCGAGATTTTGCGCGGACGCGGCCGTTGCCGTCAGCACCGCGGCGCTGCCGAGCATCGCGCCAAGCATCGTTCCAAGAATCAGCAGAGGCGCGATGATGCCGCGCCCCGGTCGAAACAGCGATGTCAATGCCGTCCCCTGGCCCCGCTGCGCGGTCACGCCGCCAGAAGCTGGTCGAACTCGGCCGGCGCGTAGGCTTTGCCGTCCTGATCGGTGATGACGACCCGCCATCCCTCGCTCGCCCAGACCCTCGCCTTTGCCACGATCAGCAAGCGGCTCTCGCGCGCGACACTGTACTTCTCATTGTCGCGTTCTGCGACCATCTTGTAGGCCAATGCAATTCCCCTTGTGCTGCCCTGCAGCCCGCCCCTCGTGACAGCGGGCTTTGGCCGCAATTCGCCGGCAGCGTGGCAATTTGATGCCATTCGCGGCAATATTGCGCCAGCATCGATTGCAGACCCTGCACAGGAGATTGATTCATGCGCCCAACCCTGGATGCGCTTGTGCTTTTCGGGGGCTTGCTCGCCACGGCTCCGGCAGCGGCACAGACCTATGATCCGCGCTACCCCGTCTGCATCGAAATCGCCACCCTCGACGGCCGCACCATCAGTTGCAGCTTCACCTCGATGGCCCAGTGCGCAGCGACCGCCTCGGGCCAGGCCGCGCAGTGCTACGCTAATCCCTTTGGCGTGCAGAGCCGCCTGCCAGCCTCGGTGCCGCCGCGTCGGAACCGCTAGCCTTTCCTCACTGCATTCGCATGACGTGCGGGCGACCGAGCTTGATCAGCCCTTGCACCGCCGACAGGCGGTCGTCCAGGGCCGCGATGGTGAGCAGGAGATTGTTGCGCCGCTCGTCGAGAAGACCAATCTCGGCGCCGCTGAGCCTTGGACGCTCCCGCTCCCTGTGGACGCTATCCAGGGAGTTGCGTAATCCGGCAATCACGCCGGCCAGCCGCTTGACCTCATGGCTCATCGATCGCTTCGCCAGATCTTGGCGGCGCATCCGCGCTTGGCTCTGTCTCATTGGCATCCTCCCGTGCCCCGCTGCCCCGAGTGGATGGGGGCAGCTTTCGCGACAGACATTACGATCGATCAAATCCGCTCGTGATAAACTATCTTAAATTGTATTTCTTCCGAGCGAAAAGCCCGGCGCGAGGGCCGGGCTTTTCTTCGAACGGCTAGTGCCTCTGGTGAGCGGCGCCGATGCCGCCGGCAGGTGCGCCGCCGCCGCGCGGGGCGGCATTGATCTGCGGTGCGCCGCCGCCGGGATGGGGCATCGCCGGGGCGGCCGCCCGCGGTGCCGGCGCCGGCATCTGCGCCCGTGCATTCATGGGCGAACCGTGACTGACGTTCGGCTGAGCCACGCGCGGCATCGCCGGCCGGGCCGCCGGCGCGGCAGACATCCGCGGTGCCTCGTGCGGACGCGCGATCGGCTGCTGCGCACGCGTCATCGCCTGCGCCCGCGAAGCGGCACGGCTCGCGGCCGGCTCGTGCATCATGCGCGCCTGGGCATCGCGCGCATTGCGGCTTTTTAGATTGGCTCGTTCATTCAACGCGCGATCGGTCCGTCCAACACGGGTCCGGTCGGTCGCAGCCGCAGCGTCTCGCTTGGCAATAGCGGCGTCGCGCCGTGTCGTCGCGGCATCGCGCCCGGCAACCGCGGCGCCGGCCTTGCCGTGCACGCCCTCACGTCCCAACGCGACCGTGGCCTCTCGCGTGGCCGTGCGGCCGATGCGGGCGGCGCGCGGATCCAGCGTCATCCGCGTCGCGACGCGCTCATGCGAACCCCAATAGTTGTTCCAGTAGGCATGGCGGCGATACCAGGGCCGCCCCGTATAGTAGCTCGACCAGTACGAGCTCAGCACGAACGGCGCGACCGGCACATCGATCTCGTCGACATAGTCGGGCAGGTAGACGTAGTGGTTGCGGTAGAGATATTCGAGATATTGCGACGACACCCAGCCGCGATCATCGGAAAAGCTCACGTCGCACCAGGCATTGCCGCGCAGGCAACCATGGATGTTGACGCGGGCGCCCTCGGGGATGCGATCGACCAGGGGAAAGCCCGAACCCGGCCCGGCGCGCAAGCCGGTCGAGACGGTGACGATGCCCGGCGCGGCCAGCGCGGCCGTCGGGGCAAGCAGCAATGCGGCAAGCAAAACGCTTCTGAGTCTCATGGCGTGTCCTCCTTGAAAGTCGGAACGCCAAGCGGCACGAAGCGTTCCGCGCATTGTCGCCGCATCCGCCGAAAGATTGAGATTCATGTCGCACGCAGTTCAATATTCATTCGCCGTTCATCGGCGCGGCGCCTGACCGCGCGCGTCAATTCACCGGCAACATGAAGCCGTCGAAGTACGACGCAAGCGCAGCAAAATCATCGATCCGCAGCACGGTCGCGACGTACTGGTCGGGCCGCACCACGACCATGCAGCCCGCCTTGCGGTCGATGCCGCGCATGGTGAATACGTCGTGGCCGTTTTTCAGGTCCGGACAGAACACCTTCTCGTAGTCGTACAGGCCGTAGCGGCCTTTGGACGGCAGCAGCATCCGCGGCAGCTTCTCGATCGCGAGCTCGCGATGATCCTGCTGAAACACTGCGCGCAGGTCGATGAGGCCGTCGATGTCGCCCGCAACAGGCGTATATCGCCTGATCGGCGACTCCCTGGCCTCGGCGAGGAAATTGCAAAGGGCGCGAATGGCCGAGCGCGGGTCTGCAGGATCCTCCGCGGGCGAGAACGCGTAGATGCGAAACCGGCCATCGGCCTGCGCGGCATGGCCGAGATGGACCGGCTTGGCGTCGCCAAGGCGAATGACCGGCGCGGAATGAAAACGCTTGCCGATGACGAAACCTTCGGCGAGGTGCTGATTCGAGGCAGCGCCCGTGAGCACCGACGGCTTGTAGTGCGTCGCCGTGCCCGCCGTGTAGCGGCCGTGCCGGACGAAATAGTCCTGCGTCCTGGCAGCGTCGGCGCCACCGGCCTTGGCCGCGGAGGCCAGAATCCCCGCCCATTCGCGATCGAAATCGATCAGCTCCTTGGCAACCGCCTGGCGTTCCGCCGAGTAGGAATGCAGCAGGCCCGGCGCACACTGCCCGCGCAGGACCGCGGCGAGCTTCCAGCCGAGATTGAAAGCGTCCTGCATCGAGACGTTCATGCCCTGCCCCGCCTTCGGACTGTGGGTGTGGCAGGCATCGCCGGCGATGAAGATGCGCGGCAGGCGCGAGGTGATCTCGGCCTCCGGCACGTCGTCGAACTTGTCGGTCAGGCGCTGGCCGATCTCGTAGACCGACCACCAGGCGATCTCCTTCACCTCCAGCGTATGCGGCTTCAGGATCCGCTGCGCCTTGGCGATCACGTCATCGGCGGTGATGTTGCGGCTCGCGACACGCTCGCCGACGTCGAGTTTTGCCAGCTCGACATAGATGCGGACCATGTAGCCGCCTTCGCGCGGGATGATGAGCAGGCTGCCGTCCTTCGCCGACTGGATCAGGGCCTTGAAACGGATGTCCGGAAAGTCGGTCACCGCCAGCACGTCCATCACGCCCCAGGCGTGGTTGGCGGAATCGCCATGCAGCTCGCGGCCGATCGATTTGCGCACGGTGCTGCGCGCGCCGTCGCAGCCGACGACATAGCGCGCCTTGACCGTCTCGACCGTGCCCTCGTGTTCGGCATCGAGCCGTTCGAGACGCACGGTCACCGCATGATTGGCGGGACCCGCGGCCGGATCGACCTCGAGGTCGAGCAGGCGGCGGCCGTAATGGGGCTCGAGCCTGGCTGGCGATTTGCGCATGACGTCGAGAAAACCGTCATGGATACGCGCCTGGTTCAGGATGACGTGCGGGAATTCGGACAGCCCGTCCTCGACGTCCTGCACCCGGCCGCTGCGGACGATCTTCTCCGGCGTCCGTTCGTCCGGCTTCCAGAACGTGGTCTCGTTGACCCAATAGGCCTCCTTCAGCACGCGCTCGCTGAAGCCGTAGGCGTGGAACATCTCCATGGTGCGGCAGGCGATGCCGTCGGCCTGGCCGACCAGCAGACGGCCCGGCTTCTGCTCGACGATGCAGGTCTTGATGTCAGGAAATTGCGCGAGCTGCGCGGCGAGCGTCAGGCCCGCAGGGCCGCAGCCGACGATGAGCACGTCGACCTCTCCGGGCACGGCGCCCGCTGCTCCCGAAGCCTGGATGCGCGCGGCGGGATCGGCGATCTCGGGATCGCCCGGCCAGAATCCATTGAGATGGAATTGCATGCGCACCTCTCCCTGCTCGAATTGTCGTTTTGGATATTGATCAGTATGCTGACTATCAGTATACTTGTCAATGATCCCGCGCCTCCCCGCTGCAACGGAGAATTCGGTGAAAGACAACAACGACATGCCCGGGCACCTTGCGCGCCGGTTCCAGCAGATCGCGGTCGCGGTGTTCCTGGCCGAGGTCAACGAGGCCGGCTTCGACCTTACGCCGGTGCAATACGCCGCGCTCGCGGCCATCAAGGCCAATCCCGGGCTCGACCAGGTGACGCTCGCCGGACTGATCGCCTATGACCGCACCACCATCACCGGCGTCATCGACCGCCTCGTGCAGAAGGGCCTTGTCGAGCGCCGCGCCTCCAGCCGCGACCGCCGCGCCCGCGAGCTCGAGATCACCGATGAGGGCCGCCGCACGCTGCGCAAGATCACGCCGGCGGTGGAGTCCGCGCAAGGCATCATGCTGCGCGGTCTCAGCGCGAAGGAAGGCGAGGAGCTGATGCGGCTGTTGCGCAAGGCGATCGCCGCCGGCAACGAGCTCAGCCGCGCCCCGCTGCGCGACGGACAGGCAGAATAGGACGTTGCAATGGCAAGTCGCTCGTCTCGGCGATTAGGGCGAGAACGGCGCGCGTTCGCGAACGCCCGGCGTGCCCACGATCTTCGCATGCGCCTTGGCATCGACCGCGGCGTAGTTCACCTCGGGATTCCAGTGCAGCGCCCCGTACAGGACCATTCCGGCCAGGATTGATCCATAGAAGCCAAGTGCTGCGAGCCGCCATGTCCGGACAATCCGGCGGTCGCCTTCGTTCAATTGATAAAGGAATTTTTGCATGATGCCTCCAATGGCAACGAGCCATTGCGGCATAGCGCAACCGCAGCAAATTCCCTGTGAACCAGTTCACCCCCGAGCCGGCCCGGATCGGACGCGCGTTCACGCTTGAGTGAAAGCAGGCGCAGCGCTGCAGACGGGCGGCGGCCCCTACCCGCGCCAACCCCTCGCCACGCCCGCCTGCGCGTTCTGCCCGGGCGGCAGGACCACGACCATCGAACCGAGCTTGACCCGGTCGAACAGATCGATCACGTCCTCATTGCGCATCCGGATGCAACCCGACGAGATCGCCTGGCCGATATATTCGGGCTGGTTGGTGCCGTGGATGCGGTAGAGCGTGTCCTTGTTGCCGGCATAGAGATAGAGCGCCCGGGCGCCGAGCGGATTGGCGGGACCGCCCGAGACGCGTGCCGGATACGGGCCCAGTCGCGCCTGGATCTCCGCCGTGGGAATCCAGTCCGGCCACTCGGCCATCTTGCCGACGCGCGCCAGGCCGGAAAACGCCATCGCTTCCTCGCCGACCGCAACGCCGTAGCGGATCGCCTTGCCTTCGGGCAGCACGTAATAGAGGTAGCGCGCGTCGGTATCGACCAGGATCGTGCCCGGCTGCTCCTTGCGCTGGTAGTCGACGATATGGCGCAGATACTGCTCGGGCACGCTCGCCTGCGCGTAAGGCACATGGGCCAGCAACTGCCGGTCGCGCGGCGTCATGCTCGCGTCGGTCGACGGCGAAAGCGTTGCCTGCATGCAACCGCCGAGCGGAAGCAGGGCAATCATGAGAACAGCGAGATGAGATCTAGGCACCGCCGGCCCCCCATAGCGGATCAACAGCACCCCAGCGGCAATAGATGCTGCCCAAATCATGCTGAAAACATGGCAGCGCGGAACAATTGCCTGTGTTTGTTGCACCCGGTTCCATCACCACAAACGGCGGGAGAGCGTCGCATCATCTCCATTCCCTCGCCTTGCTTTGGTCAAACCGGGCTGGACTCGTGCGTCACCGGGCCCGTGGGGGGCTCACCCAATCGATCGGCTCGCGCCAATGCGAACGACCATTGCCTGACAAGGAGCTGCGATGCTCGCGACGCTGAACAGCAAGCAAATCGTCGATGAGATCGTCAAGGACACGATGAAGGACAACGATCCGCACGACGCCATCCAGATTTCGCCCGACGTCGTGCAGGCATCGCGCGCCGTCAAGGACGCGCCGACGCTGGCGCCCGAGATCACGCCGCGCATGGAGCCGAAGTACAGTGCGACGGCCGATGCGCCGGCTGCGGCGCCGTCCGTCGATACGGCGATTCGCGCGGCGGCCGGCGACAAGCCCGGCCGCGAGCAGCGATCCTCCGTCCGCAAATTGTTCACCGGCGCGCTCGTCACGATGCTGCTTGCCGGGGGCAGCGCGGCCGCAACGGTTGCCTGGGACAAACATGGCGAGACTGCAAGACAGATGCTCGCCGCATGGACGCCGGTCCTGACGTCGCTATTGCCTTCGACCTCGCAGACCGCGCCGGTCGCCGCCGTAGAGGCCGCTCCGCCCGCGGCGCAAGCGGCAACTGATCAACCGACCGATCAAGCCGTGACGCCGCCGCCGGTTCAGGCTGCGGCCGCGCCCGACGCAACGCCCCCCGATGCGTCGCAATCGCTGCAATCGATGACCCGTGACATGGCCGCAATGGCGCAGCAGATCGAGCAGCTCAAGGCGAACATCGCCGAGCTCAAGGCCAGCCAGGAGCAGATGGCGCATGATTTGGCGAAGGCGCCTGCGCCGAAGCCGGTTGCGGAGGTGAAGCCGGTCGATCCTCGCGCGCGTGCCGCGCTGCCGCCACGGCCGCCGGCTGCACCGGTGCGCAAGCCGAAGCCTGTGATCACGCAGACCTACGCCCCGGCCTATGCGCCCGCACCGGTCGCGCCGCCGCCCACGCATGCGGCCGCCGTTCCGCCGCCGCCAGCTCCGGCGCAAGCCGTTGCCGATGACGACGGGCCGATCGTGCGTCCGCCGATGCCGCTGCACTAGCGCGGCAGAATCGACACGCATCATGACAAGAGAAAAGGCCGGCGGGATTTATGCCGCCGGCCTTCTCTTGCAACTGCCGGTTCCCGGAGCCCGGTTCTGCTGCATTTCAATTGCGCAAAATGATCGCGCCGACATGTTTAATAAAGTCTTAACGAGCCCGCGCGTTGCACATGATTTTTGCGCCATAAGCTCAGAGATTGCGCGGCGATTTCATTCGGGAACAATCGACTCAGTGGTACCATGCGGGACGCGTCGAGATTTGTGCTGACGAGTTGCGTTGAGGATTTGGGTCATCACACCGGGGGGACTTCGGATGCCCTACTACTATTTCGATCTCGTTGTCGGTGGAGAGTTCAAGAACCAGGGCAGCATCATCCTCGAAGACATCGAGGTTGCCTCAGATCGCGCCGATCAGCTCGCGAGCGAGCTGTCGCAGGTCAAGCCTGAGCTGCAGAAGAGGGGTTGCGCGGTGCGCGTCACCGATCGCGACCACAAGGAGCTCTATCGGACGCCACTCGATCCCAAGCCGGCCTGGCAACGCTAGAGCTCCGGCGCCTCGAACCAGTTCGTCAGCGACAGTCCGCCGTCGACCACGAAGGCTGCGCCGGTGACGTAGCCGGAGAGCTTGTCCGACAGCACCGCGAGCGCCATCGGCGCAAGGTCGCCCGCCTCGCCGAGGCGCCCGAGCGGGATGTGTCGTGCCAGCGACGCATCGGCAACGAATCCACCGGCCGCAATCGCCCCGGGAACCAGCGCGTTGACGCGGATGCGATGACGCCCAAGCGTCTTCGCGAGCTCCTTCACCAGCATCGCCATGCCCGCCTTTGCCGTCGAATAATGCGGCAGGTTGCGCGGCGTGCCCGCATGCAGCGAGGTGAGAAACAGGAACGAGCCGGGGCGCTTCGCCGCGATCAACCGTTTTGCCAATCCGCGCGCCAGATGAAAGCCGGCATCGAGATTGACGGCGTGCATCTGCTGCCAGGTGCTGCGATCGACGGCGAGCGCATGATCGGCCTCCCGCCGCGGCGGCGAGGCGCTGTGCACGAAATGCGTCACCTCGCCCAGCGCGCCATGGGCCGCGGCAAGCAGCGCATCGCACGTCTCGACTTCCGCGAGGTCGCCGACGAAGGGCACCGCCAGCTCGGGCCTCGCGCTGGCGGCGATGGCGGCGCTCACGCGCTCGGCGCTGACGTCGGCGAACACGGTCTTCACGCCCTCGCCGACCAGCGCCAGGGCGATCGCGCGGCCGATGCCGTTGCCCGCGCCGGTGACGAGCGCATGATCGCGCGCGGGATCGAACGGGCTGTCGAACAGGCTCATGGCGAACTCCGGGACCTAAGGGTGGGCGGACGATAGCGCGGCCGGCCGCGCAAGCCAAAATCGTAACGCCCGACGTCGCAGGCCCCCATTGCAGAGCGCGGCCACGGACGCTAGCCTTCCAGAAAACGGGAGGTCGCGAAGATGCGTTATGGCCTATTGATCGCGGGCGCACTGCTGATTGCTGCACCTGCACAAGCCGACGACCACACACGCTCGAAGTACGTGACGATGGTTCTGCAGGCCTTCGCGGCCAAGGTCGAATGCCCGAACACGGACGTCGTCTACCAGGATCTGGTGCAGAAGGCGCAGCAGATGCAGCTGCCCGACGGCACCACCGAGCAGGTGCGCAAGGCGATCGCCTACATGCACACGGGCGGCAAGATGGGCGAGAAGCAGGCCGACGACATCATGGCGGAGGTCGCCGTGGCGACCCAGACGACCGACCTCGATCAGCGCCGGCTCGGCATGAGCACCTGGTGCGAAAAGCAGAAGGCCAGCCTCTCCGACCTGATCCGCAGCAAGAGCTAGCCGGAGCGCCGTTAAGCACGCTGCAACGGAACTGGGCTGCCGGCCTATAATCGTCACATTCCTCGCCAGCATGCGGGTTTCTTCGACCTGGAGAAACCCGATGCGGATCATTCTCTCCGTTGTTGCCGCCGTGCTCGTGGCGTCGGCGGCGCCGGCGCTCGCCAAAAATTCCGATGCCCAGAAGGGCGACGACAAGTCGGCCGCCTCATCCTGCAGCGCCTATCAGCAGGCGCCGGACGGATCGTGGGAGGCGCTGCCCTGCAAGGAAACCGGCGAGCGCGCACAGCCGCAGACTCAGCACAAGCCGCCCGCGCACGGCGCCGATCACGGCGAGCGCTGAGCCGCGCTGTTTCGCCCACGGAACCGGCAGGTTCCGGCCGCGTTGACCGGACGCCTTGCCGCGCTGCCCGCGCCCGCTAAGATGGCGCGTGGGCCCGGCCGAGGAGCCGCCCCTGGAAACGCCAACCCCGCGAGCGCTTGTGGATTCGATCGAGTTGGAGGACCTCCAAGCCCGTCTGAAGGCGCTCGAGGCGGAGAACGCGCGTCTCAAGGCGCTCGGGGTCGCCGTCGTCACCGAGCGGCAGAAGGCGGAGACCGCGCTCGCCGAGAGCGAGGAGCGCTACCGCACCCTGTTCAACTCGATCGACGAAGGCTTTTGCATCATCGAGTTTTTCGACGGTCCGCACGGTCCGCTCAGCGACTATATCCATGTCGAGGCCAATCCGGCCTATACCCAGCATGCCGGCATCCCGAACGTGGTCGGCCAGAAGGTCCGGGAGATGGTGCCGGACGAGGCCGACGGCTGGGTCGAGCTCTATGGCGGCGTGCTCAGGACCGGCGTGCCGATCCGCTTCGAGCGCGAGCTGGTCGCCACCGGCCGCCACCTCGAGCTCGCCGCCTTCCGCGTCGAGCCGGCCAGCCGCCTGCAGGTCGCCGTGCTGTTCCAGGACATCACCTCGCGCAAGCGCGCCGAGCGGGAGCTGCAGCATCTCAATGAGACGCTGGAGGCGCGCGTGGTCGCAGCCGTTGCCGAACGCAACGTGTTTGCCGACCTCGTCGAGGGCACCGACGCCTTCGTCCAGGTCGTTGCCCCCGACTTCCGCTGGCTCGCCATCAATGGCGCCTCGGCAAGGGAATTTCACCGCATCTACGGCATCTTGCCAAAGGTCGGTGACAACATGCTTGAGCTGCTTGAAGATCAACCCGAGCACCGCGAGGCCATCCAGGCGGTCTGGTCGAGGGCGCTGGCCGGCGAGGCCTTCGTGGAGACCGCCGAGTTCGGCGAGGTGGGGCGGGCCCGGCGCTTCTACGAGATGCGCTTCAACAGCCTGCGTGATGGAGAAGGCCGGCTGCTCGGTGCCTACCAGTTCTCCTACGACGTCACCGATCGCCTGAGGGAGCAGGCGCGTCTGCGCGAGGCCGAGGAGGCGCTGCGCCAGTCGCAGAAGATGGAGGCGGTCGGCCAGCTCACCGGCGGCATCGCCCACGACTTCAACAATCTCCTCACCGGCATCATCGGCTCGCTGGAATTGCTGCAGACCCGGCTTGGCCAGGGCCGCCTCAACGAGATCGACCGCTACGTGACCGCGGCGCAGGGTGCCGCCAGGCGCGCCGCCGCGCTGACGCACCGCCTGCTCGCCTTCTCGCGCCGGCAGACACTCGATCCGAGGCCGACCGACCTGAATCGGCTGGTGATGGGGATGGAGGAGCTGATCCGCCGCACCGTGGGTCCCGAGATCGCGCTGGAAGTGGTCACCGCCGGCGGATTGTGGGCGACGCTGATCGATGCCTCCCAGCTCGAAAACGCCCTGCTCAACCTCTGCATCAACGCCCGCGACGCCATGCCCGGCGGCGGCCGCATCACCATCGAGACCGCCAATCGCTGGCTCGACGAGCACGGCGCCGGCGAGCGCGACCTGTCGCCCGGACAATATGTCTCGCTGTGCGTCACCGACACCGGCACCGGCATGACGCCAGGGGTGATCGAGCGCGCTTTCGACCCCTTCTTCACCACCAAGCCGATCGGCCAGGGCACCGGCCTCGGCCTCTCCATGGTCTATGGCTTCGTGCGCCAGTCCGGAGGCCAGGTCCGGATCTATTCCGAGGTCGGCCAGGGCACCACCATGTGCCTCTATCTGCCGCGGCACTATGGCAAGGATTCGGACAAGCCGCCGGTCACGCCAGCCAGGGCAAGTCTGCGTCCCCAGGCCAGCCACACCATCCTGGTCGTGGACGATGAGCCCTCGATCCGCATGCTGCTGGCGGATGCGCTGGAGGAGATCGGATTCAATGTCGTCGAGGCGCATGACGGCCCGGCCGGGCTGAACATCCTGCAATCGGACGATCGCATCGACCTTCTCATCACCGACGTCGGCCTGCCCGGCGGCATGAATGGCCGGCAGCTCGCGGATGCCGCGCGCACCACCATCCCCGCGCTGAAGGTGTTGTTCATCACCGGCTATGCGGAGAATGCCATCATCAGCAGTGGCCAGCTCGCGCCGGGCATGCAGGTGCTGACCAAGCCGTTTGCGGTCGAGTCGCTGACGGCTCGCGTGCTCGACATGATCAGGGACGGAACCGGCCCGGGCTGATAAGCCCGTCCAGGCAAAAACTCAGCTCTGGTGCGGACCGCGCATGATCTTCATGGCGTCCGCAATGTGGCGCCACTCCTTGGCCTCCTCCGCATCGCCGCGGCCCTCGCAGGCCTGGGCCTGTTCGGCGGCCTTCGCGATCGCAGCGAAACCATGCTGTTCCAGCATCTGCCGGGCGACAGTGTGAACCTGGACCTCGGACATCATGGGCGCTCTCCGGTTTAACGAGACCGCAGGGTGGAGCATCGCTCGATCATCCCGGCGGGTCCTCGACAACGATGGAACCCGCTCGCGCGTTCCCTTTGCGCATATGACAAGGCAGCCCGCCATTACCGGCGGACTGCCTGTCACCTACTCCAAAATCTGACGGCCGGATTCCCTACCCGACCGCTACCCGTTTTCGCTCGATATCATTGGGTACCTCGATATCGACCTCGAGCGTCGACACCTCGTCGCCGCGCTCGAGCCGCACGATCACCTTGGTCGGGTCCAGCGCGACATGCCTGGAGACGACCGCGAGAATTTCCTCACGCAGCACGCCCAGCAGATCGGGTTGGCCACGCAGTCCGCGCTCATGGGCAAGCAAAATCTGCAGCCGCTCACGTGCGACCGGTGCAGAGGCCTTGTTGCCGCGGAGAAGCCGAAGCAGACCCATGCTCATGCAGCCCTCCTTCGCAGCAGGCGATCCATCAGGCCCTTGCGCTCGACCGGCACCTGCATGGCGACGGTCTCGCCGCACAGGCGACGCGCCGCATCGGTATAGGCCCGTGCTGGCGCGCCTTCGGTGTTCGACAGCGTCACCGGCGTGCCGACATTGGAGGCGCGCAGCACGTCCTGGCTCTCCGGGATGATGCCGAGCAAGGGCGTCGCCAGGATTTCGAGGATGTCCTCGATGGTCAGCATCTCGCCGCGCGCGGCGCGCGAGGGATCGTAGCGGGTGATGAGAATGTGCTTCTCGACGCGCTCGCCCTTCTCCGCCCGCACCGTCTTGGAATCGAGCATGCCGATGATGCGATCGGAATCGCGCACCGAGGAGACTTCCGGATTGGTGACGATGACGGCTTCGTCGGCAAAGCGCATCGCCATCGAGGCGCCGCGCTCGATGCCGGCCGGGCTGTCGCAGATCACCCAGTCGAAGCGCGCGCGCAGCTCGTCGATGACCTTGCCGACACCCTCTTCCGTCAGTGCGTCCTTGTCGCGGGTCTGCGAGGCCGGCAGCAGCCATAGATTCTCCAGCCGCTTGTCCTTGATCAGCGCCTGCGGCAGCTTGGCCACGCCCTGCACCACGTTGATGAGGTCGAACACGACCCGGCGCTCGGCGCCCATGATGAGGTCAAGGTTACGCAGGCCGACGTCGAAATCGACGACGACGACCTTGTCGCCGCGCTGCGCGAGCGCAGCCCCCAGCGCGGCGGTCGTCGTGGTCTTGCCGACACCGCCCTTGCCTGATGTGACGACCAGTACTTTGGCCATTTGCAATTTCCTCCTTAGCTGGTCAGTTCAGCGCTGTAATTCGCATGCTGCTGCCTTGCAGCCAGGCCTGGGCCGGCCGTCCGCGCAAGGCTTCGTCGATATCGTCCGCGGTCTGGTAAAATCCATCGATTGCAAGCAGTTCGGCTTCGATCTTCTGGCAATAGATGCGCGCGCTGGCGTGACCGTTGACGCCGGCCATGGCGCGGCCGCGCAGCGCGCCATAGATGTGGATGGAGCCGCCGGCCACGACCTCGGCGCCGGAGCCGACCGAGCCCAGAATGGTGACGTCGCCTTCCGGGAAGATGATGGTCTGGCCGGAACGGACCGGCTGTTCGATCAGCAGCGATGTCGGCTTGGTCGCGGTCTTCGTGTCCGCCTTCTTCGGCGCGGCCGGCGCGATCGTTGTGTCGCGCCCGCCCGAGAGCAGCGGCGGCATTGCCGGGGTCAGCCGCGCCTCCTCCACGCCCTCGACACCGAGCACGCGGATGTTGCGGTCTCCAAGGCTCGCGAGCAGATGGCTGATGCCGGACTGGCTGAGATCGACCGACGACAGGTCGACCACCACCGGGCGGCCAACGAAGAAGCCCGGCGAGCGCGCGATCGTGGCGTCGATCTCCTGCAGCCAGTCCTGGATCGGGACCGTCGGCACGAACACGAAAGCGACGTAGGAGCGCCCGCGCAGGCGCACCAATTGGCGTTGGGGTTTTGCTGCAGCCTCCATCACGGCCGACTCGTTCCCTGTTATTGAATGGTTAACGATGCAGCGAACATGGTTAACGGCCGGTTAATTTCGGGGCGGGGTTGAGGTTGCAGTCCCCACAGCCGGGGATTGCAGAAGGGATGCGGTTTCGCTACGATATGTAGCGGTACGGTTTGTCGCGAAGCGCGGGCCGCAGCCGCGAACCGAACCTCCAAATCGTCGCGAGCCCGAACATGCCTGATCAGCCTGCCGTGAGCTCTCTGGGCGAGGTGATCCCCGACCTCGATGCCCTCGCCGCCGAGGCGATGACGGAGTGGAAGGTGCCCGGCGTTGCGATTGCCGTGGTCCGCAACGGCGAGACCGCCCTGCTCAAGGCTTACGGGCAGCGCGACGCCGAAGCCGGATTGCCGGCGACGACCGAAACCCAGTTTCTCATCTGCTCCATCACGAAAACCTTCACGGCCACCGGGCTTGCGATGCTGGTCGACGAGGGGCGTCTCGACTGGACCAAACCGGTTCGCGACTACATCCCGGAATTCCGGCTGCACGACGCCGTCGCGACCGACCGGATCACCGTGCGCGACCTGCTGTGTCACCACAGCGGCCTGCCCCGGCATGACTGGATCTGGATGCCCGGCGACCTCTCGTCCGCGGAGATGCTGGCCGCGATGCGCCACATCGAGCCGAGCCGCGACGTGCGAACCATGTTCCAGTACAGCAATCTCGGCTTCCACGCGGCAAGCGTCGTGGCGGAGAGGATCACCGGCCAGAGCTGGGCGGATTTCACCCGCACGCGGATCATCGAACCGCTGAAAATGTCGGCGACATTCGATGTCGAGCACCTGGCGGCCGCGCCGGACGCGGCCGTTCCCTATATCGTCCATCGCGACCAGCGCCAGCGAACCAAACCATGGCCGATCCGCGCGACCGCCGCCGGAGGCATCAACACCTCGGTCGCCGCCATCGCCAACTGGATGAAATTCCTGCTGGCGGAGGGCGAATTCGAAAACCGGCGGCTGCTCTCGAGCGCCCTGGTCCGCGAGATGCAGACGCCGCGCGTTCACTCCGCTGCGCCGGAGTTCGAGTTCGGGCATTCCCATTATTGCCTGGGGTTCAACACCACCACCTATCGCGGCGAGCGGATCGTCGGCCATTCCGGCGGCTGGCTCGGCTGGAGCACCTTGATGCGGCTGATGCCCGACAGGAAACTCGGCATCGCGGCCTTCTGCAATCTCGGCGGGGCGCCCGTCCCTGCCATTCTGATCAACTATCTGGCCGACCGGATCTGCGGCAAGGAGCCCGTTTCCTGGCTTCCGCGCCTGCGCGACCTTCGCCGCAAGGCACTGGCCCAGCAAGGCGCCGACGAAGAGACCCGCAAGGCCGCGGCGAAGAAGAACGCGCCGCCCGGCCATGACCTCTCAGACTATGCCGGCAGCTACGACCACCCCGCCTATGGCCGCATGACCATCACCCGGACCGGCGACGGGCTGCACTGGGACTGGCGCAGTTTGTCCACGCCGCTTTCGCACCGGCACTACGAGACCTTCGATGTCGCGGAGCTTCCCTACGACCTGAACCCCGACCGGCTCGCGATTTCATTCAACACCGATCGCGATGGCAATGTCGTGAGCCTGTCTGCGCAGCTCGAAGTCATGGTGCCGGACATAATCTTCGTCCGCGCACCCGGCGGCGACTGCATGGACGCCGAATTCCGCAAGGCCTGCGCCGGCCGGTGGCAGCACGGGTCCACCGTCCACGTGGTCTCGCTGCTGGCCGACGGGCAGTTGACGCTCAAGTCGGACCTCCAGCCGCTGTACCATCTGCGCCCCTACCAGGGCGGCATCTTCGCCATCGTCGAGCTCGAAGGATTTCGCGTGGAGTTTCGCCGCGGCGCGAGCGGTTCAGTCGACGAACTCGTGTTTCATCAGCCCAACGGCACCTTCATCGCGCACCGGATCGCGGCAGCGCCGGAGTAGATCTCCTACCGCCGCTTCGGCTTGTCGCACAGATTGCCCGATGCCAGCGCCATCATTGCGATCCAGTCGCCGCCGTCCTTGTTGTTCTCTGGCCGGCCGCCGGTGGCCTGGTCGATGAGGCCAATGACCCGCGCGCGGGCCTGCTCCGGGGCGATCTCCGGCAAACACACCGCCATGCCCTTCTCGGTCATCTGGCGCTGGATGCGGATGCCGTAGACGAGGCCCTGCAGGTACAGCGCGCACTTCTCGCGCGACGTCTGATCGTTTTTCGAACACATGTCGTAGAGCACCGTGGTCGGAAACGGCCCCTTGTAATCGGCGACCTCACCGGCAACGGCCGGCGCCACGAAGCCAAACGAGAGACAGAGGATCGCGATCGCCCGAAACATGAATTTTCCTTCCTGCAAGATACGCCCTGGTATGGCCGCGGCGCGCCGATTCTGTCCAAGCCATTCCGGCGTCGCGGTTAACGAGCGCGCGCGGCCCTGAGCGCAAACCGGATTTTACCGAATGTTATGACTACGTCCCTACTTCCTACAGGCGGGGGAGAACAAAGTCGCATGACAAGGATCACGCAAAATCGGCTCGGCCGCCTTTGGCGACTGGGCATGGCCGTTATTGGAGTGGTCGCCACAGATCTGGCCAACAGCCCGACTGTGGCCGCGGACACGAGCCCCCTGGTCCAGCTCCATTTCGACGGAGAGACGAAGGCGTCGATGAAATACCGCGACCTCTCGATCTCGGCCGAGAGCGCGCCGGCCGGCACGGACGCCGACATGAAGGTCGCGGTCTTCCATCTTCAGTTCGACGATGGACGCCGCCTCGACGTCAAATTCCCGGACGACGAGCCGACCGCCATTCCGAGGGCCGACCTGCGCATCTACGCGCTCGACCGCTCGACCGCGTTCCCGCAGATCGTGCTTTCCTATTTCTGGAATGGCGCACACTGCTGCACCATGACGAAAATCGTGACCATGGACGGTTCGAACCAGCCGATCGTCGTCGACGCCCAGACGCTGGACGGAAGCGGCTACGCCTTCGAAGACCTCGATGGCGACGGATCCGTCGAGCTGCTCTCCTTCGACAATTCGTTCAACTACGCCTTCGCCTCATACGCGGAGTCGGTTGCCCCGGTGAAGGTCAGCAAGCTGCGCGCCGGCCAGTTGGTCGACGTCACGACTGAGAGGCCCTATCGCGCAGCGCTGCAGAGGCGGCTCAACGATATCGAGGCGATGGACAAGGATATAAGAAAGTCCAACGGCTATTGGGGCGGATGGGTCGCGGCCAAGGCGCAGTTGGGACAATTCACCGAAGCCTGGATCGCGATGCTCGCAGCCTATGACCGCAGCTCCGACTGGACGATGCAGGAGTGCGTGGACTACACGCCGCTCGAAAAATGCCCGAAGGAGAAGGTCCGCAACCTTGCCTTTCCGGAAGCGCTTGCCAAGCACCTTCAGAGAGAAGGCTACATCAAGCTCGGCGACATGCGCGAAGCCATCCAGCTGTCCCGATCGCTGCAGAACACCAGGCCTGCGCAACCGCCTGCGCAGCCGCGCCGCGATCCCTCGCTCGAGCTTTGCGTGAACGGCGAGGACGTCGTGAGGCGCATCATCATCGGTCAGCTGACGGGCAAGCGGCCGGCCGAAGGACGGGAGTCGCCGGCCGTGACGGTGCGCGACGTCACGCTCGATGGCACCAACGACAAGATCAACAAGACGACCTGCTCGGCCACCGTCAACGTCGATCTGCGCGCGCTGCTGTCGGAGCTGGCGACCAGGAACGAAATGCGTGCTGTGGCGCAGCTCGGCAAGTTCGCAGCCCGCAAGGGCGGCGGCCAGGTCAGCCGCCGCGTCACCTATACGGTGCAGCCCACCGCCGAACCCGGGCGGATCTGGGTGAATGTCATTCAGTAAAGAGTGCGGACGAGAACGCGATCAACGCGCTTCTCGCCTCCTCGGCATCCGGCCAAGGTGAAACAGGAAGTCCTACTTCTTCACCTTGCTCGCATCCATCTTGATGGCGGGGTCCAGCATTTTTGTCGTGAACGCCGTCGTGACGTCGAACGGCTTCTCCATGCCGAGATAGGTCTGCACCAGCTCATAGTCCTTCTTCATCCGCTCGCCGTCGATCCAGCCGAGCGACTTGGTCGTCGTGAACTCGTCCGTCATCAGGTATTTGATGCGCTCCCACTGGCGTTCCTGGTTCTCCTTGTCGAGCCCGGAAACCTGGTCGAGCAGCGCTTTCAGACATGGCGTAACGTCGGCGACGCAGGCCGCAAATGCCTTCTGCGAAATGCGCACGAACTCCTCGACGAGCTTCGGGTTCTTCTGCAAGTAAGCGCCGTTGACGATCAGCGAATTGCCGTACGGATTGAGGCCGATGTCCTTCCAGTTGACGTAGCCGAGATCGGGGCCGAACTCGATCACCTTCAGGTCGTGCTCGTTGTAGAAGTCGCTGATGATGTCGACGGTGTGGCTCTTCAGCGCCGCGATCTTCGCCGTCGGGCCGACATTGACGAAGCCCACAGAGTCCGGCGCGATGCCTGCGGCCTTGGCAAAGGCCGGCCACATCACGCGCGAGGCATCGCCGGGCGGGTTGCCGATCTTGTGGCTCGGAAAATCCTTCGCGCCGTTCACGCCGTAGCTTTTCAGCCAGTAGAAGGTCTGGCCGGTGTTGGCGTAGATGCTCATGAGAGCGACGGTGTCGGCGCCCTTGCTCTTCGCCACCAGCATGGTGGCGAGATCGGCAATGCCGAAGGGCGAGCCGCCGGAGCCGACCTTGGCCGCGGAGACGCCCGAGCCCTTGCCGACCTCGATGGTCAGGTCGATGCCGGCCTTCTCGTACCAGCCCTGGGCCTTGGCGTAATAGAACGGCGAGTGATCGGCGGTCGGCGTCCAGTTCAGCATCAGATTGACCGCCTCGCCCGCCTTCGCCGGCGCCGCCGGCCAACCGAGCGTCAGGGCCAGGATCAGGGCCGAGCCAACAGCCTGCAAACGCTTCATCGCATCTCTCCTCATTGCCCGCGACCCGGCTTGTCGCTCTCCCCATGTGAGGGTACCAATGCAACAAGCCCGCCCGCCAATTGTCAACTGTTTGGTTGGAAATGCCCGCAAGACGTTCAGGCGACACCGCGCCGCAGCGACGCGACCCCGTCGCCACCCGCAACAAGCTGCTCACCGCAGCGCGCCTGGAGTTCGCCCGGCACGGCTTTGCCGGCGCCCGCGTCGACGAGATCGCTGGCCGCGCCGGCGTCAACAAGCAGCTCGTCTACCACTATTTCGGCGACAAGGACGCGCTCTATCTGGCTGTCCTGGAATGGGTTTACGCCGACATCCGCGAGCAGGAGCGCCAACTCAACCTCGAGGGCCTGCCGCCGGAAAAAGCGATCCGCAAGCTGATCGAGGCCTCGTTCGACTATCTCGCCACCAACCCCGACTTCATCGTGCTCCTGAACGACGAGAACCGCGGCGGCGCGCGCCACGTCCGTGGCTCGACGCGGCTGGAGGCGATGCATTCGCCGCTGGTCCGCAGCGTCTCCCATATCCTTCACGAGGGGGTCCGCAATGGCGTGTTCCGCAAGGGGATCGACCCGATCCAGCTCTATATCTCGATCGCGGGCCTCAGCTATTTCTATCTTTCCAACACGCCGACGCTGTCGGCGATCTTCGGCAAGGACCTGTCGAGCCGGGCCGCCCGGCGCGCCCGCCGCAGGCACGTGGCCGATCTCGTGCTGCATTCGCTCCGGCCATAATCAACCAACTGGTTGAAACTGGCCGATAAGATGGTTAGGTTCGCGTTCGCGGCGAGTGGCCGCGCCCACAGGGAGCCATTGGGTGGCAGGAGACGGAGCCCGCGCCTCGCGCAGCTTTGCGATCATCCTGATCGTGCACCTTGCCGTGCTCGTGCTCTGGCAGGTCGCGGTCGACGCCTTCCACGTGCCGAAGTTCATCCTGCCCTCGCCGCTCGCGACCGTGCAGACGCTGGGAACCGGGGGCTACGCCTGGGGCATCAACACGCTGGTGACGGCGATCGAGATCCTCGGCGGCTTCGCGCTCGGCGCCGTCGTCGGCGTCGCGCTCGCGGTGATCTTCAGCTGGGCGCCGCTCGTGAGCCTCGTGCTGCTGCCGCTGTTCGTGACCATGAACATGATCCCGAAGGTGGCGCTCGGCCCGCTCTTCATCGTCTGGTTCTCCTACGGCATCGTGCCGAACATCCTGATCGCCTTCAGCATCTGCTTCTTCCCGATCCTGCTCACCACCGCGCGGGGCCTGCGCGAGGTCGAGCCCGATCTCCTGGATCTCGTCAAATCGCTGCGCGGCTCACGCTGGACGCTGTTCCGGAAAATCCAGCTGCCGGGATCGCTGCCTTACGTGTTCTCCGGCATGAAGGTCGGCGCCATCCTCGCCGTCGCCGGCGCCATCGTCGGCGAGTTCATCGCCTCCGAGCGCGGGCTCGGCTACCTCATGATCCAGGTGCAGTCGTCGCTCGACACGCCCGCGATGGTCATGGCGGTCGTGCTGCTGACCCTGCTCGGCGTCGCCCTTTACGGCCTGGTGCTCGGCCTCGAACGCATGTTCGTGGTCGGCGATTCCAGGCAAACCTGACGAGGGACAATCCATGCTGCTCACCCGCCAGACGCTGCCGAAGACCATCCCGGACGTCGCTGCACTCGACGACCTCCTGTGCCGGCCGAGCCAGGCGCTGATCGACGACCTCAGGAAGGTCGACGGCGACACCATGATCCTCGGCGTCGCCGGCAAGATGGGACCGACGCTGGCGGGACTGGCGAAAGCCGCCGCGCCCGACCGCCGCGTCATCGGCGTCGCCCGCTTCAGCGACCCGAGCGTCAAGGACTGGCTGCAGGCGCGCGGCATCGAGACCATCAATTGCGACCTGATGGACGAGTCCGCGATCCGCGCGCTGCCGAAGGCGCCCAACATCGTGTTCATGGCCGGCCGCAAGTTCGGCGCCGAAGGCGATCTGTCGCTGACCTGGGCGATGAACGCACATGTCCCGGCGCTGGTGGCGCAGGCCTTCCCGTCGTCGCGGATCGTGGCGTTCTCGACCGGCTGCGTCTATCCGTTCGTGCCGGTGGACGGCAAGGGCTCGACCGAGGAGATGGCGCCGAACCCGCCCGGCGAATACGCCCAGTCCTGCGTCGGCCGCGAGCGCATGTTCGAATATTTCTCGCGCAAGTTCGCAACGCCTGGCCGGCTGTTCCGGCTCAACTACGCGATCGACATGCGCTACGGCGTGCTGCACGACATCGCAACCAAAGTTCTCGCGGGCACGCCGATCGACGTCAGCCTCGGTTACGTCAACTTCATCTGGCAGGGCGATGCGTCCTCGCAGGCGTTGCGCTGTCTTGCCCATTGCACAGTGCCGACCTCGCCGATCAATGTCAGCGGCCACGAGATCCTGGCGGTGCGCGATCTCGCCGCAAAATTCGGCGCCCGCTTCGGCCGCGCGCCGGTGCTGACCGGCAAGGAAGTGCCGACGGCGTGGCTGACCGACACGTCCAGGGCGGTGGAACTGTTCGGCCTGCCCGTGGTCGACACCGAGCAGTTGATCGCCTGGACCGCGGACTGGGTCTCTCGCGCCATGCCGAGCCTCGGCAAGCCCACCAAATACGAGGTGCGCGATGGACGCTACTGACGGCCCGCGGATCCTCCAGCTCGGCGTCGAGGACGCAGCCGCAGGCCTTGCGCTCTCGACGGAGGCGCGCTGGAACCAGACCGAGGACGACTGGCGCATTTTCCTGCACGACGGGGTCGTGTTCGGCATCCGTGACGGTGCGCGGCTGGTGGCAACCGCAGCGCTGCTGCCCTATTCCGGCAACAACGCCTGGATCAGCATGGTGCTGGTGACGGCAAGCCACCGCCGCCGCGGCCTCGCAACGCGGCTGGTCGATATGTGCATGGAGGCGGCGCGCAAGCGCGGCCTGACGAGCTGGCTCGACGCGACGCCGGATGGCGCGGCGGTCTACGGGCCGCTCGGGTTTACGCCGACGCTGCAATTGCGCCGGCTCAGGCTGGTGACATCCGCGCAGGCATCTCTGCCAGCGCCTTCGGCCGCGACGCTCGAGGCGCTTTGCGCACGGGACCGGCGCGCCACCGGTTTTGATCGCACCGCCCTCCTCGAAGCCTTCGCCGGGCGTCCGGGCTCGCGCATCGTCTCCGCGAACGGTGCCATCGCGCTGGCTCGCGAGGGCAGAACCGCGCATCATATCGGCCCGCTCTTTGCGGACAACGCCGCCGCCGCGCTGAGCCTGGTTGGCGCGATCGCGCAATCGCTAGGCAGCCCGCTGCTGCTCGACGCCATCGCCTCGCATGCCGCGTTCCTCGACGGCCTGACCGCATCCGGCTGGACCATCGAGCGGCCGTTCCAGCGCATGCGGTTCGGCCCTGCCACCGCCGCGGGCGCGGAAATGCCATTCGCCGTCGCCGGCCCCGAATTCGGATAGGACAGATGCACCACAGCCAGATCAACAGCGACATCCGCAAGCTGATTGCCGACGGCACCGTGCTGCCGGCCCATCCGCTTGCGCTCACCGCCGAGCGCCAGCTCGACAAAACGCACCAGCGCGCGCTGACGCGCTATTACATCGACGCCGGCGCAGGCGGCCTTGCGGTCGGCGTGCACACCACGCAGTTCGCCATCCGCGACATCGGCCTCTACCGTCCCGTGCTCGAGCTCGCCGCGGAGACCGCTGCAGGCTGGACCAAGCGCCCTCTGGCGATGGTCGCGGGCCTTGCCGGTCCCACAAAACAAGCGACGGCCGAGGCGCGCACCGCCCGCGACATCGGCTATCACGCCGGCCTGCTCAGCCTCGCCGCCATGAAGAGCGCATCCGAGGACGAGATCATCGCCCATTGCGCCGCAATCGCCGCCGAGATCCCGCTGGTCGGCTTCTATCTCCAGCCCGCGGTCGGCGGCGTCATCCTGTCGAGCCGGTTCTGGCAGCGCTTCGCATCGATCGACAACGTCATCGCGATCAAGATCGCGCCGTTCAACCGCTACCGCACGCTCGACGTGCTGCGCGGGGTCGCGGCCGCCGGCGCGCTCGACCGCGTCGCGCTCTACACCGGCAACGACGATCATATCCTGCTCGACCTGACGCTGCCCTTCGACCTGCGCGACAACGGGATCACCACCCGCACCTGGTTCAAGGGCGGCCTGCTCGGCCACTGGTCGGTGTGGACCGCGAGCGCGATCAAGCAGTTCGAACGCTGCAAGGCGGCGCGGCACAGGGACAGCGTGCCGGCTGATCTGCTCGCCCTCGATGCCCGCGTCACCGACTGCAACAGCGCCTTCTTCGACGTCGCCAACAATTTCCACGGCTGCATCGCCGGCTGCCACGAGGTGCTGCGGCGCCAGGGCCTGATGAAGGGCCTTTGGTGCCTCGATCCCAACGAGGGACTGAGCCCCGGCCAGAAGGAGGAGATCGACCGCGTGTACCGCGAGCATGCCGACCTCAGCGACGACGCCTTCGTCGCCGCCAATCTCGGCAAATGGCTGGCATGAATTCCGCCCCCTTCATCAGCCTGCAGGGCGTCCGGAAGGTGTATCGCGGCGGCGGCGCCGAGTTTCTGGCGGTGTCCGACGTCACCATGGACGTGCAGGAAGGTGAGCTCGTCTCGCTGGTCGGCCCGTCCGGCTGCGGCAAGACCACGGTGATGAAGATCCTCGCCGGCCTGCACGCGGCCGACGGCGGCACCATGAAGATCGGCAATGCCAACAGCCCGTTCGACCCGACCCGCGACATCGGCATGGTGTTCCAGCAGGCCCTGCTGCTGAAATGGCGCACCATCCTGGACAACGTGCTGCTGCCCGCCGAGATCGTCGGCCTGCCGATGAAGGCGGCGCGCGAGCGGGCGCGTGACCTGCTCAAATTGGTCGGGCTTGCCGGCTATGAGGAAAAATATCCGCAGCAGCTGTCCGGCGGCATGCAGCAGCGAACCGCGATCGCGCGCGCCTTCGTGCACGATCCAAAACTGATCCTGATGGACGAGCCGTTCGGCGCGCTGGACGCGCTGACGCGCGAGCAGATGAACCTGGAGATGCTGCGGATCTGGCGCGAGAGCGGCAAGACCATCATCTTCGTCACGCACTCGATCCAGGAGGCCGTGTTCCTGTCCTCGCACTGCGCCGTGCTGACGGCGGGGCCGGCGAAGATGGCCGATTATTTCGCGATCGACCTGCCCTTCCCGCGCGACCTTCCGCTCAAGACGACGGATGCCTTTGGTGTCTACGCGCGGCGGATTTACGCCAAGCTCGGGCTGGGCGCGGCGTAAAGGCCGCGCCCCGATTGTCCGTCAGCCCTTACGCATCTTGGTGAGCGAATAGTTGTCGTAGAAGTTTTCCGCGATCTGCGTGTAGAACAAGAGCTCCTTCATGTAGGCGTCGTGGCTGTCCTTGGTCCGCTTGAACAGGTCGCTCTTGGCGGCGAGCTCGTTCAGATGCTCCTGGGTCGCATTGTAGCAGGCCTCCAGCACCGGCTGCGGGAACGCCTTCAGCTCCGCGCCATTGGCGATCAGCCGCTTCAGCGCCGCCGGATTCACGCTGTCGTATTTTTCGAGCATCCAGGCGCCCGCCGCGGCGCCGGCCTGGCTGACGATCGCCTGGTAGTGCTTCGGAAGGCTCGCCCATTTCTCGTCATTGACGATCATGTGCAGCATGGCGCCGCCCTCCCACCAGCCTGGGAAGTAGTAGTATTTTGCCACTTTCTGGAATCCGAGCTTCTCGTCGTCATAGGGGCCGACGAATTCGGCGGCGTCGATCGAGCCCTTCTCCAGCGCCGCATAGACGTCGCCGCCCGCGAGCTGCTGCGGCACGATGCCGAGGCGCGCCAGCACATGGCCGCCCATGCCGGCGATGCGGAATTTCAGGCCCTTGAGGTCGTCGACGGTCTTGATCTCCTTGCGGAACCAGCCGCCCATCTGGGTGCCGGAATTGCCGCACAGGATGGCGTGCGTCTTGAACGGCTTCAGCGCCTCGTTGGTGAGCTCGGCGCCGCCGCCGAAGTGCCACCACGATTCCTGGTGGCGATGGTTCATGCCGAACGGCGCGCCGGTGGCGTAGGCCAGCGCCGGCTCCTTGCCGATGTAGAAATAGAGCGGGGTCTGCGCCATTTCGACGGAGGCGACACTGACGGCATCGAGCGCCTGCAGGCCGGGAACGAGTTCGCCGGCGCCGAAGGTCTGGATCTGGAATTTGTTGTCGGTGGCCTCGGCAACATATTTCGCGAAAGTCTGCGCCGTGCCGTAAATGGTGTCGAGCGACTTCGGAAAGCTCGAGGTCAGGCGCCATTTGATCTCGGGCTGCGATTGCGCGATCGCAGGTGCCGCAACCAGCGTCGTCGCACCGGCCACTGCGCCACCCTTGAGAAATGTACGTCGTTTCATGATGGGGACTCTCCCTTGAATCAAGGCTTGAAATGGTGGCAGAGGCCACGGTCTTCGCGGGACCGTTTGCCCGTTCCCGGGGCCGAGTTCAAGCCACGATATGGGAGAGACGACCTGCCAGATCCGGCCGGCGCGGCATGGCGAACGGCGAGCGCTCAGGCGTCGGCGAGAAAGATCGACAGCGTCCGCTGCAATTCCTTGTAGGCACGCGGCCCGATCTTGGCCGCGAGCGCCTTGTCGCTTTCGGCGACCGCAGGCCGCATCCGACCCAGCAGCGCGGAGCCGGCTTCGGTCAAATAGAGCACGTAATAGCGGCGGTTGACCGCGGATGCGTTGCGCCGCACAAGCCTGCGGTTCTCCAGATGGTCCACCAGCCTGCCAAGTCCGGCCCGTTCAATCGACAGGAGCTGCGCGACGGCAAGCTGGTTGACGCCGGGATTGGCGTCGATGACGCAGAGAACGGAAAACTGGGCGGGGCTGATGTCGAAAGCCGCCAGTCGCTTGCTGAACTCCTTGAAGACCCAGAGCTGCGCCCGGCGGATGCGGTAGCCGAGCAACTGCGAGAGGTCGCCCAGGGCAAGTGGCTTCGCCCGGGCGGGCTTCGTGGCGGACACCCCGCGCTGTGGTGATCGCGACGGCTTCGCAACAGGCCTCGCCGGACGCGGTCTCTTGGCGGTGCGCTTCCTGAGCTCTGCCTTGCCTCGCTCCATCGACGAGCATCTTTCGAAAGGCCGGTGGCGACGCATCGGCCGGGTTTGAGGATTCGGACAGCGAGTCTAACGCACCACAGCCTGATCGAGAAGCCGAGCGGAACCAGGTCTGGCCGGCACAGCTTCTACGACAGGTTGCGCGACGAGCTCGCGCCATGCGTCATGTTGACACGACAACATCGCTCGCCTAAGGATCGTGAAAGCCTGCCGTTACACGAGCAGGTTCAGGGGAGATGACGTCCGTGCCTCCATCAAGGGTGGGCGCTGGTCCGCATGCCATAGTGCATTGCGGCGGGATGGTCTTGTCGCGCAGCCGATCCTGCGCTGCGCATGGCGATCGCGAGCGCATTTTCCCCGGCAGCAACATCACGAATGGCTCTGATCACGCGACGCCTCGGGCAGCGAGGCATCGCTGCCGCGGCATTTTCGTTCAAGCATCCATGACGAACCGGGAGGGCACGACATGAAACGACTTTTCCTCGCCTCGACGATCATCGTCACCTGGGCAGGTCTCGCCCCGCAGGCAGCGGCACACGGGCTGCCGCCGGGCGGCGTTGCCCCGCGCGGGTCCTGCACGGCGCTGACCGGCCTCACCCTGCCGAACACGCAGATCCTGAGCGCGACCCCGAAGGCGGGCTATTGCAACGTGATCGGCATCATCAACAAGCGTGTCTCGACGCAGGATCCCGATCATTTCACCTACGGGATAGGCTTTGCGCTCAACCTGCCCAATACCTGGCACGGGCGCTTCGAGATGATGGGCGGCGGCGGCACCGACGGCAGCCTGCAAAGCGATCCGCAAGGCGCAGCCGGCGTCGAACTCGGTCAAGGCTGGGCCATTGCCGCCAATGACGGCGGCCATGAGGACAACGCCGCCAACGCGGTCGGTGGGCATCAGGACGACGATGTCAATGCCGGAGGCTCCGCGCATTTCGCGATCGACGCTCAGGCACGCAGCGACTACGGTTACAACGGGATCGAGAAGACCGCGACGATCTCGAAACGGATCATCTCCTATTACTACGGCCTCGACCCGGTCTATTCCTACATCATGGGCTGCTCGAACGGCGGACGAGACGCGATGGTCGCCTCGCAGCGGTCGCCCTGGTTGTTCGACGGCGTGATCTCGCAAAATCCCGGGTTCAACCTGCCGCAGGCGGGCATTGCGGAAGCCTGGAACGAGCAGGTGCTCGGCACGCTCGCGACCAGCCAGGACGTCAACGGGCAGCCCTTCATTCCCGACACCTTCCCCGCGCAGGATCTCCAGGTAGCCTCGGCCGCGATCCTGAGCGCCTGCGACGCGCTCGATGGCCTCGTCGACGGGATCATCGACAATTTCCACGCCTGTACGGCCAGGAAGGTGTATCCGGCGCTCGCCAACTATACCTGCGGCACCGGCTCGCATGGCAGCACGCCGCACGGCGGCACCTGCCTGACCGGCGCGCAGGTGGATGTGCTGAAAAGGATCTATGCCGGGCCGGTCAATTCCAGGGGCCAGCGCCTCTACTCGAACTGGTTCTGGGATGCCGGCATCTGGACGCCACCCGCCGCGCCCGGCGCGGGCTGGCAACTCTGGAACGTCGTCACCGCGCCGGTGCCGCACGTCAACACCGCGATCAACCTCACGCTCGGCGCGGGCGCGATCCCGATGATCTTCCAGACGCCGCCCGTGGTCACGCCGGTCAACGGGCCGAACGGCCAGGAAGCCTTCGTGTTCCGTTTCAACTTCGACACCGACGCACCAAAAATCTTCACCAGGACCCAGGCCTATCCGGAAAGTTCGATGGACTTCATGGCCGCGGTTGCGACCGACCTGCGTCCGTTCAGGGCGCGCGGCGGCAAGCTGATCATCTCCTCCTCGGTCAATGACGGCATCTTCTCCGGCGCCGCGATCGCCCGTTGGTATCGCCAGATGAATCAGCGCATGGGCGGTCGCGCGACCGACTTCGCCCGGCTGTTCATGGTGCCGAACATGGCCCATTGCGGCGGCGGCGCAGCCACCGCGAGCTTTGCCGCGAACGAGCTCACGGCCATCACCGACTGGGTTGAGAAGGACATCGCACCGGAACGCATCGTCGCGACCAATACCAACGCCACCTCGCCCTACCCGACCGGCGGGCTTTTCGATCCGCGAATTGCCATGAACTTCCCGGCCGGCGGCACGAGGCCGCTCTGCGTCTATCCGAAGATCCCGGCGTACAGGGGCAGCGGCATGACGAACGACGCCGGGAATTTCGCGTGCATCGACCCCGGCTTCAAGGTCGGCGGCGATCACGACTTCCACGACGACGACGACGGTCGCGGCGATCACCGCTGATCATCGTCTGCTCTCGTGCCCCGGACGCAGGCGCATCCGGGGCACGAGAACCTCAGGCCGCCTCGGCTTCCTCGTACAGGCCAGCGAGGAAATCGCCGAATGTGGGCGCGAGAGGCAGGACGTAGCCCCATTTGTCCGAGATGGCCTCGGCGAGCGTCCAGGGCTTGTCGTACTCGGCGACCTCGTGGTCGACGAACCAGATCTTGCCGAAATGCGCCTTGTCGATCGTCATGCAGATCGGGTTGCCGCCGTCATCACTCATGATCCACAGGAGCTCGTCGACCATCGGCCATTGCGGCGTCTGGCGGACCTCGACCAGCGAGCAATCCGGATGATTCCGCCGCAGGCCCAGAACGCCCTGGACCCCACCGGCCCAATGCCCCTGCGGCCAATTGAAATTGGCCGCGCCGCTGCAATAGCCGCCGGCGCAAGCGAGCAGAAAGGCCCGGTAGTCGTCCGGCAATCGACAGCCCAGGGATTTTTCGAACGCGGCGAGCGCGGCTTCGGTCGGCTGCTCCGCATCGGAGCAATCAATCAACGAAATGAATTTTGCGGTGTCCATGCATTCCCTCATCGGCGCCGAAACGCGCCGAGCCTTGGTCGCAGCCGCCCTCAGGCGGGTTCGACGGGAATGAGGACGAGGAAGGAAAGCCGTTCAGAGCAGCTTTGCGCTGACGAACAGCGCGCGCACGGCATTCGTCGCCTGCACCGCGAGCATCGCGTTGTCGGCGGCGCCTTCGAGCGCGCTGACGGCGTCCTCGTGCAGGGAGCGGAATTCCATCCACTCGACGGAATTGTAGTTGGTGAGGAATTGATAGGCCTGTCCGACTGACGCGATCGCCAGCGTGTCGCCGTTCAGCCGGATCTTGAACGTCGTGCGCAGCGGGGTGTCGGAGCTTGCTGGATCACTCATGGACGGCTTTTGGGCTGCTTCTGGACGATAACGGCTTGACGAAGGGGAAACGGCAAGCCCCCGCCGTTCCCGCGACCATCAGGAGTCGGTGCTCGCGCGCTGCGAGGCGGTCGCCGCCCCGCCGAGGCGCGGCACCACGACGAGGCGGTTGAACTCGCCATTGTCATAGGCCTTCAGGAAGCGATCATAGTCCTTGATCGAGACGCAGCCATTGGAATCGCCGCGCGGCCCGAGCATGTAATTGTGGGTGAGAAGGCCGACACGGCCGAGCGCGCTGGTGCCTTCGGCCGGGGTCATGCGCAGCGCCCGGATGCCGTGGAACAGCTTTTCGCGCGGCTTCAGGTCGTAGGTCGCCGGCGGGGTCGCGCCCACCATGCGCTGGTCGACATGATCGGGATCGTCCATCAGCGCGCCCATGCCGGAATGGGCTTCGAGCACGACGCCGCTCGGCAGGTAAACCGCCTTTGCCCCGATGTCGTAGACCGCCGTCTGCGAATCGTATCCGAGCGCGGCGAGATCCGGTCCCTTGCCGAACAGGCCACTGTCGGGCGTCAGCGAGGCCAGGCGGATCTTGTCCTTGAATTTCTCGAAGAAGTTGCGGTTGTCGACCCTCGGATTGGCGTCGGCAAATGCCTGGCTTGAGGCAACCTGCGAGGCGAAGTCGGCCTGGACCGGGCGCGACCGCGGCATCGGTACCGCGTCAGCCCGCTGCGAGGATCGCGTCTCGTCGGCCCCTGGCCGGAGGTCGTCCATCAGGGAGTAGCGCCAGTCGTCGCCCTGCAGTTTCTGGGCGAGCATCGCCTTGGCGTCGCGGAGCTTGAGCTGGACCGCGCTCAGGGCGGAGCGCTCCAGTGAGCGCAGGGTGCCGGACTGGCCTGCCGAGAGGGACGTGAAACGCTCGTCGAACGACGACGAGGGATTGGCCGGCGGCAGCGCCGCGGAGACCAGCGGGCTCGATTCGCGCATGTCGGCGACCCAGGCCGCGGCCCCGACCGTCAGCGCCGCGGCGGCCAACGACAGCAGAATCGTCTCGGCCCGCCCAAAACGGCGGCGCGACAACAGCCTGTCGGCTCGTGCGGCGTTGGAAGCCATCAAATCCCCAAATCGACCCCCGGGGGGTGCCCAACCCCCACCCGGAGACTCTATACCAGCTATCACATTGGGGGCGCAAAGTTAGGCATAATCTGGGCCGGTGATGCCCCCGAGGCGGCCAATGTCCGATCCTTTCGACCTAGACCGGTTCGTCCAGGCCCAGAATCCGGTGTATTCCGGGGTCGTCGGGGAGCTCCAACGGGGCCGGAAGCAGAGCCACTGGATGTGGTTCATCTTCCCCCAAATCGCCGGCCTCGGCTTCAGCGCCATGTCCCAGCGCTATGCCATCGCCTCCCGGGCGGAGGCAAAGGCCTACCTCGCCCACCCCGTCCTCGGCCCCCGCCTCGCCGAATGCACGGGCCTCGTGCTCGCCGTCGAGGGACGGGGCATCAATGCGATCCTCGGCGCGCCGGACGATGCAAAATTCCGCTCGTCGATGACGCTGTTCGGCGCCGTGTCCGGCGATCCCGTCTTCGACCAGGCGATTGCACGATATTTCGCAGGGAAGCGCGACGGCGCCACGCTGGAGATCCTGAGAGCGATCGATGCAAAGCCGGCGTGAACCGCCGCCGCCAAGATCGTAAACCGACGATTAATCCGGCCTACCTAAAGTTACAGCCGCGAATCCTGCCTCTTTCCCTGCGCCAATGCCGGATAGATCATGAAAATCGGAACGCTGCTGACCTCCGCCATCGTCTCGCTCTCGACTGTCGGCGGCGGCCTCGCCGTCTATGTCGCGGTGACCAAATACCAGACGATGGACCGGATCGCCGAGGCCCAGGGCCGGCTCGCCATCGCCCGCGCCGCCAGCGACATTCCGCGCTACCTCAACCCCGAGCGGGGCTACTCCACCAACATCCTCTATGGACCTGCGAGCATTCCTCCGGCGCAACTCGCCGAGCAGGACAAGCTGCGCAAGCAGACCGACGGCGCCCGCGACAAGATGACCGCGCTGCGCAAGGAATTGCCGGGCGCCTTCGACGACGGCAACGCCTTGGGCAGCAGCATCGATACCATCAATTCGAAATTCTCCGCGCTGCGCGAGGCTATCGACAAGGCTCTCGCGGGACCGGCGGAGGCGCGCAAGGACGCCGCCAAGAAGATCGTCGCCGACAACGCCGTGCTCAACGCCGCCGTGACCGCGCTGCTCAACGAGCAGGTCCGCCGCATGGCAATCCTCAACGGCGATGCCTACCGCCAGGCCAGCTACGCCAACCTCGCCATGACGCTGCGCGACGTCGGCGGCTTCAATTCCAGCCTGCACAAGAACCTCGTCGGCGGCAACAAGCCGGCGACCGATGCGGAGAAGGCCGACATCGGCCGCTCGCAAGGCCGCACCGATCAGCTCGTGATGGGCTTGCTCGAATTGCGCGGCAATCCGGCAACGCCTGCCAACGTCGCAGCCGCGCTGGAGAAGTTCAACGCGGTTTATATCGAGGAGTTCGGCCGCGAGCTCAAGCTGGTCAAGGACGGCGCGATCAGCGGCAAGTACGAACACGACATGGACACCTATTACGCCTCGACGCAGCGCGGCCTCGCCACCATCATCGGCGTCCGCGACGCCTTCTACGACAATGCGGAGCAGATCCTTGGCGACGCGTCAGCGGGCGCGCGCACCAGCTTCGCGATCGCTCTGGTCGGCCTCCTCGCCGTGCTGATCGCGAGCATCGGTCTCGTCGTGACGGTCTACCGCCGCGTTTGCGCGCCCATCGTCGGCCTGACGACGCGGATGTCGCGTCTCGCCGAGGGCAATGTCGCGGAAAGCATTCCCGGCGCCGAGCGCTCCGACGAGATCGGCGCGATGGCCGCAGCCGTCCAGGTGTTCAAGGACAACATGATCCGGGCCGACCGGCTCGCCGCCGAGAAGCAGGCCGAGAATGACGGCAAGATGCGCCGCGCCCAGGCGCTCGACGACCTCACCCGCGCCTTCGAGGCCAAGGTCCGCGAGCTCGTCGGCGGACTGTCCAGGGCCTCCTCCAGCATGGAGAGCACGGCGCAGTCGATGACCTCGACGGCGGCCCAGACCAACAGCCAGGCCGCCGTGGTCGCGACCGCCTCGCAGCAGACCTCGAGCAACGTCCAGACGGTCGCAAGCGCGACCGAGGAGCTGACCTCCTCGATCACCGAGATCGGCCGCCAGGTGGCGCAGAGCACCGAGATCGCGGCCCGCGCGGTCGACAACGCCCGCCGCACCGGCGACACCGCGCGCGCGCTCGCCGAGGGCGCGCAGAAGATCGGCGACGTCGTCACGCTGATCCAGAGCATCGCCGAGCAGACCAACCTGCTGGCGCTGAACGCGACCATCGAGGCCGCCCGTGCCGGCGATGCCGGCCGCGGCTTCGCGGTCGTGGCCTCCGAGGTGAAGTCACTGGCCGGCCAGACTGCCAAGGCCACGACCGAGATATCCGAGCAGATTTCGGCAATCCAGACCGCGAGCGACGAGACCGTGACCGCGATCCGCAACGTCGCCGACGTCATCGCCGAGATTGACCAGATCGGCACGGCGATTGCGGCCGCCATCGAGGAGCAGGGCTCGGCGACCAAGGAGATCGCGCGCAGCGTCCAGGAGGCTGCCCGCGGCACCCAGGAGGTCAACACCAACATATCAGGCGTGCAGCGCGCCGCCGACGATACCGGCACGGCTGCGAGGCAGGTGCTGGGCGCGGCCGAGCAACTCTCGACCCAGTCGCGCGACCTCGCCGGACAGTTCGACCGCTTCCTGAACGAGGTCAGGGCGGCTTAAGGGCGTGAACCTATAATCCGGCACGCGCCCGGGCGTTTTCGCCTTCCATCCGCGCCGTCCGCATCCCGATGCGAGCGGCCGCTTCCCGAAACCGTGTGCATTTTTATAGTCGAAAGCGAACGCCGCGTAGTCCCTTCAGGTCTTCAAAAAATTTTCGTATCCCCTCTTGAAACCAAAAACGACTTTGCTAATTTTTTTGTCGCCACCGGATGGTGGCGTCCGGGCGCCCGATGGGCCCGGGCCAGTGAGACGGGCACCGGTCGTGTCCGGTGCCGCTCGTACCCATCTTGCTCTTAGGAGGATTTGGCTATGCGCACTTACGACTTCTCTCCCCTGTGGCGCTCGACTATCGGCTTCGATCGCCTGTTCGACCTCGCAGAAATGGCCCAGCGGGCCGGCGAGGATAACTATCCGCCCTACAACATCGAACGGCTTGCCGAGGACCGCTACCAGATTTCGTTGGCAGTTGCAGGTTTTGCGCCCGGCGATATCGCGATCACCGCCGAACAGAACGTGGTCACGATCGAAGGCAGCAAAGCGGATAAGACCGACCGCGAATTCCTCTATCGGGGCATCTCGACCCGCAACTTCAAGCGCCAGTTCAACTTGGCGGACTATGTCCAGGTGAAGAGCGCCACGTTCGACAATGGCCTGCTCAAGATCGAGCTGGTCCGGGAGATCCCCGAAGCCATGAAGCCGCGGCGGATCGCGATCAACGGCGTATCGGCCGACAACGTCCAGATGCTGGAAGCCAAGGCAGCCTAAGTGCAGCCTTGATCGGCGCCGCGCGAGTTTTCGCGCGGCTGCCGGTTCATCGTCAATGAAAAGGAGGATACCATGCGGCCGACGACCGCCGACGACAACGTCTTTGACTTCAACGCGCTTCTTCATCCCAGCACCGTCTTCGAACATCCGCAGGACGTCGTTGGCCACAACGGCCTGACAACGGCCGAGAAGAGGGCAATTTTGGCCTCCTGGGCTTCCGATACATCCGCAATCGCGTCCTGCCCGTCGATGCGATCACCTGCCGGACTGAAAAAGCCGGTATCGATCGACGAGATTCTTGAAGCCTTGTGCGCACTGGACGGAGGCCCGCGAAATCCGCCCGGAGGCACGCCCTGTCGATTGCGCTCTATCGAACGTGCTATCGCTGCCTGACGCCGGAGGTGGATCATGCTCGACATAAGCTTGGAGCGGGTGCGTGCGCATCATAAGAACATCGACCGCTACCGCAGGCTGCTCGCGACGCACTTGTCGGACCTTGAACGCTCGTACATCGAGCGCCGATTGAGCGAAGAGCAGTCCTCCATGCGAGGACTTCTCCAGGAGACTCTTCCCGACCGCTTGTCGGCTGGATTGCCGAGGATCGAGGGACAGACGTCTACGCTTGAAATGGCGGCGCTCCTGCATCCGTCTGCTGCGTTCGCCCATCCCATGGATGTCGTCGACGACTGCGATCTAACGGCTTACGAGAAGCGTGCAATTCTGTCCTCCTGGGCCGCGGATATTTGCGTTGCCTCTGATTCAGACCGACCCGGTCGCGACGTCAGTTTCGACGACGTGTTGGACGCCTTGCATCTTCTTGAGTCCACAACAGGCACGCCGGCCTCTCGCAAGAGATCTGGCCGGCAGCTCGGCGCCCACAGGTCCGGAAACTCCGCCTTTTGATTTCTCAAAATTTCCTGCGAGGGGGAAATGTATCTAACGGTCTCTCAACGTCTGCCCGCCGTCGACAGCGGGTTGGCACAATATCTCTCCCAGATTCGAAGGTTTCCCATCCTTACGCAAGAGGAGGAGACCGGCCTCGCCAGGCGCTGGCGGCTACAAGGCGATCGCGATGCGGCCTATCGCCTCGTCACCAGCCATCTGCGTCTGGTTGCGAAGATTGCCATGCGGTACCGGGGATATGGCCTGCCCGTGGCCGACATCGTTTCCGAAGGGAATATCGGCCTCATGCAAGCGGTCAAGCGCTTCGATCCAGAGCGCGGAGTTCGCCTTTCCACCTATGCAATGTGGTGGATTAAGGCGACCATACAGGAATACGTGCTTCGGTCCTGGTCGCTGGTGAAGATTTCTGCGAATTCCGCCCAAAAGAAGCTGTTCTTCAAACTAAGACGAGCCAAGGGCGCTATTTCGGCACTTGACGACGGAGATCTGCGCCCGGATCACGCCAAGACCCTCTCCATGAGACTCAAAGTCTCTGAGCGCGAAGTCGTGGATATGGATCGCCGCCTTCGCGGCGACGTGTCCTTGAATTCCCATATCAGTGACACGCCCGAGGCAGGTGATGCACTGGAACGGATTGTTGACTCCTCACCCTGTCATGACATCGAGTTAGCTGAAAACGAAGAATTGGCACGGCGCCGCCAAGCGCTGCAGGAAGCCCTGCAAACTCTCAGTCCCCGCGAAAGGCACGTCTTCACCGTGCGCCATTTGACCGAATGCCCGCCCAACCTTCACACGCTTGCGAAAGAGTATGGCATATCCGGCGAGCGGATCCGCCAAATTGAGGTGCGCGCATTCCAGAAAGTCAGGGCCGCGATGCTCGAGCGGGAAGACCCTGCAACCAGGATGAAACACGCGCCCAAAACGTCAGCTCCGTAACGTTGTAGACGTCTATGTTTACGCCATCGGTTATCTTTCTGATGATTGCAAATACCATGGCCGCATGTGGGGCCGTATTCGCAGTGTGGCAGATTTCGTCGCTTGAGGTCGGTCGACAGGAACAAGCGATACAAACCAAGGAGTACAAGTCCTAGCCCGCCGCCCTCAATAAGGCGGCGCCTTGCGCGCCCGCTGCGCCTTCGCTGCCTCGATCCACCATCCGAGGTCGTCGGCGAAGCGCGGAAACGAGCGCTCCAGCGCCTTGCCGCCCTCGCCGATCGGCTCGCCCTCGGCCGACAGCGTCTGCGCGATCGGGCCGACGCCGATCGTGCTCGACACCACCACCATGCCCATTTCCGACAGCGTGCCGTGCCAGGCGGTCGCGGCGCGCGCACCGGAGAAGCGGCCCGCCGAATAGCTCACGACCGCGGCCGGCCGCCAGAACCACTCTTCCAGGAAATGGTCGGTGAGGTTCTTCAGCCCGGGCTGGATGCCCCAATTGTACTCGCCGGTGACGAACACAAAACCGTCGGCGCCACGGATCTGCCCGGCGAGGGTCTCGAGCGCCTCGGGCGCCGAACCTTGCGGATGTTCCTTGTACATGCGGTCGAGCATCGGCAGGCCGATCGCCTTGGCGTCGATCAGGACGGCATCCTCGCCGCGGGCGCGCAGCCGGTTGATGACGAAATTCGCAAGGCGGATGCCCATGCGGTCGGAACGGTACGAGCCGTAGAGGACGAGGATGCGGTTGCTCATGGCGCGATGCTAGCACGAAACCGGGCCTTTGGCAGAACTAGCGCCGGCGTCCGCGCTCCAGCGTCTCCGACGGCGTCTCGCCGAACTGGTCGCGGTAGCTCCCGGAGAAATCGCTGAGATGCCAGAAGCCGAAGGCGAGCGCCACGGCCTTGACGCTGTCGGCACCGGCGAGCAGCCGCTGGCGCACCAGCCAGAGACGGCGCAGGCGCAGATAACGGTGGAGACTCATGCCGCGGTAGCGCCGGATCACGTCATGCAGGGTGCGGACCGAGAGGCCGAGCCGGCGCGCCACCTCCTCGCTGTAGATCGGCTGGGCGAGATCGTCCGACAGCAGCGCGCGGATCTGCTGGAATATCCTGAAGTTGCGCTCGTCATTGGGCCACAGCGTCCAGCGTGCCGGACGGATGTCGGCGATGGCCGCATCGACCGCAGAGAGCAGGGATTCCTTCATCGCGGCCGCCTGCATCGGCACCTCGGCGGGATCGATCGGTTCGGATGCGGCCGCCATCACCGCCGTGACCGTCTGCCGCAACCGCTGCAGCGCCGCAGTGCTGGTCTCGAAAATCTTGAAATGCGAGCGCGCGTCCGGCCAGCCGCGGTCTTTCACCTGCGGCCGAAAGACGATCGAGCCGATCACGCGCGCCACCTCCTCGATGGTGTTGTAGGCGGCCCCGCCCTCGCCGATGACGACGACTGCACGATCGCGCTGCGCGCCGTTGAAGCGGATGGGCACCTCGAGATCGTCCATCGCAAAGCCGATCCCGGTGCAATCGGAGGCGAGCTGGGCATCGACGATGCGCGGAAACGTGCGCGTGACGTGCACATCGCAGCCGGGCAGACGCAGGATAGCCTGCTCGGCGGCGATCCTCCGCACCAAGGGCGTAAACGCGTAGTCCAGGCCGCGGATCGAACTGCGAAACTCATCGACATCCGCGAAACGAAATATCTTCGGCGCCAGCGCGGACGCCTCATTACTGCTGGTCATGGCAAAATGGAAAGATGCGTCGCGAAAAACCGCGCGCCCGGCGAAGATACCGGCCCGTCCCCTATTCCGGATTCCCATCAAATCGAAAGAATCAACCCAACCTCTCGAAGCCAGTTGAAGAGCGCGCAATTCAAAACACAACCAGAACGATCATTCCCTGCCAAATTTCGATAACGTTTTCGACGCGGAGTGCGGTGCATCAATACCCGGATCGGCCGGCTGCAAAATCCAAAATTAACACCTCTGGGGCGCAATCAGACCCGGATATTGCTCGTTATATTTTTTCAAATTCAGGCCTGCCATGCCGGCACATTCGCCTGCCGATGTTCTCGTCGAACTGGAGGAAGCGGTCGCTGCCTGCCCGCCGGAGCGGTGCGGCCGCGTTCTCGCCGGTCTCGTCAACCTGCTTGCGACCAGCCATGGCCGGTCGCAGCCGCTGCTCGCCGACATGGTCGATGGCGTGCTGCTGCATTTGACCGGGCGGGTCACCCCGGCCGTGCTCGTCCAGCTTGGCCAAAGGCTCGCCATGCTCGATGTTGCGCCGCACGGCACGCTGCGCCGCCTCGCTTCGCACGAAAGTCCCGAGGTCGCCTTTGCTGTCCTTTTGAAGTCCCAGGCCCTGTCCGCGGCCGACCTCGAAGCGGTCGCGAATTCGTGCGGCGAACGGCACCGGCTTGCGATCGCGGCCCGGCCTACGGTCGAGGCGGCGGTCGCCGAGGCGCTGGTCAAGAGCGGCAGCCGCGCGGTCGTGCTCGCCCTGATCGGAAACGCGGGCGCACAATTCTCCGATGCGGCCTATGCCGCGCTCGTCGAGATGGGCGCGGCGGACGACGAGCTCGCCAAGGCGCTTGCGCTGAGGCCCGACACGCCGGACCTCGTGGTGCGCCGGCTGCTCTCGCCTGCGCGCGGCCAGACCGTTGCGCCCCCTGCGAAGGCGCCCTGCGCGACGGCCTACGCCGACGCAAGGCCGGAGATCGTCGCGCTCAACCGCGTCGGCAAGCTCAACGACTCCACGGTAAACCGCTTCGCGATCCGCGGCGAGACCGCCAATCTGTTCGCCGCGCTGTCCGTGCTGTCGGGCGCCCCGACCAAAATCATCGAGCATGTCATGGCCGACGAGGACTGCGAGGGCCTTGTCATGGCCTGCCGCGCCTCGCGCCTGAACTGGCCGACCACGCTCGCGATCCTGAGCAATCGCGGCGGCCTGCGCCTCTCCTTTGCCGAGCGCCAGCGCGCGCAACAGATCTATGAAACGCATCTCTTGTCGACCAGCCAATGGCAGGTTCGCTGGGGCGACATCGCAGCAAAGCTGGAAGGATGACCGATGGACTTCGATAGTCGCAGGGCCAGTCGCGTGCGGATGGACCACAGACAGTCCGTCAATCTGATGGGCTCGGACGGCACCTGGCGGCGCAGATGCGTCCTGCTCGACGTGTCGAACACCGGCGCCAGGATCGAGGTCGAAGGCACGCTCGACGTGCTGCAGGCCAAGGAGTTCTTCATGCTGCTGTCGTCGACCGGGCTCGCCTATCGGCGCTGCGAGCTGGTCTGGATCGACG
Source organism: Bradyrhizobium diazoefficiens (assembly GCF_018131015.1). Lineage (GTDB taxonomy): Bacteria > Pseudomonadota > Alphaproteobacteria > Rhizobiales > Xanthobacteraceae > Bradyrhizobium > Bradyrhizobium diazoefficiens_B. Next base: position 47,598 of record NZ_JAFCJJ010000009.1, read on the forward strand.
GCACCACGGCCGGCGTGCACTTCGTGGCGGCCGGCGGCAAGCCCAAGCCGGCCGGCAAGAAGACCGGGCAAACATCCGCGCAACGCAGATAGGCAGCAATCTCACAGGGCCGACCGTGCAGCGAAACATGCCCAGCTCCGCCAATGGTGCTGCCGGTACACCGGCGCAGGAAGCGGCACGCTTGTGCGTGCATGCGCTCGCCGACAGCTCCGACAAATTGTCCGGCATCTGCGCGATCCTCGACCACAGGTTTGCGGTGGCGGGCGAGCGGCTGGACGCGCCGACCCGGCTGACGCAGGTGCCCTTCGCCGCGGTGATCCGCGCCGATCTGCGCGACGTCGGCAACATCGCGGCGATCAAGCTGCGGGCGGCCCGGCTGGCGAAGGCCACCAAGCGCATCTTCCTGCTCGAGCACGCCTCCCATGTCGGCATCTCGCAGGCCTACGCGCTCGGCGCGACGCTCGTCCTGCCCGGGCCGGTCGACCGGATCAGGCTGCTGGCCGCGTTGACTGACCCGGCGGAACCCGCGCCCACCGCTTCAGGCGACATGCCACAGCCGGACACCGCCGTCGAAACCGCGGCGACCGCCATTGCATCGATGTTCACTGCCGTCACGCACGGTGCGCCGCTCGAGGTCGACGGCACCAAGGAGGCCGGCCGCAAGATCGCCGATCGCATCCGCGAGCATGGCCTGTCCGAATGGCTCAACACGGTGCGGCGCCATCACGAGGGAACCTATCAGCACTGCCTGCTGGTGACGGGCGTCGCGATCGACTTCGGCTTGAGCCTCGGCGTCGGACGAAACGATCTGGAGCGGCTGTACACGGCCGCCATGTTCCATGACATCGGCAAGGCCAGCATCCCGCTCGCGATCCTGGACAAGCCCGGCCGGCTCGATGCCCGGGAACGCGCCATGATCGAGACTCACCCGGGAGCGGGCTACGAATTCCTGAAGGGGCATGACAGGATCTCGCCCGAGATCCTCGACGCCGTGCGCCATCACCACGAATATCTCGACGGCAGCGGCTATCCGGATGGGCTCTGCGGCGAGAGCATCAGCGACATCGTGCGCATCCTCACCGTCTCGGACATCTTTGCTGCCCTGATCGAGCATCGGCACTACAAGCCGACGATGCCGCGCGCGGACGCCTACGACATTCTCCGCGGCATGACCGGAAAGCTGGAGAACGCGCTCGTGGCGTCGTTCAAGCCCGTTGCGCTCACGAGGTGAGCGGCCAGACTTGAGTAAACTTGCCTTGCGCCGGCCTCACGACGTCATCTCAGTGCGTGGCGCGATATTTGGCACGACGCGGAATCGAGCGGCAGGCGAGGCCCTCGGCAAGGCGCTTCATGTCCTCGCGTCTGCCGCTGCGGATCAGCCGGCCGAGCTCGTCAGGGGTGAAAGGAAGAGCGGGATCATCGTCGACGGGATGCCGCAGTCGCGGCCCAAAGAACCATCGAACCAGGCTAGCCAGCCGCCGCATGTCAATTCCCTCGCGCCAGCAACAAACCCTTCAGTCCGCACATTGTTCCTCCCGCGCAATCTAGATTGCAAGAGGCGACAGCGAGTCGAACCCAAAAATTTCCGCGAAGGGAATATTCTACCTGACGCGAGCCGCGCGACGTCTCAATCGGCGAAACCAACGAACCGCACGAACTCGGCGTTGTGCTCGCGATCGGAGCGAACCGCGTTCGCGGCAAAGCTCTCGTCGTCGCGCCGAACAGCTTCTTCGCGATGTCGACCTGTCGCGTGTGATGCACGGCGCTCGTCCGGCCGCGCGAGTCCGCGTCACCAGTTGCCGATGCGGCGCGCGAAATCTATGCTACAGCATGATCCGGAAAAGTGTGCAGCGGTTTTCCGAAGAGATCACGCTCAAACGAGACTCAAGCAAGACCAAGAACCGTGAGGACCCCGACAATGCCTGCACCGCTCGATCCCGTCATCGCCCAGATCATTCCGCTGCTGCCGCTGCGCGATCCCGCCGTCATGACGCCACAGAGCGCCCGCGATTCCTTACGCGCATTGGCTGCATCGCGCGCGGCGGTGCCGCCCCCGCCGGTCGACAGCGTCGCGGACATCGAGGTGCAGGGCGGCGCCGGGCCGCTCGCTGCCCGCGTCTACCGGGTCGGCGCCACGCCGGCGCCGACCGTGGTGTTCTTTCACGGCGGCGGCTGGGTGGCGGGCGATCTCGAAACCCACGACCGGCAGGCGCGCAACCTCGCGATCGAGACCGGGGCGGTCGTCGTGTCCGTCGACTACCGGCGGCCGCCGGAAGCGCGCTTTCCGGCTGCATTCGAGGATGCCTTTGCCGCCGTGCGCGACGTCGTCAGCCGCCTCGCGGAATTCGGCGGCGACGCAACACGCCTCGGCCTTGCCGGCGACAGCGCCGGCGGCAACCTCGCAGCCACAACCGCGATCGCCTGCCGCGATGCCGGTATCAAGCTCGCCGGTCAATTTCTGGTCTATCCCGTGACCGACGCCGTCGGCCTCTATGCCGATGCGCAGGAGAACGCGCGCTTTCCCTCGCGCTCCGAAAACGCCGAGGGATATTTCCTGTCGCGCGCGGTGATGCAGTGGTTCTGCGGCCATTATTTCGCCGATCCCGGCCACGCCGCGGACTGGCGCGTCTCGCCGCTGCGGGCCGCCTCGCTGGCGGGCGTCGCACCAGCGATCGTGACCACCGCCTGGTTCGATCCCCTGCGCGACGAGGGCGCAGCCTATGCGCGCGCGCTGGAGGCGGCGGGCGTGCGCGTCAAACATCACGAGGGCCCCGGCCTGATCCACGGCTATTTCGGCCTCGGTGAAGCCTCCGAGGTGGCCCGTGCCGAGGCGCAGCGGGCGCGCGCCGATTTCAAGGCTCTGCTCGCCCGGGGGGCGTAGGGCCGAGGCTCAACGCTGCGCGCCGGTATGTCCCCGCCCGGCGCGCCTACGCGCCGGTATGTCCCCACGTCTCGTCCCAGTCCTGCCCCGAGGCGTCGACGACGCGGCCGTCGGCCTCGAAGAACTTGTTGGGCACCTGGAAGATCGCAAGCAGCAAGGCTCCGTCCGGGCACCAGGCGGCATGGCGGCTGCCGGCCTCGCGCCAGATGAACTCGCCGGCCCTGCAGGCAATGCCCTCGGCCGGCCCTTCCTTGTCGACCAGCGAGCCTTCGAGCACGTAGGTCTGCTCGATATTGACGTGCTCATGGTCGGGCAGCACTGCACCGGGCGCAAAGCGCATCAGGGCGGTCATCAGGCCGGTCGAGCGATCGAACAGCAGAGTCTTGGCCTCGCAGCCTGGAAAGCGCGTCTTCTGCCACGTCATGGAATCGGGCTGCACCAGATGCGAATGCTGAGCGGCGGTGACGGCATCCATCGCAATCCTCCCTTGGCCCGCTGAAAGCGGTTTTGACGAGGCTAGCAGTTTTGCCGGGCCCGGTCAGCGCGCAGCGCAGCAAGGACGAACGCTCCTGGCCCCGAGCGCCGATCCCGCTTGATTGCGCCACGAATCCCGGCTCCAATTCTTTCGGCCAATCTTTGGTCCAGGGAGGACACTCATGCTGAAACGGATTTTTCTGGCGGCAATCGTCGCCACCTTCGCCGCCGGCTCGGCCTTTGCGGACGACACCTGCGAGAGCAAGGCGGTCGGCAAGGACGGCAAGCCGCTGGCGGGTGCCGCCAAGACCTCGTTCATGAAGAAGTGCAAGGAAGACGCCTGCACGCCCAAGGCCGTCGGCTCCGACGGCAAGCCACTCGCGGGCGCTGCCAAGAACAGCTTTATGAAGAAGTGCGAAGTGAGCGCGTAAGGCTGCGATTTCGGGCAACTCTCGTGCCCCGGACGCAGCGCAGCGCTTCTTCAGCGATGCGCTGCAGAGCCGGGGCCCATGCGACCGTACACGATCGGAGAAATGGGTCCCGGCTCTGCGGAGCGTCACTTTCGTGCCGCACCGCGTCCGGGACACGAGACCTGAGTTTGTCACTCCCGCCTGAATCTATAGTCGAACGCCCCGTCGCGTGGCGTGATCAGTCCCACCGTCGGCGCCGGAAAATGGATCGGCAGAATCAGCGTGTCCGTGTCGGCGACCTCGGCGAAGAATTTTCGCCGCGAGGCCGCCGACTGTTTCGGATCCCAGTCGGGCCTCGCCGACCAGTCCGGCTCGCGGCACTGGATCTGGTGATGCATGAGGTCGCCGGCGACCACCGCGCGCTGGCCCTTTGAAAAAATGTTGACGCAGCAATGGCAGGGCGAATGGCCCGGCGTTGGCGTCAGCGTGACGGTGTCGTCGAGGGCGTAATCGTCGTCGACCAGCAGCGCCTGCCCCGCCTCGACGATCGGCAGGCAATTGTCGCGAAACACCGTGCCGGGCGGGTTGCTGCCCTTGGCGTGCTCCGCCTCCCAGGCCGCATACTCGCCCTTGTGGAAGACGTATTTGGCGTTCGGGAACGTCGGCACCCAGCGGCCGTCGCGCAAGGTCGTGTTCCAGCCGGTGTGGTCGATGTGCAGATGGGTGCAGAACACGTAGTCGATCTGCTCGAAGCCGATGCCGAGCGCGAACAATTCGTTGCGCCAGCGCTCCTTGCCGGGAAAGTCGAATGGCGGCTTGTGGCCCTTGTCCTCGCCGGTGCAGGTATCCACCAGGATGGTGTAGCGCGGCGTGCGCACCACGAAGGTCTGGTAGGTGATGACCATCATGCCGCGGGCGACGTCGAACACCTCCGGCTCCATGGTCGGCAGATGGCGGTTGAACACCGCCGCGTCATAGGCCGGGAAGAAATCCTGCGGCCGCCGCCACGGCCCCTCCCGCTCGATCACCGCATCGATGGTGATGTCGCCGATCCTGATCTGCCGCATGCGGCCTCCCCTTTTTGGGGCGAGCGTAGCGGGAGGCATCGAGCGGTCAAGACAGCCGGCCGCAAACGACAAAGCCCCGGGCGAGCCCGGGGCTTTGAAGCAGGTCTTGAATATCCGATCAGTACTTGGCGACGACCGGGCCGCCGAACTTGTAGTTCAGGCCGACCTTGGCGGTCGAGAGCTTATTCTTGATGTCGACATTGGCCAGGGCCACGCCCGGGGCACCGAACGGCGCTCCGAGATCGAACGCCGTGCGCTTCGTGTCGAAATCGTAGTAGTTGTACTCGATGAACGCGCTCCAGTTGGGCGTGAACGCATATTCGGCGCCGAGGCCGAGCGTCCAGCCAAAGGCGGTGCTGTCGGCGCTGAAGGCGATGGCGCCGGGGGCGCCCAGAAGCCCGCCCAGGCCGGCCGGAATGCTCGCGCTGTGGTCGGTATGCATCCAGGCCGCACCGCCCTTCACGTAGACCAGCGTCTTGTCAGCAACGACGCCACCGAAACGGCCGGTGACCGAGGCCAGCCAGTTGCTCTTGGCCGTGCAGGAAAGAACAACGAGGCACGGAGTCGTGCCCTTGACATCCATTCCGGCGATATCGCCCTGCACGCCGAACACGGCCCAGCCGGACTGCCAGTTGTAGCCAACCTGGCCACCGCCGAGGAAGCCGCTGCGGCTGTTCTGTGAGAGCGGAATCCCGAGGGCAACGGCGCCAAGGCCGCCAGCGGAGATGCTCGCCAGGTTCGCTTCCGTCGTGCCCCAACCGGCGCCGACATGGCCGCCGAGATAGAAGCCGGTCCAGCTCCACACCGGGGCCGGCGCGGCATACGGCGCCTTGACGGCGAGATCGGCGGCAAAGCTCAGCGAGGTAGAGGCCAGGAGAATCGCAGCCGCTGCAATTTTCGTCTTCATATTTGTGCTCCTCGTAAAAAATCCGTTCACAATTGAACTTTCTCGGTGGTTCTACGGCCGGGAACCGGAACCGACTAGTGCTGGAAAGACACAGTCCCGTCCAAACAGGGTTCCATGGACAAATTGTCGCCCCCATTTCGCCTTGTCGGATCAGACAGATAGCCTGTCGCTTCCAGCAGGATCGAGGGCGTGTTCCGCGGCATAAATGGCCGCGATTCCCCGAGGGTTAGCTGCGCAAACCCGGCGCTTCCTGGCCGGTCCGGGCGACATATTCGGTGTAGCCGCCGCCATATTGATGGATGCCCTCAGGCGTGAGTTCCAGCACGCGGTTCGACAGCACGCTGAGGAAATGGCGATCATGCGAGACGAACAGCATGGTGCCCTCGAAATCCGACAGCGCCGTGATCAGCATCTCCTTGGTGGCGAGGTCGAGATGGTTGGTCGGCTCGTCCAGCACCAGGAAGTTCGGCGGATCGAACAGCATCTTGGCCATCACCAGGCGCGCCTTTTCGCCACCCGAGAGCACGCGGCAGCGCTTCTCGACGTCATCGCCCGAGAAGCCGAAGCAGCCGGCGAGCGCCCGCAACGACCCCTGCCCCGCGGTCGGAAACTGGTCTTCCAGCGACTGGAACACGGTGCGCTCGCCATCGAGCAGGTCCATCGCGTGCTGGGCGAAATAGCCCATCTTGACGCTGCCGCCGACCGCCACCGTGCCCTCGTCCGGCTCGCTCGCGCCGGCAATGAGCTTGAGCAGCGTCGACTTGCCGGCGCCGTTGACGCCCATCACGCACCAGCGCTCCCTGCGGCGGATCATGAAATCGAGGCCGTCATAGATGCGCTTGGCTCCATAGCCCTTGTGGACACCCTTGAGCGCGACGACGTCCTCGCCCGAGCGCGGCGCCGGCGGGAAGTCGAACGCGACGGTCTGGCGGCGGCGCGGCGGCTCGACCCGCTCGATCTTGTCGAGCTTCTTCACCCGGCTCTGCACCTGGGCGGCATGCGAGGCCCGCGCCTTGAAGCGCTCGATGAACTTGATCTCCTTGGCGAGCATGGCCTGCTGGCGTTCGAACTGCGCCTGCTGCTGCTTCTCGTTCTGCGCGCGCTGCTGCTCGTAGAACTCGTAATCGCCGGTGTAGGTCGTCAGCGAGCCCGAGTCGATCTCGATCACCTTGGAGATCACGCGGTTGATGAACTCGCGGTCGTGCGAGGTCATCAGCAGCGTGCCTTCGTAATCGTGCAAGAACTTCTCCAGCCAGATCAGGCTTTCGAGGTCGAGATGGTTGCTCGGCTCGTCGAGCAGCATGACGTCGGGGCGCATCAGGAGGATGCGGGCGAGCGCGACGCGCATCTTCCAGCCGCCGGAGAGTTTGCCGACGTCGCCTTCCATCATCTCCTGGCTGAAGCCGAGGCCGGCGAGCGCCTCGCGCGCCCTTCCGTCGAGCGCGTAGCCGTCGAGCTCCTCGAAACTGTGCTGCACCTCGCCGTAACGGGCGATGATCTCGTCCATGGCGTCGGCCTTGTCCGGATCAGCCATGTCGGTCTCGAGCGCCCGCAGCTCGGCGGCGACCTCGCTGACCGGACCCGCCCCGTTCATCACTTCGGCGACCGCGCTATGGCCGCTCATCTCGCCGACGTCCTGGTTGAAATAGCCGATGGTGATGCCGCGATCGGTCGAGACCTGGCCCTCGTCGGGCAGCTCCTCGCCGGCGATGATCCGGAACAGCGTGGTCTTGCCGGCGCCGTTCGGGCCGACGAGGCCAATCTTCTCGCCCTTGTTGAGGGCCGCGGAGGCTTCGATGAACAGGATCTGGTGGCCAGCCTGCTTGCTGACGTTGTCGAGGCGGATCATGAGGTCTTTTCGAGGGGGATTTTCGGGGATTTTGCGTTGCAGCGTAGATAGGGCATGCGGGCCGCCAGGGGAAGCCCGGCGAGGCCCGGATTCCGCCATTGCCGCCGTCGAAACCCCGCCGCCGGGCCCCGGCGCGGCGGCACACGCAACGAGAGACCAATTTTCGCCTGAGAGCCCCCTCTGCTCGCCTAGATTGCACCGACCTTGCGCAACATTCAGGGTCAGCCTTCGAGCGGCGCGTTCGCAGCCTTTGAAGCCGTCTGCGCGAACTTTTCGTAGAGAGTCCAGTCCAGCGCGTGCTCCTGCAACGTTTCCGGATTCCACATGTGACGCGCGAGCGTGAAGATGTCGCCGCCGTAAACGTGCAGGCCGATGGCTGGTACATCGCTACGGCACTGAACCACGTGGACGGTGTCTGCGGGCATGGTCAGGATCGCGCCGCGGGTCAGTATCTTCTCTCCCACTTTCCGCAGCTCGCCGTTTTCCCGCCGGTAAAGCGTATTTTTTTCTTCGCCCGACAATTGCAGAATCGTGGCCCACGTTCCGTGGTCGTGCGGTGGCGTACGACGCCCGACAGGGAAACACACTTTGAGCAGCGTAACCTGCGGCGAACGATAAAACAGCTGCCCCGCGTTGCCGCCTGTGCCGGAGATATAGCCCAGCAGGTTTTCGATGGCTTCCACCTGTCCACGCAGGGATTCCAGAATTTCGCGCGCGGCATCCATCGGATTGGCGTTTTCGCACGCCTTCCCGAAGCTCGATACGAGTTCATGCACTTTCATGGCGCCCTCCGGTTCATGAGCCTACGAGATCGTGCGAGCCAGGACCCGGGCAGGTGCTCCGTCGCAACCTTCAATCGGTAGCGGGCAAAATAGAAATTCCACCCGACGCCCCCCTAGTTTGTGAAGGTTGGCTATTTGCTCGGAGATCAAGACGCCATCCCTGAGGAGCGCACAGTGCACCGGAAACCCGAAATCCTTCGGACGCAGGTCAAAAGGAAGATCCGGCGTGGCGGTGTCGACCGCAACCAGCTTGACCTTCCGATCAACCAGCCATTGGGCTGCTTCGATTGAGAGATACGGATGCCGGTTCCACTCAGGCGTTCCCCAGCGTCCACTCCAGCCTGTGTCTATGGCAACGATATCGCCCGGTTCTATTGCTGGCTTCGCAGCGGCAAGATCGTCGATCCCGATCGCTTCGTTGATCGTCGTTTCGAGGCGAATGACGACCCCCTCGCCTGTCATGCGCTCGATCGGTATTTCGTCCATTCCCGGACCATCGGCATAAAAATGCCTGGGGGCATCAACGTGAGTGCCCATGTGCACGATTGTCTCCATCTGGGTGACATTCAGCGGCCGTTCCGGCATTTGTGCAAAGTATGAAAACTTCGGCGGGGGAAACGCCGCGGAACGTGGTACTGCGGCTGAAAACGGGTGGGTGAGATCGACCCAGGTCCCATCAGCTTTTTGAATTGTTCTCGATGGAAGCTCCGACCAGCCGCGCCAACCAGTGCGGCCTTTGATCGTAGGGCTCTCGCACATTTTCGTTTCCCCGCCGGCAATCGCCAAACTTCGACAATCATAGCGGGAATTGCCGGGCGGCGCGACCTCACAGCCGCCGAACACGGGACCGTCGCCCTTCGCCGGAGGGGCGCTCCTGGTATTCTCGCCCGGCCGTTACGATGCGGCCGGGTTGCTCCTGGCGCTAGTTTGTCGGCTCGAGCAAATTGTCCACGTTTTCGACCACGGCCCGGACCACATCCGCGCGGCTGACGATGCCAACCAGCACGCCATCACGCAGGATTGGAACGCGCTTGATCCTGTGTTCCAGCATCAGATCGGCCAACTCCGCAAGGGAGGCTTCCTCGCCCGCGGAGATGATGCCGGTGTGCATGATTTCGCGGACCTGGTGCTGGTTGAGGCGGATTTCGGCAAGAAACTCCGGCGCGAGTGTCTCTCCTTCGGCAAGCATGCGGAGCCACTGCGCTCGTTTGCCCTGGAACTGCGCACCAAAGTGGTGCATCACGTCGCCTTCGCTGACCACTCCAAGCGGCCGGCGATCGGGGTCCACCACCGGTACGGCGGAGACGTGATGCATCAGCATGCGGCGGGCGGTCTCAACGATGGTGGTCTCAGGCGATACCGTAACGATTTCGGTCGTCATCACCGACTTTGCGGGGATCGTCATGTCTACGGCTCCTGCTAGAGGAGCGTGCACGATACGGGCTGGCCGCGCGGGGGGCCTTGACGTAGCTCAACGTGCATGGCGCGAAGCGGTGGGTTCGGTCGCAGGCAGCGTCCATTTCCGAAAGAGCCAGCCGCGGACGCTCGCCCAGCTGTCCTACGCCTGCATGCCCCGAGGCAGCTCGAGGACTCTCTTGAGCAGCACGGGATGGCCGAGGGTCGCACGCACCTCGGACCTGTCGAGCCAGGCTACGGCATCGTCCAGGCTGTCGCATTCCTCGATCTTCGCGGCGGCCGTCGCAACCGGCACGTCGACGGGGCCAAATCGTGCGGGTCTCGCGGGCGATAGCGAGCTCAGATGTTCGGCCAGCAATTCCGGATCCTGACCGAGCTGACGGAGAGCTCCGGCCATCTCGGGGGGCTTGGATGCGGCCAGTTCGTTCGCGCGAACGACCACGGCAGGCGGGTTGTTGGTCTCCGGGGTGGCAAACAATCCAGGCGCGCTCAGCCGCGACGACGTGATGATGCCCAGAGGGATTGAAAGCAAAAGACCCAATACCACGGGCGACATCCAGAGCAGCAGCGGCAAGGAGACTGCGTACGCGCTGATTAACAGGACCAGGCCGCACAGCGTCGGTCCGGCGAGCTTGCGATAAAGCTCGGCGCGAGCCGGCTGTCCGTCGCTTCGTCGCTGCACCTGCCAGCCCGCGTCTCGGCCAACGAGGATTTCCACGACGGCCTTGGTCTGGAAGATCATCAGGCAGGGCGCGAGCAAGGCCGCAATGAGCGTCTCACAAACGACGCCCGCCAGCACGCGCGAGCTTCCTGCAAATCCGGTCCGCTCTTTGCGATTGCTGATCAGCGCGACATAAGCCAGCAGCTTCGGCAGGATCAAAAGTCCCATTGTCGCGGCAAAGACCCATGCGGCAAGCACCGGGTCCTGTTGCGGCCATGTGGGAAACAAACTGAAGCCCTTCGGAAAGTATTCCGGCCGGATGAAATGCGCTTGCAAAGAAATCAGCAGGCCCAGCACCAGGAACAGAAGCCACAGGGGCGCCGTGACGTAGGACCCGATGCCCGTCAGCAGATGCAGACGCGAGATCCAGTGCAGCCCGCGCGCCGGCAGGACTGCGAGATGCTGCAGATTGCCCTGACACCAGCGCCGGTCCCTCCCCGCGAAATCCAGTAGCGACGGCGGGACTTCCTCGAAGCTGCCGCCGAGGGCCGGCACCATATGGATGCCCCAGTCGCCGCGGCGCATCAGCGCCGCCTCGACGAAATCATGGCTCAGGATGTGCCCCCCGAAAGGCCTGCGGCCGCGGAGCTCCGGCAGGCCGGCCTCGGCAGCGAAAGCACGCACTCGGATGATGGCGTTGTGGCCCCAATAATTGCCGTCGGCCCCGTGCCACCAGGCATTCCCGGCTGCGATCATCGGCCCATAGAGCCGCCCCGAGAACTGCTGCAGCCTGCTGAACATCGTGCGCGCATTGACGATGACCGGCTGCGTCTGGATCAGCGCGGCCGCGGGATGGCACTCCATCGCGTGGACAAGCCGAACGATGGTGTCGCCCTCCATCAGACTGTCGGCATCGAGCACGATCATGTGATCATAGGCTGCGCCGAACCTCCTGACCCAGTCGGCGATATTGCCGGATTTTCGCGCCGTATTGTCGGAGCGATGCCGGTAGTACAGCCGATCCGCGCCGCAGGCGCGGCGCAGCCGGATGAATGTCATCTCTTCACGAATCCAGGTGTCGGGATCGTTGGTGTCGCTGAGCAGAAACCAGTCGAACTGTCCCCCGGATCCGGTCGCTTCGACCGATTCATACATCGCGCGCAGCCGCGCCATGAGATGATGGGGATCTTCATTGTAGGTCGGCAGCAGCATGGCCGTGCGCGAGGTGACATGAGGCAGCGGGCTCGTTGTGTCGACCGCCAGGCTCGGCTGCTTGCGTGATAGCAGCACGTAAAATCCGGCAAGGGCGGACATGAAGGAGAAGGCTATCCAGGCGAGCAGCACGAGGAACAGACAGAGCAGCATCGCCTCGAGAACGGTCACGCCGCCGACTTTCACCACGTCGTACATGCCATATCCGCCGGCGAGCGTCAGCACGGCGGTACCTGCAAAGATGAAGAGACGGCGAACGATCAAACCGTCCCCCGGACGCACCGGTGATCGCCTGCTTCCGGCCGTGCGGTCCAGCCGGCACGGCACCATCGGGAGCGGACTTTCCTGCGGAAGAAAGGCGTTGCCAGGGAACGGCGTAGACGGCTGCTTCAGGGCGTCCATCGATAGATCCAAACTTCGGAGATCGGCGCATCGTTCTGCGTCAGGAACGCTCGCAGCTCGATCGACGTCTGCCCCTTGACGGCGCACTGGAAGCTCAAACGCCATCCGCCTGTCGCGGGATTGGGCTGCGTGACAATATTGCTGATTTGAGATTTTTCCGCGGTGACCACGCCCTTGACGGTCTTGGCGTCGATGTCCTTGAGCTGCTCCCCCGTCAGCTCCAGCACGAACAATTTGCTGTCCTCGCCCCGGCTGCCGATGCCGGTGCGCGTGAACCGCGCGAGTGCCTTGGGTTTCGGTGCGTCCGGCCCCCAGTGCAGGCGATAGGTGAAGATGTGCTCGCTCTTGGCGGCCAGCGGCTGCTTCGGCTGCCAGAGCGCGGCGATGTTGTCATGGACCTCTTCCTTGGTCGGAATCTCGAACAGCTTGACGGCGCCCTCGCCCCAGTCGCCGATGGCTCGAACCAGAGGCTTGGGCGTTTCTCGAAGCTGGATTCCAGATCCTGATAGGCGAGGAAATTCCTTTCCCTCTGCATCAGGCCGAACCCGCCAGGATTGACGTCATTGAAACTGCTGATCTGCAGATCGTGCGGGTTGTTGAGTGGTCGCCAGAGCTGCTCACCTCTGCCGTTGAAAATCGCAAGTCCATCCGAGTCATGCACCGCGGGGCGGAAATCGTCGAAATCCCTGCGGTCGTTGGGCCCGAAGAAGAACATGCTGGTCATCGGCGCGAGCCCGGCATGCGCGACGTCGACACGTGGATAGAGCGCCATCTCGACGTCGAAAACCGTGCTCGGGCCGGGTCGAATCGTGAATCGGTAGCTTGCTGCCGCGCTCTTGCTGTCCAGCAGCGCGTGCACGACCATCGACGATGCATTCGGTGCCGGCTTCTCCAGCCAGAATGCCTTGAAGACCGGGAACTCCTCGCCCTTGGCTTCGCCGGTGTCGATCGCAAGTCCGCGCGCGGACAGACCATAGGTCTGACCCTTGGCAACGGCGCGGAAATAGCTTGCGCCCAGGAACACGCACACCTCGTCATAGTAATCCGGCCGGTTGATCGGCGCGTGGATGCGGAATCCAGCAAACCCGATATCCACGTCCGGCCATGCTCCGACACCATCGCCGAACGAAAAGTCATCCCGGCGATACGGGACTGCCGTGGCGGTCCTGTTCGCCACCTGGAAGATCTCGACCCTGTTCTTGTAGAAGAAGCCGCGGTGGAAGAACTGCACCTCGAACGGAAGCTTCTCGTCGCGCCACATCGCCTTCTCGGGTGCATAACGAATCGAGCGGTACTGGTCGTAGTCGAGATTCTTCAATGCATCGGGCAGCTTCTCGTCGGGAGGCGCGAATGGCTTGGCCGCGAGGGCGCGGGCAAGCTCACGCACGTAAGACGGGCCGAACTGCGCGGCCGCATCAGTCTGGGCGTCCGCTGCACGCGGCAGTAGAGCGAGGGCTGAAACAGCAGCAGATGCGCGAAGAAGTTGCCGCCGATTCACGCTGACGTCTCCGGGTTCGAATAACCGAGGCAACCGTCGATATTCCCCGTGGTTCCCTGCGAAACACGGTGCAGCGACGGTGGTTTGAGCGGAGTGATCGCAGCAACTCAGGAAAGAGTGCGTCGCCTGGCCGACTTGCGGCCACATTCGATGCGCTGCCGGGCGTATCGCTGTTCTGGCCGCACCGACCGCCGTTTTTCGGGTCTACACCGTTCGCATCAGCCTGAGCGAGGCCGCAAGCCGCAGGCTGCGCTTGCCGGCGAGCGCGACGCCTTGGAGCTCGCCGCTCTCGGCCGTGCAGCTCCCGGAGAAGCCGATCCCGACCTCGCAGCCGCCGAATACGGGATTGTCGCCCTTCGCCGGCGTGTGCTCCTGGTGCAGGATCTCGCCCTTCCAGCGGCCATCCACTGAGGAATAGGAGCCGAGATAGTAGAAGAACGCGTCCCCGCCGAGGATGCGCCCGTCCATCAGCAGCATCACGCCGGAGAGCTCGGCATCGACGCCGTCGAGCGCGCTGATGTGGATGGCGTAGAGCCCGTTCGCGATCCCGCCGGGGCCGACCGTGCCGCGCGGCGGCAGCGCCTCGTCGTCGAGCAGGGTGAGGTTGGCCCAGAACACGCCACCGGGCATCGCGTCCGCGTTGCCCTCGAGCAGGATCGTCGATCCCTCCGTCCGTCCGCTCACCTTGATCGCGGCGACGTCGGCGCCCATCAGCGGCTTGTAGGCGGGATCGTCATTGTGGCGCTCGGTGATGACGCTGGCTTCGATCAGCCCGCCCCTGACCTCATAGGTCCCGAGATGCGCGAACGCCGAATTGCCGCCCAGCAGCCGGCCCTGGTGCATGCACATGATACTGCGGCCGAAAGCGCCGTTGATGCCGTATTCAACCTTGTAGAGCCCGTCCAGCGACGTCATGGGACCCGCAAATGCAAAGGGAATCGCGGGCTACCTAGCACTGCCGCCCTGCCGAGGCCATCCGGCTTTTCCGCGCAGGGAGGCCCAAAGGGCAGCTTCGCCGCATCGGGTCAAGGATTATTTCGGTAAATCAGCATCGAGCGATTTCAACCACTTGCCACCGGTGCATGGGGTTGTTTTCGACATTTTTGTTTTCGTGGGACGGAACACGGACCTCGCGCGCTAGTGACGCTTGAAATACTGCACCTCGCGCTCGTGCTTCTCGGCCGCGGCGCGGCTCTTGAAGGTGCCGAGGTTGCGGCGCTTGCCCGTTTTGGGATTCACCTTGCGTGAGTAGAGACGGTACTCGCCGGATGCCAGCTTGCGGATCATGATCGCACCTCGCGTGTCGGGGTCTCAACGGTCCGCGCGGGCGCCGGTTCCTCGGCTAGAAGCACAGCGTGGTGACGAGCTGGCCCTGCTTGTTCTTGATCGCATAGGGGCAGCGCATCCGCTCCAGCGCCTTTTTCGCGTCCTCGTCGCCAAGCGCTGCGGCGCGCTCGTAATAGGCTTTCGCGGCGTCCCTGTCCTTCGGACCGCCGCGGCCCTCCAGCGCGAACGCGCCCATCCGCTCCAGCGCGCCGGGATGGTTTTGCGCCGCCGCCTTCTCGAACAGCGCACGTGCCGCAGCGTCGTCCTGCTCGCCGCCATTGCCATTGGCAAGCATCAGGCCGAGCTGGTACTGCGCCTCCGCATTGGTCTCGGCGGCCTTGCCGAGCAGCGCGCGCGCCTGCGCCGGATCGGCCGGCGCGGCACCGCTCGCGGCGCCGAGGGCTGCGAGGTTGCTGACTCCGCGCGGATTGCCGGCCTGCGCCGCCTTCTCGAACAGTTTTCGCGCCTGCGCCTCGTCCCTCGCGACACCGGCGCCGGTGCCGTAGGCCACGCCGAGCTCAACCATGGCCGCGCTCGATCCCTTGTCGGCGGCCTTGCGCCAGGCAGCGATCGCCTCCGCGGTCTGCCGGTTGGCCGCATAGGCGCGGCCGAGCGCGAACATCGCGCGGCGCGAGGAGGCTGCCGCCTGCCGGCAGAACCTGATGGCGGTGGCGATGTCGGACGCCGCGATCTCCGCCACGCCCTTGACGTCGGCGGGCTTGTCGGGATCGCTTGCGTCGGCGGCGAGGCGGTCGCACAGCACGAGGTCGGCCGATTGCGCCTGCGCCGCCAGCGGCGCGGCAAGCGTGAGAAGGATGGCCCAGAGCAAGGTTCGCATGGGCAGCACGCTGCGTCCCCGTGCGGGCGAATTCAAGGCTCGAGCCCCGATTGCCGCAGCACGGGCACGGCCTCGGGCGATGCCAGATAGCGCAGCAGCCGATCGGCGGCCTCGGCATGTTTCGCGCTCGCCATGCGGCCGGCGGAGAACACGGCCGGCGTCTGCAGGTCGTGCGGGACCGGGCCGATCACCTCGATGCCGTCGACCTGCTTCAGCTCGCTGATCTGCTGCACGGCAAGATCAGCCTCGCCGCTGACGAGCCGCTCGGCGGTAAAGCCCTGCTGCACGATGGTGGCGCGCGCGTTGACTTCAGTCGCGATCCCCATCCGCGCGATCAGCTGCGCAAAATAGATTCCGCTCGCCCCCAGCCGCGAATAGGCGACCGCGCGCGCCGCAAGCAGCGTCCGGCGCAGCGCAGCCTCGCTTCCGATGTCGGGATGGGCCTGCCCTCTCAGCACCGCAAGGCCGACATAGGAGCGCGCGAGGTCGGACGCGCCCGCAGCGACAACGCGGCCTTCCGCGATCATTTCGTCGAGGCCTTCGCGGGTGAGGATGACGAGGTCGGCGGCCTCGCCCTCGCGCAGCCGCTTGAGCAGCGCCTGGGTTGGCGCGAAATCGGCATCGACATGGATCCCCGTCGCGCGCTCGAAGGCGGAGGACAGGCTGCGCATCGCGCCCATCAGGCCGAGCGTCGAGAGCATGCGGACGGTGTTTTCCATAGGCGATCCCCGTTGCGGTCAGGCGCGGTGCATCAGCTTGAGCGCCGCGGTGAGGCGCAGGCTGCGCTTGCCGGCGAGCGCCGTGGCCTCCAGCACCGCCTGCTCCCCGTCATAGCTGCCGGAGAAGCCGATGCCGACCTCGTGGCCGCCGAACACGGGATCGTCCTTGGCCGGCGTGTGCTCCTGGTTGAGAATCTGGCCCTTCCACCGGCCGTTCGCGGCCGTGTAGCTGCCGAGATAATAGAACGAGGCATCGCCGCCGAGAATGCGCCCCCGGTTGATCAGCATCACCCCGGACAGACCGCCGTCGACGCCGTCCAGCATCCGCACGTGAACCGAGTAGAGGCCATCGGCGATGCCGTCCTCGCCGACGCGGCCGGCGGCCGGCACCTCGTCCTCGGTGATCGGTGTCATCAGCGACTGGAAGGGCACGCCGGGCAGCTCCTTCAGCTCGCCCTTGAAGCGGTAGAGGTCGCCCTCCGCCCAGCCCCTGGCAAGCAGCGTCGCGTCGTCCGTGCCGGCGAGCGCGCGGTAGTTCGGGTCGGGGTTGTGGCGGACGGTCTTGATCACGACGTCAACGCCGCCCTCGGTCTTCACGTAGGTGCCGATATGGGCGAAGGCGGAATTGCCGCCGAGCATCTTGCCGTTGCCGGCATGCATCACGCTGCGGCCGACCCCGTCGCCGAGCTGAAATCTGACCTTGTAGAAGCCCTCAAACACCAGCCGTGTCCCCGGCCCTGCGCGCGCATCCCGCAGACACTCTATCCCGCTTTCAGCGCCGTTGGACAGGCTTCACGCCGGCCGCCCACAACGACCGCCGTCATCAAAATGCAAAAATCCGCCGGAGCCTTTCAGCTCCGGCGGATTGAAGGCCAACCCGGGCCAGCCCCCAAGCCCGGGCCGGGAGGATCTTACGCCGCCGCCTGCTTGTCGACCGGCACCGACGCGATCGTCTTCAGGATCTGCGAGGCGATCTGGTATGGGTCGCCCTGCGAGTTCGGACGACGGTCTTCCAGATAGCCCTTGTAGTTGTTGTTGATGAAGGAGTGCGGGACACGGATTGACGCGCCGCGGTCCGCCACGCCGTAGCTGAACTTGTTCCAGGGCGCGGTCTCGTGCTTGCCGGTCAGACGCTTGTCGTTGTCCGGGCCGTAGACGGCGATGTGGTCCATCAGGTTCTTGTCGAAGGCCGCCATCAGCGCCTCGAAATAGGCCTTGCCGCCGACCGTGCGCATGTACTCGGTCGAGAAGTTGGCGTGCATGCCAGAGCCGTTCCAGTCGGTGTCACCGAGCGGCTTGCAGTGGAACTCGATGTCGACGCCGTACTTCTCGGTCAGGCGCAGCATCAGGTAGCGGGCCATCCACATCTGGTCGGCCGCGGTCTTGGAGCCCTTGCCGAAGATCTGGAATTCCCACTGGCCCTTGGCGACTTCCGCGTTGATGCCTTCATGGTTGATGCCGGCGGCGAGGCAGAGGTCGAGATGTTCCTCGACCATCTTGCGGGCGACGTCACCGACATTCGAGTAGCCGACGCCGGTGTAGTACGGACCCTGCGGCGCCGGATAACCCGAGGTCGGGAAGCCGAGCGGACGGCCGTCCTTGTAGAAAAAGTACTCCTGCTCGAAGCCGAACCAGGCGCCGGAATCGTCGAGGATGGTGGCGCGCTTGTTGGAGGCATGCGGCGTCTTGCCGTCGGGCATCATGACTTCGCACATCACGAGCACGCCGTTGGTGCGGGTGGCGTCCGGGAAGACGGCGACCGGCTTGAGCACGCAATCGGAGCTGTGGCCTTCGGCCTGCTGGGTGGAGGAGCCATCGAAGCCCCAGAGCGGAAGCTGCTCGAGCGTCGGGAACGACGCGAATTCCTTGATCTGGGTTTTGCCGCGCAGATTCGGAGTCGGCGTATATCCGTCGAGCCAGATGTACTCGAGCTTGTACTTTGTCATTGAGCCTCTCTGTAGATGATGCGAAAGGTGGGGGCCGGAACCCCCCGCTGTACCCGGCCACCATCGGCCGGCCCTTTACAAGCACGTTGCATGCCAAAAGGCCGCAGTGCGGGAGGTTGTCCACAGGACCCGCGACCGCCGCTTTTGCGCCGTTCGTCCACAACCGCCTGCGTCATAGCCGCGCACCTTTGCGTGAAGCTGCATTGCAAAAAAGCCGCGGAAAACGCCTGATTCTGAAGCAGTCGGCGCGGTCGCCAGGGTTGTCGATCAAAGGCGCATCAACCCGGCGCAATTTTCATAAAGTCTTCGCACTGCTCCCGGCAACCTTCGGAACGGGCCACGCGTTAGTCACCCAGGCCATGCCTTGGGGGGAGCAAAAGACCGCCTGCCCAAAAAATAGGCCAGCAGTGATTTCCTTTTCAGCACTTTCCATTTCCGGACGACGAGCCGATATGGAGCATCCCAGTAACCACAAGCCAACGAGTCGGGCGCACCATGGAGGTCTAGCGTCTCGGCCAGAGGAGATATCGCAATGATGAACAATGGTTTGAGTCCGGGATCTGCAAAGATCTATCAATTCCCTGCAGGGGGCCGTGCGGCTCTCGGGGGACGTCGCTATGGCGAGGCTCGTCTTCCCGCCGATCGTCTGGCGGTCCCCGCGCACGCATCGGTCTGCAGCGACAGTTGGTACCACCAGGAGGCCATCGATGAAGCCAAGCCGAAATGGGATCGCTGATGCCAGGGCTTGCAATACCGCCGCGCTCCAGCGTTTGGCGGCAGTTTGAAAAAGGGTCGAAACAACGGAGTTTCGACCCTTTTTGATTCTTGTTGATTCTTGCCGAAAGTCGTCTTCAAGGCACCGCGCAGGCCGTGACCGGCCGCTTGAGATGCTTGATCGTGGTCGCGCCAGCCTTGTCGATCCTCAGCGTGATCCCTGCCCCCGAATAGCGCACGCCCGAGACCGTCAGCCGCCTGGCGAGCGTGACGGGCTCTCCGTCGATCTGGAGGAAGGCGCGCTTGTCGTATTCATAAAAACCGACGATGAACTGCGTACCATCGGCGCAGCGATAGCTCTTGAAAGTCTGCGCCGCGGCCGGCCGCGCGTCAAAGGTTCCGGCCAACAGCGTTGCGAAAGCCAAAAGAATGGCCTTGTGCCGGTTCATGATTGCCCCCTCTAGTAACCCGCAAGGACGCCCTCAGCGCGTCCAGGGCAAACATAACCCAAGTTGATCCGATGCAAGACTCGTCTGCGCCCCCTGCCCGCCATCTCAGCCTCCAGGGCGCCAGCAATTTCCGCGACCTCGGCGGCTATCCGACCGCCGACGGCCGCTTGACGCGCTGGCGCCACATCTTCCGCTCCAACCATCTCGGCCAGCTTACCGCCGCCGATGTCGAGACCGTCCGCGCGCTCGGCGTGCGCAGCGCCTTCGACTTCCGCGGCGTCGAGGAGCGCGCGAGCGGCGTCTGCGTCGTGGACGAGATCACCGTTCATTCACTGCCGATCGAGCCGACCGTGGTCGCCGCGCTGCGGGCCGAACTCGTCGCCGGCAGGCTGACCGCGCCGGTCGCGCTCGACATCATGCGCGAATCCTACCGCAACTATGTCCGCCATAACACGGACAGCTTCCGTACCTTGTTCGGCCATCTGCTGGAAGACCATGCGCCGCTCGTCATCCACTGCACCGCCGGCAAGGACCGCACCGGCTTTGCCAGCGCGCTGATCCTGCACGCGCTCGGCGTGCCCGATGAGGTGATCTCCGAGGATTATCTGCTGACCAACCAGTTCTATCGCCGCGATCCGTCCGCGGCCACCGATCTGCCGGAGGACGTGCGCAACGCCATCGGCAGCGTCGAAACCTCGTATCTGGGTGCGGCCTATGAGGCCGTCGGCCGTGAGTATGGCGACCTCGAAACCTATCTGCGCGACGGGCTCAGGCTCGGCACGGCAGAACGGACGGCGCTGAAGGCGCGCTATCTGCAATCCTAGGGCGCGCGGGAGAAGCGATGATGCAAGGCAAGGTATTGGTCGTCACCGGCGCGCTTGGGGCTCTTGGAAAAGTGGTCGCGGAGATCGCGCAGTCTCGCGGCGCTGGGATCGCCGGCATCGATCACGCGCCTTCACAGATGCAAGCGACGCCCGATCGCATCGAGATCGGCGGTGTCGATCTGTCCGATGCGGCCCAGGCGAAGGCTGCAATCGAAGCGGCAGCGAAGCATTTCGGCCGGCTCGATGCCCTCATCAACATCGCCGGCGGCTTTGCCTTCGAGACCGTCGGCGACGGCGAGAGCGCGACCTGGCAACGCATGTATGCGTTGAACGTGCTGACCGCGCTCTACACCTCGCGCGCGGCACTACCGCATCTCGTCGCTTCGAAGGCCGGCCGCATCGTCAACATCGGCGCCATGGGTGCGCTGCAGGCCGGATCCGGCATGGGCCCCTATGCAGCCTCCAAGGCCGGCGTGCATCGTCTCACCGAGGCGCTCGCCAGCGAGTGGAAGGGCAAGGTCACCGTGAACGCGGTGCTGCCGTCGATCATCGACACCAGGGCCAATCGCGCCGACATGCCGAAGGCGGATTTTTCCAAATGGGTCACGCCGCAGGAACTCGCCGAGGTGATCCTGTTCCTCGCAAGCGACGCCGCAAGCGGCGTCACCGGCGCGCTGATCCCGGTAGGCGGGCGGGTATAGGGCGCGAACGCATCTTTTCGTGACAGCCTCACATTGCTATATTTGCATTATGACGACCGAAGATATCGAGAAAGCGGTAGAATTGCTGACGCCGAGAGAACTCGCGCGCTTTCGCGCCTGGTTCGAGCAATTTGACGCGCAGCGCTTTGATCAGGCCATCGAGCGCGATGCTCAATCAGGAAGGCTCGATGCGTTCGCGGAGGAGGCGCTGAGCGCCTACCGCGCCGGACAGACCCGCGACCTGTGAGGCACACCGCTTCGCCGAGATTCTGGAAGGCTTGTGCGGCATTGCCGGCCAATGTCCGGAAACTTGCTGACGCCAATTTCGCGCTCTTGAAGAGTGATCCCAGTCACCCGTCGCTGCAATTCAAACAAGTCGGACGATTTTGGTCTGCCAGAGTTGGGCTGCGCTATCGGGCGTTGGCTGTCGAGACCGATGACGCCTTCGTTTGGTTCTGGATTGGCTCCCATGCAGATTACGATCGCCTCACAGGTTGAGACGTCGCGCCCTGCTCGAGTCCGATCCGGGCTAGACTGTCCGCAACTGATTCTCCGACCGGACTTTCCCGTGGAAACCGCGCTCTATTTGCCTGTCAAACGCTTCCTCGAAGGGCTCGGCTTCACGGTCAAGGGCGAGATCGGCGGCTGCGATCTCGTGGGTCTCAGCGCCGGCGATCCGCCAGTCGTGGTGATCGGCGAGCTCAAGCTCGCCTTCAATCTCGAGCTGATCCTGCAGGCGGTCGATCGTGCACCGGCCGGCGACGAGGTCTGGATCGCCGCAAAAATGTCGTCGCGCGGCAAGGGGCGCGAGAGCGATGCGCGCTATCGCAATCTGTGCCGCCGGCTCGGCTTCGGCATGCTGGGGGTGACCGAGCGCGGCCAGGTCGAGGTGCTGGTGAAGCCGCCGACGGCCGCGCCGCGGCGCGAGCCGAAGGTGCGCTCGCGCCTCGTTGCCGAACATCAGCGCCGCCGGGGCGATCCCGTGCTCGGTGGCAGCACCCGCGCACCGATCATGACGGCCTACCGTCAGCAGGCGCTCACCTGCGCTTCGGAGCTCGCGGCCGGCCCGCGGCGCGTGCGCGACTTGCGCGAGCGCTGCCCCGATGCCGGCAAGATATTGCTGCACAATGTCTATGGCTGGTTCGCGCGGGCAGACCGTGGAATCTACGGCCTGACCGAGGCCGGGCATGCGGCGCTGAAGCGCTGGCCACAACAAGTTGATGCCGCTGCCGGTGTTGTGTCACCGCTCTGACACCCGACCTGCGCATGGCTGAGATGCCGCACCAAATTCATATTGCAATGCAATATCCGCAGCACTACGTATCCCGGCATCGAAACGAGGCCGTCATGAGCGCAGACTGGACCACCAAATACGGCACGCGCCGCGTGCGCCACGATCCGCCAACCCTGGATGAGGCGATCTTCGCCGCCGTCGGCATCACCGACGACCAGGAGCAACAGGCCGAGATCGCCGCTGCGCTGATGGGCATGCCGCTCGATGTCGTGCAGGCCGAGGTCAAGAAGCAGGCTCGCACCAACAGCCGCCTCACGGCTACGCGCGTGATCGCCGGCGAACAGGGCGCCCAACGCTCGATCGTGGTCGAACGCCGCGTCGTCCGCCGCTTCGGCAACGACAAGCGCACCGGCACCTGAGCGCTTGTTTCAGGACCAGACATACGAAAGCGGACCGGCATCGCGGTCCGCTTTTTGATTCGTGCGCCCCTGCGGCTCAGGCGGCGCGATTGCCGTACATGCTCGAGATCAGCTTCCAGCAGGTCGAGTTGAAGCTGATCATGGCGCGACCGGCGTTGAACGGCGCGGCGGCGAGATCGGCCAGCTCCGCTTCGGGCGTCTTTGCGAGGTCGATCGTGCCGGTCGACTCGCCGTGCTGGAAGACGAGGTGCGCCCCGAACTTCTTGGCCAGCGCGCGCATGGCGTGATTGTCGGCACCCGTGGTGATGCGCAGGCGCTTAAAACCCTTCCAGCGCGCTTCCGCGATCAGCCGGCTGAACAGCACGGTGCCGACGTTCTGGCGCCGCGCCGAGGCTTCGACGCTGAAGGCGACTTCAGGCAGCGAATCGTCCTCCGGCGGATGCAGTTCGGCGGCACCGCGGACCACGCCGTCGACGATATAGGCGACAATGATGGTACCATCCTCGGCACAGCGAGCCGCATAACGCTCGATAAAGCTGTCGTCGAGAAAGCCGTTGAAACGGTCATGCCGGCTTTCGGAATCAAGCCTCAGCAGATGATCGCGCAGGAGCGGCAGTTCTTCCTGCTGGATCAAGGTCCGCACATAGCCGGGGGCGGTGCGGACTGTGTCTTCAAGTGCCACGTCAAATCTCCTCTTGGTATCCCTCGAGGAGGCGTTCGAATCCCTAGACTTCCTATGTTGTGCATCGCAGCAATTTTTTCAAGCCATAGCCTGCCGGAAGCGACCAATTCGTTAACAAAATCAAGAACCCGTAGTCCTACAGAACGAGCTGGGTCTGGGTCACGATGGCTACCAATTTACCGTCCTCGGTCTCCAGCCGGGTGGTCCAGACTTGGGTCCGCCGTCCGCGATGGACCGGCGTGGCGGTGGCGATGATGGTCGCCCCCTCCCTGGCGCCGCCGATGAAATTGGTCTTGCTCTCCAGCGTGGTCGTGCCCTTGGCGTCCTCTGGCAGGTTGATCACGGTCGCCGCTGCGCCGACGGAATCGGCGAGCGCCATCACCGCGCCGCCATGGACGGTGTGATGCAGGGTGCAGAGATCGGGCCGGACCGTCATCCGCGCCACTACGCGATCCTTCCCCGCTTCCACGAACTCGACGCCCTTGAGCTCGGCGAACGGCATTTTCATCGCGTGAAGTTTCTCGAGCGGCGTCATCGGATATCCTCCCAGTTTCTTGAACTCTCAGCGTGAATTGCTCCGGGCGGCAAAGCAATGACGTCTGAGGTCATGGCCGTAATGACATCGGCGACGTCATTTGTGCATATGCTGGTCCCATGCGCCACTTCCCGCCTCGCCGCATCGTCTGCCTGACCGAAGAGACGGTCGAAACGCTCTACCTGCTCGGCGAGCAGGACCGCATCGTCGGCGTGTCCGGCTACGCCGTGCGCCCGCCCCGGGTGCGCCGGGAGAAGCCGCGGGTGTCGGCGTTCGTCTCGGCGGACATCCCAAAGATCCTGGCGCTGGAACCGGACCTCGTCCTCGCCTTCTCCGATCTCCAGGCCGGCATCGCCGCCGACCTCGTCCGCGCGGGCGTCCACGTCCACGTCTTCAACCAGCGCGACATCGCAGGCATCCTGGCGATGATCCGCACGGTCGGTGCGCTGGTCGGCGCAGGGGATCGCGCGGAGCAACTTGCCCAGAGCCTTGAACGGCGTCTTGCCGCGATCGCCGCAACGCCCCGCTTCTCGCCGCGACCAAGAGTCTATTTCGAAGAATGGGACGATCCGCTGATCTCCGGCATCGGCTGGGTGTCCGAACTGGTCGAGATCGCAGGCGGCGAGGACGTGTTTCCGGAGCTGCGCCATCAGCAGGCGGCGAAGGATCGCATCATCTCGGCGGAAGCGGTGCGCGAGGCTGCGCCGAACGTCATCCTCGCATCATGGTGCGGGAAGAAGGTCGTGCCCGCCCGCATCCGCGCACGCGACGGCTGGAGCGATATCCCGGCCGTGCGGGATCATCGTATCGTGGAAATCAAGTCGACGATCATTCTCCAGCCAGGACCGGCGGCGCTGACCGATGGGCTTGATGCGATCGTCAAGGCGTTATGGGGCGCGCGCAGTTAGGCTCACGTCACCGCGTTCACGACCTGATATTCCGGCCGCCGCCACTCCTCGCCCGCGATCACCTCCTCGATAATCTCCGCGGCGCGGATGATCTCGTCCTCACCGATGTACAGCGGCGTGATGCCGAACCGCATGATGTCGGGTGCGCGGAAATCGCCGATGACACCGCGGGCGATCAGCGCCTGCATCGCTGCGTAGCCGCCCTCGAAGGCGAAGGAGACCTGAGAGCCACGTTGCGTCGGCGCGCGCGGGGTGACCAACTTCAATTGCGGGCAGCGGCGTTCGACCTCGTCGATCAGGAGATCGCTGAGGTCGAGCGACCACGCACGAACCTCCGCGATGTCGACGCGGTCCCAGATGTCGAGCGAGGCTTCGAGCGCTGCCATCGCCAACACCGGCGGCGTGCCGACCCGCATGCGCTCGACGCCGCTGGCAGCGGCATAGCCAAGTTCGAACGCGAAGGGCTTTTCGTGGCCCATCCAGCCGGACAGCGCGGAACGCGCACTGCCGGCATGACGTGGCGCGACGTAGAGGAAGGCGGGCGCGCCGGGGCCAGCGTTGAGGTATTTGTAGGTGCACCCTGCGGCGAAATCGGCCCCGGCGCCGGCGAGATCGACTGGCAGCGCACCCGCCGAATGCGCGAGATCCCAGACCGTGACGATGCCAAGCGCATGCGCCTTCGCGGTCAGCTTCGCCATGTCGTGGCGGCGTCCGGTGCGGTAATCGACCTCGGTGAGGTAGAGCACTGCGATCTCCTCGGACAGCGCGGCCTCGATCGCCTCGGGCGCCACGAGGCGCAATTGATGGCCGCGCCCGAGCGTCGCGATCAGGCCCTCGGCCATATAGAGATCGGTCGGAAAATTGCCGGTGTCCGACAGGATCAGCTTGCGCGCAGCGTTCATCTCGAGCGCGGCCGCGAGCGCCTGATAGACCTTCAGCGACAGCGTATCGCCGACCATCACGGAGCCCGGCTCAGCGCCGATCAGCCGCGCGATGCGATCGCCGAGCCGGCGCGGCTGCACGTACCAGTCCGCGGTGTTCCAGGCACGTATCAGCTCATGGCCCCACTCGACCGTGATGACGCGGTTGACGCGCTCGGCAACGCCAAGCGGCAGCGCGCCGAGGGAGTTGCCATCGAGATAGATCACCCCGTCAGGCAGATGGAACAGGGCCTTGGTATCCTCGTAGACGCGAAGCTTCTGGGTCATGGACATCCCTAGAGAATGGTACGGACGCGCCAGAGTTCGGGAAACAGCTCGACCTCGAGCATGCGCTTGAGATAGCTGACGCCGCCGGTGCCGCCGGTGCCGCGCTTGAAGCCGATGACGCGCTCGACGGTCGTGACGTGGTTGAAGCGCCAGCGGCGAAAGTAGTCCTCGAAGTCGACCAGCTTTTCGGCGAGCTCGTACAGCATCCAGTGCATCTCCGGCGCCTCGTAGACCTGGCGCCAGGCCTGCAGCACCCCCTCATTGAGGCTGTGGGTCTCGCGGACGTCGCGCGCGAGCACCGCAGCCGGCATTTTCAGCCCGTTGCGGTCGGCGAGCCGCAACACCTCGTCATAGAGGCTCGGCGTGGCGAGCTCGGCCTCGAGCAATTGCGTCACCTCGGCGTCGTGCGCGTGTGGCTTCAGCATGGCGTGGTTGCGGTTGCCGAGCAGATATTCGATCAGCCGGTACTGGCGCGACTGGAAGCCCGAGGACTGGCCGAGCTTTGAGCGAAAGCGCGTGTACTCGCTCGGCGTCATGGTGCGCAGCACGTCCCAGGCGCCATTGAGCTGCTCGAAGATGCGTGACACCCGCGCCAGCATCTTCATGGCGGAGGCGACCTCGTCGGCTGCGATGGCGCGGCGGGCCGCGGAAAGCTCGTGAATGGCAAGGCGCATCCACAGCTCCGTGGTCTGATGCTGGATGATGAACAGCATCTCGTCGTGGGCGTCGGAGAGCGGATGCTGCGCGCCGAGGATGGCGTCGAGCGCCAGATAGTCGCCATAGGACATGCGCCGGGCGAAGTCGGTCTCGGCGCCTTCGCTTGCAGGATCGTAATCGCTGGACGTCATGGCAGGCCCTCTCGATCGATCGCCCTCGCCGTCTTCAGTCGAAGCCGATCAGGCGCGCGGTGATCTGCGACGACGGATCCTTCAATCCGTCGATGACCGTGAAATGGTTGAGCGCGGGTTCGACGACGAGGCGCGTCGACACGTCAAAACCGGTCCAGACATTGGCCATCAGATCGGACTGGCGGATGAATTCGGGCCGCTCGCCGCCGCCGACCCAGGCGGTGACCGGCACATGCCCGCGCGGCACATGCAGCGCCGCGCTTTCCAGCGCCGCCTCCTCCATGGTCATGCGCAGCGTCTCGTTCATCCTGGTCTTGAGCAGCGGTCGCAGATCGTGCAGGCCGCTGATCGAGAGCGTGCCGGCGATACGGTTGAAGACGGCCGGCGCCAGTCGGCTGTCGTCGCACAGCATGCGGGTGACGAGGTGGCCGCCGGCGGAGTGGCCGGCGAGCCGGATCGGCCCCGGCACCAGCGAAGCCGCCCTGGCGATGGCGGCGGCGATCTCGGCGGTGATGTCGGAGATGCGCGCGGCCGGGGCCAGCGTGTAGCTCGGCAGCGCCACGGTCCAGCCGTGATGGCGCGCGCCTTCGGCGAGATCGGTCCAGGTCGACTTGTCGAAGCGCATCCAGTAGCCGCCATGCACGAACACGACGAGCCCCTTGCTGTCGCCATCGGGCACGATCAGGTCGAGGCGCTGGCGCTCGCCGGGGCCATAGGCGACATCGGCACGAAAACCCTTCAGCCCCGCGCGGTAAGCGGCCGCCCGCTCGGCCCATATCCCCGGCATCTTGTCAGAGCCGGGGATATGGGCCGAATTGGCATAGGCATCGTCCCAATCGCGCATCGTCTCTCCCGGGGACTCAAGGCCAGCGAACCGGGCGGCAGTCTGCCACCGGCGTCGCCGGCATCCTAGTCCTTCTTTTAAGCTTAAAGTATTTGACCGCCCGCGTTTCAGGCAGTGAACCGGCAAGATAATTCCTCCGTCATTACGAGGAGCGCAGCGACGAAGGAATCCAGACTGGCCCCCGAAGCGATACTGGGTTGCTTCGCGGAACCTGTCACCGGGCCGCGCTTCGCGCGGACCCGTTGGCTGGCAATGACGAAGGAGAGAGCCCGCGCCTACGCCTTCTCTACCCCGCACCAATCCGCGATGAACAGCGCCATCGCCCTGGTGGTCTTCTTCAGTGACTCCAGCTCGACGAATTCGTTGAAGCCATGCATCTCGCCGCCGCTGGCGCCGAAGCAGAGGCTGGGGATGCCGTGGTTGAGGCCGTAGAAGCGGGTGTCGGTGAGCGCGGTGAAGACAAGGTCCTCGACCGGGCCGCCATAGACCTTGTTGAAGGCCCTGCCGAAGGCCGCTTCCGGTGCGGCCGAATTGGTCAGTTCATAGCCTTCCGACAAGAAGCCCGACCATTCGATCTCCGGCGGATTGTTGGCAAGGAAGCGGTGGTTGCGCGCCGCCGCGGCAACGCAGGCCATGATTTCCTTCTGGTGATCGGCGATCGACCAGCCCGGCAGCACGGCGATGCGGCAGTCGACATCGCACCAGGCCGGCACGCTGGAGGCCCAGTCGCCGCCCTTGATGATGCCCGGGTTGAAGTTGATGGGATGATTGAGCGTCTTGAAATGCGGATCGGTCTTCGCGCGCTCGTTCCACTCGATCTCGAGCTTCTGGATCGCCTGGATCAGATGATAGGCCGCCATGATCGCGTTGGCGCCGGAGCCGGCATGCGCGACGTGGACCGGATGCCCCTTCACGCGCAGGCGGAACCAGATCACGCCGACCTGCGAGCGGACCATCTTGCCGCCGGTCGGCTCCGGGATGAAGCAGGCGTCGGCACGATAACCGCGCTGCAGCGTCGAGAGCGCGCCGACGCCGGTGCTCTCCTCCTCGATCACAGACTGGAAGTGAATCCGCGCCGTTGGCCTGAGGCCGGCCGCCTTGATCGCGTCCAGCGCGTAGAGGGCGCCGATCGTGCCCGACTTCATGTCGCAGGCGCCACGGCCGAACATCTTGCCGTCCTTGATCACGGGCGAGAACGGCGGCGTGTCCCACAATTCCAGCGGCCCTGCCGGCACGACGTCGCAGTGGCCCTGGAGAATCAGCGATTTGCCGCCATTGGTTGGCGACCGATAGGTGCCGACCACCGTGCGCGCCCTGGAAAAATCGTGCTCGATCGGGCCGAAGCCGCGCAGATCCTTCAAGTCATCGACATCGATGTGCCAGTCGTCGACCTCGTAGCCGCGTGCGCGCAGGAGGTCGCCGATCATGTCCTGGCACGGCCCCTCCGCACCGCGGGTCGAGGGGATCGCGACGAAATCACGGGTGGTCGCAAGCTGGGCTTCGAAGCCGGCATCGACGGCGTCAAGAATCCTCTGCTGCGTTTCGGCATTCATCAGGCTGCTCCGGGCGTTCAGACAATCGAAAAGAGCAGACAAGCTAGCCGATTTCAGCCGTTCGGGTATCGTACAAAATAAGCATGCCGCAATGCATCTTCGAGCAGACGGCCTTCGGAGTAGCCATTCAGCGTCGCGGGCCGGCTGACGCCCTCGCGCAGCCGCGGGCAAGGCTCGGGCGCGCCGAGCACGGTGCGCACGGGAATGCGCTCGGCATAGATCGGCAACGCGTAATCCTCCTCGTCGTCGCCGACGCCCTTGGCGCGGATCTTTGCCGAGGCCTCCTCGATTTCCATCGCGATGAAGGAGGTCGCCTTGATCTCCTGCGCGTGGCTCGCCCGCAGGCCCGCGGTGCGGTCCGGGAAGAAGCGGTCGACCATGGCGATCACCGCGCGCTCCTTCTCCTCGGGGTCGGTGACGAGATAGGCGGTGCCGAACGCCATCACCGCGCGGTAGTCGGCGGAGTGATTGAAGCCGCAGCGCGCCAGCACGAGGCTGTCGAGGTGCGCAACCGTCAGGCAGACGCGTTCGCCCCCGGCCTGGTTGCGCAGCATGCGGCTCGCGCTCGACCCATGCCAGTAGAGTTTCGTCCCCTCCCGCCAGAAGAAGGTCGGCGTGCAATAGGGCTGGCCGTCGATCACGTAGGAGACGTGGCAGAGCATCGACGAATCCAGGATGCCGTGGACGGTGGCACGGTCGTAGAAGCCACGCTCGTGGAGGCGCTTCACCTTGTTGCGCGCCGACGTCGGATAGGAATTTTCACTCTGGCTCAAGGCCGCTCCTCATCGGATTGGAAGGATTCCTGAGCAGTTGTAGCGGCGGATTTGGTCTGCGATAGTGCCAATTCCATGCAAAGAATTCCAACCAATTTGCCCGCCTCGCCGGTCAAGGCCGAGCTGCCGCTCGACCTCACCGGTCCTCACGTCACGCCAGGTGCCTCCGCCGCGCACCGGCTGTACCAGGCGCTGTGCGAAATGATCGTCGGCGGGCTCGTGAAGCCCGGCGAGGTACTGCCGCCGTCACGGACACTGGCGCGGCAGACGGGGCTCGGCCGCAACGCCGTCGTCACGGCCTATGAACGCCTGATCGCGGACGGCTTTGCGCAGGCGACCGTCGGCTCCGGCACCTTTGTCGCCGCGCGCATCCCGACGCAGGCCGCGACACCGAGAAAGCCCAGGGCCGTCGTCGAAGCGCCGCGGCCGGGCGTGCTCTCGCTCGGCTGTACCCATATCGACGCACGCGCGGTGCAGCGTTTTCGCGCCTTCGCCGGCCGGCGCATGCGCGCCTTCGGCCCCGAGCATCTCCACTACGGCGATCCGCGCGGCAGCCGCGAGCTCCGCGTCGCGATCGCCGATCATCTGCTGTCGGCGCGGGGGCTGCGCTGCGACCCCGACCAGATCATGCTGACATCGGGCACGCTGCATGCGCTGCGCATCGTGCTCGGCGCGATCCTGAAGGCGAACGATCAGGTCTGGTGCGAGGACCCCGGCTATCCGATCGCGCGTAGGACCATCGCGCAATGCGGCTATCGCACCGTGCCCGTTCCCGTCGATGCACAGGGCCTGGATGTCGCCAGGGGCCGTACGGCAGCACCTGAGGCGCGCGCGGCCTATGTGACGCCGTCGCATCAATTTCCGCTGGGCATGCAGATGTCGATGCCGCGACGGCTCGAACTGCTGGACTGGGCAAGGCAGGCCGGCGCCTTCGTGTTCGAGGACGATTACGACAGTGAGTTCCGCTACGAGGGCGCACCGCTGATGTCGCTTGCCGGCATCGACCGCCTCCAGCGCGTGATCTACATGGGCACGTTCGCCAAAACGCTGTTTCCGGGCCTGCGCATCGGCTATTGCGCCCTGCCCGAGCGCCTGATCGCCGACGTCACCGCCGCGCGGGCCGCGCTCGACCGCTTCCCCGGCACGCTGATGGAAGGTGCGGTCGCCGACATGCTCAATTCCGGCGCTTTCGCCGCGAACCTCAAGCGCGTGCGAGGGCTCTATCGCGAGGCGCGCGATGCGCTCGCCGAAACGCTCGAAACGGCCTCCGACGGAGTGCTGTCGGTGCCGGTGCCGTCGCAGGGGCTGCACCTGGTGGCGCGGTTCGATCCGTCGGTTGCGCCGGCGGTTGCGGCAGAGGCGAAACGGGCCGCCGGCGCCGAAGGCTGGCTGCTCGCCGACACCTTTGCGCGGGCGCGTCCGCTGCCCGGCTTCGTGCTGGGCTTTTCAGGTCATGCGGTTCCGCAACTCGTCGCATCCGCCGCGCGGCTCGCGCGGGAATCGCGCGCCGCCCTGCGCGCGAAACGCAGGGCCCGGCGGGCATGACGGAAGCGTCACTGTCAGAATCGCGCGCTCATCCCTACATTGCGGCTTTGATGCCGGGATCTCTCGCCATGCTTCCTCGTCGCGCCGCCTGCCTTCTGCTTCTGGTGGTTTCGGCCACGCTCTCTGCGGCAGCACATGCTGTCACGGTCGGGCGCGAGCAGGACATCGTCGATCTCAAGCTGGGTCAGCGGGTGCTCGTGGATGACGGCACCTGCCCGGCCGGACAGATCAGGGAAGTGCGCGGTGCGAGGATGACGGACAGAGGGGTGTCGCGGACCAGCGCCTGCGTGCCGCGCATCGGTCCGAAGTCGAGATGACGGGTCAGGATTTCGCCGGATCGAACATGCACTGCAGGGTCGGCTTGGCGATCTTGGTGAAGGTCGGGCCGATCTCGCTTTGCTTGGAGGGCGGCACCCAGTCGGTCTCGATGGTCGGCACGCCGGTCTCACTGATGCCGCGCAGCAGAGCCTCGCGCAGGTCGCGGTCCTCGACCACGGCTGCGGCATGATCATGCAGGCAGCCGCAGACTGCCTCAGGATGCTCCCAGCGGCCTAACATGCGCGGCGCGCATTGCCGCACGAACTCGCCGCGCGGATCGGGTAGCCTCGAAGGCGTGCGCACCTGCGCCTGGACGGCATTGATCGTCAGGAGGGACACAAACGCTGCGGCGCAGAGACGAAGGTGCATGATGGCCTTGCCGGCTGGTTTCTTGTTGACGATCAGAGACGCACCGCCAGAACGACGGGCTGTGGGGACGTGATGGTAACCGGGGAGCCGCTGTACTGGAAGGTGCCGATACCCGGCAGGTTGCCGTCCGGAGCGCCTGCCAGCGAGGAGCCGGCGAGCACGAAGCCGAAAGCAAGGATCAAGCTGAGCGCGCGCATCGATCTGTCTCCAGGTCAAAAAGGGGCGGCGATGGGCCATCATCCTTTGTGACCCTGATACCGATGGGCGGTTTCTTGCGTGATGCGCGCACGGCCGAAAATGGTTTCGTCGCGGCACGAATTGTTTCGTCACGGGAACGACGACGAAACAATTCTCGAAAAACATCAATCATTTCAGCAGGAGCGGCGACGGCCTGAATCCGCCGGGACACGATCTGGGATTGTGTCGAAGCAGCGATGCGTCATCTCCACGACGTCAAGCCTTCACAGGCGTTTTGCCTAATTCTGCTGAGACAGGCCTCGTTGAACCGGGGGCGCGCGAGCGGCGACAACAGCCTTCGGAAACCGGCAGGCCCGGATCACCTCAACAGACGTAAAGAAGGATGGCCAGCATGATGGCGCAGACGAGCGACGCGGCCCGAGGCCGCGCCGCTGAACAACCGGTTGGCAGCCGCGCCGGTTCACCCGGCGCAATGGCGCTGCAATCGGGCCGCGGCAGCGAAGCCGTGCCGCAGGCGTTCGTTCGGCTGACCGGCGCACATCTGGCGAAGCCGCGCGCCGGCTCCCAACCCGTCACTGAGTGAAGAAGTCGCCGCATTTGGGGACATTGGCGTCGGCCGGTCCCCAGGGCATGATCGGCACTGTCGAGGTCGAGTTCTTCGGCGAGCCCTCGATCAGCTTGTCCGAGTAGACCATATAAACCAGCACGTTGCGTTTGGTGTCGCAGCCGCGCACGATTTGCATGCGCTTGAAGAAGATCGAGCGGCGCTTGCGGAACATGTCGTCGCCCTGCTCCAGCTTGTCCCTGAACTTGATCGGGCCGATCTGGCGGCAGGCGAGCGAGATGTCCGAGACCTCCTCGGCAAGACCGAGCCAGCCCTTGAAACCGCCCTTCTCCGGCACCGTGAAATGGCAGGCCACACCCTCGACCTCGGGATCGTCGAGGCCATAGGTCGCAAGCTTGTCATTGGGGCTCATCCATTTGAACACGGTGGAGCGGCGGAAGATGAGATCCGGCTCATCGGCGGCTTGGGTCGATGCCGCCGGCACGATCAGGAGCAGAAGGAATAACGCGAAGCCTTTCAAGCGGATGCGAAAGGGACTGCAGAAACGGGATGACATGAAGTTCTCCGGTAACAAGTCCCAGCAATGTAGGGATGGGGCAGCCGCTCAGGAAGGCGCGCTGCGGCTGGCCGGTACGAAGGCGGCGTTTACCGCTCTGTGAGGCTTTTTTGCTACGGCTTGGACAAAAGTAAATGATGGCAGAACCGCCATGCTGGTGAACGCGTATCCCCTCTGCGACACTAAAGTCTGATTTGGATTATGGATTCGAGGATGAACAGCGTGAACGGGTTCGGCTCTTCCCTCGCACCGGCGCGGCTTTGGAAAGTCGCGGTCTTGACGGCAGCAGGTGCGATCGGCGCGACCAGCCAGGCGGAAGCCGCGTTTTATTATTGGACGGATTATTCCGACGGATCCTATTTCGTCCGGCAGGGGCGCTATCTTGAAGAGCCGCGACACCAGCCGCAGAAGCGCGGCCCGGCGGCCGGAAAGAAGGATGCTGTCGCCGAAAAGGAAACCGGCGCCAAGCCGCAAGGCCCCCTCGTCATCGTGGTCTCGATCGACCGGCAGAAGGTGACGATTTACGATTCCAACGGCGCGTTCGCGGAATCGCCGGTCTCGACCGGCATGAAGGGCCATTCCACGCCGATGGGCGTGTTCAGCGTCATCCAGAAGCACAAGTACCACCACTCCAACATCTATAGCGGCGCGCCGATGCCGTACATGCAGCGGATCACCTGGTCCGGCGTCGCCATGCATGCCGGCGTGCTGCCGGGCTATCCGGCCTCGCATGGCTGCATCCGCATGCCGATGGCGTTTGCGGTGAAGATGTGGAACTGGACCAGGATGGGCGCCCGCGTCATCGTCACGCCGGGCGAGATGACGCCGCAAAGCTTCTCGCACCCCCTGCTCGCCTCTGTGCGCGTGCCGCCGCAGCCGGCCGCCAGCCTCGCGCCACAGATCAACGCCGGCGACAAGGCGGACAAGGGCGGCTCCGAAATCAGGGTCACCGAAGCAAAGCCCGTCGAAACGAAAACCGCCAGCGCAGACGGCGTCATCGAGCTGCGCTCCTCGGTCGGCCATGCCGTGATGTCGGATGCGACGACCGGCAACGCGCCGATCCAAACTGATACAACAGCGACCGACATCAAGACCGCCGACGCGTCCGAGCCGGCGAAACCGGCTGACGCAGCCTCCAGGACCGACGCCACGCCCGCCGACAAGGTCGAAGCGCAGAGCTCCGAGCCCGTCAAGCCCGAGCCGTCCGATGCGAAGAAGGACGCGCCGGTGACGGCGACGGCGCCCGCTGCTCCGGCGGATGCCAGCAAGGACCAGACGCGCGTCGCCGATCCCGCGCCCGCGGCGAAGCCGGAGCCCCCGAAACGCGCCGGACAGATCGCGGTGTTCATCAGCCGCAAGGATTCCAAGATCTACGTGCGGCAGAA
Organism: Bradyrhizobium diazoefficiens; assembly: GCF_018131015.1. Taxonomy (GTDB): domain Bacteria; phylum Pseudomonadota; class Alphaproteobacteria; order Rhizobiales; family Xanthobacteraceae; genus Bradyrhizobium; species Bradyrhizobium diazoefficiens_B. Next base: position 82,614 of record NZ_JAFCJJ010000009.1, read on the forward strand.
TTTTGCGCCGCTGTTCGATGCCCCCGTGACGATCGCCACCAGCGACCGCCCGCTCGGCACACATGTCTTCACCGCCGAGCTCGACAAGACCGACACCAACGCGCTGCGCTGGTCGGTGGTCTCGCTGCCCGTCTCCGCCCGCGCGCTGCGCGAGAGCGATGGCCGCATGGCGCGGCGCCAGCACGGCGCGGCCGTGATTCCCGTCGCGGCAAAGCCGGTGATCACGCCGGACAGCCCTGCCGAGGCGCTGGACCGCATCACGATTCCCGCCGACACCGTCGCCAGGATCAACGAGATGCTGACCACCGGCGGCTCGATCATCGTGTCCGACCAGGGCATCAACCAGGGCGAGACCGGCGAAGGCACCGACTTCATCGTCCGTCTTTACTGAGCGCCTGTCGGCACCGGATAACGCGGTGTTGAGCAGGCCGGCCGCATCGGCGAGGTAGAGTAACGTCCCGGATCAGGTCGGGGGACACCGCCATGATGAATCGCAGGACCATGCTCACCGCGCTGCTCGCGACCGCCGCCGCGACCGAGCGCGCATCGGCCGACAGCGGCATGAGCCGAATCTCGGCTTACGCCTTCTCGTTCCCCGCTTTGTCCGGCGACGACATCCGCCTCGCCGCCTTCACCGGCAAGCCGCTGCTGGTGGTCAACACGGCCTCGCTCTGCGGGTACACGCCGCAATATGCGGGACTGCAGGAGCTCTGGAGCGAGTTTCGCGCCCGCGGACTCACCATCATCGGCGTGCCCAGCAACGACTTCGGCAGCCAGGAACCGGGCGGATCGAGCGAGATTTCCGAGACCGCCCATCACCAGTACGGCGTGACCTTCCCGATCGCGGCCAAGGCGGTCGTGGTCGGCGCGAAGGCCCATCCCTTCTACAAATGGGCGGCGGAGGCGCGGCCCCGCGAAGTTCCGCGCTGGAACTTCCACAAATACCTGATCGGGCGGGACGGCTACATCGCCGAGGTGTTTCCGTCCGCCGTCGAGCCGACCGATACGCGGATCAAGACCGCGGTGGCAAAGGTCCTGGCCGACACCTGACACACTCTCGCCCAACGCATCTGGGCACAATTGGCCGCGGAACCCCAAACAGCCGTTGCAATGGCTGAGCAGTGCCATCTAGGCTAGGCCGTCCGGGGCAGGACAGGTTTTGCCGAAGGCGAAAAGCAGCGGCAGAACAACGGGATCAATCGAGGACAAGACCATGCGAGTGGCAGGACTGATTTTGGCAAGCGCGATGTCGGTTGCGCTGACAGGCGCGGCATGGTCGCAGACCCCACCGGCGAAGCCCGCGGCCGCCACGCAGGCTGCGCCGGCGCCGGCTCCCGCCGCCGCTGCTGCCCCGGCAGCCCCGGCTGCGGCACCCGCGCTGCAGGCCGCAGCCCCCGCTCCGCAGCCCCCGCGACAGGCCGCCCAGCCCGCGCGCGCCGCCTGCAACAATCCGAACGCGCTCGGCGTTGCCCGCACCGTCGAGATCGACACCACCGGCGGTCCCGGCTTCGGCTTCGAGCACTTCAAGGAGCTCGACTTCCTGCGCGACCACGAGGTGGTGCTGACCTTCGACGACGGGCCCTGGCCGCACAACACGCCGGCCGTGCTGAAGGCGCTCGCCGACCAGTGCACCACCGGCATCTTCTTCCCTATCGGCAAGCACGCGACCTATGAGCCGGAGATCCTGAAGCAGGTCTATGCCGCCGGCCACACCGTCGGCGCGCACACCTGGTCGCACGCCAATCTCAACAACAAGAAGCTCACCGAGGCGCAGAAGAAGGACGAGATCGAGAAGGGCTTTTCCGCGGTGAAGTGGGCGCTCGGCGGCGTCTCGCCCGCGCCGTTCTTCCGCTTCCCGGCGCTGCAGCATCCGCCCGAGATGGTCACCTATCTCGGCAACCGCAACATCGCGATCTTCTCCTGCGACCTCGACTCCTTCGACTTCAAGGCCTCCAAGCCGGAGAAGGTGATCGACACGGTGATGAAGAAGCTCGACAGCAAGGGCAAGGGCATCATCCTGATGCACGACTTCCAGAAGCACACGGCGGAGGCCCTGCCCGAGCTTCTGAACCGCCTCAAGGCCGGCGGCTTCAAGGTGGTGGCGATGCGCGCCAAGTCCCCGGTCTCGACGCTGCCGGAATACGACCAGGAACTGCTCAAGGACGCCAAGCTGCCGACCGTGAGCCAGCGCCCGGTCAATTCGGTGGTCACGACCGTTTCCGAATAGTTGCGGAAATTGTCGTTCCGGATCGAAGGCTATGTCATCGTGTCCGCGGACGGCATGCTCGCCGACGCGGCCCATGTCATGCCCGACAGCCTGAAGTTCGAGGGCGACAAGCGCTTTTTCGAACAGTCGCTCGACCGCGCCGCGCTGATCGTGCACGGCCGCCACTCGCATGAGACGCAGCCGAATTCACCGAAGCGCAAGCGGCTGATCCTCACGCGCAAGATCCGAGCCCTCACCGTCGATCCCGAGCTGCCGAACGCATCGCTGTGGAATCCGGCGCATGCCAGTTTTGCGCAGGCCTGCGACTTTGCCGGCGTCTCGTCCGGCATGGTCGCGATCATCGGCGGCCCCGTGGTGTTCGACCTGTTCATGGACCGCTACGACACCTTCTGGCTGTCGGAGGCCCCGCAGGTCCGCCTGCCCGGCGGCGAAGGCTGTTTTGTCGGCGTCCCCGAGCGCACGCCGCACGAGGTGCTGGAATCGCACGGGCTGACGCCGGGCGCGGTGCAAATGCTCGATCCGGCCGATGGTGTCACCGTGACGCCGTGGCGGCCGGCAAGGGCTTCCACCTAAAACCTCGAAAACAACCCCATGCACCGATTCCGGTGCCATGACACCTTCTATTATCCCACTCGTTCGGCTCGCATAACGGATGATGGGCCATAGGTCTGGAGTGCAGCGCGCACATTCTCGAGCACGCTGTCCCAATCGCCGGGCTCGGGCTGCCGGAATTGCCGCAACGTCGGGTACCAGGGGCTGTCGTCGCGGTTCACCAGCCAGCGCCAGCACCGGTTGAAGCGGTTGAGCAGCCACACGGGGCGGCCAAGCGCGCCTGCCAGATGCACCACCGCGGTATCGACGCTGATGACGAGGTCCAGCGCCTCGATCAGCGCGGCGGTGTCGCCGAAATCGTGGAGATCATCGGTCCAATCGTGCAGGGACAGGCCGGGCGGCAGCGACTGGCTGGCCGCCGACCCCTTCTGCAGCGAGACGAAACTTACCCCCGATATGTCCGCCAGCTGTGAAAATCGTTCGAGCGGAATGGACCTTCGCCGGTCGCCGACCATGGTCTGGTTGCCCGCCCAGGCGAAGCCGACCCGCAGGCCATCGAGCTGCCGCACCCGCTGGCGCCAGGCCGCGACGCGCTCAGGATCGGCGCGGAGATATGGCTCTTGCGGGATGGTTTCGAGGGTGATGCCAAGGGCCCGCGGCAGGCTCAACAGCGGACAATGCAGATCGAACGGCGGCAGCGGATCACGACGGGCGACGATGCGCTCGATTCCCGGCAGCCCCGCCAGCAGCGGCACCAGCGGCGGCTGGACTTCGAGAATGACCCGTCGCCCGGCCGCAATCGCCGGCACGAAGCGACAGAACTGAATCGTGTCGCCAAAACCCTGCTCCGCATGCAGCAGCAGGACCCGATCGCCGATGTCTCCGCCATCCCAGAGAGGCTGGCTGAAGTCGCGGAGCTTCGACTTTGTCGTGTTCCGCTTCCACCGCCACTCGTGTTGCCGCCATCCTTCCTCGAACTGGCCAGCCAGCAGCAACGCAACCGCAAGGTTGGCCTGCGCCTCGGGATAGTCCGGCCTTTGCGACAACGCCGTCCGAAAACTCTGAATGGCTTCCTCGGGCCGCCCAAGATCCACCAGCACGCTGCCGAGATTGTTGAGCGCCTCCGGCCAGGCCGGATTGCAGTCGAGAGCGATGCGAAGGCAGGACTCCGCTTCGTGGAAACGATCGCAATCGCGAAGGACGTTGCCCAGGGTCAGTTGCGCCGGAACATAGTCCGGGCTCTGACGCAAAGCTTCCCTGCAGCAGATTTCCGCCTCGTCCGGCCGCCCCCGGATTCGCAGCAATTCGCCGAGATTGTTCAAGGCCTCGGGGAAACCCGGCTTCAGTCTGCAGGCTTCGCGAAGATTGACCTCCGCCTCGTCGAGGCGACCCGATTTGATGAGCAGACCGCCAAGATTGCAGTAGGCCTCCGCATATGTCGGATCGAGGCGCAAGGCCTCACGATAGCAAAGCTCGGATTCCTCGAGAGCCGAGCGATCGAACAGCACTGCGCCAAGGTGCAGATGGGCCACCGCAAAATCCGGCCTCTGCCGAAGCACCTGCCGAAACTCGCCGATCGCATCATCGAATTGCTTCCGCCTCACCAGCAGATTGGCGAGCCTGAACCGGGCATCGACTTGAGGGCCAGCAGCATCAGGGCCGGTAGCATGTTGCAGCACGAGCCGGTACTGGGCTTCCTCACCCGCGACGTCGGCGCATTCACCCAGCAGGATGCCAAGCTGAATGCGCACATCGAGATTGCCGGGCTGATGCAGCAGAGCTTCGCGGTAGCTCGCGATGGCCTCCCCCCGTCGTCCGAGAGCGTGCAGAGCCGCAGCCATGCTGCTGTGATAGACGCCGTTGCGAGGCTGCAGCTTGACGGCACGGATGAAGAAATCGAGCGCCCTGTCGGGGTGACCGGCCTGGAGCAAAGCAATCCCCAGCAGGAAAACGACGTCCGCGCGATCCGGCTCGGATGCCAGGACCTGCCGGTAGATCGCCTCCGCCTGCGGCAAGCGGCCGGCGCGATGGTGCGCAAGACCGGCCTCGAGCGAGACGGAACCTGACGACGCTTTGGCGTACATTGCGATGGGCCCCCATCATCGATGCGACGCCGTAAGGTGGGAGACAGATGCCCCTTCCTGCGTTTGCCGCTCCGGCAGACTCTCCGGCGCGGGCCTGCCCCCGCCCGATCAATGTGCGGCAACGACCTTGTGCGAAGCTGGACACACCGCGAAGCGTCCACGCGGCAGCACCAGCCAGCGCGAGAGCCGTGCTTCGACTGCCTTGGATCGCGGCTCCCCGAGGAACGCCACGCAGCTTGTTCCGCAGCAACGGTTCGCTACTTCGGTCACCTCGTGCCGTTCATCCTTCCGGCACCCCGGCCATGCGCAGGCCCTCATAGACACGTTCGCGCCCGGCGAGGTAAGCAGGATGGTCGCTCGCCGCGCGGGCTCGGAAGCGGCGGAGTGTGAAGGTCGGATTAAGCACAAGGCCCGCCTGCGCGGCGGCCCGTGCCTCGTCCAGTGAGCCCAGCAGGGCCAAGGCGGCGGCGAGAAAGCAATGCGGGATGGGATGATTTCGGTTGGCCTCGATGCTCCGGCGTAGCCAGGCAACCGCTTCAAGGTCGGCGCCGAGACCCAACTTGGCGAGACCGACAAACATCGACCACCGGTAGGCGTAGTTATCGCGAGGAGAGAGGCGAAGCGCCTCCCGGACATGGACCTCGGTTTCATCGCCGCGACCGAGAAAGTGCTTGGCGAGACCGATGAAGGCATGAGCGTCAGCCAAATTGTGATCCAGTGCCAACGCCCGTTCGCATTCAGCGATGCCCTGGACCGCGCGATTGGTAAATGTCTGGACGAGGCCCAGGACGCTATGGGCCCGAGCATGGTTTGGCGCAAGTGACAAAGCCCGAATCAAGACTGCCTCGGCCGCTACGAAGTGCGCGGTCCAGTCGTCACGCACAAGGCTGGCGCCAATCGCCGCTTTAACCCGCGCCGAACCGACCAGAGCCTCAATGTTGCCGGGATCAAGCGCCAGGGCACGGTCGAAGAAGGCCAGCGCTTGCGACGTGTATTCCGCGGTCGTCCCATTGTTCTCGTAAGCCCAGCCCTGGAAATACAGGTCCATCGCATCGGGGTGGGTTGAACGTCCCGCTCGCCGCGCCTCAACCTGAATGAGCTGGGCATTTAGCGTGTTAGCCAGCCGCGATACGATTTCATCCTGCGTATCGAACAGGTCGGCGACGGGTTTATCGAACCGCTCGGCCCAAAGGTGATTACCGGTTTCGGCATCGATCAACTGAACATTCACGCGAAGCCGGTTGCCGCCTCGCTGCACTGAGCCTTCGAGCACATAGCGGACGTTCAACTCGCGCCCGACCTGCTTTACATCGACGGTTTTGCCCTTGAATGTGAAAGCGGTGTTACGCGCGATTACGAATGAGCCGCTGATGCGCGAAAGGTCTGCGGTCAGGCTCTCGGCCACACCGTCGACGAAATAATCCTGCTCGGAATCACAACCGAAGTTCGCGAAAGGCAGCACGACGATAGAAAGGCGCGGCGCGGGAGTCGACATCACAGCGGTTGCCGCCTCGGGCCGATCCGGATCAACGATGCCGTGGTTTCCCCGTTCACCAGCAACAGCCGTCACCGCAGAGCCTGCGGGTCCCTGAACTTCTTGCACCGCTCCAACAAAACGGAAGCCTTTGCGTTGCAGAGTCTTGATCAGGCGCTGCTTTTCGCCGGAATCCCCAATTGCGCTCCGAGCGACATTCAGGCGCGTTGTCAGCGCTGCATCGGACACGATACGGCCATTCCAAACGGCATTGATCAGGTCGTCCTTGCTTACGACCCGTTCCCTGTTGCGGATCAGGTAATCGAGCAGATCGAATACCTGCGGAGCAACGGAGACCAAGTGCGCCCCGCGGTAAAGCTCGCGAAGATCAGTGTCGAATGCGTACTCCTCGAAGAGATACCGCAAACTGACAATTCCTTGGGTGACTTCCTCCCGGCGGGGTGCCGCGCCGGTTGCGTCGCAAGAATAAGCCGCTGGTGAGGAGAATGTAAGCAGAATGTCAAGAGCGCCTACCCATGGCCTGATACCGTCCTCAAGGGCGGCAACAATTTGCCAAGAGGCGATCCACGGCAGCAGCCAGGGGCTTGCCTTACTGCCCGGCCTTACCAAGAGCGGCGGCACGAGATTTCATTTCCGCTTGAAGGATCGGCGGCTTGATCAGCGTGGAGCGAACAAATGTCACGAAAGCTTTCTCGACGACAATTTGTAACCGCGTCGGCCATATCTTCCGCAGCGCTCGTCACTGCGCCTTATGTGCGCGGCGCTTACGCCGCCGGTAAGCTGTCGATAGGCTTCTGGGACCACTTTGTGCCGGGCGCCAACGCGACCTCAGCGGATCTCGTTAAGGAATGGGCGGAGAAGGAAAAGGTCGAGGTACAGATCGATTACATTGGCAGCCAAGGCAACAAACTGCTTCTAACCGGCGCTGCCGAAGCGCAAGCAAAAGTTGGACACGACATTCTTGCGATGGCGGCGTGGCGTGTTCACAATTATGCCGAACAGCTCGAGCCGGTTGACGATATCATGGAGCCGATCCTCAGGCAGAACGGCGAGGTGAACGGCGCGGTAAAGTATCTCGGCCAAGTAAACGCCCGTTGGATGGCCACTCCCGCCACTATCGGCAGCCAAATCCAGGCTCCCTGCTCTCGCATTGATCTCATGAAAGAGTACGCCGGCATCGACGTGCAGGCGATGTACCCGGCAGGCAGCCCGCCGCAGGCCGACCGCTGGACGATGGACACGTTCCTGGGGGCGGCTGAAGCCTGCCACAAAGGCGGTTTCCCCTTCGGCATCGGATTGGGAGAGACCATCGACAGCGTGGTTGTCGCCGGTGCATTCTTCCAGTCATTCGGGGCGCAACTGGTGGATGCCAACGGCAATCTCACCGTCAAGACCGACGAGGTGCGCCAGGCGCTGGACTTTTACAAGAAGCTGATCGCGTTCCTGCCCCCCGACGTGCCGGCGTGGGACGATGCTTCCAACAACAAATGGCTGATCTCTGGCAGGGGCGCGTTGATCATGAACCCGCCGAGTCCTTGGGCGGTGGCCAAGCGCGATGCGCCGCGCGTTGCCGAGCAATGCTGGACCCACGGCTTCCCGGCGGGCCCAAAAGGCCGCTTCGCGCCGTATTTCCCTTTCTTCTGGGGTGTCTGGAATTTTTCCAAAAACAAGGAAGCGGCCAAGAGCCTGCTCTCGCATCTCTCGCAGCCCTTGTCGATTGAGAGGCTGGTCGTCGCCAGCGGCGGTTATGATCTCCCGGCCTACGAGAAATTCACGAACTTGAGGATTTGGGCGGAAGCGGAGCCGCCGAAGGGCACGCTCTATCACTATCCCAATCCCCACAATCATCAGAAACTATCAATCGCGGCTTGGCCCGCCCCGCCGAAAATCGCGCAGCAAATCGTCACGCAGGGGACGCTAACCAAGATGTGCCTCCGCTACGCGCGTGGCGAAGCGATGGAGAGCAGCCTCGCGTGGGCGGAGCGCGAGTGCGAGGGGTTCATGCGGGGCTGAGGACGGGGGATGCATACCCGGGAATGGGAGGTCGCGATGGCATCAACTCTGATCGGCAAGCAGGCTGTTGTGATCGGCGCGGGAATGGGCGGGCTCGCGGCCGCCGGGGCGCTCGCCGACCACTTCGAGCAGGTGATTGTCCTGGAGCGCGACACTCTGCCCTCGGAGCCCATGCTTCGCGCCGGGACGCCGCAGGCGCGGCATGTGCACGCGCTGCTGCTCAGCGGCCAGCGCGCCCTCAGCGATCTGTTCCCGGGGTTCGAGCAGGATCTCGCACGGACGGGAGGCGTGCGGCTCCGGGCGGGCCTCGATACTCGCTTCGAGCCGCCGGGCTACAATCCCTTCCCGCAACGTGATCTCGGCTGTTGCGGTTACTCGGCGTCACGGACCACCACCGAGCGCGCCGTGCGGCGTCGGGTCGAAGGCCTCGCCAACGTCATGCTGCGCCAGCGCTGCCGGGTCACGGAAGTGTTGGCGTCGCCAGATGAAGAGGCGGTCACCGGCGTGCGCTGCGAGAATGGCAAGGGCGCGAGCGAGACGATCGCCACGGATCTTGTCGTCGACGCCTCCGGACGCGGCACGCTCACTCTCGCGCTGCTGCAATCGATTGGCCTACCGCTGCCCGAGGAGACCACAATCGGCATCGATCTCTCCTATTCCACATGCGTCTTTGCCGTCCCCGACGACGCCCCGACCGAGTGGAAAGGCGTTATCACCTTGGCCGAGGCGCCCCACAATCGCCGGGGCGGCATCTTGTTTCCGCTCGAAGGCAACCGGTGGATGGCAACCCTTAGCGGCCGCCTCGGTGAGATCCCGCCCGGCGATGCGGAGGGATTCCAGACGTATGCTCAATCGCTTCGGACGCTGACGATCTACAACGCGATCAAGCACGCCAAGCGCCTGGACGGGGTCGCGCGCTACGGTTTCACGGAAAGCGTGCGGCGTCATTTCGAGCGGCTCGATGGTTTTCCCCGCGGTCTGTTGCCGATCGGCGATGCAATTTGTCGGTTCAATCCCGTCTACGGGCAAGGCATGAGCGTGGCCGCCCTGGAGGCGCGCATGCTCCAAGCGCTTCTCAAGAGACCAACAGGAAACGACGATCCAATTGCCGGGCTGGCTCCTGCCTTCTTCGCCGAAGTGCCGGCGTTAATCGAGACGCCGTGGTCGGTGGCTACACTCGACTTCGCGTTTCCTAATACGCGCGGACAACGTCCGGCGGATTTTGAGATGACGCGCAACTTCAGTATCGCCCTGAACCGGCTCGCCGCCGAAGATCCGGCCGTCCACAAGCTAACCGTCGAGGTCCAGCATCTATTGAAGCCACGCAGCGTCTATCGCGATCCTGCGCTCGTCGAGCGAGTGCTTGCGAAAATGACCGGGGTGTGACCCTTGCGGGGAGAGGTTGACGCCGTTTCCAAGCGGGCCGACGTGCACGCCGCTGTAATGGACCAGCCAAGACGCTGGCGTGATCGGCCTCTTGGCACGGTTACGCAGTGGCGACGGGGGCTAAGCGCAGCCGATCCGCGGCTCACGGCGTCGGCAGGTGATAGACCAGCGAGCCGCGCAGGGTGTGGATCGTGCCGCCCGCGCTCACACTGGTGAAAATGCCACCCGTCAGGTCGTCGCGCGTCGCGACATGCGTCATCCGATATTCGGCGCGAGCCGAGATCCTGTCGCTGAAGAAGCGCTCGAAGCCGCCGCCAAAGGTGGCGCCATGATATTCGCGCTCGGGACTGGTGCCCTGAAGAAATCCGAATGCGTCGTAGGTGATGGAACGCGCGGTCGACCCGGTGTAGCCGCCAAGCAGATAGACGAGGGTCTCCGGTCCAACGAGATAACCAACGCGGCCGCCGACGGTCCAGGCCCACTTCACCGATGCAAGATCCGACGTGAGTGTTCCGCCGGCGCCGGCGCCCGTCACCGTGATCCTGGCCCCGCCATTCGTCGCCGCATCGATCAGGCCAAACGCGCCGACGACCCATTTCGGTGCAATCTGGCGATCATAGCCAATGGTGAAGGTGCCGCCGACGTCGGCACCACCAAGGCCAGCCGCATTGAAATCGACTACGCCGGGAAGCGAGGCCGCGACATGGGGCGTCAGGGCATCGCCGCCGATGCCCGCGCCGACATAAACACCCGTCCATGCCGGATTGAGCGCTGGCGCAGCCGCCACGGCCGCAGGTCCCCCAAACTGGCCGAAACGATAGGCCGCGCCAACCCGAATGACGTGCTCCGACAGGTCCGTGGTCCAGACCGCGCCGAGTGGATCGACCGTCGTGTTGTGACCGAGCGCGACATAGCGATATTCGCCGCGCAGCGACACATTGCTGGAGAGACGATATTCCGCTCCAGTGCCGACCGTGTAGCCGCGCGAGGTCTGGGCCGATTCCTGCATCGTGAATACGGGGCCGCCGAACGTGGCCGTGGCGTTCCAATTGTTGATACGCATCTGGCTGTAGCCGGCGAGGCCGTAGAGCAGGACATCGGGCGTCGCCAGAAATCCCGCGCGGCCGCCGATCGTCCAGCCCTGGTCGAGCGACGGCATCACGGCAGACAGGTTTGCCGCCCCAAAGAGGGTTGTGCTGACCGCCGTCCGCTGGTGCGACCAGTCGTAATCGACGAAGCCGCCGACCACGAATTGCGGCGCGACCTGAACGTCGAATCCGGCGAAGACGGACAGGCCGAGATCGGCGCCCTGCAAGCCGTCGAGACTGAACAAGTCCGCGCCGCCGCCGACCGGCGTCAGCTTCGACCGGCCGCTCGCGAAGTCGAAGCCGAGCCCACTGCCGACATAGACCTGGGTCCAGTTCGCCACCGGCGTCAGTTGCGGCTGCGCCTTGACGGGGAGATCGGCGGCGAAAGCCGGCACGGCGACAAGCATCGAAGCCAGCGATGCGCAGAGAACCGCAGCCGCACCCACGACCACCCGCCGATTCGAATAAACCAAGTCCGCCCCCGCCGCTCGAAACCGCGCCGGTTCGCATCAGCCCAACCGGTCAACCGGTCCTATTGTGCTTCGGTGCAGCTCGACAAGCCGGGAAACACACGTGCTCGGCCGCGGCCACGATTTTTCGGAACCGCTGTGTTCTCAAAGCCATGATGTGTGAATGAAGGTTCACGCATTTGCCGCACGCAACCTTCCCGAAGGCGCGCGGCTACACGTCCCCGTAGGCCGCCTCGGCCGGCCGCGTCACGCGGCCATAGCCCATGATCATGAACAGCGCGCCGATGATCGAGAGATTCTTCAGCGCATCCACCACCATCTTGGCGTTGTCGGGCGGCGCCTGATTCCAGAAATCGTCGAACAGGACGGTCGCGACCGCGACGTAGACGATCATCAGCAGCGCAAAGAAGCGCGCGCCGAAGTTCAGCGCGATCATCAGCCCCGCGATGATCTCGAGCACACCGACCGCGATCGCCAGCAGTTGCGGCGTAGTCATGGCGGTCGCTGTTTCGACCTGCTTTGCGTAGGGCGCGATCATCTCGGGCACCACGACCTTGGTGGCGATGAAATCGGCCGTCGCCTGGATGGCGAAGAGCTTTGTCGCGCCCGTGTAGATGAACAGCACGGCGAACAGGATCCGCCCGAAAGTCACGAACGCTGGCATGTCGGCCTCTTGGCAAAGCTCTGGAGCATGGGACGCTGGGGAGATTATGAAGAGTCCGCTTGTGGTTTTCAAACGGGGAAATGAGGAACTGCGAGTAATTCAAGTTGGACGGTGCTGCTCCCCCCTCTCCCCGTTCTTACGGGGCCGGGACGAGCTTCGCTCGCCCTGTGAGGGTTGAGTTGAGGGGCTGCTTCCACAATCGCGGTGAGCGCTGAATTCGCGGAGACTCCCCCTCACCCGGAATTTGCTCTCGCAAATTCCGGCCTCTCCCCGCACGCGGGGAGAGGCGAAGGCTCCGTTCCAGTTCGGCTCTACGTGAACAACGTCGGCTGCTGCCGCGCTGCACGCTCCTGCGCCTCGACGACTGCGACCGCGGTCATGTTGAGGATGCCGCGCGCGGTGACGCCGGGGGTGAGGATGTGGGCCGGGCGCGCCGGGCCGATCAGGATCGGGCCGACCGGAAGCGCATCCGCCAGCGCCTTGATCATCTGATAGGCGACGTTGGCGGTGTCGAGGTTCGGCATGATCAGGATGTTGGCCTCGCCCTCGAGCTTGGAGTGCGGCAGCACCAGCTTGCGCGCCGCGGCCGACAAGGCGGTGTCGCCCTGCATCTCGCCGTCGGCCTCGATCTCCGGATGCTTGTCCTTCAGAAGCTGGGTGGCCCGGCGCATCTTGCGCGAGGAGTCGGTGTCGTAGCTGCCGAAATCGGAATGCGAGATGAAGGCGACCTTCGGCTTCAGCGTGAAGCGCTGGACATGGAGCGCGGCCAGCGCCGCGATCTCGGCCAGCTCCTCCGCGCTCGGATTGGGCCGCACCTGGGTATCGGCGAGGAAAAAGGCGCCCTTGGTGGTGATCATCAGCGACAGCGCGGCGTAGTCGCTGATCCCCGGCGAAAAGCCGACGATCTCGCGGACATGGCGCAGATGGCTCATGTAGCGGCCCTCGACGCCGCAGATCATGGCATCGGCCTCGCCACGCACCACGGCAAGCGCCGCGATCACGGTGTTGTTGGTGCGCACCACCGTGCGCGCCGCTTCCGGCGTCACGCCGCGCCGGCCGGCAATCTCGACATAGGACTGCACATAGGAACGGTAGCGCGGATCGTCCTCGGGATTGACGAGATCGAAATCCTTGCCGGCCCGGATCGAGAGACCGAAGCGCTTGATGCGCGCCTCGACCACGGACGGACGTCCGACCAGGATCGGCCGCCCGAGCTTCTCCTCGAGCACGACCTGGGTGGCGCGCAGCACGCGCTCGTCCTCGCCTTCGGCGTAGATCACGCGCACCGGCTGGGTCTTGGCCTTGGCGAACATCGGCTTCATGACGAGGCCGGAGCGGAAGGCGAAGCGTTCGAGCAGCGCGGTGTATTCGTCGAAATTGGAGATGGGCCGCGTCGCAACGCCCGACTCCATCGCCGCTTTCGCCACGGCGGGCGCGATGCGCAGGATCAACCGCGGATCAAACGGACTGGGGATCAGCGAGCCCGGGCCGAACCCTTGCGTCTCGCCGGTGTCAAAGCCCTGCGCCACCGCGTCCGACGGCGCCTCGCGCGCAAGCTGCGCGATGGCTTCGACCGCGGCGTGCTTCATCTCCTCGTTGATCGCGGTGGCGCCGACGTCGAGCGCGCCGCGGAAGATGAAGGGGAAGCAGAGGACGTTGTTGACCTGGTTCGGATAATCGGAGCGCCCGGTGCAGATCATGGCATCGGCGCGCGCCTGCCGCGCCTCCTCCGGCATGATCTCGGGCGTCGGATTGGCGAGCGCCATGATCAGCGGCTTGTCCGCCATCGCCTTGGCCATCTCGGGCTTGAGCACGCCCGGTGCCGACAGGCCGATGAAGATGTCGGCGCCGCCGATGACGTCGCCGAGCGTGCGCTTGTCGGTCTTCTGGGCATAGACCGCCTTCCAGCGGTCCATCTGCGTGTTGCGGCCGTCATAGACCAGGCCGTCGATGTCGCAGACCCAGATGTTCTTGCGCTGCGCGCCCATCGACACCAGCAGATTGAGCGTCGCGATCGCGGCCGCGCCTGCTCCCGACGCGACGATCTTGACGTCGGACAGCTTCTTGCCGTTCAGCCGCAGGCCGTTGGTGATGGCGGCGGCGACGATGATCGCGGTGCCATGCTGGTCGTCATGGAAGACCGGGATCTTCATGCGCTCCTTCAGCTGCGCCTCGATCTCGAAGCACTCCGGCCCGCGGATGTCCTCGAGATTGATGCCGCCGAAGGTCGGCTCCAGCGCGGCCACGGTCTCGACCACGCGCGCGATGGTGTCGGCGGCGATCTCGATGTCGAACACGTCGATGCCGGCGAACTTCTTGAACAGCACCGCCTTGCCTTCCATCACCGGCTTGGAGGCGAGCGGACCGATATTTCCGAGGCCGAGCACGGCCGTGCCGTTCGAGACGACGGCGACCAGATTGGCGCGGGTGGTGAGCGAAGCGGCTTCCGCCGGGTTCTTGGCGATCTCGGTGCAGGCGGCGGCGACGCCCGGCGAATAGGCCAGCGCAAGGTCGCGCTGGTTGGCGAGCGGCTTGCTCGCCTGGATCTCGAGCTTTCCGGGGCGCGGCAGACGATGATAGGCCAGAGCGGCCTCGTGGAGATCATCAGAATAGGACGACATGCGGTGTCTCGCCTCGCGTTACCGGCCTCAAGATCAGTGTCCTCTCCCCAGCACATGAGGAGAGGCGCAGCACAAAGCGCGATGAGATCATCGCGCTTCGAGTCGTTGTACTACGCGTGATCTTTTCGGAAAACCGCTTCGCACTTTTCCGGATCATGCTATGTCACTCACTTCTGCGGCAGGTTCACCTTTATATGCAGCTCGCGGAGCTGCTTGGTCGTCGCATCCGACGGCGCTCCCATCAGCAGGTCCATGGCCTGCTGGTTCATCGGGAACAGCGAAATCTCGCGCAGATTATTGGTGCCGCAGAGCAGCATGACGATGCGGTCGACACCGGCGGCCATGCCACCATGCGGCGGAGCGCCGTACTGGAAGGCGCGGTACATGCCGCCGAAGCGCTCGACCACTTCCTGCTCACCGTAGCCGGCGATCTCGAACGCCTTCACCATCGCTTCCGGCACGTGGTTGCGGATGCCGCCCGAGGCGATCTCGTAGCCGTTGCAGGTGATGTCGTACTGGAACGCCTTGATGGTCAGCGGGTCCTGGCCCTTCAGCGCCTCGAGGCCACCCTGCGGCATCGAGAATGGGTTGTGCGAGAAGTCGACCTTCTTGTCGTCCTCGTTGTACTCGTACATCGGGAAGTCGACGATCCAGGCGAGCTCGAACCGCTCCTTGTCGGTGAGGTTCAATTCCTCGCCGACCTTGTTGCGGGCAAGCCCTGAAAACTTCCAGAACTTGTCGGGATCGCCCGCGACGAAGAAGGCGGCATCGCCCTCCTTGGTGCCGATCTGCGCGCGGATCGCGGCGGTGCGCTCGGGACCGATGTTGTTCGCAAGGGGACCTGCGCCCTCGCCGCCCTCGCGCCACATGATGTAGCCGAGGCCGGGCTGGCCCTCGCCCTGCGCCCACGAGTTCATGCGGTCGCAGAAGGCGCGGCTGCCGCCGCCCTTGGCCGGGATCGCCCAGACCTGGTTCCTGGGGTCTTCGAGCATGCGCGCAAAGACCTTGAAGCCGGAGCCGCGGAAATGCTCGGAGACGTCCTGCATCTCGATGGGGTTGCGCAAGTCCGGCTTGTCGCTGCCGTATTTGCGCAGCGCTTCGGCGAACGGAATCCGGCGCCAGCCCTTGGTCACCGGCTTACCCTTGGCGAACTCCTCGAACACGCCGGTGATCACCGGCTCCATTGCGGCGAACACGTCGTCCTGCGTCACAAAACTCATCTCGACGTCGAGCTGGTAAAACTCGCCCGGCAGACGGTCGGCGCGCGGGTCCTCGTCGCGGAAGCAGGGCGCGATCTGGAAGTAGCGGTCGAAGCCCGACATCATCAGGAGCTGCTTGTACTGCTGCGGCGCCTGCGGCAGCGCGTAGAACTTGCCGGGATGGATGCGCGACGGCACCAGGAAGTCGCGCGCACCTTCCGGCGAGGACGCGGTCAGGATCGGGGTGTTGAACTCGAAGAAGCCCTGCCCCTTCATGCGCTGGCGCATGGAGTCGATGATCGCGACGCGCGTCATGATGTTCTGGTGCAGCTTTTCGCGCCGCAGATCCAGGAAGCGATACTTCAGGCGGATGTCTTCAGGGTATTCCTGGTCGCCGAACACCGGCAGCGGCAGGTCGCCGGCCGGACCCAGCACCTCGATCTCGCTGACATAGACCTCGATCTTGCCGGTCGGCAGGTCGTCATTGTCGGTGCCGTCGGGGCGGCGGCGGACCTTGCCGTCCATCTTGACCACGAATTCCGAGCGCAGCTTTTCGGCCAGCGAGAACGCCGGCGAATCCGGATCGACTACGCACTGGGTCAGGCCGTAATGGTCGCGCAAATCGATGAACAGCACGCCGCCATGGTCGCGAACGCGATGGACCCAGCCCGAGAGGCGGATCGTCTCGCCGATGTTGCTGTCGCGGAGCGCGCCGCATGTATGTGACCGGTAGCGATGCATGGTCGTCCCAAAATCAATGTCGGAGGAATCGAATCGGAAGGCCCGTAGCGGCCGGTCCGAAGTTGCGGCAGGGTTTACCCGACGAGGCCGGGAGCGGCAACCGAGGGAACGCCCCGATTTGGGCTCGAAGCGCCCATTTTTGCCCGATCGGGGCTCAAGCCTTTGCCATCGGGCGTTCCCCGCCTATCTTTAGGCCCATGACGGTTCATTTCCCCTTCCAGAACTCCTATTCGGCGCTGCCGGACAGTTTTTTCGCCCGCGTCGCGCCGACCCCTGTCGCCGCCCCCCGGCTGATCAAGCTGAACCGCCCGCTGGCGGTCCAGCTCGGCCTCGATCCCGCCCTGCTGGAGTCCCCGGAAGGCGCCGGGATCCTGGCCGGCAAGACGGTTCCCGCCGGCGCCGACCCCATCGCCATGGCCTATGCCGGCCACCAGTTCGGCCATTTCGTGCCCCAGCTCGGCGATGGGCGGGCGATCCTGCTCGGCGAGGTCATCGACCGGGACGGCACCCGCCGCGACATCCAGCTCAAGGGCTCGGGTCCGACCCCGTTCTCGCGCCGCGGCGACGGCCGCGCCGCGCTCGGGCCGGTCTTGCGCGAATACATCGTCAGCGAGGCGATGTTTGCCCTTGGCATTCCGACCACGCGCTCGCTCGCCGCCGTCGTCACCGGAGAGCAGGTGTTTCGCGAGACCGCGCTGCCCGGCGCGGTGCTGACGCGCGTCGCCTCGAGCCACATCCGCGTCGGCACATTCCAGTTCTTCGCCGTCCGCCGCGACACCGACGCCATCCGCCGCCTCGCCGACCACGTCATCGCCCGCCATTATCCGGACCTGCTGCGCGCGACGCGGCCCTATCACGATTTGCTCGCAGCCGTCGTGGCGCGCCAGGCCAATTTGATCGCGCGCTGGCTGCTGGTCGGCTTCATCCATGGCGTGATGAACACCGACAACTGTTCCATCTCCGGCGAGACCATCGACTACGGCCCCTGCGCCTTCATGGACGCCTACAATCCGGGCCAGGTGTTTTCCTCGATCGACGAGATGGGCCGCTATGCCTATGCCAACCAGCCGCGCATCGCGCTTTGGAATCTGACCCGGCTCGCCGAATGCCTGCTGCCGCTGTTTTCCGACGACCAGGAGAAGGCGGTCGCGGAAGCCCAGGACATTCTCGGCGCCTTCGCCGAGACGTTTGGCACCGCCTATCAGGCGGGCCTGCGCAGGAAGGTCGGCCTGTTCACGGAGCGTGACGGCGACGAGGCGCTGATCCAGGACCTACTGGATGCCATGGCGAAGAACCAGGCCGACTTCACCCTCACCTTCCGCAAGCTCGGCGACGCCGCGGCCGATGACGGCACCGACGTGCGCGCCCAGTTCATGGAGCCCGCAGCCTTCGACGAGTGGGCCGCTCGCTGGCGCGCGCGCACCGCGCTGGAGCCGCAGACCGCAGCCGAGCGGCAAGCCGCGATGCACGCCGTCAATCCGCTGTTTATCCCGCGCAACCACCGCGTCGAGGCCGTGATCCAGGCCGCGGTCAACAACGACGACTACGCGCCGTTCGAGGAGCTGGTGAAGGTGCTGGCAAAACCCTACGAGGACCAGCCGGAGTACGCCGCCTACGCCGATCCGCCCCTGCCGGACCAGCTTGTGCTGCAGACGTTTTGCGGGACGTAGCGACCGTCCCCTATTTCGTCGCCTTGCGCACGCCGCCGAACGATGCCGCGTCGAACTTCTGCGGATCGACGGGGTTGTAGCGCGACCATTCCATGTCCGGCACGCCTGCGTAGCGCTCGCTCCATTCCTTGTCGGTCCGTGTCGTGCCCGGCGCGACGGGACGGATCTCGAAATGCAGCACCTTGTTCGAACCGACCTCGCCGATCGCGTCCTTGGCCTTGACGCTCGCGCCCACCGCGAGCGGCTCGCCCTTCGGCCCGACGATGCGGCCGAGCTCCACGTAGCGCGTGTAGGCGACAGCGCCGTTCGGATAGCTGTGCTTGAGCACGACATAGCGGCCGCAGCCGCCGATCACAGGCAGGTCAGCCGGCGTCTGCTCGCTGTTCTCGATCTTGACGACGACGCCGTCCGCCATCGCCGCCACCGGTCCGCCGGCCTTGTCCGAGGTGAAATCGACACCGGGATGCTCGTCCTGGGTCCAGCAGCCGCAGGACGTCAACGTCTTGTTCGGCGGCGGCTTGTCAGCGCCCGGAGCGCTCTTGGGTGTCAGTAACTCGTTGACCAGCAATCCCGGCCCTTCGGGCGATGTGAAGGCGTGGATCGCATAAAGCGACAGCTTGTCCCCGACCGGCACCTCGTCCGGGAGAAAGCCGTAGACCACATCCTGGATGAAGACCTTGAGCTCCCGCCCCTTGGCGGAGCGCACCGTGATGCAGTTGGTCGCCTGCAGGCCGTCGGCGTCTTGCTTGGGCATGCCGCTGATGATCAAGGCGCGCTTGAGCGCGCCGTTGGCGCAGGGCTCGCCGCGCGACGCCAGCGTGACGTCGAGCTTCAGCGGCAACATCGGATAGATGTCCATGCCGGTCGCGGGGCGCTTCCGCGCCAGGAATTCGTCGAGATCGGTCTCCTTGTAGCGTGCGAAATTGAATTCAGCCCAGACCGGAACGGCGGATACGACAAGCAACAGAGCGGCAGCAAGCAATCCCGGCTTGCGGAGGATACGCGGTACCGACATTCGAAAAATCTCGTGATGCAATTCATTAGACACAGGCCGAACAAACCATGGCCGCCCCCCTCGCGGCAAGGTAGATTGCGCCGCGCATCTCGATCGCGAGAGAGTCAAATTGGCCGCAGTGCGCTCTCCGCTGATCCCGGGCATGTTGCGGAGATCGGGGTCGCACCACTCGTCGACGAAGTGCCGGAATCCTTCCGGCTGTCAGGCGAGGATGTGCGGATTAACCCCTCGTCCACCATCCACCCCGCCCGGCAGCCGGTAACCACGACAATTAACAGACCCTCAATTCACCCCCGACAAATTTAGCGATCTAGCAGGGGGAATTTGCCGTGGATCTGTTGGTATTCGAGTTCCTGGGACTGGCGCTGCTCGCCATGTGCGTGGTCGTGGTGGCGATGCCTTGCGGGCGCAAACCCTCCCGGCGCATCCGCTACGAATAGGATTTTGGTCGGAAGAAGCGATTCCGGCGCAAATGCAAGGCCCGAATTCGCTTCGAGCCCCTTGACATCACAGCACTTTCGGCAGAACGGCTGAGGGACTTGTCATGGGCCGTTCATGGATTTGATCACCACCACCGCTGACCTTGCGGCTGCCTGCAGCCGGCTGGCCAAGCACTCCGTCATTACCGTCGACACCGAGTTCCTGCGCGAGACCACCTACTACCCGCTGCTGTGCGTGGTGCAGATGGCCAGCGCCGAGGAAGCCGTCGTCATCGACACCCTCGCCGAGGGCATCGACCTCAAGCCCTTCTTCGAGCTGATGGGCAATGAAGCTGTGCTCAAGGTGTTCCACGCCGCCCGCCAGGACATCGAGATCATCTGGCACCAGGCCAACATCATCCCGCACCCGGTGTTCGACACCCAGGTCGCCGCCATGGTGCTGGGCTATGGCGACAGCATCGCCTATGACGCGCTGGTCGAGAAGGTCACCGGCCACCGCCCGGACAAGACCCACCGCTTCACCGACTGGTCGCGCCGGCCGCTGACCAAGGAGCAGATGCATTACGCGGTCTCCGACGTCACCCATCTGCGCGACGTGTTCGCCGCCCTCGATGCCGACCTGAAGAAGCGCCGCCGCAGCGAATGGGTCTCGATCGAGATGGAGGTCCTGACCTCGCCCAGGACTTACGATTTCCACCCCGAGCGCGCCTGGGAGCGGCTGAAGACGCGGGTGCGCAAGCCGAAGGATCTCGCGGTGCTGATGGAGGTCGCGGCCTGGCGCGAGCAGGAAGCGCAGAGCCGCGACGTGCCGCGCGGCCGCGTGCTCCGCGATGAGGCGGTCAGCGACATCGCCACCCACGCGCCGAACACGCTGGAGAAGCTCGCCCATCTGCGCTCGGTGCCGAAGGGTTTTGAGAAGTCCAAATGGGGCGCCGACATCGTCGCCGCGGTCGAGCGCGGGCTGGCGCGGGATTTCTCCACGCTGCCGAAGCTGGAGAAGCCGCGCAACAACTCCAACGGCGCCGCCATCGTCGAGCTCTTGAAGGTCTTGCTGCGCATGACCGCCGAGCGCCATGCGGTCGCGAGCAAGGTGATCGCGACCGTCGACGATCTCGAGGAGATCGCGGCCAGCGACGAGGCCGATGTGCCTGCCCTGCGCGGCTGGCGCCGCGAGCTCTTCGGCGACGCCGCGCTGAAGCTCAAGCACGGCGAACTGGCGCTCGCGATCGAGAAAGGCCGCGTGGTCGGGGTGAAGCGGGCGGAGACGGTTAAACCGTCATCCTGAGACGCCCTGCATCCACAATGTCGTCCTGGCGAAAGCCAGGACCCATTACCCCA
Source organism: Bradyrhizobium diazoefficiens (assembly GCF_018131015.1). Taxonomy (GTDB): domain Bacteria; phylum Pseudomonadota; class Alphaproteobacteria; order Rhizobiales; family Xanthobacteraceae; genus Bradyrhizobium; species Bradyrhizobium diazoefficiens_B. Next base: position 103,617 of record NZ_JAFCJJ010000009.1, read on the forward strand.
AAGCGGAGTTTGGCGAAGACTCTGCGCTCGGTACTCCTACCAACCTCATCGATAGATCACGCGGTATGGGTCCTGGCTTTCGCCAGGACGACACCGGTGAGAACGGCCGGCCGCTCCCAGGCCACACTGGCACGCGCGCCCTACGCCGGCGTCAGCTTTGCCGCTTCGCCCCTCATGTCGTCCAGCACACCTTTGATCGCCGCCACCAGCTCGTCGACCTGGCTCTTGGTGACGATCAGCGGCGGGCAGATGGCGATGGCGTCCAGCATGTTGCGCGAGATCACGCCGCGTTCCTGCAGCATGCGGCTGGCGATGCCGCCGACCGCGCCGGGGGTCGCGGCCGCGGTCTTGCGGCCCTTGTCGAGCACGAGCTCGAGCGCTGCGATCATGCCGACGCCGCGGACCTCGCCGACCAGCGGATGGCCGGCGAGCTCGCGCAGCTTTCCTTGCATGTAGGCGCCGGTCTCGGCGGCATGTGCGACCAGGCCGCGCTCCTCGATGATCTTGAGGTTTTCAAGCGCAACGGCCGAGCCGACGGGATGGCCGCCCGCGGTGAAGCCGTGGCCGAGCACGCCGATCCTGTTGCTCTCGTCGGCAACCGGTTCGAACATGCGCTCATTCATCATGATCGCCGACAGCGGGAAATAGCTCGAGGTTATCTGCTTGGAGACCACCATCGCGTCGGGCTTGATGCCGTAGGTCTCGCAGCCGAACATCTTTCCGGTGCGGCCGAAGCCGCAGATCACCTCGTCGGCGACCAGCAGGATGTCGTACTTCTTCAACACCGCCTGGATCTTGTCCCAATAGGTCGCCGGCGGCACGACGACGCCGCCCGCCCCCATCACCGGCTCGCCGAAGAAGGCCGCGATGGTGTCGGGACCTTCCTTCTGGATCAGCGCATCGAGTTCCTCGGCCCGCCGGGTCGCGAATGCCTCCTCGCTCTCGCCCGCCGCGCCGTCCTTGTAGAAATGCGGCGAGCCCGTGTGCAGGATGTTCGGCAACGGCAGGTCGAACGAGCGATGGTTGTTCGGCAGCCCCGTCAGACTGGCCGAGGCAATGGTGACGCCGTGATAGGCGCGCATGCGGCTGATCACCTTCTTGCGCTGCGGCTGGCCGAGCGCGTTGGAGCGGTAGGCGATCAGCTTGAGGATGGTGTCGTTGGCCTCCGAGCCGGAATTGGTGAAAAACACCTTGCTCATCGGCACCGGCGCCAGCGCGACCAGCTTCTCGGCGAGATCAATCGAGGGCCCGTGCGATTTGGCGGAGAATGTGTGATAAAACGGCAGCGCCTGCATCTGCCGGTATGCGGCCTCCACCAGACGTTTCTCGTTGAAGCCGAGCCCGACGCTCCAGAGGCCCGCCATCGCCTCGAAATAGCGCTTGCCCGTCGCATCGAAGACGTAGGGCCCCTCGCCGCGCTCGATCACCAGCGGACCGGCCTGCTGATGGGTGCGCGCATTGGTATAGGGATGAAGCTGGTAGGCCACATCGCGGGCCTCTTGCGAATTGGGCAGCATGGACATTTGCGGGATTCCTTCAGTGCTGCGTCATCGTATGTCATGACGCGCCCCCTGTCCAAAAGGCAAGGCTCGTCGAAACAGACTCGCCACCTTGGCTATTGCCGGACGCCGCAAGTTTCAACGTCGATTCGTCGCCCATGCGCGCACATGAGCGTTGCAGGAAAGCTGCGCTAGTCCCGCCGGGCCAGCATGAAGGCTGCTGCTGCGGCCACGAGCGCCGGAACCGCAGCCGCGGCAAACAGCGGCTGCGCCCCCATGCCCCGGGCGAGCATCACTCCGCCGACAAGCGGCCCCACGATCGAGCCGATGCGACCGATGCCGAGCGCCCATCCCACCCCGGTCGACCTGATCGCCGTGGGATAAAAGGTCGCCGTCAATGCGTTCGATGCGATCTGCCCGCCGACGACACAGAACCCCGACGCGAAAATCGCGATCGTGACGAGGCCGATCGCATGGCTCGTGACGCCGATGGCTGCAATCGCGACCGCGGCCGCAAGATAGGTCAACGACAGCGCCCGAAACGAGAAGCGGTCGATGAAATTGCCGAGCGTGAACGTGCCGACCACACCGCCGACCTGGAGCATCGCGCCGATCGCGACGGCGGCCGACACCGAGACCCCGAGATCGTTCAGCACGGTGGGAAGCCAGTTCGACAACAGATAGAGGTCGAGCAGGCTCATGAAAAACACGATCCAGAGCAGGACCGTCACCGGTGCGCGCCCCTCCGCAAACAGATGCGCGACGGGCAGTCCCGGCAATTTGGGCTCGGGCACAACGAATTTGGCGTTGTCGGCAAAATTTGCCTCCGGGGCGATTCTTTGCAGGAGGCCGGCCACCTCGCGATCGCGACCGCCGGACATCGCAAGGAACCGGATCGACTCCGGCAGGGCCTTGAAGAGGAAAGGCAGGAACAAGAGCGGCGCGACGCCGCCGACCAGGAACACCGAACGCCAGCCGAAGGCAGGAATGAGGGCCGCCGCCAGCAGCCCGCCCAGCGCAGCACCGATCGAAAAGCCTGCGAACATCATCATCACCAGGGTGGCGCGGCGGCGGTGCGGGCTGAATTCCGACGTCAGCGCAACAGCATTGGGCATGGCGCCGCCGAGACCGAGACCCGTCAGGACGCGCAGCGCGATCAGCCAGGTCGTGTCGGTTGCGAACACGGTGAGCAGCGTCCCGATGCCGAACACGGCGGTGCTCGCAAGGATGATGCGGCGGCGGCCGATCTTGTCGGCGAGCGGACCGAAAATCAGGGCCCCGATCATCAGGCCCAGAAGTCCTGCGCTGAACACCGGACCAAGGCTGCCCCGGGTGAGTTTCCACTCCTGCGCCACTGCAGGCGCGACGTAGCCGATCGCCTGGGTGTCGAAGCCGTCGATGAACAGCACGGCGGCGCAGACCAGCAGCACCCGAATCTGAAAGGCGCCGACCGCCTGGCGATCGACATAGGCGGGAACGTCGACCGTCCCCGATACGACCTCGCCCGTAGCTGCGACGGCCATCTGCATCCCCTCCCCGCCACCCCAGGCATTATTTTTCTTATGAAAATCTCCTATAGTGAGATTATCTCCAAATCAAGCCGCAAGGGTCGGCCGTTTTGCGGCCGGCGTGAATGCGGCTGACACGGCGCAACGCGAAGCTGGATCGAACCGCACTTGGTCAAAGCAAACAGTCAGGATCGGGTCCTTGCCCTGCTCGATCTCTTCACCGAGGCACGACCGCAATGGTCGCCCGACGAACTCATGGCGGAGCTCGGCTACACAAGGCCGACGCTGTATCGCTATCTGAAGAGCTTGAAGGACAGCGGGTTCGTCATGCCAACGCGCGGCGGGCGGTTCGCGCTCGGTCCGCGCGTGGTCGAGATGGATTATCTCAGCCGCCGGTCCGACCCGTTGATCGCGGCCGCGACGCCGCATCTGGAGCGCCTCTCCGCGGCGCATCCCTGCACGGCTCTCGTCGTGCGCTGGTACGGCGACAAGATGCTGTGCGTAGCCTCGATCGCCTCCGCAACCAATCCGGTGAGCAGCTATCCGCGCGGCAGGCCGATGGCGATGGGACGAGGCGCGATCGCGCGATCGATCATGGCCTTCCTGCCCAGGCAGCGTGTCATGCCGCTGGTGACGCGCTACGCCGCTGATCTTCGCAGCGTCGGCGTCGGCAACTCCCCCGATGAAATCCTGGCGGCGCTGAAGCGCGTGCGGCGAGCCGGCGTCGCCGTGGCCTTCGGCGAAGTGACACCGGGCGCGGTCGGCATAGCCGCCCCGATCCTCGATGGGAGCTACCCGGTCGCAAGCCTCTGCATCACGATCTCCGGACAGCATGCCAGCGGCGAGTTGATCGACCGCATCAGCTCGGAGGTCCGCGAAGCGGCACGGCAGATGTCCTCGATGACCTCCGACGACGCCACTTAATCTCACATTTTGAGATTTTTCTTGACGCCATCCTTGCATCGCCGCATGAGGACGACCTGGCGCAAGCGCAATCGTGGGAATGCAATTTGAAGCAGGCTTCGGCGAGCAATGATGCGCCCGTCGTCATCGTCGGCGGCGGACCAGTCGGACTGGGTCTCGCGATTGGCCTTGGCCAGCGCGGCATCAGGACCATCGTGGTGGAACGCCACGAGCAGCCGCAGCCGATCCCGAAGGGACAGAACCTGACGCAGCGGACGATGGAGCATTTCCATTTCTGGGGCGCAGAGGCGGCGCTACGGGAGGCCCGCACCATCCCGCCCGCCTATGGCATCGGCGGCATGACCAGCTACGGCACGCTGCTCAGCGGTTACCATTACGACTGGCTGCAGCGCGAGCTCGTTCGTCCCTTTTACTTCACCGACAACGAGCGCCTGCCGCAATACGCGACCGAGGCGGTCTTGCGTCAGCGGGCCGCGCAGCTTGCCTGCATCGATCTGCGGGTTGGCTGGACCTGCCGGGACGTGAGGCTAGATGCCGACGGCGTGAGCCTCGACATCGAAAATCGCGACGGCATGACCGAGAGCCTGCGTGCCGGTTACGTCGTCGGCTGCGATGGCAGCCGGTCCATCGTGCGCGAGCGGGCCGGCATCACGCAGACCCGCTCCGACCACGACCGGCTGATGGTGCTGCTGGTGTTTCGCTCCACCGGATTGCACCAGTTGCTCGACCGGTTTCCAGGCAAGTCGTTCTACAGCGTGCTGCATCCCGATCTCGACGGTTACTGGAAGTTCTTCGGCCGGGTCGATCTCGGCAGCACATGGTTCTTCCACGCGCCCGTCCCGGTCGACACCACGCGCGACAATTTCGATTTCCGTCGCCTGTTGCACGACGCGGCCGGCTCGGAGTTCGATGTCGAATTCGAGCACATCGGCTTCTGGGACCTTCGTTTCACGCTCGCCGACAGCTATCGTGCCGGCCGCGTGTTCATTGCCGGAGACGCTGCGCACAGCCATCCGCCCTACGGCGGCTACGGCATCAACAGCGGGTTCGAGGATGCCGCGAACCTGGCCTGGAAGCTGGCCGCGACGCTGCGGGGTTTCGCGCCCGCCCGGCTGCTTGACAGCTACGACGCGGAACGGCGCCCCGTGTTTGCATCCACCGCGCGCGACTTCATCGAGACCTCGATCTACCGCGACCGCGATTTTCTTCGCCGGCATGATCCGGTACGGGATCGGGCCGATTTCGAGGCTGCCTGGCACGAGCGGCATTCCGGTGCACGCGCCGAGGTCAACGCGTTCGAGCCGAACTACGAGGGATCACCGATCGTGTTCGGCCCCGCCGGCGGCGTCAGCACCGCCATCGGCTCGCATGCCCATGCCGCCCGCGCCGGTCATCATCTGACGCCGCAACCGCTGTCGTCGGGCAACAACATATTCGAGCTCCTCGGCGACGACTTCACCTTGCTGGATCTTGCGGATGGATCTGCGGCGGCGGCTTTCGCGCAAGCCGCGGCACGGCTTGGTATTCCGCTGAAGGTGATCAGGGACACCGCATCAGGCGGCCGCGAAAAATACCTTGCGCGTGTGATCCTGGTGCGGCCCGATCAGTTCGTCGCCTACGCCGGCGACACCGACGGCGCCGACGCGTCCGACATCCTGATGCGTGCGGCCGGTCATTCCTGAGGGAACGACCTTTCCGCCGCGAACCCTCACCTAGCTTGCGCCGTCGTTATCCTCGCCGCCATCGGCTTCAGCGGCCTCCCTGACTTCGACCAGCGCCATCGACAGGAGATAGACGGTCGTGGGCAGCCCGATCCGGCGCGCCGTCTCGACGGCACGCGACAGCTCGCTCGCAAGCTCCTTCAGCTCGTCCCTCCGCGACAATGTGCAACCCCATCCATCCGCCGATCGCGTTGACCTAAACCGCGACGGCGCCGCTGGTCCCGATCAGTTCGGCGCTGGATTGGATTGTAGCAAAATTGGCGATGACATTCACCACCGACTGCTTGTAGGCGGCGGCGTCGGCCGCGCCCGGCTGCCGGCAGGCCACGGCATCGGCAACCACCTGATAGCGATGGCTGCGATGAAACCCCTCGACGACGGTGGCCAGGATGGTTTCGTCGAGGGAAAAGCCGACCAGCACGCAGCGGACGCTGCGGATATTGGACGTGTAGTCCACCAGGCGCGACGAACTGTAGGCCGAGGGCAGCGGGTGCTCGAACGTCAGTTCCCCCGGCCGCGGCTTCGCCTGGGGAATCCAATCGGTCAGTCTTGATGCCGGATTGAACCAGGCCGCCTGCGCGATGCGCTTCAAATGCATCACCGGCCAGAGATTGTCGCGCCAGAGCGTCAACAGGTCCAGGCAGCGCGAGGTGGCCGCCTCACCGTCGAGAATGACGTGGCGGCGCCCCGGGGTCAGATACTCGGCCTGCAGATCCGCGCAGACCAGGATCGGCGGTTCGTCGTGGAGGGAAACCAGCATTGTCTTGCGCGTAGCTGCCCCCGTTTCAACGGCCGCCGAGCGCGAGATCGCGCAGCGGCGAGGTGACCGATCGTCCCGCGGAGGCGTCGAGCACCCCCGGCCGGTCCCAATCGCCCTCGGGGCGGATGATCACATAGGGATCGCTGTCCAGCGTGATGGCATCGGGCCCCGGCTCGATCTCCAGCACCATCTCCGTGTAGGAGAAATCGGAGAAGGTGATCTTGCGATTGTGGCCGAGCGGCTTGGCGCCGAAATGGGCCCAGAAGTCGACCAGCCGGTCCTGGGCCTGGCCGTAGATCTTGCGAAATCCCTTGCGCTTCACGTAGTCGACGCTCGCCTGCACCAGCTTGAACGAGACGCGCGAGCGCCGGTACTGATGACGCACCGCGAGCCGCTCGACCTTGGCGAAGTCGCCGAAGAAGCGCACCCGCAGGCAGCCCGCCGGCTCGTTACCGATGAAGCCGATGAAATGCGCGGCCACCATGTCGTTGCCATCGAACTCCTCCTCGAACGGGCAATCCTGTTCGGCGAGATAGACCGCGGAGCGAATGGCGGTGATCAGCATGAGGTCGTTCGGATCGCGCGCGAGACGAATGGTGATGGCGCGGGAGTCTGCCTTGGCGACAGGGATTCTAGTACCATGCATGTGCAAAGCTCCTTGCTTGAATGATCGCGCCCGGCATCCGCAACGGCCGCCGATGCCAGGGCCGCTCGTAGCACCAGAGGTCGGGCTGGAAGCTCGAGACGGGCTCGAAGCCCGTCGCCATCATGATGTCCCGTCCGGCCACGGTTGACGGCTGCGCATAGCAGTCCGCGCCGCGGAATCTTATCTGCCGCAGATGAGCCGCGGCCTTGCCGAGACCGGCGATGCCGCGACCGGTCGCCGCGATCGCCCAGATGTAGATCGCCGAGACCTCCTCGCCGGCCGCGGCGAGATGTCTTGTCTCGGGCGCAGTCAGGCAGATCTCGTCGAGCAGCAATGCATCGTGGCCGCAATCGTTGAGGAACAGGAAGGCCATGCCGCCCAACAGGCGGCCCTTCCGGCTGAAGGTGAGGATGCTCTCGGGATCGAAGGCGAGGTAGCTCGCGAGCTCCGCCGCCCCGATCTGCACACCCGGCACCAGCCGGTGTGCCATGTCGGAAAGCTTCGCAATTTCGGAAAATTGCGCGCAACGGACATCGACGTCCTGACTGAGCGGCAAGGCGTCGAATTCACGCTTTGCGCCAAACGAGCCCCTTTCCATCCTCATGTCACCCCTCTATCGTTCGAGGCTTTCGTGCCCCGCTTGGGCGTAGAGCTTAGCGGCTGGGGATCAGGAGTATGCAGCAACTATTGCACCGGGGTGCTGCGATGACGCAGCACCGTGAAGAGGCGCTCGATGCGTCCTGGGACGATTTGAAGCTGTTCCTGGCATGCGCAAAGTATAAAAGTTTCCGTAACGCCGCCGAGGAACTCGGCCTCACCTCCACCACCCTGATGCGCCGGATCGACCGGCTCGAAGAGAGCATCGGCTGCAAGCTGTTCCTGCGCGACCAGAGCGGCCTCACGCTCAGCGACGACGGCACCTCGATGATCGCCGACATCGCGCATATGGAACGCCACGCCTTCAACGTCTTCCGCCGCGCCTCGCGCGCCTCGAACGACACGGCGGGAACCGTGCGCGTCGCGGTGACGGAAGGTCCCGGCAATTTCTGGATCCTGCCGCGGCTGATCGATTTTCAGAAGACCTACCGCAAGATCACCGTCGATCTGCGCTGTGCGATGGAGCAGGCCGACGTTGCGCGGCTGGAGTCCGACATCGCAATCCAGCTCGAGCCGCCGACCCATCCCGACCTGATCGTGGCGCGACTCGGCCGGCTGCACATTTATCCTTTCGTCTCCAAGGCCTATGAGGCCCTCTACGGCCTGCCCGCGACACTCGCCGAGCTCAGGAACCACCGGATCATCAAGCAGAGCGGACCGCAGGTCGACGACGGCGCCTACGCCCGCATCCTCGGATTGTCCTCGCTGGAGGGCATCGTCGGGATCAAGACCAATTCCTCGATCGGCGCGCTCTACGCCGTGGAGCGCGGCGCCGGCATCGGCTTCCTACCGACGGTGTCGATCGCGCTCGGCGCGCCGCTCGTCGCCGTCGATCTCGGCGTCAGCCACCACACCGATCTCTGGCTCACCTATCACAAGGAATTTCGTGCCTCGGAGCGGCACAAGATCGTGGTCGACTGGCTGAAGAAGATCTTCGACCCGAAGACCCATCCCTGCTTCCGCGACGAGTTCATCCATCCGAACGCGCTGGTGCCGATGATGACGGCCGCACGCGAGGGATTTGGCCTGGCCGGCTATGTCGCGACGACGCCGGCCTGAAACGCTTGTGTCACCAGCGATATTCGAACCCGAGCGTGCCCTGGTGCGAGGTGAGCTCGTTGCGGAACTTGCCGTCGTAATTGATGTAGAGCCGCGCGGTGCTGGTCAGGCTGAGCGAGGCCGAGGCGCCGGCATCCATGCCGTAACGGCTCTCGCCGATACCGGGTACGATGATGCTGGCGGTCCCCAGGCTGACCTGGACCGATCCCAGGTCCTGGTGGAAATTGTCGACGAACTTGCCGTAGGCCGAGAGGTCCAGGACCTTCCGGTCGAAAATGAAGTAGCGGCCGATCTCGGCCCCGATCATGATGCGCGCGCGCGAGATCGCGGTCGAGCCGACGCTCATCGGATCAAGCCCACCGGCCTCCTGGAACGCCGCGCTGGTGGCGCGCACATATTCCAGCGCGCCCTTGGGCACGATCCGCATCTGGTCCTTGGTCCAGTAATAGCTGATCTCGGTCAGCGCGCCGTCGACCGCGGCGCGATAGCCCGCGGTCGCAAGACCGAAGCCGGTGTCGCGGCTCGAATGCACCTTGCCGAAGCCGTGCACCAGTGCGAACGCCCAGGTCCATGGCCCCTTGTCGACGGAGCCGCTGAAGGCAAGCTGGGTCAGGTCAAGCGTTGCCGACTGCAGCGCAAGCGGCACATCGATGTCGGTGTGGCTCTGGTCGACGGAGAAGCCGAGATTGACGCCCGGCGCCAGCCGCGCGCCAAAACCGGCGACACCGCCAACGGTCTTGCGCTTGTCACCGACGAAATCGCCTTGCGCGTCGGTCCGGACCGAAATGCCATAGCCTTCGAACCAGGTGCGGTAGCGCGGGTCGCCCGTCGCCTCGGACGCGCCGCCGCCGCCGGGATTGGTGCGGAACGCCCGCTCGAAGCCGTTGGCAGCCTGGTTGCCCAGCCGCTCCAGAAAGCCGGAGCCGAGATTGAGCGTGGTGTTGCCAGCCGACTGGCCATAGTTGATCGAGGTCGGCATCGGGACCGGCGTCGGTGACGGCGTGGGCGTCGGTGTCGGGGTGGGCGTCGGACTTTGCGCAAGAGCGGGCGCAGCTACCGATATCGTCACCACGACGGCAAGGGTCATGGTTATAAAGGTCATGGCGATCGCCGTCACGATCCGGCGGATGCGGTCCAACCCGATCGACTGCCGTGTCCCGGAGGGCTGCGATGGGCAGCTCATGACGACAAATCCCGAAAGCAAGTGGCGGTCCGCAAAAATGCAACACGAGTTGCGGCACGTCTGGCGATTTGTGCTGAAGTGCCACGGAGGGTCAACCGCCTGCCGCGCGATGTTCGAGGCGATTGCCGTCGATTGTGGTTCTGCTGCCACAGTTGGCAAATTGCGTATCGCCGCATCCGGACCGGACTTGAAATTCGCGCGCGGCTTGCTAACGCGCGATTTTCATGTAGCAATATTGCCCACAATCGGATGTGGCGGCTCGGCTGTGCGTTTCGCGACCTTGAGACTCGAACAGACTTCCGGAAGCCCGTTTGTGGCGTGGCACGCGAAATAGCGGCCGCGTCTTTTTTATATCCAGCGGAGGAGACGACCGATGCCGCAAAAGGGCACCGTCAAATGGTTCAACCCAACCAAGGGCTATGGGTTCATCAAGCCGAACGGCGGCGACAAGGACGTGTTCGTCCACATCTCCGCGGTCGAGCGTGCCGGACTCTCCACCCTCAACGAGAACCAGGTGGTTGAATACGACCTCGTGGAGAACCGCGGCAAGTCGTCCGCGGAGAACCTCAAGGTCTCCTGATTTCTCGCGAAGTCCGAACCAGACATCAATGACGTTGCCCCCGGCGCTGCCGGGGGATTTTGTTTGTGTCACGAGGCGTGTCGCAGCAAGACGATGCTTCAGTTCACGACCGGCGCGATCAAAAAATTCTCCGACGCCCCGCTTCCCGCCGTCCTGCAGACATCGCCCTCGATCAAGACCTTGCCGGTCGCGAGCAGCCGCAGCGCTTCGGGATAGATGCGGTGCTCGACTTCGAGGATGCGCTCCGACAGCGTGTCCGCGGTATCGTGGTCGCTGACGGGGACCGCGCCCTGCATCACGATCGGGCCTGCATCGGTCTCGGGGATCACGAAGTGCACCGTGGCGCCGGACAATTTCACGCCGGCCCGCAGGGCCTGGCCGTGCGGGTCGAGGCCGGGGAATGACGGCAGCAGCGACGGATGGATGTTGAGCATGCGTCCGTACCAGGCCCTGGTGAATTCGGCCGTGAACAGGCGCATGAAACCGCCGAGACAGATCAGCTCGATGCCGTGCTGGTCGAGCGCCGCCTGCAGCACCGCTTCGAAGCCGGCGCGGTCCTTGCCGAACGGCTTGCTTTCGATCACGAGCGTGTTCACGCCGGCCGCCTTGGCTCGCTCAAGCCCGAGCGCATCGGCCTTGTTCGAGATGACGAGCGAAATCTCCGCCGGGAAATCCGGCACAGCCGCAGCCTTGATCAGCGCAGCCATGTTGGAGCCGCGGCCGGAGATCAGGATGGCGACGCGGCGCTTCATCACAGCGCCAGTCATCACAGCGCCATGTCGAGATGGCCGTTATAGACGACGCGGTGCTCGCCCTCGGCCGGGATCACGGTCCCGAGCTGGGCTACGGTCTCGCCGGCGTCGGTGAAGACCCGCACGACCTCGTCGACCTTGTCCGGCTCGACGATCGCGATCATGCCGATGCCGCAGTTGAAGGTGCGCAGCATCTCGAGCTCGGCGATGCCGGCCTGGGCTGCCAGCCATTTGAACACCGGCAGCACCGGCAACCGCGCCAGGTCGATGCCGACGCCGAGATGCTTCGGCAGCACGCGCGGAATGTTGTCGGTGAAGCCGCCGCCGGTGATGTGGGCGAGCCCCTTCACCGCGCCGGTCTCGCGGATCGCGCGCAGGCAGGATTTGACGTAGAGCTTCGTCGGCGTCAGCAGCGCGCCGCCGAGCGTCATGACCGGGGCAAACGGCGCCTGCGCGCCGAAGCCGAGGCCGGATTGTTCCACGATCTTGCGGACCAGCGAGAAGCCGTTGGAGTGCACGCCCGACGAGGCGAGGCCGATCACGGCATCGCCCGCGGCGATGTCCTTGCGCGGCAACAGCGTACCGCGTTCGGCGGCGCCGACCGCAAAGCCGCCGAGATCGTAGTCGCCGTCCTTGTAGAGACCGGGCATCTCGGCGGTCTCGCCGCCGATCAGCGCGCAGCCGGATTCGCGGCAGCCTTCGGCAACGCCAGCGACGATCGCGGCCGTGGCCTCCGGATCGAGCTTGCCGCAGGCGAAATAGTCGAGGAAGAACAGCGGCTCGGCGCCCTGCACGACGAGGTCGTTGACGCTCATGGCGACGAGGTCGATGCCGATTCCGCCATGCAGGCCGGTTTCGATCGCGATCTTGACCTTGGTGCCGACGCCGTCGGTGGCCGCGACCAGGACGGGATCCTTGAAGCCGGCCGCCTTGAGGTCGAACAGGCCGCCGAAACCGCCGATCTCGGCGTCGGCGCCGGGACGCGCGGTGGCGCGCACCATCGGCTTGATCAGGTCGACCAGGCGGTTGCCCGCGTCGATATCGACGCCTGAATCGGCGTAGGTGAGGCCGTTTTTGCGGTCGGTCATGCCCGATTTCCAGTGGGTTTGCGGCTGGTTACGTCGAATTCCGGGGACGCGCAATGGCTCGCATGGCGCTCTGCCCTATACTATGTAGATAATCAACCGGTTCAGCCTCGAAGGAGCCGGTCGAGTGTCAAGTTGGGTGCCGGGAAGCGCCGCGTGAGTATTCCGAACATCATTACCCTGGGCCGCATCCTGCTGGTCCCGATCATCGTCTGGGCCATCGTGTCGAGCCAAATGGAGGTGGCCTTCGCCCTCTTCCTGATCGCCGGCATCAGTGACGCGGTCGACGGTTTCCTGGCCAAGCGCTTCAACATGACGAGCGAGCTCGGCGCCCTGCTTGACCCGCTCGCCGACAAGGCGTTGCTGGTGTCGATCTACCTGGCGCTGGGCATCTGGGGCGCCATCCCGCGCTGGATCGTCATCCTGGTGGTATCGCGCGACATCATGATCGTCGCAGCGGTGATCGTGTCCTGGCTGTTCGACAAGCCGGTCGAGATGAAGCCGTCGAAAGTGTCGAAGCTCAATACTGCGGCCCAGGTGGCCTATGCGGCGCTGGTGCTGGCCTCGCTCGCCTTCGGCTTCAGGCCGGCGCCCTATGATATAATCCTGATGGGCTTCGTCACGGTCTTCACGCTTTCCTCGGTGTCGCTCTACCTCGTCGAGTGGCTGCGGCACATGAGTACCATAGAGGCCCGGTAGCGCGATCGAGGCCAAATGAGCCGGGATGCGGCCCCGCAAAGGGCCAACTCGCACTCGATTAAGTCGAATCTTTCAGGTGAGGCCGGTCCGCCCGGCATGGAGCAAGCAAGCGTGGCAGGCCGCGTCCATCCCCGGCAATTGGCATTTTCGCTTCCGCATGCGGAGAGCCTCAGCCGGGACAATTTCCTCGAAGGCCCCGCCAACGCGGCCGGGCTCGCCTTGATCGACGGCTGGCCGGAATGGCCGAACCGGATCATGTGGCTGGCCGGTCCTGAAGGCAGCGGCAAGAGCCATCTCGCTGCGATCTGGGCCGAGGAGGCCGGCGCCCGTTCCACCGCGGCCAATGCCCTGACGGCCGCCGAAGTCCCGGCCGCGCTCGCCACCGGCGCGCTGGTGGTCGAGGATCTCAGGGCCGGGGATTTTGACGAGCGCGCGCTGTTCCACCTGATGAACCTCGCGCGCGAGGACGCCGCCTATGTGCTCTTTACCGGGCGCGATCTGCCGTCCGCGCTGGACATCGAGCTGCGCGACCTGCGCTCGCGATTGCGAACGATTCCCGTGGTTTCGCTGGCGCCCCCGGACGACCAGCTGTTCCGCGGCCTGATCGTCAAGTTCTGCGCCGATCGCCAGCTCGCCGTGGACGAGAGCGTGGTCAGCTACCTCGCCACCCGCCTCGAACGGTCGTCGGCGGCGGCCCGGCACGCCGTGGAACTGCTCGACAGCGAGGCCCTGCGGCTCGGCCGGCCGGTGACCCGGGCCTTGGCCGCCGAGCTGTTGCGCGAGGTCTGAGTCCGGGCCGGCTGTCCCCAGACTGCTTGACGCGGTGCTGCGGCGGAACGTTCAATGTCATTGAAACGTCATCGCCCTAACACATGCTCCGGCCGCTTTTGCGCGTAAGTCGCAAGCTGGAGCGAACTGGATGGACCGACTTCTCATGGACTCGGCGCAAGCTGTTGAAACTAAAGAAAAAGCAACTGAGGCCGAGAGCCTGCCAGCGATCGTTTCAAGCCCCGAGCGCTTCATCAACCGCGAGCTGTCCTGGCTGCATTTCAACCGGCGCGTCCTGGAGGAATCGGTCAATCCCAATCATCCCATGCTGGAGCGGGTCCGGTTCCTGTCGATTTCGGCGAATAACCTTGACGAGTTCTTCATGGTGCGCGTCGCCGGCATCAAGGCCCAGGTTCGCGAGGGCATTGCCGAGCGCAGCCCCGATGGCCTCACCCCGTCCGAGCAGCTCGCTCTGATCAACCGCACCGTCTCGGAGCTCGCCACCGACCAGCAGGCGATCTGGCGCGACCTGCGCGGCACGCTGGCCGACGTCGGTATCGTGCTGGTCGAGGGCAAGGACGTCACCAAGGCCGAGCGCAACTGGATCGAGGACTATTTCCTCCACAACGTGTTCCCGCTGCTGACGCCGCTCGCCATCGATCCCGCCCACCCCTTCCCGTTCATTCCGAGCCTCGGCTTCACCATCGCGCTGCAGCTCACGCGCGCCGCCGACGGCAAGCAGATGAACGCGCTGATCCGCATGCCCGGCAAGATCGACCGCTTCATCCGCCTGCCGGCCGAGGGCAAGGTGCGGCTGATCTCGCTGGAACAGGCGACCGGCCTGTTCATCAACCGGCTGTTCCCCGGCTACAATCTCCACGGCCAGGGCGCCTTCCGCATCATCCGCGACTCCGAGCTCGAAATCGAGGAAGAGGCCGAAGACCTCGTCCGCCTGTTCGAGACCGCGCTGAAGCGCCGCCGCCGCGGCTCGGTGATCCGGCTCGAGATCGACGCCAAGATGCCGGAGGAGCTGCGCAGCTTCGTGCAGCACGCGCTCTCCGCCGCCGACGACGAGGTCTTCCTGGTCGACGGCGTGCTCGCCATGAACGAGCTGTCGCAGCTCACCCGGCTCGACCGCCCCGACCTCGAATTCACGCCCTATGTGCCGCGCCATCCCGAGCGCGTGCGCGAGCACGGCGGCGACATCTTCGCCGCGATCCGGCAGAAGGACCTGATCGTCCACCACCCCTACGAATCCTTCGACGTGGTGGTGCAGTTCCTGCAGCAGGCCGCGCGCGATCCCGACGTGGTCGCGATCAAGCAGACGCTCTACCGCACCTCCAACAACTCGCCGATCGTGCGCACGCTGGCGGAGGCCGCCGAGGCCGGCAAGTCCGTCACCGCGCTGATCGAGCTGAAGGCGCGCTTCGACGAGGAGGCCAACATCCGCTGGGCGCGCGACCTCGAGCGCGCCGGCGTGCAGGTCGTGTACGGCTTCCTCGAACTGAAGACGCACGCCAAGCTCTCGATGGTAGTGCGGCGCGAGGGCGGCAGCCTCACGACCTACGTCCATACCGGCACCGGCAACTACCATCCGGTGACCGCGCGTATTTACACGGACCTCTCCTACTTCACCTCGGATCCGACCATCGGCCGCGACGCCGCACGGGTCTTCAACTTCATCACCGGTTACGCCGCACCGAGCGATCTGGAGAAGATGGCGGTATCGCCGCTGACCTTGCGCAAGCGCATCATCGAACACATCCAGGGCGAGACCGAGCATGCGCGGCACGGCAAGCCGGGCATGGTCTGGATGAAGATGAATTCGCTGGTCGATCCCGACATCATCGACGCGCTGTACGAGGCCTCGCAGGCCGGCGTGCAGGTCGAACTCGTGGTGCGCGGTATCTGTTGCCTCCGGCCAGGCATTCCCGGCCTGTCTGAGAATATCCGCGTCAAGTCGATCATCGGACGTTTCCTCGAGCACGGCCGGATCTACTGCTTCGGCATGGGCCAGGGCCTGCCGAGCGCGAAAGCGGCTGTGTATATCTCCTCGGCCGACATGATGCCGCGGAACCTCGACCGCCGCGTCGAGGTATTGTGTCCGCTGCAAAATCCCACGGTGCATCAGCAGGTTCTCGAACAGATCATGGTCGCGAACCTGAAGGACAATGAGCAAAGCTGGCAATTGTTGCCCGACGGGTCCTCAACGCGTATGAAGGCCGCGAAGGGCGAGGAGCCTTTCAACGTGCACAACTACTTCATGACAAATCCGAGTCTGTCTGGCCGTGGAAAGTCGCTCAAGGAATCCTCGCCGCGCCGTCTCACGCGCCGCAACGAACGCCATCAGTCCTGAGCGGAGATTGTCGCTGTGAAGCGGCCACGCGAGCGTGGCGCCAGCGTCGCTGTCATCGACATCGGCTCCAACTCGGTCCGTCTCGTCGTCTACGAGGCGCTGGCGCGGAGCCTCATTCCCATCTTCAACGAGAAGGCATTGTGCGGCCTCGGCCGTGAGGTGCAGAGCACGGGCCTGCTCGCGCCCGATGCCGTCGACAAGGCGCTGACCTCGCTCAAGCGGTTCCGCGCGCTGTGCCGGGTGATGCATGTCGGTCGCGTGTTCGCCATCGCGACCGCGGCGTGCCGCGACGCCTCCAACGGCCCCGACTTCATCGCCAAGGCCGAGCGCATCTGCGCCGTGGAGATCGAGATCCTGTCGGGCCCGCGCGAGGCGCGGCTGTCCGCGCTCGGCGTGATCTCGGGCATCCACCAGCCTGACGGCATCGTCGGCGATCTCGGCGGTGGCTCGCTCGAACTGATCGACGTGCGGCGCAACAGCGTGCGCAGCGGCGTGACGCTGCCGCTCGGCGGCCTCGCGCTGCAGGACCTCGCCCACAAATCGCTCAAGCGCGCCGACTCCATCGTGCGCGAGGCGCTCGGCGAGGTCGAGCTGCTCACCGCCGGCCGCGGCCGCACCTTCTATGCCGTCGGCGGCACCTGGCGCGCGCTCGCGCGCATCCACATCATCCAGAGCGGCTATCCGCTCCAGGTGATGCACGGCTATTCCATACCGGCGAATGAAGCGCTCGACTTCGCGCGGCGTCTGCGGCGCCTGGCGGCCGCGAACATGCTTGCCGACATCGAGGTCATCGCGGACGCGCGGCGCCCGCTCCTCACCTATGCGGCGCTGGTGCTCGAGCACATCATCCGGGTCGCGAAACCGAAGACCATCGTGTTCTCGACCTTCGGCGTGCGCGAAGGCCTTCTGCACGAAAAGCTGCCGGAGTCCGAGCGCAGCAAGGACGGGTTGATCTGCGCGGCCGAGGAGCTCAACCAGCTCTTGTCGCGCTCGGCCAAGCATGCCCGCGAACTGATCGCCTGGACCGACCGCCTGGTGCGCGTGGTGAAGCTGCGCGAAACCGAGGAGGATCGCCGCTTGCGCCATACCGCCTGCCTGCTCTCCGACATCGGCTGGCGCGTCCATCCCGACCACCGCGGCGAGCAGACGCTGAGCCTCGTGGTCAACGCCAATTTCGGCGCGATCGACCACCGCGAGCGCGCCTTCGTCGGCCTGTCGGTGTTTTACCGCTACGCCGGGCTGAGCGAGGAAAACCAGCCGCCGCTGACGATGCAGGAACTGCTGACGCCGGCCCAGCTCGAGCGCGCCCGCCTCCTGGGCGCAGCATTCCGCGTCGCGCACCTGATCTCGGCGGCACGGCCGGGCGTGCTGCCCGCCACTCATTTCCGCAGCCGGGGGCGCAGCCTCATGCTGGTGTTCGAGCACAGGCTCGGCGATCTCGTCGCCGACCGCGTCGGCAGCCGCTTCAAGCAGCTCGCGCGCCTGGTTGGCCGGTCCGGCTCGATCGTCCGGCGGTAGAAGTTACTCCGCCGACGCCTTGGCGTGTCGCTCCGAGGACTCCAGCGCAGCGGCATGCATGCTGCGCCGGCGCCAGATGGAGCCGACGACCAGCACCACGACGACGCCGAGTACCGCGCAGAAATATTCGCCGCCGGCGCCGCCATGGGCGAATTGCGGCGGGATGCGCAACGCGCCGAGCATGCCGTCCAGCGATGCGCCGAACGGACCGTCGAACAGCGTGTGCAGCTTCGGTGCAACGCCCGGATCGGTTGCGATCACCTCGCCCGCGATCCAGCCGAGCAGCGCAGCTCCGGCCCAGACCAGGATCGGCAGCCTGGCCAGCAGCGCCATGATCAGCGCCGCGCCGGCGACGATCAGCGGCACGCTGATGGCAAGGCCGAGGATCAAAAGTGGCACGCTGCCATTGGCGGCAGCCGCGACCGCAATGACGTTGTCCAGACTCATGACGATGTCGGCGACGACGACGATCTGGATCGCCTGCCACAGATGCGAGGCGGACTCGACGCCCTCCTCGTCCTCGCTTTCCGGCACGAGCAGCTTGGCGGCAATCACGATCAGGGCGAGACCGCCGACCAGCTTGAGATAGGGCAGCGCCATCAGGCTTGCGACGATGCCCGTGAAGATGATCCGCAGCAGCACCGCGGCGCCGGCACCAAAGATCATACCCCAGAGGCGGTGCCGCGGCTTGAGGCCGCGGCAGGCAAGCGCAATCACCAGTGCATTGTCGCCGGAGAGCAGGATGTTGATCCAGATGATCTTGCCGACTGCGACCCAAAAGGTCGGTTCGGCCATCTCGTTGCGAAACTGGGTGAAAAATGCCCCGATCGTTGCGGGATCGAAGATCTGCCAGAGCCAGCTCACAATAAGTCCTTTCGCCCTCTCGTTCTAACTCTTCGGCCGACGGATCAGCCGACGATCTCGTTGCCCGAGAAGAACTGCGCGATCTCGATCGCCGCCGTCTCCGGCGCATCCGAGCCGTGAGCCGAGTTCTCGCCGATCGACTTGGCGTAGAGCTTGCGGATAGTGCCATCGGCCGCCTTGGACGGATCGGTGGCGCCCATGGCGTCACGATACCTGGCGATTGCGCCTTCGGCTTCCAGCACCTGGACCACGACCGGGCCCGAGGTCATGAAGTCGACGAGTTCGCCGAAGAACGGACGGGCCTTGTGGACCGCATAGAAGGTCTCGGCTTGTTCCCGGGTCATGCGGATGCGCTTCTGCGCGACGATGCGCAGGCCCGCCTTCTCGATCACGGCATTCACCGCGCCGGTCAGGTTACGCGCTGTCGCGTCGGGCTTGATGATCGAGAAGGTGCGTTCAATCGCCATGGTCTTGTCCTTGGGGGAATAAGCGGTGGTTGGGGTTGCGGGGCTTATATCGGCGCCTTTGCCGAACGGCAAGCGACGCCAAACCGGCCCCAACAGACGCTTCGCCGCAGGGCTCGGACCCCGGAAAAAGGCGTTGATTACAGCAATTTCATCCAGATGAACCCATTCTGACCTTCCCGTCAGGGTTCGGTTCAGCATCCCCGGCCTAAGCTTGTCCCCATCGAAACACGGCAGCCACCTTTTGGGCAGGCGCGTTTCGGCGGCCCTTCCATCGACGCGATGGCCCCGCGCCGGCAGTTTTGAGGACATCACCATGTTGAGGAAACTCTCGTTTGCCGCAGTCGCCGCGGTCGCGCTGGGCGCCGCGCTGGCACCGACTTCCGCCTCCGCACACGGCTGGGGCTGGCATGGCGGCGGCTGGCATCACGGCTGGGGCGCACCGCGCTTCTATGTCGGCGGTCCCGTCTCCTACGGCTATGGCGGCTGCTATGTGCGCCAGCTGGTCCCGACCCCCTGGGGACCCCGCTGGCGGCTGATCAACCGCTGCTACTGAGACCGACAGTACCTTCCCGCGGTACCTTCCCCCAAAGGTGCCCTTCCGAGCGAGGCCCCGGCGTTCCCCTGCGCCGGGGCTTTCGCATGTCGGGGAGGCTTCATGCAATTTTTACGAGAATGCCGGGCAATCCAGACGGGAGGCGAAACCATTTTGGGGGCCAATGACTTGGTACGGTGTCTTTACCTCATGAACACGGAACCCCGCGATGACTGGCCTTTTCGCCGATGACAGCGAACAGATGGACCGGCGCACCAGCCGTTCGATCTGCGATGCCGTGGGCGAGCGGCTGCAGCAGAGCCTCCGCCCCGAACCCCGGCTGCCGACCCATCTGGAGCGGCTCATGAACGAGCTGAGGAAGCAGGAGCGCGACAGCCGCCCGCGCTGACGGGATGGACGCGGAAAAACGGGTTGCGTTTGATCGCGGCTGCGGTGACAAGGCCGCATGCTCTCCATCACCGACCTCTCGGTCCGCCTCGCCGGACGCCTCCTGATCGACCAGAGTTCCGTGCAGATCACGCCGGCCTCGCGCGTCGGTCTGGTCGGGCGCAACGGCACCGGAAAATCGACCCTGTTCAAGGTGATCCGCGGTGAGCTCACGGCCGAGCACGGCACTGTGACCCTGCCGCCGCGCTGGCGCGTCGGCAGCCTGGCGCAGGAAGCCCCGAACGGCCCCGAAAGCCTGATCGAAATCGTGCTCCGTGCCGATCTCGAGCGCGACGCACTGCTCGCCGAAGCGGAGAGCGCCACCGATCCGCACCGCATCGCGGAAATCCAGACCCGCCTCGTCGACATCGACGCGCATTCGGCGCCGAGCCGGGCCGCGGCGATCCTCTCCGGTCTCGGCTTTTCCGCCGCCGATCAGCTCCGCCCCTGCGCCGAGTTTTCCGGCGGCTGGCGCATGCGCGTCGCGCTCGCCGCCACGCTGTTTGCGGCACCCGACCTGCTGCTGCTCGACGAGCCCACCAACTATCTCGACCTCGAGGGCACGCTGTGGCTCCAGGACCATCTCGCGCATTATCCGCGCACGGTGATCGTCATCAGCCACGACCGCGACCTGCTCGACAGCTCGGTCGATCAGATCCTGCACCTGGAGCGCGGCAGGCTCACGCTCTACAAGGGCACCTATTCCTCGTTCGAGGAGCAGCGCGCCGCGCGCGAACTGCTCGATGCCAAGCAGGTCAAGCGACAGGAGGCCGAACGCGCCCGCCTGCAGGCTTTCGTCGACCGCTTCAAGGCCAAGGCCTCCAAGGCCCGCCAGGCACAATCCCGCGTCAAGATGCTGGAGCGGCTGAAGCCGATCACGGCGCTGGTGACCGAGGACGTGCGCGAGATCACGTTCCCGGCGCCGGAGAAGATCCTGTCGCCGCCGATCATCGCCGTCGACAATGCTTCCGTGGGCTACGATCCGGCTACCCCCGTGCTGAGCCGCGTGACGCTGCGCATCGACAATGACGACCGCATCGCGCTGCTGGGCGCCAATGGCAACGGCAAGTCGACACTTGTAAAACTGCTCGCGGGCCGCCTTGCTCCGTTCTCGGGCAGGGTGACGCGGGCCGACAAGCTGTCGATCGCCTATTTCGCGCAGCACCAGCTCGACGAGCTGAACGAGGACGCCTCCGCCTACGATCACGTCCGCAAGCTGATGGGCGATGCGCCGGAGGCCAGGGTGCGGGCGCGCGCCGGCGCGATCGGCTTTTCCGGCAAGGCCGCCGACACCAAGGCGGGAAAACTGTCGGGCGGCGAGAAGGCGCGGCTGCTTCTGGGGCTTGCCACCTTCTTCGGCCCCAACATGATCATCCTGGACGAGCCGACCAACCATCTGGACATCGACAGTCGCGCGGCACTCGCCGAAGCGATCAACGAATTTCCCGGCGCGGTGATCATGGTCTCGCACGACCGCTACCTGATCGAGGCCTGCGCCGAGCGGCTGTGGATCGTCGCCGACCGCACCGTGACCAATTACGACGGCGATCTCGACGAGTACCGCCGCCTGGTGCTGTCCTCGCGCAACGCCGAACCCGCCCCGCGCGAGCGCAGCGTTGCCGGCGAAAAGCCGCAGCGTCCCAAATCGGACAATCGCGGCTCGCTGAAGAAGCGCGTCGCGGAGGCCGAGGCCGAGATCGCCCGTGTCAGCGAGATCATCGCCAAGATCGATACCGCGCTGGCGTTGCCGGACATCTTCACCCGCGATCCCAAGCAGGCCGCGCAACTGTCCAAGGCCCGCGCCAACGCCACCGACGCGCTCGCGCGCGCCGAGGAGAGCTGGCTCGAAGCGAGTGCGGAGCTGGAGGAAGCGGCCAGCTAGCTTCACTGCAGCGGCGCTTGCACCGCCGTCTCCCACCGCTTGGCGTAACCGCTCTTTTGCTCCTGCTCGGTCCATTTGAGCTGCGGACACCGGGCGATCGGACGGCACTCGCCCGCCAGACAGAGCGCCTTTCCCGTCACGTTGAGACGGCCGGTGCCTTGCACTTCGAGCCCCTGCCCCGGCGCACCCGTGAAGATCTGGCAGCTCAGGTCGGAGGCACATCGCAAGTGGAGGACCGGCTGTGGCGGCTCGCTGCTGCTGGTCTCGAAAAACACGATCAGCCCGTCGCCGTTGATCTTGATCGGCCCCCTCTGGCACCTCTCCTTGATGATCTCCGGCGGCTCGTCCGGCGGGCCGAAATTGCCGAACCACAGTCCGGCAACGCCATCGGGCAACCGCGCCGCCGCAAGCCTCGTCCACATCACGGGTTCGACACCGGCCACGGCGGCGATGCGCTGGCCGTCTCCGTTGAAAGCGACGAAGCTGAGGGCTGAAAACGGGCCCTGCAGCGCGGTCAGCTCGGCGCCGGTGGCGGCATTCCAGATGCGTGCGGTGCGATCATCGGAAGCGGTCAAAACGCGGCTGCCATCGGGGCTGAAGCTCACATCGTTCACATCGCTCTCATGCCCCTTCATGACGGCAATCTGGCGTCCCGAAGCGACGTCGAAGACCCGGGCCTCCTTGCCCGCGGCCGTGGCCATGCGGGAGCCGTCGCCACTGAACGCCGTGGCCGACACGCGCTCGGTGTGCTTCAGGGTATGGACCGCGCGACCGCTCGCCGCGTTCCACAGGCGGGCGGTCTTGTCGTCCGACCAGGTGGCGATACGCGCGCCGTCACGGCTGAAGCGAGCCCCGTTCACCTTGCTGGAGCCGGTCAGGACCAGCGTCTGGCGTCCGGTGGCCGCGTCCCAGAAATGAACCGTGCCTTCCCAGCAGGTCGTGACGAGGGTTTTGCCGTCCGGGCTGAAGACGGCGAATGTGACCGGCGACGGAGGCTGAAGCACGGCAACCTCGCGGCCGGCAGGAATCTCCCAGATGCGCACTATCCTGTCCCGCGTCGCCGTCGCAAGCCGGGCACCGTTCGGACTGAAGGTGACGAACGCGACCGGCTCCGGATGCTCGAGCGTGGCCAGTAGCTTGCCCCCGTCGATCTGCCAGAGACGCACCATGCGGTCGGCCGATGCGGTGGCAAGCTGCGCGCCGTCCGGACTGAAGGTGGCGATGCGAACGTCGTCATCATCCTTATCGCGCGACGTTGGCACGCTGAGCGACGCGATCTCGCGGCCGGTTTCGGTTTCACAGATGCGAATGAGGCGTCCCTCTGTGGCGTTGGCGACGCGTCGTCCTCCCTCGCTGAATGCGCTTGCCGAAATCGAGACGCTGCCGCTACCTCCGCTCATCGGGATTCCGCAGAAGGCGAGTTTGGTCATCGTCCAGGCTTCATCCGCGTGAGCGGGCATGCTGGCCGTGAGGGCATTGGCGCATAGCAGCAGAGCGAGAACCCGTGTCGTCGCGTGGGAAAATCTCATGTTCCGCTCCCGGGAAAAACACGTCCGCAAGAAGCCGCGCCATTCCAGACAAAAATCCGGCGATGGCCAGGATGACTTTATCGCTTTGCGGGACGGTTTGCAGCAGCGGTCGCGGCGCAACGATGCCGCAAGCCAATCCGACCGGACTGCCCCGTGATCGCGCGCCCGGACTGAATTGCACCGAGATCAATATTCCCGTCGAACCGATATGACGACATTGGCTAGATTGCCTGCTCCGATCAGCACGACAACTGTTGGAGACGGCACGTGGACCTGACGGTCACCACCATCCTCGTCGCCTTCGCCGGCGTGTTCCTGATCTGCTTCATGAAGGGCGCGTTCGGCGGCGGCTTCTCGATCGTGGGCATTCCTCTGCTGTCGCTGGTGATGGATCCGGTCACGGCCGGCGGCCTGCTCGCGCCCCTGTTCGTCGCGATGGACCTGTTCGCGCTTCGCTACTGGAAACCCTCGACCTGGTCGAAGCCGGACCTTGTGCTGCTGCTGCCCGGCCTCGTGACCGGCATCGGCCTCGGCTATCTGTTGTTCCGCGTGCTGGACCATCGCGCCGTCGCGATCGTGATGGCCGTCGTCACATTGATCTTCGTCGGGCTGTGGCTGGTCAGCGGCCCGAAGGTGAAGATCGCGCCGCGTTCGCCGCCGAAGGCGCTCGCGGCCGGTCTCGCCTCGGGCGTGACCACCATGGTCGCGCATTCCGGCGGTCCGCCGCTTGCGATGTATCTGCTGCCGCTTGGTCTTGCGAAGGAAGTCTACGCGGGAACGACGAGTCTCTTCTTCACGGTCGGCAATGCGACCAAGGCCGTGCCCTGGCTGCTGCTCGTCAGGCCGAGCGGCAATGTCTGGTTCGTGATGGCGGCGTGCCTGCTTGCGATCCCAAGCGGCGTCTGGCTTGGCTGGCGTCTGCACGGGAAACTGGACCAGCAGCAGATCTACCGGGCGTGCTACGGATTGCTGGTGGTCACGGCGCTGAAGCTGCTGTGGGACGGGGTGTCCGGTTATCTCGGATAGATCGAGCAACCAGCCGTGCGGTTGTCACACCCTTGCTATTAAATTCAGTTGCGGAATTGTGCAATCATCGGACGATCCAACTCCGGAGTCCTGCGAGCACCACCATCATTTCGGTCCAAAAGATACTTTAGCCATGTTCCAGGGAGATTTCAGATGGCGTCACCCGAACCGATCAAGTTCACCGACAGCGCGGCTTACGAGCGCTTCATGGCGCCCTGGAGCCGGTCGGCCGGCAATTTGTTCCTCGATTGGCTGGCGCCGGGCCCGGGACTGTCCTGGGTGGATGTCGGGTGCGGCAACGGCGCATTCACCGAGATGATTCTCGCCAGGTCTGCCCCGATGCTGGTCAGCGCGATCGATGCCTCCGAGGCGCAACTTGCGATGGCGCGCCAAAAAATATCGGCAAAGCAGGTGGAGCTTTCGATCGGTGATGCGATGGCGCTTCCTTACGACGGCAGCCGCTTCGATCTGGCCGTCATGGCGCTGGTGCTGTTCTTCGTGCCCGATCCCAGAAAGGGCGCGGCAGAAATGGTGCGCGTGACCAAGCCCGGCGGCATGGTCGCCTCCTACACATGGGACGCCGTGCGGGGCGGTTCGCCGACGCATCACCTGTGGGACGAATTGGATGCTCTCGGCATACCGGCATCCCGCCCGCCAAACGTCGAAATATCGCGATTCGAGGCGCTGAAGGCGCTTTGGGCGGAGCTTGGTCTGCGCGATGTCGAGACCCGCGAGCTCGTGGTCGAACGAACGTTTTCGGATTTCGACGACTACTGGCTCTCGATGGTCGTCAGCACCCCGGCGGGCATCCTGGCGAGGCTGTCGGACGCAGAGAGCGCGGAGCTCAGGCGCCGATTGCAGGCGCGACTGCCGGCAAGCGCGACCGGCGAGATCACGGTTCATGCGAGCGCAACGGCGATCAAGGGACGCAAGGCCGCTTGAGACCTTACGCCGGCTTCTTCTTCGGCTTCGGCTTGGCGGTCTTCGGCTGGACGGGCGCCTCCGGCGTGCCCTCGATCGAGGACAGGCGGCCTGACGTGAAGGTGTAGATCCCGGCGCGCGGACCCGTCGCCCAGGTGACCACCGCGACGCGGCGGCCGGCGGCATCCCCGGAGAGGCTGACGTTCGAGGGCGTGCCGATGCCGCGCACCACGTCGCATTCGGTGTGGCCGAGCGCGACCGTGCCGCCCATGGGCGCAGGGGTCGAGGCATTGGCGTCGGCGGGCCCGGCCGGGGCCATGCCGGGACAGGCGCCGTCAGCACTGACGAGGTCCTCGGCCCCGACCGGCTTGTCGGGGGTCAGCGGTGGCGATTCGATCGAGATGTTCTTGATGAACAAGCGCGTCGGCTTGTTGAACCATTCGGCGTCCTTGGCGGAAGCCAGCAGATCGGTTCCACCCGAGCAGCCCGCGAGCAGCGGCGCAACGGCGGCCAACGCAACTATGAGCGACTTTGGAAGCTTCTGATGTCGCACGATAAACTAGATTCCCCGCATCAAGGACCAGCCCTAAACGATTGTCCCAACATCACTTTGCGGCACGAAGGTGGCCGATACCAGCCTGGACCCGAAACCGCAAAATATCATTAATTGCAAGCGACCGCTAATTCCGCCGCTGCCACCGGCCGCGCTCATCGGCCTGCCAATAGGTGACCTCAAATCCCCGCGCCTTGCAATCCGTCCAAGTACTGCGTGCGGAGGCGAGCGCCTCGGGATCGTCGCCATTGAACAGCAGCACCATGCGCTCATAGCTCGCCGAGTCCTGCGGCAGTGCGGCACTGTCGATCAGGAAGCGGACCTGGGCCCCGTTCGGATTGTCCTCCTCGACCGCGAGCACGATCGGCTGCTCGGCGACATCGGCCACGCGCCATGTCGCGTGCGGCAGGAAGGAATCGTCGCGATAGGTCCATAAGTGAGCGTCCAGTGCATCGGCCCGCTCCGGCGAGGTCGACTGCACCACCACGCGCCAGCCGCGCTCCAGCGATTTCTCCAGAAGCGGCGGCAACACGTTCTCCACTGTCATGTTTTGCAAATGGTAGAACAGCACTTCAGTCATTGGGGTCATTTGCGCTCGTAGTGATCTGCCACCAGGCGATCCAGCAGCCGGACGCCATAGCCGCTTCCCCAGCTCTGGTTGATGTCGGTCTTGGGCGCGCCCATGGCGGTGCCGGCGATGTCGAGATGGGCCCAGGGCGTGCCGTCGACGAAGCGCTGCAGGAACTGCGCCGCGGTGATCGAGCCGCCGTGGCGCCCGCCGGTGTTCTTCATGTCGGCAAACTGGGAATCGATCAGCTTGTCGTATTCGGGGCCGAGCGGCATGCGCCACACCTTCTCGCCACTCTCGATGCCGGCCGCGAGCAGCCGGTCGGCCAGCTCGTCGTTGTTGGAGAACATGCCGGCATGCTCGGTGCCGAGCGCGACCATGATCGCGCCGGTCAGGGTTGCGAGATCCACCATGAATTTCGGCTTTACGCGTTTTGCGACGTACCAGAGCACGTCGGCGAGCACCAGGCGGCCTTCGGCGTCGGTGTTGATGATCTCGATGGTCTGGCCCGACATCGAGGTGACGATGTCGCCCGGCCGCTGCGCGTTGCCGTCGGGCATGTTTTCCACGAGGCCGATGGCGCCGACCGCGTTGACCTTGGCTTTGCGCGCGGCGAGCGCGTGCATCAGGCCGACGACGCAGGCAGCTCCCCCCATGTCGCCCTTCATGTCCTCCATGCTGCCGGCCGGCTTGATCGAGATGCCGCCGGTGTCGAAGCAGACGCCCTTGCCGACGAAGGCAACCGGCGCATCGCCCTTCTTGCCGCCGTCCCAGCGCATGATCACGGTGCGGCTCGGCCGCGCCGAGCCCTGGCCGACGCCGAGCAGTGCGCCCATGCCGAGCTTGCTCATCGCCTTGACGTCGAGCACCTCGACCTTGACGCCGAGCTTGCGGAGCTGACCGGCGCGGCGCGCGAATTCCTCGGGGAACAGCACGTTCGGCGGCTCGTTGACGAGATCGCGCGCGATGACGACGCCGTCGACGACATGGCCTGCGGAGGCGAAGGCCTCCTTCGCCGCAGCCGCATCGCCGACCGCGAGCGAGACATCGGCGCGGGCCGTCCCCTCCTCGCCCTCCTTCTTCTTCGTCTTGTAGCGGTCGAACTTGTAGGCGCGCAGCCGCAGGCCCGAGGCGATCGCGACCGCCTGCTCGCTGGTCACGGCACCGCCGGGCAGTTCCGCCATGATGGTCATGGAACTGGAACCCGCCCTCAGCTTGCTCGCGGCGACGCCGCCAAATTTGAGCAGATCGTTCGCCTTCAGGGCCGACGCCTTTCCAGTTCCGATCACGATCAGCCGCTCGGCCTTCAGGCCCTCGGGCGCCAGAATGTCGAGCGCCGCGCCATTTTTACCCTTGAAGGACGCCGCCGCCGCCGCGCGCTTCACGAGATCGATCCCACCACCCAGCGCCTTGGCCGTCGCGGGCCCCATCTTGAGACCGTCGTCACAGAACACGACCAGGATGCCACGGGCGGCCGCAGCCAACGGGACGAAGCCGACCTTGATGGCATCGGACATGGAGTAACTCCTCTAAAACATGAGACTTTTTGCCGGTCACCGATCCCGTGACCGTTGCCTTGCAAGGCCGGACCTGAACCGCGATTCACTCGCCTTCGCGCACTATGGGCCAGCGCGCCGCCAGATGCCAAGCGCCCGCCGTGGCCGGGAGGTCACAACAAGCGAAATATTAACCATAAATTGAGGGTGCCATGGGGCAGCCATTTTGTTGACGGATCAAAGGGATGGTAGTGAGACTGTGAGCCTTCGGAAGTGGTGGCTGGCCGGCCTTGGGGATCCCTTTCGGGATTGGTCGGAGAGCCGGAATTCCAGGCTTGGAATTGGGGTCTTGTGGGGATTCGTGCGGTAGCGCATGGGGTCGATCGATAGGTATATCTTCCGCACGACGCTCGCGTCGTTTGCGCTGGTCCTGGTCAGCCTCACCGGCGTGATCTGGATTACGCAGGCGTTGCGCGGCATCGACCTGATGACGAGCCAGGGTCAGACCATCCTCACCTTCCTCGGCATTACCGGCCTCGTCATTCCCGCGCTGATCCTCATCATCTCGCCGATCGCATTGATGATCGCGATCTCGCACACGCTGAACAAGCTCGCGACCGATTCCGAGATCATCGTGATGAATGCCGCCGGCTTCTCGCCGTTCCGGCTGTTCTATCCGTTCTTCTATGCCACCTGCGTGGTGGCGCTGCTGGTCGCCTTCATCGCGGCCTATCTTGCCCCCGACGGCATGCGGCGGATCAGCCAGTGGGACGCCGAGATCACCGCCGACGTGCTCACCAACATCCTGCAGCCCGGCCGCTTCGCCCAGCTCGACAAGAACCTGACGATCCGGATCCGCGAGCGCAAGCCCGGAGGCATTCTCGACGGCATCATGATCGACGACCGCCGCGATCCGAACGAGCGCGTCTCGATCGTCGCCGAGCACGGCGAGGTGGTGAAGAACGCCAGCGGATCGTTCCTGGTGCTGAAGGACGGCAATCTTCAGCGCTTCGAGGCCGGCAAGCGCGATCCCGCCTTGGTGGCCTTCGCCAGCTACGGCTTCGACATGTCGAAGTTCTCCAACCAGGGCCGCGACGTCAAACTGGGCATCCGCGAGCGCTATCTCTGGGAGCTGTTCGCACCAGCCGCGGACGATCCGGTCTACCTTAAGGTCCCCGGCCAGTTCCGCGCCGAGCTGCATGACCGCATCATGGCGCCGCTCTACCCCTTCGCCTTCGCGGCGCTGACCTTCGCCTTCCTCGGCGCACCGCGCACCACGCGGCAAAGCCGCAACTTCTCGATCGGCGGCTCGGTGATCGCAGTGTTCGGCCTGCGCATGGCGGGGTTTGCGTGCTCGGTGATGACGGTTAAGTCGCCGGCAGCCGCCGTCGTTCAATATGCGATGCTGGCGGCCGCGATCGGCGCCGGCATGTGGCTGATCATCGGCGGCATCGTGGTCGAGCCGCCCGCGGGGCTGATGGAGGCCATCAACAGATCGAACGCGCGCATCGCGCGGCTGTTCGGACGGCCGGCCACCGCATGAGCATGCTCACCAACACGCTCGGACGCTATTTCGCCGGACGCTTCGTCGTCGCGGCGCTCGGCGTGTTCGCAAGCATCTTCCTGCTGCTGGTGCTGGTCGACTACATCGAGATGGTGCGCAAGACCTCCGGGCTCGCATCCGCCTCCGCCCTCATGGTGGCCGAAACCTCGCTGTTCCGCGTGCCGCAGCTGCTGGAGAAGCTGACGCCGTTCTGCATGCTGATCGGCGCCATGACCTGCTATCTCGCCCTCTCCCGCCGGCTCGAGCTCGTGGTCGCGCGGGCCGCCGGCATCTCGGCCTGGCAGTTCATCTCGCCCGCGCTCGGCAGCGCATTGCTGATCGGGGTCATCGCCACCGTCGCCTACAACCCGATGTCGGCGAATCTGCGCGAACTGTCCAAGCGCATGGAGGCCGAATTGTTCGGCTCCGAGCCCGGCGGCGGCATCCAGGACGCCTCCGGCTTCTGGCTCAACCAGGTGACCGGCGACGGCCAGACCATCATCAACGCGGCGCGCAGCGAGCGGCAGGGCATCCGGCTGACCGGACTGACGCTGTTCCGGTTCGACACCGAGTCCCACTTCAAGGAACGGGTCGAGGCGCGCGAGGCCACGCTGGAATCCGGCCATTGGCTGTTCAAGGGCGTGCGCCGCTACTCGCTGGACGGGCCGCCGATTGACCAGCCGAGCCTGGAGATTGCGACGACGCTGACCGAGGCGCAGGTCCGCAACAGCTTTTCCACCCCCGAGACTGTGTCCTTTTGGCAACTACCGAGCTACATCCGCTCCTCCGAGAGCTCGGGCTTCGCGACAGCCGGCTATCGACTCCAGTATCACAAGCTTCTGGCTCAGCCGTTTTTGCTGGCCGCCATGGTGATGCTCGCGGCCTCGGTGTCGTTGCGCTTCTTCCGGATGGGCGGCGTGCAGAAGATGGTTTTGAGTGGCGTGGGCGCAGGCTTTCTGCTCTACGTGCTGTCGAAAGTGACTGAAGACTTGAGCAAGGCTGAGTTGATGCATCCGATCGCTGCGGCGTGGTTGCCCGTGGTGGTGGGCGGCCTCACCGGCTTTTTGGCCTTGCTGTATCAGGAGGACGGATAGTGACGGCCGTCCGCCGAGGACCCGTGTCTGGATTGACGCGGCGCACAGCGGTGCGCGCGAACGGGATCGGCTTGTCCATTCGCAGGCTCCTGATGGCTGTTGCTGCCGTGGCGTCGCTCGGCGGCCTGTTCGACATTGCCGCGGTGGCGCCGGCCTCGGCCCAAGGCTTCGTCTACAATCCGCTGCCGCCGAAACCGAAGCCGGTGCGGACCGCCAACGACAACCAGATGCTGGTGCAGGCCACCGAGGTCGACTACGACTACAACAACTCGCGCGTCTCCGCGGTCGGCAACGTCCAGCTGTTCTACAACGGCACCAGCGTCGAGGCCGACCGGGTGGTCTACGACCAGAAGACCAAGCGGCTGCATGCCGAAGGCAACATCCGCATGACGGATGCCGACGGCAAGATCACCTATGCCGAGATCATGGACCTGTCGGACGACTACCGCGACGGCTTCGTCGATTCGCTGCGCGTGGACACCGCCGACCAGACCCGCATGGCCGCGACCCGCGCCGACCGCTCCAGCGGCAACTACACGGTGTTCGAGAACGGCGTCTACACCGCCTGCGCGCCGTGTAAGGACGATCCGAAGAAGCCGCCGCTCTGGCAGGTCAAGGGCGCCCGCATCATCCACGACCAGCAGGAGAAGATGCTGTATTTCGAGACGGCGCAGCTCGAATTCTTCGGCGTGCCGATCGCCTACATGCCGTATTTCTCGACGCCCGACCCGACCGTGAAGCGCAAGAGCGGCTTCCTGATGCCCGGCTACTTCCCTGGCACGGTGAACACCGGCTTCGGGGTCGAAACGCCCTACTACTGGGCGATCGCGCCCGACATGGATGCCACCATCACGCCCCGCTTCATGACGCGGCAAGGCGTGCTGCTGCAGAGCGAATTCCGCCAGCGCCTGATCGACGGCGCCTACCAGATCCGGGCCTACGGCATCGACCAGCTCGATCCCGGCGCGTTTGCCGGGCAGCCCGGCGACCGTCAGTTCCGCGGCGCCGTCGACACCAAGGGTCAGTTCGCGCTGAACGACAAATGGGTCTGGGGCTGGGACGGCGTCCTGATGTCCGACTACTATTTCTTCTCGGACTACCGGCTGTATCAGTACCGCGATCCGCTCGGCTCGTTCCTCCTGCTGCCGACCGAGGCGCTGTCGCAGCTCTATCTGACCGGCGTCGGCAACCGCAGCTTCTTCGATGCGCGCACGATGTACTGGCTGAGCTATTCGGGCAACCAGAGCCAGGTGCCGATCGTCTATCCGGTGATCGACTATTCGAACGTGCTCAACTACCCGGTGTTCGGCGGCGAGTTCAGCTACAAGACCAATTTCGTGCACCTGTCGCGTGACCAGGCCGTATTCGATCCGATCACGACGACCGCGAACACGTCGGGCCTCTGCACGGTCGCCTCGGCCGATCCGGCCGCGCGCAGCATGCCGAACGGGTGTCTGCTCCGCGGCTTCCCGGGCAGCTACACCCGCCTGACCGCGGAAGCGCAATGGCGCAAATCCTTCACCGATCCGTTCGGCGAGATCTGGACGCCGTTCGCGATTGTCCGCGCCGACGCCATCAACTCGTCCGTCTCCAACCAGCCGGGCGTGTCGAACTTCCTGCCGGTCGGCGATACCCAGGCGTTCCGCCTGATGCCGACGGTCGGCCTCGAGTACCGCTACCCCTTCATCAACGTTCAGCCGTGGGGCTCGACCACCCTCGAGCCGATCGCGCAGATCATCATCCGGCCGAACGAGACCTATGCCGGCAAGCTTCCCAACGAGGACGCGCAGAGCATGGTGTTCGACACCACGAACCTGTTCGCCGTCGACAAGTTCTCCGGCTACGACCGCGTCGAGGGCGGCGGCCGCGCCAATGTCGGCGTGCAGGCCACCACCCAGTTCGACCGCGGCGGCGCCGTCAAGGTACTGTTCGGCCAGTCCTACCAGCTGTTCGGGATGAACTCCTTCGCGGTCACGGACGCCATGAACACCGGCCTCGATTCCGGCCTGGACAAGCGGCGCTCGGACTACGTCGCGAGCGCAGCCTACTCGCCCAACAGCACCTATACGTTCAGCGTCCGCTCCCGCATGGACGAGCAGACCTGGAACATCCAGCGCTTCGAGGCGGAAGGCCGCGCCAACTTCAACCGCTGGTCGGTCAGCATGATGTACGGCAATTACGCGCCGCAGCCGGAACTCGGCTATCTGACGCGGCGCGAGGGCATCCTCACCTCCGGCTCGCTGAAGGTCGCGGCCAACTGGGTGGTGACGGGCTCGGCGCGCTGGGACCTCGAGGCCAACAAGATCAACCAGTATGTGCTCGGCGCCGGCTATGTCGACGATTGCTTCGTGCTGGCGGCGAACTATGTGACGTCGTATGCCTATTCGGCGGGTACTTCGCCGCC
This sequence comes from Bradyrhizobium diazoefficiens, assembly GCF_018131015.1. Lineage (GTDB taxonomy): Bacteria > Pseudomonadota > Alphaproteobacteria > Rhizobiales > Xanthobacteraceae > Bradyrhizobium > Bradyrhizobium diazoefficiens_B. Next base: position 136,658 of record NZ_JAFCJJ010000009.1, read on the forward strand.
GGTGCTGAGCCACGCGTTCATGTTCCAGATCGGCCTGCGCACGCTGGCGACCACGAGCGCGGCCGGCTCCTCCGCCGGCCTGCAGTGAACAGTCTGACTGCCGGCCGCGTTTCCCCGATCGCAGGTTCATCCGCCTGACATCCGAGCGACAACCATGACGACCTCATTGCCCGTCTTCCGCTTCCTCCTTCCGGCCCTCGGCGCCGCGCTGCTCCTGATCGGCGCGCCCGCGCCGTCGCGCGCGCAGAGCATCGTCGTCATGGTCAACGGCGATCCCATCACCGATTTCGACATCGAGCAGCGCACCAAGCTCGACCAGCTGACGACGCAGAAGACGCCGAGCCGGCAGGAGGTCATCAACGAGCTGATCGACGACAGGGTGAAGCTCAAGGAAGGCAAGAAGTTCGGCGTCGACCCCGGCGTCGCCGACGTCAACTCGTCTTATGAGGGCATGGCGCAGCGCATGCGCATCTCGTCGGAGCAGCTCACCAAGTCGCTCGAATCCAAGGGCGTGCGCCCCGAGACCCTGAAGACCCGCATGAAGGCCGAGATGGTCTGGACCAGCCTCGTGCGCGGCCGCTACAAGGAGCGCCTCCTGGTCGGCGACAAGGACGTCGCCGACAAGGTGAAGGCCGAGGGCGGCGACAAGCTCCAGATCGAAGGCACCGAATACAAGATGCAGCCGATCGTGCTGATCGTGCCGCGCGGCTCGTCTCCGGCCTTCCTGGAGACGCGGCAGAAGGAAGCCGAGACCTATCGCTCGCGCGTTGCGAGCTGCGAGGAGGCGAATTCGCTGTTCCGCTCGACGCCGAATGCCACCATCCGCGATACCGTCACAAAGACCACCGCGGAACTGCCCGAGGCGCTGCGCAAGGTACTCGACGAACTGCCGATCGGCCACCTGACCGCACCGGAGGTGACCAAGGCAGGCATCGAGATGGTCGTGCTCTGCTCGCGCAAGCCGACCCTGATCGACACGCCGAAGAAGCGCGAGATCAAGGAGAAGATGTTCTCGGAGAAATACGAGAAGACCCAGAAGGCCTATCTCGCGGAAATCCGCAAGGCGGCGATGATCGAATATCGCACCCCCTGATGGCCGACCACCCTGCAGTCCCCCTCGCTCTGACCCTCGGCGAGCCCGCCGGCATCGGCCCCGACATCACCATCGCCGCCTGGCTCGGACGCCGCGAACACAACCTTCCCGCCTTCTATCTGCTTGGCGACGAGGCGTCGATCGCGCGGCGCGCCAGGGCGCTCGGCGCCGACATCAGGATCGCCCCGGTGAGCGCAGGCGAGGCCGCCGCCGCCTTCGCCGACGCCCTGCCCGTGGTCGCGACCGGCGAGCGTGCCACCGCCGAGCCCGGCAAGCCCGACACATCGAGCGCGCCGGCAGCCCTCGCCTCGATCCGCCAGGCGGTCGACGACGTGCGCGCGGGCCGCGCCTCGGCCGTCGTCACCAATCCGATCGCCAAGAGCGTGCTCTATCGCGCCGGCTTCCGCCATCCCGGCCATACCGAATTCCTTGCCGAGCTTGCCGCCGACGGCGGCCGCGTGCCGCAGCCGGTGATGATGCTGTGGTCGGAGCGGCTCGCCGTGGTGCCGGTGACGATCCACGTCTCGCTGCGCGAGGCGCTCGAAGAGCTCACGAGCGAGCTGATCGTCTCGACCGTGCGCATCGTCGCCGGCGAGCTCAGATCCCGCTTCGGCATCGCGCAGCCGCGGATCGCGGTCTCCGGCCTCAATCCCCACGCCGGCGAGGACGGCTCGCTCGGCCATGAGGAGCAGACCGTGATCGCGCCTGCGCTGAAGGCGCTGCGCAACGACGGCATCGCGGCGCGAGGGCCGTTGCCCGCCGACACCATGTTCCACGAGGCCGCGCGAAGCAGCTATGATTGCGCGGTCTGCATGTATCACGACCAGGCGCTGATCCCGATCAAGACGGTCGCCTTCGACGACGCCGTCAACGTCACCCTCGGCCTGCCCTTCATCCGCACCTCGCCCGATCACGGCACCGCCTTCGACATCGCCGGCACGGGCAAGGCCAATCCGGCGAGCCTGATCGCGGCGCTCAAGCTGGCCAGCCGCATGGCGGCTGCAAACAGCTGATGAGTGCGATCGACGACCTCCCGCCGCTTCGCGAGGTCATTCGCCAGCACGCGCTGTCGGCCCGCAAATCGCTCGGCCAGAATTTTCTGCTCGACCTCAATCTCACCGCACGCATTGCGCGCGCGGCAGCGCCGCTCGAGCAATCCACCATCGTCGAGATCGGCCCCGGCCCGGGCGGCCTCACCCGCGCCCTGCTCGCGCTCGGCGCCAGACGCGTCATTGCCATCGAGCACGACGAGCGCGCGATCCCTGCGCTGCAGGATATTTCCGCGCGCTATCCCGGCCGGCTCGAGATCGTGCATGGCGACGCCATGACCTTCGATCCGCGTCCTTTGCTCGGCGGCGACCGCGCAAAAATCGTCGCCAACCTGCCCTACAACATCGCGACCCAGCTTCTCATCAACTGGCTCACCGTCGAACCCTGGCCGCCCTGGTACGAGATGATGGTGCTGATGTTCCAGCGCGAGGTCGGCGAGCGCATCGTCGCGCGCGAGGACGAGGAAGCCTATGGCCGTCTCGGCGTGCTTGCCAACTGGCGCTGCGAGACGAAGATCCTGTTCGACATCTCGCCATCCGCCTTCGTGCCGCCACCGAAGGTCACGTCTTCCGTCGTGCGCCTGGTGCCGCGTGCAGAACCTCTTCCTTGCGATCGCAGGCTGCTCGAACAGGTCGCAGCCGCGGCGTTCGGCCAGCGCCGCAAGATGCTGAGGCAGAGCCTGAAATCGCTTGGCGCCGATCCGGCGCGGCTCGCGCTCGCTGCCGGCGTCGACGCGACGCGGCGCGCCGAAACCATTCCCATCTCCGGCTTTGTTGCCATGGCGCGTGAATTGGCGGATATACGCAGCGAAACATAGCACTCGGAATTTCGGAGGAAGGAATATGGCGTTGATGCGCAGACAGTCCCTGGTCAAGTTCGATGCGCCCTTGTGCGAGACCATCGTGGACACGCCCAAGCCGCAGGGACGCGAGGTGCTGGTGCGCATCGAGCGCTGTGGCCTCTGCCATTCCGACCTGCACATCCAGGACGGCTACGCCGATCTCGGCGGCGGCAAGAAGCTCGACACCACGCGCGGCATGACGCTGCCCTTCACACTCGGCCACGAGATCGCGGGTGTCGTCGACGAGGTCGGCGCGGACGTGCCGGCGAGCCTCGTCGGCGCGAAGAAGGCGGTGTTTCCGTGGATCGGCTGCGGCCAGTGCCGCGACTGCAGGAACGGCGACGAGAATCTCTGCGTCAAGCAGCGCTTCCTCGGCGTCTCCATCGACGGCGGCTTTGCCACCCACGTGCTGGTGCCGGACGCGAAATATCTGCTCGACTACGATCCCCTGCCTGTCAACCAGGCCGCCACGCTGATGTGCTCCGGCGTGACCGCCTATGGCGCGCTCAAGCGCCTGGTCGACCGTCCGCGCCAGCGCAACCTGCTGCTGATCGGCCTCGGCGGTGTCGGCATGATGGGCCTGTCGTTCGCGCAAGCCATGTTCAAGCAGCCGATCACGGTCGCCGACCTCTCGCCGGCCGCGCGCGAGACCGCGCTGAAGAACGGCGCGGCGATCGCCTACGATCCGGCCGAGCCCGACGTGATCAAGCGCATCCTCAAGGAGACCGAGGGCGGTTTTGACGAGGTCGTCGATTTCGCCGGCAACGAAAAGTCGATGGCCTTTGCGGTCGCGGTCGCCGCTCGCGGCGGCAAGGTCGTGGTCTCCGGCCTGATGGGCGGCCAGTTCACGCTGCCGATGGTGCAGTGGGTCTACAAGCGCCTCACCGTGGAAGGCTTCATGGTCGGCACGCTCACCGAGGCCCACGAACTGATGGCGCTCGCCCGCGCCGGCAAGATCAAGCCGACGCCGATGCGCGAGGAGCCGATGGCCGACGTGCAGAAATGGATCGACGAATTGCGCGCCGGCCACGTCGTCGGCCGCATTGTGCTGAAGAACTAGACCTCCGCGGCGGCGCGATTCGCGTCGCGCCGCTGCGTCTCCCGTCATGTGCACGGAACGCCTTGGGTCGGACCGCGTTTGCAGCGCATGTCCATCCGCTGCACCGTCGAGAGCGCATTCTTCATAGCCTGGAGCTTCCTCGAGCAGAGTGGCGAACTCGGCCCGCCGGATGCCTCCGCCAACTTCCTGCTCGATGCGATCGAGGCGCAGCTTCGTACCGGCGAACGGCGTCCGCTGATGCTCGCCAACAGGGCGATCGATGCCTACCGCAGAGATGTTGCGCGGAGCCGCGGCCAGGCCGCCTCCGAAGCCCGTCGGGGCTGAGCGGCCTTTGCCAGTTGCCCCTTGGGCCCGCCGGCCTGGCGGCGATTTGAGGCCGGCGGTCCGTCGGGCAGAGCAACACCCCTTGCTCGGCAGCCGCGACCCTAGTCGAGGGAACCGGTTCCAGATGTCCAATCCTGAACAGAGCAACGCGATTTTCGGTTTCCCATAATCCCTTGTGTTCACTTTGGAACGGTCGGTTCCCTCATGGAATCGTAGGATTCTCTTCGGCGCCGATTCCCGGCCAGGCCAAGAGATCAGACGCGTGACCGGACGGCCCCAGAACGACCTGCTTCAAAACCTCAGCGCACCCGATTTCGAATTGCTCGCACCTCACCTCCAGTGGGTCGAGCTCGGCGCGAGCCACATCCTGCATCACGCCGGCGACAGCATGGCGGTGATCCACTTTCCCTGCGGCCCGGCGCTGGTGTCGTTCGCCGTGCCGGTCGAGGACGATCGCGAGGTCGAGAGCCTGCTGGTCGGCCGCGAAGGCGCCGTCGGCGTCCCCGGCGGCCGCGGCGCCTCGCTGGCCTATTCCCGCGTCGTCGTGAAAGTGAGCGGCACGCTGGTCCGCCTGCCATTGCGCGCGCTCGAACAGGCGCAGCAGCGCTCAGCGAGCCTGCAGGAGATGTTCGCGCGCTACGCCGCCTGCCAGTTCGCCCAGCTGCTTCAGACCGCGGCCTGCAACGCCGCGCATTCGATCGAGCAGCGCGCCGCCAGATGGATCATGGCCGCGTACGAGAATATCGGCGGCGACGAGATCCCCCTCACCCACGAGCAGCTCGCCGGCATGCTCGGCGTCTCCCGCAGCTATGCAAGCCGCGTCATCCAGACCTTCAAGGCCAAACGCATCCTCGCGACCCGGCGCGGCGCCATTCTGATCCTCGATGCGCCCGCGCTCGCAGACAGCGCCTGCGGCTGCAGCGGCTGGGTGAAGCGGCATTTCGGCGAAGTGCTGGGCGGCGGCTAGCACCGTCCAGCTCGGCACGCATCCGGAAAAACGGACTGCCGCCGCAGCCGCGTCTGTCTGCCTGTCCACGCCGATAATACGGCTTGCATCCGCCTCCGATCGGCCATTCAATGCGCCGATTGCACCGGCTGCACATGTTGTTTCGGTTTTTGGAATGCGGACCCTCCTGATCATTCTCGGCATCTGGCTGCTGATCAACGTGCTCTTCGTCGTGGTCATGACCCCGCCGCGCAAGCCGCGACAGGCGGATCGGCCACGATCGCCGGCCGGCCTCGCGCGGGCCACGATCGAAGGGGGCGCCGATCACTCCGGCGAAGATGGATTTTCGCTCCGCCACGCCATCATCACGGCGGCGCTCGGCGCATTGTTTGCGCTGGCGCCGCCGCTGCTCCGGGCGTTCGACGACGTCAAGCGGCTGATCGGCAAGCTCCGCAAACCGGCGCAGGAGGCCGGCGCCGCCGGCGCGCCGCAGACCGATCGATCGCAGCCTGACAGGCAGGACAAGCCGTAGCGACGTTTTCGTCGTCAGTCGGGATGCGCGCGGATTGCCTTCCCGACGCGCGCAGGGGGAAGCAGCACTCCATCGCGTCCCATGTCCGTTGCCAAATGGAACGACGAGGACGTGATCGCCCGGATCAATTTGGAACGTCGTGCGCCTGCAGCGCGTTGGCCCCCGTGAAGGCAACGACGGAGCCGCAGCCGATGACGAAACCGCTGACGACGACGGTGCAGCCTGTTCCCGACGAGAACCGGAGCCACAAGGGCGCCGGCAGCGCCCCTTCCGTCCCCGTCGATACCACCAAGGGCCATCGCAATGACGAGAAGCAGAACATCCGCGAGCAGGCCGCGCACGGCAACCTCACACAGAACACCAGCAACAGGCGCATGGGCTGACATCTCAATGGCGCCTCAGGCGATCATCCGGGGGACTGAAGATAAGGAGACATGAACTTGGTCAGCCCCGGCAAATGGTACGATCCGATCTCCGAACGCTGGGTCGCGCCGCGCGAATTGCGCCTCGATGCGACCTCTCCCGAACCATGTGCGAACCACGTCGCGGAGCTTCAGCGCTCGCTAGAGGTTCAGCGCATCTGGCGCGCTCTGGTGGATTGCTGCTCGCGCAACTGAGGTTTTCCTTCGCCGGCAGCAAGGGCTCATCACATTTCGCGGGTGAAGCCCGATGATTATTTTCGAAATTGCATAGTTGATCTGCGGGTCAGTATTTTTCGCTCCACGAAGCTGCCCAACTGATTCAGCTCTCGATCCCCAAGCACCCCCCACAGTTCTTCATCACGTCGGGTTGCTGCAACAAGGTCTTGCGGCCTGTTCATCTGTCGTGAAAACGGCGCACACCATTTCGGGCACCCGACAAGGCGACAAGGCGCCTCCGCCGCGCCCTGTCACGTCGGCGTGAATTGCCGCCAAACTGACCGAAGTCGATTGTTGTGATACCTTGACGAAACGGCCGGCTCAGGGCCGATCTGGTGGACCACATGACTTTCAACCAGCACGGGACCAAGCCATGAAGAAAACACCAATTGCGGCTGTTGCGTTCGCTGCAATCGTCCCCACCGTGCTGGGCGGCATCGCCCTTGCGCAGCAGGACAAGTACGCCCTGAAAGTGCCGGGCGGGCTCGCCTTCTCCGAGTTCAGGGGATACGAAAGCTGGGAGGTCGTTGCCACCAGTCATAGCGCCAATCTGAAGCTGGTCGCCGTGATCCTCGCCAACCCGGAGATGATCGAGGCCTACAAGGCCGGTATCCCCGGCAACGGCAAGCCATTCCCCGACGGTGCGAAGATGGCGAAAATTCATTGGACCCCCAAGATGAATGAGCACTTTCCGGACACGACGGTGCCCGGCACCCTCCATGACGTGGATTTCATGGTGAAGGACAGCAAGAGGTTCGCTGACAGCGGTGGTTGGGGGTGGGCCGTGTTCGACTATGACGCCGCGTCCGGTACGTTCGCGCCCGGTACGGAGGCCGGAAAGCCGCCACAGGGGCACGACGCCAAATGCGGCTTCACGTGTCACACCAGGGTGCAGACCAAGGATTACGTTTTCACCGAGTACGGAAAAAGGTGACCGCGCAGGGGATATCCTCGCGTGTCGACATGCGCCCTCGGAAATACAGCGACTTCGGCGGTCGTTCGGGACCTCAACCAGGCAGCGGAACGAAAAAAACACGGCGGCGCGGCGGAACGAACGCGCTGCAGGCCCGATTCAGGCCACATCTTCTGCGGATTTGCGGCTCATTGCCACCCAACTCTTTGACGAGAAAGGAGCAAGTAAAACGTTGCGTCATGCGTAACCCGGGAGACCAGGATGGGCAACCGATCCGCGAGATTCATCTCGACCCTCATCGCCAGCGTGATCGCCGGCGCCCCCTTCGCTGCCGTGTCGCAGGACGCACCGGGCTCCGCCAGCGCGGCGAATGCAGGCAGCGACTGCCTCGCCTCGCCGAAGGGCAGCGCGCCGCAGGGCCAGCACTGGTATTACCGGGTCGAGCGCGGAACCAAGCGGCAATGCTGGTACCTTCGCGCCGAAGCCAAGGACGGCGCAAAGACCGAGCAGACCGCACAGGCTGCACCCGAGACGCCGGCAGCGGCAGCGCCGCAGCCACGCTCGGTGCAGGACGCCCGCGCCGAGTACCTCGGGCCCCCGAGCCCGGCCGCCCCAGCGCCTTCGCCTGCGCAGGCCGCCGCGGCGGTACCGGCACCGCAGACTGCGAGCCCGGCCGCCGACGATAATGCAAGGCAACCCGCCGTCGCCAGCCGCTGGCCCGACGTCGCAATGGCAGCGGCAGCGCCCGCACAGCAGCCTGCGCCTGCGACCTCGGAGACACGGCCGAGCGCGCAAGCGACCGCATCCCCTGCCCCGGTGGCGCTCACTGCAGCCGTCGCCGACAAGCCGGCCGGCTCGCTGCAGATGCTGCTGCTCGTCGTCGGCGCCGCCCTGGCGCTGGCCGGTCTCATTGCCAGCGTCATCTACCGCTTCGCAGGCACCCGCATGCGCCTCCAGGCCGCAGACCGCCGCAGCGTGAACTGGGACAGTCGGGAGCCCCAGCATCACGACGACAGCCGCGCGCCCTGGATCGACATGGCGCGCGCTGCCGCCTCGCGCGCGCCGCAGCCGGCCCCGATCGATTTCGATGCGTTGCGTCCGCAGTCGGCGCAACGCGCACGCGCCGCATTCGACAACGCGGTCGGTGCGATCGCAGCGCGGGCCTCCGCCGGCCACATCGCGGCCGCCAAAGTCGAGACGAAGCCAATCGAGGACATCGAGACAGCCGAAATCGCGGCTACAGACGTCGAGGCAGCAGAGCCCGACGAGGCCGGAATCGACACATTTTACGGGGAATTCGAGATTGAAACGTCAGCGCCGGAGGTCGCGGCAAATGATGGACACGACGACGCAGGCGTTGAAATTGCCGAGGCCGACGAAGTCGACGTCGACGTCATCACCGCGATGCTGGAACGCCTGGCGCAGCAGGGTCCGCAGCTGACGCAGCCCGCTATTTCTCGAGCTGATTTCGCAACGCCCGCACAAAGCCCTCAAGACCGACTTGGCGTTCGCGCTTGAGCTGCTCGGCGCGCAGGATCGAGCGCACGGCCTCGAAGGCAATGCCGATATTGTCGTTGACGACGATGTAGTCGTAGGCGTCGAAATGGCTCATCTCGTCGCCGGCCTTCTTCATCCGGCCGCGGATGACCTCGTCCGAATCCTGGGCGCGGGTATGCAGCCGCTGCTCGAGGGCCGCCACCGACGGCGGCAGGATGAAGACGCTGACGACGTCCTTGCCCGAGCGATCGCGAAGCTGCTGGGTCCCCTGCCAGTCGATGTCGAACAGCACGTCCTTGCCCGAGGCCAGCGCCGTCTCGACCGGGCCGCGGGGTGTTCCGTAGCGATTGCCGAACACGTGCGCCCATTCCAGCAGCTCGCCCTTCTCGACCATGGTCGAGAAGCGATTCTGGTCGACGAAGAAATAGTCCCTGCCGTCGACCTCACCCGGCCGCGGCGGTCGCGTCGTGGCGGAAACCGACATTTGCAGGCCGGGCGTCTCCTTCATCAGCATGCGCGACAGCGTGGTTTTGCCCGCGCCCGACGGCGAGGACAGCACGAACATCAATCCGCGCCGCTCGACACCATCAGCTCCGTGACCGTCCGTCGTCATCGATCACTCCAGATTCTGGACCTGCTCGCGGAACTGCTCGACCACGTTCTTCATGGCGAGCCCCGTGTTAGTGAGCTCGATGTCGTTCGACTTCGAGCAGCAGGTGTTGACCTCGCGGTGAAACTCCTGGGCCAGGAAGTCGAGCTTGCGGCCGACCGGGCCGCCCTTGCCGATCAGTTCGCGCGCCTGCGCGACATGGGAGGCGATGCGGTCGAGCTCCTCGCGGATGTCGGCCTTGGTCGCGATCAGGATCGCCTCCTGCATCAGGCGGTCGGCGTCGAAACGGTCGGAGGTGTCGAGCAGCGTGGCGATCTGCTCGGCGAGCCTTGCCTTGATCGCCTCCGGCTTGCGGCCGGGCGATGCTTCCGCCCTTTTCGCGAGCTGCTCGATCTCGTCCACGCGCTGGGTCAGGATCCGGCCGAGCGAAGTGCCCTCGCGCTTGCGCATCTCGACGAGGTCGGCAAGCGCCCTGTCGAAAGCGTCGGCCGCAGCAGCGCGTGCGGCCTTGTCCTCCTCCTCGTCGCCCTCGGGCTCGGCGACCTCGACCACGCCCTTGATGGCGAGCAGGCCGTCGATGCTCGGCGCCACCGCGTCGACCTTGCCGGAAATCACCGCGGCGGCCTTGAGCACGGCGTTGAGCACGTCCTCATTGATGCGGACGGTGGCGGCCGCATTGGTGCGCTTGACGCTGAGATTGGCGTAGACCGTGCCGCGCGACAAAAGCTCGCCGGCGCGCTTCTTGGCGTGCGCCTCGAGCTCGTCGAACCCCTGCGGCAGCCGCACGCGCAGGTCAAAGCCCTTGGCGTTGACCGACTTCAATTCCCATTCGAACGTGTACGGACCGCTCGCGCCGTGGCTGCGGGCAAAGCCGGTCATGGACGACAGCGCCATCAGGTCAGTTTCTCCGGAAACACGGGATTCGCGAGGCCATCGGGCCACGCGAATCTTAAGACTATTTTGCACGAAAGTGGAATCCGCAAAGTCCCGCAGCAGGTCTGCAACGAGGCTAGCGCTGCACCACCGGCGGCGTCGGCTGCACGGCACCCTGCCGGGCCGGCGCGGGAGTGGCGGGGCTGGCCGGGCGAGTTGCAGGCCCCTTCTTCTGCTGGTTGGGCCGCGCCGGCGTGGTCGCGGTCGGCGCGGTATCCGCGGCGGCTGGCGCGCCGGCCGGGGCCTGCGCGTCGTCGGCGGGCTCGACCGTGTCGTTCTGGATCTGCTTCTCCATCGCGCGGAGCTTTGCGACATTCTTCTGGTGCGCGTCGTAGGTCTCGGTGAAGGCATGCCCGCCGGTGCCGTCGGCGACGAAATAGAGGTCGCGGGTGCGGGCCGGGTTGGCGGCGGCCTCCAGCGAGGCGCGGCCGGGATTGGAGATCGGGCCCGGCGGCAGGCCCTCGATGACGTAGGTGTTGTAGGGCGAGGGCTGGGTGATCTCGCTGCGCTTGATCGGGCGCCCGAGCGTGCCCTTGCCGCCGACGAGGCCGTAGATGATGGTCGGGTCGGACTGCAGCTTGATCTTCTGCTTCAAGCGGTTGACGAACACCGCGGCGACGCGGCTGCGCTCATCCGGCTTGCCGGTCTCCTTCTCGACGATCGAGGCGAGCGTCACCAACTGCTCCGGAGACTTGACCGGAAGGTCCTGGCTGCGGCGTTCCCAGATCTCGGCGAGCACGCGCTTGTGCGCCTGCTGCATGCGCTGGATCACCTGTTCGCGCGTCGTCCCGCGCGGAAACTTGTACGTCTCCGGCAGCAGCGTGCCTTCGCGCGGCACTTCGCGAACACTGCCGGTGAAGATCTCGTTGTCGGAGAGCCGCGCCACGATCTGCTCGGAGGTCAGGCCTTCGGCGATCGTGACCGCATGCTGCACCACCTTGCCTTCGACGATGGTGGCGATGACGTCGCGCAAGGAGGCGTTCTTCTGGAACGCATATTCACCCGGCTTCAGGTCGGAGCTCGCCTTCAGGGCGGCGACGCTCGCGATGAACACCCACGGATTGACGTCAGTCACGCCTTCCCGGTTCAGGGTCTCGGCGATATCGCGCTTGCCGGCGCGCTGGGGAATGTTGACGATCTTGTCCTCGGCGAGCGGCCCCGGCGCCTCCAGCACCTGCCGGCCGTAGTAATAGACGGCGCCGGCGCCGATCATGGCGATCAGCAGCAGCGTGATGATGGCGTTGCCGACGACCACGAAGGGATTCCGCGCGCGCTCCGATCGCTTCGGCGGCGGCGGGACCTGCTCGGGCTCCAGCGCTGCCCGCGGACTCCGGGGCGAAATGGGCGGCCTTTCACTCATCGAAACAACCTGAATCCTGCCGGTTCAATCGCGGCCAGGCAATCGCTTGCCGGGCCAAATGCACGCGCCCACTTCTATGACTATCGCCGAATACGGCAAAACGGTGGATTCGTCTCAAACGCAAAATCAATGGACCAGTCGCCGGACGATCACCGACGCATTGGTGCCGCCAAAGCCAAACGAGTTCGACAATGCGACGTTGATCTCGCGCTTCTTGGCCGTATGCGGCACGAGATCGATCGCGGTGTCGACCGACGGATTGTCCAGGTTGATCGTCGGCGGCGCGATGTTATCGCGAATCGCCAGAATGGCGAAGATCGCCTCGATCGCGCCGGCCGCGCCGAGGAGATGACCGGTCGACGACTTGGTCGAGGACATCGCGACCCTGGAGGCGGCATTGCCGAGCAGGCGTTCCACCGCGCCGAGTTCGATCTCGTCGCCGAGCGGCGTCGAGGTACCGTGCGCATTGATGTAGTCGAGATCGGACGGCGTGAGGCCGGCGCGCTTGAGCGCCGCCGACATGCTGCGGAAGCCGCCGTCGCCGTCGGGGGACGGCGAGGTGATGTGATAGGCATCGCCGGACAGGCCGTAGCCGATCACCTCGGCGTAGATCCGGGCGCCGCGGCGCCTTGCGTGCTCGAGCTCCTCCAGCACCAGGACGCCGGCGCCCTCGCCCATGACGAAACCGTCGCGGTCCTTGTCGTAGGGCCGCGAGGCCTTCTCGGGGGTGTCGTTGAAGCCGGTCGACAGCGCGCGGGCGGCGTTGAAGCCGGCAATGCCGATGCGGCTGATCGGCGATTCGGCGCCGCCGGCGACCATGACGTCGGCATCGCCAAGCGCAATCAGGCGGGCGGCGTCGCCAACCGCATGGGCGCCGGTCGAGCAGGCCGTGACCACCGAATGGTTCGGCCCCTTCAGCCCGTGCGCGATCGAGACATAGCCGGAGGCAAGGTTGATCAGGCGGCCGGGAATGAAGAACGGCGACACCCGGCGCGGGCCGCGTTCCTTGAGCAGGATGGCGGTGTCGGCAATGCCGTTGAGGCCGCCGATCCCGGACCCGATCATGGTGCCGGTGGCGCACTTGTCCTCTTCGGTCTCGGGATGCCAGTTGGCATCGTCGAGCGCCTGGCCTGCGGCGGCCATGCCGAAGATGATGAAGTCGTCGACCTTGCGCTGGTCCTTCGGCTCCATCCACTTGTCGGGATTGAAGGTGTCGTTGGACCCATCGCCGCGCACCACGGTGCAGGCGTATTTGGTCTGGAGATCCGAGACGTCGAAGCTCTCGATCGCTCGCGCACCGCTCTCGCCATTGAGGATGCGCTTCCAGGTCGGCTCGACGCCGCAACCAAGTGGCGACACCATGCCGAGACCAGTGACGACAACCCGCCTCATATCCGAAAACTCCGCATCGAAAGATTCACGGCCAATAACAAGAAACCGGCTGACCGCTGCAAAGCGGCCCGTCCGGTTTCAATGTTGTCCCCGCGAAATGAAGAGCGTTAGCTCTTCGCGTTCTTCTCGAGAAACTTGGTGGCGTCGCCGACGGTGAGGATAGTCTCCGCGGCGTCATCCGGAATCTCGCAACCGAATTCTTCTTCGAACGCCATCACCAGCTCGACGGTGTCCAGACTGTCGGCGCCGAGGTCGTCGATGAAGCTCGCAGCGTCGACAACCTTCTCGGGTTCAACACCAAGGTGTTCGACCACGATCTTCTTAACCCGCTCGCCAATGTCACTCATTGCTTAACCTCGTGTTGTTCCCTGTAGACCCGACCCCCCGGGACGATACGAGCCGTCGTGGTCGTTGATGCCTTCGCTTACGAACTTTGATTTGGCCCCGTCTTAACCGATGCAGGGCCCGGCGAACGACGGCCAAGGCACCGCATCGCCAATATACAGGGTTTCAAAAACCTGCAATGGCGTTCTTTGCCCATCCGTTGAGCGTCCGGTTATCACACTTCAACTGCCCTGACTACAAGCCTCAATTCGCTCCGAAAACGGCCGTTTGCCGCATCCCGCACCGCCCCCTTGCGGTGGGCGGAACGAGGGCGTCAGACCATGGCCATGCCGCCGTTGACATGGATGGTCTGGCCGGTGACGTAGGCGGCTTCGTTCGAACTCAGGTAGACGGCAGCCGCCGCAATGTCCTCCGGCGTGCCCAGGCGGGCGGCCGGAACCTTGGTCAGAATCGTTTCGCGCTGCTTGTCGTTGAGCGCGTCCGTCATCGGCGTCTTGATGAAGCCGGGCGCGATGCAATTGGCGGTGACGCCGCGCTTGGCGTATTCGGCCCCCAGCGTCTTGATCATGCCGATCAGGCCGGCCTTCGAGGCGGTGTAATTGCCCTGTCCCGGATTGCCGGTGACGCCGACCACCGAGGTAATGGCGATGATGCGGCCGAAACGCTTGCGCATCATCAATTTGGTGGCGGCGCGCGCCAGGCGGAAGGTCGCGGTCAGGTTGACGTTGATGACCTCGTCCCAGTCCTCATCGCGGAGCTGCACGAAGAGATTGTCGCGGGTGATGCCGGCATTGGCGACGAGAATGTCGACCTGCCCCATCGCCGCTTCCGCCGCCGGCACCAGAGCCTCGACCTCGTCGGCCTTGGAGAGGTTGCAGGGCAGCACGAAGGTGCGCTCGCCGAGCTTGCCGGCAAGCTCATCCAGCACGTCCTTCCGCGTGCCCGAAATTGCGACCGTGGCCCCTTGCGCGTGCAGGGCCTGCGCGATCGCACCGCCGATGCCGCCGGTCGCGCCGGTGACGAGCGCCTTTTTGCCAGTCAGATCGAACATCGATGACAACTCCTTCAAAGCACGATCCGAAAAAATGTGCAGCGGTCTTCCGGAACAATCGTGCGCAAACTTAAGCCTGCTTCGCGGCGGCCAATGCATCCTTGGCGGCGGCAATATCGTTCGGCCCGCTGACCGCAACGCCGACGGCGCCGTCCGCAATACGCTTGACGAGGCCGGTCAGCACCTTGCCGGCGCCGATCTCGAAGAAACGGGTCACGCCCTGCCCGGCCATGTAGGCAACCGACTCGCGCCAGCGCACGGTGCCGGTGACCTGCTCGACCAGGCGGCGGCGAATCTCGTCGGGGTCGGTGATGGCGCTCGCCAGCACGTTCGACACCAGCGGCGCCACTGGTGCCTTGATCGTGACCTTCGCCAGCGCCTCCGCCATGGCGTCGGCTGCCGGCTGCATCAGCTTGCAATGGAACGGCGCGGACACCGGCAGCAGCATCGCGCGCTTGGCGCCCTTGCCCTTGGCGATCTCGACGGCGCGGTCGACCGCGGCCTTGTCGCCGGAGACAACCACCTGTCCGCCGCCGTTGTCGTTCGCGGCCTGGCAGACCTGGCCCTGCGCCGCCTCGTTCGCAGCCTCGATGGCGGCCTCGTAGTCGAGGCCAAGCAGCGCGGCCATGGCGCCGGCACCGACCGGCACGGCTTTTTGCATTGCGAGACCGCGGGTGCGAAGCAGCCGCGCGGTATCGGAAATCGTCAGGCTGCCGGCCGCGGCCAGCGCCGAATATTCACCGAGCGAGTGACCGGCGACGAAGGCCGCGTCCCGCCCGACGGAAAAACCGGCCTCCGCCTCCAGGACCCGCAGCGTGGCGACCGAGACCGCCATCAGCGCCGGCTGGGCGTTTTCGGTGAGCTGGAGGGTATCGGCCGGGCCGTCCCAGATGATGGAGGTCAGCTTTTCGCCAAGCGCGGCATCGACCTCGTCGAACACGGCGCGCGCGGCGGGAAAGGCGTCGGCCAGGGCCTTGCCCATGCCGACCGCCTGGGACCCCTGCCCCGGAAATGTGAATGCTGCGGTCATCGGCGCTCCCTGGATCGCTCGAGCAGTCTTGTTCGAGAACCGGCAGGCCGACTACGGCCGGCGCGAGCCCAGGTTCCCGATCATGCTCCGAAGGGGGCCGTAGACAACGACCGGGGCTGCGCTGTCAAGCCGCGATAGCACGTTCGACGCCGACCGATCACAGCCGTCGGCCCCAAAAGCCGTCCGCCGGATTGCACGCTGTCGGGAACTTGGCCCGCCCACTCAAAAACCGCCGGCTTTCTGGTCCGCGCCAACCTCGGCACCGGCCCGCGCGCGGCGTGCGTTGCTGACCAATTGTCCAGGCCGGTCGTCGCGGTTCGGCTTGGCCGTGGCAAGCCGCAGCACCGCGGCGTAGTTCGGCTGCACCTCCATGCGGCCGGCATGCCGGCTCTCGCTGAGCAGGCGATGAACCTTCGGCAGATTGTAGCACGGCACGTAGAACAGCAGATGATGCTCGAGGTGATAGTTCACGTAGTAAGGCGCGATGAACAGGCGTTCGAGAAAATTGGCATGCGTGGTGCGGGTGTTGCGCAGGGGATCATTGCTGTCGGGGACGACGGCGTGTTCGGCGATGTTGCGGATGCGGGTGATGACCATCATCCAGGTCAAGAGCGGCACCAGCCAGAGCAGCGGATAGGCCCACCACACGCCGGCCGCCGCAAGGCTTGCGAACATCGCGGCGTTGACGAGGCATTGCGGGCCGAGCTTGTCCCAGAAATGTGCCGCTCGCCGCCGCCACGGCCAGTCCTTCGGACCGAGCGCATTGAGCAGCTGCGCCTTGCGCTGCTGGTATCCGGTCTGCCCCGTGAGGTCGCGGATGAACTTGCGGCGATAGCTCAGCTGGGTGATCGGGAACGGCGCCGACAGCACGAGGTCGGGATCGTCCTCCTGCTGGGTGCGCGCGTGATGCTGCAGATGATAGCGCCGATAGGCGCGCGTCTCGGCAAAGATCGGATAGGCGCAGAACCACTGGCTGAGCGTCAAATTGGTCCTCTCGTCGGCGGACAGGCAGCCATGGGCGCCGTCATGCATGAGGATGGCGAGCCCGAGCTGGCGCGAGCCGATGATGGCGACGGCGAGAATATAGGTGAGCGGATTGGGCCACCATGCGACCAGCGCAATCGCGCCGATGATCAGCGCCCAGGCATGCGCGATCAGCGCGACGCCCTTCCAGGTGACGCGCTGACGCACGTCGACGAGCTCGTCCTCGGTCAGGAAATCACGGGCACGCATCCGAAGCGCGGTCATGGCCTAGCTCTCCTCGTCCAAACTGGTTGCAGCGCCGCGGTCGTCGACGAGCCGCAGGCGTGCGGCATCACTGGATGATTTCGCCTGATCGCCGAGCACACGCAGCATCTCGGCGCAGAGCTGATCCGGTGAGCGGCCCATCGCGTAACCTTCGACGATGGTGCCGATGGCGATGGCCCAGAACCGCCGCGAGCTCTCGTCGGGGGCGCGCAAGGAGCGCCAGCCGTGCCGCGCGACCTGGCCGGCATAGGCGCGTGCGCCCTCGCTGTGCAGGCGCTCGATGGTGCGCTCGACCAGCGGCGCGAGATCCTGGCGCCGCCGCGTCAGCGTCAGGGCCTCGGCGAAGAAGGCGACCGAATCGGCCGCGGTCACGGTCGCAACCAGCGCGTGGGTATACTCCCGCGGCGAACGCGCCCCGAGGGCCGCCTGCTCGGTCGCGCGCGCCAGATACAAGAGATCGCGACAGGCGCATTCGACGAACAGCGCCTCCTTGGTGCGGAAGTAATAGGTGATCTGGCTCGGGAACGCGTTCGCGGCGGTCGCGATGTCCGCAATCGAGGTTCCGGACAGCCCGCGTTCGCGGAATAGGGGGCTTGCGGCATCCAGCAGGAGCGAGCGCATCTTGCGGCCGGCCGAGCGCGTCGCCCGGGCCGCATGCTTTGGTTCGCCTGCGGCGGGCTTGGGTTCGCCTGCGGCGGGCTTGGGTTCGCCCGCTGCGGGCCCGGGATCGCGTGCGGCCACCTCAAAAGGCTCCTGGACCGATCTTCTCGCCATCCGATCCTCCCTCGGAATTATTTGTATGCTATACAAACAAATAGTTCAAGCTGAAAGCGGTATGGGAGGGTTGGGTTGCGGACGACTGCACCGGGACCTTCCGGGTCGAAACCTGGCCCTGCAACCTTGCCAAGGCGGCCAAAATCCGTATAAAGCGCGCCATCCGCAGACCCCGGCCGGGAGCTGAACGGACGGTCTCAGCAAATCATTCGTGATTTTGGTGTGGCAGGGCCAGTCGGCCCGTCGTCCCGTGTTTCCGCCTTCTGAGCTTCATCCCAGAGTCCTTTCCGAAGGTCTCTCAAGGGCTTGACGCCGGGCGATGCGCCAACATGAGGAAAGGACCACCATGGCTCTTTATGAGCATGTTTTTCTCGCGCGTCAGGACGCGAGCCCGCAGCAGGTCGAAGAGCTGACTGCGCAGATGACCGGCATCGTCGAAGGTCTCGGCGGCAAGGTCACCAAGACCGAGAACTGGGGCGTGCGCTCCCTCACCTACCGCATGAACAAGAACCGCAAGGCGCACTTCGTGCTGCTCAACATCGACGCGCCCTCCGCGGCGATCGCCGAGATCGAGCGCCAGGAGCGTATCAGCGAAGACGTGATCCGCTATCTCAGCGTCCGCGTCGAGGAGCTCGAGGAAGGCCCGTCCGCGATGATGCGCAAGGCCGACCGCGATCGCGAGCGTGACGATCGTGGCGGCGGCTTCCGCGGCGAGCGTGAAGGCGGCTTCCGTGGCGACCGCGAAGGTGGTTTCCGCGGTGGTGATCGCGAAGGTGGCTTCCGCGGCGATCGCGGCCCGCGCCGCCCGCGCGACGAAGCTGAAACGACGGATGGGGAGTAAGAACAATGGCTGAAGCTGGTGCACGCCGCCCGTTTTTCCGTCGTCGCAAGAGCTGCCCGTTCACGGGCGCCAACGCTCCGAAGATCGACTACAAGGACTCCAAGCTCCTGATGCGCTACGTCTCCGAGCGCGGCAAGATCGTGCCGAGCCGCATCACCGCGGTGTCCGCGAAGAAGCAGCGTGAACTCGCCCGCGCCATCAAGCGCGCGCGCTTCCTGGGCCTACTGCCCTACGTCATTCGCTAAGACGAATGCGGCCGGCGGCGACAACGCCGCCGGCCGCACTCCAAAACGCGATGAATCATCATCGCGCTTTGGGTTCTCGTTTGAGCATGATCTTTTCGGAAAACCGCTGCACACTTTTCCGGATCATGCTTGATTTTCATAAGGCTTCCGGGGCGTCCGGTCGCCGATGGTTGGGGCGCAAGATGCCTCTAACCGCTCAAGGGGAGCGGGACAGCTGATGATGGCCTTTGCACTGATCGCGCTTGTCGCCGGCCTCGCGTCGGCCTTGATGTTCGCCTCGATCGTTTCGGGCGCGCTGATCTCGCTTGTCCTGTTCTATCTCTCACCGCTGCCGCTGATGGTCGCCTCGATCGGCTGGGGGCCGCTTTATGCGAGCCTGGGCGGCATCGCCGCCGCGATCGGCCTCGGCGCCCTCTTCGGCCTGCCCTATTGCATCGCCTTTGCCGTCACCGTCGCGCTGCCCGCCTGGTGGCTCGGTCATCTCGCTTTGCTCGGCCGCCAGGTGGCAGGCGACACGTCCGCCGCCGTCACAGAGCCTGAGATGGAATGGTATCCGGTCGGCCGCCTCCTGCTCTGGATCGCGGGCTTTGCCACGCTGACCACGGTCGCCGCCCTGCTCACCCTCGGCACCGACGCCGACAGCATCACCGGCACGCTGCGGCGCGGCCTGACGCGCATCCTGCGCGCCACCGATCCTCAGGCGTCCAGTGAGACCGACCAGCTCATCGACGCACTGGTGCGAATTGCACCGGCCGCCGCCACGATCGTCTCGATGACGACGCTCACCCTCAACCTCTGGCTCAGCGCCAAGGTGACGGCCACGTCGGGCCGGCTGCGCCGCCCCTGGCCGGATCTGATGTCGGCCGAACTGCCGCCGATGACGCTCGCGGCGCTCTGCGTTGCGCTCGCCTTCTGCTTTGCCGGCGGGCTGCTCGGGATCGCCGCGCAGATCGCCACCGCGGCGCTGATGATGGGCTATGCATTCACCGGCTTTGCCGTGCTGCATACGCTCACGCTCGCGCTGAAGAGCCGCGCCTTCTGGCTTGTATCGATCTATGCGGTGATCGTCGTGTTCGGCTGGCCGGTGATCGCGATGGCGGTCCTCGGCCTCGCGGACGCCGTGTTCGGCTTCCGCATGCGCTTCCTTCGCAGCCGGCAGCCGCCGCCGCTGCCAACCCCTTAAGTCTAACCCCGAAACCCTAACCCAAGAGCACTTTGAAGGAGAACGAAAATGGAAGTCATTCTGCTGGAACGCGTGGCCAAGCTGGGCCAGATGGGCGAAGTCGTGAAGGTTCGCGACGGCTATGCCCGCAATTTCCTGCTCAAGCGCGGCAAGGCGCTGCGCGCCACGGCCGACAACCGCGCCAAGTACGACGGCATGAAGGCCGATCTCGAGGCCCGCAACCTTGCCTCGAAGGGCGAGGCGTCCAAGGTCGCCGAGAAGATCGAGGGCAAGAACATCATCGTCATCCGTCAGGCTTCGGAAGCCGGCCAGCTGTTCGGCTCGGTCAACGTGCGTGACATCGTCACCGCGTTCGAAGCCGACGGTATTTCGCTGGCTCGCCCGCAGATCCAGCTCGACGCGCCGATCAAGACCATTGGCAAGCGCTCCATCACCGTCGCTGTCCACCCCGAGGTCGAGGTCGAGATCACCGTGACCGTCGCGCGCAGCCAGGACGAGGCCGAGCGCATCAACCGCGGCGAGGACATCTCGACCCGCAACGAGGACCGCGATGCGGCTGCCGAAGCGATCGCCGCCGCCGGCGAGTTCTTCGATCCGGAAGCCCAGCACGACGACGTCGAGCCGGCGCCGGCCGCGGAAGAGAAGTAAGCCTCCCCTTCACTTGAGGGCTGCGAAAGCCCGGTCGCCTCAGGCGACCGGGCTTTTCGTTCTGGCGGAGACGCGACCGCTACCGAATTCGAAATGCGGTCCGGTCAAGACGATGGGAGGGCCGCGACGGGCCCTCTCAAGATCAATCAAAGTTGTGCTTACCGCGAGATCGGCGGAGCCGGCGGACCGGCGGGCTGGGCCGGCGCCGGAGGAGCCGCAGCGGGCGGAGGCGGCTCCTGCGGCTTGGCCGCGGGCTCGGAGCTGCCGCTGGCGGCAGGTTCTGCCGGCTTAGGAGCGGCGGCTTCGGTCGGCTTGGGCGCAGCCGGCTCGGGCGGTTTCTCAGCCGGAGCGGGGGTCACCGGCGTCACCGGATCGGGGCGCAACGCCGGGGCTTCGCTGCCGCTCGGTTCGACCTTGGCGCTTTCCGGCTTGGGTTCGGCCGGCTTCTCGGAAGCCTTATCGGAAGCCTTGGCAGTGTCCGGCTTGGACTCGTCACGACCGGAATCGACCTTCGCGCTGTCGCTCTTCGGTTCAGGCTTGGAATCGGCCTTGTTGTCGACCTTGGGCTCATCCTTTTTGTCCGGCGCCACATCCTCGCTCGGCTTGCCGCGCTTGCTCAGGCGTTTGGACTTACGGCCCTCGGGCGATTGCTCGGTGTTGGCCTCAGGCTTCGCGCCTTCCTTGACGCCGTCCTTGGTTCCCTCCTCGCCCGGCCGTGCTGCCCGCTTCTGACGCCCATCGAGCGCTGGAGCTGCTTCCTTCTCCTTGGCACCGTCCTTCCTGGCGTCCTTGGCCTGATGGCGGGTATCGGTAGCACCGTTGGAAACGAGATAGGAGGACAGCACGCCGGCCATGTCGGAGCTGGTCGTGTAGTGCTGACGCAGGAAGCCCGGCAGCGAGCCCGGCGACACCGTCTTCAACAGTCCCCTCGGGCTCTTGTGGCAGGCATTGCAGGTCTGCGCGAAGATCTGTGCCGGCGCCTTGCCGGCCTCGAGATTCGTAGCCTGCGCAAGCACGGTATCGGTCGCGCCGAAGCCGATCAGAAGCAATAGCGTCGCGAGGCTGAGCGCTCGGCTCGACATCCCAGGATCTCCATTGAAATTCCGCGAGTGCAGCCAGCATTCGGCGCGGCGGCGGGTCACCTTTTAGCCGATTGAGCCACGAATGGAAGCAGGCTCCACGCGCAAGAATGTGATTAAGCGCATTTCGGATATCGGCTGTGACTTCAGAGCGATAGCACGCTGGAACATGATTGCCGGATTTACATGCAGTCGCATAGGAACCGCTTCAAGGGCTGCGCGTCAGCTCCAGAGGCCGGGCTAGTCGCATCTTTCGGGTTCGCCCGAGAGGAAGGTGTGGATGGACCGCTTGTTGCGCAGATTCCTGTCTCAATTTATCCGCCGCGGCTCGATGACGCTGACCACCGCCAGCGGTTCGAGATTCACCGTCGGCGACGGCTCGGGCAAGCCGATCGAGGTACGCTTCGTCACCCCCGACGCAGAGCGGAGAATCCTCATCAATCCCGAACTCGGGCTCGGCGAGGCCTATATGGACGGCGAGTTCGTCGTCGAGCGCGGCACCATCGCGGATGCCCTCGCAATCCTGCTCGGTCAATCCGACCTGTTACCGCAGTGGGCAAAGCCGTGGTGGCACCTGCGCTATCTGACGCGGCGCTTGAAGCAGTTCAACTTCCGCTCGCGCTCCCGCAACAACGTCGCGCATCACTACGATCTCGACGCGAGGCTGTATTCGCTCTTCCTCGATGCCGACAAGCAATATAGCTGCGCCTATTTCGAGACGCCGGAGACGACGGTGGACGATGCGCAGCTCGCCAAGAAGCGGCACGTGACCGCAAAGCTGCTGGTCGGGCGCGGCCAGCGCGTGCTTGACATCGGCTCGGGCTGGGGTGGGCTTGCGCTCTATCTCGCCGAGATCGCAGGCGCTGACGTCACCGGTATCACGCTGTCGACCGAACAGTTGCAGGTCGCCAACGCGCGCGCGGCCGAAAAGGGCCTGACCCGATCGGTGAAATTCCAGCTCCAGGACTACCGCGACATCGACGGTCCATTCGACCGCATCGCCTCGGTCGGCATGTTCGAGCATGTCGGCGCACGCTTCTACGACGCTTTCTTCCGGCGTTGTGCCGAGCTCTTGAGCGAGGACGGCATCATGCTGCTGCACTCGATCGGCCGCTCGCAAGGGCCGGATTCCACCAATCCATGGATCGCTAAATACATATTCCCCGGCGGGTACGTCCCGGCCCTATCGGAGGCGCTGGCCGCGATCGAGCGCGCCGGTCTCCTGGTCTGCGACATCGAGATCCTGCGCCTGCATTATGCCGAGACGCTGAAGGCATGGCGGGAGCGGTTCATGGCGCGGCGCGAGGAAGCCATGCAGTTCTACGACGAGCGTTTTGCGCTGATGTGGGAGTTCTATCTTGCGGCCTGCGAGATGACGTTCCGCAAGCAGGGCATGATGAACTTCCAGATCCAGCTCACCAAGCGCCAGGGCGTTGTCCCGATGACGCGCAACTATATCGCGGATGAAGAAAACCGGCTTCGAGCCCGCGAGCGCGGCGCCAGGCCCAGGCTAAAGCTGGCTGGCGAATAGTCCCTAATGTCGCAGGGTCGAGATCTGGCGTAGCGGGAAGGACGCCGGCAACGCGAGCTGAGCCTGCAGTTCCGCCAGGGTTTCCGGTGCAACCGGCTGGCGGCGCATGTCGGGCCGCGCGGCGTGTTCCATCGCAGCGATCAGCCCGGACAGCCAGACGCGGCTGCCTTCCTCGCTTCGCCATGTCTTCGTTTGCCAAGTCCGGGGCCGTTCTGGCCGCATCGCCTGCCTCGTCCTGAGGGTGGGGTGTCGAGGATAATGCCCCGGCCCGATTGCCCGTTCCGTACATACCCCCGAAAGAATCCGGAGAGATGTGATCTGCTTCACATTCGTCTGGACGGCCCTGTCCTAGACCGTCGCCATGAGCAAAGAGACCCGGACCTCATTCGACGTGCAGGACGACCTCCGCACCGACTACGCCCTGATCGCCACTGGCGTCGGAGCGGCTCTGGTCGCGCTGGTCTACCTCCTGCTGGTCTGAACCCAAGCCCAACGGCTGTACGCTTTCGCGTGCTCTTTAGGTCTGCGCGCCAATCCAGAAGGTTCATTTCATCCGGATTTTTCCGTGGCGCGGCCGCGGCCCCTTTCAGGCCCCGGGGCGATTCCCGC
Organism: Bradyrhizobium diazoefficiens; assembly: GCF_018131015.1. Taxonomy (GTDB): domain Bacteria; phylum Pseudomonadota; class Alphaproteobacteria; order Rhizobiales; family Xanthobacteraceae; genus Bradyrhizobium; species Bradyrhizobium diazoefficiens_B. The sequence continues at coordinate 160,431 of NZ_JAFCJJ010000009.1, forward strand.
GAAATTCCGTCAAGCGCGGCGCATGCTGTGGATGCCAATCATCCACCGCTTTAATGATCGGTTGATAGCGTCCAGCTTTTGCTTCCGCTTTGGCGTGAGGCGGCGCTTTATCCCGGCCCCGCATCCGCCCAAGATGAATGTTATCCCTCGACCATGGCCCTGACTGATTCGAACGTCCTCAAGCTCGCGCCCGAAGCCGGAACTCCCGCCTATCGGAGCGCACCGCACAATATCGAGGCGGAACAGAGCCTTCTGGGCGCGATCCTGGTCAACAACGACGCCTTCTACCGGGTCTCCGACTTCCTGGAGCCGAAGCACTATTTCGAGCCGCTGCACCAGACCATCTACGAGACCGCCGGCAGCCTGATCCGGATGGGCAAGATCGCGACACCCGTCACGCTGAAGACGTTCCTGCCCGCCGACACCGACGTCGGCGGCATGACCATCGGCCAATATCTGGCGCGGCTGGCGGCGGAAGCGACCACCATCATCAACGCCCAGGACTATGGCCGCACCATCTACGACCTGTCGTTGCGGCGCGACCTGATCGGCATCGGCGAGGACATGGTCAACGTCGCCTATGACGCGCCGGTCGACTTCCAGCCGCGGGCGCAGATCGAGGACGCCGAGCGCAAGCTCTACGAGCTCGCCGAATCCGGCCGCTATGACGGCGGCTTCCAGAAATTCTCGCAGGCCCTGGCGGTCGCAGTCGATCTCGCCGCCAAGGCGTTCCAGCGCGACGGCAAGCTGTCCGGCATCTCGACGGGCATGCGCGACCTCGACACCAAGATGGGCGGCCTGCAGCATTCCGACCTCATCATCGTGGCCGGACGCCCGGGCATGGGCAAGACATCGCTGGCGACCAACATTGCCTACAACGTCGCCAAGGCCTATGTCGGCGAGCTCCAGGCCGACGGCACCATGAAGGCCGCCAATGGCGGCGTCATCGGGTTCTTCTCCTGCGAAATGTCGGCCGACCAGCTCGCCACGCGTATCGTCGCCGAGCGCACCGGCATTCCCTCCTCCCACATCCGCCGCGGCGGCATCTCGGAAGCCGATTTCGACAAGATCCGGGAGGTCTCGATCGAGCTGCAGTCCCTGCCCTTCTATGTCGACGCGACCGGCGGCCTGTCGATCGCGCAGCTGATGGCGCGCGCGCGCCGGCTGAAGCGGCAGAAGGGCCTCGACCTCCTCGTGATCGACTACATCCAGCTGCTGTCCGGCTCCAGCAAGCGCGCCAGCGACAGCCGCGTGCAGGAAATCACGGAGATCACGACCAGCCTGAAGGCGCTTGCCAAGGAACTCAATGTTCCCGTCATCGCGCTGTCCCAGCTTTCGCGCCAGGTCGAATCCCGTGACGACAAGCGGCCGCAGCTCTCGGATCTGCGTGAATCCGGTTCGATCGAACAGGACGCCGACGTCGTGTTGTTCGTTTACCGCGAGGAATACTATCTCGCGATGAAGGAGCCGCGCCCGGGCACGCCCGAGCACGAGAAATGGCGCCTGGACATGGACCTTGCGTACGGCAAGGCCGAAGTCATCATCGGCAAGCAGCGCCACGGCCCGACAGGCACCGTCGATTTGGCGTTCGAAGCCTCGGTCACGAGGTTCGGCGACCTCGCGCCGGACGCTCAGCTGCCGGCTCGCAGCGGCAACGACTACTGAGTTTCTTGAACGAGAGCCGTGCCTTGCGTAAAACGGCGTCATGACCATGGCGTCCGACCCGAAAATCATCCCACAGACCGGCCTGCTCTCGGCGGAGGCCAACCAGGCCGCCGCGCTCGCCGCCTATGGCGGCGTGCTCACCGTCGACCTCGACGCCATCATCGCCAACTGGCGCAGGCTGGAGAAGACGGCGGTGCCGGCCGAATGCGCGGCCGTGATCAAGGCCGACGCCTATGGCTGCGGTGCCGAGCAGGTTGCGCGCGCACTGAGCAAGGCCGGCTGCAAGAATTTCTTCGTCGCCACCATCGAGGAAGCGCGCACTGCGCGCGCGGCGGTGCCGGAGGCCACGATCTACGTGCTCAGCGGCTATTTCCAGAATACCGGCGAGCACTACGCCAAGCTCAACTGCCGGCCGGTGATCGGCGATCTCAACGAACTCGCCGAATGGGACGTGTTCTGCCGCCGCACCGGCTGGTCCGGTGGCGCCGCCATCCACATCGACACCGGCATGAACCGCCTCGGCCTGACGCTTGCGGAGGCGCAGGCGATCATTCCCCGCATCAATGCCGGTGACCACGGCATCACGCTGGTGATGAGCCATCTGGCGTCGGCCGAGCAGCTCAACAGCCCCGCCAACGCCAAGCAGCTTGCGACCTTCCGCGGCATCGCCAGCGAATTTTCCGGCGTGCCGGCCTCGCTCGCCAACTCCTCCGGCATCTTCCTGGGCCCCCACTTCCAGTTCGACCTGGTGCGGCCGGGCGCGGCGCTCTACGGCGTCAACCCGACGCCGGAGGCCGACAATCCGATGCAGCCGGTGGTCGACCTCAAGGCCCGCATCGTGCAGACCCGCAATGTCGAGCGCGGCGAGGCCGTCGGCTATGGCGGCACCTGGACCGCGCGACGCCCGACAAAGCTCGCGATCGTCGCGGTCGGCTATGCCGACGGCTATTTCCGTGCGGCCGGCTCCAATGACGGCACGAGGGGCGCCGAGGTCATCGTCGCCGGCAAGCGCTGCCCAGTGGCGGGCCGCATCTCCATGGACCTGATTGCGATCGACATCACCGACCTGCCGCCGAACGCGGCGCGGCGCGGCCACATGGCGACGCTGCTCGGCGAGGGCATCACCGTCGACGAACTCGCGCATCATTTCGGCACCATCGGCTACGAGGTGCTGACCAGCCTCGGCCGCCGTTACGCCCGCGTCTACAAGGGCGGCAACGTGGTTGAGCCGCTGGCAAGGCCGGCGCCGGTAGCAGCGGCCGCAGAGCCGCCCTCCCCGCCGCCCGTCGAGCAGCCGCCGGGCCCGCCGCCGCTGCCGGGCTGAGGCCCTCGCCGCGCCCTGCATGAAGATCGCGACATTCAACATCAACAACGTCAACCGCCGCCTGCCCAATCTGCTGGCATGGCTGCGAGCGGCGAAGCCCGATGTCGTCGCGCTGCAGGAATTGAAGGCAAGCGACGGCGAATTTCCGGCGGCTGCCATCGAGAAGGCCGGCTACGGCGCGGTGTGGCGTGGACAGAAGACCTGGAACGGCGTTGCCATCCTCGCCCGCAACGCCGAGCCAATTCTCACCCGCGATCGCTTGCCGGGGCGGCCCGCCGATCACGAGGCGCGCTACATCGAAGCCGCGGTGCGCGGCATCATCGTCACCAGCATCTACCTGCCGAACGGAAATCCGCAGCCAGGCCCGAAATTCGAGTACAAGCTCGACTGGTTTTCGCGGCTGAAGCGCCACGCCAGGAGCTTCATTGCGCAGGACCTGCCCGTGGTGCTCGCCGGCGATTACAACGTCGCACCGACAGGAATCGACATCTATCCGACGCGCTCATGGGACAAGGATGCCCTGATCCAGCCGAAGAGCCGCGCGGCGTTTTCGTCGCTGGTCGAACAAGGCTGGTGTGACGCGATCCGCGAGCTCAACCCGGAGAAGCGCCTCTACACGTTCTGGGACTACAAGCGAAACCGCTGGCCGCGCGACGCGGGCCTGCGGCTCGATCATCTGCTGCTCAGCCCTGCGCTGGTCTCACGCCTGGCAAAAGCCGGCGTCGACAAGAACGTCCGCGGCGAGGACGGCGCCAGCGATCACGCACCGGCGTGGGTGGTGCTGCGTTAGATTAGCGCCCGTAGTACTCCTGCACCAGTACTCCTGCACCGTGTCCCACGCCGCCATCGCTCCTGCAAGGCTCACCACAGATTCCTGCCATCGATCACGTTCACCGTGACCGCCTCGAGATCGAAATCGTCGAACAGGCGCGCGTTGACGGCGACCTTCGGATTGTCGAAATCAGGTTTGCCAGTCGACCAGTCCGGCGATTCCGAATAGGTGCCGCAGCCGCAACTCGCGCAGAAATGATGTTTGACCGTGCGGCTGCCCCAGCGATAGGTCGCCACGTTCTCCGGCGGCGAGAGCAGCCGAAACTGCTCCGGCTTGTAGTAGGCCCACAATGCGCCGCGCTTGGAGCAGAGCGAACAGGTGCAGCGCGTCACGCTTCCCGGCGCCTCCGTGACCTCGAACACCGTCTCACCGCAATGACAGCTTCCTTCGATCGGCATGACCCACACCCTCCGCTTTGTCAGGAGGTGGTCGTAGCCGGTCCCTGCTGCCAACATGCTGTCAGCAGCGGAAGGTCCGTCACGGAGCCTCGTTCGCCGACAGCCGCCTGGCATTCGCGGCCACGTGCTCGCGGTAGCGCTGGACGACGGCTCCCGACGTTGCGCCTGACAGCAGGCTCGCGGCCGCCTCGAACGCGGCTGCGATCTTCTCGGCAACCATCAGCACGGCTTCCTGCCCGGCCGCCATGTCGCCGTGGCTGAGCTTCTCGCAGCGCAGCCGCACCACTTCGCCAGCTTCGACCGCGAGCATGGCGCCGGCATACCAGGGGAAACCGTTGTCGGATCCGCTGAGCACGGCGTGGCGGTCGAGCGCGGAGAAGGCATGGTGATCGGGCATTGCAGGACCTCAAATTCTTTGAGCGTACACGCCGACCAATACGCCTGAGATTCTAAGGATCTGGCCGGCGAGCGGATCGGATTGTGGATGCCCCCCGCACCACCGGTTAACCACCGCCCTTGCGGTCGCGCTTGGCCCTTGCTCCGGCTAGACTTGCCCGATTCCGGAGCCCGCCCCTTGGCCTTTCTCTTCGTTCTCAGCGTCGGCCTGATCGCAGGCACCATCTCCGGCATCGTCGGCACGGGTTCCTCGATCATGCTGATGCCGGTGCTGGTCTATGCGTACGGGCCCAAGGAGGCCGTGCCGATCATGGCGGTCGCCTCCGTGATGGCGAATTTTTCGCGGATCCTGGCCTGGTGGCGCGAGGTCGACTGGCGGGCCTGCGCGGCCTATTCGGTCACCGGCATTCCTGCGGCAGCGCTCGGCGCGCGGACGCTGCTGGCGCTGCCGGCGCGCACCGTCGACCTCGCCATCGGCCTGTTCCTGATCGCGATGGTGCCGGTCCGGCACTGGCTCGCCCGGCACGATCTCAGGGCCAATCTCTGGCATCTTGCGATCGGCGGCGCCGTCATCGGCTATCTCACCGGCATCGTGGTCTCGACCGGTCCGCTCAGCGTTCCGCTGTTCCTGTTTTACGGCCTGTCCAAAGGCGCCTTCCTCGCGACCGAGGCGGCTGCCTCGCTCGGACTCTATTTCGCGAAGTCCGTGACCTTCGAACGCTTCGGCGCGCTGACGCAGGAGGTCTTCATCAAGGGCCTGATCGCCGGCTCGTCATTGATGGCGGGCGCCTTCATCGCAAAACGCTTCGTGCTGCATCTGAAGCCCGAGATGTTCCGCCTGGTGATGGACGCCATCATGATCGCAGCCGGGCTCTCGCTGCTCTGGAATGCAATGCGGACGTAATCGCGCCGCGCCGACCGGCCATTCCGTGCTATCAGCGCGCTAGAAATCCTCCGACTCGTATCCCCATGGCCAAGAACACCCTCTCCTTCGTCTGCCAGAACTGCGGCGCGGCCTATAACCGCTGGCAGGGCAAGTGCGAGTCCTGCGGCGAGTGGAACACGCTCGCCGAGGAGGACACCGCCGGCAGCGTGCCGGTGTCGATCCGCTCCAAGCGCAAGGGCCGGACCTTTGCGCTGGAGAGCCTTGCCGGGAAAAGCCCGGATGCGCCGCGCCTGTCCTCCGGGCTGACCGAGCTCGACCGCGTCACCGGCGGCGGCTTCGTGCGCGGCTCGGTGCTGCTGGTCGGCGGCGATCCCGGTATCGGCAAGTCGACGCTTCTGACGCAGGCGACCAGCATGATGGCGCGCGCCGGACATCGCATCGTCTACATCTCGGGCGAAGAGGCGGTCGCGCAGGTGCGGCTGCGCGCCGAGCGGCTCGGCCTCTCGGATGCGCCGGTGCAACTCGCCGCCGAGACGTCGGTGGAAGACATCGTCTCGACGCTGTCCGAGGGCGCCGTCCCGCGGCTGATCGTGATCGATTCGATCCAGACCATGTGGACCGACACGGTGGAATCCGCGCCCGGCACGGTGACCCAGGTGCGCGCCTCGGCCCAGGCCCTGATCCGCTTCGCCAAGAAGACCGGCGCCGCGATCATCCTGGTCGGCCATGTCACCAAGGACGGCCAGATCGCCGGCCCCCGCGTGGTCGAGCACATGGTCGATGCCGTGCTGTCCTTCGAGGGCGAAGGCTCGCAGCAGTTCCGCATCCTGCGCGCCGTGAAGAACCGTTTCGGGCCGACCGACGAGATCGGCGTGTTCGAGATGACGGGCCTGGGCCTGCGCGAGGTCACCAATCCCTCGGAATTGTTCCTCTCCGAGCGCGATCTCGGCACGCCCGGCACTGCGGTGTTCGCGGGCATCGAAGGCACCCGGCCGGTCCTGGTCGAATTGCAGGCACTGGTCGCTCCGACCTCGCTCGGCACCCCGCGCCGGGCCGTGGTCGGCTGGGATCCGAGCCGGCTCTCCATGGTGCTGGCGGTGCTGGAGGCTCATTGCGGGGTCAAGCTATCGGGCCACGACGTCTATCTGAATGTGGCCGGCGGCCTGCGCATCCACGAGCCGGCCGCCGACCTCGCCGCCGCCGCCGCGCTGGTGTCGTCCCTGGTTAACGCGCAGTTACCAACCGATGCCGTCTATTTCGGCGAGATTTCGCTCTCCGGCGTGGTGCGCCCCGTGGCGCAGACCCCGGCCCGGCTGAAGGAGGCGGCAAAACTCGGCTTCCAGCGCGCCGTGCTGCCGGAATCGGCCCGCGGCGAAGCCGGCGGCGACGGCGGACTGGCCCTGAACGCACTCAACAGCTTGACGACGCTGGTCGCCGAGATCGCCGCCCGGGGCTCGCGCCGGGGCGAGCCGAGCGCGCCGGCGGAGAAAAATGCCACACCGGCAAGATTCCGCCGCGGAGAGGGTTAGCCGGAGGTGACGTCCCCGGGCCCTACCGCTATACAGCCGTCACAAAAGCAGCATGGGATTGCGTGGTTGCGGCCTTGCCGGGAACGCTGTCTGGCCCTCAGTTAGGGCGGCGGCCAAACACCGATTCGCTGAGCACCTTTGAGAGTACGAGCGGACCCGACCAGCCGATGCCAGTTACACTCCTCGACCTGATCCTGCTCGGTGTGATGCTGATCTCGGGCCTGCTCGCCATGGTCCGCGGCTTCATGCGCGAAATCCTCTCTATCGCAGCCTGGGGCGCAGCGGCGATCGTGACGCTGTACTCGTTCTCCAAGCTGCTGCCGACCGCAAAAGCCTATTTCAACAACGACACGGTGGCGAGTGTCGTCGTGGTCGCCGGCGTGTTCGTCGGTACCCTGATCGTGGTCTCCGTGATCACCGTCCGGATCTCCGACATGATCCTGGATTCGCGGATCGGCGCGCTGGACCGTACCCTGGGGTTCCTGTTTGGCCTCGCCCGTGGGCTCCTGATCGTCGTCGTCGCTTACCAGTTCTTCATCTGGCTGGTTCCCGACAAGCAGCAGCCGGACTGGGTTCGCGGCGCAAAGTCCCGCACCGTGCTTGATTCGACAGGGGACTGGCTAAAGGGCCTCTTGCCGGACGACCCCGAGAACACCATCTTGAAGAGATTCAAGAAAAACAAACCAGATGATGATCAAGCTGATACCGAGCAGCAGCCTTCGGGCAGCGGCGACGGATACAGCAAATCGGCTCGTGACGGCATGAAAAAGCTGCTCGAGAAACCGGCGCGTTGATTGAGCCCTTACAGAGAGGCGCGGACGAAATGCGAAACCCTGACCAGGACGTCCAACTTGATCTCGGTTCCGGTACTGGTTTGGGCCCTGCCGCGCTAGAGCTTCAGGACGATCTGGAGGGGGATACGCTGCGCGAGGAGTGCGGCGTGTTCGGCATCTACGGACATCCCGACGCCGCTGCGATCACCGCCCTCGGCCTCCACGCGCTCCAGCATCGCGGCCAGGAAGCCGCCGGCATCGTCTCCTATGACGGCAGCCGCTTTCACTCAGAACGCCGCCTCGGCCTCGTCGGCGACACCTTCTCCCGCCGCGAGGTGATCGACCGCCTGCCAGGCACCGTCGCGGTCGGCCATGTCCGCTACTCCACCACCGGCGCCACCATCCTGCGCAACGTGCAGCCGCTGTTCGCCGAGCTCAATGCCGGCGGCCTTGCGGTCGCCCACAACGGCAACCTCACCAACGGCCTGACGCTGCGCCGCGAGCTGGTGAAGAACGGCGCGATGATGCAGTCGACCACCGATACCGAGGTGATCCTGCATCTGGTCGCGCGCTCCAGGCGCAGCCGCTTCATCGAGCGCTATATCGACGCGCTGCGCGAGATCGAAGGCGCCTACGCGCTGGTCTCGGTGACCAACAAGAAGCTGATCGGCGCGCGCGATCCGCGCGGCATCCGCCCGCTGGTGCTCGGCGAGCTCGACGGCTGCCCGATCCTGACGTCGGAGACCTGTGCTCTCGACATCATCGGCGCCCGCTTCGTGCGCGACATCGAGCCCGGCGAAGTCATCGTGTTCGACGAGAACGGCCAGGACATCCACAAGCCGTTCCCGCCGATCGCCCCGCGCCCGTGCATCTTCGAATACATCTACTTCTCCCGTCCGGACTCCATCGTCCACGGCCGCTCCGTGTACGAGGTGCGCAAGAATTTCGGCGCGCAGCTCGCGCGCGAGAGCCACGTGCCGGTCGACGTCGTGGTGCCGGTGCCGGATTCCGGCGTGCCGGCCGCGGTCGGCTACAGCCAGCATTCCGGCGTGCCGTTCGAGCTCGGCATCATCCGCAACCATTATGTCGGCCGCACCTTCATCCAGCCGACGCAGGCGATCCGCGAGTCCGGCGTGCGCATGAAGCACTCGGCCAACCGCGCCGCGATCGAGGGCAAGCGCATCATCCTGATCGACGACTCGCTGGTGCGCGGCACCACCTCCAAGAAGATCGTGCGCATGATGCGCGATGCCGGCGCGACCGAGGTGCACTTCCGCCTCGCCTCGCCCCCGATCCTCTATCCCGATTATTACGGCATCGACCTGCCCGATCGCGGCGGCCTCCTGGCGGCCACGCATTCGCTGGAGGAGATGCGCGAGATCATCGGCGCCGACTCGCTCGCCTTCCTGTCGATCGACGGCATGTACCGCGCCATGGGCGAGCCCGGCCGCGACCCGGCCAATCCAAAGTTCTCGGATCACTGCTTCACCGGAGCCTATCCGACCCACCTCACCGACCAGGACCAGACCGAGCAGCAGCCGCGCCAGCTCTCGCTGCTGGCGGAGGCGAGCTGACGCCTGTCGTCCCGGCGAAGGCCGGGACCCATAACCACAGGCTTGCATGGTTCGAAGAAGGTCGTCATGACCATCTTCATCAATAATCACCGTCACGGCGTATGGGTCCCGGCCTTCGCCGGGACGACGCTAGATAAAGCCGTTCGATGACAAAGCCCCTCGCAGACCGTATCGCTCTCGTCACCGGCGCCTCGCGCGGCATCGGCTTCGCCACCGCCAAGGCATTGGCCAAGGCCGGCGCGCACATCGTTGCGGTCGCGCGCACCCAAGGGGGGCTGGAGGAGCTCGACGACGAGATCCGCAAGGACGGCGGCGCGGCCACGCTGGTGCCGCTCAATCTCACCGATTCCGACGGCATCGCGCGGCTGGGGGCCGGCCTGCACGAGCGCTACGGCAAGCTCGACATCCTCGTCGGCAATGCCGGCGTGCTCGGCCCCTCCTCGCCGGTCGGCCATATCGAGCTGAAAGCCTTCAACGACGTCATGGCGATCAACGTCTCCGCGAACTTCCAGCTGATCCGCTGCATGGAGCCGCTGCTGAGGCAGTCCGACGCCGGCCGCGCCGTGTTCATCACCTCCGGCGCCGCCAACAAGGCGACCGCCTATGTCAGCCCCTACGCCGCCTCCAAGGCCGCGCTGGAAACGCTGGCGCGCGCCTGGGCGCAGGAGACCGCGAACACCCCGCTACGCGTCAACCTGTTCAACCCCGGCCCGGTCCGCACCCGCATGCGCGCCATCCTGATGCCGGGCGAGGACCCGGCGACGCTCGACACGCCCGAGCAGGTCGCCGAGTTCATCGTGCCGATGTGCGTGCCTACCTGGACCGAGACCGGCAAGTTCTACGACTTCAAGACCCGCAGCCTGATGAGCTTCCGCCCGCCGGCCTGATTGACTCGAATGCCTCCCCGCGATTGACTGCCCTCGCTGAAAGCGGCAGCAAGCCGCAAGCCAAAAAGGGAGGTCGCCATGGCACCATGGCATGATCGCGCAGGCCTTGGTCGTGCGCTGGCACGCGTCATTCACGTCTTCTCGCTCCTGATCGCAGCCATCGTCCTGGCACTTCCACGCGCGGCCACAGCCGGCGACATCCCAACCTTCGCGGTCGATGCCTCCTGGCCGAAGCAGTTGCCGAACAACTGGATCCTCGGCCAGGTCGGTGGCATCACCGTCGACTGGCAGGGCCATATCTGGGTGATCCATCGCCCGCGCTCGCTGACTGACGACGAGAAGGGCGCGACCCTCAACCCGCCCCGCTCCAAATGCTGCGCGTCGGCGCCGCCGGTGCTCGAATTCGACAGCGACGGCAATTTGCTGCGCTCCTGGGGCGGAGCCGGCGAAGGCTATGAATGGGTTGGCCGCGAGCACGGCATCGAGGTCGACGAACGCGGCTTCGTCTGGGTCGGCGGCAATGCCGACAATGACAACGCGATCCTGAAGTTCACGCTCGACGGCAAGTTCGTCGCCCAGATCGGAAAGATCGGACCCAGCCTCGGCAGCAACGACACCACGCAACTGGGCAAGCCGGCAGAGACCGCGATCGACAAGGAGGCGAACGAAATCTACGTCGCCGACGGCTATGGCAACCGCCGCTCATCGTTTTCGACGCGAGCACCCTCGCCTACAAGCGGCACTGGGGCGCCTATGGCAACAAGCCGAACGACGACAAGCAGGGACCCTACGACCCCAAGGCGCCGCCGCCCCAGCAATTCGCCAACCCCGTCCACTGCGTCAAGCTCGCCAATGACGGGCTGGTCTATGTCTGCGACCGCATCAACAACCGCATCCAGGTGTTCAAGAAGGACGGCACCTTCGTGAAGGAGTTCTTCTACGAGAAGAACACGCTCGGCAACGGCGCGGTGTGGGATATCGCGATCTGGCCCGATCCGAAGCAGACCTACCTGCTCAGCGCGGACGGCGAGAACAACGAGATCCGCGTCATCAAGCGCGAGGATGGCAGCGTGGTCGGCAGCTTCGGTCACAACGGCCGCAACGCCGGGCAATTCCACTGGATCCATGCCATGGCGATCGACGCCAAGGGTAATGTCTATACCGCCGAGGTCGATACCGGAAAACGCATCCAGAAATTCAAGCTGACGTCGGACGCGCTCAAATAGCGTCTCAACGCACTTTGCTCAAAAGTTAACCGGATAATGACGCCTGGACGCATGATCATCCGGCTTTAGGCGCATTGCAGCAAGGCCCGGGACAGGCTAAGCGAATGGAGATCCGCCCGGACAAGGCTCCGATCCCCCAAGAGAGCCGTCCGGATAATGGACAACGGAGGAAATATTTGATGACGACGACGTTCGCGCGCCGCTCCGCGGCGCTTCTCGCCTGTGCCGCTTTCGGCTTTGCCACCTCGGCTTTCGCCCAAGACAAGACCGTCACGATCGGCGTGCTCAATGACATGTCGAGCCTTTATGCCGACATCGGCGGCCCCGGCTCCGTGCTGGCGGTCAAGATGGCCGTGGAAGATTCTGGCCTTGCCGCCAAGGGCTGGAAGATCGACGTCGTGAGCGGCGATCACCAGAACAAGCCGGACGTCGGTGTCAACATCGCGCGGCAGTGGATCGACACCCAGAAGGTCGACGTGATCACCGACACGCCGAACTCCGGCGTGGCGCTTGCCGTCAGCAACGTCGCCAAGGAGAAGAACGTCGTCCTGCTCAACAATGGCGGCGCCAGTGCCGACCTCACCGGCAAGGCCTGCAACGCCAACACCATCTCCTACACCTACGATACCTACATGCTGGCCAACGGCACCGGCAAGGCGCTGACCAAGGCCGGCGGCGACAGCTGGTTCTTCCTGACCGCCGACTATGCCTTCGGCGCCGCGCTGGAGCGCGACACCAGCGCGGTCGTCACGGCGAACGGCGGCAAGGTGCTCGGCGGCGTCAAGCACCCGCTCAACACCTCGGACTTCTCGTCCTTCCTGCTGCAGGCGCAGAATTCGAAGGCAAAGATCATCGGTCTCGCCAATGCCGGCGGCGACACCACGAACTCGATCAAGCAGGCCGCGGAGTTTGGCATCGTCGAGGGAGGCCAGAAGCTTGCCGCGCTGCTGCTGTTCATCAACGACGTCCACTCGCTCGGCCTGAAGACGGCACACGGCCTCACCTTCACCGAATCCTTCTACTGGGACCTCAACGAGAACACCCGTGCCTTCTCGAAGCGCTTCCAGGAAAAGGCGGCCAACAAGGCCATGCCGTCGATGACGCAGGCCGGCAACTATGCCGGCATCCTGCACTACCTGAAGGCGCTCGAGGCGCTGGGCGGCAATCCGCATGACGGCGCCAAGGTCGTCGCCAAGATGAAGGAGCTTCCGACCGACGATCCGCTGTTCGGCAAGGGCCCGCTCCGCGAGGACGGCCGCCGCATCATCCCGGCCTATCTGTTCGAGGTGAAGAAGCCGGAAGAGTCGAAGGGTCCGTGGGACTACTACAAGCTGATCGCGACCATTTCGGCGGAAGACGCGGCCAAGCCGCTCAAGGACAGCGAGTGCCCGCTGGTCAAGAAGTGACCGCGTAGCGGTACGCACTGCCCTTACGACATCATGCCCGGGCCTCACGGCCTGGGCATTTTCGTTTCCGAGGAAGCGCCCGCCAGGGTTCGTATCGCAATCACGATCGACACGACCATCAGCATCGCCGCCAGCAGGAACGGTGCGCCGGGAAGATGCCAGGGCGCGCTGGCGCCGATGAAATACGCAAACGTCAGCGTGAACAGGAACGGGCCGACGAGCTGGGACACGCTCTGCACGCTCGAGGTCGCGCCCTGGAGCTGGCCCTGCTGGTCGGCGGCGACGAGGCGCGTCGTCAGCGACTGGAGTGCGGCACCCGAGACGCCCCACAGCGACATCACGGGAATGCCGAGCCAGGAGAGCGGCCCGGTCGGCGCGACGCCGAAGATGACGAATCCGATTGCGCCACAGCACAGGCCCATGACGAGCGCGCGGCGCTCGCCGAGCAAGCGCACGATGGGACCGATGCAAAGTCCCTGCACCAGCATGGCGCAGATGCCGACCATCGCGAGCGTCAGGCCGACGGTCTTGGAATCCCAGCCGTAGCGATAGGTCGCATAGAGCACGAAAGTCGAGGGCAATACCACATGGGCGACCTGCGCGATGAAATTGACGACCGACAGTCCCGCCAGCACCGCATCGGAGCCGAGGAGACGCAGCGCACCGATCGGATTGGCCGTCTTCCAGTGGAACGGCGCCCGCCGCTCCGGCGCAAGCGACTCCGGCAGGACCAGGAGCCCGTAGAACGCGTTGACGAAGCTCAAGGCCGCCGCGGCCCAGAACGGCAGCCTCGGATCGATGTCGCCGAGCACGCCGCCCAGCGCCGGACCGAAGATGAATCCCGCGCCGAACGCAGCGCCAATCCTGCCGAAGATCGCGGCACGGCGCTCGGGCGGCGTCACATCCGCAATGTAGGCAAACGCGGTCGAGATGCTCGCCGAGGTGATGCCGGAGATCACGCGGCCGATGAACAGCCAGACCAGCGAGGGCGCCATCGCCATCAGGACGTAGTCGGCACCCAGGCCGAAATTCGACAACAGCACCACCGGCCGGCGGCCGAAGCGATCGGAGAGCGCGCCGAGCACCGGCGAGAACACGAACTGCATCACCGCCCAGGCGGTACCGAACAGGCCGAAGATCCGCGCGGCGCGCGCGGTGTCGTTCTCGACGAAGCTCTCGACCAGCCGTGGCAGGATCGGCATGATCACGCCGAGCGCGACCATGTCGAGCAGGATTGTGACGAAGATGAAGGCGACGGCCCCGCGCCGGATCGGCGCAGCCCCTGGTGCTGTCGCCTCCCCGGCCTCCCCGCTCACGATGGGCGCTTGCGCTTGTGCGCGAAGGGATTGGCCTTCTCGCGCAGCGTGATGCGCACCGGCGTGCCCGGCAGCTCGAATGTCTCGCGCATCGAATTGGTGAGATAGCGCAGATAGGACTGCGGCACCGCATCCGCGCGCGAGCAGAACAGCACGAAGCTCGGCGGCCGCGCCTTGGTCTGTGTGATGTAGTTGAGCTTCAGCCGGCGGCCCGACACCGCCGGCGGCGGGTTGGCCTGGATCGCCTGCTCGAACCAGCGATTGAGCGCCGCGGTCGGCACGCGCCGGTTCCAGACCGCGTAGGCATCCTGGATCGCCTGCATCAGGCGATCGACGCCCTCGCCCATCAGGCCGGACACGGCGACGATCGGCACGCCCTTGAGCTGCGGCAGCCAATGGTCGGCGTCGCGGCGAAGGCCCGAGATCGCGCCGCCGCCCTTGGTCTCCATCAGGTCCCATTTGTTGACGGCCAGCACCACCGCGCGTCCCTCGCGCTCGATCAGGTCCGCGATCCGCAGGTCCTGCTCCTCGAACCGGTTCTGCGTGTCCATCATCAGCACAACGACTTCGGCAAAGCGCACGGCGCGCAGCGCATCCGCCACCGAGAGCTTCTCCAGCTTCTCCTCGATCCGCGAGCGCCGGCGCAGGCCCGCGGTGTCGAACACGCGAAACTCGCGGCCCTTCCAGTTGATCTCGACCGCGATCGAATCGCGCGTGGTGCCAGCCTCGGGGCTGGTCAGCAGGCGCTCCTCGCCGAGCAGATGGTTGATCAGCGTCGACTTGCCGGCATTGGGCCGGCCGACGACGGCGACCCGGATCGGGCGCGTGGCGGCCTCCTCCTCGGAGAGCGGCGCGTCGTCCTCGTCCTCATCGTCCTCGACGGGCTCCGGCATCACCTTGGCGAGCGCGTCGTAGAGCTCGCCCATGCCCTCGCCATGCTCGGCGGAGATCTGGATGGGATCGCCGAGGCCGAGCGCAAAGGATTCCATCGCGCCGGCGTCGCCATGCTTGCCTTCGCTCTTGTTGGCGACCAGCAGCACCGGCTTGTTGGCCTTGCGAGCGAAATCGGCGAAGGCGCGGTCGGTCGGCGTGAGGCCGATGCGGGCGTCGATGACGAAGAACAGCGCGTCGGCTTGGGCGATCGCGGTCTCGGTCTGCTCCTGCATGCGCGCGGTTAGCGAGCCCTTGGCGCCCTCGTCGAGTCCGGCGGTATCTATGATGGTGAATTGAAGGTCGCCGAGCCTGGCCTCGCCCTCGCGCCGGTCACGCGTGACGCCGGGCAGATCGTCGACGAGCGCGAGCTTCTGCCCGACCAGGCGGTTGAACAACGTCGACTTGCCGACATTGGGCCGGCCGATGATGGCGATCGTGAAGGACATCGGTCATTCGTGCGCCGCGGGGGCTGCGCCTGTCAATGCAGTGGAAAATATCAGCGCGAGAAACTGCCGCTCGGCAGCGGCGCTGGGAAAGGCGCCGGCGACTGCTGTTGCTGCGTGGTCTGGACCGGTTGGGCCGGCTGCTGCTGCACCGGCTGATCCGGCGGCGGCGCGGTCGTGCGCCTGCGGACGATCTTTTGCTTCGGCGGCGGTGCGGCCGTGGGCGGCGCCGCCTCGGGCTGGGCCTCGCCATCCACCTCGCCGGCCGGCGATTCAGCCGGCACGGTTGCCGCCGTTGCCGGCTGCTTGGTCTTCTTGCCCTTGGCGGATTTCGAAGGCTTGGCCTCGGGCGGAGGCTCGACCGGCAGAGCCGCGACCGCAGGAGCGTTCGGATCCGGCTGTTGCTGCGCGCCCTTGTACATGTCCTTGGGCACGCCCTGTTCGAGACCGGGCACACCCTCGGGGAAGACCGGCTTGCGCTCGCCAGGCAGCTTCTTCTTGGTGTCGAGGAAGTCGAGCAAGTCGCTCGGGTCGAACCCGCCGCTGGAGCAGCCGCCCAGAACGCCCGTAAAGGCGATCAGGACGAATGCTGCGATCAAACGTGGCGTGCGGCGCATATGGTGTCTCGTTCTACGTCAAAGGTCCGTCAGCTGTTGTCAGCTCTGGTCAGCTCTTGGCGACGGGTGGCAGCAGGGCCGTAAGCGCCTCTGCGCGCTTGCGCAGGTCCGGCGGCGTCTCGATGTCCCCGCCGATCACGTCGATCCATTTGCGGGCCGCCGTGGCGTCGTTGTGGCGCCAGGCCGACAGCGCCAGCATTTCGCGGGCTGTATGGCGGAAAGTCGAATTGGGTGCTGCCGAGGCCTCGAGCCGCTGCTGCATGTCGGCGTAGCTCGCACTGTCGAGCAGCAGGCCGGCCGCGCGGATCTTTGCGAGGTCCTGCCATTCCCCGCCGACACTGCGATCGGCCGCAATGTCATCGTACATCTTGGCGCCGGCCTTGGGGTCGCGGACCGCGGCCTCGGCAGCGGCGCGCAGCCGCGCCAGCGTGCGGTATCCGGACGGCGCCTTGGCGGCGATCTCGGTGAAGGCCGCTTCGGCCTCGGCGTGCTTGTCCTGCTCCGACAGCTCGACGGCCTTCTCGAAGGCGGCGCCGGCCTCGGCGGCCTTCTTCGCCTCGAAATACTGGTAGCCGCGCCAGCCGCCGACGGCGGCCACGATCAGCACCATCAGGGCGATGAAATAGATCGAGTACTTGTCCCACAGCTTCTTGAGCTGTTCGCGACGTACTTCCTCGTCGACTTCGTCAAATAATTCAGACACTTAAGCTAATCCCATGCCCGGCCGGCAGCGCACGCCAGATCGTTCGCGCCAAAAACCGTCCCCACGTGGCGGCGGCGATACCCTATCGATATGGCGGAGGCAAGGCAAAGCAAGCCCAATCAAGGCGTTAACCCCCGGGATACCCCGGTACCCGGGCGACCCGTTTCAGGCCCCCGCCTCCGCCCGCTCCCGCAACTGCCGCTTCAACACCTTGCCATTGGCATTGCGCGGCAGCGGCTCGGCGGTGATCGCCATCGTCTCCGGCACCTTGTAGTCGGACAGCCGCTCGGCACACCAGGCCCGCAGATCGTCGCTTGCGACCGGCATGCGCGTGACCACCACGGCGTGGACGCGCTCGCCGAGCACCGGACAGGGTTTTGCGATGATGGCGCTCTCGATCACGGCGGGATGGCCGGCCAGCACGGATTCGACCTCGGCCGAATAGATCTTGAGGCCGCCCCGATTGATCATGTCCTTTTGCCGGTCAAACACGCGCACGAAACCGTCCGCATCGACCGAGCCGAGATCGCCGGAATGCCAGAAGCCGCTGGTGAAGCTTTCGGCGCTGGCCTTCGGATTCTTCCAATAGCCCTTGATGACGGAGGCGCTCTGGATCCAGAGCTCTCCGATCTCGCCCGGCGGCAGCTCGCGCCCGTCGGCTCCCATCGCGACGATCCGCGCGCCCGGGCACGGCAGGCCGACGCTGTCGATATGGCTCGCCGTCAGCTCGCCCGGCATGATCGTGGACGGCGACGTCGTCTCGGTCGAACCGTAGCAGTTCGCGAGCTTCAGGCCCGGAATCTTCGCCTTGAGCTTCTCGATGGTCGCAACCGGCATCGGTGCGCCGCCAAAGCCGCCGATGCGCCAGCTCGACAGATCATAGCCGTCGAAATCCGGCTGCAGCAGGCAGAGATTGTACATCGCCGGCACCATCACGGTGTAGGTGACGCGTTCGCGCGCCGCGAGCTTCAGATATTCGGCGGCCTTGAACTCCGGCATGATGATCAGCGCGCCGCCGCAGCGGATCATCGTCGTGATGTTGGCGACGACGCCGGTGACGTGGCCGAGCGGCACTGCCGCGATCGAACGGTCCGTGCCCGTCAATTGCAGGCAGGACACGAAAACCATCGAGGAATGCACGATGTTGCAATGGGCGAGCATCGCTCCCTTGGGCTTGCCGGTCGTGCCCGAAGTGTAGAGGATCATCGCGGTGTCCTCCTCGCTCACCTCGACCGGCGCGGGAGCCGGCGCATTGTCGGCAAGCGTGGCGAAACGCGACAGCCTCGGCTCGTCGTCAATGGCGATGCGATGGATCAATTCAGGGACATCTTGCGCATCGGGCAGGCGTTCGGCGAGCGCCGCTTCGTGGATCAGGATCCTGGCGCCGCAATCGCTGAGCACATAGGCGATCTCCGGCTTCTGCTGGCGCGTCGAGAGCAGCACGGTGACGAGCCCCTCATGCGCGGCGGCAAACAGCAGCAGCGGAAACTCGATGCGGTTGCCGAGCAGGATGGCGACGCGGTCGCCGCGCTGCAGCCCGAGCTTGCGAAAACCGGCCGCGATCCGCGCGGCCCGCTCCACCGCCTGCCGCCAACTCAGCCGGACGCTGCCGCAGATCAGCGCCTCACCGTCGGAATTGCGGCCGCAGGCCTCGGCAATCATCGCCCAGAGATTTGCGGGGCGGTCGCAGAATGCCGGCACCACCCGATCGCCAAAGCGCGTCTCCAACCGCATCGGCGGAATCTGAGCGTGCGACCAGTCCATCGGAATGCCCTCGGCTTGTTGCTCTTGTCACCCTTCGCGCATGGGCCAACGCCGCAGTCTTGTGCTGACGGGCTAGACGCCCACCACGGTTGATGGGCTAGACGCCCACAACGGGAACGCCGATCACGACGGGATGGAACGCGAAGGCCAGCGCAAGATAGGCGACGACACCGACGGCGACCGCGATCAGATCATTCGTCACACCGCCGACCGGGATCGGCGGCGCGCCGCTGTCCTTGCGATGCTTCAGCGAAATCCGGTCATACACCGCCCAGCCCAGGAACGAGCCGAACAGGATGATGGATCCGAGATCGCCATTGGCCAGCAGATGCGCAGCCGCCCACAGCTTGACCCCGGCCAGCATCGGATGCTTCAGCGTCGCATAGATGCGACCGCGCAGATAGGAGGCCACCACCAGGATGACCGCGGGCAGCATCAGCGCGACCGTGATGTGCTTCATCGCCTTCGGCGGATACCAGACGTCGATCCAGCCGGAGCTGCGATAATGGCCAAAGCCCCAGACGATCAGCGCGAGCCCCGCGATCGAGACCACCGAATAGAGGATCTTGTAGGTCCCCTCGCCCAGCCGCGCGATCGTCTGCGCCCGCAGCTCCCGTTTCGTCGTGAAAACATGGGCGGCGAAAAACAGCACCAGCCCCAGGATCATGACCAGCAGACCCATGAAATCCTCCCCTCAACCCGCGCCCCCGCCTCTGAGGTATCATCGATTGGCCGCCGGTCGCAACGGGGGAGGAATGCGCGCTACTTGCCGAGCTCCCGATTGTCGACGTACCGGATCGCGATCGGCCGCCCCGCCAGGGCGCCCGCGAGACCGCTGCTGAATTTGAGCGGCAGGCATGCGTTCAGCGATGAATTGATCGCGTCCAGATAGGTCGCGCGGGTCGCGGCCGGGACGCCGGCGGTGGCGAAGGTCAGCCGCGGCGGGCCGATCAGGCCGCCCGCCTTGTTGAAGCTGAATCGCACCGACACCTGCATGCCCTCCCGCGCATTGTCCGAGGGCGGCGACCAGCAGGTCCGCAACTCGGCGAAGAGGTCGCCGATGGTGTCGAGGTCATGATCCGGCTTCTGGTATTTGGCGCGATCGGCCTCCTTCGGCACGCTCTCGATCGTGAGCTGGAGGTTCTGGCCGTAGGGATAGAATATCTCGGGAATGCAGGGCCCGGGCTCGAGCGGGCTGCAATAGGAAGGCGTGCAGGGCCGATTGTCGAGCACGCTGCACGGCTCGTGCGAGAACGGGATCGGGTTGATCTGCCGTGGCCGCGCGTCGGCGGCAACCGTTGCGGCCGCGATCAGGATCAGGACGAAAATAACGCGCCACATGGTGTGAGCCCGCGATGCCAAGTGGATAACACGTGGCGCGGCCAATGACCACGTCAAGCCCATCGACGTTCACATGCTCGCGTTCGCGCACGATGGAGCAAGACAGCGGAGGCTGTGGCTGCGGAGATAACTCCGCCGCGCGCTACCCCCTCTTCTTCACGTCCTTGACGTTGGTGAAGTCGATGCCCTCGGCACGTTCCCTGGTGTAGCCGAGATAGAACTCGTTTCTCGCCAGATACACAGGATCGCCGTCGACGTCGTCGGCGATGCTTGATGTATTGGCGGCGATGAAGGTGTCGAGCTTCTTGCGGTCATCCGAGGAAACCCAGCGCGCGAGCTGGAACTCGCTGACCTCGAACTCGACCGGCAGCGAATATTCAGCTTCCAGCCGCGCCTTCAGCACGTCGAGCTGCAGCGCGCCGACGACGCCGACCAGCGCCGGTGCGCCGTCGCGCGGGCGAAACACCTGCACCACACCCTCTTCCGACATCTGCTGCAGCGCTTCCTTCAGCTTCTTCGCCTTCATCGCGTCGGTCAGGCGGACGCGGCGGACGATTTCCGGCGCAAAGCTCGGCACGCCGACGAAGGTGAAGTCCTCGCCCTCGGTCAGGGTATCGCCGATGCGCAAGGTGCCGTGATTGGGAATGCCGACGACGTCGCCGGCGAAGGCCTCGTCCGCCACGGAGCGGTCCTGCGCGAAGAAGAATTGCGGGCTCGACAGCGGCATGCTCTTGCCGGTGCGCACCAGCTTCGCCTTCATGCCGCGGCTGAGCTTGCCCGAGCAGAGCCGCGCGAACGCGATGCGGTCGCGGTGGTTCGGATCCATGTTCGCCTGGATCTTGAACACGAAGGCGCTCATGCGCGGATCGGTGGCCTCGATCTTGCGCTGGTCGCTGTCCTGCGCCCGCGGCTCGGGCGCGAACTTGCCGAGGCCCTCCAGGAGGTCGCCGACGCCGAAATTGCGCAGCGCGCTGCCGAAATAGACCGGCGTCAGATGGCCCTCGCGGAACGCGGCGAGCTCGAACGGCTTCGAGGCCTCGGTGACGAGCTCGAGCTCGTCCTTTACCGCGGAGACGTCCAGATTGGCGTTGAGCTTTGCCAGTTCGGCGATCTCGATCTGCTGCGCGGCTCCGGTCTTGGCGCCGCCGCCTTCGAGCAGGCGCACGCCACCATTGACGACGTCATAGGTGCCGAGGAAGTCGCGACCGCGGCCGACCGGCCAGGTCATCGGCGTGGTGTCTAGCGCCAGCGTCTTCTCGATCTCGTCGAGCAGTTCGAACACGTCGCGGCTCTCGCGGTCCATCTTGTTGATGAAGGTGATGATCGGGATGTCGCGCAGGCGGCAGACCTCGAACAGTTTTCGGGTGCGCGCCTCGATGCCCTTGGCGGCGTCGATCACCATCACCGCGGAATCGACCGCCGTCAGCGTACGATAGGTGTCTTCCGAAAAGTCCTCGTGGCCCGGCGTGTCCAGCAGGTTGAACACGAGTCCCTCGAACTCGAAGGTCATCACCGAGGTGACGACCGAGATGCCGCGCTCGCGCTCGATCTTCATCCAGTCCGAGCGCGTGTTGCGCCGCTCGCCCTTGGCCTTGACCTGGCCGGCAAGATTGATGGCGCCGCCGAACAGCAGCAGCTTTTCGGTCAGCGTCGTTTTGCCGGCGTCCGGGTGCGAGATGATCGCAAAGGTGCGCCGCCGCGCGACTTCGGCGGCAAGCGGGGAACGGGCCGGCGATTCGGCTGGAATGGCGATGTCGGACATGGCGGGAGCGTTTGGCAGGGAAAATGGGCCCAATCAAGCCTCATGTGGTGATTGCGGAGCCCTTCGGCCAGCCCCATATCGGCCCCGGGGAAGGACGGCCTTCCCGCTTCAATCAGCACATCTGTCGCGGGGACGACCCTGCCTTGCAAGGAGGGTCGTCATGGCCTGGGCTATCTTGTTCGTCGCCGGTCTCCTGGAGGTCGGCTGGGCGATCGGCCTCAAATATACCGACGGCTTTACCAGGCTGGTTCCGTCGGTTCTGACCCTTGCCGCGATGGCCGGCAGCGTCATCCTGCTCGGCCTAGCCCTCAAGACACTGCCGATTGGAACCGCCTATGCGATCTGGACCGGCATTGGCGCAGTCGGCACCGCGGCGCTCGGGATCATCCTGTTCGGCGAGCCGGCAACCGCCCTTCGCCTCGCCAGCATCGGACTGGTCGTCGCCGGGATGGTCGGACTTAAGTTCGTCACTTGAGGAGCTGGACCGCCCACCAGGTCGCCGCCGCCACGATCGCCGAGGCCGGGATCGTGATCACCCAGGCATAGACGATCGAGCTCGCCACGTTCCAGCGCACCGCCGAGACCCGGCGGGCGGCGCCGACGCCGATGATCGCGCCGGTGATGGTGTGGGTGGTCGAAACGGGAACGCCGAGGAAAGTCGCCATGAACAGCGTCGTCGCGCCCCCGGTCTCCGCGCAAAATCCCTGCATGGGCGTCAGCTTGGTGATGCGCAGCCCCATGGTGCGCACGATGCGCCAGCCGCCCATCAGCGTGCCCAGCGCCATCGCGGCCTGACACGACAGCACCACCCAGAACGGCACCGAAAACTCGCTGCCGAGCTGGCCCTGCGAATAGAGCAGCACCGCGATGATGCCCATTGTCTTCTGCGCGTCGTTGCCGCCATGGCCGAGCGAATAGAGCGACGCGGAGGCGAACTGCAGGATGCGGAAGGCGCGGTCGACCGCGAACGGCGTCGAACGTACCGAAGCCCAGGACACGATCGCGACCAGCACCATTGCGAGCAGGAAGCCGACCAGCGGCGACAGCACGATCGCCAGCACCGTCTTGGTCAGTCCGCCCCACACCGCCGCCGAAATCCCCGCCTTGGCCATGCCGCCGCCGACGAGACCGCCGATCAGGGCATGCGAGGACGAGGACGGGATGCCGAGCCCCCACGTCACGAGGTTCCAGACGATCGCGCCGACGAGGGCGGCGAAGATCACCTGGGCGTCGACCACGGCGGGATCGATGATGCCGGTGCCGATGGTCTGGGCGACATGCAACCCGAACACCGTGAAGGCGACGAAATTGAAGAACGCCGCCCAGAACACGGCGAATTGCGGCCGCAGCACGCGGGTCGACACGATGGTCGCGATCGAATTGGCAGCGTCGTGCAAGCCGTTCAGGAAATCGAACAGCAGCGCGACGCCAATCAGTCCAACCAGGACGGGAAAACCCAAGGCGGCATCCACGGCGCGGCCCCTGTCCTAAACCTGCTCGATCACGATGCTGTTGATCTCGTTCGCGACGTCGTCGAAACGATCGGCCACCTTCTCAAGATGGTCGTAGATCTCGACGCCCACGATGAAGTTCATCGCATTGCCGTCGCGGTGCTTGAGGAACAGCTCCTTCAGGCCGATGTCATGGAGATCGTCGACGCGGCCTTCGAGCTTGGTCAGCTCCTCGGTGATCGCGGTCAGCATGGCGACGTTGGGGCCGATCGACTGCATCAACGGCAGAGCGCGGCCGACCAGATTGGCGCATTCGATGAGAAGCGCGCCGATCTCGCGCATCGGCGGCTCGAAGGTGCGGACCTCGAACAGCATCACGGCCTTGGCGGTCTGCTGCATCTGGTCGATGGCGTCGTCCATCGAGGTGATCAGGTTCTTGATGTCGCCGCGGTCGAACGGGGTGATGAAGGTGCGGCGTACCGCGGTGAGCACCTCGCGGGTGATGTTGTCGGCGTCGTTCTCGAACTGGTTGACGCGCTGGCAGTAGACCGGCGTCTCCTCGCCGCCGTTCAGCACCCCCTGCAGAGCGATGGCGCCCTGGATCACGGTCTGGGCATGGCGGTCGAACAGGTCGAAGAAGCGTTCTTCCTTGGGCAGGAACGCGCGAAACCATCGCATCATGGGCAGATTACCGGTTGAAAATGGCCTGGCCCGGCCGGGCCGTCATAGAACTGTCATAGACCATTTTCGATCTGCGCGGGTGACACCTCACCCCCGCAGAGCCCGATCATCCACCGGAATCGTCTCTGGCTTAAATTGACGTTATATCAATACCTTAGAGAGATCTGCGGAAGTAATGCGCGATTTCTCCGATCACGCCGCGGCGGAAGGTGAGCACGCAGACCACGAAGATCGCGCCCTGAATGACCGTGACCCACTGGCCGAAGCTCGCCAGATATTGCTGCATGGCGATGATCACGAAGGCGCCGACCACGGGCCCGAAGATGGTGCCTAGACCGCCGACCAGCGTCATCAGCACCACTTCGCCGGACATGGTCCAGTGCACGTCGGTGAGCGAGGCGTTCTGGGCTACGAACACTTTCAGCGATCCGGCAAAGCCGGCCAGCGTGCCCGAGAGCACGAAGGCGAGGAACTTGTACTGGTCGGTCCGGTAGCCCAGCGAGATCGCGCGCTGCTCGTTCTCGCGGATCGACTTCAGCACCTCGCCGAACGGCGAGTTGATGATGCGGTAGATCAGCAGGAAGCCGGCGAGGAAGCCGACCAGCACGACGTAATAGAGCACCGTCGGCTTGGTCAGGTCGAGCACGCCGAACATCCGCCCCTGCGGAATGCCCTGGATGCCGTCCTCGCCGTGCGTGAACGGCGCCTGCAGGTAGATGAAGTAGAGCAGTTGCGACAGCGCCAGCGTGATCATCGAGAAATAGATGCCCTGGCGACGGATCGAGATGTAGCCGGTGATGATCGAGAGCACGAACGCCGCGGCGATGCCGACGAGGATGCCGAGTTCCGGCGGCAACGCCCACACCTTGAGCGCATGCGCGCTGCAGTAGCCGGCGGTCCCGAGGAACATCGCATGACCGAACGACAGCAGGCCGCCATAGCCGATCAGCAGGTTGAAGGCGCAGGCCAGCAGCGCAAAGCACAGCGCCTGCATCACGAAGAACGGATAAAGGCCGCTGAACGGCACCGCGGCCAGCGCCAGTGCCATGCACACGAATACGATCATCTCGTCGCGCATCGCGCGCGGGGTCACAGGCAGTGTGTCGTCCGTCAAGACTGTCATGTCAGGCCGCCCTTCCCGTCAATCCCGTTGGCTTCACCAGCAGCACCAGCACCATCAGCACGAACACCACGGTGTTGGAGGCCTCGGGGTAGAAATACTTGGTCAGGCCCTCGATCACGCCGAGCGCAAAACCCGTGATGATCGATCCCATGATCGATCCCATGCCGCCGATCACCACCACCGCGAACACGACGATGATGAGGTCGGCGCCCATCAGCGGCCGCACCTGGTTGATCGGCGCCGAGAGCACGCCGGCGAGCGCGGCGAGACCGACGCCGAGACCGTAGGTCAGCGTGATCATGCGGGGCACGTTGATGCCGAAGGCGCGCACCAGCGTCGGATTTTCGGTGGCGGCGCGCAGGTAAGCGCCAAGCCGCGTCTTCTCGATCAGGAACCAGGTGGCGAGACAGATCACGAGGGAGAACACGACGACCCAGCCGCGATAGATCGGCAGGAACATGAAGCCGAGATTCATGCCGCCCTTCAGCTGGTCCGGAATGGCGTAAGGCAGGCCAGAGGAGCCGAAATAGTTCTGGAACACGCCCTGCACGATCAGCGCGATGCCGAAGGTGAGCAGCAGGCCGTAGAGATGGTCTAGCCCGGTCAGCCATTGCAGCATGGTCCGCTCCAGGATCATGCCGAAAACGCCGACGATGATTGGTGCGAGCAGCAACGCCCACCAGTAGCTGATGCCGCCGAGGTTCAGCAGGAAATAGGCGACGAAGGCGCCCATCATGTAGAGCGCGCCGTGGGCGAAATTGATGATGTTGAGCATGCCGAAGATCACGGCAAGCCCGAGACTGAGCAGCGCGTAGAACGAGCCGTTGATCAGTCCCACCAGTAGCTGAGCGTAAAGAGCCTGCATCGATCCCGCACCCGGTCCCTTCGGCGTTCCCTGGAGCGCCCGCCGGCTCAAAGCCGGCGGGCTGTTGGTCTTACTTCTTCAGCAGCGCACACTTGCTCTCGGAGAGCGGCGTGAAGGCCTGGTCGCCCGGCACCGTGCCGACGAGCTTGTAGAAGTCCCACGGTCCCTTGGACTCGGAGGGCTTCTTCACCTCGAACAGGTAGGCGCTGTGGATGGTGCGGCCGTTGGGCTGGATCTGGCCCTTGCCGAACAGATCGTCCTCGGTCGGCATCGACTTCATCTTCTCCACGACCTTGACGCCGTCATGGGGATTGCCGCCGAGCGCCTCCAGCGCCTTGAGGTAGTGCCGCACGCCCGCATAGACGCCCGCCTGCACCATGGTCGGCGGCGCGTTGTTCTTCATCTTTTCGGCGAAACGCTTCGAGAAGGCCCGGGTCTGGTCGTTCATGTCCCAGTAGAACGTCTCGGTGAAGTTGAGGCCCTGCGCGGTCTCGAGGCCGATCGCCTTGACGTCGGTGAGGAACAGCAACAGCGCGGCGAGCTTCTGGCCACCCTTGACGATGCCGAACTCGGCCGCCTGCTTGATCGTGTTGGTGGTGTCGCCGCCGGCATTGGCAAGGCCGATGATCTTGGCCTTGGAGGCCTGCGCCTGGAGCAGGAACGACGAGAAGTCCGGCGTGTTGAGCGGATGCTTGACGCCGCCGACCACCTTGCCGCCATTTGCGGTGATGACAGCCGTGGTATCGCGCTCGAGCGCCGCACCGAAAGCGTAGTCCGCGGTCAGGAAGAACCAGCTGTCGCCACCGGCCTTCACCAGCGCCTGGCCCGTGGTGTGGGCCAGCATGTAGGTGTCGTAGGTCCAGTGCACGGTATTGGGCGAGCACTGCGCGTTGGTGAGGTCCGAGGTCGCAGCACCAGAGTTGATGTAGACGCCGTTCTTTTCCTTGATGACGTTGTTGACGGCGAGTGCCACGCCGGAGTTCGGCACGTCGACGATCGTGTCGACCTTGTCGACGTCGAACCACTGCCGCGCGATCGCGGTGCCGATGTCGGGCTTGTTCTGGTGGTCGCCAGAGACGATGTCGATCTTCCAGCCCTTCGCAGCCAGGCCGGAATCTTCAACCGCCATTTGCGCGGCGAGCGTCGAGCCGGGGCCGCCGAGGTCGGCGTAGAGGCCGGACTGATCGGACAGCGCGCCGATCTTGACGGTCTTGTCCTGCGCGAAGGCCACGCCGGTGGCGGTGAACGTCAGCGCGGTGCCGAGCAAAAACGATGCGATCGACTTTGTCTTCATGCTACTTTCCCTGTGAAGTTTCTCGTGTCGTCTTTTTCTTGGCCGTTCTAGACGCCGAGATAGGTGTGGAGCTTGTCCATATTCGCGGCAAGCTCCGCGTTCGAAAATCCGTCAATGATCTTGCCATGCTCG
The DNA here is from genome assembly GCF_018131015.1 of Bradyrhizobium diazoefficiens. GTDB lineage: Bacteria > Pseudomonadota > Alphaproteobacteria > Rhizobiales > Xanthobacteraceae > Bradyrhizobium > Bradyrhizobium diazoefficiens_B. Next base: position 187,752 of record NZ_JAFCJJ010000009.1, read on the forward strand.
ACCACATAGTAGCGGTCGGCGACGGTGGAGGCGAACCGGAAATTCTGCTCGACGAGAAGGATCGTAAAACCCTCCTTCTTGAGCCGCGCAATGGTGTGGCCGATCTGCTGGATGATGACGGGCGCCAGCCCTTCGGTCGGCTCGTCCAGCATCAGGAAGCTCGCGCCCGTGCGCAGGATGCGCGCGATCGCGAGCATCTGCTGCTCGCCGCCGGACAGCTTGGTTCCCTGGCTGTTCAGCCGTTCCTTGAGGTTCGGAAACAGATTGAAGATCTGGTCGAGCGTCAGCCCCCCTGCACGCACGACCGGCGGCAGCAGCAGGTTCTCGCGCACGTCGAGACTGGAGAAAATCCCCCGCTCCTCCGGGCAGAACGCGACACCCATGCGCGCGATCTTGTCGGAGGAAGCGCGGATGATGTCCTGATTGTTGAACTTCACCGAGCCGGTGCGCTTGCCGATCATGCCCATGATCGACTTCAGCGTGGTCGTCTTGCCGGCGCCGTTGCGCCCGAGCAGGGTGACGACCTCGCCTGCGTTCACGTCGAAATTGATCCCGTGCAGGATGTGGGATTCGCCGTACCAGGCTTCCAGGTTGCGGACCTGGAGGATGTTGCCGCCGCCTGCGGCCTTCGCGGGAGCTTCCGCCATCGCAGTCTCAGGCATGCCCAGCTCCCAGATACGCTTCCTTGACGCGCTCGTCCTTGGTGAGCTCGGCGTAATTGCCCTGTGCGAGCACCTGCCCACGCGTCAGCACGGTGATGATGTCGGAGAGATTGGCGACGACGCTCAAATTATGCTCGACCATCAGGATGGTGTACTTCGCCGAGATGCGCTTGATCAGCGCCGCGATCTTGTCGATGTCCTCATGGCCCATGCCGGCCATCGGCTCGTCCAGCAGCATCATTTCCGGGTCGAGCGCGAGCGTGGTCGCGATTTCCAGCGCACGCTTGCGCCCATAGGGCATCTCCACCGCCGGCGTATTGGCGAATTCGCTGAGGCCGACATCGTTGAGCAATTCCAGCGCGCGGTTGTTGAAGCGGTTGAGCACCGTTTTCGAACGCCAGAAATCGAACGAGCTGCCGTGCTGGCGCTGGAGCGCGACGCGGACATTCTCGAGCGCGGTGAGATGCGGAAATACCGCCGAGATCTGGAACGAGCGAACCAGCCCCATGCGCGCCACGTCGGCCGGCGCCATCGCGGTGATGTCCTGTCCCTTGTAGAGGATTTTTCCAGCCGACGGCTTCAGGAACTTGGTCAACAGATTGAAGCACGTCGTCTTGCCAGCCCCGTTCGGGCCAATCAGCGCGTGAATGCTCCCACGGCGAACCTTGAGCGCAACGTCGCGGACGGCGAAGAAGCCCGCGAACTCCTTGGTCAAGCCTTCCGTTTCGAGAATGAACTCATCGGCCAAACAGATTTCCCCCCGCCCGCGCCAGGCGCGTGGCTGTCCTCGATTGCTTCGGCTTTCCGGAGGCTCTGGAGCCTGCCCGGAACGCCGCCTCCGGGCGCGGAATATGCCGGAGGTGACGGGGGTTAGGCAAGGCGGAAAGCTGAGCAGATCAGGTCTCCGATCGGGGGACTTATGCTCCCTTAGTCGGAGGGCTTTGACGTGTCCCTGCCCGGCCTTCCGGTTCGCAAAGCGCGCCGGTCGTCAAGCCGTCGTTAACGGTCTTTCGCCCCGCGCGCCAGCCTTCATAGAAAATTTTCCCGCTGACATCATCATGCGCGGGTTTTCATCGCCGGGAATATTGTTTTGGATTTTGCCAGCGCCGCTCCGTCCGCCGTCAAGTCGATCAAGCAGCGTGACCTCCTGAACACGTGGCTGCGACTCTATGCGCGCGAGCAGATTACGCCGGCGATCTCCGAGTATCAGCCCGCGCGCCTCGAGGACGAGCTCTCCGATCTCATCTACTATACGGTCGACACCTCGACACCGACGCCGCGCCTGACCATCCAGAGCGAAGGCACGCGCATATCGCGCGCCTATGGACATACCGGCAAGGGCGTTCTGCTCGATGAGTATATTGGACCGCGCCTCGCGCCCTTCGTGATGCCGGTCTATTACCAATGCGTGGCGTGCGGGCTTCCGGTCTACACCGTGTCCGACGTCGACGACGTCTACGGACGCACCGTCGCCTATGAGCGGCTTCTGCTGCCCTTCCTCGCCAACGGCAGGATCAGCCACATCGTCGCCTCGCTGAAGACCTTCTGCGAGGACGGCGGCTTCGAGATCACGAATCTGATGCGCGGAAATGACGCGGCGCCGCGCCCGAAACTGCGCGCGGTGATCGACCGCGACTTGTTTCATCGCGCGCCCGGCCGCATCGCGTCCGCCGATGTGGTCGAATTCGCCGATCAGGACGGCATCGCCACCGAGATCGTCGAACTGAACTAGCCGTCAGCGCGATTTGCCGCCGACCTCCTTGGCATAGACGTCCGGCTTGAAGCCGACCAGGAGCTTGGCGCCGATCTCGAGCACCGGCCGCTTGATCATCGATGGTTGCGCTAGCATCAGCGCCAGCGCCTTCTTCTCGGTGAGACCGTCCTTGTCGGCGTCGGGCAGCTTCTTGAAGGTCGTGCCGGCGCGATTGAGCAGCGTCTCCCAGCCGGCCTTGTCACTCCACTGCTTGAGCTTGTCCTTCTCCACGCCCGCCGCCTTGTAGTCGTGGAACTCGTAGGCGATGCCGTGGCTGTCGAGCCAGGCCCGCGCCTTCTTCATGGTGTCGCAGTTCTTGATGCCGTAGATGATGTTGGGCAAGGCGTCCCCCGCGCATGCGTCGTGTGATGCAGGTGGCGTTGTACGAAACTCCGCTTCCAGCCACAATATTGCGAACGCAGCCATTCCCCGAACGGATAGTCCATGCACGTCACCCACGATCCCGCGGCGGCCGCATCGCCGACCATCGACTTCAACGCCTTCCTTGCGGTCGACATCCGCGTCGGCACCATCGTCGATGCAAAGCCGTTTCCCGAGGCGCGCAAGCCGGCCTTCAGGCTCTGGATCGACTTCGGCCCCGCAATTGGTGTGCGCAAGAGTTCGGCGCAGATCACCGAAAACCATCCGCTCGAGACGCTGGTCGGACTGCAGGTCGCGGCCGTCGTCAATTTCCCGCCGCGCCAGATCGGGCCGGCGGTGTCGGAGGTGCTGACGCTCGGCTTCCCCGATGCCGACGGCAAGGTCGTGCTGATGCAACCGAGCAAGCCGGTGCCGAACGGCGGCCGGCTGTTCTAGCGGCACGCGTTCACCTCGATTTCTCCGATTCTCTTCTCGCTCGGCCCAACGTCCGGACTTGACCCGGACCGATCGTCGAATTAATAATGACTGACTGGTCGTTTTTTATATTGAACCGCTATATGGAATGCATTTTCTGCGGATCTGAAAACGATCGACGTGTCAGTTATTTAAGGGCGGCGCGATGCCAAAGATCAGCGACAAGCAGCGTGAGGGACGGCGTCGGCAAATCCTCGAAGCCGCCCTCGCCTGCTTCTCCGAGAACGGTTTCCACCAGACCGGAATGGCCGACATCGTGAAGCGGTCGGGGCTCAGCCATGGCGCGGTCTATCTCTACTTCGCCAGCAAGGACGACCTGATCGAGGCGCTTGCCGACGACCGGCATCGCCGCGAGGCCGTGCTCAACTCGGTCGCGCAAGGTTCGAGCGATCCGATCGACGGACTGCACGCCCTGGTTCGCGTCTATGCTGCATGGCTCACCGATCCCGCCGGCGAAGCGCGGCGCCGGGTTGGCATTCATGGCTGGGCCGAAGCGCTGCGCAACCGCCGCGTCCGCACCGGCGTCGTCGAGGGCATCGACATGCCGCGCGCCCTGATCGTGGCGCTGGTGGAGCGCGCCCAGCACGACGGCCTGATCCGGCGCGATCTCGGCGCCGACGCGATCGCGCGCACGCTGGTCGCGATCTTCCAGGGCTTTGTGCTGCAAAAATGCTGGGGCGAGGATTTTGACGTGGAGGCCTGCATGGCGACCGTCGGCAGCGTGATCGACGGATTTCGCACGGCGAGGCCGGACGTCAGGCGGCGAACGAGGGCGTGAGCGATGTCCGCCCTTCATGACCTCCTCGCCGGCGCCTGCGTCGGTCTCGTCGGCGGGCTGACGTCGGGCTTCATGGGTACGAGCCCGGGTGGCGGCCTCGTCATCTTCTGCGTGCTGCTGCTCGGCGCCGAGCAGCACGTCGCTCAGGGCACCTCCCTGATCGCGCAGGTGCCGCCGACCGGCCTCGCCGGCGTGCGTCGCTACTGGCAGAACGGCAACCGCAGCCCGCTGCAATGGATCGTCTGGATCGGCGTTGGATTTCTCGCCGGCGGCGCGGGCGGCAGCTACGCCGCGACCGCAGTCTCCGACTCCGTCTTGCAATGGACCTACGTCGCCTATCTCGTCGCGCTGATTGCGGCGCTGGTGCTGCGTCGTGACCGCAAGGACGCGAGCAGCGGGGCCGGCGCGCCCGACCGATTGCCCTGGCTCCCGCTGCTCCTCATCGGCGTACTTGCCGGGTTTTCCTCAGGCTTCATGGGAATCGGCGGCGGGCTCGCGATCACCGTCGGCCTCGCCGCCGGCCTGCGCGTGCCGCAGCATCAGGCGCAACTCATCAGCCTCGTCTTCTCCGTCATCCCGACCAACATTCCCGCGGCCTGGATCTACTGGAGCAAGGGACTGATGGTGGGCTGGCCCGCCATCATCGGCATCCTGGCCGGCCTCTGGATCGGCACCGATCTCGGTGCGCGCATGGCCAATGGTGTCAGCAAGACAGTTCTGCGCCGGGTCATGATCGCCCTCGTCGCGTTGATGGCGCTGTACATGGCCCGCAAGGCTCTGAGCTAGATCCTAAGGTCGCTTCGGAATGTTCAGCCCACGCTGCACGGCCGGGCGCGCCAGGCCGCGTTCGAGCCAGGCACCGACCGACTTGAACTGGCTGAATTCGACGAGATCGCCGGCGCCGTAGAAGCCGATGAGGTTGCGTGTCCAGCCGAGCATGGAAATGTCGGCGATGCCAAAATCGTCATCCATGAACCATTGCCGGCCGGCAAGGTGAGTCTCCATCACGCCGAGCAGACGTTTGGACTCATTGACGTAGCGCTCGAGCGGCCGCTTGTCCTCAAAATCCTTGCCGGCGAATTTGTGGAAGAACCCGACCTGGCCGAACATCGGCCCGATGCCGCCCATCTGGAAATGCACCCACTGGATGGCCTGGTAGCGCCGCGCCGCATCCTGCGGCAGCAGCTTGCCGGTCTTCTCGGCCAGATACTGCAGGATCGCGCCGGATTCGAACAGCGGCAGCGGCTTGCCGCCGGGGCCGTTGGGGTCGAGGATCGCCGGGATCTTGCCGTTCGGATTGAGCGAGAGGAATTCGACCGTCTTCTGATCGTCCTTGCCGAAATCGACGAGATGGACCTCGTAAGGCAGCCCGATCTCCTCGAGCATGATCGAGACCTTGACGCCGTTCGGCGTCGGCAGCGAATAAAGCTGGAGCAGCTCGGGATGCTTGGCCGGCCAGCGCTTCGTGATGGGAAAGGAGGAGAGATCGGACATCGGGACTCCGGCTTCATTCGTGAGCGTCCGCCTAATCTAGGCGAGCCACCGAATGACGCAAGGTCACGGAGCTGGTCAGACTACAAAGGCCGCAACAGCTGGTTTGTCGCGTACATGATATCATGCTGCGCACGCCGCTCGATGAAGAGTTGCCCGGTGAAGAGCAATGCTCCCGTGAAGACGAGCGCGATCATCGCGGTTGCGAGTTGACTGACATCATTCATCGCACAAGCTTCTCTGTCATCGGTCGAACGGGGAACGCGGACCGCCCATCGACGGTTCCTGTCCGCCCCGAAAAAATTGCCGCTTTTTCCCAACCCACGATTTCGCCGTCACGCGGCTCTCTCAATAGTTGATCTCCATCCGCAGCCCGCGCGGATCGGTCTCCTCGCCGCCGACACGCTGCGTGCTGTCGCGCGCCGCAACCGCGCAGGCACAGGCATCGACGAGATCATCGCGACCGATGCCGGTGCCGTGGCGAAGCGTCAGCCAGCGTTCGATCCGGGTGAAGCCGCGTCCCCTGAGCAGCCCGATGCGCTGCGCGCGGCCACGCGGCGTCGTCTTCGGTTCGAGCCGCACACCGCCGGCGAGATTCCAGAAGATCAATTCCGGATGCGCCTCGCCGATCGTCGCCTGCCGTGCCGGCGTCATGATCTCGTCGACGTCCCTGATCTTGTCTCTGATGTTCCAGAGTTGTGCAGAGACGCCCCTGCCCTTGCCTTCGTGCGCCCAGTAGTGGCGATTGGCTGATGCCATGTCGGGGAATGTCCAGAGGTCGCGGCGCGCGCCGAGAAACACCGCCGGGCCCACCAATTCGCGCGCGCGCAAGTCGCACACGCGATAGCCGCCCGGCTTCAATCCGATCGGCATGTCGATCATCGCGCGCGCATGCGGCATCGCGAGCAGGCGCGTCAGCCCCGGCGAATAATCGAAGCCGTGCTCGCCGCGATGATCGATCCATGCGGCGACCCAGCCGAAGCGAAATCCATCGAGGCCGAGATAGTTTGCCACGTCATGCATCCATGTCGCCGGCGTCTTGTCGCCGGTGTCTTGCAATTTTTACACGCACGTCGCTTGACATCCGCAAGTTGCAGGCGTATTTCCCGCCGCCTCGCGAATACTTCCGTTCGCGAAAATCGATGAACCCGATGATGAAGCACAGCTACGAAAGATTTGCGCGACTGTCGAATGGCCTCCGGCCAATCGATTGCGCATGCCCGGCTCATGGGAGCGACCTTGCCTGACCGCAAGATCGACAGTCCGCTTCTCACGGACCCTCCCGAGCCTGCCGCTCCGGAGGGTTTTTTGTTGCCCGCCGCGCGGCCCAATCGAACATCCCGGCGATGGCCGGAACGGGAGACCCGGATCCCGGGGCTCGCGCTGGAGAGGCGCGTGCCCAAGTGCGCGGGGCCTGCCGGAGGGAACGAGGCGATGAGCCGGACACCGATGGCAGAGCGACCCCAGTGGGTTCGCAACATGCGGCGCGTCGACAGCGCCGCGATAGCAATTTTGTAGATCGTTTGCCGCGGTGATCGCGGCTCAACCGACGCTGGTGGTGAAGATGTCGGATACTTCTCCACGGTAAAGCGGGTTCGAATCCCGCCTTTGACACACGCACCGGGATGCGGCCTCGGGAAAGGCTTGCACGCGGCCCGGCGCAGGATCCGTCCGCAAGGGCGGCCTGTGTTGTCGTCACTGAAAGCCGATATCGCCCGTTCCCCAGCGTACCCTTCCAAAGGCCGGTGCAAGAGCATCGGCCTGGCGGTGGTGAAGATGCCTGTTACTTCGGTCAGAGCGCCGTCCTGGCTTGCCAGAACGGAGGTCGCGGGTTCGTCTCCCGCCGGCTGAAATGCCGTAGCTCAGTTTGCTCAACAAGGGCAGCAACAGCATCGCTCGTTCCCCGCCAACCCCATCACGATCCGTGGTGAAGATAGCTGTTACTTCGACTGATAATCGAGAGGTCGCGGGTTCGAATCCCGCCCGGTGTACCGTGCACCGGTAGCTCAGCGGATAGAGCGCTACCCGGCCTGCAGGGTAAGCTGCAGGCCGGGGTCTCAGCATCGCCTGTTCCCGGATCGTGACTTTCTCGTCGCCACCGCCGGTGGTGAAGAGCGCTGTTACATCGCTGTCGGAGGTTCGAGCCCTCCCGGACGCCAGTCCGTAGCTCAGTTGGTAGAGCACGTTCAGCCCGCAGGGGCAGTTCAGCCTCGCTTGTTCCCCGGCACCCGTTTCCATTCCCCCGTCAACCCAAGAGGAGGCCGTCATGGTCAGGCTCAACAAGATCGTTCGCGCCTTCACGCGTGAGGGCGCTCGTGCCATCCGTTTCACGCCCGAGATGGAGCTGAAGCGCGCGCTGATGAACTGCCTCCTGTGGGAGGACCAGTTCTACGAGGACGGCGTCTCCATCGCCGACCGCATCAGGGCGTTCGTCCCGAAGGTCGCGCCCGACCGCGTGGCGCAGCTTGCGATCGAGGCGCGCGACGCGATGAAGCTGCGGCACGCGCCCCTGCTCGTGATCCGCGAGATGGCGCGCAGCGAGAAGCACCGTGCTCTGGTTGCCGACACGCTCTACCAGGTGATCCACCGGCCCGACGAGATGACGGAGCTGCTTGCGATCTACTGGGCGGATGCGCTCGGCCCCCAGCAGCAGCGCAAGCGTCAGCCGGTCTCCGCGCAGGTCAAGAAGGGCCTTGCCCGTGCTCTGACCAAGTTCGACGCCTACCAGCTCGCCAAGTACGACCGCGACGGCGCGGTGCGGATCAGGGACGTGCTGTTTCTGGTGCACGCCAAGCCGAAGGACGCCGACCAGGCCAGGGTATGGAAGCAGCTCGTCGATGGCGAGCTCGCCGCGCCCGACACCTGGGAGGTTTCGCTCTCGGCCGGCAAGAGCAAGCGCGAGACGTTCGAGCGCCTGATCGCCGAGCGCAAGCTCGGCGGCCTGGCGCTGCTGCGCAATCTGCGGCTGATGCAGAATGCGCAGGTCCCGCGCGAGACCATCGCAGCCGCGATCGAGGCGATGCGGACGGATCGTATCCTGCCGTATCGGTTCATCACGGCGGCGCGCTACGCGCCCGATTTCGAGCCCGAGCTCGAGACCGCGATGCTCAAGTCGGTTAACGACCACGTGCGGCTTCCTGGCCGGACGCGGCTCCTGATCGACGTGTCGGGCTCGATGTTCACACCCCTCTCCGCGCAGTCGGAAATGACGCGCGCGGAGGCGGCGTGTGGCCTCGCCATCCTCGCACGCGAGATCTGCGACGAGGTCGAGATCTTCACCTTCAGCAATGAGGTCGTGAAGGTCCCGTCCCGCCGCGGCTTCGCGCTGCGGGATGCGATCATCGGCTCGCAGCCGCACGGCGGAACGTATCTCGGCAAGGCGGTGACGGAGATCGACCGCAAGGGCGATCGCCTCATCGTCTTCACCGACGAGCAGAGCCACGACCAGGTACCCGAGCCCAGAGCCCGCGGCACCATGGTCAACGTAGCCTCGTACCAGCACGGTGTCGGTCACGGCGCCTGGACCCGCGTCAACGGCTTCTCCGAGGCCGTGGTCGCGTGGATCGCGGCGTCGGAGACGGCATTGGGCTGATGCGCAACGACAACGGCCCCGGACGCTCGCGCCCGGGGCCTTCAAAATCCGTGAAATGATCCGCCCGCGCCTTGTATGGTGCGTGCGGACTGCATGCAGGACATACGATCATGCGACGATCCGATCCCTACATGGAACGCGCCCGCGAGCTCTGCCTCGCCGCCGGCGTCGATCCCGACTCGCGCGTCGGCGAAGGACGCGGCCAGCCGGCCTGGTGCCTGTACAAGGACGCTGCGCGCAAGGAGCATCTCGCGCGAGAGGCCAATGCGACCGCGAGCTCGATCGCCGAGTTCCGCACGCAGGATGCCCGCTTCCAGAATGCGCCGCTGAAGATTTTTGGCCCGCATGAGGAGGCGACCGTGGCGCAGATGCGCAACTGCATGGCGATCGGCAACGTCGTGTCCGGCGTGATCTGTGCCGACGGCCATCTCGGTTACGCCCAGCCGGTCGGCGGCGTCATCGCCTATGAGAAACAGATCAGCATCTCCGGCGTCGGCTTCGACATCGGCTGCGGCAACATGGCGGCACGGCTCGACACGCGCTTCGACGACATTGCGGCGATCGTCCCCACGATCATCCGCGACGTCGCCAGGGCGATCTCGTTCGGCGTCGGCCGCACCAACGCCGAGCGGGCCGAGCACGCGCTGTTCGACGACGGCGAAGCCTGGCGCGAGAGTGACATGGAGTCTTACCGCAACAAGGCGGTGAGCCAGCTCGGCACGGTCGGGTCGGGCAACCACTATGTCGACCTCATGCGCGACGAGGACGGCTTTGTCTGGATCGGCGTCCATTTCGGAAGCCGCGGCCTCGGGCACACCTCCGCGACGCGCTACCTCAAGGCCGCCGGCGGCAAGGACGGCATGAACGTCCCGCCCGCCGTGGTCGACGAGGATTCCGAAATCGGCCGCCGCTACATCGCGGCGATGCAACTCGCCGGGCGTTATGCCTATGCGGGCCGCGAGTGGGTCGTCGACCGCGTCCGCCGGATCATCGGCGGCAGCGTGACCGAGAGCGTGCACAACCACCACAACTATGCCTGGCGTGAGACCCACGACGGGCGTGACCTGTGGGTGGTACGCAAGGGCGCGACGCCGGCGTTTCCCGGCCAGAAGGGATTCGTCGGCGGCTCCATGGGCGACGACGCCGTCATCCTCGAAGGCGTCGACAGTCCCGAAGCGAAGGCTTCGCTCTATTCGACCGTGCACGGCGCCGGCCGCCTGTTCGGACGCAGGGAAGCGAAGCGGCGCTTCTCGCGCGCGGAGATGGACCGCTGGCTCAACGAGCGTGGCGTCACCTTGATCGGTGCCGACCTCGACGAGAGCCCGATGGCCTATCGCCGCCTGCCCGACGTGCTCGCCCAGCATGCCGGCACCGTGCGGGTGCTGCACACGCTGCGGCCGTTCGCCGTCGCCATGGCCGGCGAAGGTGAATTCGATCCGTGGAAGGACTGACGCAACCAGCAGGCGGGAGGCATTGTCTCTCGCCTGCATCTTCTTGTTGTCTCTTTGATACTTGATCGTCTCTTATCTCGTCAGATATTCGCGCATCAAGGCGCGGGCGCGATGCAGCCGCGCCTTCACGGTCTGCCGGGAGGCGCCGAGTGCGATCGCGATGTCGTCGATGGTCATTTCCTTGACGTCGCGCATCAGCGCGACCTCGCGGTAGTGCTGTGGCAGCGCCTCGAAGGCGGCGGCCACGTCGAGCCGCAGATCGGCTTCGGGGCGCGCCAGCAATGCCGCCTCGGCTTCGCTGTCGCCTGCGGCCGGCGTGAGGCCGGCCTTGCGCGCGAGCCGCAGGCATTCGCGGCGGACCACGCTGAACAGCCAGGCGGACAACGCCAGCAGCGAGCGGATGGTGCCGACATGGCGGAACAGGATCCACAGCGCCTCCTGCGCAGCATCCTCGGCGTCCGCCGAGCTGCGGCAGGTCGCACGCGCGTAGCGGCGGATATCCGGCTGCGCCGTCTCGAGCAGGCGCGCGATCGCCCGGGGATCGCCGAACCGCGCCGCCTCGAACTGGCCCGGCGAGATTGCGGCGGCGCTCACGACACCTCCCCCCTGCCGATCCCGGCCATCGCGCACATCGGGCAATAGCCGACGACACCGGTCAGCGCGAAGCCGGCGCCGGCGAGAGCGATGAGCCCTGCCGCAGCGCCGGTGAACCAGGCGAATGCCGCGACCACCACCGCAATCCCTGCGGCGATCCGCACCGCCTGCTGCAGGCCACCGATATTCTTCCTGTAAAATGCCATCGCATCCTCCGAGATGAGCCGAGGCCAACTGCCTCGACGCTTAAGAGGATGCGATGGTCGAAAAGGATTCGCGCTTGCGCACGATTTTTTCGCGGGGGTCAGCCTCCGACCGCCCGGTAGGCCAGTTGCTTGAACTCGAAGTAGAACGGATTCCAGAAGCCCATGTGACGCTGCGCCATCAGCACGCCGGCCGTGTTGGCCTGCGGGCAGATCCACCAATGGGTGCCGGCAAGGCCGCCCCACTGGAATTCGCCGACCGAGTTCGGCGGATCAAACGGCGTCGGCGCGAAGGTGACGGCGCCGCCGAGGCCAAAACCCTTGCCGGGCACAGGCCCGAAACTCGGGAGCCGGATGGTCTCGCCTGCGGGCAACTGGTTGGTCATCATCTGCCGCAAGGTCTCCGGCTTCAGCAGTGCATCCGGCCCCGGCAACAGCGCGCGCACCAAGGCGAGCATGTCCGGCAAGGTCGAGACCATCCCGCCGCCGCCCGACAGCCGCGGGAACGGCCGCCGATAGGCCTGCGGATAGGGCAAATTGTCGGCTCGCGTCAGGCCGGGCTTCATCGGGTCGGTCACGTCGGCGCCGGTGTAGAGGGCGACCAGTCTGCCCAGCTCCGCCTCGGGGACGAAGAAGCCGGTGTCTTTCATGCCGAGCGGCGCGAAGATGCGCGCTTGCAGGAACGCATCAAGCGCCTTGCCCGAAACGACCTCCACGACGCGGCCGAGCACGTCGGTCGCCACCGAATATTCCCAGGACGTGCCGGGATGATAGGCCAGCGGCAGATCGGCGAGCTTGTCGATCATGTCGGTCAGCGGCGTCATCGGATTGAGCACGACCGCGTCGTTGTAGCCCTTGAACAGCACCGCGCCGGGATCGAAAATGCCATAGCTGAGGCCGGAGGTGTGGGTCAGGAGCTGCCGGATCGTGATCGGGCTCGCAGCCGGCTCGACATCGGCCAGGCTCCCCGCGTCCTGCTTCAGGACCTTGCGGTTGCCGAGCTGCGGCAGGAATTTTTCAACGGGATCATCGAGCCCGATGCGGCCGTCCTCGACCAACAGCATGATCGAACATGTGACGAAGATCTTGGTGTTGGAATACGCGCGAAAAATGTGGTCGGGCCGGAGCGCGGTATTGGCCTCGCGGTCGGCGAAGCCGACGCACTGCTGATCGACGATTTCACTGCCCCGCAGCACCGCCCAGGATACGCCCGGAATGATCTCCTGATCGACATAGCGCTGCATCGCCGTCCGTACGGCGGAAAAATCAGGTGTCCTGGCGTCCATGTGTTCCCCCAAATGATGGTTGGACTGCATATAGCGCGGTTTCGCCGGAAATGAAGCCGGCACTCGCGCGCTCATCCCTGCTTCATCAACGCGGTGACGTACAGCCGGCGCCGGATCGTCATTCCCTGCCGCCGGTACAGCGCGATGGCCGATGCGTTGTGGGAAAACACGTGCAGGAACGGGATTTCGCCGCGCGCCTCGATGCGGCGCGCGACCGCCGCGAGCAGCGCCTGCGCGTAGCCGCGCCCGCGATGATCAGGATGCACGCAGACGGCGGTCATCTCGACGAATCTTCCCGGCTTCATCCGCTCGCCGGTCATCGCCACCAACTCGTTCCCTGCGCGAATGCCGAGGAACGTCCCAAGCTCATGGGTGCGTCGCGCGAACGGACCGGGCTTCGTCAGCTCCGTCAGCGCCGTCATGGCGGGAACGTCGGCCGCCCCCAGCGTGACGATCTCGGCGTCGCGCAGCGGGCTGTCGGCGGGCGAGCCGATCATCTGCTCGCCGGTGTCTGACAGCACGACCTTGAAGCCGGCGGGGACGTCGACCGGCTCCGGCGTGAACAGCGCGGCGACTTGCGAGCCGTTCATGAGATCGCCGAGCGCCGCAAAACTTGCCGGCGACATGTCCACCATGTCGGCGAACGGCGTCATGTCCGCAGGGTATCGTAGCGCCTGCGGTCCCCCTTCCGCGAGAGCCTTGTGGCTCGTCGTCAGCGCGCTCCAGACCGGCCGATCCAGCAGCGCCAGGTCACTATCGGACACGGGCCTAGTCCTTGTCGAAGCTGACGATGACGGCGGCGTTGGCGATGAGGATGGGATCGTTGGCCACGTCCGTCGCCGAGGGTATTTCCAACCCGCCCTTGACCGCGGTGACGGTCACGGTGCCGTAGGGAAGCTCCTTGGCGACGGCTTCCTTGTCCACGCTCTCCGGATTGGGCACGCCGATCGTGACGTCGACGAACATGTCGTTCGCGGTCTTGCCGATCATGCGGAAGAAGCCCAGGCTCGAATGCCGGATCGCGTCCGACACCGCGCGCTTCGCCGCCTTGGTGGCGTCCCTGCCGTGAACGTCGACGCCCATGCCCATCTCGGTGACACATCGAACGCGGGTCATTTCAATTCCTGTCGCTGGTTGGATCGCGGGCGCGACTCTGAGTGATCCCTCATCGTCACGCAAGTGAGGTTTTCGTGTTGTGTCACGTTCACCGCTCTCGTGTCCCGGACGCGACGCAGCGCGCAGCGGTGCGGCAGAGTCCGGAGGCGGCGACCCAACCGGGCCTTACTCCGCGGCCTCGCTGTGCGGGACGCCCTGCTCGACCTCGAGCTGGAGAATGTCGTTGAAGCGGTTGAAGGCGCCGCACAGCGCGATCCGCCAGGTCAGCTCGACGATCTCAGCTTCGGAGAAATGCGCGCGAAGGCGGGCAAAGATCTCGTCGCGCGTCCTGTTCCAGTTGTTGGTGACGGCGATGGAATATTCGACGACGAGCTTGTCGAGTTCATCGAGCTCGGGATGGTCCTTGTAGTCGACGAGGCGCGCGGCGCCCGCCTCCGAGACGCCTTGCACCGCCAGTTTCGGCGCGTGGTGTGAGACGCAATAGTCGCATTTGTTGAGCAGCGAGACCGTGACCAGCGCGAGTTCGAGATGGCGCTTGGACACCAGGCCTTCGCTCGCAAGGTCCACCAGCAGCGACCACATGTGCTTGAAGATCGGCAGGCGGTGCGCCATGACCCCGGCCTGGTTCTCGAAGGCGCCGTAGGTCGCCATCTTGTCCCACAACGGCTTCAACGTCTCCGGCAGATCGTCCCTGGTCTTGATCGAAACGCGCGACATGTCATCTTCATCCCTGGTTAGACGGCGCATGCTGCCATAACGGTGCGCCGGTGTCCCACTCTTGATTGCGAGCGCATGACTCCCAGGACGTTCGAAGCCCGCTGCCTGCGCCTGCCCGCCGTCACCAAGGTGGTGCAGTGGGAGGGCACCTCCGTGTTCAAGGTCGGCGGCAAGATGTTCGCGCTCGGCGGCGGCTTTGCCGCGCGCTCCGGCGGCTACATGTTCAAGGTCTCGAACATGGCCTATGCGATGCTGATCGAGCACGGCCTGGCGCGGCCGGCGCCGTATCTGGCGCGCGCCAGATGGGTGCAGCTCGTCAGCAACAATGCCCTGCCCGACGCCGAGCTCACCGCCTGTCTCGCGCAGGCCCATGCCCTGATCGCGGCGAGGCTGACGCGCAAGGCCCGCACGCGGCTTGGGCTCGCCCATCCGGACGACGAGACGACATGACGATCACCGCGTGCAGCCGGCCGGCCGCTCGCGGCGACATTGAGCTTTCATGCGTCCCGCTATACTCTGGCCTGAGGATTCGAACGAGAAAGCCGGCGGGGGCGATGGATCTGAAAGCGGTCGAGCAGCTCGCCACCGATCAGTCCTCGCTGAAGGCAGCCGCCGGGCTTGCCAAGCCCGGCAAATGGTCCGGCGTCGGTGGCAGCCATGACGGCGCTCTGATCTGGGGCGAATGCGCCGGCTCCGGCGCCAATCCCTACCGGGTCATGGCCGACCTCCGCGACCTCGGCAACAAGTGCACCTGCCCGTCCCGCAAATTTCCCTGCAAGCATGTGCTCGGCCTGTTGTGGCTGAACGCGGAAGCGATCGTGCCGTTCAAGCCCTCCGACACGCCGGACTGGGTCAGCGACTGGCTCGGTCGCCGCCGCGGCACATCCGCAGGCAGACCGGCAGCGAGCGCGACGCCAGGCGCGGAGAAGGATTTGCGCGCCGCGCGCGCCGTCGATGCTGAAATAGTCGAGGATCCGAAGGACGTGGCGCGGCGCGAGGCCCAGGCCGCCCGGCGCAGCGAGGAAACCGAGCGCGCCATCCTCGATGCGCTGGATGCGCTCGGGCAATGGATCGGCGATCAGCTCCGGTTGGGATTGTCGGGCTTCATCGACGATGCCACGGCGCGGTGCCGGCGCATCGCGGCGCGGCTGGTCGATGGCAAGGCCGCGGCGCTCGCCGGGCGGATCGACGAACTGCCGGGCCGCCTGCTCGCGTTGCCGCCCGGCGACCGGCCGCGCGGCGCGGTGGTCGAACTCGGCAAGCTGGTGCTGCTCTCGCGCGCGTTCCGTGCCGCGCCGCGCGATGCCGAAATGCGGCGCGCGGTCGCGACATCGGAAACGCGCGAGACCGTGCTGGCCGATCCCGGGGCGTTGCGGATCGAAGCGCGCTGGGAAGTGCTCGCCGAGCAGGTGCAGACGCGCCGCGACGGGCTGGTGTCACAGACCACGTGGCTGCTCAATCTTGGCGCGACCGGCCCGCGCTTTGCCATGCTGCTCGACTTTTTCCCGGCAAGCGCGGGTAAGCGCGGCTCGGTGTTCACGCCCGGCGAGCGCTTTCACGGCGAGCTCGTGTTCTATTCCTCAGCTCAGCCGCTTCGCGCCCTGCTCGTGCAGCGCGCCGCCGCGGAGGAAGCGCAAGGTGTCGAATGGCCCGCGCCGGACGCAACGCTCTCCGATGCGATGAGCCTTCTGCTGCTCGCCGAGCCGTGGACCATCGACATTCCGCTGCTGCTGCCGCAGGGGCGGATCGCACGCGACGAGGCCGGCGGTTCATGGTGGCGATCTCTGGACGGCACCTCCGCCTTGCCGGTCGCCGACACTCCGGAGGGGCTACTTTGCGGCACGGACCTCTCGATCACCGCTGCGATCTGGTCCGGCAACAGGCTCACGATCCTTGCGGCACAGACCCCGTGGGGGCGGATCGGTAGTCATGACTGACGCGATCAGGCCGGAGGCGATCTACGACGCGATGGGCGCGGTGCTGACGCGCTGGACCATGGGATCGGCAGCGGCTCAGGCAGCCCCGTTCTGGCGCGCCGAGCTCGGCGAGGATCCTGCCGAGGCCGAGTTGCGGCTGCTCGCTCTGTCGGGCCAGTTCCTCGGCATCGCCGTGACGGCGGAGCCGGCTATGAGCCTCCGCGTCCTGCCCGACATTCCCAGGCTCGCCCTGCCGACATTGCCTGAGGCCCTGCGACCGCTGGCACGCCGCATCCTTGCACCGAAGAAGATGGCGCAGGCCGAGCTCGTCCACTTCCTCGCAGCACGCGGCTGGACGACGCATCCCGCCGACTGGATGCCGTCGGGCGGCGACGATGACGTGCCCGAGGTCTATGCGCCGTGGTGCGATTGGGCCGAGATCGCGGCGTCGGGCAGCGCCGCGCGGCAGCGGCCGAACGAAGTCCTCACGGCCGACACCTGGGACGATTTCTGGCCCACAATGCGCAAGGCGGCGCTGGCCAGCTTGCGACGGCGCGATCCGGCCGCGGCACGCGCGGTGCTGGAGGCGAAGCTCGGCAATGAGAACGCCGAGACAAGGTTGCGCCTGCTGGCGCTGCTGGCGGAGCGGCTGTCCGAGGATGACATCGCCTTCCTCGAGGGCATCGCCGCGAATGATCGCGCGCCCAAGGTCAAGACGCTGGCCTCCTCGCTGCTCGCGCGTCTCGGCCACGGCTCGGCGATCGACGCGGAGGCTGCCGAACTCGCCGGCTTCTTCCCGGTGAAGACCAAGGGCATCTTCCGGCGCACGCAAATGATCGAGGCCGAGCGCCTCAAGACGCCGGCACAATGGCAACGCCGCAGGGCGCTGTTCGCCAGGGCCGACCTTGCCTCGTTCTCAGGCTCGCTCGGCATGACGCCGGACGCGCTGATCGGCTGCTGGAGCTGGAACGCCGACCCGGAAGCGGACACGGCGCTGGTTGGCCTGATCGTGGCGAGCGGGTCCGACAGCGAGGTCGCTCAAGTTGCGGATTTGGTCGACGGCCCCAATGCAACGGGCCTGCTGATGGTGCTGGCGCCGCGGCTTGGGCCTGCGGCGCGCGCAAAATTCGCCGTGACCGCCCTGAATGCGCAGGGCATCCGCTTCGAGCTCGCGCAGGCGATGGCGGGACCGGCGGCACGCTTGGATGATCCGCTGTCCGCCCCCGCCGGCAAGACGTTGCTGGCGGCGCTCCGGCGCGATGATGCAAAGCCTGCCGACTTCGGCGGAGAGCTCCACGCGCTCGGCCTGATCGCCTCGCGCGAGGGCGCGCGCCGGTCGCTGGAACGCCTGACAGCTGCGGGCCTCGTGCAGGGCGACCCGCGCCTCGACATGCTGCGGCTCAACGCCGCGTTGGACGACAGGGGGGAAAAGCCATGAGCGAAAAACTGCGATTGCCCGCCGAGGAGAGCTATGCGGCCGAACTGAAGGCGCTCGCCGCAAGCGGTGGGCACTGCCCGCCGGGCTGGGCGCTCCCGCCACGGCAGGTCGTGACCTATCTGATGGGCGGCAAGGCGCCCGACGGGACCGTGATCACCCCGAAATATGTCGGCGACCGGCGCCTGATCGAGACCGCGATCGCGACGCTTGCGACCGATCGCGCGCTGCTGCTGCTCGGCGTGCCCGGCACGGCCAAGTCGTGGGTCTCCGAGCATCTCGCCGCCGGCATCACCGGCGACTCCACGCTCGTGATCCAGTGCACGGCCGGCACCGACGAGAACCAGATCCGCTACGGCTGGAATTACGCCCAGCTGCTGGCGCACGGCCCGAGCCGCGAGGCGCTGGTGCCGACCCCGCTGATGCGCGCGATGGAAGGCGGCAAGCTCTGCCGCTTCGAGGAGCTGACGCGGATGGGCAGCGACGTGCAGGACACGCTGATCACGGTGCTGTCGGAAAAGATGATGCCGGTGCCGGAGCTCAACACCGCCGTCTATGCGCAGCGCGGCTTCAACATCATCGCGACCGCCAACAACCGCGACAAGGGCGTCAACGAATTGTCCTCTGCGCTCAAGCGCCGCTTCAACGTCGTGGTGCTGCCGCTGCCTGATAGCGCCGAGGAGGAAGTTTCGATCATCGTCAAGCGCGTCGGCGAGATGGCGCAGAACCTCGATCTGCCCGCGCCGAAGAACGTCGCCGACGAGGTGGCGCGCGTGGTCTCGATCTTCCGCGAGCTGCGCTCGGGCTCGACCGAGGACGGCAAGGTCGCGCTGAAATCGCCCTCGGGCGGGCTCTCGACCGCCGAGGCGATCGCGGTGATGATCGGCGGCATCAGCCAAGCGACGTTCTTCAACGACGGCAAGCTGACGCCGGACACGCTCGCCAGCAACATGATCGGCGCGGTGGTGAAGGACCCGGTGCAGGACACCGCCGTGCTCGGCGAATATCTGGAGACCGTGCTGAAGAAGAAGCGCGGCTTCGAGGGCTATTATGCCTCGCTCACCGATCTGATCTGAGGCGGGGAGCGGCCGATGGCAGGCCAGGTCTCACTCTTCGGCATCCGCCACCACGGGCCGGGATCGGCGCGGCGGCTGGTGGAGGCGCTCGATGCGCTCAAGCCCGTCGCGGTGCTGATCGAGGGCCCCGCGGATGCCTCCGACCTGCTGCCGATGCTCGCCAATCCCGACATGGTGACGCCGGTGGCGCTGCTCACCTATGCCGAGGACAATCCGGCCAACGCCAGCTTCTTTCCCTTCGCCGACTATTCGCCCGAATACCAGGCCGCATGCTGGGCGGTGCTCAACGGCGCGAGCCTGCGCTTCATCGACCTGCCGGCATCGGACCGGCTGGGCAGCTCGGCGGCCGACATCGCCGAGGAAAGCGCGGCACGGTCGGAGGACGATCCGGTCAGGCGCGATCCGATCGGCGCGCTTGCGACCGCGGCCGGATATGACGACGGCGAATCCTGGTGGTCCGACGTCATCGAGGAGAATCCGGCGACGGGCCCGATATTCGCGGCGGTTGCCGACGCGATGACGGCGCTGCGCGCGGAGGAAAAGCCGTTGTCGGCCCGCGAGGCCGCGCGCGAGGCGCATATGCGCATCGAGATCGCGAAGACGGCCAAGGAGAGCGATGGCGCCGTGGCGGTCGTCTGCGGCGCCTGGCACGTGCCTGCGCTCGCCGAGCGCCGCAGCCTCGCGGCCGATCGCGAATTGCTCAAGAACCGGCCGAAGACGAAGATCAAGGCGACCTGGGCACCATGGACCGCGCCGCGCCTGTCGCGCGCGAGCGGCTATGGCGCGGGCGTGGTTGCACCGGGCTGGTGCGCGCATCTCTGGCAAACGCGCGACGGCGATCGCGCCGCGATCTGGCTCGCCAAGGTCAGCCGCGTGCTGCGCGACCGCGGCCATTTCGTCTCGACGGCCTCGGTGATCGAGGCGCAGCGGCTCGGCACCGCGCTTGCCGCGCTCCGCAACCGGCCGTCGGCCGGCTTCGAGGAGCTGCGCGAGGCGGCGATCGCCTGCCTCTGCAACGGCGAGCGCGCCATGTGGAACGACGTCGCCGCCGAGCTCCTGATCGGCGCAGGCGTCGGATCGATCCCGTCGGCGACGCCGCTGGCGCCGCTGCTCGAGGATTTGCAGCGCCAGCAGAAGGCGACCCGGCTCAAGCCGGAAGCGCTGGAAAAGCCGCTGACGCTCGACCTGCGCAGCGAAAGCGGGCTGATGCGCTCGACACTGCTGCACCGCCTCAATGCGCTCGACGTGCCCTGGGGCCGGCTGACCGATGCCGGGCGCAGCCGCGGCACGTTTCGCGAGAACTGGCAGTTGCGCTGGGAGCCGGAGTTCGCGGTACGCCTGGTCGAAAACCTGCTCTACGGCTCGACCATCGCGGAGGCCGCCGGCGGCCGCCTGATCGAGGCGATGGGCAAGGAGCCCGAGCTCGGCGCGCTGGCGAGCCTCGTGCGCAACGCCATGATCGCCGACCTGTCGCAGGCCACCGAGCGCGGCATCGCGGCGCTGGAGACCAAGGCGGCGCTGACGAGCGACGGCCAGGCGCTGCTGGACGCGCTCCCGCCGATGGCCGACATCCTGCGCTATGGCGAGGCGCGCGCCGGCACGGTCGAGCATCTCGCCGCCCTGATGCCGCGCATTGTGGTGCAGGCGGCGCTCGCCTTGCCCTATGCCGCCCGCAATCTGGACGCCGCCGCGGCAGCCAAGCTGCGCGCTGCCATCCTCGCGGCCGATGCCGCCATACAGCTCGCCCAGCTCGATGGCGACACCGTCGCCAAATGGCGCGACGCTCTCGCAGCCCTGCTGCGCGACGACCAGGCGACCCGGCTGCTCTCGGGCACCGCCGCGCGGCTGCTCTATGAGGCCGAGCTGCTCGCCGCCGAACGCACGGCGGAGCTGCTGGCACGGATGCTCTCGCCCGGCACGCCGGTTGCCGAGGCGGCGGGCTTCTTCGAAGGTTTCTTCGAAGGCGCCGGCGATCGGCTGATCCACGACGTGGCCCTGCGCGGTGCGGTGGATGCCTGGCTGCTGGCGCTGGACGAAGACGCCTTCACCGCCAATTTGCCGCTGTTCCGCCGCGTGTTCTCGGCGCTCGACCGCACCGAACGCAGGCGCCTGATGGATGCGTTGTTCGGGCGCGGCGCCAGCGGCTCGAAGGGCTACCGGCTGATGGCGGACGCGGCTGCGATCTGGCCGGCGCACCAGGCGCGCGTGATCGAACTCCTCACCTCGGGAGCTGTGCGATGAGCGAGACCGACGAGCGCAGCCGACGCTGGACGCTGGCCCTCGGCGCCGATGCGGAAGATAGCGAAAACGCCCCTGCCCTGTCTGACAGCGACCGCCGCATGTCCGCGGCACTCACGGCGCTCTATGGCGATGGTGACGACGATGCGCCGAAGAAGGGCCGCGGCGGGCTTGGCGGCTCGGCGCCACGCGTCGCGAAATGGCTCGGCGACATCAGGGAGTTCTTCCCCGCGCCGGTGGTGCAGGTGATCCAGAAGGACGCGTTCGAGCGCAAAGGCCTGCGGCAGATGCTGCTCGAGCCCGAATTCCTCGCAACCGTCGAGGCGGACGTGAACCTGATCGCCGATCTCGTCGCACTGCGCGGCGTGATGCCGGAGAAGACCAAGGACACCGCGCGGATCGTGATCGCGAAGGTCGTGGCCGAGCTGATGGAGCGGCTCGAACGGCGCACCGCGGACGCCGTCCGCGGCGCTCTCAACCGCTCGCTGCGCACCCATCGGCCGCGCTTTGCCGATATCGACTGGCCCCGCACCATCAAGGCCAATCTGCGCCATTACCAGGCGGAGCATCGCACGGTGGTGCCCGAAAGGCTGATCGGATTCCTGCGCCAGCAGCGCCGCATCGTCGATCTCGAGGAGGTGACCCTGTGCGTCGACCAGTCGGGATCGATGGCGACCTCCGTCGTCTACGCCTCGATCTTCGCGGCGGTGATGGCCTCGCTGCCCGTGGTCAAGACCAAGCTCGTCTGCTTCGACACCGCGATCGTGGACCTGACCGAGGAGCTCGCGGACCCGGTCGAGGTGCTGTTCGGCGTCCAGCTCGGTGGCGGCACCGATATCAATCGCGCCGTCGCCTATTGCGAGGACCGCATCGAGCGGCCCGCAAAGGCGCATCTGATCCTGATCACCGATCTCTACGAAGGCGGCAATCAGGACGCCCTGCTCGACCGCCTGGGCAGGCTGGTGGCGCGCGGCATCAACGTGATCGTGCTGCTGGCACTGACCGACACCGGCCGCCCGTCCTACCACCCCGGGCTCTCCGCCGGGGTCGCAAGCCTCGGCATTCCCGTGTTTGCCTGCACGCCGGACCAGTTTCCGGACCTGATGGCGACCGCGCTGAAACGCGAAGACGTTGCCGGCTGGGCCGCCGACCAGGACATCAAGCTGATCCGGGCCGAAACCCAGGCGCCCTAAAGTCCGAGCGGAGCTAGGCCTCCGGCTGTCACACGCATTTCATTGCGTATTCGCGGATGCCGCGCGCTAGTGTGCGCCGGTGCCGATCCCAACTGCACGCAAGGCGGATTGCCGGCGCCTGCGGGAACAATGGAGAGAGCCGTGACCCAAGCCCCTCAAATCGACTTCAAGTTCGAGATAGCCGTCCTTCCCGTCTCCGATGTCGATCGCGCCAAGGCGTTCTACACCGGGCTCGGCTGGCGGCTGGACGGCGACTTCGCCGGCGACGACTGGCGCGTGATCCAGGTAACCCCGCCCGGCTCCAACGCCTCGGTGATCTTCGGCAGCAACGTCACGCCCGCAGCCCCCGGCTCGGCGCAAGGGCTTTACCTGATCGTGTCCGACATCGTGGCCGCCCGCGACGCGCTCCTCGCGCGAGGCGTCGAGGTCACTGACATCTTCCACGGCGGCGACGTGCACAGCGGCACGGATACGCCCTACCTCTTCGGGCGGCGGCGCGAGAACGGCCCCGACACCGCGCGCGGCAGCTATCGCTCCTTCGCCTCCTTCAGCGATCCCGACGGCAATGGCTGGCTCTTGCAGGAGATCACGACACGCCTTCCCGGACGCGTCGATGGCGACACCAATTTCGGCTCGTCGACGGATCTTGCCGCAGCGCTACGGCGCGCGTCGAGCGCCCATGGCGAGCACGAGAAGCGCAACGGCGGCAAGCACGACGACAACTGGCCGGACTGGTACGCCGACTACATGGTCAAGGAACAGGCCGGCCAAACGCTGCCGCTGTAAGCTGCGAATTGCGATCTCCATTGACGCGGAGCATTATCTGACTAAAGTCAGATAATGCTCGATCCGGTTTCCCGCGTCCGCCGCTTCAACCGTGCCGTGACCTCCGCGGTCGGCGCGCTCGACACTTCGTTCCTCGGGCGCGGCCGGCCTCTGGGTGCCGCGCGCGTGCTCAATGCGATCGGGCATGGGCGGTCGGACGTGGCCGACATCCGCGACTATCTCGGGCTCGATTCCGGGCTGACGAGCCGGCTGTTGCGCAGCCTCGAGGACGAAGGCCTGATCGAGACGATCGCGCATGAGGACGATGCGCGGCGTCGTGTGGCAAGGCTCACGCGCGCGGGCCGGCGCGAATTCTCCGCCTATGAGGCGTTGTCGAACGCGCAGGCCGAGGACTTTCTGGCCCGCCATTCGCAGCGCGAGGCGCTGCTGGCGGCAATGGACATGGTCGCCTCCGCGCTGACGCGCGAGCGCATCGCGCTCACGGAAACGGACCCGCGATCCGAGCAGGCGCGGTATTGCCTTGCGGAGTACTACGCCGAGCTCGGCCGCCGCTTCAAACAGGGTTTTGACGTCTCGCTGTCGCGCGATCCGGACGCTGCGGACATGCGCCGTCCGCGCGGCAGCTTCATCGTGGCGATGTCGGACACATTGCCGCTCGGCTGCGTCGGGCTGAAGGGCAGCAATCACGGTTATGCCGAGATCAAGCGGCTCTGGGTCGCGCCCGCCGCGCGCAGTCTCGGCCTCGGCCGCGGCCTGATGGACGCCGCCGAAGATGCGGCGCGCGGGCTCGGCATCACGCTGCTGCGGCTCGATACCAACAGCGCGCTGGCCGAGGCCGGCCAGCTCTATCGCACGACGGGCTGGCGCGAGATCCCCCGCTTCAACGACGACCCCTATCCGGACCTGTTCTTCGAGAAGCGCGTCGGGCCGTAGACCTCCTCACGCCGCGACCGGCGCCGCCGCGCCTTGCGGCCTGGCAAATGGCCTAAACGTCATCGCCATCAAGAAGGCGAATAGGCCCATCGCCCAAGAGCCGATATAGAGCCAGGCATAGCTGGAGAACGCATCGTAGATCAGGCCGCCGGCGAGCGGGCCCGTCGCCATGCCGAGGCTGCCGGCCATCGCGGTGCCGCCGATCACCGTGCCCAGCATCCGCAGCGGAAAGTTTTCGCGCACGAGCACCGCATAGAGCGGCATGGTGCCGGCATAGATGAAGCCGAACACCGCGCCCACGGCGTAGAACGTCGCGAGCTGCTGCGCGAACACGTAGCCGAGCGCGCCGAACGCCTGCAGCAGGAGGCCCGTGACCAGCACGCGCTTGGCGCCGAAGCGATCGCCCATCAGGCCGAAGCCGATGCGGCCGAACAGGCCGGCAAACCCCTCGACGCTGTAGATCGTCACCGCCGCGATCAGCGGGATGCCGCAGCTCACGGCATAGCTGACGGTGTGGATGATCGGCCCGGAATGGGTGGCGCAGCAGAAGAAGTTGGTGGCGAGCAGGATCAGGAATTGCGGCGAGCGCAGCGCCTCGCCCGTCGACATCTCGTTGCCCGCCGCGCCCCCACCCGCGGGCGTAGCCGCCGCCTCCGCCAGCGCCGGCGGACGGCGCACCAGGAGCGACACCGGGATCATGAGGGCCCCGACCACCAGCGCCACGATCTGCATCGAGGTGCGCCAGTCGTGGTGGGAGACGAGCCAGGCCGCCAGCGGCGACATCGTCATCGGCGCCATGCCCATGCCGGCCGACACCAGCGACACCGCAAGGCTGCGGTGGGTGTCGAACCAGCCGGTGACGGTCGCCATCATCGGCGCGAAGATCGACGCGCAGGCGGCGCCGACGAAAAGGCCGAACACGAGCTGGAACACGACGAGCGAGGTCGCATGGCTTGCCGCAAACAGGCTGAGCGCGAGCACGGTCGAGCCCGTCAGCACCACCGGCCGCGGCCCGAACCTGTCGGACAGCGTGCCCCAGGCCATGCTGGTGAAGGCCATCGCCAGGAAGCCGATGGTCATCGCGCTGGAGATGCCGGTCACCGACCAGCCGGTGTCCTTGGTGATCGGCTGCAAAAACACCGGCAGCGAGAACATGCCGCCGATCGCGACGCAGCTCAGCAGGCCGCCGGCGGCAACGATCACCCAGCGATAAGAGGAAGCGGTCATTTCGATCTCCCGTCAGGTCTGTCTGGGTGGAAGACGAATGGGAACAACGCCGACCGACAGGGTCTGAACCGTCATCGGCATTTTTTTGTACACGTTCATTCCGCCAGTTTCCGGCCTGCAACCCCGGTGGCGCAGCCGAAGAAATATCTTGAATACTCCACCTGCAGGCCGTGGTTGCGGAGCATGGCGGCAACCCCGGCGGCGCTGCCAAAATTCGTGCTGTAGGTCCCGATCATCGCGAAATCCTGGGCGCCACGCAGAAAGACCCGCTCGACCAGCGGCAGCACCACCTTGAGATGGAACAGGTACAAATACCGCAGCCACCACCCCTTCGGATCGGACGCCTCGATCATGGAGTACACGCCGCCGGGCTTGAGCACGCGCGCGATCAGCGCGGCGAGCTGCGCATGCTGCTCGGGCTTGAAGGTCTTCAGGCCGAAGGTGGAGATCACGAAGTCCGCGCTCTCCGGCGGCAGGTCGCTGGCCAGCACGTTGTCCTCGATGAACTCGATCCGATGGGCGCGATGCGCATGAAGCCGTTCCATGGCACGGCGATGCATCCCGGAGGAAATGTCGACCGCCGTGATCGCGCCGATATCGCCGAAACGCTTCAGCAGATGGGGCCAGGCCTCGCCGGTTCCCGCCATCAGATCATAGCCGCGTGCCCCGCCCGGTCTCGG
Organism: Bradyrhizobium diazoefficiens; assembly: GCF_018131015.1. GTDB lineage: Bacteria > Pseudomonadota > Alphaproteobacteria > Rhizobiales > Xanthobacteraceae > Bradyrhizobium > Bradyrhizobium diazoefficiens_B. The sequence continues at coordinate 213,734 of NZ_JAFCJJ010000009.1, forward strand.
CGCCGGCATCGCCGCCACGCATTGGCGGCGCCAGCGCTCGGTGAAACCCATCGAGCAGATCAGGCTGAAGGTGATGTAGCGATCGGAGCAGCGATCGAACACGTCCTTCACGAATGCCGGGTCATAGATGTCCCTGTCCATGTCGTTGGCGATGCCCCCCTGCTATCGGCCACTGGCAGCGCCGCAATGGTAGTTCGATTCCGGCGCCGGCACGACAGGGCCGGCATCACAGGGTTCTGCCACTGCGACACCGGACTCTGGGGACGGCGCATCAAAATCTCGAAAAACAACCCCATGCACTGATTCCGGCCGCTGTCTTTTCAATGACTTGGCGGCGGCCCACCGGCCCCGCCCGGCAGCCGTCAGCTCGCCTCCGCCGGCCGGTCCTGACGGCGCGCCAGCAGATGGAACGCGACCACATGGGTGATCATCAGCAGCGGCACGAGGAGGATCGGGATCGCATAGAGCGCGCCGAGTTCCCCCGCCACCGCGCCGAGGTCGAGCGCATAGCCGTGCCAGTAGTTCAGGAGGAGATCGCCCGCGCCGACCAGGTTGAAGGCCACGACCAGCAGGAGGAACAGCGGGCGCTGCCGCACCGCGACGAAGGCCAGCATGGCCAATAACCCGGTCGCGAAGTCGGCATAGGCGGCGGACACGGCGAAGCCGGATGGAAGCTGCGCGCCGACAACGCCGGGGATGAGAAAGGCCAGTCCGAAGAAGCGAAAGCTGTGCAGGAGCGCGATGGCGCGAAGCGCCTCGACCCGCTCCATCGCCTTCAGCCACGGCCAGCCATAGGCACTGAGGCAGAGCAGCCAGGGCACGTAGCCAAGCGCGAGATGAATCTGGAAAATGGTGGCCGTCGACATGGACGTTCTCCCGGGTTTGCTGCGGCCTGAGATAGGCCCGCTTCCGGGGCGCGACTATCCGCGATAATGTCGACGGGCCATGAAGCAGAACTTCACAATCAGGCAGGGTGCGCTCGACGGCCTCGAAGCCTGTCTCGCCGTCGCGCGGCATCGCAATTTCCGGCGCGCAGCCGCCGAGCTCGCCGTCTCGCCGTCGGCGATCAGCCAGGCGGTGCGCACGCTGGAGGCGCGGCTCGGTGCGGCGCTGTTCATCCGCACCACGCGCAGCGTCGGATTGACCGAGGCCGGCCAGCGCTTCGTGTCGCGCGCCAGGCCCGCCTTCGAGGAGCTCGTCGCCGCGGGCGAAGCCGCGCGCGACCTCGGGCAGCGGCCGACGGGGCTGCTGCGCCTCGCCGTTCCGCGCGCGGTCGTTCCCCTGATCCTCGAGCCGGTAATCGCCGCCTTCTGCCAGGCCTATCCCGAGATCGAGGTGGAGATCGCCGCGAGCGAGGTGATGGTCGATCTCGCCGCGCAAGGATTCGACGCCGGCATCCGTCTCGGCCAGCTCATCGCGCCGGACATGATCGCGGTGCGGCTGACGCAGCCGTTTCCGTTCATGGTGGTCGGCAGTCCCGGTTACCTCGACGGGCGCAAGCGGCCGCGCCGCATCGACGACCTGCGCCAGCATGCCTGCCTGCGCCTGCGCCGCGCCAACGGATCGATCGCGCCATGGCCGTTCATCGATGGCAACAGGACCATCGAGGCCGTCGTGTCCGGCCCGCTGATCGCGCACGACTATGCCACGCTGCTCGGTGCGGCCATCCAGGGCGTCGGACTGGCGCAGGTGCCCGGCCCGCTCGCCCGGGCGGCGATGGAAGACGGCCGCTTGCTGCAGGTGCTCGCGCCCTTTGCGATCACCGGACCCGGGGTTTTTCTGTACTATCCGGGCAAACGCCAGGCCTTGCCGAAACTGCGTGCGTTCATCGAGCACGTCAGATACCGCGACAAGCGATCATGACCATTCGGCCCATCGTCCGCTATCCCGACCGCCGGCTCGCGATCCCGGCACGGCCCGTCACCGCCTTCGACGACGGCCTGCGCGAGCTTGCGAGCGACCTCGTGGACACCATGCGCGCCGCGCCCGGCATCGGCATCACCGCGCCGCATATCGGCATCCCCCTGCGCGTCGTCGTGCTCGAGCTCGACCCCAAGGGCGGGCCGCAGACCTACGTCAATCCCGAGATCGAATGGGCTTCGAACGAGATGATCATGCATCGCGAAGGCAGCGTCTCGATGCCCGGCGTCAACGACGAGGTGCAGCGCCACGCGCGCGTGCGGATCAGCTTTCGGGATCTCGACGGCAACATGCAGAGCGAGGAATCCGAGGCCTTGCGCGCCGTGTGCCACCAGCACGAGATCGACCAGCTCGACGGCATGTTCTGGCTGCAGCGGCTGTCGCGGCTGAAGCGCGAGCGGCTGGTGAAAAAGTTCGAGAAGTTGATGCGGGGATGACCGTTGCCAAGCTGAAGGCGATGCCCATCTTGTCCGGTGGGCATTCTGCGCCGATATGATCGGGGTTCTGCGCCATCGTTTGTGGAGAAGCTGCCATGGACTTTTCAGGACGCTGCGCCTGCGGTGCAGTTCACTACACCGTCACGGCCGAGCCGATCCGCGGCTTCCAATGCCAGTGCCGCGACTGCCAGCGTGATACGGGGACCGGCCATAGTTCCGTCTTCGTATTCCCGCGCAACGCTGTCTCCGTTATCGGCGACGTGCGCGAGATCGCCCGCGCGGCAGACAGCGGCGCCGTCAAGCGCAAAGGTTTTTGTCCGAACTGCGGTTCGCCGATCTACAACCAGCCGGAGGAGAAACCCGAATTCATCGGCATCTATGTCGGCACGCTGGACGATGCCAGCACGTTCAAACCGGCAGTCGTCTTGTTCTGCTCGCGCGGCTATGCGTGGGATCATCTCGATCCGGAGACTCCCAGGCTTCCGGAGTGGCATCCGGGATCGCGTTGAAGACAGGGACCGAAGCAAAGGCAGACCGCGGGATGGGTGGAGCGAAGCGACACCCATCCTACCTACTGAAGCGGGAGCGGCTGGTGAGGAAGTTCGGGAAGATGACGCGGGCGTGACCGCTGCCAAGCTCCGCGCGGCATTCGCGAACCGCGCCTACAGGCTTCGAAGGAAGTCGATCATCGCGGTGCTGACGTCCGGCGCACGTTCCTGCTGGGTCCAGTGACCACAGCCCGGCAGCACGATCGCCGGCCGGAGCTTTGGCACGAAAGCCGCCTGCCTGGCGATGTCCTCTCGAAACGCGGCACCGACAAAATCGCGCTCGCCGACGAGATAGAGCGCGGGAACGGTCACCACCGCCCCGTCGAAGGCGGCCATCAGTTCCCAGCCGCGATCGATATTGCGCCACCACGCGAGCGGGCCGTGGAACCCGCTCCGCGCGAACGCCTCGACATAGACATCGATGTCTGCATCCGTGATCCAGGACGGCAAGGACGGCGGATCCGCCAGGACCGTCCCCTTGCGCGGCACCATTCCGGCCACAAATCCGCCGCCCGCCGACGCAGGCCGATCGCCCGATTGCAGATAGAACTGGGAACGGAACGTGCGACGCAGATCGCGCCCAAGCCCGACCTCGGCCTCGGGCGTCTGCAGGAAGAGCTGGTAGAACACGGCATTCTCATTGCGCGGCATCAGCGTCGTTGGCGGCGCCGGGCTGTCGCCGAACGCTCGCGGCCGGAACGGCGGGCTCATGGCAATCACGGCGCTGAAGCGGTCGGGGCGCAACAAGGCCGCCTGCCACGCGATCGCGGCGCCGATGTCGTGGCCGGCGATCACGGCCTGGCCGGCACCGAGAGCATCGAGCAGACCGACGATGTCGCCGATGTCGTGGAGGATCGTGTACTTCTCCACTTCCTCCGGCCGGTCGCTTCGTCCATAGCCGCGCAGGTCCGGCGCCACCGCATGGAATCCGGCCTTCGCCAGCGCGGTGAGCTGATGCCGCCACGAATACCAGCACTCGGGAAAGCCGTGGCAGAGGATGACGAGCGGACCTTCGCCCTGCTCGGCCACGTGCAGGCGGATGCCGTTGGTCTCGATCATGCGGTGCCTCACCCCGGGCATCGCCGGGTCCCCCCAGGATGCCGGCTCAGCCTTTGCGGGTTCGGCGGCGGCGGGGTGTGAGGGCTGCGCGAGCGCAGCACCCACGGCGAGCGCGCCTGCCGCCCGGAGCGTGTCGCGCCGGGACAATGTCGGCTTGCTCGACATCACTGCGCCCCCCTCATCGCGGCGGGATTGGCCATGAGCAGGCCGAGCGGCTGCAGCGGACCGACCGGGATATAGTCGTGATCCATGAGATGTTCCTTGCCGAGCGGAAGTCCATCCATAATCGCTTCCGCCTCCGCAATATCGTTCGTCGTCAGCAACAGGACGGCTCCGCGTCCATCGCCGCGCGAAAACCATTCACGAACTTTCCCACCGAGATAGAGCTGCACTGTCGCCCGGACCTCGGCTGGCATCACAGCCATCACCTGTTCGCGGGTGACGCCCGCTTTCACGGTGAGGATGACGAGAACGCCGGTTACGGCTTGCGACGCGACTTGAGCTTGAGCGGTGGTCGGGTGGGTCATGAGCAATCCTCCTGTGAGAGCGAGCGTGAGTGCGACGACGATGCGGCGCAGTGCGCCCGTCGTTCTCGTGTGGGCGATCATGGCGGGCTTCCTTGTTCGAACCTCGGTTGCGGCCGCTTGCCATTGGCACCGCGGCGACCGCTGCCGGTTCACATAGAAACCTGCAAGGCGGCTTGTACTGCCGATCTGTTCACATATGTTGTTCAGAAATGAACAGGGGTCCGCATGAGCTGGCAGTGGGATGACGTCCGCTTCTTCCTGGCCGTGGCGCGCGCCGGCAGCCTGTCGGGAGCGGCGCGCACGCTCGGTGTCGGTCATGTCACGGTTGGGCGCCGGATCGCGCTGCTCGAACAGCAACTCGGCGTGACGTTGCTGAACCGCAACCCGGACGGCTTCGTGGTGACGTCGGCCGGCGAGGCCATCCTGCGCCAGTGCACGGCGATGGAGAGCGCCGCCATGGATCTCGAACGCACGGTCGCGGGACGGGACTCGCGGCTCACCGGCTCGGTCCGGGTCACCGCGACCGAAGCGCTCGCCCATCAAGTGATCGCGCCTGCGGTTGCGGCGCTGCGCGAAACCCATCCGGCGCTGAGGGTCGATCTGATCGTCGGCGTTCGCTCGCTCGACGTCGCGCGCCGCGAGGCCGACCTTGCGGTCAGATTCGCGCGGCCGTCAGCATCGGATCTCGTATGCCGCAAACTGGGCGAGGTCGCTTTCGCGCTGTACGCCTCGAAGCGCTATCTGGCGCGCAAGGGCACCCCGAAGCAAGGCGCGGGACTGGCGGATTTCGACCTGATCACATTCACCGGCGCGCCACCCGCGATGAGCCCCTTCTTCATGGGCGAACAACTCGAAGGTGCCCGGATCGCGCTTCGCTGCGACAACCCGTTCGTTCAGCTTCGCGCGGCTGCGAGCCACGGGGGCATTGCCGAGGCAGCCTGCTGTCTTGGCGATGGCATGCCGGATCTGGTCCGCGTCTGGCCCGACAGAGCGCCGGCACGACGCGTGCTGTGGCTGATCATGCACCAGGACATGCAGCGCGCCGCACGCGTCAGAGCCGTCTCGGGTGCAATCAGCGAGGCGTTCCGCCGCCAGCGGCGAATTCTGGAGCAAGGCATCGCGGCAAAATGAGCATATGCACTTGCCTTGCGCCGCCTGCCTCGTGATGCGAACCTGCGCGCAACCGGTCGCAATTTGCGACCGCGGGGACAGCCATATCGCGATCGGAGACAGATGCCCCCCTCACCCATCATGCGTGCGACATGCGCCTGCGGCCGCGTCGAGCTCAAGGGACTTGGCAAGCCGATCGTCAGCGTCGTCTGCTATTGCGACGACTGCCAGAAGGGCGCCGACCGGATCGAAGCCCTGCCGAATGCGCCCGCGGTGCGCGATGCCGACGGCGGGACGGCCTATCTCCTCGTTCGAAAAGACCGTTTTGAATGCGCTGACGGAGCCGAGCTGCTGAAGCCGTACAAGCTCAAGGACAATTCGCCGACGAACAGGGTTGTCGCGACCTGCTGCAACTCGGCGGTGTTCGCGAATTTTGACCGGGGCCCGTTCTGGGTCTCGGTGTACCGGGCACGGTTTCGCGGCGAGCTGCCGCCCGTGCAGTACCGGACCTGCACCAAATTCAAGCCGGAGGGCACAGTCCTTCCCAACGATGTGCCGAGCTCGCCGCGCTATTCGCTGGGCGTCATCGCCAGGATCCTGGCGTCGCGCATCGCGATGGCGCTGGGGAGGTGATGGCCCAGCGTTGACAGCGCCTCATCTGAGGCATATCTTTGCCTCAGATGATGTAGAGGACTCCATGACCGGCCAGGCTGCCATCCTCGCCAATCTGCTCGGCCTCAGGGCGCGGACGCCCGAGACGACGCTGACCCTTGCCGCCTCCGTGGAAAAGGGTCTGCCCGTCTCGGCGCTGGACAAGCTCGCCGGCCGGGTCTCCCCGCTCGATGCGCGCGCCTTCGCCCATCGCGTCGTGCCGAAGCCGACGCTGGAACGGCGGCGCAAGCAGAAGCGGCCCTTGACGACCGACGAGAGCGACCGGCTGGCGCGCGTCGCAAAAGTCTTTGCGTTCGGGCTCGAGGTCTTCCGCGACGAAGCCAAAGTGCGCGACTTTCTCAACCGGCCGCATCCGATGCTGGATGAAAGGATCCCCCTGGAGCTGGCGCTTGCGACCGGCCCCGGCGCCGACGCCGTGATCAATCTGCTGGGCCGCACCGCCTATGGCGGCGGCGTCTGAGCGTGCAGAAGAGCGATCGCGTCCTCAGATGCTATCGCATCGGCGACCCCGACGGCGCCTTTCCGATCTATGATTCCGAGGGCGCGCGGCTCTATCCCGGCCGCTGGAATACGCATGCGAGCCCGGTGATCTACACCTCCGAGCACTATTCCACCGCGATGCTGGAGAAGCTGGTTCACGCCAATCTGGTGATGCCGGCCAACCAGCATTTCATCGAGATCACGATCCCGAACGGCGTCTCCTACGAGGTGTTCCAGACCGCCGCCCATCCCGGCTGGGACGCGCGCAGCGAGACGATCTGCAAGACTTTTGCGGAAAGATGGTACGAAGACAGGCGCTCCGCCCTGCTGATCGTGCCCTCGATCCCGGCCAGGCTGGAGCGCAACTTCCTGATCAACCCGGCGCACCCCGACGCTGAGGGCATCACCCACACGATGCCGGAGCCGGTGTGGTGGGACGAGCGGCTTTACGGGCGGGGATGAGGTGGGGGCACGACCGGCCCGGCGTGCTTCCTACAGACTGGCTCGTTGAGGGGGACACAAGATGGCAATGAGCTTCGAACTGTCGATGCTGGCAGGTGCAATCGTCTGGGGGTTCCTTCAGCTTGTCGCCGCCGCACAAGCTGCAAACGTGCAGTACGGACTTGGATGGGCTGCGAGCCCGCGCGACATCGAGATGCCGCCGCTCAAGCCTATCCCCGGACGCATCAACCGAAATTTCCGCAACTACATGGAGACATTTCCGTTCTTTGCCGCCGCGGTCCTCATTGCTCACGTTGCAGGCGTTCACAGCGAACTGACTTATTGGGGATCGATCGCTTATATTGGCGGGCGCGTCGTCTACACCGCGCTTTACGTCTCCGGCATACCGCTTGTCCGCTCACTCTTCTGGAACGTCGCGAGTTTTGGCATGCTCGCTGTTTTGATTGCGCCTTTCGTGTCTCACTGAGTGAGTAGGATGGGTCGGCGAAGCGACACCGTCCGTCTAATGATCGCGATGGGCTTCGCTTCGCTCTCCCGGTTCTACACGCCAGGCGAGTTGCCGATGCGCTGGCGCGGAGCGAGACCACTATCGCGCGCCAGCCTCGGCAAGCCCTTGCTGCGCGCTCAAGAACTGCGAGACTATGAAGCCAGCCCAGCCTTTGCCCGCGCGATGATGCTGTCCCAATTCACCTCTTCGCTGGTGGCCAGATCGGTCTTGAAATAGCTGTCGTGGTGACCGATGTACGCCGGCAGCGCCTTGGGCCCATGGGCACGCCACGCCTGGGCGAACCATTGCTCCAGAAGCTCTGAAGCCGTTTCTCCCGGTTCAATCGCCTCGTATTTCTCATCATCATAGATTTCGGAGGGAACGACGACCGTCTGGCCCTTGAGAAACCAGTGCCCCTCCCGGTCGACTGGTTCGCCATCGGCATCCATCGCCCACAGTCCCACAAAAAACTCTTCGCTAAACTCTGACGCGTCGTATTCGATCAGCAGGAACCTCGTCTCCTCTTCCCATGACTGTCCCGCGATCATCGCCATTTCCATGTTCAGTTGAGGAGTGATCTCCTGAAAGTGCCGCCGTACCCGTTCAACGAATTTCTTCTTGTTGTCGTCCTCCCCCATGCATCCCTCCCGCCACTATTGACATTGCTCTGGCCAGAACTCGTGGGATAGGTGGAGCAATTGCGACACCAATCAATCCGATTACGATGGGTTTCGCTGCGCTCTACCCATCCTACGAGCTGCAAACATTCGCCGTTACATGCGCTTGAGGCCCGCAATCTGATGCTCTGCGAGGAATATGACGCTGTGAGATCAAGGCTGGCTGAGTCTGGTTAAGGGCCTCCCCCCTACTCCCACTCGATCGTCCCAGGCGGCTTGCTGGTCACATCATACACCACCCGGTTCACGCCCTTCACCTCGTTGATGATGCGCGTGGCCGTCTCGCCCAGGAATTTCATTTCGAACTGGTAGAAGTCCGCCGTCATGCCGTCGGTGGAGGTGACGGCGCGCAGGCCGACCACATAGTCATATGTGCGGCCGTCGCCCATGACACCGACGGTCTTCACCGGGAGCAGCACGGCAAAGGCCTGCCAGATCTCGTCGTAGAGGCCGTGCTTCCTGATCTGGTCGATGTAGACGGCGTCCGCCTTGCGCAGGATGTCGAGCTTGTCGCGGGTGATGTCGCCGGGGCAGCGGATGGCGAGGCCCGGGCCCGGGAACGGGTGGCGGCCGACGAAGATTTCGGGGAGGCCCAGCTCGCGCCCGAGCTTGCGCACCTCGTCCTTGAACAGCTCGCGCAAGGGCTCGACGAGCTTCATGTTCATGCGCTCGGGCAGGCCGCCGACATTGTGGTGCGACTTGATCGTCACCGAGGGGCCGCCGGTGAAGGAGACGCTCTCGATCACGTCGGGGTAGAGCGTGCCTTGCGCGAGGAAGTCGGCGCCGCCGATCTTCCTGGCCTCCTGCTCGAACACCTCGATGAAGAGGCGGCCGATGGTCTTGCGCTTGGTTTCGGGATCGGTGACGCCTTCGAGCTCGCCCAGAAACTGCTTGGACGCGTCCACGTGCACGAGCGGGATGTTGTAGTGGTGACGGAACAGGTCCACCACGGTCTTGGCCTCGTCGAGGCGCAGCAGGCCATGATCGACGAAGACGCAGGTGAGCTGGTCGCCGATGGCTTCGTGGATCAGCACGGCGGCCACCGCTGAATCGACGCCGCCGGACAGGCCGCAGATCACCTTGCCCTTGCCGACCTGCTGGCGGATCTTTGCGATCTCCTCCTCGCGGAAGGCGCGCATGGTCCAGTCGCCGGAAAGGCCTGCGATCTTGCGCACGAAATTGCGGATCAGCTTTGCGCCGTCGGGCGTGTGCACCACTTCGGGATGGAACATCAGGCCGTAATATTTGCGCTTCTCGTCCTGGATGATCGCGAACGGCGCGTTCGGCGAGGTGCCGGCCACCGAAAAGCCCGGCGGCATTTTGGTGATGCGGTCGCCATGACTCATCCAGACCTGATGTTTGCCACCGTGAGACCAAGTGTCCTCGAACAGCTTGCTCGGGGCCTTGACCTCGACATCGGCGCGGCCGAACTCGCGATGATGGCCGCCCTCGACGGTGCCCCCTAACTGCGCCGCCATGGTCATCTGGCCGTAGCAGATGCCCATCACCGGCACGCCGGACTCGAAGATCACTTGCGGCGCGCGGGGCGAGCCGGCCTCGTGCACGGACTCCGGACCGCCGGAGAGGATCACCGCCTTCGGCTTCATCTCGTTGAAGGCGGCCTCCGCCTTGTTGAACGGGACGATCTCGCAATAGACGCCGTCCTCGCGCACGCGACGCGCGATCAGCTGCGTCACCTGGCTGCCGAAGTCGACGATGAGAATCTTGTCATGCGCCGAGGCCACGGAGGGCGTCGACGCGGAGCGGTCGTGCTGTGCTGCTGTCATGGCAAGCAGATACGCGACGCCGCCCCTTGCCGCAACCGCGCGGGCGGGCGCGCCCACATGCTTCTTTGGGCATGGACAAACCAATATATGTCAGTATTATTGACCTAATTGCGCTCCCCGCCAACGAGGGGGCCGATCAGGGAGAATCGCCATGCATCGTCAGCCGTCGGAACTTGCCGCGCTCGGCCACGCCTGGGTCGAGGCCTGGAACGCGCGCGACCTCGAGCGCGTGCTCGCGCTCTATGACGAGGCGGCCGTGATGACCTCGGATCACATCCCGGCGCTGGGGTTTTGCGAAAGCGGCACCGTGCGCGGCAAGGACGCCCTTCGGGCCTATTGGGGCAAGGCGCTCGGCCTGTTGCCGGACCTGCATTTCACGCTGATCGAATTGTTCGTTAGCCCGGACAGTGTGGTCGTATTCTACCGGAACGAGCGGGGAAAACGGATCTGCGAATATCTGCGGGTCAACGAGGCCGGGCTGATCGTACAGGGCTCGGCCAACCATGCGGTCGCGTGACGTTGCTCCAGCGCGCCCTACTCCCGTCCCGTCATCCTGAGGTGCGAGGTCCGCGATGCGCATGCATCGCGAACTGAGCCTCGAAGGATGCACGGCCACCGATGCAGCCGGGCCGTCACCCTTCGAGGGCCGCTGAAGAAGCGGCCGCCTCAGGGTGACGGTGGTAGGGCGCCCACTGCCGCGCGCCCTGCGACCTTCCGGCGCGACGACCGGACTAGAGCCGCCTGTTATTCTCTACCGTTGATTGAAGTCTTTTTCAGCACCGGAGAATTTTCATGAAGCTCGCATCCTTCAACGTGGAAAACCTGTTCATGCGCGCCCGCGCGCTCAACGGCGCCGGCTTCTCGGACGAGGGCCGGACGATCTTGAAGGCACAGGCCGACATCAACGCCATCCTCGGCAAGGACACCTACACCAGTGCCGACAAAACCAGGATCGTCGAGCTGCTCGACACGCTCGGCCTCAAGAAGTCCGACGAGAGCAAGTTCGCGATCCTGCGCCAGAACCGCGGCCATCTCGTCAAGCGGCCGCAGAGCGGCCCGATCGAGATCGTCGCGAACGGACGCAACGACTGGATCGGCTGGGTCGACCTCACGCTGGAGCAGGTCAACGAAGAGGCCACGCGCAATACCGCGCGGGTGATGAAGGAGGTCAATGCGGACGTGCTTGGCGTCGTCGAGGCGGAAAGCCGCCCTGCCCTCGTCCGCTTCTGCAAGGACGTCATGCCCGCCGTGGCGGCCGCTCCTTACGACCACATCATGCTGATCGACGGCAATGACGACCGCGGCATCGACGTCGGGCTGATGACCAGGAAGAAGTTCGACATCGTCTCGATCGCAAGCCACGTCGACGACGAGGACGACGACGGCCCGATCTACAGCCGGGATTGCGCGCAATTCGAGATCAGGACCGCGGCGGGAAATTCGCTGGTCGTTCTCGCCAATCACTTCAAGAGCAAGGGGTTCGGCACCCCCGCGACATCGAACGCGAAGCGCAAGCGCCAGGCCGCGCGCACCGCGACCATCTATCGCCAGCTCCGGCAGGACCACGACTTCATCGCCATCATCGGCGATTTCAACGACACCCCGGACAGCGATCCGCTCAGCCCGCTGTTCAACCAGACCGGCCTGAAGGACATCAGCGAGCTGAACGGCTTCCAGGACGGCGGCCGCCCCGGCACCTTCAAGAACGGCACCGCCTCGAACAAGATCGACTACATCCTGCTGTCGCCGGCCCTGTTCGCGAAGGCGACCGCCGGCGGCATCTTCCGCATGGGCGTCTGGGGCGGCACCAAGGGCACCTTGTTTCCGCATTTTCCGGAGATCACCAGGGAGGTCGAGGCCGCCTCCGACCATGCCGCGATCTGGGCCGAGCTCGACATCTAGCCTGCCCCGCCTGTAAGAGCTGGGGAGACAGAACCGCCGGATCGACCCGATGAAACTTCCCGCCTCGCCCTTCACCGTCACCGAATGGAGCAAGGTCGAAGCGACCAGGCATCCCGGCGAGACCGGGCAGGCCCTGTGGCGCACGCTGAACATCGGCGAGCTCCGGGTGCGGATGGTGGAGTACTCGCCGGGCTACCTCGCGGACCACTGGTGCGACCGCGGGCACGTGCTCTACGTGCTCCAGGGCGAGCTCGAGACCGAGCTGCGCGACGGGCGCAAATTCACCCTCAAGGCCGGAATGAGCTACCAGGTGTCGGATTTCGGCGATGCCGCCCACCGCTCCTCGACGGCCGGGGGCGCGACGCTGTTCATCGTGGATTAGGGGGTTATTTGCCTAAATGTGCAGCGCAAAATAGCAGGGCGCGCCGCCCTCGCGATGTACGGGTGACGCCTTGAAGTGGCCCCAAAACGCTTGTATATAGCCGCAATCGATACTTGGCCGAACGACTGGGCCGCTTCGCTTCGTCTAAAGACGGGCGCGCACGCTTCAGATGATTTCTCCAAAATCGACTCATCAGGATCAAGGGCGCATTGGTGCGTTCCGGTCCACGTGCGTATCCTCTCTAACTATAGGAAATTCCCATGGCTATGGGCACCGTGAAGTGGTTCAACACCCAAAAGGGTTATGGTTTCATCCAGCCGGATGACGGCCAGAAGGACGTGTTCGTTCACATCAGCGCCGTCGAGCGCGCCGGCCTCTCCACCCTCAACGAGGGCCAGAAGGTCTCCTTCGACATCGTCGCCGATCGTCGCAGCGGCAAGTCCTCCGCCGACAATCTCCGCGCCGGCTAAACACCGGGCGCTCTGACCGCGGACGTACCGGCAGAGTTGCTTTAAGAATACAGGCCCCGTCCCCGGCATTCCGGCGGCGGGGTTTTGTCATTGCGTCTTCTTCAGCACCGAGACGAAAAACCCGTCCGTCCCGGTGCGGCGCGGCGTCATCAGCCAGCCTTCGCCCGATCGCAGCGCGGCTGCCGCGAACTCATCCGCCTTGTCCCAGAGCACGCTCGCCGTCTGCTCCGGCGGCACAATTGAAAACTGCGGATGCCGGGCGACGAAGGCCCTGACCTGCTCGCCGTTCTCCTCAGGCAGCACCGAGCAGGTGATGTAGGCGATGCGTCCGCCCACTTTGACCAGCGGCGCGGCGCGCTCCAGCACCTCGGCCTGGTCGCGCAGGCGGATCTCCAGCGCGCCGGGCCGCATCCGCCATTTGGCGTCGGGGTTGCGGCGCCAGGTCCCGGTTCCCGTGCAGGGGGCGTCGATCACGACGAGGTCGGCCGTGCCACTGATGTCGGCGAGCGGGTCGGCCTCGCCCTTCGGCGTGCGGACATCGGCGTTGTGGACGCCGGCGCGCGACAGCCGCTCGTGGATCGGGGCGAGCTGGCGCTTGTCGCGGTCGGTCGCGATCAGCCGGCCCTTGCCCTGCATCAGCGCGGCCAGGGCCAGCGTCTTGCCGCCGGCCCCCGCGCAGAGATCGATCACCTGCTCGCCGGGTTTTGCCGCGGTGAAGGCGGCCGCGAGCTGCGACCCCTCATCCTGCACCTCGACCGCGCCCTTGATGAAATCCTCCTCGGCCTGGATGCCGGGATTGCGGGCATCGGCCGGAAGCTCGATGCGCAGGCCGGTTGGCGACCATGGCGTCGGTTTCGCATGAAGATGAGAAAGTGCCCGCAGCACCTTGTCGCGACTGGATTTCAGCGTGTTGACGCGCAGGTCGAGCGGGGCCCGGCTCGCCATCGCGGCCGCCTCTGCGATCCGGTCCTCGCCGAACACCTTTGCCAGATGCGGATCGAGCCATTCCGGATAGTCGCCGGCGACCGGGGCCGGCGCACCCTCCAGCGAGCGATGGCTGAGCGCGGTCTGCTCGGCCTCCGTCAGCGGCGCCGGCGCAAAACGGCTGCCGTCGAACAGGGCGGCGATCGCCGCGCTGTCCATGTTGCGCTCGAGGCGCAGCATGCCGATCAGCCGCGCCCGCGCGGTGGCGGCCTCCATCAGGTACGCGCTGGAGGAGAACCGCCGCAGCACGTCCCAGACGAGGCCCGCGATCGCGGCGCGGTCACCGGAGCCGGCGAAGCGGTGCGCGGTGCCCCACTCCTTCAGCGCCTTGGCCGCGGGCACGCGGTCGCGCTCGATGGTGTCGATCAGTTCGATGGCCGCGGACAGCCGGGCGGCAGGGGTCATGTGAATCCTTCAGATGAAATCCGACTCGTAAGGGTCAGATCAGCAACAGAATCTTGACTGCGAAGTAGATCCACATCGCCAGCAGCACCAGCACGCTGGCGAGCCAGACCGAGGAGCGCTGGCCGAGATCGTTCGAGGTCACGAAGATGCCAGCATGGGCAAACCGCGTCACCACGAACACCCAGGACATCAGCACGATGAAGAGGTCGGCATGGCGCAGCGGCAGCGCCAGCGCGATCAGGACGTAGAACAGCACCGGCAGCTCGAACTGGTTGCTGAAGCAGTTGGCGATCTGGGTGGCGCGCGTCGGCCAGTTAGGCTCGCGCAGCGCAATGTCGCGGATCTTGGTCTCGCCCGAGACCAGCGCCTGCCGGCGCGCCAGTGCCATCCCGATCAAGAGCGCGAAAGTGAGCCCAATTTGCACGAAAACCGGCAGCAGGACCATTTGGACGGACATCGGAACTTTCCCGTAAGGCGGAGCGCCGCCGTCATTAGCCGCGGCCATCGGCGCTGACAATCGACGAGTTGAACCGCGGTTCCCGATCCCGCGACCAAAAGCCGATCATCGAGCTGTTTTCGGCTTCCGTAGCCCCCGGCGAGAGACCGCCATGAACCTGATGTCCGGCTTGACCGGCCTGTTGTCCGCCTCCTCCGAGGCTTCCCTCGGCATCCGCCAGCAATTTCGCGACGCTTTCGGCGAAGACCATTGGTCGTTCGAGGCGGCCGGCTGGCGCTTCATCGGCCTCAACTCGCTGGTGATGAATTCGCATCTCGCCTTCGAGGCCGCGCAGTTCGACTGGCTCGCCTCCGAGGTCTCTCGCGCGCGCGGGCCGGTCGCGCTGTTCCTGCACAAGCCGGCGTTTCTGCACTCGCCCGACGATGCCGAGCTGCCGGAGACCTCGATCCGCTACGTGCCGCAGCCTGCGCGGGCGCGGCTGCTCCAGATGTTGTCGTCCGTCGATCTGCGCCTCATCGCCAGCGGTCACGTGCACCAGCGCCGCGACTTCACCTATGGCCACACGCGCCACGTCTGGGCGCCGTCGGCCGGCTTCACGATCAACGATGCGCGTCAGGACCGGGTCGCGATCAAGGAGACGGGCCTCGTCGAGTACCGCTTCCGGCCCGACAGTTTTGAGGTCCGCCACGTTCGCGCCGCGGGCCAGGTCGATGTCGACATCGAGGAGTTGTTCGCCCAGATGGGCGGCGCGCATTAGCGATCGCCTCTCAGGCGACGCTCTTGAGATCCTGCTGGATCGCGGCGAGCAGGGATTGCAGCGCCGCGCTGTTCACCGGCCTGCCCTCGTCGGCGGGTTGAACGCTCGCAGCCACAACAGGCCGCTTCGGAAACGGCGGCGGTGGCGCCGGCATCACATGCTGGGCGAAGTCGCCCTGCTCCTCGGCCCGAACGAACTTGCCATGGATGACGTCGTCGAGACGGCCCATGACATACATCGCCACCCAATAGCCGGCGGCCAGCACCAAAACGCAGAAAATACCAATCTCGAACATCGCAGCACCTAAAATATGCGCGATGATTCAATGCTTTCGCCGGCCAGTCAATGAACCGGCGGCCACATCTACGGGTTTTTACGGGCAGGTGTGGCCGATCGGTCACTGTTTATTAATCAGGAATGCCCGGAGTGTGACTGCGGAGCAACTAAACTTTATCCGGTCCCACCCGCACGAGCTGCTTGCCGAAATTGGCGCCCTTCAGCAGGCCCATGAAGGCGCCAGGAGCGCTCTCCAGGCCCTCGGTGACGAACTCCTTGTACTTGACCTTGCCGTCGCGGACCCAGCCCGACATGTCGCGCAGGAAGTCGTCGCGGCGATTGGCGAAATCGGAAACGATGAAGCCGCGGAAGGTCAGGCGCTTGGTCAGGATCGCGAACATCATCGCGGCGGCCCATTTGGGGGGCCTTGCCTCGCTGTCATTGTAGTGGGCGATCAGGCCGCAGACCGGCACGCGCGCGAAGGCGTTGAGCAGCGGGAACACCGCCTCGAACACGGCACCGCCGACATTCTCGAAGTAGACGTCGATGCCTTTCGGGCAGGCGAACTTCAGCTTGGCCGGAAAATCGGTTTCGCGATGATCGAGGCATTCGTCGAAGCCGAGCTCGTTCTTGACGTAGCCGCACTTGTCCTTGCCGCCGGCGATGCCCACCACGCGCGCCCCCTTGATCTTCGCGATCTGGCCAACGGCGGAGCCGACCGCGCCGGATGCGCCGGCGACGACGACCGTCTCGCCCGCCTGAGGCTTGCCGATGTCGAGCAGGCCCGTATATGCGGTCATGCCGGGCATGCCGAGCACGCCAATGGAGGTCGAGATCGGGCCGAGCTTCGGATCGACCTTCATCAGGCCCTTGCCATTGGAGATCGCGTGCGTCTGCCAGCCCGACCGGATGCGCACGATGTCACCGACGGCAAAATCCGGATTGTTGGAAGCCGCGACCTCGCTGACCGCCTCGCCTTCCATCACGCCGCCGACCGGCACCGGCGCGGCATAGGACGGACCGTCGTTCATGCGCCCGCGCATATAGGGATCGAGCGAGAGCCAGATCGTGCGCAGCAGGACTTCGCCTGCGCCCGGCGCCGGAATTGCGAATTCCTCCAGGCGAAAATCGGACGGCTTTGGCTCGCCTGTGGGACGCGCGGCGAGAACGATGCGTTTGGCTTGGGACATGATGGCTTCCTCCGAATGGCACTTCGGCGCGAACGGAAGCGGAGGCAGCGAGGCGCGTCAATACAAAAGCGGTGGAGCGGTTAGACGCAGTGGCGCACACAGCTCTCGTGTCCCGGACGCGCTGCGGCACGCAGTGACGCTGCGCAGAGCCGGGACCCAGAAAGCAACACAGCAGGCGCGGAGACATGTGCCCCGGCTCTGCAGCGCACCGCTGAAGAAGCGCTGCGCTGCGTCCGGGGCACAAGTGGAGCGCCTAGCCTCCGCCCGGATAGTTCGGCGACTCGCGCGTGATGGTGACGTCGTGGACGTGGCTTTCGCGCAGGCCCGCGCCGGTGATGCGGACGAACTGCGCCTTCTCGTGCAGGTCGTTCATGTCCTTGGCGCCGACATAGCCCATCGCGGCGCGCAGGCCGCCGGCGAGCTGGTGCATGACGTTGCCGACCGGGCCCTTGTAGGGCACCTGGCCCTCGATGCCTTCGGGAACGAGCTTCAGCGTGTCCTTGATGTCCTGCTGGAAGTAGCGATCGGCGGATCCGCGCGCCATCGCGCCGACCGAGCCCATGCCGCGATAGGCCTTGTAGGAGCGGCCCTGCCACAGAAACACCTCGCCCGGCGTCTCGTCGGTGCCGGCGAGCAGCGAGCCGACCATGGCGATGTCGGCACCGGCGGCGAGCGCCTTGGCAAGATCGCCGGAGAACTTGATGCCGCCGTCCGCGATTACTGGAATGTCCGACTTCTTCGCCGCCTCGACGGCGTCCATGATCGCGGTGAGCTGCGGCACGCCGACGCCGGCGACGATGCGCGTGGTGCAGATCGAGCCCGGGCCGATGCCGACCTTGATGCAGTCCGCGCCGGAATCGATCAGCGCCTGCGCGCCCTCTGACGTCGCGACGTTGCCGGCGACGACCTGGACCGAATTGGAGAGACGCTTGATGCGGTTTACCGCATGCAGCACGTGGCGGGAATGGCCGTGCGCGGTGTCGACCACGACGAGGTCGACGCCGGCATCGATCAGCCGCTCGGTGCGCTCGAAGCCGGTGTCGCCGACCGTGGTGGCGGCGGCGACGCGCAGGCGGCCCTGCCCGTCCTTGCAGGCGAGCGGATGGGCGACCGCCTTCTCGATGTCCTTGACGGTGATCAGGCCGACGCAGCGATACTGATCGTCGACGACGAGCAGCTTCTCGATGCGATGGTGATGCAGCATCCGCTTGGCTTCGTCCTGGCTGACATTCTCGCGCACCGTGACGAGGTTCTCATGCGTCATCAGCTCGGAGACTTTTTGCCGGCGGTCGGTGGCAAACCGCACGTCGCGGTTGGTGAGGATGCCGACCAGCTTGCCCGGCGTCGACTTGCCGGCGCCGGTGACGACCGGAATGCCGGAGATGCCGTGATCGCTCATCAGCTTCAGCGCATCGTCCAGCGTGGCGTCCGGGCTGATGGTCAGCGGGTTCACCACCATGCCCGACTCGTAGCGCTTGACCTGCCGCACCTGGGCGGCCTGGCCCTCGGGATCGAAATTGCGGTGGATGACGCCGAGGCCGCCGGCCTGCGCCATCGCGATCGCCATGCGCGCCTCGGTGACGGTGTCCATGGCGGAGGCCATGATCGGGATGTTGAGAGGAATGGCGCGGGTGACGCGGGAGCGGATGTCGACCTCGGAGGGCAGCACGTCCGAGAGGCCCGGCTTCAAGAGCACGTCGTCGAACGTAAAGGCTTCGCGGATGCCCTGAAGACCTTGCATCTTGGCCATGGTGCCAACTCCTTCCCGCGGCCATGCCGCAAACAGCTTTGGATGAGCGCCGCCCTCGGCGCGCCTCTCGGCAGCGCCGTCGAATCGGAGCCCATCGGTGGGGTTGACGCCGGTCGATAGCACGGCCGGGTGACGAATCAAAGCGATTCGGGCCGCCCGGCAGCCATGCACAGGTTTTTTTACGTCAAATCAGCGTGGATAGCCCGGTGGCGGACCGTGCTGGCGGATCGCCTCCACCACCTCCCGGTGCCTGCGGTCCTCCCGCCTCATGTGCACCGCGATGAGGGCGTGGGCCGACGGCACCAGCAGCACGATGGGGAAGATCAGGCCGACGATCACGCAGATGATGCACAGCACGAGGTTCAGGATCGCCGAAAACGGCTGTCCGTTGAGGAGCAGCCCGATCGGCGGCAGCAGTGCGGCAAGGATGTAGATCATCGCGTTATCATCTCCGGCGGCCGGCACAACCTTGAGAATGGTCACACCAGCGTCACGCAGGATTTAGGTGCTATGCGCCGATGCGCAATGGTCCCGGCGCGGCAGCGGTGATAAGCCGCAACTCCACCCTCGCTCCGATTTTCATTACCAATCCGTCATGGTCGACAAGCAACGCATCATTCCGCTGATCGTCGCCACCGCCCTGTTCATGGAGAACATGGACTCGACGGTGATCGCGACCTCGCTGCCGGCGATCGCGGCCGATATCGGCACGAGCCCGTTGACGCTGAAGCTCGCCATCACCTCCTACCTGCTGTCGCTTGCGGTGTTCATACCGGCGAGCGGCTGGACCGCCGACCGGTTCGGCGCGCGGATGGTGTTCGCGATCGCGGTCGGCGTGTTCATGGTCGGCTCGGTCGGCTGCGCGCTCTCGAGCTCCGTCACCGATTTTGTGATCGCGCGCATCCTGCAGGGCATGGGCGGGGCGATGATGACGCCGGTCGGGCGGCTGGTACTGCTTCGCTCGGTCGACAAGAGCGCGCTGGTCAACGCAATGGCCTGGGTGACGGTCCCTGCCCTGATCGGCCCGGTGATCGGTCCGCCGCTCGGCGGCTTCATCACGACCTACGCGTCCTGGCACTGGATCTTCCTGATCAACATCCCGATCGGGCTGCTCGGCATCTTCATGGCGCTGCGCTTCATCGATCCCATCAAGAGCGAGGCGCAGGAGCCGTTCGATCTCTACGGCATGGTGCTCGCGGGCATCGGGCTTGCCGGCATCGCCTTCGGCCTGTCCGTGGCCGGCCTCAATCTCCTGCCCTGGAGCACGGTCGCAGCCCTGATCGTGGGCGGATCAATCTCGATGACGCTTTACGTGCTGCACGCGAGGCGGACGGGCTCGCCCGTGCTCGATTTTTCGCTGTTGAAGCTGCCGACGCTGCGCGCGGCGGTTTTCGGCGGCTTCATGTTCCGGCTCGGCATCGGCGCGCTGCCCTTCCTGCTGCCGCTCCTGATGCAGATCGGCTTCGGGCTGTCGCCGTTCCATTCCGGCCTCGTCACCTTCGCCTCCTCGCTCGGCGCCATGGGCATGAAGACGCTGGCCGCGCGCATCATCCGCGCCTTCGGCTTCCGCAATCTGATGACGGTGAACGCCCTCATCAGCGCCGTCTTCCTCGCCGTCTGCGCCCTGTTCACGGTGACGACGCCGCTGCTCATCATCATGGTCATCCTGGTGGTCGGCGGCTTCTTCCGCTCGCTGGAGTTCACCGCGATCAACACGGTCGCCTATGCCGAGGTCGAGAGCGCGCAGATGAGCCGCGCCACCACCCTCGTCAGCGTCAACCAGCAGCTCGCGGTCTCCGCCGGCGTCGCTGTCGGCGCGGCCTGCGTGGAGACGACGATGTGGTTCAGCCATGTCAGCGAGATCAACGCCACCGTGTTCGCGCCGGCCTTCGTCGTGATCGCGCTGACCTCGGCGGCGTCGAGCTGGTTCTTCTGGCAGATGCCGGCCGACGCCGGCCACGAGATCTCAGGCCGCAAGGCGGTGGAGATCGCCAGCCGCAAGGGCGCGGGCAAGGGCGCCGCGACGGCGGCCGTCAAGACGGCGACGGAGGACACCCAGGACGTGCGGGATCAGCGGCTGGGCTAAAGCGAGGGCACGGAGGGCGTCCGCCGCCCGCCCAGCCCGGCTCACGCGTACCCGAACGTCTTGACCTAGCTCAAGGAGCGAAGGCCGGACATGAGCCTCGATGACACCTGCAAACGGTGATCGAAGGCCAGGTCATGGGCGCCCAGACAGGACCGGATACTCCCTTCGGGGCCATCCTTGATCCGATGGAACGGATCTCGGAGACCCTGTTCGGGCTGATCATGGTCCTCACCTTTATCTGCTCGCTCGGTGTCGCGACCGGGACGGATATCAACGTCCAGACCATGCTGGCCGGCGCGCTCGGGTGCAACCTCGCCTGGGGCATCGTCGACGGCGGTCTTTATCTGCTGGCGCGCATCAATGACCGCGGCAACAAGATTTTGACGCTTCGCGCGATGCGGCAGGCGCCGGACCCCGAGACGGCGTGGCGCGTCATTGCCGACGCACTGCCACCGGAATTATCCGCAATGCTGCCCGCAGAACAATTGGAAGCGATGCGGCAACGATTGCAACAATTGCCGGAGCCGGCTCCCGGTCCAGGGCTGACGAAGCGCGACTGGACCGGCGCACTGGTCCTTTGCCTGCTGAGCTTCCTGACGACATTCCCCGTGGTCCTGCCGTTCCTGTTCCTGAGCGACGCCAGACTGGCGCTCCGCGTCTCCTACGCCGTCGCCGTCGTGATGTTGTTCTTTTGCGGTTACGTTTTCGGGATGCGTAGCGGGCTGCGGCCCTGGGCGGCGGGGCTTGCGATGGTGGCTGTCGGGAGTACGCTGGTCGGCATCGCGGTCGCTCTTGGAGGGTGATCGACTTGCAGCGACAAAAAGGATCGTTTGGGGGTGCAAGCCGTGTCGCGTTTGCCGCACTGGCCGGGTTGGTGCTTGCACCGATGACGGGCGGTCTCGCGCTGGCGCAATCCCCCGCACCGGCCGGCGTGCTCGGCCTCGGCAACCGCGGATGGTCGGCATCCGACACCAGCCACGCAACGGCTGCCGACGAGCCCGAATTCAGCGCGCGCGCGGGGATTGCATCCGACTACATCTATCGCGGCACGACGCTGTCCGATCACGGGCCCGCCGCCGGCGCCGCCTTCGAGACGCGATGGGGCCCGCTCTATGCCGGCACCACGGTCGCCACCGTCAAGCTGCCGACCCAGCCGGCCGCGGAACTCACCTTCGCCGCAGGCCTGCGCAAGCAGATCGCCACGATCGATTTCGATCTTGGTGCCACTTATTTCGCCTATCCCGGCGAAAGACTTCCCGGCGAGACCAACGGCATCAACTACTGGGAGATCGTTATCCGCGGCGACCGGCGCATCGGCGAGCAATTTCGCATCGCCGGCGGTTACGCCTACTCGCCCAGCGTCTCGAACACCGGCGCCTGGAGCCAGTATGTCGCGGGCGGAGCCGGCTACGACGTGCCGGAACGGTTTCTGCCGCAAAACCTCGCCGTGTCGTTCACCACCGCCGCAGGATATTCCTGGTTCGGCAACCAGGCCGCGCAACTCGGCGGCTTCCCGCTGCCCGCCTACCTCAACTGGCAGGCAGGCGTGACCTTCACCCACAAGGCGCTCAACCTCGACCTGCGCTACTACGACACCAACCTGTCGAAGGAAAACTGCTTCGTCTTCACTGGCGATCCAAACGCGCGGCCGGGCGGCCGCGCCGATCCGGTCACCAACCCGGACGGCCTCGTCTCAAACTGGTGCGGCGCGACATTCGTTGCCAAGCTCTGGTTTGCGTTCAACTAGGACGAACCTATCTGATTGCGGAAGCAACTGAGGCATGTGGCACGGCAAACGGAGCGGCAAGCCTTGCGGTATTTGTTCGAGGAATATTCGCTCGATACCGATCGGCGCGAGCTCAGGCGTGGCAGTGACATCGTCCCCACGACGCCGCAGGTGTTTGACCTGCTCGATTTCCTGATCCGCAACAGGGATCGCGTCGTCAGCAAGGACGACCTGGTCAATGCGATCTGGAGCGGACGCATCATCACGGATGCTGCGCTGGCAACCCGCCTGAACGCTGCGCGCAGCGCGATTGGCGATACGGACCGGCGCCTGATCAGGACGTCTCCGCGCAAGGGCTTCCGCTTCGTAGGCTCCGTGGAGGAAGCACAGGGGCCGGCGGGCACACCGGACGGCCCGGTGCTGCCGAAGGGCGGCCTCACGACAGGCCAGCCCTCCGCCCCTCGCCTGTCCATCATCGTGCTGCCTTTCGCCAACCTGGGCGGCGATCCCGAGCAGGACTATTTCGTGGATGGCGTCACTGAGAGCCTGACCACCGACCTGTCGCGCATCAAGGGCTCGTTCGTCATTGGCCGGCACACGGCCTATACCTACAAGGACAAGACGGTCGACATCCGGCGGGTCGGCGGGGAGCTGAACGTCCGCTACGCGCTGGAAGGCTCGATGCAGCGGGGCGGCAACCGGCTTCGGGTCAATGCGCGACTGACCGCTACCGAGACCGGCAACCAGTTATGGGCCGAGCGCTTCGACAAGCCGATCGCCGACCTCCTGGACATGCAGGACGAAATCGTGGCCCGGCTGGCCAATGCCCTGGATTCCCAGCTGGCCGAGGCGGAGGCACGGCGAGCGGAGCGCGTGCTGCATCCGGACGCCATGGACCTGTTCTTCCAAGGCAGGGCCTGCCTGCACAAGGGACTGACGAACGACTATCTAACGCAGGCGCGCAGCTTTTTCGAACGCGCTTTGACGCTCGATCCCGATAACGTCGAAGCGCTCGTCGGTATCGCGACCGTCGAATTCAACATGGGCGCGAACTTCTTCGCCGACGACCGGGCCGCCGCGCTTGCCGCGGCCGAGACGGCATTGACCAAGGCCCTGTCGATGGCTCCACAGTACGTGCCTGCAATCTCATTTCTGGGGAATGTTCACATCTATACGACGCGCGTGGCCCAGGGCATCACCGAATGCGAGCAGGCGCTGGCGCTGGATCGAAATCTGACCAATGCCCATGCCGCCATCGGCATGGGCAAGATCTTCCTGGGCCGGGCGGAGCAGACCGAAGCTCACATCCAGGAGGCGCTGCGTCTCTCTCCCCGCGATATTTTCGCCCATCGCTGGATGATGTTTGCCGGCGCCGCCAAATTGTTTCGCGGCGACGACGCCGAGGCAGTGGTCTGGCTGCGCAGGAGCGTCGAGTCCAATCGCAATTTCCCGATCGCGCATTTCTGCCTCGCCGCCGCGCTGGCGCTGCTCGGATCGCAGGACGAGGCGCGAACGGCCGCGCAGGCCGGGCTGGAACTCGACCCCGCCTTCTCGATCCACCGCTATCGGGTCAACGCATTGAGCGACAATCGGACCTATCTTGCCGGTCGCGAGCGCATCTATCAGGGCATGCGCCTCGCCGGAGTGCCCGAGGCCTAGTCGAGATTCAAGTCTCTCGGCCGGCAGTCCCGCGAAATCCCGTCGCCAGCACGTAGCGCTCGGATGAATCCTGCCGGCTCGCCGCCGGCTTCACGTGCCGCACGGTCGCAAAGTCGCGCTTGAGCTGGGCGAGCAGGTCGGCGTCAGCGCCGCTCTGGAACGTCTTCGCCAGGAACGTGCCGCCAGGCTTGAGCACGTCGCAGGCGAACGCGGCCGCGGTCTCGACCAGTCCGACGATGCGGAGCTGGTCGGTCTTGCGGTGGCCGGTGGTGTTGGCGGCCATGTCGGACATCACGACATCAGCGCCGCCGCCCAGCATCGCGGTAAGCTTGTCCGGCGCGTCATTGTCCATGAAGTCGAGCTGCGCGAAGTCGACGCCGGGGATCTCCGGCATCTCCAAAAGGTCTATCGCGACGACTTTGCCCTTGCCGTCGACCGAGCCGACGCGCTTTGCCGCGATCTGGCTCCAGCCGCCGGGCGCTGCGCCGAGATCGACCACGGCCATGCCGGGCTTCAGCAGGTGGAACTTGTCGTCGATCTCGAGCAACTTGAACGCCGCGCGCGAGCGATAGCCTGCGGCCTTGGCCTTGGCGACGTAGGGATCGTTGAGCTGCCGCTCCAGCCAGAGCTTTGACGACAATTTGCGCTTGCCGGCGGTCTTGACCTGGACATGCAGGCGGCCGGTGGTGTCCTTGGCCATCTCACCAGCTCCTGAGCGCGCCGTCCTCGCGCATCATCTCGACCAGCATGCCTTCGCGCAGGCCGCGGTCGGCGACGCGCAGCCGCGGCAGCGGAAAGGCGTGGCGGATGGCGTCGAGGATGGCGCAGCCGGCCAGCACGAGATCGGCGCGCTCGACGCTGATGCAGCTGTTGCCGACCCGCTCCTGGTAGCTCATGCCGAGCAGCTTGTTGATGGTGGCGGTGATGTCGGCATCCTTCATCCAGATGCTGTCGATGCGGCGGCGGTCGTAGCGCGCGAGATTGAGGTGGATGCCGGCCAGCGTCGTCACGGTGCCGGAGGTGCCGAGCAGATGCATGTCGGTGAGATCGCGGCCGTGCGCCTCGGCGAACGGGGCGACGTGCTGGGCGACCTCGCGCTCCATCGCCGCATAGATCTCCGGCGTCACGTCGCGGCCGCCGAAATGCTCGGCCAGCGTCACCACGCCGAGCGGGATCGACATCCAGGCTTTGATGCGCGGCTCCGGATTGTCGTCCGCCGGATCGCGCTCGATCCGCACCAGCTCGGTCGAACCGCCGCCGATGTCGAACAGGATCGCGCCGCGTCCCCTGGGGTCGACCAGCGGCGAGCAGCCGAGCACGGCGAGTGCGGCCTCGGTCTCGCGGTCGATCACCTCGAGCTCGATGCCGGTCTCGGCGGCGACGCGGCTGCGAAAGCCTTCCGCGTTCGAGGCCGCCCGGCAGGCTTCGGTGGCGATCAGCCGCAGCCGACGCGCCTTGCGCAGATTGATCTTGTCGCGGCAGATGCTGAGCGCGGCGATGGCCCGCTCGATCGCGGCCTCGCTGATGCACCCCGTCGCCGAGACGCCCTCGCCGAGCCGGATGATGCGCGAGAAGGAATCGACCACGCGAAAGCCGTCGTGGGTCGGACAGGCGATCAGGAGCCTGCAATTGTTGGTGCCGAGGTCCAGGGCGGCATAGACGCCGGTTCCCGCCGCTTGCGCGCCGACGGCCGGCTCCGTGGCCAATGCCACCGCCACCATCGACCCCTCCAGCTCACCGGGCGGCACATGGCCGTCGCGGAGCCGCGTGTGGTCATTCATACAAACTGTCTTTCCACGGCCGGTTGGGCCGATCCGGAATTGCTTTTTCGCTGGAAACATTAGCAGCGCGGCGGGCCTGCGCAAGAACGCACCACATGGGACCATGCCCATTCGTGCGTTGTCGTGAACGTGGCCAAGGGTTATCTGAACGGGGTCCGGTCCCGCCACTCCCGCCGCGAAAATGAGCAATTGCCGGCTTTTCAGGTCGTTTCCATGCAAGAACACACCAAATCGTCCACGCTCGAAAACGCTATTGCACTGCAAAAATACGGCGTCGGGCAACCCGTCCGCCGCAAGGAGGACGACACGCTGGTGCGCGGCAAGGGCCGCTACACCGACGATTTCAACCTGCCCGGCCAGGCCTATGCCGTGATCGTGCGCTCGACCCACGCCCATGGCACCATCCGCGGCATCGGCACCGAGGCGGCGCGGGCCATGCCGGGTGTGCTCGGCGTGTGGACCGGCAAGGACATCGAGGCCGCCGGCTATGGCCCCTTCACCTGCGGCCTGCCGCTGAAGAGCCGGGACGGCTCACCCCTGCTCCAGACCAACCGCCAGGCGCTTGCGACCGACAAGGTCCGCTTCGTCGGCGACCCCGTCGCCTTCGTGGTGGCGGAGACGCTGGCACAGGCGCGTGATGCGGCCGAGGCCGTCGAGCTCGACATCGCGCCGCTGCCGGCGGTGACGGATCCCGAGGAGGCCGCCAGGCCCGGTGCGCCACAACTCTACGAGCACATCCCGAACAATGTCGCGCTCGACTATCATTACGGCGACATGGAGAAGGTGAACGCGGCCTTCGCCGGCGCCGCGCATGTCACCAAGCTCGACATCGAGAACACCCGCGTCGCGGTGGTGTCGATGGAGCCGCGCGTCGGCCTTGCCTCCTACGACAAGACGACCGAGCGCTACACCATCCAGATGCCGACGCAGGGCGTCGCGGGCAACCGCGCCAACCTCGCCAAGAACCTGAAGGTGCCGAACGAGAAGGTGCGCGTCCTCACCGCCAATGTCGGCGGCTCCTTCGGCATGAAGAACGTCAACTATCCCGAATACATGTGCATCCTCTACGCGGCGAAGGCGCTGGGACGCCCGGTGAAATGGCTGGACGAGCGCTCGACCGCCTTCCTGTCGGACAGCCACGGCCGCGCGCAGAAGATCCACGCCGAGCTCGCGCTCGACGCCGAGGGGCATTTTCTCGCGGCAAAATTGTCGGGGTACGGCAATCTCGGCGCCTACATCACCGGCGTCGCGCCGGGCCCGCTCTCGCTCAACACCGGCAAGAACTTCTCGAGCGTCTACCGCACGCCGCTGATGGCGGTCGACATCAAGACGGTGCTGACCAACACCACGCTGATGGGCGCCTATCGCGGCGCCGGACGGCCCGAGGCGAATTACTACATGGAGCGGCTGATCGACCGCGCCGCCGACGAGATGGGCATCAACCGGCTCACCCTGCGCAAGCGCAACTTCATCAGGCCGAACCAGATGCCGTTTTCGGCCTCCTCCGGCGTCACCTATGACAGCGGCGACTTCCAGGCGGTGTTCAGCAAGGCGCTCGAGATCTCCGACCACGAGAACTTCGCCAGGCGCAAGCGCGAGAGCAAGAAGGCCGGCAAGCTGCGCGGCATCGCGGTCGGCTCCTATCTCGAGGTCACCGCGCCGCCGAGCGTCGAGCTCGGCAAGATCGTGTTCGACCCCGACGGCAGCGTGCAGCTCGTCACCGGCACGCTCGATTACGGCCAGGGCCATGCCACGCCGTTCGCGCAGGTGCTGTGCGCCCAGCTCGGGGTCCCCTTCGAGAGCGTGACGCTCGTGCAGGGCGACAGCGACATCGTCCACACCGGCAACGGCACCGGCGGCTCGCGCTCGATCACGGCGAGCGGCATGGCCATCGTCGAAGCCTCCAGGCTCGTGATCGAAAAAGGCAAGCGCGCCGCCGCCCACATGCTGGAGGCCTCCGAGGCCGACATCGAGTTCGCCGACGGCAGTTTTACCATCGCCGGCACCGACCGCAGCATCGACATCATGGAGCTGGCAAAACGCCTGCATGACGGCAAGATGCCGGAGGGCGTGCCCGACAGCCTCGACGTCGATCACACCAGCGACGTGGTGCCCTCGGCATTCCCGAACGGCTGCCATGTCGCCGAGGTCGAGATCGACCCGGAGACCGGCGTGGTGCAGATCGTGCGTTACAGCGCGGTGAACGATTTCGGCACGGTGATCAACCCGATGCTGGTCGCGGGCCAGCTCCACGGCGGCGTCGTCCAGGGCATCGGACAGGCGCTGATGGAGCAAATCCGCTACGACGACAGCGGCCAGCCGATCACGGGCTCGCTGATGGACTACGCGCTGCCGCGCGCCGAGGACGCGCCGGTCATGACGGTCGGCGACCACCCGGTGCCGGCCACGAGCAACCCGCTCGGCACCAAGGGCTGTGGCGAAGCCGGCTGCGCCGGCAGCATGTCCACGGTGGTGAATGCGGTGATCGATGCGCTCTCGGACTACGGCATCAAGCACATCGACATGCCGCTGACACCGGAGCGGGTCTGGCGCGCGATCCAGGACGCGAAGGGAGCGGCGTAGTTTTTCGTTCACCTCTCCCCGCTTGCGGGGAGAGCAACTGTGTTGAGTAGACCGGTGTTCGGCCGGGCTCAAGGCTGGCGCGACGCGCCCCCGCCTTCGGCGGC